>CAVOZD010000001.1:0-232383 GCA_963700835.1 uncultured Alphaproteobacteria bacterium
CCAGATCCGGCAGCGCGACCATCGGCCAGGCCACGGCCGGCGCGCCGGACGCCCGTCGGCGGCTTGCGCAGTGGCGCACGCTCGCACACAGCGCCGGTCCATCGATGCGGTAGCAAATCGCCCATCACAGGCAGCCGCCCGTCAGCGACGCCCGGCCTCCCCGCACGCGCCCGTCTTTGCGCAGCGCAGATTTTCAGAGCAACCCGTGCGCGCGCATGAGCCCGCGCAGGTCCGCCTCGGGCCGCGCGCCGATGTGTGAGATCACCTCCGCTGCGGCCACCGCGCCCATGCGCGCGCAGCTCAGCCAGTCCGCGCCGCTCACCAGCCCGTAGAGAAAGCCCGCCGCATAGAGATCGCCCGCGCCGGTGACGTCGACGACCTCCGTCGCGACCGCATGGGTGTGCAGCCGCGCGCCGCCGGCGATCACATGCGCGCCCTCCGCCCCGACCGTGCAGGCGGTGACGGGGATCTCGGCCTCGGCCGCATCCATGGCCGCTGCGAGGTCTCCGGTCTGGTAGAGCGAGACCAGTTCGTGCTGGTTGGCCACCAGCAGGTCAACGTCCTCGCGGACCATCCGCCGGAACGCCTCTCGATGACGCTCGACGCAGAAGGGATCGCTCAGCGTGATCGCCACCTTCCCGCCGGCAGTCCTCGCCGCGCGGATCGCCTTGGCGAAGGCCGCGTGGCTGTCGGGGCCGTCGAAGCGGTAGCCCTCCAGAAACAGCCACTCCGCCTCGGCCATGAGGTCCAGGTCGATGTCGTCGGGCGCAAGGAACTCCGAGAGCCCCAGATAGGTGTTCATCGACCGCTCGCCGTCGTCGGTGACCAGCACCATGCAGCGGCCGGTCTCGTGCGGATGCCCCGCCGGCGCCTTTGGCGTGGCGTAGTGCGCCCCCGTCGCCCGCAGGTCATGGGCGAAGATCGCGCCGAGCTGGTCGTCCTTGACCTTGCCAACATAGGCGGTGCGCGCGCCCAGGAGCGCGAGCCCGGCGATCGTGTTTGCGGCCGACCCGCCCGAGACCTCGCGCGCCGGCCCCATGCGCGCATAGAGCTCGACCGCGCGGCCTGTGTCGATGAGCTGCATGACGCCCTTCTGCACGCCGTTCTCGTCCAGGAACGCCTCCTCCACGGGGGCGATCACGTCGACCAGCGCGTTGCCGATGCCGACGACCTGATAGGGTTTGGTCATGGGGTCTTATCCTCCCAGGCGCAGAGATCTCGGATTTCGCAGACGGCGCAGGCGGGCTTGCGCGCCGTGCAGACGTAGCGCCCGTGCAGGATCATCCAGTGATGCGCGCGCAGCAGATACGGCGCGGGCACGTTGTCCTCGACTGCGCGCTCCACAGCGACCACGTCGCGTCCCGGCGCGATCCCGGTGCGGTTGGCGACGCGAAAGATGTGGGTGTCGACCGCCTGCGCCGGCACGCCCCACCACATGTTGAGCACGACATTGGCGGTCTTGCGCCCCACCCCGGGCAGGCTCTGCAGCGCCGCGCGCGAGGACGGAACCTCGCCGCCATACTCCTCCACCAGGATGCGGCTGAGCTTCATGACGTTCCTGGCCTTGTTGCGATAGAGCCCGATGGTCCGGATGTGCTCGACCAGCCGCTCCTCGCCGAGTTCGAGCATCTTCTCCGGCGTATCGACCGCCTCGAACAGCGCCCGGGTCGCACGGTTCACCCCCTTGTCGGTCGCCTGCGCCGACAGCGCCACTGCCACGAGCAGCGTGTAGGCATTAACATGGTCGAGTTCGCCCTTCGGCTCGGGCGCCGCCGCCTCGAAACGCCGGAAGATCTCCCGGATGGTGCGATAGTCGAGCTGCGTCGCCATGGCCCCGATTGGCACGGCCCGCCCGGCTCCGCAAGCCGCCCCGGCAGGCCGTCGGTTCGGGCGGCGGGCTGGACGGCGGCGGTCACCAGGCACTCACTCGCGCACTCGTCACCCACCCCGCCGGCCCCGGGCGTTTCCGCCCGTGACGGGCCGGCTCGCTCGCCGCCGCCGCCCGGCGATCAGATATGGTCGCCCGCCCGAAGGCGCAACTGCTCCATTCGTATTTGTGCATCTGTCTGAACCCGCCCGCCACCCGAAACCGCAGGATTCGGGTGGTGTCGCGCTGGCGCGGGCGTAGATTGGCGGGCGACACGTCGACAGGGAGGCAGGGGCCATGGAACCGGCGCGCGGTTATCACTACGGCGTCATCGCCCGGGCGATCGAGACCATCGCCTGCGCGGCCCCCGCGCAGCTGTCGCTCGACGCGGTGGCCGCCAGCGTCGGGCTTTCGCCCGCGCATTTCCAGCGCGTCTTCAGCGCTTGGGCCGGGGTCAGCCCCAAGCGCTACCAGCAGTATCTCGCGCTCGACCACGCCCGCCGCCTGCTCGCCGAGCGCCGCAGCGTGCTCGACGCCGCCCACGACTCCGGGCTCTCCGGCGCCGGGCGGCTGCACGATCTTTTCGTGCGCTGGGAGGCGATGAGCCCCGGCGAATACGGTCGCGGCGGCGCCGACCTCGAAATCGCCTGGGGTTGGTTCGACACGCCCTTCGGGCCGGCGCTGGCCATGGCCACCGACCGCGGCCTCTGCGGCCTCGCCTTCGCCGCCGAGACCGGCCGCGACACGGCGATGGCCGACCTGCGCGCCCGCTGGCCCAACGCCACCTACGCCGAGGCGCCCGCGCGCGTCGCGCCGCTCCTCGACGCGGCCTTCGGCGGCCCGGGCGAGACGCGCCTGCACCTGATCGGCGCGCCCTTCCAGATCAAGGTCTGGGAGGCGCTGATGCAGGTGCCGTCCGGCGAGGTCACCACCTACTCCGACATCGCCGCCGCGATCGGAAACCCGAAGGCGTCCCGCGCGGTCGGCACCGCGGTCGGCCGCAACCCTGTGAGCTGGCTCATCCCCTGCCACCGGGCGCTGCGCAAGGCCGGCGGCCTCGGCGGCTACCACTGGGGTCTCGGGGTCAAGCGCGCGATGCTCGCCTGGGAGGCCGCGCGCCACGACGCCGGCGCCTGAGGCCGGCCGATCTTCGCTTCGTCATCCAACTCAAGGCGGTCGCGGCGGTCCGGTCCGCCGGCGCACCCGGCCTCGCAGACCACCGGGCGCACGACGTGTTTCTCGGATGATCGGCCGCTGCAGGATCCGGGGTCGCCGCCTGCGCGACGGGCCGCGCCGGCTAGCGCGCGCAGCTCCGGCAGAACGGCGTGTGCGGCAGCAGGTCGAGCCGCTCCTCGCTGATGCGGTCCCCGCAGGTGACGCAGTCGCCGTAGACGCCCTGCGCGATGCGGTCGAGCGCGGCGTTGATCATCCGCATCTCCTGCAGCCCGGCGGCGCCGAGATCTTCCAGCACCTCGTCGTCCTCACGCTCGGTCGCCATGTCCTCGAACCGCTCGCTTACCGGCTGGTCCAGCTCGTCGTCGATCTTGTGCAGACGCGCCTCGAGCTCCTCGAGGCGGGCCTGCAGCTGCGTCTTGCGCTCTTCGACAGATTTCATCCGTCTCTCCCGCCTTTCGGGGCCAGCATCCACGCCGCCCGCGCCCCGGAGTTGATCATGATCAAACCGGAGCGCCCGGCGCAAGCCCCGCAGACGCGCCTCCCCCGGACAGGAGCCGACGGCGCTGCGTCAGTGCAGCTTCGCGCCCACCTCGCCGATCGCGGCGTCGATGAGCGCGTCGGCGGCGTCATCCTTCATGTTCCGCCCGATCACGTCGCCTGCCGCCGCGATGGCCACGGCGACGGCGCGGTCCTTCACCTGGCGGACCGCTGCGTTCTCGGCGGCGGCGATCTGCTCGGTGGCGGTGGCGAGACGCCGCTCCACCGAACGGCGGATGTCGGCCTTGGCGGCTTCCGCGGCCGCCTCGGCGTCGGACCGCGCGGCGGTGACGATCTGCTCGGCCTGCTCGGCGACCTCCTTCTGCTTGCGCTCGTAGCTCGCCAGCAGCGACTGCGCCTCCTCGCGCAGCGCCCGCGCCTCGTCGAGATCTGAGCGGATCTCGGCGGCGCGCGCGTCGAGCTTGCCCCCCAGAAGGCGCGGCACCCCAAAATAGACCAGGATCCCGATGAAGATCAGGAAGCCGAGGCCGACGACGATGTCTGTGTTGTTAAGGAAGTCCATCGATCAGCCCCTCACGCGCGCGGCGACGGCGGCATCCACCGCGGCCGCGTCCGCTGCGCCGGGCATCAGCTTGGCCACGAGCTCGGCGGCGGTCGCGCGCGCGACCTCCTCGACGCTCACCGTGGCGCTGTCGCGGATCTCACGGATGCGCCCCTCGGATTCCGAGGCCCGCGCCGCGATCTCGGCGTCGGCCTTGGCCATCAGCGCCGCGAGTTCCTTGTTGATCTGCGCCCGGTTCTCGGCCGCAATCTTCTGGCTCTCCTCGCGCGCGGCGGCCAGTGCGGCGTTGTAGGCCGCCTCCGCCTCTTCCGCCCGCCGCTTGAACAGCGCCGCCTGTTCCAGATCGTTGGTGATCGCGTCGCTTCGCTCGGCGAGCACCGTCGAGATCCGGGGCAGCGCCACGCGCGTCAGCACCAGATAGAGAACCACCAGCGAGACGATCAGCCAGAAGATCAGGTTTGGCCAGTTGCCGAAGTCGAGCTGCGGCATGCCGACTTCGGCTTCCGCCAGCACCTCGGCGCCGAGGGTTTCTTCCGCCATCTCTCACTCCGTCCCAAAAGGCGGGCCGACGCGGGCGCGCCAGCCGCCGCAGTCGCGTCCCTGGTTCAGACCGCGAACATCAGGAGCAGCGCGACGAGGAAGGCGAAGATGCCGAGCGCCTCGGCGAAGGCGATGCCGATGAAGAGCGTCGCGGTCTGCTCGCCGGCCGCCGCGGGATTGCGCAGAGCGCCCGCGAGGAAGTTGCCGGCGACGTGGCCCACGCCGATGCCGGCCGCGCCGGACCCGATGGCCGCGAGGCCCGCGCCGATGAACTGGCCCATTTCAGCGATGTTGCCTTCCATGATGTCGCTCCTTTTGGATTGGAATGGCTTGCGTGTCTGGCTCCTGCGCCCGGTCCGTCAGTGGCCCGGATGCAGCGCGTCGTTGAGGTAGACGCATGTCAGTATGGTGAAGACGTAGGCCTGGACCACCGAGACGAGCAGCTCCAGCCCGTAGATCGCGGTGATCGCGAGGATCGGAAAGATCGAGGCGAGCCCCAGCGCGCCGGCGAAGCCCGCGAACACCTTGAGCACCGCATGGCCCGCGATCATGTTGCCGCCGAGACGGATCGAGTGGCTCACCGGGCGCACGAAGTATGAGATCACCTCGATGATCGCGAGGATCGGGCGCAGCGCCAGCGGCGCGCTCGACACCCAGAACAGCTTGAGGAACCCCGGTCCGTGCTTGACGAAGCCGATCACCGTGACGGTGATGAAGACCGCAAGCGCCAGGAACGCCGTCACCGCGAACTGCGCGGTCGAGGTGAAGCTCGTGGGGATCAGCCCGAGCACGTTGGCGAAGAGGATGAACAGGAACAGCGTCAGGATGTAAGGGAAATACTTCAGCCCCTCCTTGCCGGCCACGTCCTCGACCATCTTGCGCACGAAGCCGTAGGTCATTTCCGCCGCCGACTGCGCCCGCGAGGGCACCAGCGCGCGGCCCCGCGCGCCCACCACCATCAGAAGTGTCACCGCCGCCACGGTGAGCAGCATCCACAGGGTCGCGTTGGTGGGCGTGTACCAGTGCACCGCGTCGCCGCCGAACAGCGGCTCCAGCTTGAACTGGTCCATGGGATGGATGTTCAGGCCGCTCCCGTCGCCGCCGTGCGCCTCGCCCGCCATGCAGCCTCACTCCCCGTCTGGGCCCGCGAGCCCGGTTGTCCTCGCCTCGGGCGCCGGCCCCATGCGCGCGGCCTCGCCCTGCCGTCTGCGGACCTCCTCGGCGGTGCGCATCATCGTGCGAACCCCCGCCACGAAGCCCAGGACCGCGAACAGCATGAGCAGCCATGGCAGCGTGCCCAGCAGGCTGTCCAGCCCGTATCCTATGCCGACCCCCAGCAACATCCCCGCGACCAGCTCGGTCACCATGCGCCACGCGAGCGAACTCTGCGTGTATTCGCTCTGACCCCGGACCGGCTCCTTCCGCGCGGATTGCGCCGCCGCTATCCGCCCCTCCAGCTCCCTGAGCCGGTCTCGAAACGGGTCCTCGGACATCGGTCCACGCCCCCCTTCGACGGATCGGACGCGCGCGGGCGCCGTCTATCGTGCGCTGCGGTGGTAAAGGATCGGCGGCGGGCCTGTCAAGGGAAGGCGGCGACGCCCGCATCCCCACCAAGTCATTGTATTGAAATCGTTTTTTGAACCTTCGCGGCCCGGGGCGAATATTCCTTCAACCGGCCGCGGCGCAATCGGACGCCTGCGGGGGCGTCCGGGATCGTTCAACCGGATGGTTGACTTTCGCGCCGCCCCCGGCGCCAATGGCGCCATGTCCGCGCCGACCGAGCCCGATCTCGACTTCGTCTTCGCCGCGCTTGCGGATCCGACGCGGCGCATCCTGCTCTCGGGCCTTCTCGACGGCGAGCGCACCGTCGGCGATCTGGCCGGGCCGCTGCCCATGTCGCTGGCGGCGGTCTCCAAGCATCTCGCCGTCCTCGCCCGCGCCGGTCTGGTCAGCCAGCGCCGGCAGGGGCGCGAACGCGCCTGCCGCCTCGAACCCGACGGGCTCGCCGCCGCCTTCGTCTGGATGCAGGGCTTCGGCGCCTTCGCGCGGGATGACTACGACGCGCTCGAACGCTACATCGACCTCGCGCTGGCCGAGGACGATCCCCCCGGCGCGCCTCTCGAGGAGGACCGGCCGTGACCCCGACCCCGCCCATCGACTTCGCGGCCCTGCGAGAGACGCTCTACGCCGCCGTCCTGTCGGACACCCTCGACGGGCTCGGCCTGCGCCACCAGGCGATGCGGCCGTTCATCCGGCCGCTCGACGAGGCCGCCCGGGTCTTCGGTCCGGCGCGCACCGGGCTCTTCGCGCCGCGGGTCGACTTTTCCGGCGACGCCAACCCCTACGACCTGGAGATCGCGCTCATCGACGACCTGCGCCCCGGCGACGTGCCGGTGTTCGGTTGCGGCGGCCCGACCGAGACCATCGCGCCCTGGGGCGAGCTTCTGACCACCGCGGCGATGGCGCGCGGCGCGACGGGATTCGTCACCGACGGGCTGGTGCGCGACGTGGCGCGCATCCGGGCGGCGGGCTTTGCGGTCTTTCACGGCGGGATCGGCCCGCTCGACAGCGCCGGGCGCGCCAAGATGGTCCAGCGCGACGTCGCCATCGACTGCGGCGGCGTGCACGTCCGCTCCGGCGACCTGATCTTCGGCGACGTCGACGGCGTCGTCGTCATCCCCGCAGACCGCGCGGCGGACGTGCTGGAACGCGCGACCGCCAAGATCGACGGCGAGAACCGGACCCGCGACGAGATCCGAGCGGGCGCGAAACTGGCGGACGTCTACGCCCGGCACGGCGTCCTCTGAGCCGGGCGGACGCAGGCGCCCCCGCCCGCAGCGACCGTCAGCCCTCGATATACACCTCGACCGTTTGCGGCCGCAGGCGATCATACTTCATCGCCTCGGCGCCGGCAGTGCTCTGGATCACCCCGTCAAAGGCCGCCATGTCGGTGACCTCCATCGACAACGCCACCCGATTGGAGCCGCCCGGCAGGACATAGGTCGTGATGTCGGTGGCGACGCCGGCGAACACCTCTTCCCGCTTGGGCGAAGCGAGCCAGTGCGCCACGTCCTCGACTTCGTGCGTGATGACGATCTTCGGCATGTCCGGATCCCCCTGTCGCATGCAGACGGGGGAGGCTCGCACGCGCAAGCAGGACGAGGCAATCGGAATCGACCCGCTCAGGACTGGCGCGAGATCTCCCGCCCCAGCGCCAGCGCGTCGCGAAGATCGGCCGCAAGCGCGCGGTACTCGGCGTCCGGCTCTGTTCCCACGGCGTCGAGGTACTTGCTGAAATAGCAGCGCAGCGCCGCCGTCGCCGCGATCTCCGAGATCTCGCGGTCCGAGAGACCGTGCGCGCGCAGCGCCGCGACCCGGGCGCCGTCGGTGCCGGCGGCGTCGCGGACGATGTCTTCCGCAAAGGCCATCATCTCGCGCTCCGCCTCTGTAAGTTCGGCCATGTCGCGATCGCGCGCGATCCGCAGCATCTCGTCCTGCCCGATCCCCTCGCGCATCAGCGACTTGGCGTGGGCCAGTGCGCAATAGGAGCTGCGCAGCGCCAGGGCGGCGGCGATCGTGACCAGCTCGTAGCGCCGAACACCCATGCGCGCCTTCAGCTCCCCTGTCATCGCCTCGAAGTGCCGGGCGAACGCTGGCAGGTGCGCGAAGGCCCGGTGCAGATTCAGAACCCGGCCGCCGCTCTTGCGCGCCCTCTCGTAGAGATCGGCCGTGGGCCCCGCGGCCGCCGCGTCCGAAACCGGTTCGATGAAGCTCATGGCGCAGCCCTCAGAAAGCCGCAGCCCTGCGGCCATAAATCACGTTAACACTTTTCTGCTTTGATTTCAATACCTTGAAAACTCGCCAACCTTGGCGGGTCTGCCGGTGGGCGGAAATCACGCCGGTTCGACGATCCGCTCCGCCTCCTGGAGGTTCACCGAAACCAGCTGACTGACCCCCTGCTCGGCCATCGTCACCCCGAACAGCCGGTCCATGCGCGACATCGTCACCGCGTGATGGGTGATGATCAGGAACCGCGTCTTCGTCCGCTCGGTCATCTCGTCGAGGAGATCGCAGAACCGCCCGACATTGGCGTCGTCGAGCGGCGCGTCGACCTCGTCGAGCACGCAGATCGGCGCGGGGTTCGCCAGGAACACCGCGAAGATCAGGCTGAGCGCCGTCAGCGTCTGCTCGCCGCCAGACAGGAGCGACAGGGTCGAGAGTTTCTTGCCCGGCGGCTGGCACATGATCTCGAGCCCCGCCTCGAGCGGATCGTCGCTCTCCACCAGCACGAGGTTCGCCTCGCCGCCGCCGAAGAGATGCGTGAACAGCGTCCCGAAATTGCGGTTGACCTCGTCGAAGGCGGCCAGCAACCGCTGCCGCCCCTCGCGGTTGAGGTTGGCGATGCCGTGCCGCAGCTTCGACACCGCCGCCTCCAGATCGGCCCTTTCCGCGCTCAGCCCGTCGAACTCCGCGCGGATCTCGAGGGAATCCTCCTCCGCGCGCAGGTTGACCGCGCCCAGACCGTCGCGCTGGCCGCGCAGCCGCGCCACCGTCGCCTCGATCGCCGCCGCAACCTCGAGGCGCTCCACGTCGACGCCCAGCTCCGCAATCAGCGCCTCGGGCTCGCGCTCGGTCTCCGCGCGCAGCCGCTCGGCCTCCGAGGCCGCGCGCGTCTCCGCCGCCTCGGCCAGCGCCTCGGCCCTTGCGCGGGCCTCGCGCGCCTCGCCCGCCGAACGCTCCGCCGCCCGCGCCGCCGCGTCGCGCTCGCGCAGCGCCGCCTCCGCCGCCGACAGCGCGTCCGCCGCCGCCCGCCGCGCCACCTCCGCCGTCTCGATCCGGTCGCCAAGCGCGGCGCGCTGCGTCGCGATCTCCGCCGGCCGTCCGCGCGCCGCGTCGAGCTCCGCCGCCAGAGCCTCGGCCCTTGCGTCGAGCCCGCCCAGCCGCGCGCGCGCCGTCTCCCGCCGGGTCCGCCAGGTCTCCCGCTCTTGGTCGATCGCCTCCAGCCGACGGGCGCGCGCCGCGCCGTCCCGCGCGAGTTCATCCGCCGCCGCACGCCGGGTCAGGCTGGTCAGACGCGCCGCCTCCACGCGGACCCGCTCCGCTTCCAGCGCCGCCTTCGCCGCGGCCGCGTCGCCGACGCACGCGCAGGCGGCCTTCGCCTCTTCGACCTCCGCCTGCGCGCGCTCGATGTCCTCGGCGCGCCGGCCGCGCGTCGCCTCGATCGCCGCCGCCTTGGCCGCGACGGCTTCCGCCGCGCTTTCGGCGCGCGCGAGATCCCGTGTCGCCGCCGTCGCCGCCTCGTCGGCGGCTCGCCGCGCCGCGCGCGCCGCGGCCTCCTCGGCCTCCGCCGCCTGCAGCGCCGCCGCCGCGGCCTCCGCCGCTTCGCGCAGCCCGGCAAGCTCACGCGCCGCCTCGGCCCGCGCCTCCGCCAGTTCTGCCAGCCGGTTCTTCTGTCGCAACCGCGCCGTCGCCGCCGAAGGCGCGGCCCCTGCCGAAAGCGTCAGTCCGTCCCAGCGCCAGAGGTCGCCCTCGCGGCTGGTCAGCCGCTGGCCGGGCCGCAGGTCCGCCTGAAGCCGAGCGCCATCGGCCCGGGCCACCACGCCCACCGCCGCCAGACGTCGAGAGAGCGCCGCGGGGGCCTGAACATGCGCCGCCAGCGCCTCGGCGCCCGCCGGCAGCGCCGCCGCCTCCCCGTATGGCGGCAGCGAGCGCCAGCCGTCCGCGCCCTCAGAGGCGACGGGATGCGCCAGATCGTCGGCGAGCGCCGCGCCGAGCGCTGCCTCCCAGCCTGGCGCCACAGTGACCTCGTCGAGTATCTGCGCGCCCGCGTCCCGCGAACGGGCCAGAAGCGTCTCGACGCCGGCGATCTCGGAGGCAAGCGCCTTCTCGGCGCCCTCGGCCTCCGACAGCGCGGCGCGTGTCCGGCCGGCCTCGGCGCGGGTCTCCGCACTCGCAACCTCCGTGCGGTCGAGGCGCGCCTCGGCGGCATCGGCCGCATTGCGCCCGCGCTCCGCCGCTTCCTCCGCCGCCGCGCGCGCCGCGAGCGCTCCGGCAGCCTCGTGGCGCGCCGCCGCCAGCACATGATCCGCGCGGGCCAGCGCGCCGCGCGCCTCCTCCGCCCGGCGGGCGGCGTCGTCGCGCATCCGCTCGGCGGCCAAGGCCTCCGCCGCGAGCCGGGCCGCCGCCTCCGCCTGAGCCTCGAACCCGGTCTCGACCGCGCTGAGCGCCGCTGTGGCGGCCTCGGCCTCGGCGCGGGCCGCAGCCAGCGCGGCGTCATGGCCGTCGTGTTCGGCCCGCAGCGCCTGCTCCTCGGCGCTGAGCCGTCGCTCCATCTCCAGCGCATCGTCGTCGAGCTCCGCCTCGCGGCTCCGGTCGAGCGCCACCTGGCCAAGCCGTTCCTCGAGCCCCGCGATCGTTCGCGCAGCGCCCTCGGCCTCGGCGTCCAGTCTGTCGCGCTCGACCACCAGCCGCTGGAGGATCGCCGTGGCGACCGCGTCCCTCTCGCGGCGCTCGGGCAGCGCCTCCTCCGCCTCGGTCCGCTCCCGCGCCGCCGCCGCGGCCTGCGCCTGGGCACGCCCCGCGGCGCCAGTCGCCTCGACCAGCCGGCTCGCCGCCTCCGCCCGCGCGACTTCCGAAGTCGCGCCAGAGCCGGATCAGCAGACAGGCCTCGGCCCGCCGCAGCGCCTCGGCGATCTCCCTGTAGCGCGCCGCCTGCCGCGCCTGCCGCGCCAACGTCGCGAGCTGGGTCTCCAGCGCCTCGAGCACGTCGCCCACCCGGCCGAGATTGGCCTCCGTGGCGCGCAGCTTCAGTTCCGCCTCGTGCCGCCGCTGGTAGAGGCCAGAGATCCCTGCGGCCTCCTCGAGCACCCGACGGCGCGCCTTGGGCTTGGCGTTGATCAGCTCGGCGATCTGCCCCTGGCGGACCAGCGAAGGCGAATGCGACCCGGTCGAGGCGTCCGCAAACAGGATCTGCACGTCGCGCGCGCGCGCTTCGCGGCCGTTGGCGCGGTAAGCGCTCCCGGCGTCGCGGGTGATGCGCCGCACGATCTGGAGCGTATCGTCGTCGTTGAAGCCCGCCGGCGCCCGCCGCTCCGAATTGTCGAGCGTCAGCGTCACCTCGGCGTGGCCCCGCGCCGGCCGCGCGCCGGAGCCCGCGAAGATCACGTCCTCCATGCCGTCGCCCCGCATCACGCTCGGCCGGCTTTCGCCCATCACCCAGCGCAGCGCCTCCAGCAGGTTGGACTTGCCGCAGCCGTTCGGTCCGACCACGCCCGTCAGCCCGGGCGCGATGACCAGCTCGGTCGGATCGACGAAGCTCTTGAAGCCGAGCAGGCGCAGGCGGGTGAATTGCAACTTGCAGCTTCCGTTGTGGTCGGGAGCGCAGAATCGACTGCGCCAGGGGGTCCTGTCAATCGAGATTCCCCATCATCTGGGCAAATCCATCGCAATTTCCGCTAGATGTCGTTGTTGCGTTGGCGCGCTTGCCACTGCGCGGACCCGCCTTAACTGTTCGTTCAACGATTGTTCGAAGGAAAACGGCACATGCTCGACATCTCCGCGGAATCGCCACTCGCCCTCGTCGGCGTCTCGGGGTCGCTGCGCGCCGGGTCTTCCAACACCCTGCTTGTGCGAGAGGCGGCCAGGCTGTTTGGCCCTTGCGACTTCACGCTCGGCGACATCCGCATGCCGCTCTAAGACGCTGACCTTGAGGAAGCCGAGGGGCTTCCCGCGCCGGTCCGTCTGCTAGCCGACCAGATCGCCGCCGCCGACGCGGTAGTGATCTCGACGCCGGAGTACAACAAGAACCTGCCGGGCGGTCTGAAGAACGCGCTCGACTGGCTCAGTCGCGTAAAGCCGGCTCCGCTCGCCGGCAAGCCGGTCGCGATCGTCTCGGCCGCGGCGGGCCGGGCCGGCGGCGAGCGGGCGCAGTTCTCGCTGCGGCATTGCCTGACGCCGCTCCACCCCAGGGTCCTTACCGGCCCCGAAGTGATGATCGCCGGCGCGAACAAGGCCTTCGACGAAGACGGCAGGCTCATCGACCCCAGAAGCGCCGAGTTCCTCGGCAAGCTGATGGCGGCCCTGCGCACGGAGTGCGCGCTCCGCGCGGCCGCCTAGGCGGGCCCGCCGCGCCGCCCGGCCGCGGCGGCGATATGGCGCTCCGGCGCGAAGGCGTCCGGCGGGATCGGGTGCTCTCCCGCGATCATCCCGGCCACGAGGCGCCCGACCTGCGGCGCAACCGTGAAGCCGGTGCGGTATCCGCCGCCCGCGATCAGCACGCCCTCCATGCCGGGCGCCGCCCCCGCCACCGGCTCGGGCAGCGCCCCGCGCGGCCGCACGCCAGCCCAGCGTTCGATCACCCGAGCGCCGGCGAGGCTCGGGCAGATCCGGCCGGCGCGCGCGATCAGCGCCTCAAGGCCGGCGTCGACGCTGGGCGGATCGCTCCAGGCGGTCTCGCTCGTCGATCCGACCGCGGCCACGCCGCCGGGCTGCGGCACGACATAGAGCCCGTCGCAGTAGAGCATCTCCGGCGGGACACCGCCGGGGCCGGGCTCTACCAGCGCCGCCTGCCCCTTCACGCCGCGCCCCATGGCCGGGGCGGCGGCCGAGCCCAGCAGCCGGGCCGATCCCTCGCCCGCCGCCACGACCACCACGCCCGCGCGGACCGCGTCGCCGCCAGCGAGCCGCACCCGGCCGCCGTCGATCGCTTCCGCCGCGGCGAGGCGCATCTCGCCTCCCGACGCCGCCACCGCCGCTTCCAGCGCCGCGACCGCCGCCCGCGGGTTCAGCCGCGCCGACAGAGTCTCGCGCACCGCGCCGCAGGGGGCGGCGTCCGGGTCGATCCAGTCCGGCAACGCCTCGCCGTCCAGCACCGACCAACGCGCCCGCCCCGACCAGTGCGTCGCCGCGCCGGTCGCCCTGATCGCCGCCAGAGCGCGCTCGCGCTCGTCGCGCAGCGGGATGATACGTCCGAGGCGCCGGTAGCCCGGAACGCCGCCCCCGATGGCGGCGACGTCGGCCCAGAAGGCCTCTGCCGCGAGCAGCGCCTCGAACTGGAACGCCTTCTTCGCGCTCCAGCGGTCCGGCGGATGCGGTGCCAGCGCGCCGACGGGACCACCGCTCGCCCCGGCGCCGGGCCGCGCGCGTTCTAGCACGATCACCGACCGGCCGCTCCGGGCGCAGGCGAGCGCGCAGGCGAGGCCGAACACGCCGGCGCCGATCACCGCGACGTCCCATCCCCGACTCTTTCGCACCGTCCTCGCCTCGCCTAAGGTCCGCCGTCGTGACGAGGATAGACCATGGACGCGCCCGGGACGCAAAGCGCCGAACTGACATGGCGGGCCGGCGCGACGCCGGTCTCGGCGCGCTTCGAGGACCCCTACTTCTCGCTGACAGACGGCCTTGCCGAGGCGCGGCACGTCTTTCTCGCCGGCAACGGTCTGCCCGCGCGCTTTTCGGCTGGCTTGGTGGTGGCCGAACTCGGCTTCGGGACCGGACTGAACGCGCTCGCCGCCGCCGCGGCTTGGCGCGGCACCGGCGCGGCAGGCCGGCTCCGTTTCGTGAGCTTCGAGGCGTTTCCTATGCGCGCTGCAGACATGGCCCGTGCGCTCGCACCATGGCCGGAGCTGGCCGGGGACGCCGCGTCGCTGGTCGCCGCCTGGGCCGCCGGCGCCCGCCGCATCGCCCTTCCCGGGCTCGATCTCGAGGTCATCGAGGGTGACGCGCGGGCGACCCTGCCGCGCTGGGACGGCCGTGCGGACGCATGGTTTCTCGACGGCTTCAGCCCGGCCAGGAACCCCGAGCTCTGGTCGCCGGAACTCCTGGGCTCGGTCGCCGCGCACACCCGCCCCGGCGGCTCGTGCGCCACCTACAGCGCTGCGGGCGCCGTGAGCCGGGCCCTCGCCGCGGCGGGCTTCGTGGTGACGCGCCGCCCGGGCTTCGGGCGCAAGCGCCACATGACCACCGGGCGGCTCGGCGCGTGACCGCGCGCAACGATCCCCGGCTCGGCATCGCGCTGATGATTCTCGCAATGCTGGTCTTTGCGCTGCAGGACGGCATCTCGCGCCATCTCGCCGAACGCTACAGCGTGCTGACCGTGGTGACCCTGCGTTACTGGTTCTTCGCCGCCTTCGTTGTGGCGCTCTCGGCCAGTCGCGCCGGCGGCGTCCGCCGGGTGGCGCGGACCCAGCAGCTCGGCCTCCAGATCGCGCGCGCGGTGATCCTCGTCGTCGAGATCTGCGTGACCGTGCTGGCCTTCGTCCTGCTCGGGCTGATCGAGACCCACGCCGTCTTCGCGGTCTATCCGCTGCTCGTCGCCGCCCTCGCCGGCCCGATGCTGGGCGAAAAGGTCGGCTGGCGACGGCGGCTCGCCATCGTGGTCGGCCTCTGCGGCGTGCTGGTTATCCTGCGTCCGGGCCTCAAGGTCTTCTCGCCGGAGGCGCTGATCCCGCTCTTCGCGGCCCTGCTCTTCGCGCTCTACGCGCTGCTAACCCGCAAGGCGGCGCGGCGCGAACTCCTCGGAGACGAGCTTCTTCTACACCGGGGTCGCGGGCGCGCTGGCGATCACCCTCGTCGCGCCGTTCTCCTGGACGCCCCCGCAGGGATGGGTCGACTGGACGTGGATGGGCACGCTCTGCGCCACCGGGGCGCTCGGGCACTGGTTGCTGATCAAGACCTACGAGGTCGCCGAGGCCGGGACGGTGCAGCCCTTCGCCTATTTCCAGCTGGTCTTCGTCACAATCCTCGCGGTCGGCTTCTTCGGCGAGAGCCTCGATCCGCCGACCGTCGCCGGGGCCGCCCTCATCCTGTCGGCTGGCGTCTATACCATGCTGCGCGAGGCGCGGGTGCGCTGGCGCGATCGTGAGCTTGCGCGCGAAACCGCGCCGCCCCCGGGGCCGTAGTCGCTTGCGATGGCGACACCGGGAAAGGCTCACAGATGCGCGCAACGAACATGGCGTTCCTCGCCCTCCTTGCCGCCGGCGCCGGCGTGGCGGCGGCGGCGCCGATCGGCTTCGGCCCCGACCTTGCCGCGCAGGGCTGGGAACGGGTCGACTTCCGCGGCCGGTCGCCGGCGCAGTTCGCCGCGAGCCCCGACGCCCTGCAGATTCGCGCCGACAGCGGAGTCTCGCTGCTCTGGCGCGCCCTGCCCCGCGCGCTTGCGGACGCCTCACGGGCGAACTGGCGGTGGCGGGTTGAGACGGGCGTGCCGGCGACCGATCTCGCCCGCAAGGGCGCGGACGACCGCAACATCGCGCTCTACTTCCTATTCGCCGACGACCCGCGCGACCTCGACGACCCGCCCGGATCGCTGACCGAAGCGGTCCGCAAGGGCCGGGCGCTTGTCTATGTCTGGGGCGGCGAGCGCGCCGGCGATGTGGTGTCGAGCCCGCACATGCGTGGCCGCGGCCAGTTGCTGGTGGCCGAGCCAGCCGGCGGCGCCGGCTTCTGGAAATCGCAGTCGGTCGATCTGCGCGCGGACTTCCGCCGCGTCTTCGCACGCGAGCCCGGGCCGCTCATCGGCGTGGCGGTCTCCGGCGACAGCGACGACACAGGTTCGCGCATCGACGCGACGCTCGCTGACCTCGACATCCGCTGACCGGCGCCGCCCTGCTACCCGGTCCGGTTGATATCCGCGACGAGCCCGATCGGGCCGGCCTTGCCATTCAGCCGCGCCCTATAGACGTGCAGGGCCTCCATCACCCGCATGACGTAGTTGCGGGTCTCCTCGTAGGGAATGCTCTCGATCCACACGATCGGGTCGACGTCGGCCATGCGCGGGTCGCCCATCTCGCGCACCCACTGCGCAACCCGGCCCGGCCCGGCGTTGTAGGCGGCGGTCGCCAGGATGTAGGAGCCCCCGAACCGCTCGAAGATTCGCGGCGAGATAGGCGGTGCCGAGCCGGGCGTTGTACATCGGATCGGTGGTCAGCTTGCCGGGCGCGTAAGGCACGCCGATGTCGCGGGCGACATGCTCGGCGGTGCCCGGAAGCAGCTGCATCAGTCCGCGCGCGTTGGCGTGGCTGACCACCGAGGGGTTCAGTTCGCTCTCCTGGCGCGCGATCGCCATGGCGTATTCCGTCGGCACCGGCCATTCCCGCTCGGCGATCGGCGCGAGCGGGTAGTACTGCGCCGGAATGATCACGCCCTCCGCCGCGGCGTCCTTCGCGATGCGCACCGCGATGTGGGTCCGCTCGAGGTCGATCGCCATCTGGGCGACCGCCGCGCGGACCTCCGCAGGCTTGTCGTCGGCGAAGTGGCGCAGGAAGACCTTGGCGCGCTCGTCGTCCCCGGCCGCGATCAGCAGCCGTCCCGCCGCAACCACGTCGGTGTCAAGGGCGCGATCGGTGCGCCAGTTGGGCGTCGGCTCCGTCCCGTTGAGCGTCGGATCGACCGGCAGACCGCCCCTTGCGGCGGCCAGCTGGCCGTAGAAGCTCGTCTGGTGCTCCGCGCCCAGGGCGTAGGCGGTGGCCGCCGCTTCGGCGTCGCCGGCGCGCTCATGGGCGAGGCCGAGCCAGAAGCCGGCGCGCCCTCGGCTGACCGGCGTAGAGACGGCGTCGCGGAAGCGCTCGAAATGGCCGATCGCCGCCTCGGAATCCTCAAGCTCGATCAGCGCGATGAACCCAGCGAGCCATTCCGCGTCCGCGAAGTCGGGGCCGCTCTCGCCGAAGTTCTGCGCGGCTATGGCGTAGGCGTCGGACACGGCGCCGCGGCGGAGCGCCTGCCGGGCGAGGTTGGCGCGGCGGGGCATCCACATGTCCGGCGCGCCCAACGTATCGGCGCTGGAAGAATGTTCCAGCATGTACGCCTCCGCCTCCTCCCAGCGGCCCTTCTCGGTCCGGTAGAGGTAGCGCTCGAAGTGTAAGCCGGGATGGTCGCGCAGGCGCGCCGGAACCGCCGCGATCAGCGCCTGCAGACCCGCCGCGTCGTTGCGCACCGCCATGCGGGCCTCCGCCAGGGCCCGCCAGTCCGGCCCCACCCGGCCGAGCATGCGCCGCGCCTCGCCGTGCCATCCGCGCCACAGCAGCATGTCGAGCCGCGTCTCGTGCGCCGGCGCCACCAGATCGGCCCAGCGCGCGAGGATCTCCTGCTCCTGCGCCTCCGACAGCGACATCCCGGTCCAGGCGAGCAGGATCTCCAACTCGGCCTCCTCCGCGCGCCCCTCCGCCAGATGCGCCTCGGCGACGCGGATCGCGCCCGTGCCCGAAAGCGCCGGCGACCCGTCGAAATAGGCGAACACCGCCTCGGGGGCCATGCCGGCGGGGAGCATGCGCTCTCCCTGCCGGCGCAGCCGCTCCAGCCCGGGCCAGTCGGCGCGCCGCTCCAGGAAATCGGTGTAGTCGGCGAAGTCGCCCACCCCGTCGCGCAGCCGCGTCCAGAGCACGATGTCCAGCGCGACCGGGCTTCCCGTCGCCCGCCCGGTCTGCGCCGCCTCCTCCCAGCGACCCGCCTCGGCGGCGCTCAGCGCGTCGGCGAGCAGTTCGGCGGGGAACTCGCCGTCCTCGGCGCGCGCCAGCGTCGCGGCGAGCGCAAGGGAGCATGCGACAGCTGCGGAAAAGAGCGTGGAATGCACCGTCATCAGGAAGACCTTCGGACTGAATCGAGCCCACCCTACTATAGGATATGGTGTAGATTTGGTAAGCGGCCTCGCGCTTGAAGCGCCTCACGTTCGCGTCTAGGTTCGCGCCGCCCCGCGCGACCCGCTCGCAGGGCCCGAGCGGTGGGAGACGCGCATGTTCCAGGGTTCCATTCCGGCGCTGATCACGCCCTTCCGCGACGGCGCCGTCGACGAGGCCGCGCTCGTCGACCTGGTGAACTGGCATGTGGCGGAAGGCAGCCACGGCCTCGTCGCCGTCGGCACCACCGGCGAGACTCCCACGCTCAGCCACGCCGAGCACGAGCGCGTCGTCGAGATCGTGGTGAAGACCGCCGCCGGCCGCATTCCAGTCATCGCCGGCGCCGGCTCCAACAGCACCGCCGAGGCGATACGCCTGATGCGCTTCGCCCGCGAGGTCGGCGCAGACGCCGCCCTCGTCGTCACGCCCTACTACAACAAGCCGAGCCAGCGCGGGCTGATCCACCACTTTTCCACGCTCCACGAAGCCGTGGACCTGCCGATCATCATCTACAACATCCCCGGCCGGTCGGTGATCGACATGACGCCCGCAACCATGGCCGAACTCGCCAAGCTCCCCCGCGTCATCGGGGTCAAGGACGCGACCGGCGACATCGGCCGCGTCTCCGACACCCGAATGGCCTGCGGTCCGGATTTCCTCCAGTTCTGCGGCAACGACGACGTGGCGCTCGGCTTCAACGCCCATGGCGGGCGCGGCTGCATCTCGGTCGTCGCCAACGTAGCACCCCGCCTCAGCGCCGAGTTCCAGTCCGCCATGCTCGCCGGCGACTGGGCCCGCGCCCTCGAGCTTCAGGACCGCCTGATGCCCCTCCACCGCGCCGCCTTCGTCGAGCCCAACCCCGCGCCGACCAAGTTCGCTCTTTCGATCCTGGGCCGTTGCGCCGACGAATTGCGCTCCCCCATGGTCCCCGTGGAGGAAGCGACCCGCGCCCGCGTCCGTGACGCGATGCGCCACGCGGGGCTCCTCAACTGAACGCCTCGCCGCGGTGCGAGGCGGCGCTTCCCGCGAACCGCCGGGACGCCCTCGCCCAGTCTCCGGTGCGCACGGTCCCGGGCGCACGGCGCCCCGCCGAGGAGTCCTGATGCCCGGACCCCGCCCCGACCGCCGCGACCTCGCCATCCTGGCCTTCACGCTGGCCTACATCGCCGCCTTCGCGGTGAGGTTCTTCGGGCGCGGCGACTTCGAGTTCATCTGGTACATCGCCACCATGCTGGCGCTGATTGCGCTGGCGGGCCTGACGCTGAACCGCTCCCGGCTCCCCGCCCCGATCCTGGTGGCGCTCTCGGTCTGGGGCCTCGCCCACATGGCCGGCGGCGGCGTCCCGGTCGGCGACGGCGTGCTCTACTCCGCGGTGCTGCTGCCCATCGCCGGCTCGGGCGAGCTGACCGTTCTCAAGTACGACCAAGCCGTGCACGCCTACGGCTTCGGGGTCGCCGCATGGACGCTCTGGGCGATCCTCGACCGTGCCCATCCCTTCCTACGCGGAACCTGGTCGATCCTCGTCTATCCCGCCCTCGCCGCCATGGGTCTCGGCGCGGTAAACGAGATCATCGAGTTCGTCGCCGTCCTCTCGGTGCCCGACACCAATGTCGGCGGCTATCTCAACACCGCGCTCGACCTGGTCTTCAACGCCTTCGGCGCGATCGTCGCCATGCTGCTGGTGGCCCGCTCCGGGCGCCGCGCCGCCGCCGCTCCCTGACGATGCGCCCGGGCTTCGGCTGGCCGCGTCTTCTCGTCGCGATCGCAGCCCTTCTCGCGATCGCGCTCGCCGTCCTGCGCCTCGAGGCCGCCGGCGCGGGCGTCCACGTCGAGACGGCGCGGGTCGGCGCGATCCCCGTGGAGATCTACCGCCCCGCCGATCCCGACGCGCCGCCGAGCCCGGCGCTGGTCATCGCCCACGGCTTCGCCGGCTCGTCGCGGCTGATGCGTTCGTTCTCGCTCGCCGCCGCGCGCAACGGCTACGTCGCCGTCGCCTTCGACTTCTCGGGGCACGGCCGCAATCCTGCGCCGATGACCGGCGACGTCGCCGACCTTGAGGGCGCGACCCGCGCCCTGGTCGCCGAAACCGCCGCGGTGATGGCGCTGGCCCGCGACCTCGGCGACGGCCGCATCGCGCTGCTCGGCCACTCCATGGCCTCCGACATCGTCGCGCGCGCCGCCATCGCCGATCCCGGCGTCGCAGCGACCGTCGCCGTCTCGATGTTCTCGCCCGCCGTCACCGCCACCGAGCCGCGCAACCTCCTTGTCATCGTCGGCGGCTGGGAAGGCGCGCTGATCGACGAGGCGCTGCGCGCGGTCGGCCTCGCCACCACGCCCGAACCCGCCAAGCCCTCCGTGACCTACGGCGACTTCACTGATGGCGACGCCCGCCGCGTCGCCATCAGCCCGGACGTCGAGCACGCCAGCGTGCTCTTCAGCCGCGCGACCCTCGCCGAAGCCATTGCCTGGCTGGACGCCGCCTTCGGGATCGACCGCGCCGCGCCGCCGGAGCTGCCGTCGCGCGGCCCCTGGATCGCGCTGCTCTTCGCCGGGGTCACCGCCTTCGCCTGGCCGCTTGCCGGGCTCCTGCCGGTCGTCGCCGCGCCGCCGGCCGGCGCCGGCCTCGGCTGGCGGCGTCTGGCGCCGGCGCTGCTCGCGCCGATGATCCTGACCCCGCTCGTCCTGCGCTTCGTCCCGACCCATTTCCTTCCGGTGCTGGTCGCCGACTACCTCGCGGCGCATTTCCTCGCCTACGGGATCATCGCCGCAGCGGCACTGGCGATCCTTCGGCGCCGGGGCCCCGCCCCTCCGGCGGTCGTGGTCTCCGCGCCCCGCCTTGCGGCCGCCACGGCCGTCCTCGCCGCCTACTGGCTGATCGGCTTCGCCTGGCCGATCGACGGATTTCTCACCGCCTTCGCGCCCGGCCCGGCGCGATGGCCGCTCGCCGCGGCGATGTTCGCCGGCGCGCTCGCCGCGTTCCTGGCGGTCGAATGGGCGACCCGCGGGCCCGGCGCCGCCCGGGGCGGCTACGCCGTCGCCTGTCTGGCCATCCTCGTTTCGCTCGGCCTTGCGGTCGCGCTCGACTTCGAGCGGCTGTTCTTTCTGGTCATCATCGTGCCGGTGATCGCGATCTTCTTTTTGATCTTCGGCCTGGTGAGCGGCTGGGTCTACCGGCGCACGCGCCATCCCGCACCCGCCGCCGTCGCCACCGCCACCGCGATCGCCTGGGCGATCGCCGCCACCTTTCCGCTGGTGGCCGGCTGACGACCGGCGGCGCCAAGGACACGTTCACGCCGCTCCAATGGCAAACCGGATTCGAACCTGCCGCACCCGCTTGGGAGGACCGGGCGCGGCCGCTTGTGGCCTACGGCCCCTCCCCGACATAGATCGACGTCAATCGGGCGCCCGGCGCGATCTCACAGAACAGTACGATCGTCGAGCCCTGACGGATGTCCTCCGCATTGGTGAAATCTGGGACCGAAATCCCTTCCCAGTTCGCAAAAAGGTAGGCAGCCCCGACATTCTGCGAATCGTGGGTAACGAGCGGCTTCTCGCCCTGGGCGTTCCGAACGTTCTCACCGTTGTTGTGCATGATATTCAGAGTGCACGATGTCGGGGTCGCGCAGGCTTCACCGCGGCTGAGACCAGGAACATCGTCGCCGGAGGCGCAATCGGTATCCAAAACCCGGACGAAGACCCGGTCGATCCCTGCCCTCATCGAGTCCCGGATCAGCGGGCAGACGACGCCCAGTCGACGCCTCGAATCCGGGGCATTCCCGACCCAGCCGAACTGGGAGACCTGCATCCTGCTGCGATTGGCGTTCTCGTTCGCCGTCCAATACTGACATATCGCCCCCGGATAGGACTTTACGTCCGCTGCCGTCGGGTCTGGCGCGAACGCGAACGCGACGCCAGCTGCCAGGATAACTTGTGCAAAATTTCTCATTTTCATGATACGATCCTTCCAAAAATTGGTCCCATGCGATCGTCCCGCGACAGTCGCGGGACGATTGACACAGTCTCAGACCCGAGACGCTGCGCCTTGTAAAAAATCGGACACCACCAAGGAAGGACGAAAGACAGATCCCCTCTATCGAAGTGTCGAACCCAGTCGCACGCTCAGATCCTATGTGCGGCGGTTCATGGTCGCGGACTGCGCCGATGCCGTCGATGTCGTCACCCGGCCCGGCCCGACTGGCTACAACTACCTCAGTTGGCATTTCTCAGGGGGAATGACGGCGACTGTCGACGGCGTTCTGACCACGGTCCCGAAAGACGAACTCTTCATCGCCGGGCAAATCCGCTTCCAGAATATCGAGATTTGCTCTTTCGGACGGTTCGGGCACATTGTGGCGGAATTCCAGCCGGCCGGAATGTACGAGCTGCTGCATCTGTCGCCCGCGGAGTTCTGCGGCGCGGCGCGGCCCTTGCCCCC
This sequence comes from uncultured Alphaproteobacteria bacterium, assembly GCA_963700835.1. Lineage (GTDB taxonomy): Bacteria > Pseudomonadota > Alphaproteobacteria > Rhodobacterales > Rhodobacteraceae > Amaricoccus. The sequence continues at coordinate 22,689 of CAVOZD010000001.1, forward strand.
GTCGGCGGCGCGACGGCTGGAACGGGTTTTCGACTCTCCAGGCGGCGCGGGACAGGAAATATCGGCGCGGTTTGATGCCGTCCTGAGCGAGCTGGTCGGCGACGCGCGCGCCGCGCCGGAAGCTGTTAGGACGGCGCTGGAAGTGATTCATGCGCGGCGGCGTCCTTCGCATCCAGGATCTCGCCAGGGACGTCGGGATGAGCGCGCGGAACCTTGCGCGGCGGTTCGGGGACGTGGTCGGGGTGCACCGAGGTATTATGCCCGCGTGGTTCAAATCAATCGCGTCGTGGAAGCCGTCAACAGTGGCGAAGCCGATTATCTGACCTCGCTCGCGCACGAGCTTGGCTTCTACGATCAACCCCATTTCAATCGGTCGATCCGCCAATTCATTTCTGAAAACCCGCAATCCTTTTTGGAAAATGGCGACAGGGTGTTCTTTCAGTTTCTCGGGCAGGCGCGGCGATGACTGCTGGCTGCCGCGAACGTCACGCGGCTTCCTCCGGAGGCGCTCCACGTCGCCGGCAGACGACCGACGGCGCCCGCACGCGGTCGTTCACGAAAAGTACGTTTCTTTTTCTTTATTTTATCAATAGTTTAGGCGTGTTTCGTACGCACGCACGGCCGGTTTCGCGCGCCCCGAACGCCGCGCTCCGCCTCAGTCAGGCGCCAGCATGTACCCCGACCCGCGCACGGTCTGGAGGTAGCGCGGGTTCTTCGGATCCTCCTCTATCTTGCGGCGCAGCCGGGTGATCTGCACGTCCACCGCCCGTTCCTGGGACTGGGCGTCGCCGCCACCGAGATCCTCGACAAGCTCGCTGCGGCTCACCGGCTCGTGGGCCCGGTTGGCGAAGATCCGCATCAGCATCAACTCCGTGGCCGTCAGCCGGATCATCTCGCGCCCCCGCCACATTTCGCCCCGGGTGACGTCGAACCGCACCGGCCCGAGTTGCACCGTCCGCGGCGGCTCGGACCGCGACGCCGGTTTCGGAACCCGCCGCAGGATCGCGTTGATCCGCAGAAGCAGCTCCCGCGGCTCGAAGGGCTTGGGAAGGTAGTCGTCGGCGCCGGCCTCGAGCCCCTCGATCCGGTCGTCCGCCCCGCCTCGCGCCGTCAGGAGCAGGATGGGGGTTGCCAGCGTCTCGCGCAGGCTGCGGGTCAGCTCCAGCCCGGTCTCGCCCGGCATCATCACGTCGAGCACGATAAGGTCGAACTCGAGCCCCTCGAGCAGGTTGCGGGCGTGCGGCGCATCCCGCGCCACGCTTACCCAGAACCCGTTGCGCGACAGGTATTTCTGAAGGAGCGCCCGGATCCGCGCATCGTCGTCGACGACCAGCACATGGGCCTCCGGAGCCTCGCTCATGGCCGCGGCGTCTCCACCCAGCCGAGCACCCGCTCGCGCATCTCCGGGTCGATCATCTGCTCGAGCACCTTGCGGAACCCATGCACCGCCTCGGGGCCTGCGTTGGAGAACGCCGCCCGCACCCGCCGCCGCTGCGTCGCCGAGAGCTCATGCTCTAGCGCCCGCCCAGCCTCGGTAAGGGTTAGGTTGCGCTGCCGGCGGTCCTTCACTCCGACCCGGCTCTCCACCAACTCGTCCTCGATGAGCTGTCGCAGCACGCGGTTCAGGCTCTGCTTGGTCACCCCGAGCATCTCTAGCAGGTCGTTGACCGTCAGCCCCGGCCGCCGGTTGATGAAATGCAGCGCCCGATGATGCGCCCGCCCATAGCTCCGCTCCACCAGCAGCCGGTCCGGATCCGCCGTGAACCCGCGATATGCGAAGAACATCAGCTCGATCCCCTGCCGGAGCTGGTCGTCGGTCAGAAACAGCAATTGCTCGCTGCGGTTCGGATTGCCGGAAAAGCCGCTCTGCGCCATCGTTCGTCCCGCTCGGGTTGTCACGAAGTTTATGTCAGCGTCATTGACATTCCAAGCGCCAAATGCTAGCGCGATCGGCGTTTTCGACAGTGTCGCCGCGCGGTCGATCCACAGCAAACCCGGAGAGCAGGTATCCCATGGCCGGAGCTTACGACGACAGGGACGGAGTGATCTGGTTTGACGGCGAGTTCGTGCCGTGGCGCGACGCGAAGGTCCACGTGCTCACCCATGCGCTGCACTACGGCAGCAGCGTCTTCGAGGGGGAGCGGGCCTATGGCGGCGCGATCTTCAAGAGCCGGGCCCACACCGACCGGCTGCTGAAGTCCTGCGACTACATGGACATCCCCCACCCCCGCACCGCCGACGAGATCGAGGCGGCGAAGACGGCGGCCCTCGAGAAGAGCGGCCTCGCGGACGCCTACGTGCGCCCCATCGTCTGGCGTGGTTCGGGCGAGGACATGGGCGTCGCGTCGGCGCGCAACCCGGTGCATCTCGCCATCGCGGTGTGGGAATGGGGTGCCTACTACGGCGACGCGAAGATGAAGGGCGCGAAGCTGGACATCTCGAAGTGGAAGCGGCCTTCTCCCGAGACCATCCCCTGCTTCGCCAAGGCGAGCGGTCTCTACATGATCTGCACGATGTCCAAGCACGCCGCCGAGGCGAAGGGTTGCTCGGACGCGATCATGTTCGACCATCGCGGCTATGTCGCCGAGGCGACCGGGGCGAACGTGTTCTTCGTCAAGGACGGCGAGGTGCACACGCCGCTGCCGGATTCGTTCCTGAACGGCATCACCCGGCAGACGGTGATCGGGATGCTGAAGGACCGCGGGGTGACGGTGGTGGAGCGCCACATCCTGCCCGCGGAGATGGAGGGCTTCGAGCAGTGCTGGCTTACGGGCACGGCGGCGGAGGTGACGCCGGTGGGCGCGATCGGCGACTACAGCTTCGAGGTGGGGGAGCTGACGCGGTCGATCGCGGGCGACTACGAGAAGCTGGTGCGGGGGCAGCTGGTGCCGGCCTGACCCGGTGAAGATCATCATCGACACCGATCCGGGGCAGGACGACGCGGTCGCGATCCTGACGGCGCTGGCGAGCCCGGAGATCGAGGTGCTGGGGATCACCACGGTGGCGGGCAACGTGCCGCTGGCCCTGACCACGAAGAACGCGCTGAAGGTGGTGGAGCTGGCCGGTCGGCCGGAGGTTGCGGTGTTCGCCGGGGCGGACCGGCCGCTCGTGCGGCCGCTGATCACGGCGGAGTACGTGCATGGCAAGACCGGGCTCGACGGGCCGGAGCTGCCGGAGCCGGCGATGGCGGCGCGGGACGGGCACGCGGTCGATTTCATCGTGGAGACGCTGCGGCGCGAGCCGGCGGGATCGGTGACGCTGGCGACGCTGGGGCCGCTGACCAACGTGGCGCTGGCGTTCCAGCGGGCGCCGGACGTGGCGGGGCGGGTCGCGGGGATCGTGGCGATGGGCGGCGGGGCGTTCGAGGGCGGCAACACCACGCCGGTGGCGGAGTTCAACATCCTGGTCGACCCGCAGGCGGCGGCGGCGGTGCTGGCGGCCGGGGTCGGACTGACGCTTCTGCCGCTCGACGTCACCCACAAGTGCCTGACCACACGGAAGGTCCGGCAGGCGTTCCGGGATCTGCCGGGACGGGTCGGCCCGGCGGTGGCGGACATGCTGGACTTCTACGACCGGTTCGACGAGGCGAAATACGGGCAGGACGGCGGGCCGCTGCACGACCCGACGGTGATCGCCTGGCTGCTGGCGCCGGGGCTGTTCGGGGGACGCGAGGTCAACGTCGAGATCGAGACCGGCTCGGAGCTGACCATGGGTCAGACGGTGATCGACTGGTGGGGGGTGACCGACCGGCCGAAGAACGCGACGGTGGTGCGGGAGGTGGATGCCGGGGGGTTCTTCGGGCTGATCCTCGAGCGGATCGGAAGGCTCTAGAGAGGGCGCCAAGGTTGGCGCATTTTCAAGTCACTGTTTTCATTAAGAAAAAGAATTAACGCGAAAATGCGCCAAAGCGGGCGGCGCTCAGAGGTCCAGCTTGACCTGCGCAGCCGAGTCGGTTTCCGGGCGCTCCTTCGCATCGGGGGAGACGCCCGCGCCGCCTTCCCGCCCGATTTGTCCGTCGATAGATAGGGCCGCGCCTGCCCGACCGTCACGCGGGACGCGTGCTTTCAGCACGACGGCAGGCGCGATTCCGCGCCCGCCCAGTCAGGCGCGGCCCGATTTCCGGGCGTCGGTCCCGGCTGGGCGCCCCTCGCCCTGCGCAGGTCTGCTCCGGGCGACGGACCGGGCGGCGCGCCACTGGCGCCCCGCTGATCCGGTCCAAGGCGCGCAGGATCGACTCTTCGAGCCGGACGGCGCGCACAGGGACGCGTCAGCCCCTGGGCGGGCGCTGCGCGACCGTGAGGCCCGGGCGGTTCATGGCGCCGTGAACTCGCAGGGGCGCCGCTGCGCGCGACGAAACCGTGCGCCCGCCCCCCGGGGAGGGGCGGTCGCGGCCCGGGCTGGTCGCCCGGGCCGAAGCTGGCGGCGGCGGCGAGTGAATTGGGCGGCGCGACCGGCTCACCGCTCGCCGATGAGGCGCTCGATCTCCTCGAAGATGTGGTCGACGAGCGCGCTGCGGGCCTCGCGGCCGGTGAGGTGGATGGTCCAGCCGTCCGGGGTCATCTCGCGGCGCAGGGTGAGGCCGCGGCGGGGGCGGGAGACGCGGCGCGGACGGCCCTCGCGGCGTTCGTGGGGCGCGTATTCCGGCTCGGGCGCCTCGGCCTCTGCGAGGATCGGGCGCAGCAGGTCCCATTGGTGGGCGGCGTCGCGGCGGGTGGTCTCGGTGAGCGCAGTGGCGACGAGCGGGCCGAAGCCGCGCGTCCAGGCGGCGTGCAGGCGCAGAAGCTGGTTCTGGGACAGGGTTTCGGGCTCGGCGAGGATGCCGTCGGTCTCGTGCACGAGGAAGGCGATGTCGCGCAGCCGCGTGCGCTTCTGGCGGGGCGCGGCGGGATAGAGCCCGTCCACCGCCGCCTCGATGCTCTCGAAGAAGCCGCGGTCGCGGGCGGTGACGGCGATGGCGGCGCGCTCCCAGGGGGAGAGGTCGGCGCGGATCTCGTTCTCCTCGACCATGGCGGCGAGCGCGCCGGCGAGGTCGGCGGGGTTGCGCAGGAGCGCGGGGATGGTCTCGAAGGCGCCGGTGCGGTCGGTCTCGCGCAGGACGCGGACGGCGCGCAGGCGCCGCCAGCCGGAGATCAGCCCGTAGGCGGGGGCGTCCGCGTCGCCGCCGGCGAGGCCGAAGAGCTCGACGGGCATGCGCAGGCCGCCCGCGGCGATCGAGGCGACGAGCTCCTCGAAGGCGGCGGGGTCGGCGGCGGTGCGGTCGCGGGGCAGCGCGTCCGCGTCGATCTGGTCGAGCGGGATGTGATGGATGGCGCCGTCGGCGCGGGGGACGGCGGCGGACTGGGGCGCGGGGTCGGGCATGGCGGTCGGCTCCGGGGGATGGTCGCGGGCGGGGCGCGACTATAGCCCGGGCCGGGGCGGGGTTGCGCGCGGGGCCGCCGGAGCGCGCGGCGCCCCCGCCGGGCGGGGCGCGCGGGCGGGCTGGACAGCGGCGGCGGCGGCGGCTTGAGTGGCGCCAACCGGGACGCCGGCGGCAGCGAGGGAGGAGCGACCGTGAAGATCACGGACCTGAAATGCGCGGTGATCGCGCAGAGCCCGGTGATCCGCATCACCACCGACGAAGGCGTCACCGGCTGGAGCCAGATCGAGACGCCGAAGCCGTACCTCAAGCCCATCGTGCTGCAGCTGCGCGACTGGCTCGTCGGCCAGGACCCGCGCGACGTCGAGCGGGTGATGCGGCGGATCCGGGTGCGCGGCGGCTTCAAGCCGTTCGGCTCGGCGGTGAGCGCGATCGAGCACGCGCTCTGGGACATCGCCGGCAAGGCGGCCGGGGTCCCGGTGCACCGGCTGCTCGGGGGCAAGGTGCGCGACCGGGTGCGCACGTACCGGACGCTCTACCAGCACGAGCTCGGGGTGGGGCACAGCCCGGAGGACTACGTGAAGTGGGCGCAGCACGCCATGGCGCTGCCCGAGGGGTTCGGCATGTTCAAGCTGCCGACCTCCTTCCATTCCTCGATGGTGCGCGACTTCCCGGGCTTCTTCTACGGCGAGGTGCAGGAGGACGCGCCCTATCCCTATCCGCACAAGGGGGTGCTGAGCGAGGACGGGATGCGGTTCCTCGTCGACTGCGTGACGGCGGCCAAGGAGACGCTGGGCAGCGGGCGCGGGCTGGCGGTGGACGCGGGCCCCGGCTACCTGCCGCAGGACGCGCTGCGGTTCGCGCGGGCGGTGGAGCCGCTGAATCTGATGTGGATCGAGGACATGATCACCGGCGACTACTCGCCGTTCGTGAATCACGACGTCTACCGGGACGTGACGCACGCGACGACGACGCCGATCCACACCGGCGAGCAGATCTACCTTCGGCAGAACTACAAGCACCTGATCGAGAGCCACGCGGTGAACGTGATCGGGCCAGATCCCTGCGACGTGGGCGGGATCGCCGAGCTGAAGTGGGTGGCCGAGCACGCGGACCTGCACGGGATCGCGGTGGCGCCGCACGGCACGGCGAACGGGATCCTGGGGCTGGCGGCGCTGGTGCAGATGTCGGCGGTGCTGCCGGACAACTTCATCGCCTTCGAGTATCCCGCGCGGTTCGAGCCGTTCTGGTACGAGATCACGCAAGGCTTCGACGGGGTTCCGGTGAAGGACGGGATGATCGAGGTGCCCGACCGGCCGGGCATGGGGGTGGAGCTGATCCCCGAGGCGGCGAAGGCGCACCTCGAGGAGGAGGACGCGAGGTTCTTCGATTGAGCGCCCCTCGGCGGGGTCAGGCGGGCTCCGGGGCCGCCGCGACGGAGCGCCAGGCGAGGACGAAGGCGATCAGGAAGAGCACGTCGATCCAGGCCCAGGGCATCCACATGGACGGCACGCCGATCGTGACCTGATACCAGAAGGCCAGCCCGGCGTAGGAGAGCTTGAGCGCCATGCCGTAGGGCATGAGCGATCGGAACCGGACCGGATCGGCGCTGATGTGAAGGAACATCAGACCGAAGATCATCAGCAGCAGGGCGGGAAACGCGATGTAGGCGGGGTGATTGGCCGGCGTGACGCCGAAATGCGCGAAGATGCGCTCGTGGCCGAAGAGGAACGCCGCCCCGAGAAGGAAATCGTAGATCCCTGCTACGACGAAGAGTGTCCTGATCCATTTGAGGTTCATGTTCCCGCTCCCTGATTGCGCTCAGGCGGCCGTCCTGCGCCGCTTGACGATCTCCATGAAGTGACGTTTGCGGCGCGTGATCTCGCCGGGGTTGTAGGTCTGTCCGAAGAGCCAGCGCAGGCCGCACTCGAGGTCCTCCACGCTCATCCTCTTCGGCCGGAAGTTGACGTCGAAGAGCGTGCAGCGGTCCCAGAAGCGGTCTTCCAGCAGGCGGCCCTCGCGCTGCAGCCGGCTGTAGAGCGGCGTGCCCGGGAAGGGCGTCAGCACGGTCAGCTGCGCCTCGAGAAGATCGGAGTCCCGGATGAAGTCGCGCACCCGCTCGAACACGCTTGCGTCGTGCGCGTCGAGGCCGAGCACGAAACATCCGTTCACGCTGATGCCGTGGGACTGGATGCGCGCGATCGCCTCGAGATAGCCGTCGAACCGCCGTTCCTTCCAGCCGCGGGCGTCCAGTCCCTTCAGGCCCTCCCGGGTCGGGCTCTCGAGACCGATCAGGATCTGCCGGCATCCCGCATCGCGCATCAGCCCCAGAAGCTCGGCATCCTCCGCGACGGAGATGTCGGTCTCGGTGAACCAGTGCAGGCCAAGCGGCGCGATGGCGCGCAGCAGCCGCCTTGCCCACTTGCGATTGACGAAGGTGTTGTCGTCGGCGAACTCGATGAAGGGGTTGCGGACCGCCTCCGTCGCCGCGCGCAGCTCCGCGACGACGGCCTCCACGGGCTTCTGCTGGAAGCTCGAGGTGATCCGGAGGCTCGCCGCGCAGAACTCGCAATCGATCGGGCAGCCCCGCGAGGTCTGCACGGTGAGGCGGTCGTAGGACCCGCCCGCGATGAGATCGAAGCGCGGTTGCGCGTAGTGGGGGGGCCTGAACACGCCGGAGCGCAGGCCCCGGTATCGCGGCTTCATCCGGCCGCACCGGAAATCGGCGACAAGCTGCGGCCACGCGCCCTCGGCGCCGTCGATCACGACGCTGTCGGCGTGGGCGGCCGCCTCGTCGGGCAGCGCCGACACGTGCAGCCCGCCCAGCACGACGGGAACGCCCATGGCGCGGTAGCGATCGGCGAGAGCGTACGCGGCCTCGATCCTGGCGGTGAAGGAGGAGATGCCGACGAGATCGAACGGCTCGAGCGCCTGGTCCGGAGGCAGACGGTCGATCTCGATGTAGGTGACGTCGACATCGGCCGGCGTCAGCGCCGCGACCGTGAGCAGGCCGAGGCTCGGCAGCGAGGCGATGACCTGCCCGCGCGAGACGAACTGCGGCAGCGTCACGCCCATCGCGGCCAGCTCCCGGGTGCGCACGCGCACGCCGCTCATCGCGATCAGGCCGAGGCGCATCAGCGCGGCTCTCCGGCGGGGTGCGCGCGCCGTGCGGCGATCGCGTCGAGCATGCGCTGGATCGTCGTGGCGCTGGAGAGGGCGTCGTCGTCGAACGCGAAGTCGAACTCGTCCTCGATCGCGGCGAGAACCTCGAGCCGTCCCAGGCTGTCGAGGCCGATGGCCGCCCCGAGATCCTCGGTCAGTCCCACGGTGTCGGCGGGCGTCCGGCACGACCGGGTGATCGCCGCCCGCACCCAGGCCTCGCGCGCCGTAGGGCTCATCGACCGGAACCGACGAGATCGCGGACCGCGGCGGTCGCAACGAGGATCAGCGCGGCGCTGACGGCGAAGGCCGGCAGGCTGGTGAGATACTTCAGCGGCTCGTGCAGCGCGGCCGCCATCAGCGCGGGCGGCAGCAGCAGGTTTCCGAAGTTCATGCAGGCGAGCGCCGTGCGGCCGAGAACGGGGCGCGGGGTCGCGGCGATCTGTCGGGCCATGAGGATGTTGATCAGGCCGAGCCCGAAGAAGGCGATATGGCCAAGCCGCATGAACCGGCGGGAAAGACCGCCGTAGTCCGCCAGCATCTCGGGCGCGGGCAAGGGGCCGTTGAAGGACCAGAGGCCGAGGATCAGGCCGGAGATCGCCCCGACCGCGAGGCTGCTCCAGCCGATCGCAAGGTTGGCCCGCACCGAGATCGGCGCGCGCTCGCGCGGTCGGCCGACCGGCCGACGCGCGCGGTGTGCGATGACTGCCTGATCCGTGTTCATGCGGCGCTCGCGAGACCGATGCGAGCCACTAGGTTTGCGCGCTTCCGCGCCCTGCGCGTTGATTGAGATCAATCGCATCGGCCTGCCGGCGGCCCGATCCGAAGTGTGGCGCATCCCCGATCGCCGCTGTGGGGCGCGCATGTCTCATCGAGCAGGCCCTGGACCCCGCGGTCTGAGAAGCCGCGCCGGGGCGTTTGGCTGCGGGGCGCACTTCGTGATAGGCTGCGCCCGTTGACGAAGCGACATGGGGGGAAGCCATGACCAAAGTCCTCAAGTGCGGGGATCTCATGCCGGGCTGCGGGTTCGAGGCGCGGGCCGAGACCGACGACGAGATCCTCAAGGCGGCGGCGGCGCACGCCAAGGAGGCGCACGGGCTCGACGCCACGCCGGAGCTGGTCGAGAAGGTGAAGGGCGCCATCCGGACGGAATAGGCCCCGAGGGCGACCCGAAGACTGGCGGGAGCGGCGAGAGGCGTTGATGCCGATCCATCTGGCTGCAGCGACGCTGTCGGCATTCGTTCAAGGCGCCGCGTCGGGACCAATACATGACGCGGCGCGAGAGGGAGACCCAGAAGCCATCGCGGCGCTGATCGCCGAAGGCGTCGAGGTCGACGAGCGCCACAGAATATTGGGGTGGCCGCTCCACCAGGCGGCGTTGAACGGCCATGCCGACGTGGTTGCAGTTCTTATCGCGGCGGGCGCGGACGTGAATGCTGACCACAAGACGTTCGGCGCCCCGCTCTGCCCCGCGGCGCTGAAGGGACATCGCCCGGCGGCGATTGCGCTCATCTATGGCGGCGTAAAGCTCGAAATTTATGGTCCCGACCGCGAAACGCCGCTGCCGCCGAGGGCCGCGTCGCGATAGTGGATCTCTTTCTTGCAAGCGGCGCAGACCCCGACGTTCTGACGGACAGATCGGTCGTCGGCGAACTCCATGGGGACATGAACTATCGACCGCAGCACGCGGCGGCGGCGAATGGGCATTTCGACCTTGCCAGACTTCTCGGGTTCTACGGGGGCCTGGGGCGGGACGTCGAGCCGTTGGGCCAGCGGCTAGAGACGGCGGACGCAGCGCGCGGCAAGGTGAATTTCGATGGGACGGTAGCCGAGGTTGGCGACTGCCGGATTTGCCACTCAGCCGAAGATCCGAAGGATGCGCGTCGTCGAGGCGGGTTCATCGGCGGTGTGGGTGGGCGCGCAAAGGGGCAGTCCTTGGGCCCCGTTCAGTCCGAAGCGATGCAACGCGCGGGTGGAGTTCTGAACGCCCGCCGAGCTGAACGCCTTCCTGTCTGCGCCGTCCGATTATCTGCCTGGAACCCAGATGTGGCGCCGGGGCCTTAAGGACGTGCAAGACCGCGCTGACATCATCGCTTACCTTGCTGCGACAAAGGGCGATCAAACTCCGTGAATGCACTTGAACCCGTGCCGCGTGCTCTTGGCCCGCCTCAGTTCCACCAGCCCTCGCCGGCGCGCTTGGGCATCCGGCCGGTCTCGGCGGTGGTCTCGGGGACGGGCTCGACGTCGAAGAGGAAGCGCTGGGCGGGGCTGAGGCGTTCGTAGAGGCCGCGGGTGAGGTAGTCGCGCTGGTAGAGCTGCTGGGGCAGGTCGCGGCGGGTGTAGGTCAGGTGCAGGACGCGGCGGCGGTTTCCGGAGCGGTTGACGGTGCCGGAGTGCCAGAGCGCGGAGTTGATGATGACGACCGAGCCCGCCGGAGCCTCGACGCGGATCTCGTCGGGATGCGGGGCGGCGAGGTCGGCGGGGATGCGGGTGCGCTCCTCGGGAGTGAGCTCCGGCGGCTCCCAGTCGGCGATGTTGACCAGCGGCACGTTGACGGACGGCCACTTGTGCGAGCCGGGGATCACCCGGGTCGGGCCGTTGTCGTCGGTCATGTCGTCAAAGAGGAACAGCCCGTTGGCCACCCACCAGTCGTCGGCGAATTTCTTGGGCACGTCGGCGTGGATGTCCTGATGCCCGCGGCCCGGCGCGGGCTCGCGCAGGTTGGCGCCGTGCAGCTTGAATTCGCCGAGCAGCTCCCAGGCGGCGCCAAGCATCGGCGCGCAGGTCAGGCAGCGGTCGTAGGCCTCGGTCTTGTTGAAGATGTTGGAGACCCGCGGCGCTCCGGGCTCGATGTGGACCTCGTGGCCGCCGCGCGCGCCCTCCGCGGCGATCAGGTCGTCGAAGGCCCGGGCCATCTCGGCGCAGGCCGCCGCGTCGTAGGCGCCCTCGACCACGAAGAAGCCGTCGCGGTCGAGCGCCGCGCGCTGGTCGTCGGTCAGCAGCGCGCCCTCGAAGCCGAGTTCGCGCAGCGCCTGGCGCGTGTACATGGATCTTCCCTCCCCGGATCGGCTCTTGCCGCAAGGATACCCCGGCTTCGGCCGGGGTCGAAGCGGTTTCGGGCCGGCCCCGGGCGCGGCGTCACGAAAATTTCACGCCCGCGGCCTTCCGGGGCCGGGGCGCGTTTACCATGTGAACGCTTGAGGGACGGGCGCGGCTGCGCTACCCTCGTTGCGTCTGCGCCGGGCGTTTTCGGCGCGTGATCAGGAGGACATCGGTCTGACCAACTCTGCCCCGGCGGCCATGGCCGCCACCCGGTCGGGCGCTGCGGCGCAGGTCGGGGCGCATCCGGACGGCGACGCGGCGCTGTCCACCATCCTCGCGAGCCTGGAAGACGACAAGGCCGAGGACATCGTCTCCATCCCCCTTTCCGGCAGGAGCCAGATGGCCGATCACATGGTGATCGCCACCGGCCGCTCGTCGCGCCAGGTCGGCGCGATCAGCGAGAAGCTCGCCGAACGCCTGAAGCACGCCCACGGCATCGTGGCGCGGCTCGAGGGCAAGGATCTCGGGGACTGGGTGCTGATCGACGCGGGCGACGTGATCGTGCACGTCTTCCGGCCCGAGGTGCGCGAGTTCTACCAGCTCGAGCGCATGTGGGCGCCCAAGCCCGAGGCGCGCTCGGGCGCCGACGCGCCCCCGGCCGGCACGGCCTGAGCCGCGCCGCTTGCGGGTGACGATCCTCGCCGTGGGCCGGCTGCGCGCCGGCCCGGAGGCGGATCTGGTCGCCGACTATCTCAAGCGTTTCGACCGGACCGGCCGAAAGCTGGGGCTTGGCCCCGCGCGCGTTGTCGAGGTCGAGGACCGCAAGGGCGGCGGGCCGGCGGCGGAGGCGGCGCTGCTTCTGGCCGCCGCGCCGAGGGGCGCGACGCTGGTCGCGCTCGACGAGCGGGGCGAGACCCCGACATCCCCCGAATTCGCCGCGCGACTGCGGGCCTGGGCCGACGGCGGCGCGCGCGACCTTGCGTTCGCGATCGGCGGGGCGGACGGGCTCGACGCGGAGCTGCGCGACCGCGCCGACGCGCGGGTCTCGTTCGGGCGACTGGTCTGGCCGCACATGCTGGCGCGGGCGATGCTCGCCGAACAGCTCTACCGCGCCGCCTCGATCCTCGCAGGCGGACCTTACCACCGGGCGTGACGGCGCGGCCTGCGGTTTTGCGTGGGGGATCGCGGGCGCATCTGCTAGGCTGTCTGCATCCGAAGGTTGGCGGGGGCCGCCAGGCAGCGCACGGTGCTCGGGGCGTCGACGCGTTCTTCACCGGGTCGCGTCAGGGTCGCCGCGGCGCAATCTCAGGAGGCCGACATGGCCAGAGCGAACATGCGCGATCTGGCGATCGCGACGATCAATCTCTACAATCTCCAGGTTCCCGGCGGTCGGACCTATTCGAGCCAGCCCGACATTCCCGACACCGAAGAGGGGCGCGCGCAGTACCGCCGGCGCATCGCCTGGCTGGCGCGGGCGGTCGAGCGGCTGGACGCCGACGTGCTGTGCTTCCAGGAACTCTGGGCGGCGCAGGCGCTCGCGGAGATCTTCGCCGAGGCGCAGGGCGTCGGCGACTACGACCTTGTGGCGCGCGACGCGCCGGGGCTCGGCAAGCCGCAGGTGGCGCTGGCGGTCCGCCGCGACCGCACCGGCGCCGCGACGCTCCTGCCCGGCGCGGAGTGGATCGCGGACTTCCCTGAAACCTTCCGCATCGACGGCGTCCGCGAGGCGAACGGGGCGGAGGAGGCGATCTCGATCTCGATCAACCAGTTCTCGCGCCCGGTGCTGCGCGCGCGCATCCAGCCCGAGGGGCGCAGCCCGACCCCGCCGCCGGTGACGGTCTACGTGGCGCATTTCAAGTCGAAGGGGCCGTCGCGGCTGCGCGACATCACGCGGGGCGCCGACACCGTGCTCGACCACCACTACGCGCTCGCCTCCTCGGCGGTCGCCCACACCCGACGGGTGCTCGAGGCGGCGGCGCTGCGGGCGATGCTCGACGAGCAGATGAAGAGCGTGGACAGCGCCATGCTGTCGCCCACGATCGTCGCGGGCGATCTCAACGACGGCACGCTGTCGGTGTCTACCGAGCTTCTGACCGGGCAGCCGAGCTACCGGCTCTTCGCCAAGAGCACCGCCGGGGCCGCGGCGGACAAGGGGCTCTACAGCGTCGAGACGCTGCAGCAGTACCGGGCGCAGCGGCACGTCTATTACACCTACGTCTATCGCAACAAGATGGAGTCGCTCGACCACATCCTCGTCTCCGAGGAGTTCTACGACCATTCCAAGAAGCGCCAGTGGAGCTTTCGAGAGATCGAGATCGTCAACGACCATCTCAACACCTCCGAGAAGGCCTCGGTCGAGGCGCGCGGCGGCGTCGACCACGGCCTGGTGCGGGCCTATTTCGACTGGAACCCGATGGCCGAGCAGGTCGAGCGGGTGGCGCGGTCGATGCCCGGCTGAGCCGCGCGCCGCTTCGGGGCGCTTGACCTTCGGCGCGGATCGGCCTTGGCTCCGTGCGACCGATGAGCATGGCGGAGCCGGGAATGCCCTACGACTACGACGACCAGAACGTCTTTGCGAAGATCCTGCGCGGGGAGATCCCCAACCGGACGGTGCTGGAGACCGAGCACACGCTCGCCTTCGAGGACATCCGGCCGCAGGCGCCGGTACATGTTCTGGTCATCCCCAAGGGCGCCTACGTGACCTACGACCATTTCGGCGCGGAGGCCTCGGACGCGGAGATCGTCGATTTCACGCGCGTGGTGGCGCGGCTCTGCTCCGAACTCGGCGTCGCTCCGGGCGACGGCCACGACGGGCACCGGCTGATCACCAATTCCGGGCGCGACGGCGTCCAGGAGGTGCCGCACATGCACGTGCACATCCTCGGCGGCCGGCCGCTCGGGAGGATGCTCGAAGCCGGCTGAGCGGCGCCGGACCCCAGGGACCGGCCGCGGGCCCGGTCAGCCCGCGCCGCGAAGCTGCGCCGCGCCCGCGGGGTCGCGCGCGGCCGGGTCGAGCCAGATCGAGAAGAACGCCCGGCGGAACCCCGGCTGATCCACCGTGCAGGTCGGCTGGCCGTTGAGAAAGAACGTCGCCCGGTCGGGGGTCTCGCTGACCGCGGTGATGCGGTCGCCCCGGTTGACCGAGCGGAAGCAGCGTGCGAGCTGGCCCTCGATCGCCGCGGCGGCGGCCGGATCAAGCGCGCGGATGCGCTCCATCTCGAAAATCGAAGCCCAGACCAGCAGGCCGGCGCCGAAGCTGCGACGGTAGGTGAGCGACAGCGCGAAGGGCTCGGACCACGAAAACGGCCTGCCGCCGTCGGTCCAGAGCTGCGCGTCGAAGAGGGGGATCGCGAGAAAGGTGCCCTGCGCGGCGCCGGTCGGGGCGGGCGCGTCGATGCGACCGGCGAGCTCGGGCGGCGTGGATGCGTGCGTCGGAATTGCCCATGCGAGAGCCAACAGGATCAGGGCGGCGGCTGCGCCGGTCGAGGTCTTCGCCATATTCGTCTCCGTCTCGATGTCGTCTGGGACATCTACGTCGAGCCGGCGCGCCGGCAAGTGCGCGGCGGCCGCTACGCGCTGTCGGGAGCGGATGTCACAGGCCGCCATGCAGAAGTCCCGCGGCTTTGACGGCGGTCCGGTGACGGCGGAGCCGCGCAAAACAAGAACCCGAGCCGCGAGGCTCGGGTTCGGATCGCAAGTCTGGCGGTTAAGCCGGCGATGCTACTCGGCCATTAACGCTTCGATCGCCATCTTCTTGGTTTCGTCGTCATCGGCGCTGTCGAGCACGTTCTTGATCTCGGCCGCCTGCTCGTCGGTCAGGTTCTCCAAGTTCTCGGTCATGAAACCCAGTTCGGTCAGACCCACGGTGACTTCAGCGATGAGCTCACTGTCCTGCGAGAAGGCGGGCGCGGTGGTCAGAACCGCCGCCGTGAGAAGCGCCGCCGACGCTGCGGCTACGATCTTGCTAGTCATGTCTTTTCCCCTCAGTCGCTAAATTAGGCTCAGCAGCTTAACGCATCACGCCCGGTCCGCAAGCGACATGCGGCATTATCTCGGGAATTTCAGGCAACTGCGGCGAAGTCCCGCGCAATCCGCCCTGTATGGCCGGTTCGACTCGCCGCCTCGGACAGCTCGAGCCCTGCCCCGGCGTGACCGTCAGCCGGCCTCGCTCCGCGTGAGGCTGACGAAAACGTCTTCGAGGTCGGCCTCCTCGCTGGCCACGTCGCGAATGGTGACGCCGGCGGCGCGGGCGAGGTCGAGCACGTCCTCGGCGCGGGTCTCGCTGCGGCGGTAGGTGAAGACCAGAACGCCGTCGGGCCGCAGGCTCGCCGTGATCGACGGCGGCGCGTCGGGCAGGGCGGCGAGCGGGGCGTCGGGGGTGATGACCAGCGACTTGACGTCCATGCGCGCGAGGAGCTCGCGCGTGGGCGCGTTGGCGATCAGCGCGCCGCGGTGGATGATGCCGATCCGGTCGCACATCGCCTCGGCCTCCTCGAGGTAGTGCGTGGTCAGGATGATGGTCACCCCGGCGTCGTTGAGCTCGCGCACGTAGTCCCAGAGCATTCGGCGCAGCTCGATGTCGACGCCGGCGGTCGGCTCGTCGAGCACCAGGACGGGTGGTGCGTGCACCATCGCCTTGGCGATCAGCAGGCGGCGCTTCATGCCGCCCGAGAGCGTGCGCGAGTAGACGTCGGCCTGCTCGGCGAGGCCGACGCGCCGCAGCAGCTCCTCGGTGCGGCGCTGGCGACGGGGCACGCCGTAGAGCCCCGCCTGCACGTCGAGGGTGGCGCGCGGGGTGAAGAACGGGTCGATGTTGAGTTCCTGGGGCACGACGCCGATGGCCGCGCGGGACTGGCGCGGGTTGGCGTCCTGGTCGAAGCCCCAGAGCCGCACGGTTCCGGAGGTCTTCACGGTGAGCCCGGCCATGATATTGATGGTCGTCGACTTGCCGGCGCCGTTGGGGCCGAGGAGCCCGAAGATCGCGCCGCGCGGAATGTCGAGGTCGAGCGCGGCGAGCGCGACCTTTCCGGGCGCGCCGCCGGCTGCGGGATAGACCTTGCGCAGGCCGCGCAGCTCGACTGCGTTCTCGGTCATCGGATCGGTCCGGGTGAAGGGGCGTCGCCCATTGCCGTCCCGTTAGCATAGCGGCTATGGAAGGGTCAAAGCGCGCAGCGACAGGGACAGGCCCATGGAGATCCCCGCCCCCGAAACCGAGGAAGTCAACCGCACCCGCGTCGCCTGCGACGGCGGCGGCGGCGCGCTCGGCCACCCGCGGGTCTGGCTGTCGATCGACCCGGCGATCGGCTTCGTGGAGTGCGGCTACTGCGACAAGAAGTTCGTGCTCAAGCAGGGTCCCGGGGCGGACCACTGACGGTGTCGGGCTTCGGCGCGGGAAGCCGGCTGCACCTGATCGACGGATCGGGCTTCATCTTCCGCGCCTACCATGCGCTGCCGCCGCTGACGCGCAAGTCGGACGGGCTGCCGGTAGGCGCGGTGGCGGGCTTCTGCAACATGGTCTTCAAGATGGTCGAGGACGCCAAGGGCGCCGACGCGCCCACCCACGTGGCGGTGATCTTCGACCATTCCGCCCACACGTTCCGCAACGCGCTCTACCCCGCCTACAAGGCCCAGCGGCCCGAGCCGCCGGAAGACCTGCGCCCGCAGTTCGCGCTGATCCGCCAGGCGACGCGCGCCTTCAACCTGCCCTGCATCGAGATGGAGGGCTTCGAGGCCGACGACATCATCGCCACCTACGCCGAGCAGGCGCGCGAGGCGGGCGGGACCGTCACGATCATCTCCTCGGACAAGGACCTGATGCAGCTGGTGGGCGGCGGTGTCGAGATGTTCGACATCATGAAGAACCGCCGCATCGGCCCCGAGGAGGTGGTCGAGAAGTTCGGGGTCGGCCCCGAGCATGTGGTGGACGTGCAGGCGCTGGCCGGCGACGGCGTCGACAACATTCCGGGCGCGCCCGGGATCGGGGTGAAGACGGCGGCGCTGCTGATCAACGAGTTCGGCGATCTCGACGCTCTGCTGACCCGGGCCGAGGAAGTCCCCCAGCCCAAGCGCCGCCAGACCCTGATCGACTTCGCCGACCAGATCCGGCTGTCGCGCGAGCTGGTGACGCTCAGGCGCGACACGCCGGT
Organism: uncultured Alphaproteobacteria bacterium; assembly: GCA_963700835.1. Taxonomy (GTDB): domain Bacteria; phylum Pseudomonadota; class Alphaproteobacteria; order Rhodobacterales; family Rhodobacteraceae; genus Amaricoccus. The sequence continues at coordinate 40,392 of CAVOZD010000001.1, forward strand.
CGCGGAGCCGCTCGACGCGCTGGCTGTGCGCGAACCCGATCCGCAGATGCTGCTCGACTTCCTCCGTGAGATGGAGTTCCGCACGCTGACCGGGCGCGTCGCGGCGAAGATGGGCGTGGAGGCGCCGGTGATCGAGGCGGCGCGGGCGCCGGCGGCCGCCGCCGGCGATGGGCCGGAGCGCCGCGGTCCGGCGGCGCCAGCGCTGCCGCCGATCGACCGGCGGGCCTATGCGGTGATCCGCGACGCGGCCACGCTGCGCGACTGGGTGGCGCGCATCCTCGATCGCGGCGTTGTGGCGATCGACACCGAGACCACCGGGCTTGACGAGATGACGGCGGATCTCGTGGGGGTGTGCCTTTGCGTCGGTCCGGGCGAGGCAGCCTACGTTCCGCTCGGCCACGTGACCGGCGACGGAGATCTCTTCGGGGCGGCGGCGCGGGCGGAAGGCCAGATGCGAGATGGACGAGGCGCTCGCCATCCTCAAGCCGGCGCTCGAGGATCGAAGCGTGCTCAAGATCGGGCAGAACATGAAGTTCGACGCCAAGGTGCTGGCCCGCCGCGGGATCGACGTCAGCCCGATCGACGACACGATGCTGATCTCCTACGCGCTGCATTCCGGGCTGCACGGCCACGGCATGGACTATCTCGCGGAGACCTACCTCGGCCACAAGCCGATCCCGATCAAGACGCTGCTCGGGACCGGCAAGGTGGCGCGGACCTTCGACAAGGCGCCAATCGAGGAAGCGGCGGTCTACGCCGCCGAGGACGCCGACGTGACCTGGCGGCTCTGGGCGGCGCTGAAGCCGCGGCTGCCGTTCGCGCGGGTCACCCGGGTCTACGAGACGCTGGAGCGGCCGCTGGTGCCGGTGCTGGCGGAGATGGAGATGGCCGGCGTCAAGGTCGATCGCGACACGCTCTCGCGCATGTCCGGCGCCTTCGCGCAGAAGATGGCCGGGCTCGAGGAGGAGATCCAGAAGCTCGCCGGGGGTGCGTTCAACATCGGCAGCCCCAAGCAGCTCGGCGAGGTGCTCTTCGACAACATGGGGCTGCCCGGCGGCAAGAAAGGCAAGACGGGCGCCTACGCCACCGGCGCGGACGTGCTCGAGGAACTGGCCGCGCAGGGCCACGACCTGCCCGCAAGGGTGCTCGACTGGCGCCAGCTCTCCAAGCTGAAGTCGACCTACACCGACGCGCTGCAGGACCACGATCAACGCCGAGACCGGGCGGGTGCACACCTCCTACGTGATCTCGGGGGCGGCGACCGGGCGGCTCGCCTCGACCGATCCGAACCTGCAGAACATCCCGATCCGCACCGAGGAGGGCCGGCGCATCCGCGAGGCCTTCGTGGCGGAGCCGGGGAACGTGCTGCTGAGCCTCGACTACAGCCAGATCGAGCTCAGGATCCTCGCCCATGTGGCGGATATTCCGGAGCTCAAGCAGGCGTTCCGCGACGGGCTCGACATCCATGCGCTGACCGCCAGCGAGATGTTCGGCGTGCCGATCGAGGGCATGGACCCGATGGTGCGCCGGCAGGCCAAGGCCATCAACTTCGGGGTGATCTACGGCATCTCCGCCTTCGGGCTTTCGAACAACCTGCGCATCCCGCGCGAGGAGGCGAAGAAGTTCATCGACGCCTATTTCGAACGCTTTCCCGGCATCCAGGGCTACATGGAGCGCACGCGCGACTTCGCCAAGGCGCACGGCTACGTCGAGACGCTGTTCGGACGGCGCATCCACACGCCCGAGATCAACGCGAAGGGCCCGAAGGCGGGCTTCGCCTATCGCCAGGCGATCAACGCGCCGATCCAGGGCTCGGCGGCCGACATCATCCGGCGAGCGATGATCCGGGTGCCCGGGGCGGTGGCGGACCTGCCGGCGCGGATGCTGCTGCAGGTCCACGACGAGCTGCTGTTCGAGGTGGAGGCGGGCGCGGTGGAGGAGACCGCGGCGGTGGTGCGCGACGTGATGGAGGGCGCCGCCCATCCGGCGGTGGCGCTCGACGTGCCGCTGACCGTGGAGGCGGGCTGGGGCGCGAACTGGGCGCAGGCGCACTGAGGCGCGGCCCGACCCACGGACCTCACAGGCCGAAGTCCGAAAAGGCCAGGTAGCGGACCGGATCGCCCGGGGCGATGTCCCGCGCGCCGTCCTCGAGCTCGACGAGGCCGCGCGCCCAGACGAGGCCCGAGATCCGCCCCGAGCCCTCCGAGGCGAAGACCTCCGCCGCGCCCTCCGCGTCGAGGCGGGCGCGCAGGTATTCGCGCCGGCCGGGCTTCTTGCGCTTGGCGAAGGCGGCGGGCGCCTCGCGGCCGGTCGGCACGGTCCAGGGCGCGCCGGCGAGCACGCCCAGCGCCGGCCGCGCGAAGACCAGCGCGCAGACGAAGGCCGCCACCGGATTGCCGGGCAGGCCGAAGAGCGGAACCTCGTTCCAGCGCCCGAGCGCGAGCGGGCGGCCGGGCTTGACGGCGATCCGCCAGGTCGCGAGCGACCCACGCGCCTTGAGCAGCCGCGAGACATGATCCTCGTCGCCGGCGGAGGCGCCGCCGGTGGTCAGGATCGCGTCCGCGTCGGCGGCGCCGCGGTCGAGCGCCGCCGCGATTGCGTCGGGCCGGTCGCCGACCCGGCCGAGGTCGACCGGGACCATGTCCCAGCGCCGGAGCATCTCGAGCAGCATCGGGCGGTTGGCGTCGGCGACCTGGTGCGCCGCGAGGCCCGGGGCGGGATCGGCGAGCTCGTCGCCCGTCGACAGGACCGCGACCCGGAGCGGCCGGCGCACCTCGACCGTTTCGAGCCCGACCGCCACGGCGAGCGCCAGGTGCTGGGGCGAGAGCCGCTCGCCCGCCCCGGCGATGCGCGCGCCGGCCGCAACGTCCTCTCCGCGCGGCCGGGTGTTCGCGCCGGGCCTCAGCCGCGGCTCGAAGAGCAGGGTGTCGCCGTTCCGCGTCACGTCCTCCTCGAGCACCACGGTGTCGACGCCCTCGGGCAGGATCGCCCCGGTCAGGATGCGCACCGCAGCCCCCGGCGGGACAAGGCCGGCGAGCGGCGCGCCGGCCGCCGCGCGTCCGGGCGCCAGCCGCAGCGCGCCGCCGGACGCCAGCATGGCGGCGTGGGCGAAGCCGTAGCCGTCGACGGCGCTGTTGGCCGCGGGCGGGCTGGCGCGCAGCGCCCGCAGCGGCGCGGCGAGGATGCGCCCGCCCGCCGACGCGATCGGCGCGGTCTCGACGCCCGCCACCGGGGCGAGCCCGTCGCGCAGGCGCGCGAGCGCCACGTCGACCGGGATCCAGTCGACGCCCGCGGGAAGCGCGAAGCAGTCGTCGCGGAGACGGCGGCGCGGCGGATCGGCGCGCGCCGCAGCCCGCAGCGCCGCCTCGAAGCCCGCGCCGAGGATCCACCCCTCCTCCGCAGCGATCTCGGCGGCCAGCTCCAGGGCGACCCGCGGGGCGAAGAGCGGCGCGAGGTCGCCGGCGCGGTCGAGCCGGGCGAGGGCCTCGGCCGTCACGGCGACCTGAACGGCGTCCTTGACAGCGCCGGCGGTCATGCGCGCGTCGACCTCTGCGGCCAGGAGCGAAGGATAGATCTCGGCCAGCACGACCGCCGCCTGGGGCGGGGCGAGGCCGGTCTCGAACGGCCAGACCGCCGCGCCGGCGGCGAAGCGGGGATCGGCGCGCAGGCGGCGCAGCCAGGGGATCCCGGTCAGCGCCTGCCCGCCGACCGAGCCGGTGGTGTAGAGCTTCCAGACCGGCTGCGCACGCGGCACGGCCGCCTCGACGTGGCGGCGCTCGGGCAGGCCGAAGCCGTCCCGCTCGCCCCCGCGGGCGGGAAGACCGGGCAGCGCCGTGCGCTCCGGCCGGCCCCAGAACGGGCCGACGCCGGGCAGGAGCGCGTTGAGGGCTGCGGCGGCGGCGAAGCGGTTGTTGCGGTTGGCGGCGTCGTCGGTCACGCGCGCGTCGATCTCCGCCCAGACCGCCAGGGCCCGCGGCGCGCCGGCGACGGCCAGAGCGAAGCCGCGCGGATAGCCGAAGGGAAAGTCGAAGCCGAGCAGGACGCGCCGTCCCTCGGCGCGTTCCGCCGCGACCCGGTCGCCGAGATGGGCCATCGCCGCGGCGCGGGTGCGGAAGTAGACCGGCGCCACGGGGGCCCCGTCGCGCGCCGCTCCGATCCAGATCGCGTCGGCGGAGGGCTTCGCCGGCGACGGCGTGCCGCGCGCCGACCAGTCCACGACGATCACCGTGTCGAAGAGCCGGCTCACCGCAGGCCGACCCGGGCGAGGATGAAGTCGGCGATGCCGGCGACGTCGTCGAGCGCGAAGACCGGCAGGCCGATCCCTTCGGCGGGGCCGTCGGTGGCCACCGCCTCGATGCTGGCGTCGCCCTCGGCGATCGGATCCTGGGCGGTCGCGCGCCGCCGCGCCTCGATCTTGGGGTGGCGGTCGCGCTTGTAGCCTTCCACGAGCACCAGATCGACGGGATCGAGCCGGTCGAGCAGGCTCGCCAGCGCCGGCTCGGCCGTCTCGCCGAGCTCGGTCATCAGCGCCCAGCGCCGCGCGGAGGCGACCAGCACCTGACGCGCGCCCGCCGTGCGATGGCGGTGGCTGTCCTTGCCGGGACGGTCCACGTCGAAGTCGTGGTGGGCGTGCTTGACCGTCGAGACGCTGTGCCCGCGGGCGGTGATCTCGACCACGAGGCGCTCGACCAGCGTGGTCTTGCCCGAATTCTTCCAGCCGGTGACGCCGTAGACCCTCACGCGGTCGCCCCGGCGACGCGCCGCCGGGCGGCTTCGAGGTCCTCGGGCGTGTTGACGTTGAAGAAGGCGCCCGGATCCTCGAAAACCGCCTCGGCGCATCCGTGCGGAACGGTCCAGAGCACCACCTTGCGCACGCCCTCGCCGAGCGCGCGGCGCAGGTCCCCGCGAAGGGCGACGCGCCAGAGCCCGAAGGTCGGATGCCGGTCGACCCCGCCGCCGGGGCGCGGCGTCGCCGCCATGGCGAGGGGGACGCCGCCCGCGCGCGCCGCGCCCCGCAGCCGCGCGACCAGGTCTGGGGGAAAAAACGGCGAATCGGCGGCGACGGTCACGATCTCCTCCGCCCCCTGCGCCGCGGCCCAGTCGAGCCCGGCGAGAACGCCGGCCAGCGGTCCGGGCCGGTCGGGCGCGCTGTCGGGCAGGACCGGCAGGCCGAAGGCCGCAAAGCGCGCCGCATCTCCGTTGGCGTTGAGCGCCAGCGGCGCGGCCTGCGGCGCGAGCCGGGCGATCACATGGGCGAGCAGCGGGCGGTCGTCGAGCAGGCGCAGGCCCTTGTCGCCGCCGCCCATGCGCGACGAGAGCCCGCCCGCGAGAACGACGCCGGGGATCATCGCGCGAGGCGGCCGGCCCTGCGCCCGCTCGTGGCCGGTTCGTCGGCGACCGATGCGGCGTCGGCGTCCCAGACCAGCCGCTCGGCGCCGGAGAGGCAGACGAAGCGCCGCCCGCGCATGCGCCCGATCAGCGTGAGGCCGACCTGCCGCGCGATCTCGACGCCCCAGGCGGTGAAGCCCGAGCGGCTGGCCAGGACGGGCGCGCCCATCAGCGCAGTCTTGATCACCATCTCCGAGGTCAGCCGCCCGGTGGTGTAGAGCGTCTTGTCCGCGGCGCTCTCGCCGGTGAGCGCCAGCCAGCCGGCGATCTTGTCGACCGCGTTGTGGCGGCCGACGTCCTCCATGTAGACCAGCGGCGAAGCGCCCCGGCAGAGCACGGTGCCGTGGATCGCGCCCGCCTCGAGATAGAGGCTCGGCGCGGTGTTGATCGCATGGGCGAGCGCGTAGAGGTCGGAGGTGCGCAGCGGCGTGGCCGGCAGGCGCACCCGGTCCAGGCCCTCCATCACGTCGCCGAACACCGTGCCGATCGCGCAGCCGGAGGTGCGGGTCTTCTTCCTGAGCTTCTCCTCGTAGTCCGTCGCGCGCTCGGTGCGCACCACGACCGTCTCGAGTTCGGCGTCGAAATCGACGGCGCGGATCACGTCGTCGGGCAGGAGCATGCCCTGGTTGCGCAGGTAGCCGACCGCCAGATACTGCGGGTAGTCGCCGATAGTCATGGCGGTGACGATCTCCTGGCCGTTGAGGAAGATCGTCAGCGGGCGCTCCTCGACCACGCGCATCTCGCGGGTCGCGCCGTGTTCGTCGACGCCCGAGACCGCCCGGGTGAGGCGTGGATCGGACGGGTCGGGGCGGATGATGAAGCTGTCGTGCAACGCCGGGGCTCCTGTCGTGACGTCCCGCCCGCGCAGGATAGACGAGCCCCGCGCCCTTGCACAGGGGCGCGCCGGCTAGAGCGGCAGCGCGGTGGTGCTCGCGAGGGTGCGCAGCACGAAGCTCGAGCGCATCCGCGCGACCCCGGGAAGCCGGGCGAGATGCTGGCGGTGGATGCGGGCGAAATCGTCGCCGTCGCGGGCCACCACCTTGAGCAGGAAGTCCGCGGTCCCGGCCATCAGGTGGCATTCGAGCACGTCGGGGATCCCGCGCACGGCCCGCTCGAAGGCGTCGAGCACCTCGTCGGCCTGGGCGGTGAGGGTGATCTCGACGAAGACGACCGCGCGGCGGTCCAGCGCGCGAGCGTCCAGAAGCGCCACGTAGCCTGCGATCACTCCGTCGCGCTCAAGCCGGCGCACCCGCCGATGGCAGGCGGACGGCGACAGAGCCACACGCTCGGAGAGCTCCTGATTCGACAGCCGCCCCTCGCGCTGGAGCGCGCGCAGGATCCTCAGATCGAGCGCGTCGAGCGCATTGGCCGCAAGATTCTTCTGCATGAGTGAGATTCTACGCTGGGATCTGCGGCTTGCGGGATGATGACGGGGCGATCTTTGCAAGACGCTTGCCAGCGAACAAGGCTAGACTTGGGCTCAAGCGCAGATTGCCACCGGGAGGAAGAGATGCGGATCGCTTGCCCAAAGGAGATCAAGACCCACGAGTATCGCGTCGGGATCACGCCGGCGGCGGCGCGCGAGGCGATCGGGCGCGGCCATGCGGTGTTCATGGAGACCGGAGCGGGCGCCGGCGCGGGGTTTCCGGACGCCGACTACGTCGCGGTCGGCGCGACGGTCCTGCCGACTGCCGAGGAGGTGTTCGAGACGGGTGAACTGATCGTCAAGGTCAAGGAGCCGCAGGCGGTCGAGCGCGCGCGGTTCCGCGCGGGCCAGACGCTCTTCACCTATCTTCACCTGGCGCCCGACCCCGACCAGACTCATGATCTGCTGGAGAGCGGCGTCACGGCGATCGCCTACGAGACGGTGACCGACCGCGACGGCGGGCTGCCGCTGCTGGCGCCGATGTCTGAGGTGGCCGGCCGGCTGGCGCCGCAGATGGGAGCCTGGACGCTGCAGAAGTCGAACGGCGGGCGCGGCGTGCTGCTTGGCGGCGTGCCGGGCGTGGGGCCCGCGAAGGTGGCGGTGATCGGCGGCGGGGTCGTCGGCACCCATGCCGCGCGGATCGCGGCGGGCATGGGCGCTGAGGTGACGGTGCTCGACCTGTCGTTGCCCAGGCTGCGTCATCTCGACGAGGTCTTCGGGTCGGTGTTCCGCACCCGCTACGCCTCGCGGGGCAACACCGAGGAACTGGTGGCGGAGGCCGACATGGTGATCGGCGCGGTGCTGATCCCGGGCGCGGCGGCGCCGAAGCTGGTCAGCCGAGCGCAGCTTGCGACGATGAAGCCGGGCGCCGCGATCGTCGACGTGGCGATCGACCAGGGCGGCTGCTTCGAGACGTCGCGTCCGACGACGCATGACGATCCGGTCTACGACGTCGACGGGATTATGCACTATTGCGTGGCGAACATGCCCGGCGCCGTGGCGCGGACGGCGACGATCGCGCTCGGCAACGCCACGATGCCGTTCATGCTGGCGCTGGCGGACAAGGGCTGGAGGCAGGCCTGTTCGGACGATCCGCACCTGCTCGCGGGGCTCAACACCCATGCCGGCCGGCTGACCTATGCGGCGGTCGGCAAGGCGCTGGGGATCGAGACGGTCGAGCCGCGCGCGGCGCTCGGAATGTGACGGCGCAAGTCTGGCGCGGAGCGTCTGCTCCGCGCGCGCGACAGCCGCGATCGCGGTCACAGATCGCGTCAGCCCGGAGACCGCAGTCGCCTCCGGTGGGGTAGATGCGACACGGGCGGGGCCTCGGCAGGCCATGGGCGGCCGTCCGGATGGACCTCGCCAAAGAGGAACTCGCGGAACGACGCGATCATCGGTTCAGAAGTCCGGCTGCCCTGACAGACAAACGAATAGATGACGAACGGCATCGTGAGGGTGTCGAAGAGCCGGACAAGACGGCCTGAGGCGACCGTATCGCGCACCATGAGGTCGTAGGCGAGGGCGACGCCCAGTCCCTGCTCGACGCCCGAGGTCGCAAGCTCGCAGTTGGGAAACTCCGGACCACGCGGAAACGCCGGTGGCTCCACGCCGGCGAGCGCAAACCATTCGGCCCACTGGTCCATGGTCTCGTCATGCACCAGGGTGACGTGGCGCAGGTCTTCGGGACGCTCGATCCTGTGCCGGGCGAGGAACCGCATGGCCGCGCCCGGATACCGTCCCGATGGCATGAGCGGGATGACGTGCGCTCCGGGAACGGGTTCGTTGGCCCAGCCAATGACGACGTCGGCGTCGTTGGTCTGAAGATCGGTCGACGGCGCGCCGACGTACACCCGCAGGCGGATCGCGCCCGGGTCGACGAACCGATCGAGACGCGGGACGAGCCACCGCGCCGCGAAATCCGGCGTGCACAGGACGCGAAGACTGCGGCTCGCGGCGCCCTTGATGCCCAAGGTGCTCGCTTCGAAGGTGTCCGGAAGCGTGGTCATCCTGCCTGCAAAGGCCCTGCCCGTCAGCGTCGGCTCCATCCGGTTCCCGACCCGTTCGAACAGCTTGGTGTTCAGGAACTCCTCGAGCGCGCGGACCTGGTGGCTTACCGCCGAGGGCGACAGGCAGAGCTCGACCGCCGCGAGCGCAAAGGATCGGTGTCGCGCGGCGGCCTCAAACGCGCGAATCGTGGCGAATGGCGGAAGCCTGCGCGCCATCGGTCGTGAATTCCTTTCATCACGTCATGAAAAACTGTCTTTTGCCTGACCTTCGCCGGTCAGCTCGTAGACTCACATTCAAAGTGCGACACCGGCTATGTCCGGAGCCGCCATGGGAACGACATACAGCCACCTCAGCCTTGAGGAGAGATGCCGGCTTCGCGGCATGATGGAGATGGGCTTGAGCATCGGCGAGATCGCCGGCCTTGGGCTGGCGGCAATTCTCTCGTGCGCTGTCGCGGCCGAGGCCGAGTCGGGCGTGCGGTCGCCCCCGATCCGGCCCAAGCGGAGGGCCGGGACCTTCGGGAGTTGATGGAGACGCTCGAGAGCTGGCTCGACGAGCATTCGGGGCTCGGGAGGCGCGAGGAACCGCCGGTAGTCCGACTGCACGATCTCGCCCTCGCGGTGAGTTTTTGCTCAGACCCCGACCGCAGACATGGACGGACGCGCGGGCTCTATGACCCAACGGCATACACCATCTTCCTCATGCGGCCGTGGGACCCGACGAATGCGGAGGACGTGAGCGTCCTGCTTCATGAACTGGTGCATCACCGGCAGGCTCCGGACGACCACCCCTGCCCCGGAGCGCAGGAAGAGGCGGCCTACCGGCTTCAGGACGCATGGCTGCGCGAGCTGGGGCTGCAGGCGAACGTGAACTGGGTCGCGGTGGTTCTCGAATTCGGGGTGCGCCCCGCACGATGTGCATCCCGACTGATCGGGCGATGCGATCCGCCCCGGTCCGGCGGGTAGGTCGATGTCGCAGGGTCAGGTGACGAGATAGCCGCCATCGACGGGCAGGACCACGCCGGTGATGAAGGCGGCCAGCGGCGAGGCGAGGAAGAGGGCGGCGCCGGCGAGATCGTCGGGAGTGCCCCAGCGGCCGAGCGGGGTGCGGGCGAGGATGGGTCCGCTGCGGGCGGGGTCGGCCTGGAGGGCGGCGGTGAGCGGCGTGGCGATCCAGCCGGGGGCGAGCGCGTTCACGCGGATGCCGTCGGCGGCGTAGGCGATGGCGAGGGACTTGGTGAGCTGCGCGACGCCGCCCTTGGAGGCGGAATAGCCCGGAACGAGGCCGCCGCCGAAGAAGGACAGCATCGAGGCGGTGTTTAGGATGGTGCCGCCGCGCGCAGCGAGCGCCGGGCGGGCGGCGGCGCAGACGCGCATCGCGCCGTTGAGGTTGACGTCGAGCACCTCGGCGAAGACGTCCGGGTCGTGCTCCTCGGCGCGGCGGATCACGCCTGCGCAGTTCACGACATGGGCGAGATCATCGAGACCGGTCACGAGATCGGCCACGGCGGCCGCGTCGCGGACATCGAGGGTCCGGGCGTCGACGCCGGGCATGACGCGGGTGGCGGCGTCGGTCTCGGCTGCCGTGACGCCGGTCACGGTCACGCGGGCGCCCTCGGCGAGCCACGCCCGCGCGATGCCTGCGCCGATGCCGGACGTGCCGCCGGTGATCAGGACGCGGGCGCCACGGAAGGCGCCTTCGGGCCAGATGGACATCGCTCCGCCTCCGGACCGGCCGCGTTCAGCGGATGAACTGGTCGGTGAAGTCGGCGCCCAGGCCGACGGCCTCGTAGTGCTTGCGGCACATGTCGATCTTGGTGAAGACGTCCTCGTAACCCAATGGCTTTCCAAAGGGATCAACGTAATACATGATCCCGTTGACCTGGAAGTAGGTGATCATCTCCGCGACGTCGTCGGGCACCACAAGGGTGTGGGTCTCGCCGGGCGGCTCGAAGACGTAGGAGCCCTCCTCGGCCACCCAGTCGTGTTCGAGGTAGTGCCAGCGGCCCTTGAGCACGAGGCCGTGCACCGCCTGCGGATGGCGGTGGCGCGAGAGCACGCCGGACTTGCGGACGCGCAGCAGGTTCATCCAGTAGCCCTGGCTGCGGTTGAGGCAGAGCGGGCGGAATGAGACGTTCTCCGCCTGGGGCACCCAGACCCGCTCGTCGTCGGGGATCGCCCTGGGTACGACGATCTCGGCGAGCGCGTCGGCGGGGAACGGCAGCTGATAAGGTGTGCGCGGATCGACGTCCTCGGCTTCCAGCGGCATGGCGGCTCCTTTCCGGGTCGCGGACGGCCCGGGAGGACCGCCGCCCCTGATGCCTACCGCAGCGGCGGCGCCCGCACCAGCGCGCGAAGGTTCCGGCGCGGGGCGCGGCCCCGGGAGCGTGGGCGGTCGCCCGCCGCACCGGCGCGGGACGGGTGACGCTGGCGCGGGAGCGGGCTAGTCTCGCGCGGCATTGGGTCCGGGGAGGGCGACACGTGACGGCGACGGCGGTTGTGACCGGGGGAGCGAGCGGGATCGGCGAGGCCTGCGCCCGGCGCTTCGCGCGGGACGGAGCGACGGTCTGGATCCTCGACGCCGACGCCGACCGCGCCGCCCAGATCGCCGAGGACATCAACGATACCGGCGGCGCGGCGCGGTTTGCGGGCGTCGACGTGCGCGACGAGATCGGGCTCGAGGACTGCGCCAAGCGGATCTGCGCGGCGGACGGCCCCCCCGACGCTCTGGTGACGTCGGCGGGCGTGCTCGAGGGCGTGGCGCGCGTGCTCGACGCCGACCTCGAGGTCCACGACGAGGTCTGGGCGGTGAACTATGGCGGCACCCTGCTGGCCTGTCGGGCCTTCGGGCGGCCCATGCGCGCGGCGGGGCGCGGCGCGATCGTCACGCTGGGCTCGGTCAACTCGTTCACGGCGCTGCCCCTGCCCGCCTATTGCCCAAGCAAGACCGCGATCCTCCGCCTGACCGAGATGCTCGCGGTCGAGCTCGGCCGCCACGGGGTGCGCGTCAACGGCGTGGCGCCGACCTACGTGGTCACGCCGGCGATGCAGGCGCGCATCGACGCGGGCGAGCGCGACCCGGCGCGGATGCGCGCGGCAGGCGCGCTCGACCTGCTGGTGCGCCCCGAGCACGTGGCCGACGTGGTGGCCTTCCTGTGCTCGGACGCGGCGGCGGCGATCACCGGGGTGATGATGCCGGTGGACGCGGGCTTCGGCGCGGCGGCGAGCTACAAGCATTTCGCCGGCGGCGTGCCGTGGGATGACTGAGCCTGAGGGCGTGGCGACGGCGCGGCCGGTCGTCCACCACATCCCGGTGTGCCCGTTCTCGCAGCGCATCGAGATCCTGCTGGCGCTGAAGGGCCAGCCCGAGGCGGCGCGATTCGCGGTCGTCGACATCACCGGGCCGCGTGATGCGCGGCTCTTGAAGCTCGGCCGCGGATCGACGGCGCTGCCGATCCTGGAGACCGGGCGCGGCGTGCTGCGCGAGAGCCTGGTGATCCTGCGGTATTTCGACGAGAGCGTCGGACGCCCGGTCGCCCGCGCCGATCCCTTCGAGCGCGGGGTGGAGAACATGCTGATCGCGCTCGAGGGGCCGTTCACGGCCGCGGGCTACGGGTTCGTGATGAACCAGGACGCAGCCGAGCGTGCCGGGTTCGCCGCGCGCATGGACGCCCAGTACGCCGCGCTCGACGACCAGCTGCGCTGGCGCAATCCGGAGGGCGTCTTCCTGTTCGACGACTTCGGGCTTGCGGAGACCGTGTTCGCGCCGCTCTTCGCGCGTTTCCAGTTCCTCGACTACTTCGAGGGGCACGACATCCCCGCGGGCCTCGACCGGGTCCGGCGCTGGCGCGACGCCTGCCTCGCGCATCCCGCCGCACAGCAGGTGAGCCGGGAGGAGATCGTGAAGGGCTACTACGACTACGCCCGCGGGGCCGGGAACGGCGCCCTGCCCGAGGGCCGGGCGATCTCGAGCTTCGCCTTCACGCCGCACTGGTCCGCGCGGCCCTGGCCGCCCCGGGACAAGTACGGGCCGGGCGCGTCCGATTCGGCGCTTGGCCTGCGACCCGCTTGAATTCGGACCCGGCGCTCGCTAGGCCTCGCGTCGAACCGGGAGCACGCCATGACCACTGCGACGGAGCTGCGCGAGAAATACCTGGCGGCGGTCGCCGCGGCCGCCGACGAATCCGCGCTGGAGGAGATCCGCGTCGCGGCCCTCGGCAAGAAGGGCGAGGTCTCGGCGCTGATGCGCGGGCTCGGGGCGATGTCGCCGGAGGAGCGCCAGACCGCCGGGCCGGCGCTCAACGCGCTGAAGGACGCGCTCAACGGCGCGATCGCGGAAGCACGCGCTCGGCTGGCGGACGCGGCGCTCGACGCCCGCCTCGCCGGCGAGACCATGGACGTGACACTGCCGGGGCGGCCCGCGGCGCAGGGCTCGATCCATCCCGTCAGCCAGGTGACCGAGGAGATCGTGGCGATCTTCGCCGATCTGGGCTTTGCGGTCGCCGAGGGGCCGCAGATCGAGACCGACTGGCACAACTTCGACGCGCTCAACATCCCCAGCCACCATCCGGCGCGCGCGGAGATGGACACGTTCTACATGGCCCGCAGCCCGGGCGACAACCGGCCGCCGCACGTGCTCAGGACCCACACCTCGCCGGTGCAGATCCGGCACATGCTGGAGAGCGGCGCGCCCTGCCGGATCATCGCGCCGGGGCGGGTCTATCGCGCCGACTACGACCAGACCCACACGCCGATGTTCCACCAGGTCGAGGGGCTGGCCATCGACCGCGACATCTCGATGGCCAACCTGAAGTGGGTGCTCGAGGAGTTCGCGGCGGCGTTCTTCGAGGTCGAGGGGGTGGAATTGCGGTTCCGCGCCTCGCATTTCCCCTTCACCGAACCCTCGGCGGAGGTCGACATCCGCTGCTCCTGGGATGGCGGCCAGCTGCGGATCGGCGAGGGCGACGACTGGCTGGAGATCCTCGGCTCGGGCATGGTGCATCCCGACGTGCTGCGGGCCTCGAACGTCGACCCCGCGGAGTGGCAGGGCTTCGCGTTCGGCATCGGCATCGACCGGCTGGCGATGCTGAAGTACGGGATCCCCGACCTGCGGGCGTTCTTCGACAGCGACCTGCGCTGGCTGCGCCACTATGGCTTTGCGCCGCTCCGGACGCCGACGCTGCGGGGCGGGTTGAGCGGCTGACGCGGCGGCGCGCGCCTTTTCGGGGTGGCGGTCGCGCCGGACACGCTGATTTCGATGGCGGTCGGGCGGGACGGGGCGCTACAGTCGCGTTCGTCCGCCGCGGCGGTCCGATCGGAAGGCGTCGCATATGTGCTGGAGCGGCGAGGCCTCATTCGCTCTTGCGACCGTCGGTTTCGCAGCGACCGCCTACACGGCCTTCAAGGGCGAGAGCCCGCTGCTCTGGGGACCGCTGGGCTATTTCTCGGGGATGGAGTTGCTGCAGGCCTTCACCTATTCGGTGATCGACCAGTGCGCGCTGCCGTCGAACCAGGTCGCGACGATGCTGGGCTACCTGCACATCGCCTTCCAGCCGTTCTTCGGGGCGATGCTGGCGCTCTATTTCGTGCCCGAGCGGGTGCGGCGGGTTGCGATGCCCTGGGCGATGGCGGTCGCGGGGCTTTCGGCGGCGTTCATGTTCTTCCAGCTCTACCCGTTCGACTGGGCCGGAACCTGCCGGCCGGGGCGGCCCCTCTGCGGGCCGGAACTGTGCTCGGTTTCGGGTAACTGGCACATCGCCTGGGACGTGCCGCTGAACGCCATCGGCGAGGTCAACGCCGGCTGGGTCTTCGCCAATCCCCTGCTCAAGGCCACGCTGGGCACCGGATTCGTCGGCTACATGATCGCGATGTTCCTCGTGCCGCTGATCTTCGGGTCGTGGCGCGTGGTGCTATACCACATCGCCATGGGACCGATGCTGGCCAAGGCGCTCACCGACAATCCCAACGAGGTGCCCGCTGTGTGGTGCCTGCTTTCGATCGCGTTCCTGCTGATCGTGGTGAAGACGCCGGTGCGGCGCTTCATGCACGTCCGGTCCTGGCCGCTCTGGCGGCTGATGGGGATCCCCGAGCCGGCGCCCGCGGCGCCCGCGGTCGGGGTCCCGGCGGCGGCGCCGGGGCCGCCTTGACCACGCGGAGCGGCGCGCCCATGCTCGCGCCGCCGGAAGGGACACGGGGGCTGCGCGCATGAGCAGAAAACAGGCGATCCTCGCCGAGGCGATCCGCTCCGGCGCGGTCGACGACACGCTGACCGCAATCGGGGTGATGGACTTCGACGGGCTCGACGCGACGGTGGCGAGCCTGATGGCGGCGTTTCCAGACAACTTCCGCCACACCTTCGCGGTCAAGGCGAACGCGCTGCAGAGCGTGCTCGAGGTGCTGGCGGCGGCGGGGATCGGCGCGGAGGTGGCGAGCCCCGGCGAACTGGCGCTGGCTATGGCCGCGGGCTTCGCGACCGACCAGATCATCTTCGATTCGCCCGCCAAGACCCGCGCGGACCTGCGGACCTGCCTCGCGGCCGGGATCTCGTTCAACCTCGACAACCTCCAGGAGCTGGCGCGCGTCGACGCGCTGGCGCCGGAGTTTCCCGAGAGCCCGGCGGTCATTGGTTTCCGGGTCAATCCGCAGATCGGCTCGGGCGCGATCAGCTCGACCAGCACCGCGACGGCGACCTCGAAGTTCGGCTACGCGCTCGCCGACGGCGACAACCGCGCACGGTTGCGCGCGCTCTATGTCGATCGGCCCTGGCTCACCTCGATCCACACCCACACCGGCTCGCAGGGCTGCCCGCTCGACCTGATGGCGCAGGGCATCGAGGTGGTGCTCGGCTTCGCCGAGGAGGTCAACGCCGCGGCGGGTCGGCAACAGATCACCCGCATCGACATCGGCGGCGGACTGCCGGTCAACTTCGCCTCCGACGAGGTCAAGCCGACCTTCGCGGAATACGCCGAAGTGCTGCGCGCCCGCGCGCCGGCGCTGTTCACCGACCGCTACCAGGTCAAGACCGAGTTCGGCCGCGCGATCGCGGCGAAGAACGGCTTCATCGTCACGCGGGTCGAGTACACCAAGGAAAGCGGCGGGCGCTTCATCGCCACCACCCACGCTGGCGCGCAGATCATCACCCGCACCGCCTTCCTCCCCCACGCCTGGCCGATCCGGGTGGAGGGCTACGCGCCGGACGGACGGCTGCGGCAGGCCGAGGTCGTGCAGACCGACGTGGCGGGGCCCTGCTGCTTCGCCGCCGACCTTGTCGCCAAGGACATCCCCCTGCCGCGGCTGGAGCCTGACGACTACGTGCTGATCCACGACACCGGCGCCTACTATTTCTCGAACCATTTCGATTACAACAGCCTGCCGAGGGTGGCTGTCTGGGCGGCGCGCGGCGAGGGCGACGGGGTGGTGCTGACGCAGATCCGCCGGGCGGAGACGCTCGACGACGTCGTGCGCAACATGAGCTGAGGCGTCTGGCCACGGTGACCGGGGCGGAGGGCGACGGGCGCGGCCTGCGGGTGCTCTTCGCCATTCCCGTCTATCATCCCAACCACGACGGCATGGTCGCGGGGCTGACCGGCGCCGGGCACAGGGTCGACTTCATCCTGCGCGAGCACGACCCGCGCGCGGCGCCCCCCGAGGGGGCGAGGATCGCGGTGATCCCGCGGGCCGATCGCGGCAAGCTCCCGCCGATGCGGGCGCTCTGGCGGGCGATCGGCGCGGTCCGGCCCGACGTGGTGGTGGCGCGCAACCCCACGAACTACAGCCACGGCGTGTTTCTGGCCTGCCAGGCCCGGCGCATCCCCTTCCTGCTTTACGTGCAGTACCGGGATGGCTGCGAGGCGTTGCCGCCGCCGCGCCCGACGCTGCTCAAACTCGGGCTCTGGCCGCGACACACGCTCAACACGGTGGCGGGCGACCCGGACCCGCCGCCGGGCAAGACCTGCGACTTCGTGCCCTTCG
This sequence comes from uncultured Alphaproteobacteria bacterium, assembly GCA_963700835.1. GTDB lineage: Bacteria > Pseudomonadota > Alphaproteobacteria > Rhodobacterales > Rhodobacteraceae > Amaricoccus. The sequence goes on from CAVOZD010000001.1 coordinate 57,183, forward strand.
CGGTGGTGACGCGCGGGCTGGGGCGGCGGGTCCACGCGGCGGGCGCGCCGATGTCGGTGCTCGCGGTCGGCAAGCTCGACCAGCCGCGCAAGAACCTCGTCGACGTGGTGCGCCATCTCGCGCCGATGCTGCGCGACGGCGCGATCACGCTGACGCTCCTGGGGCGGCGCGAGGCCGTTCCGGGCCCCGCCTTCGTCGCCCTCCTCGCGGAGATCGAGGCGCAGGGAGTGGCGGGGCGGGTGCGGCTGCGCGAGAACCTCAGCCATGCCGAGAGCCTTGCGGAGTACCCCCGGCACGACCTGATGCTCCTGGCCAGTTCGCGCGAGCGCGCCTCCATCGCACCCGCCGAGGCGCTGGCCTGCGGGGTGCCCGCGCTCTGCGGGTCGGACAACGGCACGAACTATTTCGTGATCCCCGGCAAGTCCGGCGAGATCTTTCCCGACCGGGACTTCGCGGCGATGGCGGCCCGGGTGCGCGGCTTCGCCGAGGATCCGTCGGCGCGGGCGCGCATGGGCGCGGCGGGACGGCGGCTCATCGAGCGGGAATACTCGCCCGAACGCTTCGCGGAGCGTTTCGAGGCCGTGCTCGCGCGCCGGTTCGGACTTGCCCGGCGAGCGCCCGCCTGAACGCGTCCGCGACCCTTCCCAAGCCCGGGCCGATGGCCTAAACCCTCGCGCGACCGACACCCGGGGGCCGCCATGAAGTTCACCCTGTCCTGGCTCAGGGAGCATCTCGACACGGACGCGACGCTCGACGAGATCGTCTTCGCGTTAAGCGACCTCGGCCTCGAGGTGGAGGGCGTCGCCGACGCCGCCGCGCCGCTGCAGGCGTTCACGGTCGGCGAGGTGCTGGAGGCGCATCCGCATCCGGACGCGGACAAGCTCCGGGTCTGCCGGGTGCTGACCGCCGAGGGCGAGAAGCAGATCGTCTGCGGCGCGCCCAACGCCCGGGCGGGCATCAAGGTGGTGGTGGCCAAGCCCGGCGACTACATTCCCGGCATCGACGCCACCATCAGCGTCGGCCGCATCCGCGGCGTCGAAAGCCACGGCATGATGCTGAGCGAGCGCGAGATGCTGATCTCCGACGCCCACGACGGCATCGTGGAGCTTGCGGCGGACGCCGAGGTCGGCGCGCGCTACGTGGACCTGCATCCGGGCGATCCGGTGATCGAGATCGCGGTCACCCCGAACCGGCCCGACGCGCTCGGGGTCGCCGGGATCGCCCGCGACCTCGCCGCGCGCGGGCTCGGCCGGCTGATCACCCCGGCGATCGCGCCTGTTCCGGGCGAGTTTCCCTGTCCGATCGGCATCCATCTGGCGCCGGACGTGGCGCAGGAGGCCTGCCCGCTCTTCGTGGGGCGGGTGATCCGGGGCGTGACCAACGGCCCGTCGCCGCAATGGCTCCAGGACCGGCTGCGCGCGATCGGGCTGCGACCGATCTCGGCGCTGGTGGACATCACCAACTTCGTCACCTTCGACCGGGCGCGGCCGCTGCACGTCTTCGACGCCGACAGGATCCGCACGGCGATCACCGTGCGGCTCGCCCGGCCCGGCGAGAGCCTCGTGGCCCTCGACGACAAGACCTACCGCTTCGACGGCAGCGAGACGCTGGTCTGCGACGCAGAAGGGCCCGAGAGCATCGGCGGGATCATGGGCGGGCTGCGGACCGGCTGCACCGGGGAGACGCGGAACGTCTTCGTCGAGGCGGCGTGGTTCGACCCGGTCCGCACCGCCCACACCGGGCGCAGGCTCCGGATCAACTCCGACGCGCGCTACCGCTTCGAGCGCGGCGTCGACCCGGCCTCGGCCCCGGACGGGGTCGAGCTCGCCACGCGGCTCATCCTCGAGCTCTGCGGCGGGGACGCGTCCGAGCCGATGCGCGCCGGCGCCATCCCCGACAGCCGGCGCAGCTATCGGCTCGATCCCGGCCGGCTGGTGGCGCTCGTCGGCATGGAGATCGCGCCGGAAGAGCAGGCGCGCATCCTGCGCGACCTTGGCTTCTCGGTCGCGGAGGCGCCGGGTGGAGGTCTTGCGGTCGAACCGCCGAGCTGGCGGCCCGACGTGCGCGGCGAGGCCGATCTGGTCGAGGAGGTCGCGCGCATCGCCTCGCTCACCCGGCTGCAGGGGCGACCGCTGACCCGGCCGGCCGGCGCGGCGCGGCCGGTGCTGACCCCGATGCAGAAGCGCGAGGGCGCGACCCGGCGGCGGATCGCCGCGCTCGGCTTCGACGAATGCGTGAGCTACAGCTTCATCGACGCGCGCAGCGCGGCGCTCTTCGGCGGCGGCGACGCGGCGACGCGGCTGGAGAACCCTATCAGTTCGGAGATGAGCCACATGCGCCCCGACCTGCTGCCGGGGCTCCTGCAGGCGGCGGCGCGCAACCAGGCGCGCGGCTTCGCCGACCTCGCGCTCTTCGAGATCGGCCCGGTGTTTCACGGCGGCGAACCCGGCGAGCAGGCGCTGGTGGCCGCGGGTCTCCGGGTCGGGCACACCGGCCCGCGCGACCCGCACGGGACGCGGCGCCCGGTCGACGTCCATGACGCGCGCGCAGACGCGGAGGCCGCCCTCGCCGCGATTGGCGCTCCGGATCGTGCGGCGGTGACCCGTGGCGGGCCCGAATGGTGGCATCCGGGCCGCAGCGGTCGGATCCGGCTGGGACCCAAGACCGTGCTGGCGGAGTTCGGCGAGCTTCATCCGCGGGTGCTCGACAAGCTCAACGTGCGCGGCCCGGCGGTCGCCTTCACGGTGTATCTCGAAGCGCTGCCGTTCGGCCGCGACCGCGGGACCACCCGGCCGGCGCTGGTGGCGCACGATCTGCAGGCGGTCGAGCGGGACTTCGCCTTCGTGCTCGACCGCGACGTGGAGGCGGCGGCGGTGCTGCAGGCGGCGCGGGCAGCGAAGGACCCGCTGATCGAGAGCGTCTCGGTCTTCGACGTCTTCGACGGACCGAAGGCGGAGGCGCAGATGGGCCCGGGCCTGAAGTCGATGGCGATCGCGGTGCGGCTGCAGCCGACGCGGGCGACGCTGACGGAAGCGGAGATAGAGGCGGTCTCGGCCCGGATCGTCGCATCCGTGGAGAAGGCGACCGGCGGCGCGCTCAGAAGCTGAAAGGAAACAGCATGCATCTCTCTGTCTATCTCTCGGGCGAGATCCACACCGACTGGCGCGAGGCGATCTCCGAGGGTGCGGCGGACGCCGGGCTCGACCTTGCGTTCAGCGGACCGGTCACCGACCACGCGGCTTCCGACGACTGCGGCGCGACGATCCTCGGCGCCGAGGACGACAAGTTCTGGCACGACCACAAGGGCGCCAAGCTCAACGCGATCCGCACCCGCATCGGCATCGAGGACGCCGACGTGGTGGTCGTGCGATTCGGCGAGCAGTACCGGCAGTGGAACGCAGCCTTTGACGCCGGCTACGCCGCCGCGCTCGGCAAGGCGCTGATCGTGCTGCACGGGCCCGAACACGCCCATGCGCTCAAGGAGGTCGACGCGGCGGCCCTGGCGGTCGCCGAGACGCCGGCGCAGGTGGTCGCGATCCTCGCCTACGTCCAGACCGGCAAGCTGCCGGAGGGTTGAGCAACCAAAACCGAACGGGAGGAACCATGCTCAAGGAATTCAGGGACTTCATCGCCCGCGGCAACGTCATGGACATGGCGGTTGGCATCATCATGGGCGCGGCCTTCACCGCCATCGTCACCTCGATGGTCGACGACCTCGTCAACCCGATCATCGGCTTCTTCATCGGCGGCATCGACTTCTCGGACATGGTCCTGCGGTTCGGCGAGGGAGAAAACGCCGCGGCGATCCGCTACGGGGCCTTCATCAACGCGGTGATCAAGTTCGCGATCGTCGCCTGGGTGGTGTTCCTGCTGGTCAAGGCGGTCAACCGCGTCAAGGAGGCCGCGATGGCGGAGATCGAGGAGCCGGAGGCGGAGGAACCTGAGGCGCCGAGCTCCGAACAGCTGCTGGCCGAGATCCGGGACCTGATGAAGGACCAGGCCCAGCGAACCTGACCGGCGCGGGCCCGGGGTCAGGCCTCGGCCTCGACCACGAACCAGCGGATCGGGGCCTCGACGGGTCCCGGACCGCAGCGGGCCGCGATGCGCGCGGCGGCGCGTGCGGTCACTTCGCCGAGCCGGGCGGCGTCGCGGGCCTCGATCTCGTTTCGCAGCGGCGTCCCCTGGGCGTAGGCGACCGCGGGATGCCGAGGCTCCGCCGCGCGGCTGATCCCGTCGAGGCTTGCGACCGTCACCCGGGCGAAACCGGCCGCCGCCAGATCGGCGCGCAGCGCGTCGAGATCGTGGTGGCCGTGCGGCGTGCGGGCGAGAAAGCGCGGCGGGTCGTCGGGAAAGACCTCGGCGGCAGCCTCGGTCACCATCGCGGCGAAGCCGTTGGTCTCGATCCGGTCCCAGACGCTGAAGAGGAACCGCCCGCCCGGGCGCAGCGCCCGCGCCGCCTCGCGGAAGCCGGCGACGCGGTCGGGAAAGAACATCACCCCGAACTGGCAGAGCGCCGCGTCGAAGGCGGCGTCCTCGAAGGGGAGCGCCAGCGCGTCGGCCTGACGCCACTCCAGCGGCGCGGACCGGGGCTGGCGGCGGGCGGCGGCGTCGAGCATCGGCTGGTTGAGGTCGCTCGCGACATAGCGCGCGTCCCGCGGCAGCAGCGGGGCCAGCTTCCGGGGCACGACCCCGGTGCCGACGGCGGTCTCGAGCACCGCCGCCGGCCGAAGCGCCGCGACGCGGGCCGCGAGATCCGCCGCCGGCGCGTCGAAGATGAGCGGGACCAGATGGGTCTCGTAGAATTCGGGAATAGAACCCGCAAAGAGGCTGTCGGTCCCGGTCATCGCCACGCCCGGGCCGGGACCGCGCCCATCACCTGATGTCCGTCCACGCCGCCCGGTCGATCTTCAGATCGGCGTAGTCGTCGGGGTTGAGCACCGGGTGCTCGACGCCGGCGCGCAGCTGGCCGCGGTAGTCGTCGAGGAGCCGCAGCCCGATCGGGAACAGCATCGCCAGCGCCAGCAGGTTCACCACCGCCAGGATGCCCATCATCGGGTCGGAGAAGAAGAACACCGCCGTCGCGCCGGGCGCGGTGGCCCCGAGGAACACCAGCCCCATGATCAGGACCCGCAGGATCATGATCGCCATGGGGTTCTCGGTCATCACCGTCAGCGCGTTCTCGCCGAGATAATAGTTGTAGATGATCGAACTGAAGGCGAAGAGCAGGATCGCGGCGGTGAGGAAGTACTGCGTCCAGCCGCCGAGCTGGCTCGCCAGCGACTGCTGGGTGAGCACCACGCCGTCGATCCCCTCCGCGCCCGGGACGTAGACGTCGCTCAACAAAATCATGAAGGCGGTGCACGAGCAGATGATGATGGTGTCGATGAAGACCGAGAGCGACTGGACGACGCCCTGGCTGACCGGGTGGCGCACGTAGGCGACGGCGGCGACGTTCGGGGCGGAGCCGAGCCCGGCCTCGTTGGAGAAGAGACCGCGGCGCAGGCCCTGGGCGATCGCCGCCCCCATGCCGCCGCCCACCGCCTCCTCGAAGCCGAAGGCGTTGCTGACGATGTCCCAGAGCACGCCGGGCAGCGCGGTGATGTTGAGCAGGATCACCAGGAGCGCCAGGCCGATGTAGATCAGCGCCATGATCGGGATGATGACGTCGGCGGCCTTGGCGATGCGCTTGATGCCGCCGAAGACGATGAGCCCGGTCGCCGCGGCGAGGATCGCGCCGGTCCACATCCGGTCGATCCCAAGGCTCTCCTGCGCGGCGCCGGCGACGGTGTTGCCCTGGAACGCGTTGAAGCCGAGCGCGAAGGCCGCGATCAGGCAGACCGCATAGACGATCGCCAGCCAGCGGAACTGCTCGCCGAGGCCGAAGATGATGTAGCGGGCCGGCCCGCCGCGGAAGGTGCCGTCGGGCTCGGCGCGCTTGTAGAGCTGGGCGAGCGAGCATTCGAACAGGCTCGTCGCCATGCCCATGAGCGCCACCGCCCACATCCAGAACACCGCGCCCGGTCCGCCGAGGGTGATCGCCACCGCGACGCCCGCGATGTTGCCGCCGCCGACCCGGCCGCCGACGCTGACCAGCAGCGCCTCGCGCGAACTGACGTGGCCCTCGCTGTGCAGCGAGGGGTCGGGGAAGAGCACGCGCCACATGCGCCCGAAGAACTCGATCTGCACGAAGCGCGACATCACCGTGAAGAAGAGCCCGAGCACGACAAGGAACGGGATGAGCGCCCAGCCCCAGGTCAGATCGTTGATGAGCCCGAAGAAGCTTTCCAGGTAGAGCATGTTTCTTGTCCCCCACTTGCGTCGCCTTGCGACGGGACCCGGGGGCCGCGCCGGCGCGACGATGCGGTCAGGACAACACGATCGTGACACTTTTGCGAGAATAATCGCAGCGCGACCGGGACGGAGAGGGTCGCGGCGCGGCTTCGCTCAGAGAATGAGCAGGGTCACCAGCGCGAAGTAGATCGAGAGGCTGGCCGCGTCCTGGACGATAGTGCAGATCGGGCCGCTGCCGAGGGCGGGATCGAAGCCCATGCGCTTGAACGACCAGGGCAGCGCGAAGCCGACGATGGCGGAGATCGCGCCGCCGCCCAGCACGGCGAGGCCGACCGCAATGGCCAGGGCGCCGTCGCCGAACGCGAGCAGCACCCCGAGCGCGGAGATGCCCCCCAGCGCCGAGCCGATGGCGAACCCGATGATCATCTCGTCGTGCAGGAGCGTGCGGATCGGCACGTCCTGGGTCGAGAGGCCGCGCACCGACACCGAGACCGCCTGGCTGCCAATGGCGCCGGCGATGTAGACCAGCGCCGGCACGAAGAACGCCACGGCGACGTTGGCGGCGAGCGCATGCTCGAAGCTCACCATCACCAGGGTGATCACCGTCGAGGCGGCGAGCCCGACCACCAGCCAGGGCAGGCGCCGCGCGAAGCGGTCGCGCAGCGGCGCGTCGAGCGCGGCCTCGGGCCCCTCCTCGTGCGGGGTGATGCCAGCGAGGCGCTGGAGGTCCTCCATGTGCTCGTAGCGCAGAATGCGCAACAGCGCCTCCGGCGGCACCGCCCCGATCAGCAGGCCCGCCTCGTCGACCACCGGCACCGCGATCATGTTGTGCCGCATCCCGACGGCGGCGATCTCCTCCTGGTCGTCGCTGGGCCGCACCGCCTGGTGCTCGGGCTCCATGATCTCTGCGATGGGCCGGCCGTCGCCGGAGAAGAGGTCGTTGATGCGCACGACGCCTTCGAGCCGGCCGGCGGCGTCGGTGACGAACACCGTGTCGGCGCAGTCGTAGAGACCGCCGGTCAGCGCGGCGATCACCTCGCGGACCGGGGTTTCGGGACGGGCGCGCGGAATGCGCGCGACCATGTGCGCGGCGGCCGTCTCGCGCGGGCGCTCGGGCGCCGGCGCGGGGGCGGGCGTGTTCAGCACGGGTCGGGCGCCTCGACTGTGGTTGCCAAGAGGCGGCGGGGGCCGGAACGGGCGCGGGGGCGGCGCGCGCCGCCGCTCCGAAGCTCAGCCATCCCGTGATGTCGTGCGAAGCGCTTCATGCGCCCTTATGCAGACCGGCGCGGCCCCTCCGCAAGGACGCTGTTCGCCGGGGCCCGCCGGTTCCGGGCGGTCGAGCGTCGGCGCGGGATCGAGGGGCTGAACCTCGACACCAAGCCGAACGACCGAGGGCGCATCACCCGCCGTGAGGCTCTCTCTGGCGATCTGGCGCCTGGCCTCGCGCCGCGCCTCGTGGCGCGAGGCCAGGCGCCCGATCGGGCGGACCGCGCTGATGCGCCGCCGGCTGGTGTCTGCTAGACTGCCGCAAGGGGCGCGACGGCGCGCCCAGCGACGGGGAGGAAACCGGACATGCATGCGGTGACACGGTTCTACACCGGACCAGGAGCGACGGAGCTGTTCGACGCGCTCGAGGCCCACAAGGACGACGTGGCGGCGAAGATCCGGGCGGTGCCGGGGTTCGTCAGCTACACGCTGTTGCGGACCGAAGACGGCGGGGTGAGCGTGACGGTGTGCAAGGACGCGGCCGGGGCCGACGCCAGCCTCGCGGTGGCGCGGACCTGGATCGCGGAGAACCTGCCGAAGCTCAAGGTGAACCCGCCGGGCGTGGCGCAGGGGTCGGTGATCCTCAACCTGAGCTGAGGCGTCGGCCGCTCGGGGGCGACGATCGCGGGGCCGTCCCTGGCTCGGGGGGCGCGCGCGAGAACTCAGGCCACGGTCGGCGTGGCCTTGGAAGATGGCGAAGGCGTACTCCGCGGGTCGGGCGACGCGGCGGAGCGTGCGGCCATGTTCCGGCCCGGCGGCCGCGCAAACAAAAAAGGCCCCGCGGGCGGGGCCTTGGTCGTCGCCGGCCCGCCGCAGCCTAGAGCGCGGCCCGGGCCTGATCGACGATGGCGTTGAACGCCGCGGGCTCGTGAACGGCGAGGTCGGCGAGCACCTTGCGGTCGACCTCGATCCCGGCGACGCTGAGGCCGTTGATGAAGCGCGAATAGGTCATGTCCGCGTCATGGGCGCGCACGCCGGCGTTGATCCGCTGGATCCAGAGCGCGCGGAAGTTGCGCTTGCGGGCCTTGCGGTCGCGCGTGGCGTACTGCATCGCCTTGTCGACCGCCTGCTTGGCGGTGCGGAAGTTGGTGCTGCGCGCCCCGTAGTAGCCCTTGGCGGCCTTGACGATCTTGCGGTGACGGGCGTGGGTCTTCACGCCTCCCTTTACTCTCGACATATCCGGCTCTCCTCAGCGGTCGTAGGGCATGTAGGACTTGACGATCTTCTGATCGGGCTCGGACAGCACCGCGGTGCCGCGGGCCTGTCGGATGAACTTGGTCGATCGCTTGATCATGCCGTGCCGCTTGCCGGCCTGGGCGGCCATCACCTTGCCGGTGGCCGTCACCTTGAAGCGCTTCTTGGCGCTCGACTTGGTCTTCATCTTGGGCATTTCCAGCTCCTGGTCGGATGTGGTTTGGACGCGCCTCGGCAGCCCTTTTGGCCGGACCCGTCGGAAGCGCGGCTTATAGGCGGGGGCTAGGCGCCGGTCAAGCGCCCGCGCCGGCGGTCGCGGCCCGGCGTCGGAGAAACCCGGCGGGCCGCGTCAGTCCTCAGCGCCTGCGGCGAAGATCTTGCGTTCGTCGCAGGGGGCCACGCGCAGGATGTTGGTGGAGCCCGGCTGGCCGAAGGGGATGCCGGCGACCACGACCACCATGTCCTCGGAGGTGGCGAAGCCGTGCTCGCGCGCGGCGCGGGTGGCGCTGACCACCGCCATCTTGAAGCGATCGACGTCCTCGGTGACCACGCAGTGCAGCCCCCAGGACAGCGCCAGCCGCCGGGCGGAGCGCACCAGCGGCGTGAGGGCGATGATCGGCACGCGCGGCCGTTCGCGGGCGGCGAGCAGCGCGGTGGTTCCCGAATGCGAGAAGCAGCAGATCGCCTTGACGTCGGTGGTCTCTGCGACCTCGCGGGCGGCGACGGTGATCGCGTCGGAGACGCGCTGGCGCGACGGGGTGCGCGACGCCTCGATAACCTGGCGATAGATGTCGTCGCTCTCCACCGAGACCGCGACGTCGTTCATCGCCGTGACCGCCTCGATGGGATAGTCGCCGGCGGCGGATTCCGCCGAGAGCATCACCGCGTCGGCGCCCTCGTAGATCGCGCCGGCCACGTCGGAGACCTCGGCGCGGGTCGGCACCGGCGAGGTGATCATGCTCTCCATCATCTGGGTTGCGACAATCACCGGCTTGCCGCACCCGGCGGCAGGCGCGCACCAGCCGCTTCTGGATCGGCGGCAGGCTCTGGACGGGCAGCTCGACGCCGAGATCGCCGCGGGCGACCATGATGCCGTCGGAGGCGTCGAGGATCTCGGCGAAGGCCTTCACCCCGGCGGGCTTCTCGATCTTGGACAGGATCGCGGCGCGGTTGTCGGCCAGTTCGCGCGCCTCGAAGACGTCGGCGGCGCGCTGCACGAAGCTCAGCGCCAGCCAGTCGACGCCGAGTTCGCACACGAAGTCGAGATCGCTGCGGTCCTTCTTGGAGAGCGCCGCCAGCGGCAGCACCACGTCGGGCACGTTGACGCCCTTGCGGTTCGAGATCTCGCCGCCCACCTCGACGACCGTGTTGGCGTGGCTGGCGGAGCGGTCGGTGACGCGCAGCCGGATCTTGCCGTCGTTCACGAGCAGCGTCGAGCCCGACTCGAGCGCGGCGAAGATCTCGGGATGCGGCAGGCTCACCCGGTCGACGTCGCCCTCGGCGGTGTCCAGATCGAGGCGGAAGGCCGCGCCCTCCACCAGCATCGCCGAACCTTCCGCGAAGACGCCGCAGCGCAGCTTGGGTCCCTGCAGGTCGGCGAGGATGCCGATGGGGCGGCCCACGTCCTGCTCGATCTGGCGGATGATGCGGTGACGCCGCGCGATGTCGGCCTGGTCGCCGTGGCTCATGTTGAGGCGGAAGACGTCGGCGCCTGCCTCGAACAGCGCCCGGATGATGTCGTACTCGTCCGACGCGGGGCCCAGGGTGGCGACGATCTTCACGTTGCGCTTTCTTCGGAGCGGAGCCATCTGAGCCATCCGTGACAGGTGAGTGTGCGGTCGAACGGGCCGGTTATAGAGCAAGCCCCGCCCGATGGAACCGCCCTTGTCAGGCGGCGCGCAAAAAACGCCCCGGCGCTCTGGCGCGCGCCCGGGCGGGGGGGTATCCAGACGTCCTCGCCCTCAAGACACGGACCCGCCATGAGCGCCGAGGCGCCTTTCGAGAGCTTGAACCCGGATGCGGACGCGCCGCTGATCGTACTGTGCGACCACGCGACCAACATCGTGCCGGCCTGCGTGAGCGGCGGCGACCTAGGGCTGCCGGCCGCTGAGATGACGCGCCACATCGCCTACGACCCGGGCGCCCTCGGGGTCGCGCGGGCGCTTGCTGAGATGCTGGGCGCGCCGATGCTCTCGACGCGCTTCTCGCGGCTGGTGATCGACCCAAACCGCGGCGAGGACGACCCGACGCTGGTGATGCGGCTCTATGACGGCACGATCATCCCGGCCAACCGGCGCATCGACGCGGCCGAGGTGGCGCGGCGGCTGGAGGCGTTCCACCGCCCCTACCACGCCGCGATCGAGGCGGCGGCCGACCGCCTGGTCGGGCTCGGCCGCGACCCGGCGCTGATCTCGATCCATTCCTACACGCCCAAGCTCGTCAACGGCGCGCCGCGGCCCTGGCATGTCGGCGTGCTCTGGCGCCACGACGGGCGCATCGCGCAGCCGCTGCTGCGGCGCCTGCGGGACGAGCCCGATCTGTGCGTCGGCGAGAACGAACCCTATGACGGCCAGCTCGAAGGCGATACGCTCAGCCGACACGGGACCCGGCGCAACCGGCGACATGTGCTGATCGAGTTGCGCCAGGACCTGATCGAGACGCCCGCGGACCAGCGGCGCTGGGCGGCGCGGCTTGCGCCGATGATCGCCGCCGTCGTGGAGGAGACCGCAACCAAGGAGGCCACGAATGGATGACGCGACCCGCATCGAACTGGAGGCGGCGGCGTTCCGCGCCCTGCGCGACCACTTGCGCGAGCGGACGGACGTGCAGAACATCGACCTGATGAACCTCGCGGGCTTCTGCCGCAACTGCCTGAGCCGCTGGTACCAGGAGGCCGCGGAGGAGCGCGGGATCGAGATGGACAAGGCCCGAGCGCGCGAGATCGTCTACGGTATGCCCTACGCGGACTGGGTGGAAAAGCACCAGACCGAGGCGGACGCCGAGACCCGGGCGCGCTTCGCCGCCAACCACTGAGGCCCGCGGGGTCGGTCCGTTTCCGTCAGTCCGTTCCACGGTCTGCGGAGGTCGCCTCGCGGCCCGACAGGAACCGGCCGAGGGGCTGGAGCGCGGGGATGTGCTCGCACAGGGTCTTGATCACCACCAGGAGCGGCGTCGCCACCAGCATTCCCACGACCGACCACAGCCAGGCCCAGAGCGTGACCGAGATGAACACCACCACGGTGTTGAGCCTGAGGTTGCGCCCCACGAACCATGGCGTGATCAGCTGACCCTCGATGGAGGTGAGGCCGAGGTAGACCCCGGCCGCGACCAGCGCCGAAGTGGCGTCATCGAGCGCGATCATGCCGACGGCGAGCGCGATCGCGACGCCCAGCAGCGCGCCGACATAGGGGATGAAGTTCAGGAAGAAGCCGAGTGCGGCGAAGAGCAGCGGGTTCGGCATGCCGAGCGCCCACATCGCAAGGCCGATGGCCACCCCGAGGCCGGCGTTGATCAGGGTGATGGTGAAGAGGTAGCGCGACAGCTTGCGCTCGACGTCGCGGGCGATGCGCAGGGCGCGACGCTTGTCGCGCAAGGTCGGCATCGCCTCGACGATCTTGGCGTAGAACAGGTCGCCCGACGCGAGCAGGAAGAAGAGCAGCACCAGGGTGAAGAGGATTTGCCCGAGCACCGCCGGCGCGGTGGCGGCGGCGGTTAAGAGATAGCCCGGCTCCTCGACGATGACCCGCTGCACGTCGGGTTCCGGGTCCGCGCCCGGATCCGCCGCCGCGCCGCCCGAAGCGATCTCGTCGACCTGCTCGGCGGCCTCGCGTACCCCTTCGGTGACGCCGCGCAGCTCCTCGAGGCGCATCCGGAGCAGAAAGCCGATGCGCGGCGCGTCCTCGACCCAGCGCGCGGCCGGGGCCGAGAGGGTCGCCACGCCGCCGAGCAGCGTGGCCACCAGCGTCCCGACGATCAGGAGCGCGCTGAGGCCCGAGCCCAGCCCGAGCCGCTCGAGAAACCGTCGCGGCGGACTGAAGACCAGCGCCAGAAGCACGGCCAGCACCACCGGCATCAGGAAGCTGCGGGCGTAGGCGAACGCGTGCACGCTGAGGATCAGGAAGATCCCGATCACCGCCCAGCGCGGCGCGCCGGCTGCGGCAGGGGCGGCGGCGCGCACATCGTCCGACCCCGTCGGCGGCGCGTCCCGCGCCTCCGTCCCCTGCCCCGCGGCGTCTTCCACGAACCTGTCCGTAGCCCCTCTCCTTCGCGCACGCCCTCAGGCGCTACTGCGTCGCGTTCAGACCGTCAATGCGAAGGACGCGGACGCCGCTTCGCATTATCTGGCGTCATTCGATCATGTCATCCATTCGGGTGTTGTTCACCCCGAGCGCGATAGAATCAGTCAATGTTCAACATTTAGAAGAACAGACTCTCCGATTTTAGAGAATCATGCTATGATCTATACTGAACTCAATTCTAATTATTTGGTGACGCGCATCTTGATACAAATTCATTTTGGAGAATTAGAATGTCTGAGCATGGGCAATCCCTTGTCGCGCAATGGAACGAGGCGCTGCTGGACGCGATTCGGTCCGGTAGCGCGCTTCCGACCGAAACCACCTACCAGCTGTTCATCGCCCACGCGGCGATCTACGACGCCTGGGCCGCCTACGACGACGCGGCGTCGACCTACGCCTCGGGCGTCGAACGTCCGGCGGCCGAGCATTCCGACGCCGCCAAGGCCGAGGCGATCAGCTACGCGGCCTACACTGTCCTGTCGCAATTCTTTCCCGACCAGCAGGCCAAGTTCGACGCCCTGATGAACGCGCTCGGCTACGATCCCGCCGAGACCACGACCGACCTTGCGCGCCCGGCGGGGGTGGGCAACCACGCCGCCGAGGCGATCTTCGCCGCGCGCGCCGGGGACGGCTCGAACTATTCGGGCGGCTATGCCGACACCACGGGCTACGCGCCGGTCAACAGCGCCGACCCCATGGCGGCGAACGCGCCGGCCGGTCCCGACTTCGATCCCAACCACTGGCAACCTCTCAGGGTTCCCACCGGGTCCGTCGTCGATCCGGATACGGGTGTGGCGATCGTCGATCCCGACGATCCGGCCAGCTATTCCGACCAGATTGCGCTAACGCCGCACTGGGGCGACGTCGATCCCTTCGCTCTCGCCTCCGGCGACGCGGCGAGCCCGCCGCCGCCACCGCAGTTCGGCGATCCGGCACCCTATACCGACGCGCGCGGCGTCACCACGAGCGGCCACGAAGCCTACGTGGCGCAGATGCACGAGGTGGTGGAGTTCAGCGCCGGCCTGACGCCCAAGCACAAGCTGATTGCGGAGTTCTGGGCGGACGGGCCGCGCACCGAATCGCCCCCTGGCCACTGGAAGCAGTTCGGCCAGGACCTGGCCCTGCGCGACGGCCACGGGATCGACGAGGACGCGAAGATGTTCTTCGCGCTCAACGGCTCGATCCTCGACGCGGGCATCGCCGCCTGGGACGCCAAGTACGCCTTCGACTACGTACGGCCGCAATCGGCGATCCGGGATTTCCTGGCCGGACAGGAGATCGCGGCCTGGGCCGGGCCGAACCTCGGGACCGGAGTGATCCCGGCGGAGCACTGGCAGCCCTACCAGAAGCTGACCTTCGTCACGCCGCCGTTTCCGGAGTTCGTGTCCGGCCACAGCGCCTTTTCGGCGGCGGCGGCGGAGACCCTGACGGCGTTTCTGGGCACGAACGCGTTCTACGACGGTGTGACGCGCGGCGCCTACGATCTCGACGACGTGGAGGGCGTCGATCTCTTGGGCCAGTATGTCGGGACGCGGCTCTTGTTCGAGGATCACGACGGCGCGCCGATCGTGCTGCAATGGAAGACGCTTCAGGAAGCCGCCGACGAGGCGGGCCTGTCGCGGCTCTATGGCGGCATCCACTTCCAGGACGGCGATCTGCGCGGGCGCGAACTCGGCCGCACCGTCGCCGAGACCGGCGAGGCGCACTGGCGAGCGCTGTTCGAAAATGGCGACAACGACAATATCCACGCGCTCAAGACGGGCGGGCTGATCCTCGCCGGGGCCGGCGACGACATGGTCCGGGGCAAGCGTGGCGCAGACAATGTGAAGGCCGGGACGGGCGACGACACGGTGCTCGGCCGCGGTGGCGAGGACGTGATCCTGGGAGAGGCCGGCGACGACACTCTCAAGGGCGGCGGTCGCAATGACGTGATCGACGGCGGCGCAGGATCGGACCGGATCTCCGGGGACGGCGGTCGGGACGCGATCGCCGGCGGCGACGACGCCGACGCGCTTTCGGGCGGCGGCGGGGCGGATTGTTTCCTGTTCCGCCAGGGCGAGACCGGCGTCGACGTGATCGAGGACTTCGGCCGCGGCCGCGACAAGATCGTGCTCTCCGGATTCGGCGCGCCCGAGGAGGCCGAGGTCGAGGTCCTGTCCGCGCGGGGCGACCTGACGCTGACGATCAACGGCGAAAGGGTCGCCTTGCTGCATGACGCCCGCATCTCGGAAATCGAGATCGGCAGGACGCTCGTCTTCGACGACGGCTTCGACCTGATGGCCTGATCGGCGCGGGTCAGCTCGCCCGGCGGCGGCTCTCGGCGAGGTAGATCTCGCGCAGCCGCCGGGTCACCGGACCGGGCAGGCCGTCGCCGATGCGGGCCCCGTCGATCTCCACGACCGGCGTGACGAAGGCGGAGGCGGCGGTGACGAACGCCTCCGCAGCGCCCTGCGCCTCGGCCAGGGTGAAGGGCCGCTCCTCGACGCGCATCTGCGCCGCGACGGCGTAGTCGAGCACCGCGGCGCGGGTGATGCCGTGCAGGATGGCGTTGGAGAGGTCGCGGGTGACGATGGCGCCGTCGCCCGTGACGATCCAGGCGTTGTTCGAGGTGCCCTCGGTGACGAAGCCGTCCTCGATCATCCAGGCGTCGTCGCAGCCGGCCTTCCTGGCCATCATCTTGCACATCGACGGCGCCAGAAGCTGCACGGTCTTGATGTCGCGGCGCGCCCAGCGGATGTCGGGAACCGCGATCACCCGGATCCCGTCGCGGGCGGATCTAGCGTCCACCAGCGGGCGGGCCTGGGTGAAGAGCACGAGGCTCGGCGTCGCGTCCTCGGTCCAGGCGAAGTCGCGATCGGCGGCGCCGCGGGTCACCTGCAGATAGATCATGCCCTCCGCGAGCCCATTGCGCGCGATCAGCTCGCGGTGGATCGCCTCGAGCTCGGCGTCGTCCACCGGCGCGCGCATTTCGAGCTCGCCGAGCGAGCGCGCGAGGCGGCGAAGGTGGCCGGGGAAGTCGACGAGCCTGCCCTCGAGCACGCTGGTCACCTCGTAGACCCCGTCGGCGAACAGGAAGCCCCGGTCGAAGACCGAGATCGTCGCCGCCTCCTCGGGCAGGTAGGAGCCGTTGACATAGACGATGCGGGACATCTGGGTTTCCTTCCTTGGCCTGGAGTTCAAGCGCCGTCGCGAAACACGGTCAGCGCCGCGTGCTGGAGCAGCAGGATGGTCTTGGCGTCGCGGATCGCGCGCGACGCGACCGCCGCCAGCGCCGCGTCGAAGTCCAACTCGAGCACCTCGATGTCCTCGCCCTCGCCGCGCAGGCCGCCGCCGTCCGAGATCTGATCGTCCGGCGTGTAGTCGGCGAGAAAGAGATGCAGCCGCTCGGTCAGCGATCCCGGCGACGAATAGGCCTCAAGCACCTGGCGGATATCTCGCAGCGCATAGCCAAGCTCCTCCTCGGCCTCGGCGCGGATGCGGTCGGCCGGCGCCGCGCCATCAAGCTTGCCGGCCGCGGCCTCGATCAGCATCCCGTCCTCTCCGTTGATGAAGGCCGGATAGCGGAACTGGCGGACCAGAAGCACGGTGCGTCGCGCGCGGTCGAGCGGCAGCACCGCCACGCCGTCGCCGTGGTCGTAGGTCTCGAGCGTCATCTCCTGCCAGGCCCCGTCGCGGCGGCGCAGGCCGATCCGGGTTGACTTCAGCGTCGCCCAGGCATCGGAAAGCACGCGCTCCGAAAGGATCCGCAGCCGGTCGGAGGCGACCATGCTCAGCCCCAGAGCTCGGGCGTCGGCGGGTGCACGAACGCCGCGTCATAGACCAGAGGGTGATCGCGGTCGGCGGCGAGAAGGAGCGGCGCGTCGAGATCGACGATGTCGGCGTCCTGCGCCAGCAGCATCGCCGGCGCCATCGCGAGGCTCGAGCCGACCATGCAGCCGACCATCACCCCGAAGCCCGCCGCGCGCGCCGCGTCGCGGGTCAGCAGAGCCTCGGTGAGCCCGCCGGCCTTGTCGAGCTTGACGTTGACCATGTCGTACTTGCCAGCGAGACTTGGCAGGGTCGACCGGTCGTGGCAGCTCTCGTCGGCGCAGACCGGCAGCGGCCGGGCCATGTCGCCGAGCGCGTCGTCGGCGCCGGCGGGCAGCGGCTGCTCGACCATCTCGACCCCGAGCGCCACCAGCCGCGGCGCGATCTCGGCGTAGAACTCCGGCGTCCAGCCCTCGTTGGCGTCGATGATCAGGCGCGCGGCCGGCGCGCCGGCGCGCACCGCCTCGATCCGGGCAATGTCGGCCTCGCCGCCGAGCTTGACCTTCAGGAGCGGCCGAGCCGCCCGCCGCGCCGCCTCCGCGCGCATCGCCTCGGGCGCGTCGAGCGAGATCGTGAAGGCCGTGACCACCGGCGCCGGCGGCGCGGTGAGGCCGGCCATCTCCCACACCGGACGACCGATGCGCTTGGCCTCCATGTCCCAGAGCGCGCAGTCGACGGCGTTCCGCGCCGCGCCGGGCGGCAACAGCGTCTGCAGGTAGCCGCGATCAAGGCCCTCCGGAAGCTCGTCGATCGCCCCGGTGACGCTCTCCATGCTCTCGCCGTAACGGGCGTAGGGCACGCATTCGCCGCGCCCCTCGACGCCGTCCGTTTCGGCCGTCACCGTCAGGACCCGCGCCTCAGTGCGGCCTCCCCGGCTGAGCACGAAGGGGCGCAAGAGCGGAAACACTTCCGGAACCGCGCTGAGCTTCATGACTGTACGTCCGCACGCGGCTGCGTCGCCACGAACACCCGCAGCGGCCCGGCGTCGGAGATCTCCGGATGCACGAAGTCGCGCTCCGGATCCGGCGTCATGCCGAGCCGCGCCATGACCGCCAGCGACCGGGCGTTGTCGGCCTCGGTGAAGGCGACGATCTCGGCCAGGCCGAGCGACCCGAAGCCGTGCGCGAGCCAGGCGCGCGCCGCCTCGGTTGCGTAACCGCGACCCCAGTAGACCCGCGCCAGTCGCCAGCCCACCTCGACGCAGACGCCGATCGGCGGCGGCCCGTCGAAACGCTGCAAGCCGACCATTCCGGCGAAGGCTCCGTCCTCGCGCCGCTCGGCCGCGGCGAAGGCGAAGCCGTCGGTCTCCCAGTGCGCCTCGAACGCTTCGATCAGCCCGTCACTCTCCGCCGGCTGCAGCGGCGGCGACATCACCTCCAAGTCGCCATTGAGCGCCGCGAAGGGCGCGCGGTCGCGCGGCTCCCAACGCCGAAGCGCCAGCCGGTCGGTCTCGATCCTCACGCCAGAGCCTCCGCGAGCCGGGCCGCGCCCTGGCGGAACGGATCGACAGTCGGCAGGCCGAGCCGCGCCTCCACCGCCGCGAGGTGTTCGACAGCCGCTTCTTCGGTCAGCGCCACGGTGTTGACCGAGACGCCGGTGACCCTGACGTCGGGGTTCACCATGCGCGCCATCGCCAGCGACAGGTCGCGCAGCGCCTCCAGATCGGGAAGCGCGTAGTCGGGAAGCCCGCGCATGTGCCGCCGCGTCGGCTCGTGGCAGAGGATCAGCGCGTCCGGCTGGCCGCCGTGGATCAGCGCGAGTGTGACGCCCGAGAACGACGGGTGGAACAGGCTGCCCTGCCCCTCGATCAGGTCCCAGTGATCGGGATCGTTGTCGGGGGTCAGCCATTCGACGGCGCCGGCCATGAAGTCGGCCACCACCGCGTCGAGCGGCACGCCTTCGCCGGTGATCAGGATGCCGGTCTGGCCGGTGGCGCGGAAGGTCGCGCGCCGCCCGGCCGCGCGCATCGCCCGTTCGAGCGCGAGCGCGGTGTACATCTTGCCGATCGAGCAGTCCGTGCCCACCGCAAGGCAGCGCTTTCCGGTCCGCCGCCGGCCGTTCGCGATCGGGTAGGCGCGGTCGGGAACCCGCACGTCGTGCAGCCGCCGCCCGTGCGCCATCGCGGTGGCGACAAGCTGCGGGTGGTCGCGCAGCCGGTCGTGCAGGCCCGAGGCCAGATCGAGGCCGACGAGCAGCGCCTCCTCGAAGACCTGGATCCACGCGTCCGAGATCACCCCGCCGCGGTTCGCCACGCCAACGACGAGCGTGCGCGCCCCGGCAGCAACCGCCTCGGCGAGACCCAGGTCGGGAAGGCCCATGTCGGCCCGGCAGCCCTCCATGCGATGCTGCCCGATAGCGAGAGCCGGGCGCCAGTCGCGCACCCCCTGCGCCACCTTGGCGGCCAGCGGATCCGGCGCGTCCCCCAGAAAGAGGAGATAGGGCGTCTCGATCAACTCGGGCTCTCCCACCGGGCCGCCGCTACGGGGCGACCCAACCCGGAGCCTATCGCACGCGCCCGGGGATTCCAGCCGAAATCCACGCGACGCGCCAGGCGGTCGTTTCGCCTGCGTAAACAATCTCGCCACATCTCTTCGGGTGGGAAGCGGCGCGAGGCGGGACTAGATGGAAGTTGGAAACGGATGGAGAATACGCATGGGTGCTCTGCGCGACGGTGAATGGCGCGACAGCTGGTACGACACGGGCGCGACCGGGGGTCGCTTCGTGCGCAAGGCCACGGCCTATCACAACTGGATCACACCGGATGGCGCGCCCGGCCCAAGCGGAGACGGCGGATTCGCCGCTGCGAGCGGGCGGTATCACCTCTACGTCTCGTACGCCTGCCCCTGGGCGCATCGCGTGCTCATCATGCGCGCGCTCAAGGGGCTCGGGGAGCACATCAGCGTCGACGTGGTGCACCCGGTGATGGGCCCGGACGGCTGGAGCTTCGACACCGACGCCGACGGCGCCACCGGCGACACCCAACTCGGCAAGCGGTTCCTGCGCGAGATCTACACCGAGGCCGACCCCAAGGCGTCCGGGCGGGTCACCGTGCCGGTTCTCTGGGATCTCGAGAGCGCTACCATCGTCTCCAACGAGAGTTCGGAGATCATGCGGATGTTCAACTCCGCCTTCGACGCGATCACCGGCAACAGGGCCAACTACTGGCCCGCCGCGCTGCGCCCCGAGATCGAGGCTGTGAACGCGCGGGTCTATGACGGTCTCAACAACGGGGTCTATCGCGCCGGGTTCGCCACCTCCCAGCCGGCCTACGACGAGGCCGTGGGGGACGTTTTCGACACGCTCGACTGGCTGGAGGCACGGCTGACGGGCGCACGCTATCTGGTCGGCGATCGGCCGACCGAGGCGGACTGGCGGCTTGCGACGACCCTCTTCCGCTTCGATCCGGTCTATCACGGCCACTTCAAGTGCAACCGCCGGCGACTTGTCGACTATGAAAACCTGTGGGCCTATGCGCGCGACCTCTACCAGGATCCCGGCGTGGCGCCCACGGTCCATTTCGATCACATCGTGGAGCACTACCACCGCAGCCACGAATTCGATAAATCCGCACCGGATCGTGCCGATCGGACCGGATCTCGACTGGACTGCGCCGCATGGGCGCCAACGCCTGCTAGCCGCCTGAGGGCGCTCCGGCGGCGCGGCGCGCCCCGTAGTGGCGGACCATCGCCGCCATGTCCTCGGGACGCAGCGGCTCGCGCAGCATCGCGCGCGCGTTGGGAACAAGCTGGAAGATCGCCCCGTCAGAAAAGAAGTCGCGGGCGCTGACGGCGATGATCGGGATGTCTGGGTTGCGATAGCTGGCGAAGTCGGCCACTGCGAACGCCGCCCCCTCGGGCAGCTCCATGTCGAGCACCAGCGCGTCGAAGGCCGAGGAGCGCAGCGCCGCGTAGGCGTCGGCGGCGGAGGCGACATGGGTGCAAGCGAGCCCCTCGCGCTCGAGAAACCCCATCCAGATGCCCGCCAAGTCGGCGTTCTGTTCGACGATCAACAGCCGCACCGGAACCTCTTGCGCCACACTCAGACCAACCGACCCGCTTCGAGATCCCGCCGCCGCGCGCGCAGACTAACGCAATCGCATGGCGCAAAACAGCAAAATCACGCCGGGGCCGCCCGGCGAGACTCCGGGGCCGTTGGGGGCGCGCGGGCAGGGAATCGCGTTTTCTCGCGCCCGCTCTTGCAAGGACGGGCGGCAGGCGACAATCTCCGCGCCTGACAGGCAGAGGGGGAACCGCCATGAACAGCGACATCGTAATTCTCGACGGCGCGCGCACCGCCATCGGAACCTTCGGCGGCAGCCTCGCCGGCACGACGCCGATCGAACTGGCCGCGATCGCCTCGAAGGCGGCGCTCGAACGATCCGGCGTCGAGGGCGGACAGATCGGCAACGTGGTGTTCGGCCACGTCATCAACACCGAGCCGCGCGACATGTATCTCAGCCGCGTGGCCTCCATGGAGGCTGGCGTCTCCGAGGAGACGCCAGCGATGAACGTCAATCGGCTCTGCGGCTCCGGCGCTCAGGCCATCGCCTCGGCGGTGCAGTCGCTGATGCTAGGCGACGCGGAGTTCGCGCTCGCCGGCGGCGCGGAGAGCATGTCGCGCGGACCCTACGCTATGCCAGCGGTGCGCTGGGGCCAGAAGATGGGCGACACCGAGGCGGTCGACATGATGGTCGGCGCGCTCACCTGCCCATTCGGCACCGGCCATATGGGCGTCACGGCGGAGAACGTCGCCGCCGAGAACCAGATCACCCGAGAGGACCAGGACGCCTTCGCGCTCGAGAGCCAGACCCGCGCCGCCGCGGCGATCGCGGAGGGCCGATTCCGGAGCCAGATCACGCCGGTCGAGGTGAAAGTGAAGCGCGACACCGTCGCCTTCGAGGTCGACGAGCATCCCAAGGCGACGACGCTCGACAAGCTCGGCGGGCTCAAGACCGTGTTCCGCAAGGATGGCACCGTGACCGCCGGCAACGCCAGCGGCATCAACGACGGCGCGGCGGCGATCGTGCTGGCCACCGCCGAGGCCGCTGAGAAGGCCGGACTGAAACCGAAGGCCCGGGTTCTGGGCTACGCGCTGGCCGGCGTGCGACCCGACATCATGGGCGTCGGGCCGATCCCGGCGGTCACCCGGCTGCTCGAGCGCATCGGGCTGACCGCGGACGATTTCGACGTCATCGAATCGAACGAGGCCTTCGCCGCCCAGGCGCTGGCGGTCAACAAGGGGCTCGGGCTCGATGTCCGGAAGGTCAATCCAAACGGCGGGGCCATCGCGCTCGGCCATCCGGTAGGCGCGACCGGCGCGATCCTGACCATCAAGGCGCTCTACGAGCTCGAGCGCATCGACGGCGACAAGGCGCTGATCACCATGTGCATCGGCGGCGGACAGGGCATCGCGCTGGCCATCGAGCGGATCTGAGCCATGGCCGGGACCTGCCTCGTCGCCGGGGCCGGTCCCGGCCTCGGCCTCGCTATCGCCCGGCGCTTCGCCCGCGAGGGCTTTGCGCCCGCGCTGCTCGCCCGCCGCCAGGAGGCGCTCGACGAGATGGCCGAAACGCTCGGCGGCGGCGCGCGCGGCTATGCTGTCGATCTGACCGACCCCACGGCGCTGCGGGCGAGCATCGAGCGGGCCGCCGCCGAGATGGGCGCGTTCGAGGTCTGCGTCTACAACGCCTCGGGCGTGTTCCAGCCCGCCGACCCGATGACCATCGACGTGGACGCGTTCGATGCGCAGGTCCGGCTCTGCGTGACCGGGGCGCTCGTCGCGGCCCAGACCGTCTTTCCGGCCATGCAGGCGGCCGGGCGCGGCACCATCCTCTTCACCGGCGGCGGGCTGGCGCTGACGCCCGAGACCGGCGGGCAGGTCGCGGCGCTGACGGTCGGAAAGACCGGACTGCGCGCGCTCGCCAAGGCGCTGGCCCCGGTCGCGGCGGACGCGGGCGTGCATCTCGCCACGCTGACCGTGGCCGGACCCATCGCTCCCGACACCGCGTTCGCCCCCGACAAGATCGCCGACCGTTTCTGGGCGCTGCACGCCGAACCGCAGGACGCCTGGAGCGTCGAGCGCATCTTCCGCGGCGAGGCATGAGGCGCGCTCATTCGGGAAGGCCGGCCCGGCGCAGCATCTCGACGTAGAGCGCGAGATCCTCGCCGCGCGCGTAGGGCATCGCGCCCCGGACATACGTCAGCGAATACCCCGGGCTCAGCCGACCGATCGCGGCGACCGCGGCGGCGGCGTCCTCCGTTCGCCCCAACGCGCCGCAGCAGGCTGCGAGCATCGCCCAACCGTTGGCGTGGTCCGGCGCGTCGGCGACATGCCGTTCGAGGTTCGGCAGCGCCTCGTCGAAGCGGCGCAGCTGGAACAGCGCCCGGCCAAGAAACACGAAGTAGAGCGGGGGGCTGTGCGGATTGAGGCGCATCGCGATCCCGAGTTCGTCGACGGCCTCCGCGGATCGGCCGGCGTAGACGAGGCCCCAGGCCATCATGCTGTGGAAATGCGCGTTTCCCGGATTGAGGGCCAACGCGCGCGCCAGCGCCGCCAGCCCGCGGTCATGCGCGCGATTGGCGAGGATTTCGCTGAAACCGAGCGCGCAGTGCGCCCAGGGCTCGCGCGGGTCGGTCGCCACGGCGGTTCGGGCTGCCTCGACCGCCATGCGGAACGACGCCTCGGGGTCGTCGGTCCAGCCGTTCTGCCCGCTCGAAACCAGCGCCCAGGCGACAAGCGCGTGCGCGCGGGCGAAGCCGGAATCGGCCGCGGCGGCGGCCTCGGCTTCGCGCAACGCCGTCGCGACGTTGTCGGGCGAGTTCACCTGCACGAGCTGCATCGCCCGGAGAGCATGCTCGTAGGCGGTCGCCGCGTTCGACCCGCGCGCCAATGACCGGCGATAATGCCGGCGGGTCACCTCGCCCACGAGCGTGTTCACGATCACCGCCGTGATCTCGTCCTGCACCGCGAAAATGTCCTCGAGCTCCCGGTCGTAGCGTTCGCCCCAGACGTGAACACCCTCGATCGCGTCTGTCAGGTTCGCCGTCACCCGGACGCGGTCGCCGGCCCGTCGCACGCCGCCCCCGAGCAGGTACTGCACCCCAAGCTCGCGTGCGGCCGCGCTCAGGTCGGTGGCCCCGCGGAACGCGAAGCTCGAGTATCGCGCGATCACGAAGAGCTCGTCGTAGCGGGCCAGCTCGGTGATGATGTCGTCGGTGATGCCATCGGAGAAGAACGCCTGCTCCGGGTCGTCTGACATGTTCTCGAAGGGCAGCACCGCGATCGAGGGTTTGTCGGGCAGACTTGGTCGCGTGCGTCGCTCCTCGCCGACCGCGCCGACGAAACGGAACCCCCGCCGCGGAACGGTCTTGATGATGCGCTGCGCCTTGCCGTCGTCGTCGAGCGCGGAGCGGGCGGCGTTGATCCGGCTGGCGATGGCGCTGTCCGAGACGATCCGACCATCCCAGATGGCGTCGATGAGCTCGTCTCGGCTGACGAGCGCGCCGGGACGGGCGGCGAGATAGGCGATGAGCGCGAACACCTGCGGTTCGACCGCGACCGGCGCGCCGGCCCGGCGCAGCTCGCCGGCATCAAGATCAATCTCGACGTCATTGAGTCGGAGCAGCCCGCCAGTGCTCATTCAGGCATTCCCGCCGTGCGGAGGGCGCCGAGGTAGCGTTCCAACTTCTGCGGGTCCGAATAGGGGACGGAGTAGTGAACTTCCGAGAGCCGATATCCTGGACTCGCGGCGAGCGCCTTTCCCACGGTCACACGCGCTTCGACCAGTCGTCCGAGTTCGACGTATGTCGCAGCCAGCAGCAGCTGCACACTCGAATTCATCGGCATCGCTATCGCCCCGCGTTCCAGCGGCTGCAGAGCGTCGCCGAACCGGCCCACGCTGTAGAGGATGCGGCCGTGAAAGTTCAGATAGTATGGCGGGAAGTGCGGATTCAGGCGCAAGGCTGCGCGAATTTCGCTCAGTGCATCGTCGTACGCCTCGGCGAAACAGAGCTCCATCGCACGCCACGCCCGGAAATGCGCGCCGTTCGGGTTCAAACTCACTGCGCGCTCTGCGGACGCAAGCGCCCTCGCATGCGCGCGTTGACCGAACATCTGCGCATAGCTCAGCGCGGCATGCGCCCAGGGTTCGTAGTCATCGCAGCTGACCGCCCGCTCGGCGGCGTCTAGCGCGGCGTCAAAGGCGGCTTGCTGATCGTCGGTCCAGCGCACGGCACCCGACACGGCCAGGGTCCAGCTCACAAACGCATGGGCTCGGGCCATACCTGGCTCGAGGGCGATCGCCGCCTCCGCCTCGCGGCGCGCCTCGACGTTGCCCTCGCGGTCGATCTTCTGAAAGAGCATCATCGCGCGCAGGAGGTGGTCGTAGGCATCGATGGCTTGCGGGCGCGCCTTCAAGGCATGGCCCACATGCCTTTCCATGACCTTGCCGACGAGGGTGTTGACGATGACCGCCGTGATCTCGTCCTGCACCGAGAAGATGTCCTCGAGTTCCCGGTCGTAGCGTTCGGCCCAGACATGGTTGCCGCTTGTGGTGTCGATGAGCTGCGCGGTCACGCGGACCCGTCCGCCGGAGCGGCGAACGCCGCCCTCAAGAATGTACTGCACGCCAAGTTCCCGCGCGATCTCGCGCAGGTCGATCGAGCGGCCCTTGTAGGCGAAGCTCGAATGGCGTGCGATCACGAAGAGCTCGTCGTAGCGCGCCAGCTCGGTGATGATGTCGTCGGTGATGCCGTCGGAGAAGAACTCCTGCTCCGGGTCGCCGGACATGTTGGTGAAAGGGAGCACCGCGATCGAGGGCTTGTCGGGCAGCGACAGGTCCGGAGCGGGCTTGTTCTCGCCGACGAACCGGAAGCCGCGCCGCGGCACGGTCTGGATCACCCGCTGCGCCTTGCCGTCGTCGCCCAGCGCCGCCCGCGCCGCGTTGATGCGCGTGGCGATGGCGCTGTCGGACACGATCCGCCCGCCCCACACCGCCTCGATCAGGTCGTCGCGGCTGACCAGTTCGCCCGGCCGCGCCGCGAGATGGGCGATGAGCGCGAAGACCTGCGGCTCGACCTCGACGACAACGCCGTTCCTGCGCAACTCACCAGCCGCGAGATCGAGCTGCGCGTCGCCGATCCCCAGTATCGCTTCGCTTGTCGAGGCCATGTCACGCGCTCGCTCCAGGATCAATAACAAGACCTTAACACGAATGAACGGGCTCTGGACGAATTCTGGACGCCCTCTGAAAGCGCCGGCGCGCGAGCCGGGCTAGCCTTGGCTGGTCAATCACGACGCCGCGAAAGGATCACGCCATGGCTCGTCACAATGACACCCCGGAGTTCGACGTTCGCGATCTCGACATCTCCGCCCGCCTCGAGCGCGCAGAGCGCTTGCGCCGGGGCGAGACCGCGCGCGTGGTGCGCGCCGTCCCCTCCAGGGCTTCGAACCTCGCGCGCCGGGCCCGCGCCCGCATCGCCGAACTCCGCCGCGCGCTCACGACGTCGCTGCGGGCGGGTTCCTGACGGGGCGCGCGCGGGATCAGGCCTCGACGACGCTGTCGAACCCCTCGAAGACCGGCGGGCCGAGATACATCGCCTTTGTGTCCCGGGCCCCGGCGTGGGCGCTACGGAAATGCTCCGACCGGGTCCAGGCCTCGAACGATGCGCGGTCCTCCCAGGTTGAATGTGACACGAAGAGCGTGTGGTCCTCCGCCGACGGTCCGCGCAGCAGCTTGAAGCTCACGAAGCCCGGCACGTCCTTCAGCCGGCTGTCGCGGGTGCGCCACATCTCCTCGAAGGCGCCCTCCGCCCCCGGCGCGATGCGGAACCGATTCATCGCGATGAACAGCGTCGTATCCCCCCTGGCTTCGCGCCAACCCGCCGGTCAGGCGGCGAGCGCGGTCTCAATCGCTCGGCCGAGCCGATCCGTCAGATCGTCGATCTCGTCGTCCTCGATGATGAACGGCGGCGCCAGAAGCACGTGGTCGCCGCGCCGCCCGTCGATGGTCCCGCGCATCGGATAGCAGATGAGCCCGTTGGCGAAGGCCGCCGCCTTGATCCGCCCGGCGAGGCCGCGCGCTGGATCGAAAGGCGCCTTGCTCTCGCGGTCGGCGACGATCTCGAGCCCGCGGAAGAGGCCGCGCCCGCGAATGTCGCCCACATGCGGATGCTGGCCGAAGGCGGCGCGCAGGCGGGCGTCGAGCCGCTCGCCCATCGCCGCGCAGCGCGCGACCAGGCCCCGCCCGAGCAGTGCGTTCACCACCGCGAGCCCCGCCGCCGTCGCGACGGGATGTCCGACGTAGGTGTGCCCGTGCTGGAATAAGCCGGAGCCTTCGGCGATCGCCTCGTAGATCGCGCCCGAGCACAGCGTGGCGCCGATCGGCTGGTAGCCTGCGCCGAGCCCCTTGGCGATGCACAGGATGTCGGGCGCGACGCCGTCCGCCTCGCAGGCGAAGAGCCGGCCCGTCCGGCCCATGCCGCACATCACCTCGTCGAGGATCAGGAGCACGCCGTGCCGGTCGCAGATCTCGCGGATGCGCCGGAAATAGCCCGCGACCGCCGGGACCACGCCGAGGGTCGCGCCCACCACCGGCTCGGCCATGAACGCCATCACCGTCTCCGGGCCAAGCCGCTCGATCTCGTCCTCCAGCGCCTGCGCCGCGCGCAGCCCGTAGGCCTCGGCGCTCTCACCGTCGGCGCGCAGGCGGTATTCGTAGCAGGGCGCGATGTGGCTGACCTCGACCAAGAGCGGCGCGAACGGCGCGCGGCGCCATGCGTTGCCGCCGGCTGCGAGCGCGCCCAGGGTGTTGCCATGATAGCTCTGCCGCCGGGCGATCAGGCGCGTCCGCTGCGGCTGGCCGGTCTCGACGAAATACTGTCGCGCGAGCTTGATCGCCGCCTCGGTCGCCTCCGACCCGCCGGAGGTGAAGTAGACGCGCGCCAAACCCTCCGGGGCGTGCGCGATCAGGAGATCGGCCAGCGCCTCCGCGGGCTCGGAGCTCAGAAACCCGGTGTGGGCGAAGGCGATGCGGTCGAGCTGCGCCTTGATCGCCGCGATGATCTCCGCGTCGCCATGGCCGAGACAGGAAACCGCGGCGCCGCCCGATCCGTCGAGATAGCGCCGGCCGTCGGCGTCCACCAAGTAACAGCCTTCGCCGCCCACCGCGATCGGAGGGTCGGAGCGGCAGTGGCGGGGAAAGACGCGGGACATCGTCCGCGAGCCTAGCCCCAGGCCGGTCGCCCGGCAAGCGGAGGGCTGGCGCGGCCGCGACGGATTTTCCCTCGCGGGTCCGCCGCCGCTGCGCTAGGTTCGGCCCCGCAACAGCGGCGCGGGGGCGCGATGGGCAACGCACTGGCGGGCAAGGCGGCGATCGTGACCGGCGCCGCGAACGGGATCGGCCGGGCGGTGGCACGACGCTTCGTGGCGGAGGGCGCCTCGGTCACGATGGCCGACCACGACGAGGAGAAGCTCGAGAGCGCGGTGGCGGAGCTGAACGAGGCCGACCTCGCCGGGCGCGCCCAGCTGTTCACCGGCGACCTTACCGAAAAGCTGTGCATGACCAACCTTGTGGCGGCCACCATCGACGCCTTCGAGACCATCGACATCCTGGTGAATGCACACCGGATGATGTACTCGGCGGCCCCGCTCGAATCCGACGGCGACCGGTTCCAGGCGATTCTCGCCCAGAACGTGGTGGCGAACTACCGCATGAGCCGGATGGTCGCCAAGCGCATGCTCGAGCTCGACGACGCCGAGAGCGAGCTCGAGGCCCCGCGGGACCGCGCGATCGTCAACGTCAGCTCGATCCAGGGGCGGCGGGCGGTGCCCGAGTTACTGGCCTATTCGGTGAGCTGCGCGGCGCTCGACCAGCTCACCCGTTCGCTGGCGGGCACACTCGCCCCCCGGCGCATCCGGGTGAACGCCATCGCCGTCGGCGGCATCATGGGACAGTCGATCGAACAGGCGCTTGGCCGGATCGAGGACATGCCGGCGGCGCTCGCCGAGGTGGTGCCGCTCGGCCGGCTCGGCGACGCGTCCGAGGCGGCGGAGGCGGCGCTCTTTCTCGCCTCGCCCGCTGCGAGCTTCATAACCGGCCAGATCCTGACCGTGGACGGCGGTCGCATGCTGCTCGATCCGCTCGGCGGACGTGAAATCCTGAAGACCAGCGGAAGCGCAGGTCGTTTCGGGTCGGCCCTGCACTCCCGTTGCGCCGCCGCCGGTATCCGCGCCGGTGCGGAATGGTGGCGCGGCCCAACGACGGCGCCGGCGGCTTCCCCGACGTCGCGCCAGCCTACGGGTCGAGGTTCCCCGGGCTGGTGTCGGGAAAACCGACGCCACCGTCACTGATCGCCGCAATCAGAACGACAAGCCCGATCGCGACGCCGATCGCGATCCAGACTGCGGGATGTGGCCTCGATCCGGGTCGCTCCTCGTCGGCCGCGGGAGGCTCCGGCGCCGGAGCCGACGTCTGAACGACCTGCCCGGCGACCGCTCCGGGCTGAGCGCGCGCGCCGCCGAACGGCCCGGAAACGGCCAGAAGGACAGCAAGAATCAACGGCGATATGCGCATCCGTTTTCCCTCATTCAACTGTCGCGATGTCTCGGCTATTCGGACACCGTCTCCGCATTGCTCAATCCGATCACAACGATCACTAGTGCTATTCCAAGTCCCAGAACGACCCATCCGACGGCTCCGGGGAGCGAGCCGCCGTAGGGCTCCGCCACCGCTCCGCCCCCTTCCCGGTCCAGCGCGCGCCCGCGCGCCTGCAGACCCGCAGCGCCGTCGCTGATTGCATGCGCCGGGGCCGTGCCGGAAAGAGCAAGGGACAGCGCCATCAAGACGCCGCAGGCCAGTTTCGAGACGCCACGACGGATCGACATATCAAAAAATAGACTGCGTCTATGAAGCGCGCGCCTTGATCTGCATCAAGCCGCAACTCGCGCTCCGCAGCCGCCGGTAATCGGCGCGGTCCGCAATCGGATCACGAGATGCCCGAAGGCGTCCTCGGCGCCACGGCGCGCCAACATCAGAGGAGGCGACCCAGGTCCCTGAAGCCCGCGCCCCGAAGGGACATCGTCAGGGGTTCTTCGGGCCTTCATCCTCGTCATCGTCCGGGTCCCGGACGGGGGTCTTGAACAGGCTCTCGGCGTCGACCTTGGCGTGGGCGGCGGAACGGCGCTCCGACGGCTCGGACCCGCCCGATCCTCCGAGCGTGAAGTTCTCGAGGCCGGAGATGCTCGCCGGGATCCGCGCTTCGGTCTCCATGACAAGCGACTGCTCGGTGGAGACCAGCTTGCGCCGCTCGTCGTCGGTCATCACCTCGCCGTCCCTGGCCTGCCTGGAGACCGCCTTGGCGACGGCGGCGTCGAGCTCGCCCTGCTTGCACATGCCCAGCGCAACGGGATCGATCGGCTGCACGTTGGCCATGTTCCAGTGGGTGCGGTCGCGGATCGACTGGATGGTCGGCTTGGTGGTGCCCACCAGCTTGGAGATCTGACCGTCGGTGAGCTCGGGGTGGAACTTCACCAGCCACGCGATCGCTGAGGGCCGGTCCTGACGCTTGGACAGCGGCGTGTAGCGCGGACCCTTGCGCTTGGCTTCGCCTTCGGCGGCGGGGTTGTGGTAGAGTTGCAGCCGCGCCTTTGGATCGGCCTCACAGCGCCGGATTTCCTCGGCGGTGAGCTGCCGGTTCACGATCGGATCGAACCCCTTGATGCCCTGCGCCACTTCGCCGTCGGCGATGCCATTGACCTCCAGCTCGTGCAACCCGCAGAACTCGGCGATCTGTCGGAAGCTGAGCGTGGTGTTGTCGACCAGCCAGACCGCGGTCGCCTTTGCCATAAGTGGAAGCGCCATGACGTGCCTACCTCATTCCTGAACGCGCCTCTTCCCGAGAGGAAAACTCGGCTGCGCGGAGCGCGATCAACGGTTTTCGCTGGGAAGACGGCTGGGTATATAGGGGCAATGCGCGCGATGATAAAGAGCATATCACGGCTTCGCCCGGTCGCGCTCGCCGCTGTGGCAGCCCTGGCAGGCCTCGCCTCGACGCCGGCGCCGGCTCAGGACTTCGACTATTTCGTGCTGTCGCTGTCGTGGAGCCCGAGCTGGTGCGCCGGAGACGCCGACCGCGTCGACGAGGCGCAATGCGCCCCGGAGCGCGACCTTGGGTTCATGCTGCACGGGCTCTGGCCGCAGCACGAGGAAGGCGGATGGCCCGAGTACTGCCGCACGGTCGCGCGCGATCCGTCCCGGGGCATGACCGCATCGATGGCCGACATCATGGGCTCGGGCGGGCTGGCCTGGCACCAGTGGAAGAAGCACGGCCGCTGCACGGGGCTCAGCGCGCAGGACTACTTCGAGACGGCGCGCTTCGCCTACGCCCTGCTCGAGCTGCCCGCGCCGGGGCCGGGGGCGACGAGCGCCGACATCGTCGCGCGGATCGTCGCCGCCAACCCCGGCCTGCGCCCGGAGCACATTGTGGTGACCTGCCGCGACACCCAACTCCGCGAGCTGCGGATCTGCCTGACACAAGGTCTCGCGCCGCGGGCCTGCGCCCAGGACGTGCGCGACGACGCCTGCCGCCAGCGCGGCCCGCTCGACGTTCCCGACCCTCCCTGAGCCGGGCGACGCGGGTCAGGCCGCCGCTGGCAGCGGCCCGTCGAACTCGCAGCGGGCCGGGTAGTCGTTGGCCTGGGCGAAATCGAGCGCCGAGACCAGCTCGGCGAAATGCGGCGGCGAGAAGGGCATGGTCTGGGTCGCTCCGTAGTAGAGCGCGCCGTCGGCGCGCACCAGGAAGTGGCCGGATTCGGAGAACAGCGCCGCCTCTTCGATCCCCGTCGATGTCCGCCCGCGCGAGGTCGAGATCTAGAGGCCCCACTCACGGGCCTTCTCCAACCCCAGATCGTAGCCGAAGCGCACTGCGCCGCCTGAACGTTGCCCTCGAGCCGGGGAGGCGCTAGCAGGAGCGCGTCGCCTTGCCTGGAGGAACGCCGCATCTGACCCGACGCGCCCATCCAAAGCCGCCGCCCCACGGTGCGCCCGACCTGCCCGACCATCGCGCGGCGACGCGGCTGCACCTGATGGTCGGCCAGATTGCTACCTTCGGCGCGCATCTCCTGCGCCCGCGCCTGAGCCTCGGGGTGCGGCTGCTTGCCTTCGACGCCGCCGGCCGGGTGTTTCTGGTGCGCCATTCCTACACGCCGGGCTGGCACCTGCCCGGCGGCGGCGTCGACCGGGGCGAGACCTCGCGCGCCGCGGCGATCCGCGAGGGGCGCGAGGAGGGCGGCGTCACCTCGCCCGAGCCGCCGGAGCTCTTCCATGTCTACCTGCGGCGCACGCCGGGCATCGAAGACCATGTGATCGTCTTTCGCGCGCGCGACGCCGAGGCCGATCCGGACTGGCGTCCCTCCGCCGAGATCCTCGAGGCCGGATTTCATCCGCCCCGCGACCTGCCCGACGCGACGACGCCGGCGACCCGCGCCCGCATCGCCGAGGCGCTGGGCCGGGCCGCGCCGGCCGACCACTGGTGATCAGGCGACGCGCAGGACGATCTTGCCGATATGCGCCGAACTCTCCATGCGCGAGTGCGCCTGCGCTGCGTCTTCGAGCGCGAAGCTCTGATCCATCACCGGGGCGATGCGTCCCGAGGCGATCAGCGGCCAGACCTCGCGCTCCAGCACCGCGGCGATGCGCGCCTTGGCCTCCACCGACTGCGGCCGCAGCGTCGAGCCGGTCAGCGTCAGCCGCCTTGTCATCACCTGGGCGAAGTTGAGCTCGGCCTTGGCGCCGCCGAGGAACGCGATCATCACCAGCCGCCCCTCGACCGCCAGCGCGCGCACGTTGCGGGCGATGTAGTCGCCGCCCACCATGTCGAGGATCACGTCCACCCCGCGCCCGGCGGTCGCCGCGCGCGCCGCTTCAACGAAATCCTCGGAGCGGTAGTTGACCGCAACCTCCGCCCCGAGCGCGCGGCAGGCGGCGCACTTTTCCTCCGACCCGGCGGTGGCCAACACCCGCGCGCCGCGCACGGCGGCGAGCTGGATCGCAGTGGTGCCGATCCCCGACGAGCCGCCATGCACCAGAAACGTCTCGCCCGCCTGCAGCCGCCCGCGCTCAAATACATTGGTCCAGACTGTGAAGAACGTCTCGCAAAGCGCTGCTGCAGATACCATATCGAGACCATCCGGTATAGGCAGCGCGTGATCCTTATGGGTGAGCGCGTACTCGGCGTATCCGCCGCCGGGCAGCAGCGCACAGACCGCGTCGCCCACCGCCCAGCGATCGGTTGCGGGGCCGACCGCCGCCACCTCGCCGGCGCATTCGAGCCCCGGCAGGTCCGACGCGCCCGGCGGCGGATCGTAGGCGCCCGCCCGCTGCAGCGCGTCGGGCCGGTTCACGCCCGCCGCGCGCACCCGGATCAGGATCTCGCCGGCCATGGGCTCGGGAACCGGGCGCGTGGCGGTCGTCAGAACCTCCGGCCCGCCTGGCCCTGCGATCTCCACCACCCGCATCGTCGCGGGCAGGCTCACGCTGCGCGCCGGTTCTGGTGGGCGAAGTCCCAGTAAAGCGCCCGGGCCCGGGCCACCACCGGACCGGGCGTCATCGCGCGATCCTCGAAGCCGGTGACGGCGGTGACCTTGGTGGCGTTGCCGGTCAGAAAGATCTCGTCGGCCGCTTCGAAATCGGCGACGACGAGGCTTTCCTCGCGCACCTCGACGCCGTCGGACCGCAGGAGCGCCATCACCCGCGCCCGGGTTATGCCCGCAAGGAACATGCCGTTGGGCCTCGGGGTCATAACCACGCCGTCGCGCACGAGAAAGACATTCATCGAGGCGGTCTCGGCCACGCAGCCGTCCATGTCGAGCGACAGCGCGTTGGTGAAGCCGCGCGCCCGCGCCTCCGACACGATGCGTCCGTTGTTGGCGTAGAGACACGCCGCCTTCGCCTCGGTCAGCGCCGTGTCGGGGCGCGGCCTGCGGAACGGCGAGACCGTGAGCGTGTAGGGCCGCCCGGGCGGGGCCATCGGGTATTGCTCGATGCAGATCGCCAGCGCCTCGGAGCCGGGCTGCGGGTCGATGATCGCCGGAGAACCTTCGCGCGACCAGATCATCGGGCGCAGGTAGAGCGCCGCGTCCGGCGCGAATCGCGCGACGCCGTCCCGGATCAGCACCGCCACCGTCTCCGCGTCCTCGGGCGCTTCAAGACCCATGGCCGCGGCCGAGCGGATCAGCCTCTCGCAGTGCGGATCGAGATCGGGGGTGACGCCCTCGAACGTGCGCGCGCCGTCGAAGACCATCGTGCCGAGCCAGGCGCCGTGGTCGGCCGCGCCGATGATCGGCGCGTTGCCCTCGCGCCAGCGACCCTCGAACCAGGTCGCCACTCGCCCGCCAAGCGCCATAGGAAGGTCGGTCCTCGCATAAGTCCCGTCAGGATCAGCGCCGCCAGCGGCCGGGCAGATCGTATCCGCGAGTATCGTCGGGCGCCTTGACGCGGTCAAGGATCCGGGATGGCCCCTTCATCAGCGCCGAGGTCACCGGGTTCTTGCGCAGCATCGCCTTTAGGTCCTCGATCCGCATCACGTCGTCGATGCGCCGGTCGATGAACTCGCGGGTGGCGGTGAAGCCCGGGCTCTCGTCGCCCAGCCAGTAGAGCACGCTCGACGAATAGACCGCCGAAAGCGTCGTGCGCTTGGTGTACCAGTTGTAGTCGCGGCTCTCGTCGCCGAGCGCGGTCCAGATCG
Organism: uncultured Alphaproteobacteria bacterium; assembly: GCA_963700835.1. Classification (GTDB taxonomy): domain Bacteria; phylum Pseudomonadota; class Alphaproteobacteria; order Rhodobacterales; family Rhodobacteraceae; genus Amaricoccus. Next base: position 91,780 of record CAVOZD010000001.1, read on the forward strand.
TGTCGGCGGTGCGCCAGATCGCCCGCGCCCCGTCAGCGGAATGGGTGGGAAGCGCAAAGAGCGCCGCGCCGCGCCGCACCGCCTCGCGGTTGTCTGCAACCAGCTCGAGCCGGCGGATGATGGCGTAGGCGATCCGGTCGCGAAATCGCAGGCCCGCGAGATCGGCCCCGGCCAGGTCGCGCGCCAGCGCCGCGTCGCCCGCACCGTGCCAGGCCAGCGCCAGGTCGACGCCGCCGCGCGGAAACGCCAGTCGCGACAGGCCCGGATCGACGCCCGCGTCCTCGACCGCGCGCGCCAGCGCCCGGTCCGACCAGCCGTCGAAGGCGACATGCGGCAGCGCCGCCTCCACCACCGCCCGCCGGGTCGCCTCGATGTGGTCTTCCTCCGTCCTGCTCTCGTCACTCATTGCGCCGCGCTCCAGATCGTTTTCGTTGCGTTCTCGTCTTGGAAGGTGGACAGCCCGCCTCCGGATGCGTATATAGCCCGCTCCTGCAAGATATCGAAACGCTGGACTGAAAGGTGGTGACTACCCGTGCAGGTGATGGTTCGCGACAACAACGTCGATCAGGCGCTGAGGGCTCTGAAGAAGAAGCTGCAGCGCGAAGGCGTTTTCCGCGAGATGAAGCTTCGGCAGCATTTCGAGAAGCCTTCCGTGAAGAAGGCGCGCGAAAGGGCCGAGGCCGTGCGTCGGGCGCGCAAGCTCGCGCGCAAGAAGGCGCAACGCGAAGGCATGGTCTGACGCAGCGGCGGCGCCGGCCGCCGACGCCATACGAAGACGACACGATCCGCGCCGTCCGGGAGGGCCGCGCGGATTTTGTCTTTTCTGCGCCCCGAATCGCGCGCAGCGCCGCTCAGCCCGGCGGAGGCGTCGCGGCCGGAAACGTGGTCGTGGTCTCCCACGCCTTGTTCTGCCCGATGTCGAACTCGCGCACGTAGCTGTCCTCGACCCCAGCGATACTGGCAAAGTCACGCCGCACCATCTCTGGAAACAGCGAGGTCCGAACCTGCGTGAACGGCTCGACGCCGCGGATCGCGCCGGTGACCGACCCAGCGCAGAGCATCTTGGGCGTGCGGCCCAGCGCCTCGGCGTTCGCCATCACCTGGTCGGCGGTCGCCCGGCTGACGTAGATCTTCTGGTTGTGGGTGTAGTGCGAAAACCGCGCGTGATAGCGCTCGTAGTAGTCGAGATATCGCGGGGTGATCCCGTAGTGGATGTCGCCCCGGCGTGGCAGGTCGGGATGCTGGAAGGTGCCCGCCGGATCGTAGAGCACCCGCTGCGAGCCGTTGATCAGGAGCGCCGAATGCGCCGAGCGGCCGTTCTCGGCGTTGACCATCGAGATCAGCGTGATCGAGGGCGGCTCGTCGCTAGAATAGACCGCGCGCGCGATCTCGTCGGGGCTCGAGGACTCGTAGACCTCGCAGGCCCCCAGCGCCACGACCGCGCAGAGCGCGGCCAGCGTCCGCAGCGGCCGCATCGACCCGCCGCCGCTCAGGAGTTGAAGAGCGCGAGAAAGATCAGGATCGCGATGCTCGCGCCGAAGAGATACACCCAGAACCGGATGAAGCCCTCGAAGGTCTTCTCTTGCTCGGTGATGTCCATCTCGCCGTGCTCGTGGTCGGCCATGTTCCGCTCCATCTCTGCGCAGCGGCCCGCCGCGCCGCGTCTTCCGGACCGGTTTCTACCCCGAAGCCCCGGGCCTGTCAGGCGCCAATTTCGCGCATGCGCGCCAGAGCCAGACCCCGTCCGGCCCGGTCTCGCGGATGGCCCGGCCGCTGGCGCGCAGACGATTGAGATGGCTGACCGCCTCAACCAGCGCCAGCCCGTAGGCCCCGCCGCGCACCTCGCGGCCGTAAAGCGGCGCGAAGCAGGCCGCGGCTGGCTTGGGCGCGTCGAGAAAGGCCGCGAGCCGGTCCAGCGCCTCTTCGGTGTGCGCGATCAGTTCCGCCAGCCGGGCCGGCGCGCCGGTGAAGGGGCGCCGATGGCCGGGCAGGGCCAGCCTCCCCAACTCCGCGACCCCTTCAAGCCGCCTGCACGACGCCAGCCAGTCACCGACCGGATCGGCCTCGGGCTCGGTGGCGTAGACCCCGAGGTTGGGCGTGATCCCCGGGAGGATCTGGTCGGCGGTCAGCGCAAGCGCGCCGTCGAGGCTCCAGAGCGTCACCTGTTCGGGCGCATGGCCATGGCCGGTCTCGACCCGCCAGCGCCGCCCGCCGGCGCGCACGATCTCGCCCTGGACGATGCGGCGGAAACCCAGCGGCATCTCGGCAACCCAGTCGCAGTAGTTCATCGGGCGCGACGCCGCGCGCTCGGCGAGGATCGCGGGATCCATGCCCGCCGCGCGCCAGAACGCCAGCGTCTCCGGCGCCGGCCGGTCCTGCACGTCGAGGCGCAGCATGCGCGCGAAGAGCCAGGCGGTGCGCGAGGTCCAGAGTGCTGCGCCGTGCTCGCGCTGGAACCAGCCCGCCAGCCCGACATGATCGGGATGATGGTGGCTCACGATCACCCGTGCGACCGGCCTGCCGCCCAGCGGCCCGGCGAGCAGCGCCCCCCAAAGGGCGCGCAGGTCTGCGGTGTCGAGACCCGTGTCGAAGAGCGTCCAGCCGTCACCGTCGTCGAGCGCGTAGACGTTGACGTGGTCCGGACGCCAGGGCAGCGGCAGCCGCATCCACAGCAGGCCCTCGGCGATCTCGCGGGCCTCCCCGGGCGCCGGCGGCGCGACGGGATGCGCGACCGCCGCGGAGGCGGCCTCCATTCAGGAGGCGAGGTCGCAGGCGTAGAGCGGCGCCGCGCCCTCCCGCGCCGCCGCCAGAAGCCCCGGCGCCTCGCACATCACCTGCCGCAGGTGAAACTCCGCAAGCGCCGCGCGGGCCGGATCGCCCGAGACCCGCGCCGCTTTCAGCAGGTAGCGCCCGCCGAGCGCCAACGCGAAGGCGCGAAGGTAGGGCGAGGATCCCGCCAGCCGGTCGTTGGTCGCGGCCGCCGCCATCCAGTCGGTCGCCGCACCGAGGTCGCGCGCGGTCTCGACCAGCGGCACGCCCGCGGGACCCGCCCCATCGGCGGTCGCGGCGATCTCGGCGACGAGCGCGCGCGCCGTTGCGCCGCCGTCCGCGAACTTGCGCGTCACCATGTCCCCGGCCTGGACGCCGTTGGTGCCTTCGTAGATCGCCGTGACCCGCACGTCGCGGTAGTACTGGGCCACGCCGGTCTCCTCAATGTAGCCCATGCCGCCGAAGACTTGTACGGCGAGCTCGGCCACCTCGCATCCGACGTCGGTTCCGAAGGCCTTCGCGATCGGCGTCAGGAACGCCGCGCGCGCCTCCCAGGCCGCCTCTCCGGTCGCGGTCGCCATGTCGATGGACAACGCGCAGTCGAGCGCGATCGCCCGGGCGGTCGCGGTCAAAGCCTTCATGCGGGCAAGCATTCGCCGCACGTCGGCGTGGCCAAGGATGGAGTCGATCCCCTCCACCGGCGTGCGGCCCTGACGCCGGTCGCGCGCGAAGGCGAGCGCGGCCTGGGTTGCGGCCTCCGCCTGGCTGAGGCCCTGCATGCCGACGCCGAGACGCGCGTTGTTCATCATCGTGAACATCGCCGCCATGCCCTGGTGCGGGCCGCCCACGAGCCAGCCCGTCGCGCCCGCGTACTCCATCACACAGGTGGGTGAGCCGTGCAGTCCGGTCTTGTGTTCGAGCGAGATCGCGCGCACCGCGTTGGCGACCCCGGGCCGCCCCTCTGCGTCGGGAATGCGCTTGGGCACCAGGAAGAGCGAGATCCCTCGCGTTCCCGGCGGCCCGTCCGGCAGCCGCGCCAGCACAAGATGCGAGATGTTCTCGGCGACGTCATGGTCGCCCCAGGTGATGTAGATCTTCTGGCCGCTGACCGCATAGGTCCCGTCGTCGTTCGGCGCCGCCGCGCAGCGCAGCGCGCCGAGGTCGGTGCCGGCCTGCGGCTCGGTGAGGTTCATCGTGCCCGTCCATTCCCCGGACACCAGCTTCGGCAGGTAGAGCGCCTTGAGCGCGGCGTCGGCGTGGCGCTCGAGCGCCTCGATCTGGCCGTGGCCCAGCAGCGGGCAGAGCGACAGCGCCAGGTTCGCGCCCGCCATCATCTCGTCCACGCAGGAGGCCAGCGTCATCGGCAGCCCCATGCCGCCGTATTCCGGCGCCGCGGATATGCCGATCCAGCCGCCCCGGGCGATCTCGGCGTAGGCCTCGACGAAGCCTGGCGGAGTGCGGACCACGCCGTTTTCCAGCCGCGCGCCGTGCAGGTCTCCCGCCCGTCGCAGCGGCGCGAGCACATCCTCGCTCAGCCGCGCCGCCCCGTTCAGAATCGCGTCCGCGGTCTCCGGCGTCGCCTCCGCGAAGCGTTCGGTGCGCGCCAGACGCCCGGCGTCGAGCACCCGGTCGAGCATGAACTTCATCTCTTCTACGGGCGCGCGATAGGTCATGGACGTCCCCGGATAGTGGCGGCGCGAGGGCGGGTTCCGGCCCGCCCCGGAAGCCGCTATGGAGGCGGCGAGCGATAGCAACAGTCTAGGCGGTCGCTCCCGACCTCACAAGCAGGACGCCGCGTCACCTCGCCCATGGCCGACCGCAACACCGTCATCCTCGGCGACAGCGACCGCGGCGTGCGCGCCGCGGCGGCGCTGCTCCGCGCGGGCGACCTCGTCGCCTTTCCCACCGAGACCGTCTACGGGCTGGGGGCGGACGCCCGCCTGGACCGGGCCGTGGCCGGGATCTATGCAGCCAAGGGCCGGCCGGCGTTCAACCCGCTGATCGTGCATGTGGCCGGGCTGGACGCGGCGGAGGCGCTGGCGGAGATGTCTTCCGAGGCCCGCCGGCTCGCCGCCGCTTTCTGGCCCGGCCCGCTCACGCTTGTGCTGCCGCTCAGGGCCGGCGCAGGTCTCTCGGAGCGGGTCACCGCCGGGCTCGGGACGGTGGCGCTACGCGCGCCCGCGCATCCGGTGGCGCAGCAACTGCTCGCGGCCTTCGGCGGCCCGCTCGCCGCGCCCTCCGCGAACCGCTCCGGCGCGGTCAGCCCGACCAGCCGGGCGCATGTGCTCGACGGGCTCGGCGGGCGCATCGCCGCGGTGCTCGATGGCGGCCCCTGCGCGGTGGGTCTCGAGTCGACGATCGTCGGCCTCGCCGGCGCTGCGCCGAGCCTGTTGCGGCCCGGCGGCCTGCCTGCCGAGGCGATCGAGGCGGCGCTCGGCGCGCCGCTGGCCGAGCCCGCCGGCGGCGCCATCACCGCGCCGGGCCAGCTCGCCTCGCACTATGCGCCGGACGCGGCGCTGCGCCTCGACGCGGCCGGGCCGGCGGCGGACGAGGTGTGGATCGGCTTCGGCCCGCAAATCGCGCCCGGGCTGAACCTTTCGCCCGCGGGCGATCTGCGGGAGGCGGCGGCAAATCTCTTCGCGCATCTGCGCGCCGCCGACGCCTTGTCGAAGCGCGCCGGCGGCTCGCGCATCGCCGTCGCGCCGGTTCCCGACACGGGGCTCGGGCGGGCGATCAACGACCGCCTGCGTCGCGCCGCCGCGCCGCGCGGCTGAAGCGGCTCAGGCCCGCCCGCCGCCCGCCGACAGGAGCGTCGGGTCGATCGAGAGCGAGCGCAGCGCCCCCTCCCACTTGCCGCCGTCCCGCGCCCCGAACACCAGGTCGGGGTCAGCCGGTGCGGTGAGCCAGCCGTTGGCCTGGATCTCGCTCTCGAGTTGCCCCGGCGCCCAGCCGGCGTAGCCGAGCGCCAGCAGCGCCCGGTCGGGCCCCGCGCCCGACGCGATGTCGCGCAGGATGTCGATCGTGGCGGTCATCGAGAAGTCCGGGCTGACCTTGAGGCTCGAGTCGTCCACCGCATATTCGGGCGAATGCAGCACGAAGCCGCGACCGTGCTCGACCGGGCCGCCGAAATGCACGTTCGTGATGATCGAAGTCGGGCCGGCCTTGATACCGAGCTGCTCCAAGAGGTCGGTGAAGCGCAGTTCCGCCGCAGGCTTGTTGACGATCAGCCCCATGGCGCCCTCGCGAGAATGGGCGCACAGGAAGATCACTGAGCGCTCGAACCTCGGGTCGCCCATGCCCGGCATGGCGATCAAGAGCTTGCCGTCCAGGAATCCCGCCTCGTCGCTCATCGCCCAAATCTGGGGCGATCGGCGAGCGAATACAAGCGGCTCGGGCCGGCGGGCGCTCGCCGCATTGTTATCTCCCGACGCGGGTCGCGGCGCTAAGTCTGTCAACTTCGACCATTCCTCCGAGGAAATCCTCCATGCGCCCGCCCCACCTGCCCGCCCGCGCGCTTCGTCTGTGCGCCGCGCTCGCCGCCGCCGCGTCACTGGCCGCGCCCGCGACCGCCCAGGGGCTCGCCGGCGCCGGCGCAGAGGGCCTGGAGAGCGTGACCCTGCTCGAGGGCTGGCGCCAGCCCAACGGAACCCATGTGGCCGCGCTCGAGATCCGCCTGCGCCCGGGCTGGCACACCTACTGGCGCGCGCCCGGCGCCTACGGGATCCCGCCGCAATTCGACTGGTCGGGCTCGCGCAACCTCGAGAGCGTCTCCTACGTCTGGCCGCGGCCCTCGGCCTTCGAAAGCTACGGCGCGCGCACGATCGGCTACCACGACGCGCTGGTGCTGCCGATGATCCTGCGACCCAGCGATCCCGATGCGCCGATCGAGGCGGCGCTAGAGGTGCTCTTCGGGGTCTGCGAGGACATTTGCATCCCGGCCGAGGCGCAACTCGCCGCGACCCTCGCCGTCGAAGGCCCGCCCGCAGGCAAGCCACGCATCGACCGCGCGCTCTCCCGCCGGGCCCAGACCGCGACAGAGGCGGGCGTTTTGGACGCGACCTGCGAACTCGTCCCTGGAGCGGACGGTGACGGTCACGAGCTCGCGGCCACGGTCACCTTTGGCGCGGCCCCCGCGCCGGGCCAGATCGCGGTGCTCGAGGCAGGCCGCCCGGAGGTCTGGGTGGGCGAGTCGCACAGCGTCGCGGACGGGAGCCGGATCTCCGCACAGGCCGAGATGCGCGGAGCCTCCGGCGGGGTGGCGCTGGACCGCTCGGCGGTGCAAATCACCATCTTCGACGAAACTCGCGCGGTGGAGATCCGGGGCTGCCGCAAGCCAGGTTGAGTGCAATGCAGAGAGCTCTCGCATAAGGCGAGTAATCCGGGTATGCTCCGCGGTTGAACGACAACCGCTCCGGGAGCTCCCATGTTCCGCCGCGCCCATCGCCTGTCCGCGCCGCTTCTCTGCGCCACCCTCGCCCTGCCCGCCAACGTCGCCGCCGAACCGACGCCATCGCCCAGGCCGGCGGCTTCCGCCGCCGGCACCATCCTCGTGCTCGACGGCTCGGGCTCGATGTGGGGCCGCATCGACGGCGAGCCGAAGATCTCGATCGCCCAGCGCGCGATCGGCGCGCTGATCGACGCCCTGCCCGAGGAGGCCGAACTTGGCCTTGTGCTCTACGGGCACCGCCGCGAGGCGGATTGCGCCGACATCGAGATGGCGGTTCCCGTCGGGCCGGGCACCCGCGAGGCGATCCGCGCGACGGTCGGCGCGGTCAGCCCGAAGGGCAAGACCCCGCTGTCGGACGCGGTCGAGGCAGCCGCCCGTGAGCTGGACTATGAGCACGCCGCCGCCACGGTGATCCTGGTCTCCGACGGCCGCGAGACCTGCGAGCGCGATCCCTGCGCCGTCGGCGCGGCGCTCGAGGCCGCCGGCGCCGGCTTCACCGCCCATGTCGTCGGGTTCGACGTCGCCGACGAGGCAGATCGCGCCCAGCTCCAGTGCCTCGCCGAGAACACCGGCGGCCGCTTCATCGCCGCCGCAGACGCCGCCGAACTCAACGCGGCGCTCGCCGAGGTCGGCTTCACACCGGCCTCCGGCGAGCGCGCCGTCACCCCGCCCGACCCCGACGCGCCGCGCCTCGACATGGTGTTCTCCGCCACGGACGGCGAGGCCGGCCCGCGCATGCGTTCGGGTCTGCTCTGGAGCCTCGCCGCCCTTCCGGGCGACACAGCCGTCGTCGCCGGCTTCGACGCCGCGGACCTGCGCATCGCCCTGGCGCCAGGCGTCTACCGCGCCGAGGCGCTGCGCCTCGCCGACGGCGCCAGGGTCTCCGCCGAGGTCGAGATCGCCGAAGCCGGGCCGCGCACGGTGACGCTGGCCCTGCCCGCCACCCGGCCGCCGGCCCGCGTCGCCGCGACCGCCGAGGCGACGGCCGGGGCGACCATCGACATCGAGTGGTCGGGCCCGCGCGAACCGGACGACGTGATCGCGCTGGCGGCTCCCGGCGATGACGCGCAGGCGCGTCTCGTGCACGCGGCCGCGACCGGCGAAGGCCCGGTGCGGCTGCGGCTGCCGCCCACGCCCGGCGCCTACGAAATCCGTTACGTGCGCGCCGAGGGCGCCGACATCCTCGCCCGCGCCACCGTGGTCGTGGCTCCCGCCGAGGCGCGGCTCGCCGTCAACGGCGCGGCCCAGGCGGGCGGCGAGATCGCGCTCGAGTGGTCCGGCCCCGCCTACGCCGGCGACCGCCTCCTGCTGGTCGCCGCAGGCGAAGCCGATGCGGCGCCGGTCGCGCAGGCATTCGCCCGCGGCGACGGGCCGGTTGCGATCCCGCTTCCGGCCGAGCCCGGGTCCTACGAGCTGCGCTACCTGATGGATCACGGCGACATGGTGCTCGCCCGCCTGCCGCTCGACGTCGCGGACGTGGCCGCCACGCTAGCGCCGCCTGCGTCCGCCCGCGTCGGCGCGCCACTCGAGGTCGCCTGGACCGGCCCGTCCTACGCCGGGGACCGCATCGCGCTCGCCGCCCCCGGCAGCCCCGACGCCGAGGCGCTCGCCACCGCGCCGGCCATGGGCGACGCGCCCGCGCGCTTCGCCGCGCTCGCCGCCCCGGGCGACTACGAGCTGCGCTACGTCATGGAGCGCGGCGGCCGCGTGCTCGCCCGCGCGTCTCTCAGCGTCGAGGACGTGACTGCCACGCTGACCCCGCCCGAGACCGCCCTGGTCGGCGCCGACATCCGGGTCGCCTGGACCGGCCCGGACTACGACGGCGACCGCATCACCCTCGCCCGCGCCGGCAGCCCGGACGCCGAGAGCCTCGTCGCCGCCCCGGCGACCGACGGCGGCGCGGCGATCCTGCCCGCCCCGGCCGAGCCCGGCGACTACGAGCTGCGCTATGTCATGCGCGACGGCGACCGCGTGCTCGCCCGCGCGCCCCTCGCGGTCGCCGACGTCGGCGCTACCGTCGCGGGCCCGGATCTGGCGCTGGTCGGCGCCGAGATCGCTATCGACTGGACCGGCCCCGCCTACGAGGGCGACCGGATCGCGCTCGCGCCGGCGGGCTCGCCCGACTCCGAACCGCTCGCCTTCGTCCCGGCCTCGGGCCTCGCGCCCGCGACGCTCGTCGCCCCGACCGAACCGGGCGCGTACGAGCTGCGCTACGTCATGCGCCAGGGCGGCCGGGTTCTGGCGAGCCAGAGCATCGAGGTCTCGCGAACCGTCGCCACCCTCGAGGCGCCCGAGCAGGCCGTGGTCGGCGACGAGATCGAGGTCGCCTGGACCGGCCCGGCGGAGGAGAACGACCACCTGACCGTCACCTGGGTCGACGCCCGCGACGACCAGCAGATCAACCACGCCTTCACAGGCGACGGCGCGCCGGCGCGGCTCACCATGCCGCCGCAGCCCGGCGACTACGAGATCCGCTACGTGCTCGCCTCCGAACGGCGGGCGATCGCGGTGCGCCCGATCCGGGTGGTCGACGCGGTCGTGGAGCTTAGCGCGCCCCTCTCGGTGGAGGTGGGCGCCGAGGTGGCCATCGACTGGGCGGGACCGGACGCGCGCAACGATCACGTCGCCATCGCCGAGGCGGGCGCGCCGGGGAGCAAGCAGCTCGGCTTCGCCTATACCCGCAACGGTCCCACGCTGACCCTGACCGCCCCCGAGGAACCTGGCCTCTACGAGGTCCGCTACATCCTCGACCAGAGCAAGCGAGTTATGGCCGCGATCCCGCTCGAAGTCACCCAGATCACCGCGACCCTGGCGGCGCCCGCCTCGGCCGTGGCCGGCGGCGAGGTCGAGGTCGTCTGGGCCGGCCCCGAGCGCGACGGCGACCGGGTGGTGATCGCCGCGCTCGACGCGCCGGCTGACGCCAGCCTCGCCGCCGCCCCCGCCTCCGACGCAGGATCGACGCGGCTCGCGGTCCCGCCGGAGCCGGGCGCCTACGAGATCCGCTACCTGCTGGCGCCCGAGGGCGAGATCATCGGACGCCGCGCCATCGCGGTCGAGGATCCGCCCGCCGCGCTCAGCGCCGTCGGCTCCGCCCCTGCCGGCGCGGCGCTGCCAGTGCTCTGGTCCGGGCCCGACTATCCCGGCGACTTCATCGCGATCGCCCCCCCCGACGCGCCCGGCGGGGACGGCCTGTCGCAGGCCGCAACCGCCGCCGGCGCGCCGGCTCGCCTCGTGATGCCGGCCACGCCGGGGGACTACGAGATCCGCTACGTCATGGCCAACGGCGGCAGGGTGGTGGCGCGGGCCCCGCTCACCGTCACCGAGGTCACAGCGACGCTCGACGCGCCGCCCACCGCCACGGCGGGCGGCGAGATCGCCGTCGCCTTCACCGGCCCGGAATACGCTGGCGACATGATCGCGATGGCGCGCGCCGGCGCGGCCGACGACACATTCGAGACCGCCGCCGAGGCGCTGGGCCCCGCGCCCGCGACGCTCGCCATGCCCGCAACCCCCGGCGCCTACGAGCTGCGCTATGTGATGGGGCCGGGTGGGCGCGTCCTGGCCCGGGCGCCGCTAGCGGTGGAGTGACGCGCCCGGCGCTTTCCGGTTGACACCCCTCCCATTACCATCCATATGGATGTTTATTGGATGGTGATGGGATGAGCCAATGACGAATGCGCCCAGTCCGCGCGACCGCGGCGAGACCGAGAAGATAACGATCAACCTCGGCTACGTCGACCTCGGCCGCATCGACCTGATGGTGCAGGAGGGGTTCTACTCGAACCGCACCGACTTCATCCGCACCGCCATCCGCAACCAGCTCTCCAGCCACGGCGCCGAGGTGGCCCGCTCCATCGACCGGCGCACCTTCGAACTGGGTCTGCGCGACATCACCGCCGCCGATCTCGAGGCGGCGCGCGCCGCGGGCGAGACGCTGCACGTCAAGGTGGTGGGGCTCGCCCGCATCGCCGCCGACGTCACCCCCGACCTCGCCCGCGCCGCCATCGGCTCGATCACCGTGCTGGGCGCGCTTCAGGCCAGCCCGGAGATCAAGGCCGCCCTCGCCGACCGCATCGCCTGACCCCGACCGAAACCAGCCACAGGACCTGCCCCATGAACGCCCCCTTCGCCGACGCCATGCGTCGGGCGACCGATCGCGTGCGCTCCGGCGACACGCTCGACGCCACCCGCATCATCCAGACCGCGCTCGCCGGCGCCCGGACACCGGTCGAGACGTCGCGCCCCGGTGACGCCGCCCCGGCGCTGCCGCCCCTTGGGAACTCCGGCGGTCCGTCCGTCCACGCGTCCGGCCCGCCCCCGCGCCGCTCGCTCCGCGCGGTGATCGCAGCCCTGCGCAAGGGCAGCGACCGGCTGCCGCGGGGCTTGCGCCGCGGCCCTGCCGTGGAGCCGCAGATCGCGCCCGGCGCGCGCTTTCTCGCCCGCACCCACGCCGAGGCGGCGGGATCGCGCGACTACCGCCTCTACATCCCCGCCACGCTCGGCGACGCCGCTCCGGAGGGGATCGTCCTGATGCTGCACGGCTGCAAGCAGACCCCCGAGGACTTCGCCGTCGGCACGCGCATGAACGCACAGGCCGAGGCGCGCCGCCTGATCGTCGCCTGGCCCGCCCAGACCGGCGCGCACAATTCGTCGCGTTGCTGGAACTGGTTTCGCCCCGAGGATCAGACCGCCGCCGCCGGCGAACCCGCTATCCTCGCCGGCCTCGCCCGGGCGCTCGTCGCCGAGTTCGGCGCGCCCCCCCACCGGGTCTTCGCCGCGGGTCTCTCCGCCGGCGGCGCGATGGCCGCGGTGCTCGGGACCACGCACCCCGATCTCTTCGCGGCGATCGGCGTGCATTCCGGCCTTCCCGCCGGTTGCGCCCGCGACGTGGTCTCCGCCTTCGCCGCCATGCGCGGCGAGACCGGCACCACCCGCCCGGAGCGCCCCGCGGTGCGGACCATCGTCCTGCACGGAACCGCCGACGGCGTCGTCGTTCCCTCCAACGCCGAGCGCATCCTGCCCCCGGCCACGGACGCGCGCCTCGACGCAGGCCCCGGCTGGACCCGCCGGGTCACGCCCGACGGCGAGCTCTGGCGCATCGACGGCCTCGGCCACGCCTGGTCCGGCGGCGATCCGCGCGGCTCCTTCGCCGCCGCCGCCGGCCCCGACGCCTCCGCCGAAATGATCCGCTTTTTCCTCGAAGGTAGCCCCCGATGACCATGCCAACCCTCAGGTTCGACGCCGTCGCGGAAGCGCGACCGGGACGAAAGTGGGCCGAACGCTGGGCGCGCTCCTGGCCCGACTACGAGGCCTGGTTCATGTCGCGCGGCGGCGACGCCGGCCCCGACCGCGCCGCCTGCGAGGCGGCGCTCGCCCGGCACATGCCCGAACTCGCCCCTATCCACCGCCGCTTGACCATGCGCGCTGGCGGATCGGACCGCGCCGCGCGCTTCCTCTCGGGCTGGTCGCCGCCGCGCTACCTCGGCGGCTGCTCGATCGCCGCCCGCGCCGACGCCGGCGAGGTGCGCCTCGTGCGCAACTACGACCTCTCGCCCGACCTCAACGAGGGCCTGCTCCTGCGCAGCGAATGGACCGGATCCCCGGTCATGGGCATGGTCGAGTTCCTCTGGGGCCTCTCGGACGGCGTCAACGCCCGCGGCCTCGCCGTGGCGCTGGCCTACGGCGGCAGCTCCGAGACCGCGCCGGGCTTCGGCGTCACCCATATCCTGCGCTACCTGCTGGAGACCTGCGGCGACCTGGAGGCGGCGCTTGCAGTGCTCGCGCGCGTGCCTTCGCACATGGCCTACAACATCACCCTCGCCGACCGCCATGGCGCGACCGCGACCGCCGAACTGCGCCCCGGCGGCGGCCTGACGCTCATCCGCCCCGCGATCGCCGCCAACCACCAGGCGGACGCGCCCGCGCCGGCCCGAGCATCGATCACGCGCACCTACGAGCGCGGCGCTCATATGGCCGAGCTCCTGCGCGGCGACATCGCGCCCGGCGAGTTGGCCCAGGGGTTCCTGCTGCCGCCCCTGCGCCAGACCGACTACGCCGGCGGCTTCGGAACGCTCTTCACCGCCGAATACGACCCGGCGCGCGGCGGGCTCGCCCTGCGCTGGCCCGACCAGGTCTGGGAGCAGCGCCTCGACCGCTTCGAGGAGGGCCGCCGCGACATCGTCTACGGCGATGCGCCCGCGCCCGCCGATCCGGTCGAGGCGCTGGCCAACCTGCGGCCCTGGCTGAGCCCCGCCGGCGCCGCGGCGCTCGACGAATGGCGCGCAGCGGCGCAGGGCGGCGCACCGGACTGGGCGGCGCTCTCGCGGGTCTTCACCCGCTAGGCCCTGCGCCGCGCCCCGGCCAGCGCGAGGCTCGCTACCGCGACTGCGGCGAGCCCCGCCAGCGCCGCCAGGAGCGCCGCCGCGCCGGGCGACAGCCCGGGCAGCGCGCGCGCCACGGCCGCCGCCGGCCCCCACGCTTCGCCGGTCCAGGCGGTCGGCCCCACCGAGAGCGCCGTCCAGCCGAAACCGGCCAGGGTGGCCGCGCGCAACCGCGCGCCGTGCCCTGCGGCCCGTCCGCGGGCGGCTAGCCCGCGCCGAAACCCGGTGAGGGCCAGCCGTACGTCGCGCTCGATGACCAGAAGCGCCGGCGCGACCAGCAGCGTCAGGACCGCGCCCGACGCCCAGCCCGTAGACCAGCGTGATCACCGTGGGCTTCAGGAACAGCGCCTGCTGGCTGCGCTCGAACAGGAGCGGCGCGAGGCCCAGCACCGTCGTCGCCGAGGTGAGCAGGATCGGGCGCAGCCGGTCCCCGGCGGCCGCGATCACCGCCGGCGTCGTCGCCCGTCCCACCCCGCGCGCGTCCACCGTCGCGATCAGCACGATGGCGTTGTTGATGATGATCCCGCTCATGCCGACCAGCCCGACCACCGTGAAGATGCTCATCGCCATGTCCCAGCGATAATGGCCCCAGATCGTGCCGATCAGCCCCAGCGGGATCACCGCCATCACCACCAGCGGCCGGAACCAGCTCGCAAAGACCCAGGCCAGCGCCAGGTAGATGCCCGCCAGGCAGAACGCGAACCCGCCCAGCGCGTCGCCGAGAAACGCCCGCTCCTCGGCCACCAGCCCGTCGAAGGCGTAGTCCACCCCGTGCGCGGCCGCGATCTGCGGCAGGATCGTCGTCTCCAGCGCCCGCGTCACCGCCGCCGCCGCGGCGGGATCTGAGTCGGCCACCGCCCCGGTGACGCGCGCCATGCGCCGCCCGTCGACCCGCTCGACCTTCGAGAACCCCGGCCGGCTCTCGAGGGTCACGATCTCCGCGAGCCCCACCAGCGCGCCGTCCGGGGCGCGCAGCCGGGTGCGCTCGAGGAAATCCGCGCCGCGCTCCGCCTCGGGCAGCGTCACCCGCACCGTGCGCGTGCGCGGCCCGTCGGCGAACTCCGCCGCCTCGACGCCCGACAGTCGCGCGAAGAGCTCCGCCCCCACCGCGTCGATGGAGAAGCCCAGCCGCTGGCCGAGCGGGGTCAGTTCCAGGACCAGCTCGGTCTTGTCGTAGGCCAGCGAATCCTCGAGCCCGCTCACCGCCGCCATGGGAGCCAGCGACGCCTTGAGCGCCTCCGCCGCCGCCTTGAGCGCGCGCGCGTCCGCGCCGTAGAAGGCCACGTCGAGCGCATCGCCGCCCGGCCCCTCGCCCCAACTCCGGAAACTGAGCGTCTCCAGGAGCGGCGCCGCGGTCACCTCCTCCTCGAGCGCCGCCAGGAACTCCGCCGAGGAATACGGCCGCAGATCGGGATCGACGAGCTCGATGTCGATGGCGCCGAGCTGGTCGGGATCCTTCACGTCCTCGCCCGACAGACCGCGCCCGGCGGTGCCCCCGACCTGCGCCAGCGCCGAAGCGATCGGGGCGACGCCGCTCTCGCGCGCGAACTCCGCGTCGACCGCCGCCGCCGCCCGCTCCAGCTCGCGCACCATCGCCTCGGTGTCGGCGCGGGTGGCGCCGGGCAGCATCGCAATGTTGCCGGTGACCGAGCTGCGCTCGGGCGAGCTGAAGAACCGCCAGGCCACATCGCCGCCGAGCACCATCGCCGCCGACTGCGCGACGAGCAGGATCGCCGCTGCGACAACGGGATAGCGAAGCTTTATCACCCATCCCATCATAGGCAGGAACACCCGCCGCCGGAAGGCGTCGAGCCCGCGGTTGACCGCCCGGCTCGGCGCGTCGATCCAGCCGCGCCGCAGGTCGCGCGCCAGCGCGCCGGCCATGTGATGCGGCAGGATCAGGAAACACTCCACCAGGCTCGCCGCCAGCACCACGATCACCGTGAACGGAATGTCGCCGATCAGCCGCCCGTAGCGACCGCCGATGAAGGTCAGCGCGTAGAAGGCGAGCACCGTCGTCACCATCGCCGTGAAGACCGGCAGCGCCATGGCGCGCGCCGCCCGCTCCGCCGCGGTCGCCGGCGCCTCGCCGAGCGCGCGCCGCCGCCAGTCCGCGTGCTCGGCCACCACGATCGCGTCGTCCACCACCAACCCTAGGCAAAGGATCAGCCCGAAGAGCGAGATCATGTTGAGGGTGAGCCCGGCGGCGTACATGAAGCCGACCGCCGCCAGCATAGCCACCGGGATGCCCGCCGCCACCCAGAGCGCCGCGCGCGCGCTGAGGAAGAGAAACAGCAGCCCTACCACCAGCGCGAGCCCCATCAGCCCGTTGCCGACCAGCAGCTCGAGCCGGTCGGTGATGTTCTCCGCTCGGCTGCGCGTCAGCTCGATCATCACCCCCTCGGGCAGCGTCGCCTGCATCTCGGCGGCCACCCGCGCCGTCGCCGCCTGCACAGCGATCGCGTCGCCGCCGTCGGCGCGATCGACCCGCACCGCCACCGCCGGATTCCCGCCGATGAAATAGGCCGCGCCCGACTGGCCGCCGTCGGCGTCGATGGAGGCGATGTCCGAAATCCGCAGCTTGCCGCCGTCCGCATCCGAACGCAGCGTCACCTCGCCGATCGCGGCGGGATCGCGCCGCTCGGCCCCGGCGCGCAGCCGCGAGACGCCGCCCTCCGCCTCGCCCGCCGGCGACGCCGCGGCGTGCTCCTCCACCGCATCGGCGATCTCGCGCAGGCTGAGTCCGTGGCGCGCCAACGCCGCGCCCGGCGCCTCGATCGCGATTACCGGATCGGGCACGCCGCGGATCGAGGCGCGGGTGACGCCCTCTCGGTAGAGCCGGGCCACGAATTCGTCGGCGTAGCGCCCCAGCGTCTCGGCCGCCACCGGACCGTGGATCACCACGTCGGTCACCCGGTCGCGCCATTGCAGACGCCGCACCTCCGGCGCCTCCGCCCCCTCGGGCAGCGCCGGCGCGCCGGCGAGCGCCGCTTCGACCTCGGCCGCGGCGCGTCCCATGTCCCAGTCCGGCTCGAACTCCAGATCGAGCGTCGCCAACCCGGTCCGCGAGGTCGCCTCGCTGGCGGTCACGCCCTCCACGGCCATCAGCGCCGGCTCGATCAGCGCCACGACGCCGGCGTCCACGTCCTCCGGCCCCGCCCCGTCCCATGCGACGGTGACGCGCACCTCGTTGACCACCACGTCGGGAAAGAACTGGCTGCGGATCTGGCTCAGGCCCAGCGCGCCGAAGGCGACCATCAGCACCATCAGCAGGTTGGCCGCCGTCGGATGCCGGGCGAAGTAGCCGAAAAGGCTCAGCCCCGCCTCCCGGACCCGCTCGCCCGCCGCCACGCGCTCAGCCGCCCGACCGGGCTTCGAGCCGGTCGATCATCTGCTGGGGCACCTCGTCGGCGCGGAGCACCGCGAGGATGCGCGCCTTGTCTTCCGCCGGCATCCGCCCGTTCGCCTCCACCACCGCGATCAGCCCGGCGCGCCGCTCCGGCGACAGGCGCACCATCGCCTCCATGGCGGGCTGTGCGCCGGCGCGCGTCTCCGGCGCCTCGCCTCGCTCGGGCCGCGCCGCCACGCCCGGGGCGAGTTGCGGCGCCCGCGTCAGCACCACCTCCCGGCCCTCCGGCGCGCCCTCGACGATCACCGTCTCGCCCTGGCGGCGCAGCACCCGCACCGCCACCTCCTCGAGCCGGTCGTCCCCGCCGAGCACCAGGATGCGCCCCGCCGCATCGACCGCCGACGCCGGCAGCGTCGCCACGTTCTCCAGCGCCGGCTCCTCGACGCGCACGGTCACGAAATCCCCCGGCCGCAGCAGCCCGGGCGTCTGCGGCGAGAGCCTCGCGTGGACCAGCCGCCCGGACTGCCCCTCTCCCGCCGCCGGGGCGACCCTCTCGACGCGCCCGGGCGCCCAGAGGTCGAGCCCGTCGATCTCGAGGCCGGCGGTCACCGCCAGCGGCAGCACGCCGCCCGCGTCGTCGGCGAGGCGCGCGAATTCCGCGCTTCCCACCCGGAACGCCACCTCCAGCGCTGCGGGATCGACCAGCACGCCCAGCGCCTCGCCGGCGCTCAGGCGCCGCCCGACCACCGCGTCGACCTCGCCAAGCACGCCCGCAAAGGGCGCGCGCGCCACGGTGTCGGCGAGCCGCCGCGCGGCCTCGTCGGCCTCGATGCGCGCCCGATCCACCGAGATCGCCGCCCGCCCGATGCGGGCCTCCGCCTGCGCCAGCGCCAGCCGCCGCCCCGAGAGCGCCTGCTCGGCGCTCGACAGCGCCAGCTCCGCCGTCTCCAGATCGGCCGCCGTGCCCACGCCGCGGCCCCGCAGGTCCGTCGCGCGCGCCAGCGCCGCCGCTCGCAGGTCGCGCTGCCGCTCCGCAGCGACGATCTCCTCGCGCGCCAGCGCCAGCGCCGCCCGCGCCTCGGCCTCCTCCGCATGCGCCGCGGCGAAGGCGTTCTCGGCGAGCGCCTGCGCCGCTGCGGCCTCGGCGGGATCGATGCGATAGAGCACTTCCCCGGCGGCGACGCGCCCGCCGTCGCGGAACCCCGGCGCCAGTTCGAGCAGCGTCCCGCCGACCGCGGCCCGCAACTCGAGGCTGCGCGCGCTCTCGACGTCGCCATAGGCGATGAGCACCGGTTGCGCGGCGCCAAGTTCGATCGGCGCCACCCGCACCGCGTAGACCCGCTCGCGCCCGGGCGGCGACACCTGCCGCGCCGCCTCGCGTTCGGCGATCGCGCGCGCGAATTCTCCCGCCGCCAGCGCCAGAAGCGCGAGCGTCAGCGCGGTCAGCACGAGCCCTGCGAGGCCGCGGCTCAGGAATTGCACGGAACCCGATCCTCCCTCGATTTGCACCCGAGCGGCGCAGTATAGACCTCCGCCAAGGAAAATCCTGAAAAATCCGAGGACTCACGCAGAGTTTCCCGGCGGCGCGAGACCGCGGCTGCGCGGGATGCGCGCTAGCGCTCCGGCTCGGTGATGAAGGTCAGCGGATAGCCCTCCGCCTGGCCCATCTCGGTGGCGATCTGCGCCTTGGTCTCGGCGATCTCGCGGGTGAAGACCGCCACCACGCAGACGCCCTTGCGGTGCGCGGTCAGCATCACCCCGTGAGCCTGCGAGCGGGTCATGCGGAACACGCCCTTGAGCACGATGACCACGAAATCCCGCGGCGTGTAGTCGTCGTTGAGCAGCACCACACGATAGAGCGGAGGCCGCGCCGACTTCGCGCGCGTCTCTGGCCGGTTGATGATCCGGGTGTCCGCCACGCCCGCAATCTCCCTGCGAGCCAAATTCCCATGCATTATCGCAGATCGGCCCGCCGCGGTCCACCGCGCGGCCCCACCTGCGACGCGATGGCGCTCACGCGATTGCATGTAACGCGCGCGCGGGCCCCGTGGTATCCTTTGCGCATGCACGCGGGCGCCAGACCCCGGATCGAGACTTGCTGGTCGACGGCAGAGGACGCCGAGGCCCTCGCCGACCTGCACCGCGCCGCCTGGCGCAACGCCTATCTCGGCATCCTGCCCGGCCCGGTTATCGAGCGTATGACCTCGCGGCGCGGGCCGCGCTGGTGGCGGCGGCTGGCGCTGGTCGGCGCCCCGGCGCGGGTGATCGCGCTCGACGACCTGATCGCCGGCTACGCCACGCTCGGGCGCGACCGCCGGCGCCGCGGCGGCGGCGAGATCTACGAGCTCTACCTGCGCCCCGAATGCCAGGGCGCCGGCCTCGGCGCGAAGCTCTTCGAGGACACGCGCCGCCAGCTCCAGTCCGCCGGCATGCCCCGCCTGATCGTCTGGACGCTCAGCGACAACGTCGCCGGCTGCCGCTTCTATCGCGCGCTTGGCGGGCGCGAGGCCGGGCGCTCCCGCGAGACCTTCGACGGAGCCAGGGTCGAGAAGACCGCCTTCGCCTGGGGCTGAGCCGCGCGCCGGAACGCGCCCAACCGAAAGGACCCGACCCATGACCGACGCCCCGCCCCTCGCGCTGATCGTCGGGGTCGGCGACGGGCTCTCCGCCTCGCTCGCCCGCCGCCTCGCCGCCCAGGGCTACGCGCCGGCGCTCGCCGCCCGCGACCCGGACAAGCTCGCAGCCCTTGCCGTGGCGACCGGCGCGACCCGCCACGCCTGCGACGCTGCAGACCCCGCCTCTGTCGAGGCGCTCTTCGCCAACCTGCCCGAAACCCCGCGGGTGGTGATCTACAACCCCTCGGCGCGCCTGCGTGGCCCGATCGCCGAGCTCGATCCCGAGGCCGTGCGCCGGGCGCTCGAGGTCACCGCCTTCGGCGCCTTCCTCGTCGGCCGCTCCGCCGCGCAAGCCATGCAAGCGGCCGCCCCGGTCGACGGCGCGCGCGGAACCATCCTCTTCACTGGCGCTTCGGCCGGCGTGAAGGGCTTCCCGCTCTCGGCCACCTTCGCAATGGGCAAGTTCGCCCAGCGCGGCCTCGCCCAGTCAATGGCCCGCGAGCTGCACCCAAAGGCTATCCACGTCGCCTGGATCAACATCGACGGCGCGATCCGCAACCCCGGCGTGACCGAGCCGCCCGACTCGCCGGATTCGATGCTCGACCCCGACGCCATCGCGGAGGCCTATCTGGGACTGATCCGCCAACACCGCTCGACCTGGTCGGACGAACTGACGCTGCGGCCCTGGGTCGAGTGGTTCTGAGCCAGCGGCGACCTGGCACCCGACAGTTTGCGCCGCGTCCCTGATCAGGTCCGGGCCCGCACTGCGCAAGGCGCTGCTGGAATTCACTCTAGGCGTGGCATATATGAATTTACACATATGATTGTGAGGAAGTCCAATGACCCTCTTTCCAGCGCGCCTCGTCGCAGCCGCCCTCGCCGCCAGCCTCCTGCCCCTGGCGGCGTCCCCGCTCGTCGCCCAGACGCCCGGTCCCGCCGCCCATTTCATCGAGAACTGGGATCTCGATGGCGACGGCGCCGTCACCGCCGATGAAGCCGCCAGCAAGCGCGACGAGCTCTTCACCATGTTCGACGCCGACGAGGACGGCCGGATGAACGGCGAAGAGTGGACGCTCTTCGACGAGACCCGCCGCGCCGACCTGCAGACGAACATGACCGAGGTGGACAAGGCGTCGATGGCCGGCCTTGCCGCCGGCTTCGCGCGTCCCTTCAACGATCCCGACGGCGACGGCGCGGTCACCCGCGACGAATTCGTCGGGCGCGCCGGCCCGGCGCTCGAAGCGATGGACCGCGACGGCGACGGCGTGCTGACCGGCGCCGATTTCGTCCCGACGACGCCCTAGATCAGCGGGCCCGGCACCGGTTGGCTGGGTTCCCCCGCGCTTCTGCCGTACGGCGCCGTCTCGCGCGACGCCTCCCGCCGCCGCCCATCACGCAGCCGTGACCTCCGCCACCGCCCGGCTGGCGCTATCCTGCGCGCAACCAAGCAACATAACCGGGGGAACGACGAATGCGTGCAACGATGATCGTGACGGCTTTGGCGACGGCGGGCGTCTGGGGCGGCGCACTGGCCCAGGACGCGGGGATGAGCTTCTTCGTCACCAGCACGAACCCCGGCCAGGGCGCCAACTTCGGCGGGCTCGCAGGCGCCGACGCCCATTGCGCCGCGCTGGCCGAGGCCGCCGGCGCCACGGGCCGGACCTGGGCCGCCTATCTTTCCTCGAGCGAGGCCGACGCCCGCGACCGCATCGGGTCCGGCCCGTGGACCAACGCCGCCGGCGTCGTGATCGCCGAGAGCGTCGAGGCGCTGCACGGGGACGCCAACAACCTCAACAAGGAGACGGCGCTCGACGAGACCGGCGCCATCGTCAACGGCCGCGGCGACGAGCCCAATCGCCACGACATCCTCACCGGCTCGCTGGCCGACGGCACCAGGGCCGCGGAGACCTGCGGCGACTGGACCGAGGGCGGCGCCGAGGGCGCGGCCATCGTCGGCCACCACGACCGCATGGGCCTTGACGAGAGCCCGCCGGCGCTCTCCTGGAACGCCTCGCACGCCTCGCGCGGCTGCTCGCTCGAGGCCCTGCGCGGCACCGGCGGCGACGGGCTGCTCTACTGCTTCGCGACGGACTGAGTGAGCGCACGCCGCCCGTCCTGGCGGCGACGGACCTGCGGCGGCGATCCCGCCGACTTCCCGGCGCAGTCTGGTCTGCGCAAGGTCACGCCGAGTTTGCGGTTACGGGGCGCTTGCCTGCGGGAATCCGACACCGGTCTTGCCCGGTTAACGCCACCGTCCCGGCGGCCTTGCCCGGGCCCATCGCCGCGTCTATGAAGTCCGCTGGAGCGTTGCAGGGGCCAGCATGGCGGAACTCGCCTACACCGAACCCGAGCCGAAGATCATCCCCGGTGCCAAGGGCGACTGGGAGATGGTCATCGGTCTAGAGGTTCACGCCCAGGTTACCTCCAACGCCAAGCTCTTCTCCGGGGCCTCCACCGAATTCGGCAAGGATCCCAACACCAACGTGAGCCTTGTTGATGCGGCGATGCCCGGCATGCTGCCCGTCATCAACGGCTATTGCGTGGAACAGGCGGTGCGCACCGGGCTGGGGCTGAAGGCGCAGATCAACCGCTTCTCGCGCTTCGACCGCAAGAACTACTTCTATCCCGACCTCCCCCAGGGCTACCAGATCAGCCAGCTCTACCATCCCATTGTCGGCGAAGGCGAAATCCTCGTCGACCTCAAGCCGGGCGTCGCCCGCAAGGTCCGGGTCGAGCGCATCCACCTCGAACAGGACGCCGGCAAGTCGATCCACGACATGGACCCGGCGCTCAGCTTCGTCGACCTCAACCGCACCGGCGTCGCGCTGATGGAGATCGTCTCGCGCCCCGACCTGCGCAGCCCCGAGGAAGCCGCTGAATACGTTCGGAAACTTCGCCAGATCCTGCGTTACCTCGGCACCTGCGACGGCAACATGCAGGAAGGCAGCATGCGCGCCGACGTCAACGTCTCGGTGCGCCCGAAGGGGTCCGACGAGCTCGGCACCCGCTGCGAGATCAAGAACATGAACTCCATGCGGTTCATCCAGGCCGCCATCGAGTTCGAGGCCCGCCGCCAGATCGCCATTCTTGAGGACGGCGGCGGGATCGAGCAGGAGACCCGGCTCTACGACCCCAACAAGGGCGAGACCCGGTCGATGCGCTCCAAGGAAGAAGCCCACGATTACCGCTACTTCCCCGACCCAGATCTCCTGCCGCTCGAATTCGATCAGGCCTTCGTCGACGCCATCGCCGCAGGTCTTCCGGAGCTTCCGGACGCCAAGAAGGCGCGCTTCGTGCTCGATTACGGCATGACCGAATACGACGCCGGCGTGCTCACTGCCGAGGTGGCCTCGGCGGACTATTTCGAGGCGGTCGCCGAGGGGCGCGACGGCAAGCAGGCCGCTAACTGGGTGATCAACGAACTGTTTGGCCGCCTCAACAAGGAAGGCCGCGAGATCGCAGATAGCCCCATCGCACCCGGGCAGCTCGGCGGCCTTCTCGACCTGATGGCCGCAGGCGACATCTCCGGCAAGATCGCCAAGGACGTCTTCGAGATCCTCTGGACCGATGGCGGCGATCCCGCGGCCATTGTCGAGGCGCGCGGCCTGCGCCAGGTCACCGACATGGGCGCGATCGAGGCGGCGGTGGACGCGGTGATCGCCGCGAATCCCGACAAGGTCGCGCAGGCGCAGGCGAAGCCCTCGATGGCCGGCTGGTTCGTCGGCCAGGTGATGAAGGCGACCGGGGGCAAGGCCAACCCGAAGGCGGTGAACGAACTGGTGAAGACGCGGCTCGGGCTGGAGTGACGCCGCGACGGGAGGGGGATCCCATGAGCTTCTACGACTACAAGGTGGTGCCGGCGCCGACCCGGGCCAAGAAGGTGCGCGGCGTCAAGGCCGCGCCCGAGCTGGTGGCGATGGCCATGGCAGAAGCGATCAACGAGGTCGCCCGCCAAGGATGGGAGTATCTGCGCACCGAGACCGTCTCGGCCGAGGCGCCGGGAGGCTGGCTGCGCCGCGGCGCCGCGACGGAGGTCGCCGTGCTGGTGTTCCGCCGGCCGCGCGAGCACCTCAGCCCGCGCCTCGCCGCAGAGCGCGATCACGTCGAGGCGGACCCCGGCGCCAAGATCGTCTCGGTGGCGCCATCGGCCCAGCGCGCACACCGCGCCGAGTTCGTCCAGCCGCCGGCCCGGGCGGCCGAGGCCGCCGAGCCTCCGCCGATCGCGTGGCGCCCGGGCCCGCGCCTCGGCCCGGCGGAAAAGCCCTGATCAGCCGCGCGCGCCGGCGAGTTCCAGCGCCAGCGCGTGCACGGGCCCCGCAAGCTCCTCGCGCAGCGCCGCGTGCACGGCGCGGCTGCGCTCGACGCGCGACATCGCATCGAAAGCCTGCGCCCGCATCCGCACCCGGAAATGCGTGCCGCCGCCCTCGCGCCAGCCGGAATGGCCGCGGTGGCGGTCGCTCTCGTCGATGACTTCAAGGCTCGACGGCGCGAAAGCCGTGGTCAGCTTGGCCTCGATCCGCGTCCAGACATCTCTCGCGTCGCCGTCCAATTGCCGCTCCCCCGTCGACGGGACTTGGCCAGCCCCGTCAAAACACTAGACTGTTCGCCCCGAGTTCGCAAAGATGAAAGGACCGGCGGCACGATGCCTCGCCCCTCGCCCTTCGACTTCGACATCTCCGTGTCGGCGGACAAGAAGCGCCGGTCCCGCGGGCGCGGGGCCTCCGGAGCCGTGGAGACATCTAGCCGGGTCTGCGCCAAGGACGGCTGCGGCAAGCCCGGCAAGTTCCGCGCGCCGAAGTCCCCGGACCATCTCGAGGAGTTCCTGTGGTTCTGCATGGAGCACGTGCGCGAGTACAACCTGCGCTGGAACTTCTTCCACGCCCACTCCGACGACGACCTGGAGCGGCAGTTCGCGGCGGACCGGATCTGGGAGCGGCCGACGCGGCCGTTCCGCGAGGCGGCGCGCCAGGGCGGCGGCCAGCCCCATGCCGACGGGCAGGCCTGGCGGCGTTTCGGCCTCGACGACCCGCTCGAGATCCTCGGCGAGAAAGGCACGCTCAACCCCGGCGCCAAGGCGAGCGGGACGCGGGCGCGTCGCCGGCTGCCGCCGACCGAACGGCGGGCGCTCGAGATCCTCGACGCCCGCGACGACCAGACCAAGACCGAGATCCGCAAGCAGTACAAGGCGCTGGTCAAGGACCTTCACCCCGACATGAACGGTGGGAAGCGCGACGACGAGGCGCGGCTGACCGAGGTGGTCTGGGCGTGGGAGCAGATCAAGGTCAGCCGCAGCTTCCGCGACTGAGCCCGCCGCGAGGGCTGGGCGCCGCTCAGGCCCGCCGGCCGGACACTTGAATCGCCGCGGCGTTTGGGACACATAGCCCCCGGGCGGGAGAACCCGTGGCGTTTCAGCTGGGAATCGGGCGAACGAACATGGCGGACGGCGGATTGGACATGGACAGCGGCGCCGAACCGAAGGTCGAGGTCGACGTGCGCGACGTCTTCGGCGTGGACGTCGACATGACAGTGCGCGGCTTCGCGGACCGCACCGAGCGCGTGCCCGATCTCGATCCGACCTACCGCTTCGACCCGGAGACCACGCTGGCGATCCTCGCGGGCTTCACCCACAACCGCCGCGTGATGATCCAGGGCTATCACGGCACCGGCAAGTCGACGCACATCGAACAGGTCGCGGCCCGGCTCAACTGGCCCTGCGTGCGAGTCAACCTCGACAGCCACATCAGCCGCATCG
Organism: uncultured Alphaproteobacteria bacterium; assembly: GCA_963700835.1. Classification (GTDB taxonomy): domain Bacteria; phylum Pseudomonadota; class Alphaproteobacteria; order Rhodobacterales; family Rhodobacteraceae; genus Amaricoccus. Next base: position 117,092 of record CAVOZD010000001.1, read on the forward strand.
ATCTGCTGGGCAAAGACGCGATCCGCATCCGCGACGGGATGCAGGTCACCGAGTTCCAGGAGGGCATCCTGCCGTGGTGCCTCAACAACCCGGTGGCGATCTGCTTTGACGAATACGACGCCGGACGCCCGGACGTGATGTTCGTCATCCAGCGCGTGCTGGAGACCGACGGCAAGCTCACGCTCCTCGACCAGAACCGGGTGATCCGGCCGCATCCCTACTTCCGGCTGTTCGCCACCGCGAACACCATCGGCCTCGGCGACACCACCGGCCTCTACCACGGCACCCAGCAGATCAATCAGGGCCAGATGGACCGCTGGAGCCTTGTCGTCACCCTCAACTACCTTGAGCACGACGCCGAGGCCGAGATCGTGCTGGCCAAGTTCCCCGAATACGCGACGCCCGAGGGTCGCAAGACCGTCAGCCGCATGGTGACCGTCGCCGACCTGACCCGCGCCGCGTTCATGAACGGCGACCTTTCCACGGTGATGTCGCCCCGCACGGTGCTGAACTGGGCCGAGAACACCCGCATCTTCGGCGACATCGGCTTCGCCTTCCGGCTGACGTTCCTCAACAAGTGCGACGAACTCGAACGCCAGACCGTCGCCGAGTTTTACCAGCGCTGCTTCGACAAGGAGCTGCCGGAGAGCGCGGTCAGCGTCAGCCTGGGCTGACGACTGCGCCGCCCCAGGCTCGCTCCCTCACCGCAGCTGCGCCAGAAGCGCCAGCGACGGCTCTCCTGTCACCGGCAGTCCCTGCTGCGCCTGATAGCCGCTGATCGCGGCCCGTGTCCTCGGCCCGATCACCCCGTCGCTGCCCTCGGTGTCGAACCCCGCGGCGGTCAGGCGGCGCTGAAGCTCCTGGCGGTCGGCGATGGTCATGCCCTGCGCGTCGGGCGGGAACGCGCCCCGGATCGGCGGCCCGCCCACCAGCCGGTCCGACAGGTGGCCGATGCCGATCGCGTAGCTCTCGGAGTTGTTGTAGCGCAGGATCACCGCGAAGTTGGGGAAGACCATGAACGCCGGGCCGCTCGCCCCCATCGGCGTCAGGATCGAGGCCGGACCGTGATCGGGGACAGGCCTGCCGTCCATATTGCGCACTCCCTGCGCCGCCCAGGAGGAGGCACTGCGCGTCGTCCCGCGACCGACGGGCCCGGAGAAACCGGCAGGCAGCCGGACCTCCACGCCCCAGGGCTGACCCCGCCGCCAGCCCGAGCGCTCGAGATAGGCCGCCGTCGAGGCGAGCAAATCGGTGGGATCGTCCGACCAGATGTCGCGCCGCCCGTCGCCGGTGAAGTCGACCGCATAGGCCAGATAGGACGTCGGGATGAACTGGGTGTGCCCCATCGCCCCGGCCCAGCTTCCGGTCATCCCCTGCGGGCTGGTGTCGCCGTTCTGCAGAATCCTGAGCGCGGCGACGAGCTGCTGCTCGAAGAACGCGCCCCGCCGCCCCTCGTAGGCCAGCGTCGCCAGCGCCGAGATCACCGGCACGTCGCCGCGACGCGTCCCGTAGCTGCTCTCCAGGCCCCAGACGGCCACAACCACCTGCGGCTCGACCTCGTAGCGCGCCGCGATCTGCGCAAGCGTGGGCCCGTACTGCCGCAGCGCCGCCTGGCCATTGCGGACCCGCTCGTCCGAGGCCGCGATCGCCAGATAGTCCTCCAGCGTCCGCGTGAACTCCGTCTGGTTGCGGTCACGCTCGATCACGCCGGGCACGAATCCCGCGTTGCGGAACGCCGCGTCGAAGGTGGAGGGCGAGATGCCCTGCGCCTCCGCGCGCGGCCGGAACGCCGCGACCCAGGCGTCGAACCCGGCGTTCGGAACCGGCTGCATCGCCGGATCCGGCGCCGCGCGGCCTGCAGGCGCGCCTGCGCCCGATCCTCCCGCGCAGGCCGCCAGCGCCACCGCCGCGATCCCCAGGGCCGCCGTCCGTCTCGTCGTTCGCATCAGTCGTCCCGCCGTTGCCGATCCTGATTTCCTCCCATAGTCGATCGCGACGCGAGCGGAAAGCCGTGGCGCAGGCGGTGACCCCGGCCCAGATGCCCACTTGCGTTCCCGACCCGCCCGGCTATCTACCCAAAGCCATGCCTAGGCCCTCCGACAATCCCGCCGACCAGTTCAAGAAGGCGCTGACCGAGGCGACGCGCGCCATGGCCGGCGACGCGGAGCTCACGGTCTCCTACACGGTCGACCCGCCGGGCGTGGCCAGGGACTCGATGCGCCTGCCGCAGGTGACGCGGCGCATGACCCGATCCGAGGTGATGCTGGCGCGCGGCACGGCGGACGCCTACGCGCTGCGGCGGCGCTACCACAGCGACGCCACCCACGACCGCTACGCCCCCCAGGGCGAGACCGCCGCCGCGATCTTCGACTCCATGGAGACCGCGCGCTGCGAGGCGATGGGCGCGCGCGCGATGCCGGGCTCGGCGGGCAACATCGACGCCAAGATCGCCGAGGAGGCGCGCCGGCTCGGCTTTGCGGAGATCACCGAGGCGTCCCGCGCGCCTATGGCCGAGGCGGCGGGTTACCTGGTGCGTCAGCTCGCCACCGGCCGCGAGCTTCCGCCCGGCGCGCGCAACGTGCTCGACCTCTGGCGCGCCGAGTTCGAGTCCCGCGCCGGCGGCACGCTCGAGGGTCTCGACGCGGTGCTCGCAGACCAGCGCGCCTTCGCGCGCTTCGCGCGCAGGGTCATCGACGATCTCGGCTTCGGCGAACAGCTCGGCGAAGACCCCGACCAGGACGAGGAGTCCGACGACGAGGCCGGCGACGATCCCGAGGACGACCAGCAAGAGGACGACGGCCGCTCCGAGGAAGGCGGCGAGGAGGGCCAGCAGCAGGACGGCGTCGAGGATCCGCCCTCGGATCCGACCGGCGATCCGCAGGATCTCGACGCGGACGCGGCCGACGGCGAGCAATCCGACCTCGACGCGGACGCCGAACTCCAGGAGGGCGATCCGTCCGACCGGATGCCGCCCCCCTATTCGGACGCCGACCCCGCTTACCGGGTCTACGAGACCCGATTCGACGAGGAGATCGCCGCCGAGGATCTCGCCGATCCCGCCGAGCTCGAGCGGCTGCGCATCTATCTCGACCAGCAGCTCGAACCGCTGCGCGGCGCGGTCGCGCGGCTGGCCAACCGGCTCCAGCGCCGCCTCCAGGCCCAGCAGAACCGCTCCTGGGAATTCGACCTCGAGGAGGGCACGCTCGACGCAGGCCGCCTCGCCCGCGTGGTGGCCAATCCGCTGACGCCGCTGTCGTTCAAGCGCGAGCGCGACACCGACTTCCGCGACACAGTGGTGACGCTCCTGCTCGACAATTCCGGCTCGATGCGCGGTCGCCCGATCTCGATTGCGGCGATCTGCGCCGACGTGCTGGCGCGCACGCTCGAGCGCTGCCAGGTCAAGGTCGAGATCCTCGGCTTCACCACCCGCGCCTGGAAGGGCGGCCAGAGCCGCGAGGCCTGGCTCGCGGCCCAGCGCCCGAGCGTTCCCGGCCGGCTCAACGACCTGCGCCACATCGTCTACAAGTCCGCCGAGGCGCCGTGGCGGCGGGCGCGGGCCAATCTCGGGCTGATGATGAAGGAGGGGCTCCTGAAGGAGAACATCGACGGCGAGGCGCTGGAATGGGCGCACCGTCGGCTGACCGGCCGGCCCGAGGCGCGGCGGATCCTAATGGTGATCTCCGACGGCGCGCCGGTCGACGATTCCACGCTCTCGGTGAACCCTGCGAACTATCTCGAGAAGCACCTGCGCGACGTGATCGCCATGATCGAGCGCCGCCGCGCCGTCGAGCTCATCGCCATCGGCATCGGCCACGACGTGACGCGCTACTACTCCCGCGCGGTCACCATCACCGACGTCGAGCAGCTCGCCGGCGCGATGACCGAGCAGCTCGCGGCGCTGTTTGACAACGATCCCGTCCGCGCCACGCGACGCCAGCGGCTGGCGCGCGCCTGAAACGACCGGCCGCAGAACAAGGAGTCCACGCCCATGCGCCCCGAAGTGTCCGGCTTCTTCGGCCTCGTGCTGCTCGTGCTCAACATCTGGGCGATCATCTCGATCGTCAATTCCGGCGCGGGAACCGGGGCAAAGGTGGTCTGGGTTCTGGTGATACTGTTCCTGCCTTTTCTCGGCTTCATCGCATGGCTGATCTTCGGGCCGAAGAGCCGCGGTCGCTAGGCCCGCCGTCCGCTCCGGCGGCACGAGAGCCAGATCAGCCCGCCGCAGAGCGCCAACACCGCCGCCACCGGCAAGGCCATCACCGTTGCGCCCACCGGATCCCAGGCGTAGGGCACGCCGCTGCTGCGCCAGAACACCTTCATGGACTCGAACTCGTCGGGCCAGGCGTTCTGCATCATCGCCCCGATCGAGGTGAATCTGTAGGCGTAGCCGTTGCCGATGGTCGCCTGCCAGTCCACAAGGGCGCGCCAGAGCGCGGCCGTCAGGAGCAGAACCGCCACGAAGATCCGTATCCGCATGAAGCACTCTACCTTGAGATGATTCACGTTCCCGACGCTATCGCAAATTGACCGCCAGGACAAACAGCCCGTCCCTCAAACTCGATGGAAATCGGAAAGGAATTCGAAAGTGTTCCAGGAGTTCGTGACCCGGAGCGACCCGACCGCAGGCGCTTCGCGGCTGCGTGCCCTGCGCGCGGCCATGGCCGAGGCGGGCGTCGACGGGTTCCTCGTGCCGCGCGCTGACGCCTACCAGGGCGAAACCGTGCCGCCCCGCGACGAGCGGCTCTCCTGGCTCACCGGCTTTACCGGATCGGCGGGGCTCGCCGTCGTCACCCGCGACCGCGCGGGTCTCTTCGTCGACGGGCGCTACCGCCTTCAGGCGCGCGGCGAGATCGACCTCAGCCAGTTCACGATCCTGCGCGCGCCCGAGGACGCCCCTGGCGACTGGCTGGCCGAGGTCTGCCAGAGCGGCGCGCGCATCGGCTACGACCCCTGGCTGCATCCGGTCCGGCAGATCGAGGACATCAATGCGCGGCTGGCGCGGACGGGCATTGCGCTCGAGCCCGTCGCGAACCTCGTCGACGCGGTCTGGGAGGACCAGCCGCCGCCGCCCGTGGCCCCGGTCACCGCCCATCCGGACGCGCTCGCCGGGCGGGATGCGGCCCAGAAGCGCGGCGAGATCGCCGGCGTCCTGCGGGAGCGCGAGGCGGCGGCGGCGATCCTGACCCTGCCCGAGTCGGTCGCCTGGCTTCTCAACATCCGCGGCTCGGACATCGCCCGGACGCCGGTGGCGCTGGCCTTCGCCATCGTGGCGGAGGACGGGTCAGTCGAGGTCTTCCTTGACCCGGCCCGCGCCGCGCCGGGCCTGTGCGCGGCGCGCGGCCCGCAGGTGCGCTGGCTCCCGCCCGAGACCCTGCCCGAGCGCATCGACGCGCTGGAGGGCCGCGTGTCGCTTGACCGCGACACCGCGCCGGTCTGGTTCCGCGACCGGCTTGCGGCGGCCGGCCGCACCGAGATCGTCTGGGCCCGCGACCCCTGCGTGCTGCCGCGGGCCTGCAAGAACCCCGCCGAGATCGCCGGCGCGCGCGCAGCGCAACTGCGCGACGGCGCCGCGGTCTCGAACCTGCTCGCCTGGATCGACGGCGCCGCAGCGGACGGCGGGCTCGACGAGATCGCCGTGGTGCGCGCGCTGGAGGCCGAACGGCGCCGCACCAACGCCCTTCGCGAGATCGCCTTCGAAACGATCTCTGGCTCGGGCCCCAACGGCGCCATCGTGCATTACCGCGTCACCGAGGCGTCCAACCGCCCGATCTCGCCCGGCGAGCTCCTGCTGATCGACAGCGGCGGCCAGTACGCCGACGGCACGACCGACATCACCCGCACCGTGGCCGTGGGCGCGCCGCCGCCCAAGGCCGTCAGGCCCTTCACCCTTGTGCTCAAGGGTCTGATCGCCCTGTCCGAACTGCGCTGGCCGCCGGGCCTCGCCGGCCGCGATCTCGACGCGGTCGCGCGGGTCGCGCTGTGGCGCGCTGGGCTCGACTACGACCACGGCACCGGACACGGGGTCGGGTCCTATCTGGGCGTGCACGAGGGGCCGCAGGGCCTGTCGCGGCGTGCCACGGAGCCGCTGAAGCCCGGCATGATCCTCTCGATCGAGCCCGGCTACTACCGCGAGGGCGCCTTCGGCATCCGCACCGAGAACCTCGCCGTGGTGCGCGCCCCCGAGATCCCTGCAGGCGGCGAACGCGAGATGCTCTCCTTTGAGACGCTCACGCTGGCGCCCATCGACCGACAGCTGATCGACGCGGGTCTGCTGACGCCCGACGAGATCGCCTGGGTCGACGCCTACCACGCCCGCGTCCGCGCCGAGATCGGCCCGCTCGTCGCCCCCGGGGCAGCGGGCTGGCTCGCCGAGGCGACTGCGCCGCTTCGTGCGTAGGACCGGCCGGAGTCGGAACCTACGCCGCACTCGACACGCCCGGCGGCGGCTGTCATGCAGGAGACGCGAAACCGCGGATAGCTTGCTCAGGAGGCGCGTTGGCCATGCTCTCAGGCAATGTGACGATCACGCCCGCGCCGGGCGTCTGGGTGGTGCGGGCCGGCGGCGCGGTGCTCGCGGAATCCGCCCGCGCGCTCGAGGTGCGCGAGGGTGACTACCCGCCCGAGATCTTCTTCCCGCGCGAAGACATCGGCATGGAGTTCTTGGAGCGCACCGAGCGCGCATGGGCCTCTCCCAAGCGCGGCAACGCGACCTACTTCGACGTCTCCGCATCGGCCGGGCTGATCCTCGGGGCAGCCTGGTCCTTCGAGGCGCCGCTCCCGGGCTTCGAGCGCATCGCCGGCTACATCGCCTTCGACAGCGACCACGCCGCAATCGAGCAGGTCTGAGCCCGGGTCAGGCCGACAGGAGCGCCTTCGCCGCCGCGCGGGCCTCGCTGGTGATCCGGTCGCCCGCGAGCATCCGGCCGATCTCGTCCACCCGAGCCGCCGCATCAAGGGCCACCACCTCGGTGCGCGTGTCCTCCGCTGCCCCGCGCTTTCCGACGCGCCAGTGATGCGCACCCTGCGCCGCGACCTGCGGCGAATGGGTGACCACCAGCACCTGCGCGGCCTCCCCGAGCGCGCGCAGCCTCCTCCCGACGGCGTCGGCCGTCGCGCCCCCGACGCCGCGGTCGATCTCGTCGAAGATCAGCGTCACGGCGTCCGTCGAGTCGCTCAGGCAGACCTTGAGCGCCAGCAGGAACCGCGACAGTTCGCCGCCCGAGGCCACCTTCTCGATCGGACCGGGCTCCGCCCCGGCGATGGTCGCGGCGGTGAAGCGCACACGGTCGGCGCCCTCCGGCCCGGGCTCGCCGGGCGTCACCTCGGCGAAGAAGACCGCGCGCCCGAGCCGCAGCGGCGCCAGCTCCTCCGCCATACGGGCGTTCAGCCGGCCCGCCGCCTCCGTCCGCAGCGCGCTCAGCCGCCCGGCCGCTGCGCGCCACTGCGCGTCCGCGGCCGCCAGCGCCGCGCGCAACGCCCGCACCGCGTCGTCGCCCGTGGCGATCTCGGCGAAGCGCGCCCGCAGGTCGGCCGCCAGCGCAGCCAGCGTGTCGGGCGTGACGTTGTGCTTGCGCGCCAGCCCGCGGATCGCAAACAGCCGCTCCTCGACGCGCTCCAGCTCGCCCGGATCGCCCACCAGCCCGGCCCGCGCCTCTACGAGCGCGTCCGCGGCGGTCCCGAGCTCGGTCAGCGTGCGCTCGACTGCCGCGAGCGTCGCGTCGAGCGCCCCGTCGGCGGCGGCGTTTGCGCCCTCGATCCAGCGCAGGGCGTCGAGCAGCGGCCCCTCGGCGCCCTCGGGCCCGAGCGCGGCCGCCGCGCGGCCGACGTCCTCGGCGATGCGCTCCGCGGCGCGCAGCGTGCGTCGGCGCGCATCGAGCCCCGGCTCTTCGTCCGAGGCCGGGTCGAGCGCCTCGAGCTCCGCGACCGCATGGGCGAGGTAGTCCTCGTCGCGCCGCGCCGCCGCGAGCCGGGCTTCGGCCTCAGCCAGCGCCCGCTCGGCGTCCGCGCGCGCGCGCCACGCGGCCCGGCTCGCGGCCACGGCCTCTCCGGCCCCGGCGAAGGCGTCGAGCAGCCGGCGGTGGCCGCGCGGGTCGAGCAGACCGCGGTCGTCCTGTTGTCCGTGAAGCTCGATCAGCGTGTCCGAGAGCCGCCGCAGCGTCTCGGCCGCAGCGCGGCGATCGTTGACGAAGGCCTGCCGCCGGCCGTCCGCCCCGACCGTGCGGCGCAGGATCAGTTCGTCGCCCCCAGGCAGGCCGGCCTCCTCGAGGATCGCGCGTGCGGGGTGCCCGGGCGACAGCGCAAAGCTCGCGACCACCTCGCCCTCGTCGGCGCCGGCGCGCACCAACTCCGCCCGGGTCCGCCAGCCAAGCCCGAAACCCAGTGCGTCGAGCAGGATCGACTTTCCGGCCCCCGTCTCGCCGGTAAGGACGTTCAGCCCCGGTCGGAACCGCAACTCCGCCGTCTCGATGAGCACCATGTCGCGGATGGAGAGCGTCAGCAGCATCGTTCAGCCGCGCCCGTCGCGGCGGGTCAGCGCCATTCCCCGAGCACGACCTGCCGGTAGGTCCGGTTCAGCCAGCCGTCGCCGCCGGTCTGGGGCGCGAAGTCCGCGGCCGGTAAGCAGCGCGTAACTGTCGCGGTACCAGGGCGATCCCTGGAAGTTGTAGCCCAGGATCGCCGCGGCGGCCTGCGCGTCCTCCACGAGACCGAGCGAGAGATAGGCCTCCACCAGCCTGTGCAGCGCCTCGGGCGTGTGGGTCGTGGTCTGGTACTCCTCGACCACCACCCGGAACCGGTTGATCGCGGCGGTGTAGTGCCCTCGGCTGAGGTAGTAGCGCCCGATCTCCATCTCCTTGCCGGCGAGATGGTCGAGGGCCAGCTCGAACTTGAGCTGCGCGGAGACCGCGTATTCGCTGTCGGGATAACGCTCGATGATGTCGCGCATCTCCATCAGCGCGTCGAAGGTGTTGGTCTGGTCCCGGCCAATATCGACGATCTGATCGTAATACGACAGACCGATCAGGAACTGCGCGTAGGGCGCGTCCACGTCGGCCGGATAGAACGCCAGGTACCGCTCCGCCGCCGCCCGGCTCTCAGCGTAGAGCGCGCCCTCGTGATAGGCGAAGGCAGACATCAGCATCGCGCGCTTGGCCCACTCCGAATACGGATAGAGCCGCTCGACCTCGCCGAAGGTTTCTCCCGCCGCCCGCGGTTCCCCGTCGGCGAGCTGCGCCTCGCCGGCGAGGTAGATCTGCTGGGGGGTCAGCGCATCGAGCGGAACCTCGTCACGTCCGAACGACGGCAGGTAATCGTTGAACGATCGGCCGCCGCAGCCCGAGAGGGTCAGGGCAAGACAGGCCGCCAGCGCCATGCCCCGACTTGTCACTCCCGCACGCACCATGAATGCCCTCTGCGCCGGCGCGTCCTCGCCGGCCCGTAGTCGTCAACGGGACCACCTAGCACAGGGCGAAGCGGCGGGACAAAGGAAAACGACAGGCCGCCGGGGGTCGTCCCGCGGCGGGCCGGATCGCCGCGGCGTCAGCCCGCGCGGGCCAGGTCGGCGAGCGCGACGCCTGCGCCCGGGAGCCGGTCGGCCGCGCCGGCGCCGACGGTGATCCGACGCCAGGCCGTCACATCGGCTAAGAGCGCGCGCAACAGCCGGTTGGTGAGGCCGTGGCCCGCCTTCGAGGCGCGGTAGGCCCCGAGAATCGGCGCGCCCGCAAGCGCAAGGTCGCCCAGCGCGTCGAGCATCTTGTGGCGCACGAACTCGTCGCGGCGGCGCAGCCCGCCGGGGTTCAGGACCTCCGCGCCGTCGACCACGATCGCGTTGTCGAGCGTGCCGCCGAGCGCCAGCCCCGCCGCCTGCATCGCCTCCACGTCCGCCCGACGGCAGAAGGTCCGGCAGTCGGCGAGCTCGTGCACGAAGGCGCCGTTGCGCATCGAGAGCCGCTTGGCCTGCCGGCCGATCGCCGCATCGTCGAAGTCGATCTCGAAATCGATCGAAAGCTCGTCGGCCGGAGACAGCTCCGCCCAGGCGTCGCCCTCGGTCACCCGAACCGGCTTGAGAACACGCAGCGCCACCGTCTCGCGGTTGATCGGCGCAACGCCGGCTCGCAGGATCTCGCGCGCGAAGCGCTGGCTGCTGCCATCCATGATCGGCACCTCGGGACCGTCAATGTCGACCAGCGCATGGGTCACGCCCGCACCGGCGAAGGCCGCCATCAGATGCTCGACCGTCGAGACCGACACCCCGGCCGCGTTGCCGAGCCGGGTGCACAGCGTCGTGTCGGTCACCAGGTCGTAGCGGGCGGGGATCACGTTGTCCCGGTCGGTGACGTCGGTGCGGCGAAAACGGATTCCGCCGACGCGGGCGGGCCGCAGCACCATGCGCGCCGGACGGCCCGAATGAAGCCCCATTCCAACGAGGCTCGCCTCGGATTTCAGCGTGGTCTGCATCGTCGCCCCCGATCCTTGGCCCGCATCTTTGCCGGCGGGCCGCCTGCTCTGTTGCACTGCAAGATAGGGATGTGACAGGCCTGCGACAAATCAACCTTTATGACCGATTGCAACAGTCCTAACCCGTTGCGATCGCCCGGAAAAACACGGACGCCCAAGGACGAAAAAAGACGCCCGGAAACCGGACGCCTTCTGGACGCATCACCCGCAAGCAACGGGGGGGGATAGGACCCGCGGGTCGTCCTAGTTCGCCTGCCGTCTGAGAAAGGCGGGTATGTCGACGCGTTCGCGCTCTTGATCCTCGTGGTCGTCCGTCGCCGCCGGCTGGCCGCGCAGCGACGGCTGCGCGGTCGGGCGCGGCGGCGCCGCTTCCTCGCGTGCCACCTGTCCGGTCATGCGGTGGATGAGGCTGTTGATGGTCATGCGGCTGTTTCGCTCGGCGTCGCGCGGGGCGGCGCTCGGGCTCATCGGGGCGGCCTTCGGCACGTTCTGAACGGCGCGCTGGAGACGGCGCAGCGCATCGGGCGAGGGCTCGCCCGGGCGCCGGGGCTCGACCTCGCCGCGACCCTCGATCTTGGGCTCGCCGAAGGGCGCGGTGCGCTCAAAGGCCTGCGCGGGCTGCGGCGGGGTGTCCGCGGCCAGTGGCTCGGCGAAGAACTCGCGACGCTCGGCGGCCTCGGGCGCGGCGGCGCGGTGGACGGCCTGCGGCGCATACTCGGCTTCGTCGCGTCCCGTCTCATCGGCGGGCGCGGCCACCGGCTCGGTCCGGGCGTAGCCGCTCGAGGGCTCTGCGGCGGATCGCACAACCGCGTCGATGCCGGTGGCGACCACCGAGACCCGCATCGTGCCGTCCATCTCCGGATCGAGCGTCGAGCCGACCATGATGTTGGCCTCCGGATCCACCTCGGAGCGGATGCGGTTGGCGGCCTCGTCGAGCTCGAAAAGCGTCATGTCGGGGCCGGCGGTGACGTTGATCAGCACGCCGCGGGCGCCCTTGAGGCTGATTTCGTCGAGGAGCGGATTGGCGATCGCCTTCTCGGCGGCCTGCACCGCGCGGTCCTCGCCGGCGGCCTCGCCGGTGCCCATCATCGCCTTGCCCATCTCGTTCATCACCGAGCGCACGTCGGCGAAGTCGAGGTTGATGATGCCGGGCCGGACCATCAGGTCGGTGACGCCCTTCACGCCCTGGTAGAGCACGTCGTCGGCGAGGCTGAACGCCTCGGTGAACGTCGTCTTCTCGTTGGCGAGCCGGAACAGGTTCTGGTTGGGGATGATGATCAGCGTGTCGACGTGGGCCTGCAGCTCCTCCACGCCGTTCTCGGCCTGGCGCATCCGCCGCGAGCCCTCGAAGTGGAACGGCTTGGTGACCACGCCCACGGTCAGCACGCCCATCTCGCGGGCGGCCTTGGCGATGATCGGGGCGGCGCCGGTGCCGGTTCCGCCGCCCATGCCGGCGGTGATGAAGCACATGTGGCAGCCCGCGAGCTTCTCGACGATGTCCTCGATGCTCTCCTCGGCGGCGGCGGCGCCGACCTCCGGCCGCGCGCCGGCGCCGAGCCCTTCGGTGACCCGCGCGCCGAGCTGGAGCTTGTTGGACGCCCGGCTCTGCTGAAGCGCCTGCGCGTCGGTGTTGGCCACCACGAACTCGCAACCCTCCAGCGCGTTCTCGATCATGTTGTTGACCGCGTTCCCGCCGGCGCCCCCGACGCCGATCACTGTGATGCGGGGGCTGAGATCGTTCGTTACCGGAATGCTGAGATTTAGCGCCATGGGTCCTATCCGCCTGTCCTGTTGCCCCTGCATCCGCGCGCTTCGGCGCGAAATCCTCTTTGCTCTTGATTCGAGATCGTAGCCGAAAGCGGCCCAATCGTCACGCATATTCCGAAAATTTTCCACAATATCTTGCGGTTGGCTACTATATAAAGCGATTTTGTCTCGCCGCTCCACAAGTTACCAATTCTCCTTAAACCAGCGCAGGGCGCGGGCGACGCGTCGGGTCCCGTAGGCGTCCGCGGGCATCTCGAAGTCCCAGAACTCGTCCTGCGGATGGGAAACGTGCATCGCCAGCCCGACCGCCGTCGCGAAGGCCGAGCCGGTCGCCGATTGCGGCAGGCCCTGCACGCGCAGCGGCTTTCCGACCCGGCACTGCCGCCCGAGGATGCGCGCCGCCGTGCCCTCCAGGCCGGGGATCTGCGCCGAGCCGCCGGTCAGCACGATGCGCTGGCTCGGCAGGTACTCGAAGCCCGAGGCGTCGAGCCGGGCCCGCGCCTCCTCCAGGATCTCCTCCACGCGGGGCCGCATCACACCGATAAGCTCCGACCGGCTGATCTGGCGCCGGTCGTGCTCCCAGTCCCCGAGGATCGAGGGCAGCTCGATCATGTCGCGGTCGTCGAGCCCGGTGGCCACCAGCCCGCCATGCATGGTCTTGAGCCGCTCGGCGTCCTGCATCGAGACCTGCAGGCCCTGGCAGATGTCGGAGGTGACATGCGCCCCTCCCATGCGGACCGCGTCGGCGTAGATCATCTGGCGTCGCACGAAGATCGAGATGCCGGTGGCCCCGGCGCCGATGTCGATGCAGGCCCCGCCCAGCTCCTGCTCGTCCTCCACGAGGCTCGCGATCCCCGAGGCGTAGGACGAGGCCACGACGCCGGCGAGCTCCAGATCGCAGCGCCGGATGCAGTGGAGGACGTTGCGCAGTGGCGTCGAGGCGATGGTCAGAAGATGCATGTCCACCTCGAGCCGCCGGCCGATCTGGCCGCGCGGATCGGTGAGGCCCGAGCGCTGGTCGAGGCAGAAGTTGACGGGCAGCGCGTGGATCGGCTCCGCGTCCGGGCCGTGGTCGGGCAGTTCGCAGGCCGCGAGCACGTGCCCGATGTCGCGCTCGGCCACCGCGCCGTTCATCACGTCCGTCTCGCCGGTGACGCCGTAGGAGCGCGGCCGCCCCCCCGAGAAGCTGACCATCACGTGGTCGACCCGCATCCCGGCCATCTTCTGCGCGCCCTGGATGGCGGTGCGCACCGCGCGCTCGCATTCGTCCATCGCCGAGATCTCGCCGAAGGCGACCCCGCGCGAGCGCGTGTTCGCAGCGCCGATCACCCGGAAGGCGCCCTGGCGCAAGGTCGGCCGCGCCGCGCCCTCGGGGCCGTCGTCGGGCACGAACTGCAGCACCAGGCAGGCGACCTTGGCGGTCCCGATGTCGAGCACCGCGATCACGCCGCGCTTGAGCGCGCTCTCGCGCCGCGCCCGCATCGCCCGCTGCACCTCGTATAGCTCGCGCCTCATGCGTCTTCTCCTGCCGCCATCGCCCGCAACCGCTCCAACTCCGCGCGCGCATGCTCCGTCAGCCGCGCCATCGGGCGGTCGGGGTTGCGCATGTCGACAACCGTCACGTCCCGCGCAAGCAGGTCGCTGCGGGCGTGGATCTCCATCACCCTGCGCAGCGCCGCGTGCGGGTCGTCCTCGGGAAGGCGGATCACCTGGTCGCGGTCGAGCACCAGATCCCAGCGCCGCCCGCCAACGCGCACCAGCCCGCGCAGCCGCGAGGCGACCGGCTTGGCCAGATCGAAGAGCGCCAGCGCCTCGGGAACCTGATCCCCGGCGCCCTCGCCGGCGATCAGCGGCAGGTCGATGCGCCGCAGCCGGCTGTCGACCTCGGCCACGCGCACGCCGCCCTGGTCGAGAAGCTGCACCCGGTCGCCGTCGCGCCAGACCACCACCGGCGTCCGTTCGATCGCCCGTATCTCGAGCACGCCGCTTGCCAGCGCCCGCACCCGCGCGCGCTCCACCGCGGCGAGCGCCTCGATGCGCTCGCGCACCGCGCCGACGTTGACCTCCAGCGAATTGGCGGGAAGCGACACGAAGGCCGCAGTCCGGATCTGCTCGGCCAGATCCTCGCTCACGTCGGGAATGGCGATCTCGGTGATGAGGAACTGCGGACGGTCGATCAGCGCGTCGCGCACGGCCGCGACCGCCTCCGCCGAGCGGGCCCGCAGATCGAGCTCCGCCGCCAGCGTCCAGGCCCCGAGCACGCCCACCAGCATCGGCGCCCCGAAGTTGACCAGCCGCCGGAACCCCGGCCGCAGCCAGAGCCGGTTGAGCCGGTAGCGAAGCCGCGAGGGCGCTGGATCGCGACGGGCGGTCCTCACCGGGAGCACGAGGCGTCCTCCACCATCCAGCGCACCATCTCGCCGAAGCTCAACCCGGCGTGGGCCGCCTGCTCGGGCGCCAGCGAGGTGGGCGTCATGCCCGGCTGGGTGTTGATCTCGAGCACGATCAGCCCGTCGATCCCGCGCGCCTCGTCCCAGCGGAAATCCGTCCGGCTCACACCGCGGCAGCCCAGCGCCCGGTGGGCCCGGAGCGCGTGGTCGAGGCAGGCCGCCTCGATCTCCGCGGGGATCCGCGCCGGCACCTCGTGGCGCGACCCGCCGGCGGCGTATTTCGCGTGATAGTCGTACCAGCCGTCGGTGATGATGTCGGTGACCGCCAGCGCCCGGTCGCCCATCACCGTGGTCGTGAGCTCGCGCCCCGGCACGAAGGCCTCGACCATCAGCACCTCGGGCATGTCGTCGGAGACCTGCGCCGGACCGTTGGCGCCCTCCATCACCAGGTAGACGCCGACCGAGGAACCCTCGTTCACCGGCTTGACGACGTAGGGCGGCGCCATGGGATGCGACCGGCGCACTTCGCCGCGGCAGGCGAGGCGGCTCTCGGCCACGGGCAGGCCGTGCGCGGCAAAGACCGCCTTGGCGCGGACCTTGTCCATGGCCAGCGCCGAGGCCAGCACGCCGGAATGCGTGTAGGGAATCGCCAGCCACTCGAGCAGGCCCTGGACACAGCCGTCCTCGCCCCAGCGCCCGTGCAGCGCGTTGAAGGCCACGTCCGGCGCAGCCTCGACGAGCCGCGCGGCCACGTCGGGACCGGCGTCGATCTCGACGACCTCGTAACCCTCGTTCCGCAACGCAGCGGCGCATTCGCGTCCGGAAACGAGCGACACTTCCCGCTCGGCCGACCGGCCGCCCATAAGCACTGCGATGCGGGCTGATGTCCTGCTCGACATGCCCGCCTCAACGTCACGCCCCCTCGCCTTTGCGGCCTTGTCGGGGGTCTTGCGCGCGCCTTACGATCGTCCGACGCGCATGATTTCCCACTCTAGCGCTATTCCACTGGAATCGAAAACCTTTTTTCGAACCAATTCTCCGAGTTTTTCCAGCTCCGCCGCCGTCGCCCCCCCGGTGTTGACCAGGAAGTTTGCGTGCGCCGGCGACATCTGGGCGCCGCCGAGCCGCGCGCCGCGCATGCCCGCGTCGTCGATCAGCTTCCAGGCCTTGAGCGCATGGTCGTCGTCCGTGCGCCCGGTCGAGGAGAACCCAGCGGGATTGCGGAACGTCGAGCCCGCCGAACGCTCTCTGGTCGGCTGGGTCGCGTCGCGGCGGGCGATCTGCTCCTCCATCCGCGCCGACAGCTCCGCCGGATCGCCCGCCGGCCCCTCCAGCGTCACCTGCGTCAGCACGCAGTCCGGCGGCAGCTCCGAATGGCGATAGGCGAAGCCCAGGTCGTCCGGCCCCAGCGTCGCGCGCCGTCCGTCGCGCATCACCGCCTCGGCCGACACGAACACGTCCGCGACATAGCGCCCGTAGCAGCCGGCGTTCATACGCACGGCCCCGCCGATCGCGCCAGGAATGGTGCGCAGGAACGTCAGGTCCACGCCGGCCTCCGCCGCGCGCCGGGCGACGTGGGCGTCGAGCGCCGCGGCGCCCGCCGTCACCCGCGCGCCGTTCACGGCGATGCCGTTGAAACCCCGCCCAAGCCGGACCACCACGCCCTCGATGCCGCCGTCGCGCACGATCAGGTTCGAGCCGACGCCCATTGGAAACACCGGCACGTCGCCCGGCAGCGCCGCGAGGAAGGCGGCGAGATCCGCCTCGTCCGCAGGCTGGAACAGCCAGTCCGCCGGCCCGCCGACCCGCAGCCAGGTCAGCTCCGCCATCAGCCGGTCCGGCGTCAGCGCGCCGCGAGCCGCGATCGCCCCGACCACCGTCGCCGCCGTCATGCCGGAGGCCGCCCGACGACCAGCCCCGCGCCGAGCCGCCTCATGCGGTTGAGGAGGTCGGACGCCCGCATCTCCGTCGCCTCGAGCCGCGCGTCGTCCAGCACCGCCACCGTACCCGAGAACCCCGACGGCGCCCCCGGGAGGAAGACCACCGACCGTCCGTCGCCGAGGCGTTCCTTGACGATGCCGACGAGCGTCTGGTCATCAAGCCGCACGAGCACGACCACGTCGGACTCCGCCTCGGCGATCTCGGCGGCGCGCCCGGCGAAGCCGTGAACCGTCTCGCGCAAGAGCGAATAGGCCGGCATGCGCATCAACAGACCGGATTCCATTCTTGCGAAGATCGCGCGCCCGGACCCGCTGCGGGCCAGCACCCCCGCCACGAAGGCGACCGCGAGCAGGAGCAGGAGAGATAGGAGAAGCGCACCGGCGTTGGACTGCGCCTGCGGGAACAGCCGGTCGTGTATCGTCCGGGCGATCGGCGCGACCGCGGAGACCAGCTTTTCCAGCACCAGAATCGCCAGCCCGAGCGGAAGCAGGAAGAGGAGGCCGCCGACGACGGTGGTGCCGACGAAACCGCCGAAACGCGCTGGCCGGTCGCCGCCCCGGCTCACGCCTCGACCCGCTCCCGCGCGCCGTTTTCAGTCCCGAGCGCCGCCGGCAGCGCATTCGCCCAGGCGCTGATGGACCCTGCCCCGAGGCAGACCAGCATGTCGCCCGGCCGGCACTCGGCGCGGGCGAAGTCGGCCAGCGCCGCCTCGCCGGCGATCGGCAGCGCCCGGCGGTGGCCATGCGCGATCAGCCCGCCGACCAGCGTGTCGCGGCTGATCCCCTCGATCGGCGCCTCGCCCGCCGCGTAGATGTCGGCGATCGCCACCACGTCGGCCTCGTTGAAGGCCCCGCAGAACTCGGTGAAGAGATCGCGCAGGCGCGTGTAGCGGTGCGGCTGGTGCACCGCCACGACCCGCCCCTTGGTCGCCTGGCGCGCGGCGCGCAGCACCGCGGCGATCTCGACCGGATGATGGGCGTAGTCGTCGATGATCGTCACGCCGTTCCACTCCCCGACACGGGTGAAGCGGCGGTTGACCCCCTCGAAGCGCGCCAGCGCCCCTCGGATCGCCTCCTTGGGGATGCCCAAGTGCCGCGCGACCGCGATCGCCGCCAGCGCATTGGAGACGTTGTGCTCGCCGGTCATCGGCAGCGTCGCCCCCTCGATGACGCGTTCCTCGGAATTGAGCGCGATGTCGAACCGGGCGCCTCCGTCCTCGAAGACGAGGTTGCGGCCCTGCACGTCCGCCTGCGGGTTGAAGCCGTAGGTGATCACCCGGCGGTCGGTGATCCGGCCCACCAGCGCCTGCACCTCCGGATGGTCGATGCAGGCCACCGCCACGCCGTAGAACGGGATGTTGGAGACAAACGTGTCGAAGGCGGCGCGCAGCGCGTCGAAGTCGCCATAATGGTCGAGATGCTCAGCGTCGATGTTGGTGATCACCGCGATCGTGGCGGGAAGCTTGTTGAACGTGCCGTCGCTCTCGTCCGCCTCGACCACCATCCACTCGCCCGCTCCGATGCGGGCGTTCGAGCCGTAGGCGCGGATGACGCCGCCGTTGATCACCGTCGGGTCGAGCCCGCCGGCGTCGAGGAGCGCGGCCACCATCGAGGTCGTCGTGGTCTTGCCATGCGTGCCCGCCACCGCGACGTTCGACTTCAACCGCATCAGCTCGGCCAGCATCTCCGCGCGCCGCACCACCGGCAGGTTCCGGGCGCGCGCCGCGTCGAGCTCGGGGTTGCCGCGCTTGATCGCCGAGGAGATCACCACGACCTCCGCGCCCTCCAGGTTCTCGGCCTTCTGGCCGATGAACACCCGCGCGCCCTTGGCCGCGAGCCGCTCGGTGATCGGCGAGGCCTTCGCGTCGGAACCCTGCACCACGAAGCCATGGTTGAGCAGCACCTCGGCGATGCCGGACATGCCGATGCCGCCGATGCCGACGAAATGGATCGCCCCGATGTCGTGGGGCAGCCGCGTCTCTCCGTTCATGCTCGCATTCCTCTTTGGGCGAGTTCTTCCACTAGATCGGCCAGCCGCGCCGCCGCGTCGGGGCGGCCCTGGTTGTAGCTGGCCTTGGCCATGGCCGCCGCGCCCTCGGGATCGGCCATAATCGCGCCGATGTGCCGCGCCAGCGTCTCCGGCGTCAACCGGTCCTGAAGGATCATGAAGGCGCCGCCGGCCTCGACCAGCCCGCGGGCGTTCGCCGCCTGGTGGTCGTTTGCTGCATAGGGATAGGGGATCAGCACCGCCGGGCGGCCGATGGCGGTGATGTCGGCGATCGAGCCCGCGCCGGCGCGGCTGATCACCAGGCTCGCCTCTGCGATGCGCCGGGGCGCATCGGTGAAGAAGGGGCGGAGGTCGGCGTCGACGCCGAGCTTGTCATAGGTGAACCGGGTACGCTCCATGTCCTCGGGGCGCACCTGCTGGGACAGCCGCAGCCGGTCGCGCAGCCCGCCGTCGAGCCGACCGATCGCCTCGGGGACCACCTGCGAGAACAGCCCCGCGCCCTGGCTGCCGCCGATGACGACCAGGCCCATCGGCCCGTCGCCGGGCGCGCGATAGGTCGCGCCCGCGTAATCGAGAACCGCGCCGCGCACCGGATTGCCGGTGTGCACGGTCCGCGCCGCCGCCGGCGCCTCGGTCGGCCAGACCCCGCAGGCGACCGCGCCCACGCGGGTCGCGAAGGCCCGGTTGACCTGGCCCAGCACGCCGTTCTGCTCGTGGATCAGGCAGGGAACCCGCAGCGCCCGAGCCGCGACCAGCGCCGGCAGCGACGGATAGCCGCCGAACCCCGCCACGCAGGTCGGCCGGTCGCGCGCCATCGCCGCGACGTTGGCCGCCACCCCCGCGGCGATTGCGAAGGGCGCCGTGACCCGCGTCAGCGCCCCGCCCTGGGCGAAGCTCGCCGCCGACGTGACCGACCGCGCGACCGCCGCCGGAAAGCCGTCAGCGTAGCGCGCGCCGCGCTTGTCGGTCGCCAGCCGCACCCGCCAGCCGCGCGCCAGCATCTCCTCGGCGAAGGCCTGGGCGGGGAACATGTGGCCGCCGGTGCCGCCGGCGGCGATCACGAGCAGCGGGGCGGCCATCAGGCGATGCGCCCCGGATGGGTGAGGATGTCGTCGACCTCGTGCTGCGGCCGCTTGCGCGTCATCGCGAGCAGCGCCCCGAGCCCAACCGCCGCCGCGATCAGCGACGAGCCGCCGTAGGACACAAGCGGCAGCGTCATGCCCTTCGCCGGCAGGAGCCGCACCGCCACCCCGAGGTTGATCATCGCCTGCATGCCGAGCAGCGACGCCAGCCCGACGCCGGCCAGCCGCACGAACGGATCGCGCACCCGCACCAGCCGGAACATCGAGCGCACCACGATCGTGGCGTAGAGCGCCATGATCACCACGCACAGAAGCAGCCCGTACTCCTCCGCCGCCACCGCGATGATGAAGTCGGTGTGCGCGTCGGGCAGGTTGTTCTTCACCGTGCCGTTGCCGACCCCGACGCCGAGGAACCCGCCCTCCTGGATGGCGTTCGTCGCGTAGCCGATCTGCGTCCGGGGATCGACCTCCGAGGACAAAAACCCGTCGATGCGCCGCGCCACGTGCTCGGACGTATGGTAGGCGAACCAGCCGAAGCCGACCACGCCCGCCCCTACGCCGCCCAGCAGGAACACCGGCGCGCCGGCGGCGAAGTACATCAGCGCCCAACCCGCGATGATCAGCCCCGCCTGCCCGAAGTCCGGCTGCATCGCCAGCATCACCGTCAGCAGCACCGCCGTCATGAAGGACATCGCCTTGCCCGGCGGACCCTGGATGTCGTGGCTGGCCGCCATCAACCAGGCCGCGAAGACCGCGAAGGTCGGCTTGAGGAACTCCGAGGGCTGCAGCGAGACCACGCGCAGCGAATACCACCGCACCGCGCCCTTGCCGAAGTCGGTCCCGAAGACCGGCAGCAGCGCCACCGCCACGAAGGACAGTACGAAGCCGATCACCATCAGCCGCCGCAGCCGGGTCGGCGACATCATCGAGAAGACCAGCAACGCCAGCAGCGCGATTACGCCGAAGAGCGCCTGCCGCCAGACGTAGTGGAACGGCTCGAGCCCGTTGCGCATGGCCAGCGGCGGCGAGGCCGCCTGCGCCAGAAGGAGCCCGATCAGGAAAAGCCCGATGATCGCGGAAAGCGACCAGCGGTCGATCGTGCGCCACCATTCGGGAATGATCGGCTCGCCCGGCTCCGCCGGCGCGGCGCGAAAGACCATGTCGGTCATCTGGGAACTGCCCTTTCCCGCTTGCCTGTCCGCCCGTCCGCCCGGAGTTGTCCCCCGCGGCGCGGCGCGGCGGCATTCTAGCCGCCCGCCGCGATTATTGCCAGCGATACCGAAGCACCCGTTAACGTCGACGGGTGACGCGCCGGCTGTCTTGGGGAATACTGCGGCCCCGCTCGCCCGGACGCCGCCGCCCATGCTCCGCATCCTCGCCGACCCGACCTACGCCCGGCTCTTCGCCGCACATGTCGTCTCGCTGCTCGGGACCGGGCTGATGACCGTGGCGCTGGCGCTCCTCGCGTTCGACCTCGCCGGCGACCGCGCCGGGGCGGTGCTGGGAACCGCGCTTGCCATCAAGATGATCGCCTATGTCGGCCTCGCCCCCGTCGCCAGCGCCCTCGCCGATCGCCTGCCGCGCAAGCCGGTGCTCGTCGGCGCCGACCTGCTGCGCGCCGCCGTCGCCCTGGCGCTGCCCTTCATCGACGCGGTCTGGCAGGTCTACGCGCTCATTTTCGTGCTGCAGGCCGCCTCCGCCGCCTACACCCCGGCCTTCCAGGCGCTGATCCCCGAGATCCTTCCCGACGAGGCCGACTACACCCGCGCGCTCTCGCTCTCGCGCCTCGCCTACGACCTCGAGAACCTCGCAAGCCCGGCGCTCGCCGCCGCCCTCCTGCTGGTGATCAGCTACCAGGGCCTCTTCGTCGGCGCGACGCTCGGCTTTCTCGGCTCGGGCCTGCTCGCCGCCGCCGCCCGCCTGCCGGCGCGCGCATCGCCCGAAGCCGCGCGCGGATTTCTCGAGCGCGCGACGCGCGGCGTGCGCATCTATCTCGCGACCCCGCGGCTGCGCGGCCTCCTTGCGCTCAACATGGCCGCCGCCGCCGCGGGCGGCTTCGTGATCGTGAACACCGTGGTGATCGTGCGCGCAGGCTACGGCGGCAGCGAGACGGACGTGGCCTCCGCTCTCGCGGCCTTCGGCGGCGGCTCGATGCTCGCGGCCTTGCTGCTGCCGCGCGCGCTCGACCGTCTCCCCGACCGCGCCGTGATGACGCCCGCCGCGGCGCTGCTCGCCGCGCTCACCATTGCGCTCGGCGTCCGCGCGCTCGGCGGCCCGCTCGGCTGGACGCCGTTCCTCGGCGCATGGGCCGCGCTCGGCGCGCTCTACGCCGCCGTGCTGACCCCGTCCGGGCGGCTGCTGCGGCGCTCGGCCCGACCCGAGGACCGGCCAGCGCTCTTTGCGGCGCACTTCGCCCTGTCCCACGCCTGCTGGCTGGTGACCTATACCGCCGCGGGCTGGCTCGGCCAGGCCTTCGGGCTCGCGCCCGCGATGCTCGCGCTCGGCGCGCTCGCAGCCCTCGCTGTCGCCGCGGCCACGCGCCTCTGGCCCGCCGCCGACCCGGGCGAGATCGCCCACGATCATCCCGACCTGCCGCCCGACCATCCGCACCTGCGACGCCACGGACGCGCCGGCCACCGCCACGACTTCGTCATCGACGACGAGCACCACGCCTGGCCGTCGCGAGGCTGAGCGGCGCGGCTAGGCCTGGGCCCGCAGGTGAACATCAGCGCCGCCCCAGGCGCAGCATGGCGCGCAAAGACCGCGAACATCGCGCGCTGATGGTCGCGGGTCAGGTGGAAGAGGCTGTTCCAGGCGAGCACGCCGCCAAAGCGCCGCCCGAGGTCGAGCTCGCGCATGTCCGCCTCGATCAATTCCTGGCCGGGGAACCGGCCGCGCGCCAGCGCCAGCATCTCGGGCGCGAAGTCGACGCCGGTCACCGCCTGGCCACGCTCGATGATCGCCCGCTCCATCGGCTCGCCCGTCCCGCAGCCGAGCGACAGCACCGCCGAGCCCTCCGGCGTCGCCGCGAGGAACAGCTCGATCCAGCCCCGCTCGAACAGCACCTTCGCCCGCCGCGCGTCGAAGCCTGCGGCGTTGCGGCGATAGACGCCCCGGATCGCCTCAGGGCCGGCGGGATCAGGCGCGTCCGCCATGCTGAGCGACATCGGCCTGGACCCGGCGCCACGCGTCGATGATCTCCGAGACCAGCAGGTCCGCATGCGCGTCCTGCATCGCGTAGCCGATGACCGAACACCGGATGATCTTCCGCCC
This sequence comes from uncultured Alphaproteobacteria bacterium, assembly GCA_963700835.1. GTDB lineage: Bacteria > Pseudomonadota > Alphaproteobacteria > Rhodobacterales > Rhodobacteraceae > Amaricoccus. The sequence goes on from CAVOZD010000001.1 coordinate 140,007, forward strand.
CGCCCAGTCGCCGTGCGAGGGATAGACCCTTCCGCGCGCCTGCACCCGCTGCAGGACCGCTGCAGTCTGCGCGTCGCCTGAGGGCCCCTCGCCGCAGGCGACCGCGACCTGATTGCTGTGGATGGCGTTCAGGACCCGCAGCCCCGGCTCGGCTGATAGCGCGTTGGCGATCCGCTCGGCGAGCCGGCAGTGCCGCGTCACCAGCTCCCGCACGCCGGAGCGGCCGAGGTGGCGCAGGATCGCGTAGCTCGGCACGCCGCGGGCCCGCCGCGACAGCTCCGGCGTCGAATCCGAGGGCTCCCAGTGCTCGGTGGCCTCGGCAAGGTAGGATCCGCGCGCCGACATCGCCGCGACCAGCGGCGCCCGGTCCCGCACCACCACCATGCCCGCGTCGAACGGCGCGTTCAGCCACTTGTGCAGGTCGACCGCCCAGCTGTCCGCCGCCCCGACGCCGGCCAGCCGGTGCGCAAGCTCCGGCGCCGCGGCCAGCCAGAGGCCGAAGGCGCCGTCGACATGCACCCAGCCGCGGCGGGCGCGGACCAGCGGCGTCAGCGCCTCGAACGGATCGAACGCGCCGGTGTTGATCTGGCCTGCCTGAAGAATGACCAGCGGCGGCGCCGCGCACGCGCCCAGCGCCGTCTCGAAGGCGCCCACGTCGATCCGCCCTTCGCTGTCGGCGGCCACCCTGGTCACACGGCCCGCCCCGAACCCGGCGTAGCGCAGCGCCGCCAGCGGCGCGGAATGCGCAGCGGCGCCGATCAGCACCGGGATCTCCGGCGCGCCGAAAAGACCCCGATCTTCGACATTCCAGCCCTGCGCGGCCAGGAGTGCGTTGCGCGCGGCCATCACGCCGACCATGTTCGCCACGGAACCGCCGGTGACCAGCCCTGCGCCGCTCTCCGGCGGCAGCGCCAGAAGGTCGATGACCCAGTCGCAAACCGCGCGCTCCATGGCGGTCACCGCCGGCGTCTCCAGCGCCGGACTGGCGTTCTGGCCCCAGGCCGACACCAGGAAATCCGCCGCCACGCCGACCGGATGCGACCCGCCGAGCACATAGGCGAAGAAGGTCGGCGCCGACATCGCATGCAGCCCGCCCCCGGCGTCGCGCACCATCTGCTCGATGACCTCGGTCTCGGATATGCCGTCCTCGGGCAGCGCGCCGCGAAACCGGCCCATCGCCACGTCGAGGCCGAGCGTCGGTCGCGCGGGCGCATCGGCGAGACCGTCGCGGTAGTCGAGTGCAGCGGCGCAGGCCGCCCGCATCGCGTCCCGCTGCCCTTGGGTGAGCGAAACGCCCTTGTCGGCCGGAAGGGTCATGGGACGGCTCCTGCTGCTGCGGTCGCGCGCGAAAGGCGGCGCCCAAGGTTGCGGCGCAAAGCCCAGACCGGCGGGAAACCGGAAATTAATCAATGTTAATCCATTTGTTTTCAGATAGATAGTCTGAATTGCACGCGTGTTATGCGTGTTATAACACGCCCTTGGGCCTCGCCCCTGTCGCCGCCGCAACCGCCGCCTCGAAGGCTTCGCCGCGGGCCTCGAAGCCCGGGAACTGGTCGAAACTGGCGCAGGCCGGGGCCAGCAGCACCGTCTCGCCCGCCACCGCCTCGCCGAGCGCGGCCCGGGTCGCCGCCTCCACCGTCCCGCAGATCTCGTGCGGCGTTTCGCCCAGCGTCGCGGCGAAGCCCTCCGCCGCCTCGCCGATCAGGTAGGCCTTGACCACCCGGGGAAAGAGCTCCCGCAGGGCCGCGATCCCGCCCTCCTTCGGGCGCCCCCCGGCGATCCAGCGGATGCGCTCGAAGCTGCCCAGCGCCTTGGCCGCCGCGTCGGCGTTGGTCGCCTTGCTGTCGTTGACGATCCGCACCCCCCCATGGGTCGCGACCGTCCGGCAGCGGTGCGGCAGGCCGGGATAGCTCGCGAGCCCCGGCTCGATCTGCCGCGGCGCCAGCCCCAGCGCCCGCGCCGCCGCCCAGGCCGCGCAGGCGTTCTGATGATTGTGAGCACCCGGAAGGTTCTCCATCGGGCGCAGATCCGCCGACGCGGTCTGCCGCCCCCCGCGCCACTCGGACAGGAACCCTCTGCGCGCGCTCACCGACCAGCCGGCCCCAGCCGGCCGCTTGCCGGTCGAGACCGTGATCACCGGATCGCCGCTCCCCGCCGCCTCGCGCATGACATTGGCCAGAAACCTGCCCTCGGTCTCGTCGATACCGACGATGCTGCGCTCCGGCCCGCCCTGCGTGAACAGCCGCCGCTTGGCGGCGAAATAGCCACCCATCCCGCCGTGCCGGTCGAGATGGTCCGGCGAGAGGTTGAGAAACACCGCGATGTCGGGCTGCAGCGCCCGCGCAAGCTCGATCTGGTAGGAGGAAAGTTCGAGCACAGTCGTCTGCCCGTCCTCCGCCGGGTCGAGGTCGAGCGCCCCGCGGCCGATGTTGCCGCCCATCTGCGCCCGCCGCCCCGCCTGAAGCAGCACATGCGTCAGCAGCGCGGTCACCGTCGACTTTCCGTTCGAGCCGGTGATCGCCACCACCTTCGGCGTCCGCTCGAACTCCTCCCACTCCGGCGTAGCGAAGGACCGGAAGAAGAGCCCGATGTCGTTGTCGACCGCCACACCCGCCTCCCAGGCGGCCGCGACCGCCGGGTGTGGCGCGGGATAGAGATGCGGGATGCCGGGGCTGACGATCAACGCCGCGACACCCTCGAACGCCCCCGGCCGCGCGAGATCGGCGATCTCCACACCGTCGGACGCCACAGCCTCGCGCGCCGCCGCCCCGTCGTCCCAGGCGATGACCTCGGCTCCGCCCGCCACGAGCGCCGCCACGGTCGGCCGCCCCGACCGCCCGAGCCCGAGTACCGCCACGCGGTGACCATCATAGCCGCGCACCGGGATCATCGCGGTCTCCGGCGCGCCGGACCGCCCATCAGCGCAGCTTCAGGGTGGCGAGCCCGATCGTCGCGAGGATCAGCGATATGATCCAGAACCGAATCACGATCTGCGGCTCGGCCCAGCCCAGCTTCTCGAAGTGATGGTGGATCGGCGCCATCAGGAAGACCCGCTTCTTGGTGCGCTTGTAGTAGAGGACCTGGATGATGACGCTGAGCGCCTCGACCACGAACAGCCCGCCGACGATCGCGAGCACGATCTCGTGCTTTGTCGCCAACGCGATCGCGCCCAGCATGCCGCCCAGCGCAAGGCTGCCGGTGTCGCCCATGAACACCGCCGCGGGCGGCGCATTGTACCACAGGAACCCCAGCCCCCCGCCGATGAGGGCCGCGACGATCACCGTGATCTCGCCGGTACCGGGAACGAAGTGCACGTCGAGATACGTGGTGAAGTCGACCCGACCGACCACATAGGCGATGACGCCGAGCGAGCCTGCCGCGATCATCACCGGCATGATCGCAAGCCCGTCGAGCCCGTCGGTCAGGTTCACCGCGTTCGCCGCCCCGACGATCACCAGCATTCCGAACGGCACGAACAGCCATCCGAGATCGAGCAGGAATGCCTTGAACACCGGAAACGCGAGCATGCCGGTCAAGTCGTCGGGATGTAGATGCATCGCCCAAAGCGCGGCGATCATCGCGATGACGAAGCCGATCGCAAGACGGACCCGGCTCGAGACGCCCGCATGGGTCTGCTTCTTCACTTTCGCGTAGTCGTCCGCGAACCCGATCAGTCCGAAACCCAGCGTCACGAACAGCACGAGCCAAACAAAGCCGTTGTCCCAGCGCGCCCAGAGAAGCGAGGAGACTAGGAGCGCCGACAGTATCAGCAGGCCGCCCATGGTCGGCGTTCCTGCCTTCGCGACGATGTGGCCCTGCGGGCCATCTAGGCGGATCGGCTGACCCCGACCCTGCCTCACACGAAGCAGCTCGATCAGTGGCCGCCCGAAGATGAAACCGAACATGAGCGCCGTGATGAAGGCCCCGCCGGCGCGGAACGTGATGTAGCGAAATACGTTAAGGCCGCTGAAGCCGCCCGAGAGTTCGGAGAGATAATATAGCATCCGTTTGTCCTGCCGCTACGGCGCGTCGTGGCGCCGCGCCTCTCCCATTCGTCGGATCGCTTCGACGACAAGCCCGACGCGCGAGCCGTTCGATCCCTTCACCATCGCGATGTCGCCAGCATCTAGCAGCCGCCGCGCGCGTTTGGCCATCGCCTCGGCGTCAGGAAACCACTCGCCGCGCTGGTCGGCCGGCAGCGCTTCGTGCAAGGCTTTCATCCGCGGACCGGCGCAATGGACGCGGGCGATCGCAGCGAACGCCGGCGACTGCGCGAGCCCGGCGTGCAACTCCATCTCCCGTGGTCCCAGTTCGAGCATGTCGCCAAGGAATGCGACGCGACGGCCACGCACAACCCGCCCGACGCCATCTTCCGGCATCTCTGCCGCAAGGACCTCGAAGGCGGCGGCCATCGCGGCTGGATTGGCGTTGTAGCTCTCGTCTATCAGGGTGACCCGGCCGTCAATTCCGCCTGGGCCCAAAGCGATTGTCCATCGCGCCCCGCGACCCTCGGGCGGACGCCAGGCCGCGAGCGCGATCGCCGCGCGCGCGATGTCGCCGCCGAGCGCGTCCACGACTGCGAGCGCCGCCAGCGCGTTCATGGCGAGGTGGCGGCCGGGCGCGCCGAGCCTGAACAGAAAGCGCTCGCCCCGGGCGCGGGCGGCGATCGTCGTGCCTTCGGCAGTGACGCGCACACTATCGAGCCTGAATTCCGGTCTTCCCTCTGCGCCGAACCGCAGCAGCTTCGCGCCGGCCTTTCGCGCCGCTCGCACGAGCGTGGGGTAGGTCGCGATGTCGCGATTGAGAACCGCGATACCGCCGGGGGCAAGGCCTTCGACAACCGACGCCTTCTCCCGAGCGATGCCGTCGATGTCGCCGAACGCCTCCAAATGGACAGCCGCGACCGTGGTGATCAGCGCGACGTCGGGACGTGCGAGGCGCGAAAGTGGCGCGATCTCGCCAGGACCGTTCATCCCGATTTCGACTACTGCGAACGCCGCCTCTCGGGGCATCCGGGCCAGGGTCAGCGGAACTCCCCAGTGGTTGTTGAAGCTCTTCTCGGCGGCATGGGTGACGCCCTGTGCGCCAAGCGCAACGCGCAGCATCTCCTTCGTCCCGGTCTTGCCCACCGAACCGGTGACTGCGGCCATACGCCCCCCGAAACGCGCCCGCGCCGCGGCGGCCAGCCTGTCCAGGGCTTGCGCCACATCGGACACGATGAGGAGAGGAGCGTCTTCGGGCACGTTCTGGGGGCGGCGCTCGGCCAGCGCCGCAGCCGCCCCCGACGCCAGGGCGTCGGCAATGAAGTCGTGCCCGTCGCGCCGATCCCGCAGCGCGACAAAGAGGTCCCCCGGGGTCAGGTTTCGGCTATCGATGGAAACCCCGGTCGCACTCCAATAGGTCGGCGACACTCCGCCGCTGGCGGCGACCGCTTCGTCACGGGTCCAGAGCTGGCTCACGCTCCAAGCCCATCCAGTGCAGCCACAGCGACGCTGGCCTGTTCGATGTCGTCAAAAGGCAGCACGTCATCGCCGACTATCTGTCCGGTCTCGTGACCCTTGCCGGCGATCAGAAGCGCGTCGCCAGCCTGCAGAGCGTCCACCGCGGTCAGGATCGCCTCAGCCCGGTCTCCGATCTCAGTCGCTTCGGGGCAGCCCGAGAGGATCGCGGCGCGGATCAATGCTGGCGCCTCCGAGCGGGGGTTGTCGTCGGTGACGAATATTGCGTCGGCGGCTTCCGCCGCAGCCTCGCCCATCAACGGACGCTTGCCGCGGTCGCGGTCACCGCCTGCGCCGAAGACTACCAGCAACCGCCCCATCACATGCGGACGCAACGCGGCAAGGGCGGTCCGCAGCGCGTCCGGGCTGTGGGCATAGTCGACGAAGATCGATGCGCCGTTGCCACGCGTGGCCGCGCGCTCCATGCGGCCGCGGACCGTGCGCAGTCCAGGCAGCGCTTCGAGCGCGTCGGCAGCCGGGCTGCCTGAACCGATCGCAAGCCCCGCCGCGACAAGGGCGTTGTGGGCCTGGAAACCACCGATGAGGTCGAGCCGCGCGCGGAGCCTCCGGTCCCTCCAGGCGTACAGAAGCTCCTGCCCCGTCGCGTCGAAGCGTTGTTCGATCAGGCGCAGATCGCAGTCTTGCACGCATCCCACGCCAAGCACAGCCTGTCCACGCTTCTCCGCGATCGCGCGCGCCTGCGGCCCGCGCGGATCGTCAACGTTTATGACCGCCGTTCCGTGCCGGGGCAGCACGCGGTCGAAGAGTCCCATCTTTGCGTCGAAGTAGGACTCGAAGTCGGCGTGATAGTCGAGGTGATCGCGACTGATGTTTGTAAAGCCCGCAGCCGCCAGCCGGACGCCGTCGAGCCTGCGCTGATCGAGCCCATGGCTCGACGCTTCCATGGCGGCATGCGTCACGCCCCTAACCGCGAGGTCGGCGAGCAGTGCGTGCAGTGTCAGCGGTTCGGGCGTCGTGTGTGTCAGGGGAGCAGCCACGGCACCCTCGACTCCAGTGGTGCCGAAGTTGACCGCAACCTCGCCAAGCGCCTCCCAGATCTGGCGGGTGAAGCTCGCCACCGACGTCTTCCCGTTCGTGCCGGTCACCGCGACGACCACGTCGGGCTGTGCGCCGAACCAGCGGGCTGCGGCGATCGCGAGTGTCCTGCGCGGCTCCTCGCTCAGGATTACCGGCACAGCAAGCTCGCCGAGTTCGGCTTCGGCCTTCGCAAGACCTTCCGCGTCCGTGAGCACTGCAACGGCGCCCATGCGCAACGCATATCGAACGAATTCGGCCCCGTGCATGCGGCTTCCGGGCAAAGCGGCGAAGAGATGGCCGGGCTCTGTCCGTTTGCTGTCGACCGACAGGCCGGAGAGTAGCGGGAGCGGACCCGACCAGTCGCCGGCCCGATGGGTACCGGTCAGGAGCCCGAGCGCCTCGAAGCCCTCCAGCCTGTGCGTCCGGTCGCTGCCCGCCATCTTGTGTCCGCGTCTGCCCCCAACCGCGAGGGAGCTATTCGTTTCCGACCATCGTGTAAAGCAGCGGCCGCGCCTCTTCGCCGTCTTCTATCGGGCGCATTCCCAAGATGGGGGCGAGCCGCCGGATCGCGCTGGCCGCCACCGGTACGGAGGTCCACCCGGCGGTCCGCAGCCTCTGACCGTTCACCACCCGCTCGGGTTCGTCGAACCCAACCACGAGAACGTATTGCGGCGCAGAGCTCGGGAAAACGCCTGCAAAAGTCGCGATCACTCGATCCCGAGCGTAGCCTCCGTTCGGCAGAGGCTTGTCGGCCGTTCCCGTCTTGCCGCCGACTTCATATCCCTCGACGTCCGCGAAGCGCGCGGTCCCGCGCACCACCACCTGGCGCAGCATGTCGCGGACTTGCCGGGAAGTCCGCGCCGAAATCACCCGATCGGCCTCTTCAGGACGTGCATCACTGGCGATCACGCTCGGCTGCACCCTTAGGCCTCCGTTCAGGAGCGTCGCGTAGGCCGCCGCGAGGTGCAGCGGCGTGACAGCAATGCCGTGACCATAGCTGATTGTCATCGTAGAAAGTTCCGACCATCGCTCGGGAAGCAGCGGCTCGGTGCGGCTGGCCTCGGTCAGTTCGACGGGCGACGCTGCAAGCATACCGAGGCTGTCCAGAAAGGCCCTCTGGGCGGCCGCGCCGCGCTCGACCGCAAGGCGCGCGGTCCCGATGTTGGAGGACTTGACGATTATATCCTCGACGGTGAGGTGAGGTCCATAGTCGTGGAAGTCGCGAATGGTGAACCGCCCCCACCGCATCGGACCCTTGGTCTCTACAAGAGTCTGGGGCGTCACGACGCCAGCCTCAAGAGCCATTGCAACCGTGAAAGGCTTGAAGGTTGAGCCCAGTTCATAGCGTCCCTGAGCGGCCCTGTTGAAGAGGGGGCTTTCGGCAGGATCGCCGCTGGTGGGCAGCGGCGGGCGCAGGTTGGGGTCGAAATCCGGCAGACTGGCGAGCGCCCGGATCTGGCCGCTGTCGATCTCCATAAGGATGCCGAACGCGCCGCGCGCGTTCATTTCCGCCATACCCTCGGCAAGCACCTCCTCGAACGCCGTCTGCAGCGCGAGATCGATCGAGAGACGCAGAGGTTCGCCGGCGCGCGCCGGGTCCCGGAGGCGGTCGTCGAAGATCCGCTCGACGCCGGCGGTGCCGATCACTTCGGCGGCGCCTACGCCTTCGCGGCCATAGCTCGCGCCGCCCAGAAGGTGCGCTGCCACCGCGCCGTTCGGATAGAGCCTGCTCTCGCGCGGCCCGAAGAGCAGGCCCGGCTCGCCGAGGTCATGAACCTGCTGGCGCTGTTCCGGCGAGAGCGATCGCTTGATCCACATGAAGGAGCGGCCGTCGGTCAGCCGGCGTCGAAGCGCCTCCGCGTCGAGATCGGGAAAGATCCGGGCTAGGGCCTCTGCGGAGCCCGACGGATCGACCATGTCGCGCGGCTGGGCGTAGAGCGAGGCGGTGACGATGTTGGTCGCAAGGATCGCGCCGTTCCGGTCGACGATGTCGGCGCGGTGCGCGGCGATCGATCCGTCTCCAACGTCGGCGCGCGGCTCCATTGGCTCGGTTGCAGCGAGAAGCGCCATGCGCGCGCCCACGGCGCTGAAGCCGATGACGAAGGCGAGCCCGAGCAGCAGGAGCCGGGTCTCAGCCTTCTGGCGCTCGACCCGGTGCATTGCCGCAAGGCGCAAGGCGCGCTCCTCTGCCTCGACCAGATCGGGATCCGTACCCTGAGCTCGGGCGGAGAGAATGCGCGGCAGCGGACGCAAAGGCCGGCGGATCATTCGGGGTCTCCCGATGTCACGAGGAAGGATGAATCCTCTCCGGGCAAGGGTGGGTAGGCGACCGTCTCCACTTCGACGAACTGTTCAGGTGTGAGTGGCGCGAGGTCGAGCGCATCGCGATGCAGGTCAATCAGCGCCGCCAGCCGGTCCGGACGATTGAGATACGCCCATTCCGCCCGAAGAATCGCGACCGCCTCCCGCTCGCTCGCAATTTCCGCGCGCAGCGACGCAACGCGCCCAAGCGCCGCCTGGGTTGCATAGTTCACCCGATAGGCCCACGTGGCGCAGATAACCACGAGCGCGACCGCGGACAGGTACAACACACCCCTCACCCTTGCAGCTCGCGCATCGCGAGCGCCGGCAGCCCGAGCCCACGAGAATCGAGTTCGCGCGGCGGCGCAGCGCGTCGCCGCGCGATGCGGAGCCTTGCGGAGCGCGCCCTGGGATTGAGCGCTATCTCCTCTGGTCCGGCGGACATCGCGCCGCTGGTGACCATGTCGAACCGCGGCTCTGTACGATCGCCGTCGGGCGCGTGCCGGCTCGCCCGCGCAGACCGTCCGGTGGCGTCCTGCAAGAAACGCTTGACGATCCGGTCCTCCAGCGAATGGAAGGTGACGACAGCGAGCGCGCCGCCAGGAGCCAGCGCCCGCTCCGCTGCGAAGAGCCCGCGCACAAGCTGTCCAAGTTCATCATTGACGGCGATCCGAAGCGCCTGAAAGCTCCGGGTCGCGGGGTCCGGTTCACCTGGGCGACGCGACGGGAGCGCAGCGCGAATCGCTCCGGCGAGTCGGCCGGTGGTTTCGATCGGAGCAACCGAGCGTTCTGCAACGATCGCCCGCGCTACGCGGCGCGCGGCGCGCTCCTCTCCGAACTGAAACAGAATCTCCGCAAGTTCGCGCTCTGTCGCGCCGTTCACGATATCGGCGGCCGAACGCCCGTTGCGCTCCATTCGCATGTCGAGTGGGCCGTCCTTCTGGAAGGAGAACCCACGCTCGGCCTGATCGATCTGTATCGAGGACACGCCGATGTCGAGCGCTATTCCAGCGAGCGACTCGACGCCACACTCCCGGGCGATCGTGTCCAGATCAGCAAAGCGCCCTGACCGCAGAATCAGTCTGCCGCTAGTCGCCTCTGCCAATGTGCGGGCGGCAGCCAGCGCCGCGGGATCACGATCGACTCCAATGACCCTGGTTGCACCGGCCGCAAGAAGCGCACGGGCATATCCGCCAGCCCCGAACGTACCGTCCAGCCAGACGCCAGACACTGGAGCCACACGCTCGATCAGCACATCGATAAGGACCGGGACATGCGACCCCAACGGCGCCATCATCATGAGGAGCCACCGGGATGGATAGCATCGAGCATCGCGAATGGATCTTCGGATTCCGAAAGCGTCTGCCGCCAGTCGTTGAGCGCGGACATGTCGTCGGCGAAGGCTTCCGGCGTCCAAATCTGGAACTTGTCGCCCATGCCCGCGAAGGTCACTTCGGCGTCGATTCCGAACATGGTCCGCAGCTTTGGTGGGATTACTATGCGCCCGGTATCGTCCAGTTGGGCGTAGGTGGACTGGGTGTTCAGCCAGCGTTCAAGCGCCCTTCGCCCGGCGCTGAAAGTCGGCATCCGTGATATCTTCTCGTCAATGGCCTGGATGCCGACGATCGAATAGCCCTCGATGCACTGGCTTTCCTTGCCGCCGTAAACCAGCACTAGGTTGGGCGACTGACCCGGCGACCAGTCCGGATCGCCCTCCTCAAGCACACGGCGAAAAGGGGCCGGGACCGACACGCGGCCCTTCTGATCCACCTTGTGGACCGATTCGCCCCTGAAGCGCCGCATCACCGGCCGGCCTCCTGTCCTGGACGCGCCCTTTCAGCAAATGACGGGCCGTGCTGCCTGAAAGCACGACCCGTCATGAGGTCCCTCTCTGGGCCTTGGCCCGACTGCGTCACGTCCGCCTGTCTGCTCGTCTTTTTTTACCGCGTCGGGTCTTCTTTCACTTCGGATGACTGCGGGCCTGCATGAAACCTGCCTGATTTCCGGTTCGGGTCTTTCGCCCTCATCCCAAAACCGCCGCCGTCCGTGGGATTTGGGGTATCATGGGAGATCATGGGAATCAATGGATTTCTATGGGACTTGATGCAGATCGCCTCAGTTTCTGAGCCTTCCACGAAGCATGCAAATGTATACTTGACCTGTTGATCTTCTTATAGCGCCATACAGACACTACCAACACAACATGTGGTGGTCTGCACAATGCAACCTTAGACTGAGACAAAATCGATAAAGTTGCATCTGTCCGGAGTCGCCACCCGTGCAGCGACCGGTGAGAGGCGAATCGGTGGGGACCTAGAGCGCGGACGGCCTGTAAGCCGGATTCTGTGACCCGCATGAGCGGATCGGCGATCATTCATCTGGACCCACCGTCGCCGACGGGTTCGTGCAGTCAACCCGGACCACTCGGGCGGGAGATGCCCTGGCCCGCCGAAGCGCGCCACGCGGTCCCTATTTGACCTTGCTCCTGGCGGGGCTTGCCTTGCCACCGACGTCGCCGCCGGTGCGGTGGGCTCTTACCCCACCGTTTCACCCTTGCCGTCGGGCCGAAGCCTTCGGGCGGTTTGATCTCTGTGGCGCTTTCCCTCGGGTCGCCCCCGGGCGGGAGTTACCCGCCGCCATTTCTCCCTGGAGTCCGGACTTTCCTCGCGCCCGATAAAGACGCGCGAACGCCCAGCCGTCCGCGAAGTACGCCTTAAGCGCTAACGTCGCCACGGTCAACGTGGGTCGAGGCATCGGCCAGCGCTTGCGCCGTGTAGGTATCCACCGGCTCAAGCGGCCGTCCGCGACCAGCTGGCCGGAACCGGAGACGGAACGCATCGAGCAGAGTCTCGCGATCCATCGTTTCGGGGTATCCCGCGGCAGAGGCCGCCGCGCAGAATACGTCCCAATTCGGCGCAGAACCACCGCGTCCCTCTACCCAGAGCGCGCGCCCTGCACGCCCGAGCCGGCGCCAGTCAAACTTTGGACCAGGATCGACCTTGCGCTCCGGAGCCATGTCCGAGTGGGCGATCACGTGAGCCGGCGGCATGCGCCAGCGGGCGAGGATCGCGTCGAGCAGAGCTTCGAGAGCCACCATCTGGGCCTCTGGAAAGGGCGGATATCCGGCAAGTGGGCCAGGATTGGCGAGTTCGATCCCGATCGATCGCGAATTTACATCCGCAGCCCCGGCCCACGATCCGGCCCCGGCATGCCAGGCTCGCATCTCCTCAGGCACCAGCCGCCAGACGCGACCATCCTCCGAGACCAGATAGTGCGCCGAAACCTCTGCACGCGGATCCTGAAGCCGGGCAAGCGCAGCCTTGGCAGTCTCCATTCCCGTGTAATGCAGCACGACCATTTCGGGCTGCGCGCCCAAGCGCCGCGGACCGAAATTCGGGCTCGGCGCCTCCTCCACGATCGGCGTCATCTGGTGAAAGCACCCTCATGGCGGCGCCAGGGCGCGGCGACTTCAACGGCAATTGCGGAAGTGGGTGGCGCCGCTACGACACTAGCTCCGAAAGGTCCTCTGGCGGAGCGGGACCTGTGTGCGCCGTACATTCGCATCCCGAGGCCGCCGACGCGATAATACGGAGCAGGGCCGCGCCGAGATTGTCCTTGTTGAAAAAGTCCTTGCGCTGGCAGCGGCCATCTAGCCCACTTCGACCGCGCTCGCGCCAAACGCCCCGTTGCGGTCATCCGGAGGGCGCTCGCTGCAGACTTCGCGCCCATGCATGCCAGTGCGCGTCAGATCCTAAGGGCGCGATATGGAGCCGGGTCCCAACTGCAAGCAAAGCCGTCGCCGTCGGGATCGAGATTGTAGCGATCGGTGCCCGGGCCGCCGCTAGCAAGGAACGCGCGCTGCGCCTCGTCCGCCGTCGAGAAGCGTCCGCAACTCGATCCCCCGAGGCCCCGCGATCGCTGGTAGATCCGCTGCCCGACCTGGTTGGTCGTCTGTTGGGCATAGAGCGCGATGTTCACACCCTCGACCCGGTTCGGCAGCGCGCCGGGCTGGACGACCACGAGCTGCGAGCGGGCCTGAGCAAGCTGGCGTTCCGCAGCAGCTGCGTCGATCTTCTGCTGCTCCAGCGTGTAGAGCATCAGGTTGAGGTTGTCCGCATCAATTGGCGTCGTCGCCGGCGCTCCTTCGGCCAGCGCGCCGTCTCCAACCGAGCCTCCGGCGGTGGATGTGGCTGACAATGGCGGCGTGACTTCGGTAATTACCGGCGGCGCTCCCGTTGGAACGCCCACCTGGGTTGACGTACAACCGGTAAGCGCCAAGCAAGCCAAGGCCGTTAGGTATCGCATGGTCGTTCGCCTCTCAGTTCGGCCCCATTCCTCTCCTGAGGTCACCCTTACCACCATTTCCGTGGTTGTGCAGCAAATCCGCTCGCGAGCTCAAGGCAATACGCGATGTTCAGCAATCCCGCCTCGTCCCAAGGCCGGCCGATGAGCTGCATTCCCAGAGGCAGGCCCTGCTGGTCAACGCCGGCGGGCACCGAAACGCCGGGCAGCCCGGCAAGGTTGGCGGTGACGGTGAAGACGTCGTTGAGGTACATCGCGACGGGGTCAGAGTCGCCGATTTCACCGATCCCGAAGGCCGCCGAAGGCGTCGTCGGCGTCAGGATTGCGTCCACGCCAGCCGCGAAGACGGCTTCGAAATCCCGCTTGATGAGGCTTCGCACTCGCTGTGCGCGCAGATAATAGGCGTCGTAGAAGCCGGCCGACAGCACGTAGGTGCCGATCATCACCCTACGACGCACCTCCGCGCCGAACCCCTCGGCGCGCGTGCGCTCGTACATCTCGGTGACGCCCGCTTGGGCGTCGATGCGGGCCCTGCGCCCGTACCTTACGCCGTCATAGCGTGCAAGGTTTGACGAGGCCTCCGCCATGGCAACCACATAGTAGGCGGGTACTGCGTGCTCGGTGTGCGGCAGCGTGATCTCGATGATCTCGGCGCCGGCGTCGCGCAACATCTCTGCGCCCCGCGTCCACAGCGCCTCGATCTCTAACGGCATGCCGTCGACCCGGTATTCCTTTGGAACGCCAATGCGGCGCCCGCGGATATCGCCTGTCAGGGCCGCTTCGAAGTCCGGCGTCTCGATGTCTGCAGAGGTCGAGTCACGCGGATCGTGACCGGCCATGGCTCGCAGCAGGATTGCAACGTCGCGGACGCTGCGCGCCATCGGACCAGCCTGGTCCAGAGAGGAGGCGAAAGCCACGATCCCCCAGCGCGAACAGCGACCATAGGTCGGTTTGACGCCAACGATCCCGGTCAGAGCGGCTGGCTGACGGATCGAACCTCCTGTGTCAGTGCCGGTCGCGCCAGGGCAGATCCGGGCCGCGACAGCCGCAGCCGATCCCCCTGAAGACCCTCCGGGCGTGAGCGGCCGGTCGCCACCCTCGCGCCGCCAAGGGCTGACCGCCGGGCCGAAGACCGAACTCTCGTTCGACGACCCCATGGCGAACTCGTCCATGTTGAGCTTGCCCAGACAGACCGCGCCGTCGCGCCAGAGCTGCGCCGTCACCGTACTCTCATAGGGTGGATGGAAACCCTCCAATATCCGCGAAGCGGCCTGGGTCGGGAGTCCCTGTACACAAAAGAGGTCCTTCACTCCAATTGGAACGCCACAGAGGTCTGGCGCGTCGCCCGCCGCCAGGCGCGCCGCGGCGGCCGCGGCGTCCGCGCGGGCGCGCGCCGGCGCAAGCGCGCAGAAGGCGTTCAGCGGCGACGCTGCGTCTGCCGCCGCGAGCGCGGCCTCTGTGAGTTCGACCGCGCCGACCGAGCCGTCCCGAAGCCGGTCTCGCGCTTCGGCGACGCCGAGATCGGTCAGATCGGCCATCTACTCCATCACCTTAGGCACGGCGAAAAAGCCCTCGCGCGCGTCGGGAGCATTGGCGAGGATATCGCCGCGTCGGTCGCCGTCAGTGACAACGTCGTCGCGCCAGGGCAACTTCATCGGCGTCACGGACGTCATCGGCTCCACGCCCGTGACGTCGACTGCGTTCAACTGCTCCATGAACCCGAGGATCGCCGACAGCTCACCGGACAACGCGTCAAGGTCGCTCTCGGCCACCTCGATGCGCGCAAGATGCGCGACGCGCCGCGCTGTTTCCCTGTCGATCGCCATGCTACCGTCCCGTCGGGCCTGACCCGGCGAGCGCATTAGCGTGGGCGCGATGGACTGGCAAGGTCCGGGGCCGCACTCGCGCTGCCCGGACCGCGCCGGGCGGCCACCAAAATCATCCAACCGAGCATCACGCCGTTGAGAACATGCCACAGGAAGTGGGTGCCCAGCGGGAATCCTGCGCAGACCGCATCATCGATCGACCGGAAGAAGAGCGATGCGCCGAGGATCGCAGCGCCGATCAGAAGGCCGATCGAAGTTTCACGGTCTCGCCGCACGAGAAGGATGCCGTAGGCGACGATGAGCAAGAGGGTCGGCATGTAGGCGACAGAGCCGTTGAGCGGGCCGACGACGGCCTCCAGCGCCGCCGAGGTGGCGGCAGCGTAGGGAACGTAGGCAACGGCCGCGAGCGCGCCGGCCCAGACCGGCAATGCGAAAAAGCGGACCGTCGCGATCCAGACGTAGATGAGGATGAAGACCAGGATCGGGATTACGTCCGCCAGCGCCGACCAGACCTGTGCATGGGTATGAAAGAGGTAAGAGCCGACGCCGATGAGAAACAGCGTGACCGTCAGGAGGCGCGCGCCGGCGTCGTCGGAGCCGCGCAGCATCCGCCAGCACAGCAAGGCTGCGATTACGAAGCTCGCGTTGGTCAGGGCGTTGACCGGCTCGGACCAGTAACCCGCGTCGGTGCGTTCGCAATAGTTGTTGACCGCCTCGAACCAGTCCATTGAACTCCTCCCGATCGATCGCGCAGCCTTGCAGCGGTCTTCAGATATGCCGGGAACGGGAGGAGGCGACATGAAGATCACCTGGCTTGGACATTCGGGCTTCCGGATCGAAATCGCCGACCGGATCCTGCTCGTCGATCCCTGGCTGGGCAACCCGCTCTTCGATCCGGCGCGCCGCGCGGAGGCGGTCGCGGGCGTGACCGACATCCTGGTCAGCCACGCGCACTTTGATCACGCGAGCGACGCTCCGGGGCTGGCGAAGGCGCTTGATGTGGCCGTTGCGGGCGTCTTCGACCTGATGAGCCACTGGGAGAGCGCGCACGCGGTGCGGGTGACGGGCTTCAACAAGGGCGGCACCATCCTGCTCGGCGACGATGTCGCGGTGACCATGGTGAACGCCACGCATTCCTCGTCCTTTGCGGGAGAGAGGGGGCCGGTCTACGGCGGCGGCGAGGCGGGGTTCATGATCGCCGGCGAAGGACATACGGTCTACTTCTCCGGCGACACCGACGTGATGGCGGACATGGGGGTTTTCGCGGAGCTTCACCGCCCGGACGTCGGCATCCTCGCTGCCGGCGGGCACTTCACCATGGACATGAAGCGGGCTGCATTCGCCGCGCGGAAGTTCTTCGACTTCCGCACGGTGATCCCCTGCCACTACCGGACCTTCCCGCTACTCGAGCAGTCGGCCGCGGTGCTGGCGGAGGCGCTGCCGGGGGTCCGCGTGGTCGAGCCTGAGGTGATGATTCCCATCGAAATCTAGCCGAGTGCAGCGCCTCGCTAGGCGAGGTTCCGGACTGTCCCCGTGGGGCGGATCTCAACATACTGATCCAAAAGGGTAAAAAATTAATGCCACCGAGAGCGGCTTTCCGGACACTGGGCGCGGAGCCGCAGGGAACAGGTGACAGGCGGCCCGTTCGCGTGTAGGTTGAATGTCAATCGGGGGGAACCCGAACACGGAGGCGAGCAGCTTGCGTACCCAGCATCTTCTTCTTGTCGGCCTCGCGCTCTTCGCGGCGGCCTGCGGCGGCGATCGCCGGGCTCCGGCGATCGAGGCCAGCAGATCGATCGCGACACATGTGCGCTTCGGCGACCACGACCCCCACGACTGGTCGGGTGCTGCGCCCTGGCACTACGCGGTGCACGGCGTGGACGTGTCGCGCTGGCAGGGCGACATCGATTGGCCGCAGGTGCGCGCCTCCGGCGCGGCCTTCGCCTTCATCAAGGCGACCGAGGGCGGCGACGTGATCGATCCGAGGTTCCGGGACAACTGGGACGGCGCGCGGCGCGCGGGGGTCCCGCGAGGCGCCTATCACTTCTACTACTTCTGCCGGACCGCGGCGGAGCAGGCCGCGTGGTTCCTGAGCCATGTCCCGCGCGACCGCAGCGCCCTGCCCCCGGTGCTCGACATGGAGTGGAACCACAAGTCGCGCACCTGTCCGCACCGGCCGCAAGCCGAGACGGTGCGCGCGGAGATGCGGACCTTTCTGCAGATCGTCCGGGGAGCCTATGGCAAGCGGCCGGTCATCTACACGACGGTCGACTTCTACCACGACAATGAGCTCTGGCGGCTGCAAGGCTATGACTACTGGCTGCGATCGGTGGCGGGACATCCGAGCGAGGTCTATCCCGGGCGGGACTGGACGTTCTGGCAATACACCGGGACCGGAATGGTGCCCGGGATCGATGGTCCGGCGGACATCAACGTCTTCGCAGGTTCGCCCGGTCAGTGGCGGAGCTGGCTGGCGCGCAACGGCGGCTGAACCGCCGTCGCACGCCGCCGGCGCACGTCAGTCGCGGATCCGCCAGCCGGTGCGGAAGATCCACCAGATGATCCAGAGGCAGGCGCCGCTGAAGGCCAAGATCGCCACAATGCTCCAGACGACCGGCACGTCGGACATGCCGAAGAACGACCATCGGAACCCCGAGATCAGGTAGACCACCGGATTGAACAGGGTCACCGTCTGCCAGACCGGCGGCAGCATGTCGATCGAGTAGAAGCTGCCCCCCAGAAACACCAGCGGAGTGATCACCAGGAGCGGCACGAGCTGGAGCTGTTCGAAGTTCTTGGCCCAGATCCCGATAATGAAGCCAAAGAGGCTGAAGCTCAGGCAAGTCACTGCAAGGAAGGCCAGCATCCAGACCGGATGCGCGACGGGCAGCGCCACGAAGAGGTTCGCCGTGGCGAAGATGATCAACCCGATGAAAAACGATTTTGTTGCTGCGGCGCCGACGTAGCCTGCGACGATCTCCAGGGAGTTCACCGGCGCGGCAAGCAGTTCGTAGATGGTGCCAAGAAACTTTGGCATGTGGATGCCGAAGGAGGCGTTCGAGACGCTCTGCATCAGAACGGTCAGGATGATCAGCCCGGGCACGATGAAGGCGCCGTAGGCGATGCCCTCGACCTCCTCGATGCGCGAGCCGAGCGCCGCGCCGAAGACGACGAAGTAGAGCGCGGTCGACACAACCGGCGAGACGATGCTCTGCCAGAGGGTCCGGAACGTGCGCGCCATCTCGAACCGGTAGATCGCCCAGATCGCGCGCCAGTTCATGCCTGCTCCTTCATCAAGCCGACAAAGATGTCCTCGAGCGAATCCTGCTGGGTGCGCAGGTCGCGGATCCGCAGGTCGGCGGCGGCGAGGTCGCGCATCAGCCGCGCGATCCCCGTGCGTTCCGCCGCAACGTCGTACGCGTAAGTGAGGCTGCGGCCGTCCGGGGCCAGCGTGAGCCCGTAGCGCGCCAGCGAGTCGGGCGTTTTCTCGATGGGGCTGTGCAGCTCGATGATCATGTGCTTGCGACCGAGCCTGCGCATCAGGGTCGCCTTGTCCTCAACGAGGAGGATGCGCCCGCCGTTGATCACCGCGATCCGATCGGCGATCGCCTCGGCTTCCTCAATGTAGTGGGTGGTCAGGATGATGGTAGCGCCCGCGTCGCGCAGGTCGCGGACCACCGACCACATGCCCTTGCGAAGCTCCACGTCGACGCCCGCGGTGGGCTCGTCGAGGAAGATCACCCGCGGCTGGTGGGAAAGCGCCTTGGCGATCAGCACCCGGCGCATCATGCCGCCCGAGAGTTGCTTGATGATGTTGTTGCGCTTGTCGGTCAGCGATAGCTGGCCGAGCAGGCGGTCGAGATAGGCGTCGTTGCGCGGCTTGCCGAAGAGGCCCCGGCTGAAGCGCACGGTGTCGATCACCGTCTCGAAGACGTTGAGCGCGATCTCCTGGGGCACGAGGCCGATGAGCGCACGCGCGGCGCGGTAGTCCGCGACGATGTCGTGGCCCGCGACGGTGATCCGCCCGGAGGTGAGCGTGGTGATCCCGCAGATCGTGGAGATGAGCGTAGTCTTGCCGGCCCCGTTCGGTCCGAGCAGCGCCAGGATCTCGCCCTCCTCGATCTCGAGGTCAACGCCGCGCAGCGCCTCGAAGCCGCCGTCGTAGACCTTGCGGGCGTCGCGGATGGAGACGATGGGCGGCACGGCGGGATCCTAGGGGGAAGGCCGGCACCGGCTTAGCCGCTGGCCGCTGGGCGATCAACCGTCGACCACAAGTTCGGGAAACGTGTCGCGCGCGACATGGCGGATCAACTCCGCGATCCGGCGATAGTCCCGCTCGCGGCCCGAGCGCCGGCGCCACGCTAGCCCGACCGAGCGCATGATCGGGCGCGCCGTCAGGCGCCGCACCACGACCTCACCGGAGCGCCCGCCGATCTCTGAACGTACGTAGAGCGCCGGCAGGAGCGTCACGCCCATGCCCATGCCGACCATCTGGCGCAGCGCGTCCAGGCTGGTGCCCTCGTACTCCCGCGACACCTCCGCGCCGCATTCCCGGCAGAGCTCGGTGATCAGGTCGTGTAGGTGGTAGCGCGGCCCGAGCGAGAGCATGGTCTGGCCGTTCAGGCGCTCGAGCGGCACCGTGTCCTCGCTCGCGAGCGGATGATCGGCCGACAGGGCGAGCACGAGCGGTTCGCGGAAGAGCCGCTCGGTCACGAAGTCGCCGCTTGTCACCGGCAGCCGGGTAAGCACCACGTCGTGCGCCCCCTGGGCGAGTTCGAGCTCCATCTCCCGCGGCGGGCTCTCGCGGATGTACAGGTTGAGCCCCGGATGGGCCGCGTGCAGGCGGCCCACCACATGCGGAAGCAGGTAGGGTCCCAGCGTCGGCTTTACGCCGAGCCGGATCGTGCCGACGAGGTCCTTCCTGGAGGCCGCCACGGCCTCGACGATGCCCTGGGCCCCGGCGAGCACCTCGCGGGCGCGGGCGGCCACGTCCCGGCCGACCGGCGTCAGCAGCGCCGGTCCGCGGCCCCGCTCGAAGAGCCGGGTTCCGAGCAGATCCTCAAGCGCCTGGATCTGGGCGCTGAGCGAGGGCTGGCTGACGCCGCAGCGCTCTGCGGCGCGTCGGAAATGTCCGCAGTCCGCAAGCGCGACGAGATATCTGAGCTGGCGCAGGGTCGGCGTCGCGTCGGGCATCTTGGCACTTGCATCTCTGGGCTCTCGATAGGTTAAAACTATCAAAGTTTCGGAATCAATCGGCTTCTCTCGCTGTCGCGGCGGCCCCATCTCGAGAATGCCAACAAGCCAGCAGGAGACCCCGATGCTCGACGCCCTCGCCTTCGACCCCGCGACCGAAACGCGTCTCGCGACCGCGCCAATCCGTCCACGCGTAGTCGTGCTGAGCGGCGCCGGCATCGGCCCGGAAGTGACCCGCGCAAGTATGGCGGCGATCCGGGCGGCGGGCGCGGACCTCGATCTGGTGGAGTGCGACATGCCCGAGGGCACCTCCGCGGCCGGGCGCACCGCGCCGCCGCGCGAGACCCTGGCGGCGATCGAACAGGCCGGTCTGGTGCTGCGCGGCCCGCTCGACGCCTATTCGGGACGGGTGATGGGCCCGACGGCGGCCGCGCTGCGCCTCGCCTTCGGGTTGAACGCGCATCTTCGGATGGCCCGCGGCCTGCCAGGGGTCGGCCTCGGGCCGTCCGCGCAGAGAATGGCGTGCGCATTCGTTCACGAGACGCTGGAAGGCGCCGCCCGCGCCGCGCTCGAGCGGCGACACGGGTCTCGGCCGGCGTCGCGTCGACGGGCCGAGCGCCTGGCAGACACCGCGCTGCGCGCGGCGGCGTGCGAAGGCCGGTCGCGGATCGCCTCGGCGCTGCGCGAGCAGTTCCCAGACGCCGAGGAGACAGCGCTCTGGTGGGCGCTCCAGGCCGGCGCGCACGGCGACCGGGACCTCAAGCTGAGCCAGATATCCACCGACGCCTGCGCGCGCCGTCTGGTGGAGGAGCCGGCGCGTTTCGGCGTGGTGGTCTCGAGCTCGCTCGATGGGGCGGTTCTGGCGGAGCTTGCCTGCGGTCTCGCGGGCGGACGGTATCTAGCCCCTTCGGCGGACATCGGGGACGCGGTCGCCGCGTTCGGTCCGGTGCACGGGGGCGCAAGCGAGCTGGCCGGTCTTGATCTGGCCAATCCGACCGCGACGATCCTCGCGGGCGCCATGCTGCTGCGCCATGTGGGGCAGACGGCGGCGGCGCGCCGTATCGAGGCCGGCGTGCGCGCGGTCTACGCCACTGGGCGCCGCCTGACGCGTGACGCGTCCCGCGGGGCGCCCGTGGGCCTTGAAGCCTTCACAGACGCCGTCCTCGAGGCGATCGTGGATCAGGAAGCCGCGAGCGGGATCGCAGCCTGAACGGAAGGAATTGACCAAGCAATCGCGCAGACAGGGAGATGAACCCATGAGCATCATCGAAACCGGACTTGGACCACGCTACGAGGCGCTTCGCCGGAACCACGCCGCGATCAAGTTCCGCATCCGCCGCGAACAGAGCCGGGCGGTGCCCGACGCGCTCAACCTCCAGCGCCTCAAGCGAGAGCGGCTGCGGCTGAAGGACGAGATGGCGCGCCTAACCGGCGCGCTGACGAAAGCGGGCCGGGCGGCCGGACGCACCGCCGCCTGAACCGAAGGCGCAGTCAGCGCAGGCGGTCGAAGAAGCCGCGCAGGAGAGCCGCGCAGTCGCGCGCAGCCACGCCTGCGACGACGTCGGGGACGTGGTGGCATTGGGGATGCGAGAAGACGCGCGCGCCCTGCTCCACGCCACCCGACTTCGGATCAGCGGCCCCGTAGACGAGCCGCCCGATGCGCGCCGCCGAAATCGCCGCTGCGCACATTGCGCAGGGCTCGAGGGTGACATAGAGATCGAGCCCGACGAGCCGTTCCGTGTCAAGGCTCGCGCAGGCCGCGCGGATCGCCAGCATCTCCGCATGGGCGGTGGGATCGCGCCGCTCGCGCGTACGGTTCCCGTCGCGCGACACCACCTCGCGGGTTGCGGGGTCCACAATTGCAGCCCCGACCGGAACCTCGCCGCGGGCGGCCGCGGCGCGAGCCTCGGCGAGCGCCACGCGCATCAGGGGCGCAAATTCGACCATGGAACCCGTTCGCCCGGACCGGTTGGGCGCGCAAGCGGGATTTGCTTGGACGCCCCACCCGGCCGGTGTAGAAGCGCGCCATGTACTGGGAACCGCCAGCCGAACGCATCGCCAAGCGCCTCGCCCGAGCCGGGGTGGCCTCCCGGCGCGACGCGGAGGCGATGATCCTCGCTGGCCGGGTATCGGTGAACGGCCGTCGCATCGACAGCCCGGCCCTCAACGTCGGACCGCAGGATGCGATCCTCGTCGACGGGACACCGGTCGCGGAGGCCGAGCGCACCCGGCTCTGGCGCTACAACAAGCCGGCCGGGCTGGTGACCAGCGCCCGTGACGAGAAGGGTCGCAACACGGTGTTCGGCGCGCTGCCAGTGGACATGCCGCGGGTGGTGAGCGTGGGACGGCTCGATCTGGCCTCCGAGGGGTTGCTTCTTCTGACCAACGACGGGGCGTTGAAGCGGCGGCTGGAGCTGCCCGCCACCGGGTGGCTGCGCAAGTACCGAGTGCGGGCCCGCGGCTCTCCGGACGACGCCAGCCTCGCGCCGCTTCGCGACGGCATTCGGCTCGACGGCGAGCGTTTCCAGCCTATGACCGTCCAGATCGACCGCCAGCAGGGCGCGAACGTCTGGCTGACGGTGGGCCTGCGCGAAGGCCGCAACCGCGAGGTACGCCGCGGCCTCGAAACGGTCGGGCTGGTGGTCAACCGGCTGATCCGGGTGTCCTACGGACCGTTCCAGCTCGGCGAACTGAAGCCGGGCGAGGTCGAGGAAGTGCGCGCGAAGGTCTTGCGCGACCAGCTCGGCCTCGTCGTCGCCGAGCCGGCGAAGCGTCCGCCTTCGGGAAGACGCCTCAGACCCTGAGGTTTCCGGCGCTCTTGCGACCGTCCCGCCCGTCAACGAGGTCGAACTCGATCGGCTGTTCATCCTTGAGCGTCTGGAGCCCTGCGGCCTGAACGGCCGTGATGTGAACGAAGATGTCCTTTCCGCCATCCTCGGGCTGGATGAAGCCATACCCCTTTTCGGTGTTGAACCACTTGACGGTGCCTTTAGCCATTCAGGAAAGCCCTTCAGTCGTACCGCCCGTGCACGGTGCCCGGACTTGCGCGACGACCGGGCGGACCTGTCGTCTCGCCTCGAGGCCACCGTTCGGAGGACGGGTCGTCGTGCTCTCAGACTACAGCGAATCAGACCGCGAACAAAGAGGGATGTCTGGCCGGGCGCGCGCGCAGCACCCCTCGTCAACCGGCGCCGACGCGCGCCCGCCGGCATGCAGACGATTTGCTGCGGACCGTAGCCGCGGGATTCGCTGGGGGCTGGCGTCGCCCCGCCGCACGCACTATCTTCGATTAACCGCGAGCAGAGGAGCGCACTCCGGCAAATGCAGGGTCCGACAATGCAATTCGTGGCCTTCGTCGTGCTTGCGGCGATCGTCCTCGCCACCGGGCTCGGCGCGATCGGCGCCCCCCCGGGCGTTTCGGGCGTATTCTAATGGCGGCGCAGCGCTTCGGCGGCAAGTATTCTCCCGATGGATCGATGCGCGGCGAGACGTCCGCAGCGCCGCCCCCGCCGCCGTTCCGCAACCGCGTGGCGCGGCGGGTCAGCTTTCGCGCGCGGCTGATGTTCCTCTTGCCCGCGCCGCTGCTCTTCGCCGCTCTGGGAGCGATCGGCCGGGGCAACGCCACCGAGACCCTTGCGGAACTTCTGGGGTTTGCGGGGCTGCTGCTGTCGGCATGGCTCCTCAACGAGGGCCTCCGCGCCGAGGAGGCGTATGCCGCGCGCAGCGTGGCGCGGCCGCCAACCATTCCGCGCAAACTCTTCGCCGCGGCGCTGACCGGGATGAGCGTCTTCGTCGTCGGGGCGTTTTCGCTGGGACAGGGCGTCTTCGCGGGCCTGGTCTTCGGCGGCCTGGCAGCGGTCGCGCATGTGCTCGCCTTCGGGCTCGACCCGATGAAGAAGAAGGGCATGGAAGGCGTGGACGCCTTCGCCACCGAGCGCGTCGCGCGGGCGATCGACAAGGCGGAGAAGCTGGTGCGCGAAACCACCGGCGCCGCAGCGCGGTTCGGCGACCGCATGCTGCAAGGACGGGTGGAGCGGCTCTGCGACCAGGCCCGCGACGTCTTCCGGGTGGTCGAGGAGGATCCGCGGGATTTCTCGCGCGCACGCACGTTCATGAGCGTCTACCTGATGGGCCTGCGCGACGCGACGGTGAAGTTCGCCGACCTCTACGGGCGGACCCGGGACGCGGAGGCCCGCAAGGAATACGAGGCGCTGCTCGGCGACCTCGAACGAAGCTTCACCGCCCATCGCACCGATCTCCTGACCGACAACCGGAGCGATCTGGACATCGAGATCGAGGTGCTGCGCGAGCGGCTGCAACAGGACGGGCTCCTCGCCCGCGTCGAAACAGGAGACTAATCCATGGCCGACCAAGTGCGCGCGCAGGCCGAGGCTGCGCTCAAGGAGATCGAGGCGATCACGACGAACCTCCTTCCCGAACCCAAGGGCGAACTGATCGTGGTGGAGTCGGCCGATCCGGCCATGAAGGCCGAGATCGAGCGGCGCAAGGCCGAGATCGACATGACCAACACGCAGTCGATCATCCGCTTCGGCACCGCCGCGCAGGCCGAGTTGCAGGCGATCAGCCAGGAGATGCTCTCAGGCGTGCGCAACAAGGATGCGGGGCCCGCAGGGGATTCGCTGCGCGAGATGGTCACCAGCCTGCGCGGATTCTCGGTCCGCGAGCTTGATCCCAACCGCAAGCTGAGCTGGTGGGAGAAGCTGATGGGCAAGGCTAACCCGATGGCGGAGTTCATGGCGCGCTACGAGACCGTGCAGGACCAGATCGACAAGGTGACTGGCGAGCTTCTGACGCACGAGCACACGCTGCTCAAGGACGTCAAGTCGCTCGACAAGCTCTACGAGAAGACCCTAGATTTCTATGACGAGCTGGCGCTCTACATCGCTGCGGGCGAGGCCAAGGTCGCCGATCTCGATACCCATGACATCCCGGCCAAGGAGGCCGCGGTCGAGGCGGCGCCCGAGGACCAGAAGGTGATCGTCGCGCAGGAGCTGCGCGACCTGCGAGGGGCGCGCGACGATCTCGAGCGACGGGTCCACGACCTGAAGCTGACGCGGCAGGTGACCATGCAGTCGCTGCCGTCGATCCGTCTGGTGCAGGAGAACGACAAGAGTCTGGTGACCAAGATCAACTCGACGCTGGTCAACACCGTGCCGCTCTGGGAGACGCAGCTCGCGCAGGCGGTCACCATCCACCGCTCTCGCGAAGCGGCGAGCGTGGTGCGCGAGGCCAACGACCTGACCAACGATTTGCTGACTCAGAACGCGGACAACCTCAAGCAGGCCAACCGCGAGATCCGGACCGAGATGGAGCGCGGGGTGTTCGACATCGCCGCGATCGAGAAGGCCAACGCGGACCTGATCGAGACGATCGAGGACAGCCTGCGCATCGCCGACGAAGGCAAGGCCAAGCGCGCCGAGGCGGAGGCGAGCCTTCTGCGCATGGAAGAGGATCTCAAGACCACGCTGGCGGCGGCCAGGTCCAAGCAGACCGGGCTCGGAGACAACGTCGGCGGCAGCGTCGGCGGCTGAGACTGGGAGACCCGATGCGCCCTGCCCGACAGATCCGTCGATGCCTCGAGCCGGCGCGCCGCGCCGCGCCGCGACTCGGAGTTGCGGTGTCGTTGTGCCTCGGCATGGCAGCTTGCAGCGGCGTGGGGCCCAGGGCGGAGGGCGTCGGGGCGCGACCCGCCGAACCGACGGCCGCGCCCGAGGTCCGCGCCTCGGACCGGGCGGAGCCCTCGCTGGTGGAGTTCTACGCCAGCGTGGAGGGCGATCTGACAGCGAGCGGACGGATGCGGCGCGACACCGCGCCCGACGACGCGCTCTATTCGGTCGACGATCTGGTGGCTAATTTCGAGCGCATCGCGCTCTATGACGAATACATCGACGTGGGCGGGCGGTTCATGCGGGCCGAGACGCCGGCGCTGCTGCGTCGCTGGGACCGGCCAGTCCGGGTGGGTGTGATGACCAGCGCCTCTGTCTCGCCGAGCGAGGCGGCGCGGGACCGGGCCAACGTCGCGGCCTTCACCAACCGGCTGGCGCGATTGACCGGGCTCGACATGGAGCTGGCCGACGGCGTGGAGGTCAACTTTCTGGTGCTCTTCATGAACAGCGCCGAGCGGGTGGCCTTCGCCGAGCAGGCGTCGCGGAACTATCCGGAATTCGCCCCGGCGGTGATGGATGCGTTGCGCGACACGCCGCTCGACACCTTCTGCACTGCCTACGCATTCGGGGAGCCCGGCGATCCTTCGGTCTATTCGGCCGTGATGATCCTGATCCGCGCCGAGCATCCGCCGCTGACCCGGTTGTCCTGCGTGCAGGAGGAGATGGCGCAGGCGCTCGGCCTGCCCAACGACAGCCCCTCGGCGCGCCCGTCGCTCTTCAACGACAGCCTCGAGTTCGCGCTGCTCACGGAACACGACGAGATCCTGCTCAGGATGCTCTACGACCCGCGGCTCAGGCCCGGAATGAGCGCCGTCGAGGCCCGCCCGCTGTTGCCGGCCGTGGCCCGTGACGCGATCTCGGCGCAGATGAAGGCAGGGCGGGTGGCCGGCCTCAAGACAAACTGAACCAGGGAGCCAGCCGATGGCCATCTTCGATTTCCTGCGCGGCGAGTTCATCGACGTCATCCACTGGGTGGACGACACGCGCGACACACTTGTCAATCGCTTCGAGCGGCAGGGGC
This sequence comes from uncultured Alphaproteobacteria bacterium, assembly GCA_963700835.1. GTDB lineage: Bacteria > Pseudomonadota > Alphaproteobacteria > Rhodobacterales > Rhodobacteraceae > Amaricoccus. The sequence continues at coordinate 166,873 of CAVOZD010000001.1, forward strand.
ACGCCATCAAGTATGGCGCCAAGCTGACCGTCCGCGAGGGCCAGGTGGCGGTCTTCGTGCACGAGGGGCAGGTCGCGGACGTGTTCGAGCCGGGCCTCTACATGCTCGAGACCAACAACATGCCCTTGCTAACGACTCTTCAGCATTGGGATCACGGCTTCCAGAGCCCGTTTCTCTCGGAAGTCTACTTCATCAACACCCGGATTTTCACCGACCTCAAGTGGGGCACCCGCAATCCGATCCTCTGCCGCGACCCGGAGTTCGGCGTGGTGCGCCTCGGCGCCTATGGCACCTACACGATGCGCGTGGACGATCCGCCGAAGTTCCTGGTGGAGGTCGTCGGCACGGACGGGGAGTTCACCACCCAGGAGATCGAGTTCCAGATCCGCAACATTATCGTCACGCATTTCAGCCAGATCATCGCAGCCTCGGGCATCCCAGTGCTCGACATGGCCGCAAACACGCTCGATCTGAGCAAGATCGTGCATGAAAAGATCGCGCCAATGATCGCTGATTACGGCCTGAAGCTGCCTGGTTTCTACATCGAGAATATCTCGCTGCCCGCAGAAGTCGAGAAGGCGCTCGACAAGAGGACATCGATGGGCGCGGTGGGCGATCTCAGCCGCTACACCGATTTCAGCGCCGCCGAAGCGATGACGCGCGCCGCAGACAATCCCGGCGCCGCGGGCGACGGCATGGGCGCAGGCCTCGGGGCCGGGCTGGGCATGGCGATGGGCAGCCGCATGGCCCAGAGCGGTCCTTGGGGTCATACGCCTGCCGGAGCCACGCCGCCGCCGCCGCCCGCGCCCGAGCCGCGCTGGCACGTCGCCGTCGCTGGGGAGGCGAAGGGACCCTTCACACAGCGTGATCTTCTGGCGATGGCCGCCAAGCGCGAGTTCGACGCGGACTCGCTGGTCTGGACACCCGGCGCGGCGGACTGGATGCGCGCAGGCGATGTCGCAGACCTCGCCCGGCTGTTCTCCGAGATCCCGCCGCCGCCGGCCGCCTGAGTCGCGTCGTGGAGATGCCCCGGCCCGACGGTCCCGTCGCGACCGAGGAGCATCGCTTCCGCTGCTCTTCCTGCGGTTCGGACCTTCGCTACCGGCCCAGCACCAACCTGCTCGGTTGCGATCACTGCGGCAACGAGGAGCCGATCGCAGAGAAGCGGGGGCCGATCGAGGAACTCGACCTGCGCCGCGCGGCGAGCCTGGAGACCGTGCCGGCGGCCGCGCTCGAGGAGACGCGGGTCGCTCGCTGCCAAAGCTGCGGCGCGATGATCGAGTTCGACGCCGAACTGCACGCCCAGGAGTGCCCGTTCTGCGCCTCGCCGCTGGTCATCGACACCGGCGTGCATCGCCACATCAAGCCACAGGCGCAGTTGCCGTTCCTGCTGGCGGAGGAGGACGCGCGCGGGCAGATGAAGAAATGGCTGGGACGACTGTGGTTTGCGCCCTCAGACCTCAAGAAGTACGCCCGCGCCTCCCGCGCGATGCAGGGCGTCTACGTACCCTACTGGACCTACGACGCCGAGACCCGGACCCGCTACAGCGGGCAGCGCGGCACCGTCTACTACGAGAACCGTCCGGTCCGGGTGGTCGTCAACGGCCGCGCCCAGACGGTGATGCAGCAGACCGCGCGGGTGCGCTGGCGCCCCGCGCAGGGCCAGGTCGCGCGCAACTTCGACGACGTTCTGGTTCTGGGCTCCAAGAGCCTGCCCAAGCGGTTCACCGACGCGCTGGCGCCCTGGGATCTGAGCGCTCTGTCGCGCTATGAGCCAAAGTATCTGGCGGGCTTTCGTGCGGAGGGCTACACCCTTCAGGTGGACGCCGGCTACGCCGAGGCCAAGGAGATCATGAACGCCGTGATCCGTTCGGACGTGCGGCGCGACATTGGCGGCGACCAGCAGCGCATCGATCGGCTGAAGACGGATGTGGGCGCGCTGACCTTCAAGCACATCCTGCTGCCGGTCTGGCTCGCCGCCTACAGGTTCCGGGGACGTTCGTTCCGCTTCGTGGTCAACGGGCGCACCGGATCGGTGCAGGGCGAACGGCCCTACTCGGCGTTCAAGATCGCGCTCGCCGTGGCGCTGATGATCTTCCTGGCCTTCCTGTTCGCAAGCCTGCAAGTGCGGCAGTGAGCGCGGGGCCAGTCAGGGCGGCGGCGGCGCTCGCAGTTGCAGCGCTGGCGGGCCCCGCGGTCGCGGATGCGGGCTGGTCGCTGCGGGCCCTGCCGGACGGGAGCCCGGTTGCGGTGGCGGCGGGGCCTGGTCCGGTGGCGGAGATCGCCGCGTTCTGCCTCTCGGGCGCGCCATGGATGGCTTTGCGGATGCGCGATCGCCCCGACGCCTCGATCACGATGGTGGTCTTCGGCTTCGAGGGCGGCGATCTCGCCGCCGAGGCTCGTCGCGAGGAAGGGGCGGGCAACGCTTTTGTGATCGCGCTGGCCGACGCGCCGCTCGCCGCGCGGCTCGCCGGCCGCGAATTCCCTCGTCACGCTGCGGGTGGGACAGGCGAAGGCGGGCGCGCTCAGCCTTCGGGGTTCTACGGTCGCCCTTCGCGGTGCGCTGGCGGCCTGCCACGACTTCTGAGCCGCAAGGCGTTCAACCGCCCCGGCGGCTCAGGATCGCGCGCGTCTCGGCATCCGCCGGGGCGGCGGTCAGTGCGTCCTCCGGCGCGGGGCGCATCAGCGCCGCCGCCCCGTGGCCAGCTTCCCCGAGCCAGAGCGCGTGGTCTTCCGCCGCAACGAGCACCGGCATCCTGTGATGGATCGGCGCGAGCGTGGCGTTGGCCGCGCAGGTGACGATCGCGAAGCTCGCGACCGGTCCGGCGTCGCCGCGTCCCCAGTCCTGCCAGACGCCGGCGAGGGCGAAGAGCCCACGGTCGCGGGCGCGCATCACCCAGGGGATCTTGGCAGCCTTCTCGCCCTGCCATTCATAGAAACCGTCGAGCGGGACGAGACACCGCCGCTCCCGCGCCGCTGCGCGGAACGCGGGCTTTTCGGCGATCGTTTCGGCGCGGGCGTTGATCAGCAGCGGGCCGTCGTTCATCGACTTGTACCAGTGCGGCACGAAACCCCAGCGCGTCGACGCGATCAGCCTTCCGTGCGCGCCCGAGATCACGACCGGCGCCGCCTGCGTCGGCGAGACGTTCGGCCGCGGCGCGTCGGGCCCGAGATCCGTCAGCGTCGCCTCGAAGAGGTTCGCCATCGCCTCAAAGGGCGAAGTGATCATGTAGCGACCGCACATCGCCACTTGTCCTAGGGCAATCGTGCGTGGCGCTCAATCCCGGCGCGTCGCGCGCGGCGGTTGCCATCGGCCGGCGGCATCGCCAGATTGCTCGGGTTCGGCGCGGGGCTGGAGGTTCGGAGAGATGCGAGGGCGCGCGCTTCTGATCGCCGCGGCGGCGATTGCGGCAGCGGGACCCGCAGCGGCCCAGTTGTGCCGCGAGAGTGCGCTCGCCACGGTGACATGCCTGCCTGGCCCCGCAACGCGGCCGATGCCGCGTCAACTCCAGAGCGACGCGGAGGCCCTCCAGCGGGTGCTGCGCGAGGAACCGGCGACGGGCGGCGCACCGGGGTTCACGCCGGCCTGGAGGGTCAACCGCTTCGGCGATGCGCTGGCGCCGGCCGGCGTGCGGCCCGGGCCCGGCTGCCGCGCCGACAGCCTGGGGAACCTGCGCTGCCCCTGAGGCCGGTCCGGCTTGCCTACTCGACCCGTGCGACGCGCCCGTCGGTAAAGGGCGCGTAGCCGGGGTTAGCCGCCAGGTAATCCGCGAGCACGTCCTCCAGATTGGGCCCGAAGTCGTAGGCGTTCTCGCCCTCGTCGCGGAAGACCGCATAGCCGTCGCCGCCATTGCGCATGAAGTTGTTGGAGGCGACCGCGTAGGTCGCGGCAGGGTCGATGGGAACCCAGGCGTCGCCGTCGCGGACCATCACCTCGACGATGCGGCCCTCCATGGACGCGACCGAGGGATCCCAGACGTACCTGAGGCCCGCGACCTGCGGGAAGCGCCCTGCCCCTTCCTCCACCTGGCTCACGCCGTTCTCGAGCGCCGCGATGACGCCGGTGCCGGTTAGGTTGAAAGTCGCAAGCGTATTCTGGAAGGGAAGGACCGTGACGATCTCGCCCTTGGTGACCTCGCCTGCCTCGATGGAGGCGCGCAGGCCGCCGCCGTTCTGAACGGCGATGGTCACGCCCTGGCCCGCTACCCGGTCGAGGATCGCTTCGGTCACAAGGTTGCCCATTTCGCACTCGCCGGCGCGGCAACTCTCGCGGCTGCCGTCCACGTCGCTGCTGATCTCCGCCACGACGCGGCCCATCAACTCGTCGATCGGGCCGGCCTTCTCGGCGATGCGGGCCTCGACCTCCGGATCGGGCGCAAAGCTCGCGTCGATCAGTATGGTGTCGCCAGTCGCCGTCGTGACATCGCCGGCGTCGTCGAACTCCAGCGTGAGATGGCCGAGGTACTTCGAATAGGCACCCGCCTGCACGACGGGAACCGTTTCGCCCTCGGGCCCGTCGGCGAGAAGCGGATAGGGCGGCGCGCCCTCGACCGTGTTGGAAAACAGCGCATGGCTGTGGCCGCCGACGATGGCGTCGAGCCCCGGCACCGCGGCGGCGAGGCGCAGGTCCTCCGGCACGCCGACATGGGTGAGGCCGATGATGTGCTTGACGCCCGCGGCCTCCAGCTCGGCGACTTCGGCGCGCATGTATTCGATGGGATCGACGAAGGAGACCGTCGGCCCGGGGCTGGAGATCTCCGGCGTGTCCGCCGTGACCGCCCCGATGATTGCGACCCTTTCGCCACCCACCTCGAGGACCACCGGATCGGGGTTGAGCGGGCCAAGCGCGTTGTCGCCGCTTGTGTCAACGTTGCCGTGGATGACCGGAAAGTCCGCCCCTTCCACGAAGCGGATCAGCGGTTCCAGGCCGAGGTCGAACTCGTGGTTGCCGAACACCATTGCGTCGAAGCCGACCCCGTTCATGAACTCGAGCTCCGCCTGGCCCTCGAAGGTCGTGAAGAAGAGCGAGCCCTGAAAGGAGTCTCCCGCCGAGAGCACGAGCACCGCCTCGCCCTCCGCCTCGAGTTCGTTGCGAAGCTTATTTATGGCGGTGTGCATCCGCGCGGCGCCGCCGAAGCACTGGCCCTCGGCCTCGTCCTCCTCGGAACAGGTGGAATCGTACTGGTTCACCGCCTCGATGCGGCTGTGAAAGTCGTTGATGTGCAGGATGTGAAGGGTGAAGGCCTGCGCCGGCGCGCCGGCGAGAGCGAAGACGCCAGCGGCCTTCAGGATCGGAGATACGGGCATTGTTTCCCCCGGGGGTTGGCGCGCCGAGCGCGCGGGAACACTTCGCCCAGAATGACAGCGCCGAGGTCGCGGATGCAAGCCTGCACCGGCCGCATGCGAGCGTCGGACGCACAGGCGCCATGTTCCGGCCGAAGTCGCGACGGCGCCGACGGGACCCGGCCGCGCCACAGATTGACCGCGATCGCGACGCGGGCCTATCCTTCCGTCTCCTGCCCAGAATGCAGCCCCCGACACAGGTCAATCCATGAACCAGCCGCTGAGCAACTCCCAGATGCGCGACGCCGAGGCGCTGCTGCATCCCTACACGAACTCGGTTGCGCTGCGCGATACCGGGGCGCTCTTCATAGAGCGCGGCGAGGGTGTGCGGGTGTTCGACGACCGCGGCCGTCCCTACATCGAGGCGGTGGCGGGGCTTTGGTGCGCAGGCCTCGGCTTTGGAAACGACGAACTCGTCGAGGCGGCGCGGGCGCAGATGGCCAAGCTTCCCTACTATCACGTCTTCGCCGGGCGCAGCCACGAGCCGGCGGTCGAACTGGCCGAGAGGATCAAGGAGATCGCGCCCGGCCCGATGGCCCGCGTGATCTACCAGTCCTCCGGATCGGAGGCGAACGAAACCCAGGTCAAGCTGGCCTGGTACTACAACAATGCCCGCGGCCGCCCGGACAAGAAGAAGATCGTCAGCCGCGCCAAGGCCTATCACGGCGTCACGATCGTGTCGGGGTCGCTGACCGGACTCGCCAACAACCACCGCGACTTCGACCTGCCGGTGGACCGGATCCTGCACACCGCGACGCCGCACTACTGGAAGGGCGCGCGGCCGGGCGAGAGCGAGGAAGAATTCACCGCCCGGCTCGCCGACGAGCTGGAGCAACTGATCCTCGAGGAGGGACCCGACACGGTCGCCGCATTCATCGCAGAACCGGTGATGGGGGCCGGCGGGGTCATGGTCCCGCCGAAGGGATATTTTCCGGCGATCAACGCGGTCTGCGACCGCTATGACGTTCTGACCATCTCCGACGAGGTGATCTGCGGCTTCGGGCGGACCGGCGAGTGGTTCGGCGCGCAGACGCTCGAGTACCGCGCCACTTCGATGTCGATGGCCAAGCAGATGACCGCCGGCTACATGCCGCTGTCAGCGGTCGCGGTGAACCGCGACATGGCCGAGGTGGTCGAGGCCAACACCGGCCGCATCGGCACCTTCGGCCACGGCTTTACCTATGGCGGGCATCCGGTCAGTTGCGCGGTGGGCGTCAAGGCGCTGGAGATCTACCACCGCATCGATCTTCTCGGTCACGTGCGCCGGGTCTCGCCGCGGTTCGCGGCGCATCTAGATCGGCTGACCGGACATCCGCTCGTGGGCGAGGCGCGCTGCCTCGGGCTGGTCGGCGGCCTGGAGGTCGCCCCCGAGAAGTCGCCCGCCGGCTTCAGGGAGCCCGGCAAGGTCGGCGCGCGGGTGGCGCTCGAGATGCAGGCTCGCGGCGTGCTGGTCCGCGCCATCATCGACACGATCGTCTTCTGTCCGCCGATGATCATCAACGAGGAAGAGACCGACGAGATGTTCGCGCCGGTGGAGGCCGCGCTCGATGCAGCGCTCGACTGGGCGCGCGCGGAAGGGCATCTCGGCTGATCGGCCGGCGGCATGCGCGGTCGCATCGCCTGGATCGTATTCCGCATCCTCGGCAGGATGTGGTTTCGGGTCGGGCTCTTCGGTCTCGCCGCGCTGGCCGTCGTCGCGCTCGCCCCGGTGCTGGGGCCGCTCATGCCCGAGGGGCTGACGCGACGCATCGAGGTCGGGGCGACCCGCGAGATCCTCTCGATCCTTGCGTCGGCGATGCTTGTGGTCTCGACCTTCTCGCTCGGGATCGTGGTGCAGGCCTTCGCCGCGGCCGAGTCGATGGCGACGCCCCGCGCCTCGCGGGTCCTGATCGACGATCCGTTCTCCCAGACAGTGCTCTCGACGTTCCTCGGCGCGTTCGTCTTCGCCATCTGCGGCATCTACGCAGACAGCCTGGGTTTCATCGCGCGCGACGGCGAGGCGATGATGCTTCTCGCCTCGGCCGCCGTGATCGCGGTGGTCATCTTTACGCTGATCGGATGGCTTGACCACCTCGCGAGCCTCGTTCGGCAGGACGAGACCATCCGCAAGCTCGCGCGCCGGGCCGAGGCGGCGGCGCTGCGGCGGGCGCGGGCGCCGAGACTTGGAGCAGCGCCGGTCGACGCCGCCGTTGCAACCAACTGGCCCGTTCCGGCCGGGGAGACCGGCTACGTCGCTCACATTGACCTCGCCGCGCTCCAGAAAGTCGCCGACGGCGCAGGCGGAGCGCTTCGCGTCGTCGCCGGCCCCGGAGCGGTCGCAACCCCAGCCGAACCGCTCGTACGGCTGACATGGCAGCCCTCGGAGGACGACGTCGAAGCGATCCGCCGCGCCTTCGCCATCGGGCTCTTCCGTTCCTTCGAGGACGACCTCCGCTTCTGCCTGGAGGTGCTCGCGGAAGTGGGCTCACGGGCGCTGTCGCCAGGCGTCAACGATCCCGGCACCGCCATCGCGGTGATCACCGTCCAGCAGCGCCTGCTGACGATGTGGTCGCAGGCGCGGCCCACGAGCGCGCCCGAGATCCGCTTTTCCCGGGTCATGGCCGAGCCGCTCGACGCCGTCGATCTCTTCGAGGACGCCTTTGCGCCCCTGGCCCGCGACGGCGCGGGCATGATTGAGGTCGGGCTGCGCCTGCAGAAGGCTCTAAGCGCGCTCGCAGCCATCGGCGGTCCGGACGTGCGGGCGGCGGCGGCGGCGACGTCCGCGCGCAGCCTGCGACACGGCGAGGACGCGCTCCGGCTCCGGGCCGACCGCGACCGGCTCACCGAGGCGGCCGTCGCCGACTGGGGCTTGTGAGCGAACTTTCCCGCTCACATACTCCGACGCGCGCGGTCCCGCGCGATCGTCCCGAGACCCTCGCACGGAGCGCACATGGAGCCCGAGCCGCACCACAACCCCATGCGCGGCATCGGGCTCAAGATCCTGTCGGTTACGACGTTCACCGCGATGGCGATCTGCATCAAGGCGTCAGCGGCACATGTGCCGTCCGGCGAGGCGGTTTTCTTCCGTTCCTTCTTCGCCATCCCGGTGATTCTCGCCTGGCTGGTCTGGACTCGCAACCTCCGACACGGGCTCGACACCCAGAACCCCATGGGCCACCTCTGGCGCGGGCTTGTGGGCACGAGCGCGATGGGGCTCGGCTTCACCGCGCTCGGGCTTCTGCCGCTGCCGGAGGCGACGGCGCTCGGCTACGCCGCGCCGCTCCTGACGGTGATCTTCGCGGCGATGTTCCTGGGCGAGACCGTGCGCATCTTCCGGCTGACTGCCGTTCTTGTCGGGCTCATAGGGGTGATGATCGTGCTTTCACCCCGTATGAGCATAACCTCTGTGGAAGCCGCCTCGAAGCTCGAGACGATCGGAGCGTTCGCAGCGCTGCTCGGCGCGGTGTTCGCGGCGCTTGCGCAGGTGTTCGTGCGCAAACTCGTCGGCACCGAACAGACCGCGGCGATCGTCTTCTACTTCTCGCTCACGGCGGCGATACTGTCTCTTGCCACGCTGCCGTTCGGCTGGGTCGTTCCCACCGCGCGGGAGGCCGCGCTGCTGGTGTCGGCCGGCGTGCTCGGCGGAGTCGGCCAGATCCTGCTGACCGAGAGCTACCGCCACGCCGAAACCGGCGTGATCGCGCCCTTCGAGTACGTCTCGATGATCCTGTCCTTGATCGCTGGATATTTTCTCTTCGCCGAACTCCCGACCAAGAGCATGCTGATCGGCGCCGGGCTGATCGTCGCGGCGGGACTCTTCATCATCTGGCGCGAGCGGCGGCTCGGGCTGAAACGCAGCGCCGCTCGGCGGGTCATCACCCCACAGGGCTAAGCGCGGCTTGACCGGACGGGCCGGCTTGGCGAAGGATCGACCGACATGCTCATCTACAAGATCCTTCGGCCCGCCGACTGGGCGGCGCTCGAGCGCGACGGCGAGACCGCCGGCGCGCCGGTCGACGTTGCCGACGGCTTCGTGCATTTCTCGACTTCGGCCCAGCTGGCCGAAACCCTGCGGCGGCACTTCGCGGAGGAAACCGGGCTGATGCTGCTCGCCGTCGACGCCGACGCGCTCGGCGCGGATCTGCGCTGGGAGCCTGCGCGGCAGGGCGAACTCTTCCCGCATCTCCACCGCCGCCTAGGCCGCGCCGAGGTGCTATGGGTCCGGCCAGTGCCGGAGGCGGCCGGACTCGCCCTGCTGGAATGAGCGTGCTCGAGCGCCTAGCTCTCCCGGTCCTGCGGAGGCTCGATCCCGAGACCGCCCACGGCCTAGCGCTCGACGCGCTGCGCGCCGGGCTGGGGCCGCGTGGAGGCCCGGTCTCGACACCGCGCCTTGCAACAGAACTCGCCGGGATAGCGCTGCCCAACCCGATCGGCCTCGCCGCCGGCTTCGACAAGAACGCCGTCGCCGTCGGACCGCTCCTGCGGGTGGGGTTCGGCTTCATCGAGGTGGGCGCCGCCACGCCGAGGCCGCAGCCCGGCAACCCGCGCCCGCGGCTCTTCCGGTTGAGCGAGGATCGCGCCGCCATCAACCGTTTCGGCTTCAACAACGACGGGCAGGAGGCGATCGCCGCGCGCCTCGCGCGACGGCCCGCCACCGGCGTCGTCGGTCTCAACCTCGGCGCCAACAAGACGAGCGCGGACCGCGCGGCGGATTTCGCAGAAGTGCTCGGCTGCGCCGGGCCGCTGGTCGATTTCGTCACAGTCAACGTCTCCTCGCCCAACACCGAGCGGCTTCGCGACCTGCAGGGGCCCGAGGCGCTCGCCGGACTGCTTGCCGGGGTGAACGCCGCAAACGACGCGCTGGCGCGACCGACGCCGGTGTTTCTCAAGATCGCGCCGGATCTCAACGCGGACGCGCTGGTGGAGACGGTGGCCGTCGCGCTGGAGGCGGGCGTCGCCGGGATCGTGGCGACGAACACCACCGTCGCCCGCGAGGGACTGCGGGCCTCCGCGCGCGATGAAGCCGGCGGGCTCTCGGGCCGCCCGCTCTTCGACCGGTCCACGGCGGTGCTCGCGCGCGTGCATCTGCTCACCGAGGGGCGCGTGCCGCTGATCGGCGTCGGCGGGGTCGAGAGCGCTAAGACCGCCTACGCCAAGATCCGCGCCGGGGCCACGGCTGTCCAACTCTATACCGCTCTGGTCTACGGAGGGATCTCGCTAGCGCGTCGGATCGCACTGGGCCTCGACGCGCTTCTGGCGGCCGACGGCTTCGCCAGCGTTTCGGAGGCGGTGGGTCTCGATGCGGAAGCGGTCGCCGAGACCCGGGCTTGAAACCTGGCGGCCGCTCCGCGATCATGAATGTGACGACGGAGGGCCTAATGGCCAAGGACGCGGCGCCGACAGAACCGCCAGGCGCACAACGCCATGCTGCGGAACGGGCCCTGCGCGAGGCGCTGCTCGACGCACAGTTCGATCTGGCCCAGTCGAAGTCCGAGACCCTTCTAGTGCTGCTCAACGGCGCGGACGGGTCCGGCAAGGGCGAAGTGCTCAATCGCCTGAACGAATGGCTCGATCCGCGCACAGTCGCGACGATGGCCTACGACATCTCCGACCCCGAGGAGAACCGCCGGCCTTCCGGTTGGCGCTACTGGCGCGACCTGCCGGCGCGCGGGCGCATCGGGATCGTGATCGGTTCGTGGTACCATGTCATGCTCCTGCGGCGCGCAACCGGGGCCGTAGATCACGCTGGCTTCATGTCGACGCTGGAGCGGGTAAACCGGGTCGAGGCGATGCTTGGGGCGGAATGTGTGCGCGTGCTCAAGATCTGGCTCGATCTCGATCACCAGATCGCAGAGAAGCGGTTTCGCCTCAAGGCGAAGATCGGCGCCGGCCCCTTGCGGCCCCTGGTCGTCGAGTGGGGCGCCGTGGATACGCGCAAGGAGCGTCGCCGGATCATCGAGGCCGCCGAAGAGCTGCGCGCCTCGGCCGGAGCAGAGGAATGGCGATGGGAGGTTGTGCCCGCTCTCGACCGGCACGCCCGGGATCTTGCGGTCGGGGAACTGGTGCTGGCGGCCCTGCGCGCGGCGCCGAAAGCCCGTTCCGTGCGCCACCACCGCCCGCCCACAGCGCCACGGCGGGTGTCTCGCGGGCCCTCGGCGCTCGCCGCGCTCGACCTCGGGCAGACGCTCGGCAAGAAGGCCTACGCGAAGCGGCTTCGCGACGCCCAGGACCGCATCTACGCCTTGACCCGGCGAAAGGCCTTCGCGGCGCGCACGCTGATCTGCGTCTTCGAGGGCAACGACGCCGCCGGAAAGGGCGGAGCGATCCGTCGGCTCCGCGCCGCGCTCGACCCCATCCAGAGCCAGATCCATCCGATCGCCGCGCCGAGCGACGTGGCGCTCGCCCACCCATGGCTCTGGCGCTTCTGGAAACGCATGCCCGATCGCGGCGACATCGCGATCTTCGACCGGAGCTGGTACGGACGCGTGCTCGTGGAGCGGGTGGAGGGCTTCGCGGGCCGAAGCGAATGGCGGCGCGCCTATCAGGAGATCGCTGACTTCGAGCATCTGCTGCATGGCAGCGGTTATATCGTGCACAAGTTCTGGCTCGCCATCGACCCCGACGAGCAGCTCGCCCGCTTCCGCGCCCGCGAGAACACGCCGCACAAGCGCTTCAAGATCACCGGGGAGGACTGGCGCAACCGCGAAAAGTGGCCTCTCTACGCCGCCGCCGTGGAGGATATGGTGGCGCTGACCTCGACGCCAATCGCGCCCTGGACGCTGGTCGAAGCCAACAACAAGCGCCACTCGCGGGTGAAGGTTCTCGAGACCCTTGCCGAGAGGCTGGAGCGCGAGCTCTGATCGGGAGGCTCGCTCACGCCGCCGATGCTTCGAGCGCCGGATAGCGCAGGCCGAGCGTGACCGCGCGGGCGATGTTGAGCGCCATCAGGGCCGCCCAGAGCCCGTGATTGCCGAACGCCGGGGTGAGCGCCACGACCGCAGTCACGTAGATCGCCCCCGAGATGGCCATGGCGTTGCGAAGGTCGCGCGTCCGGGTCGCGCCGATGAAGACGCCGTCGAGCATCCAGGCGGCGATGCCGACCACAGGCATCGCCACCATCCAGGGCAGGTACGCGCGCGCCTCTCGGCGCACGCCCTCCGCAGTGGTCATCACGTCGATGAGCGCCGGCCCGCCCAGCGCGAAAACGGCGGCCAGCGCCACCGCGAAGACCGCCCCGCACTGCGACGTGAGCAGCGCCGCGCGCCGCAGCGCCGCCCGCGCCCTCGCCCCCATCGCTTGCCCGACCAGCGATTCCGCCGCAAAGGCGAAGCCGTCGAGCGCGTAGGCGGTGATCGCCACGAACTGCAGAAGCACCTGGTTCGCCGCCAGCGTCACGTCGCCGAACCCCGCGCCGAGGAACATGAAGGCGGTGAAGCTCGCCTGAAGGATCACCGAGCGGATCAGGATGTCGCCGTTGACGGAAGCCATGCGGCGCAGCCGCGCGCTGTCGAAGACCCGGCCCCAGTCGCGCCATGCCGGGCCGCCGAAAGCCGCGCCACAAAGCCAGAGCCCAAGGGCCAGCCCGACGCCCTCCGCGATCAGCGTCGCCGCCGCCACTCCCGCCACGCCCCAGCCGAGGACGAGCACGAACAAGAGGTTGAGCCCGACGTTGAGCCCGTTCATCGCCACCTGCAGCGCCAGCACCCCGCGGGTCCGCTCCATGGCGATCAGCCAGCCGGTCAGCGCGTAGAGCGCGATCGCCGCCGGCGCTCCCCAGATGCGGATCGAGAGATAGACCCGCGCCAGCGCCTCGACCTCGGCACTGGCGGGGGCCAGCGCGACGGCCGCAGCGAACAGCAGGCTCTGGCCGGCGATCAGCGCAAGGCCGGCCGCGCCGGCGACGATCAGCGCCCGCATCAGGAGCGCGCCGGTCTCGCCGACGTCGCCGGAGCCGTGGGCCTGCGCGACCATGCCGGTGGTGCCCATGCGCAGGAAGCCGAATACCCAGTAGAGCGAGGTGAGGATGATCGCGCCGAGACCGACCGCGCCGATCGGGGCCGCCTCGCCAAGCTGGCCGACCACGCCGGTGTCCACTGCGCCGAGGACGGGCACAGTCGCGTTGGAGAGCACGATCGGAAGCGCGATCGCTAGCACGCGGCGGCGGGTCAGCGCAGGAGGTGGCACGGCGTGCATGTGGCGCGCGCGCGTCTCAGACAGACAGAGCGGCCTGCGCGTGGCGACGGACGGCGCGGCGCATCAGCCCTCCCCGTCCCGCGCCATCAGGAAGTGCGCCGTCGCCTGCGCGAAGAGCCGCTCCCGCCGGTCCTGCCAGGCCTCGACGTGGACGCTGGCGTAGCGCCGGCCCGTGCGGTTGATGCGCGCCCGGGCGTAGGCGTCGCGCGGCAGGCCGGAGCGCAGGTAGTCCACCGTGAAGTCGATGGTCTTGGGCAGGGCTGGAAACCGGCCGGCCTCGATCTCGGCTGCGCCCTCGCCGCCGCTTTCCATGCGCTCCCAGACCTGGGCCCAGGCCAGTTCCATGAGCGCCGCGATCTCGAGGAACGCGCCGATCGCGCCGCCGTGCAGCGCCGGCAGCAGCGGGTTGCCGATCAGCCGGTCGTCGTAGGCGAGACGCGCGGTCAGCTCGTCGCCGCGCCGCTCGAAGCTGACGCCGAGATGCTGGATGTAGGGAATACCCGCGACCATGCGCGCCAGCGCGGCGTCGCGGCGCTGCTTGACCACCTGGACAGGTTCGGGCCGCGGCGCCATCACCGGACCCCGCGCTCGACGGTGAACGCGCCGTGCGCCGCCGCGACCGGCTCGTCGCGGCTGTCGGTGTAGGCGACGCCGCGCACGAAGGCGACGCTGCGGGTGATACGGTAGCACTCGGCGCGCGCGAAGACGCGTTTCCTCGGGGGCGCCGGGCGCATGTAGTCGATGCGCAAGTCGATGGTGGCGGTGCCGCCCGGGGCTGCGGGATGGGTCATCACGCTCGCGCCGCCGCAGGTGTCGAGAAGGGCGGTGATCACGCCGCCGTGCAGGACGCCGGTTTCGGGGTCGCCGATGAAGCGTGGATCGTAATCTAGCGTCATCACCACCCAGCCCGCGCCGATCTCGACAAGCTCCATGCCTAGATCGCGGCTGTGCGGGATCGCCTCGATGAACTGGCGGGCGATCCGGGTCTTCTGGTCCTGGGCGGCTGGTTGGTCCATTGGGGGCCTCAAAGGTCTCGGCCCAGATGCCCACAACGGCGCGCGAGTTTCAAACCGAAATCTCCGACGCCTCCGCGCGGGCTCTACACAGATTCTAACGAACTCGCCTGCGACGAGGATTGATTCGGCGGAGATGGCGGTGGAAGATTGTTCAAACGATGAGCATCTGCGGCGCGCCGCACCTTGGGGGGACTGACGGACCATGAGAAACCATCTTTTTGCTGCGATCGGACTGATCGCGGCGCTGGCTGCCGCGCCGGCGCAGGCCGTGGGGATCAACTTCAGCTATTCGGGTTTCTTCGGCGCCGGCGACAGCCTGACGCCGGAAGGCGGAACCGCCTCGCCGTTTGCGCCGGCCACGCCGTTCCAGCTTGAGGCCACTTTCGACGACGCGGCGCCCAATCTCGCCGCGGGCATCGCCCCGGGCTTTCTCGCGCAGACGCCACTCCGGGCCCGCATGACGATCGACGGCCAGACCTACCGCGTCGCTGCGTTTCCGGATGATCCGGTGGGCGGGATCACCATCGCCATCTTCGACCAGACCAATCCGTTCGTGCCCGGACGCTACGGCCTTGGCTTCATCGTGGACCCGGTGACTGACGGCGCGGGCGTCATCGGGCGCTTCGCGGGGGCGACCACCGAATTCACCATCGGCGACCTGCAGTCGGCCACTATGACCGGCTTCATCGGCGCGGGGTTCCGCTCGGGCCCCGGGGCGCCTCCGGGCGCCTGCTACGCCAACCCCGCGCTCTGCTCGACCGTGCCGATTTCGCTCACCGACGCGACCGGGGCGATGTTCGGCCTGACGCTCGCGACGCGACCGGAGAACGTGGAGGCCACCGGCCTTGTGCATTCGGCTTCGATCGCGCCGGTGCCGCTGCCCGGAGGCCTCGCTCTGATGCTGGGAGGCATGGCCCTGGCCGGGCTTCTTCGGGCCGGACGCCGGCGCGCAGCCTGACGGCGCGCGCGACAGGCCATCGCGGCGGGACCTTCGGCGCCCGTCGTCATGGCGGTTGCTCGCCGCAACGGGAGCCGCCACCCGTGGGCGTCGCGCCAATACGCGGATGACGTTGCGTCAGGTTTACGTCAACGTAAGGCTTTTCACTTGAACCGACTCGGGCGAGCCCGCATGGTCCGCGCACTCTGACAGTGGCGGGACGACGGCGGTGGACGACAGGCTCTATACGATCGGCGAGATGTGCGCGGAGTTCGGCGTCACGCCGCGCACGCTGCGCTTCTACGAGGCCAAGGAACTGCTGTTTCCGCAGCGCGCCGGCACGCGCCGGCTGTTCACCCGCGCCTGCCGGGCGCGGCTGAAGCTGATCCTGCAGGGCAAGCGCTTCGGCTTCAGCCTTGAAGACATCCGGCAGTTGCTCGACATGTACGAGATCGGCGATCAGCAGGTCACGCAGATCGCGCGCACCTACGAACTGGGCCTCGAGCGCCTGCGCGCCATGCAGGCGCAGCGCGACGAACTCGACGGCGCCATCGCCGACCTTGAGCGACAGCTCGACTGGGGCGCGCAGGTGCTCGCCCGCGCCGGCAGCGGCCGCGCCGCAGAATAGACATCACGAGGAGATCCCGCATGGCCGCCTACGCGCCCCCGCTCCAGGACCTGGACTTCATCCTGCACGACGTGCTCGCGGTGCAGGAAAGCGGCATCCCCGGCTACGATGAACTCGACCGCGACTTCACCGCGGCGATCCTCGAGGAGGCCGGCAAGATCGCCCGCGACGCGCTGGCGCCCCTGAACGCCGTCGGCGACACCCAGGGCTGCAGGCTGGAGAACGGCGTGGTCCGCACGCCCGAGGGATTCAAGGCCGCCTACGACACCGTGGCCGAGGGCGGCTGGATCGGGCTCGACCTCGATCCGGACTTCGGCGGCCAGGGCATGCCGCACATGCTCAACACCGCCGTCGGGCAGATGCACGCCGCCGCCAACATGGCGCTCAACATGTACTGGGGCCTGACCCACGGCGCCTACAACGCCATCGTCGCGGCGGGCTCGGAGGCGCAGAAGGCCAAGTGGCTGCCCAAGCTCGTCACCGGCGAGTGGTCGGCGACGATGAACCTCACCGAGCCGCATTGCGGCACCGACCTCGGGCTGCTGCGCACCAAGGCGGAGCCACAGGACGACGGGACCTACCGCATCACCGGGCAGAAGATCTTCATCTCCGCCGGCGAGCACGACCTGACCGAGAACATCGTGCATCTGGTGCTGGCGCGGATTCCGGGCGGGCCGGAGGGCGTGAAGGGCATATCGCTGTTCATCGTGCCGAAGTTCCTCGTGGACGACGACGGCGGGCTCGGCGCGCGCAACGCGGTCTCCTGCGGCAAGATCGAGGAGAAGATGGGCATCCACGGCAACGCCACCTGTGTGATGAACTACGACGGCGCGGAGGGCTATCTCGTCGGCGAGGCGCACAAGGGCCTGCGCGCGATGTTCGTGATGATGAACGAGGCCCGCCTCGCGGTCGGCGTGCAGGGCGTCGCCCAGGCCGACGCCGCCTACCAGGTCGCCGCAGCCTACGCGCGCGACCGCCTGCAGGGTCGCGCGGCGGCAGGCCCGGAGAACCCCGGCGGGCCGGCGGATCCGCTGATCGTGCACCCGGACGTGCGCCGGGCGCTGATGGACCAGAAGGCCTTCGTCGAGGGCGGCCGGGCGTTCCTGCTGTGGTCGGCGTCGCTGATCGACCGGCATGCGCGGACGGGCGACGCGGACGCTGACGGGCTGGTGTCGCTGCTGACGCCGGTGGTGAAGGGCTTCCTGACCGACAAGGGCTTCGACAGCGCGGTGCAGGCCCAGCAGATGCTCGGCGGGCACGGCTACATCGAGGAATGGGGCGTCAGCCAGTTCGTGCGCGACGCGCGCATCGCTATGATCTACGAGGGCGCGAACGGGGTGCAGGCGCTCGATCTGGTGGGGCGCAAGCTGGCCCAGGACGGCGGCAAGCACGTGATGGCCTTCTTCGAGCTGATCAAGACGTTCATCAAGGAGAACGAGGGGGACGCCGATCTGAAGGCGGGCTTCCTCGACCCGCTGAAGGCAGCCTCCAAGGATCTCCAGGCGGCGGGCATGTACTTCGTCCAGAACGGAATGAAGAACCCCAACGCGGCGCTCGCCGGGTCGACCGACTTCCTGCATCTCTTCGGCCATGTCTGCCTGGGTTACATGTGGGCCCGCATGGCGAAGGCGGCGATGAAGGGCGGGGACGACTTCCACGCCGCGAAGGTCGCGACGGGTCGCTACTACATGGCGCGCCTCCTGCCTGCGACGAAGCTTCACCTCGCCCGGATCGAAAGCGGGGCGGAACCGGTGATGGCGCTGCCGGCGGAGGCGTTCTGACAGTGTGAAAGGGTGGTGTGTTTCACGCGTGCAAGAATCGACAACCCTTTGGAATAAAACAGGTTCCAGAAAGCCGTTAACCCGATCTCAACATCCGTTAACACCGGGGGACGGCAGGGAGACGCGACACGGCGAAGCTTGCCGGGCGCCGGCGGCCCGGGAGGAGACGGATCCATGAGCGAGTATCGGCTGCACTGCTTCGCCCAGTCCGGCAACGCCTACCGGGCGGCGCTGATGCTCGAGCTGTGCGGCGCCGACTGGGAGCCGGTCTTCGTCGACTTCTTCAACGGGGCGACGCGCACCGAGGATTATCGCGCCCTCAACGAGATGGGCGAGGTTCCGGTGCTGGAGCACGGCCAGTTCGTCGTCAGCCAATCCGGGGTGATCCTCGACTATCTCGCCGAGACGCTCGACCGGTTCGGCGCGCGCGAGCCGGAGGCGCGGCGCGAGATCCTGCGCTGGATGCTGTGGGACAACCACAAGCTCAACAGCTACATCGGTCCGGCGCGATTCCAGATGAACTTTCTCGCCGAGGACAAGCGCAACCCGGACGTGATCGCTTTCCTGATGGGCCGGGCGCGCGCCTCGCTGGGCGTGCTCGACCGCCACCTCGCCCATCGCGACTGGATCGTCGGACCCGACCCGACCATCGCGGACCTCTCCTGCGTGGGCTATCTCTACTTCGAGGACGAGTTCGGCGTGGATATGGCCGAGTATCCCAACGTCGACCGCTGGCGCGGGGCGATCGCCGCCCTGCCCGGCTGGAGGCACCCCTACGACCTGATGCCGGGCCACCCGCTGCCCGGCGCCGCCTGAACCGGAGGCCCACATGACCGAAGCCTACATCTACGACGCCGTGCGCACGCCCCGCGGCAAGGGCCGTGCGGACGGCGGGCTGCACGAGGTCACGGCGCTGCGCCTGTCGGCGGTGACGCTGAACGCGGTCAAGACGCGCAACGGGCTCGAGGCCGACGCGGTCGAGGACGTGATCTGGGGCAACGCCACGCAGGTCGGCGAACAGGGCGGCTGCCTCGCGCGGTCGGCGGTGCTGCTGTCGGATCTCGACGAGCGGGTTCCGGGCCTCTCGATCAACCGGTTCTGCGCGTCCGGTCTCGAGGCGGTCAACCTCGCCGCCAACCAGGTGGCGGCCGGCGCCGGCTCGGCCTACATCGCCGGCGGCGTGGAGATGATGAGCCGTGTGCCGATGGGCTCGGACGGCGCCGCGATCGCGGTGGATCCCTCGCTGGCGATGAAGGCCTATTTCGTGCCGCAGGGGATCTCGGCCGACATCATCGCCACCGAATACGGCTTCTCCCGCGACGACTGCGACGCCTTCGCGGTCGAGAGCCAGAAGCGCGCCGCCGCCGCCTGGGCGGACGGGCGTTTCGCGAAGTCGGTGATCACCGTGCGCGACGTCAACGGTCTCGCCATTCTCGACCGCGATGAGCACATGCGCCCCGAGACCGACATGCAGTCGCTCGGGGCGCTGAAGGCCTCGTTCAAGGAAATGGGCGAGACCATGCCGGGCTTCGACGCGGTGGCGATGCTGAAGTATCCGCACCTGGAGCGGATCAACCACGTCCATCACGCCGGAAATTCCAGCGGCATCGTCGACGGCGCCGCGGCGATCCTCTTGGGCGACCGGGCCTTCGGGGAGCGCCATGGGCTGAGCCCGCGGGCGCGGGTGCGCGCCACCGCCAAGATCGGCACCGACCCCACGATCATGCTGACCGGCCCGGTGCCGGTGACCGAGAAGATCCTGGCCCAGGCGGGCATGAGCATCGCCGACATCGACCTCTTCGAGGTGAACGAGGCGTTCTCGGCGGTGGTGCTGCGCTTCATGCAGGCCTTCGACGTCGATCACGCGCGGCTGAACGTCAACGGCGGGGCCATCGCCATGGGACACCCGCTCGGCGCGACCGGGGCGATCATTCTCGGCACGGCGCTCGACGAGCTGGAGCGCAGCGGCAAGGGCACCGCGCTCGCGACGCTCTGCGTGGCGTCGGGCATGGGCGCGGCCACGATCATCGAGCGGGTGTGATGGGCAAGCGCGCGCCGTCGGACCTCGCGTGTCCCGTGCGTCCACCGCGCGCGATCGGCGCGCAGACCGCCGCGACAGGGGACTGAGCCATGGGCGTCGTGCGGTTTTCCGAACCCGATCTGGAGAGGACGCCGGCCGGCGCGCCGGCCGGACTCGACCCCGGACCCTTCCGCAGCGTCGTCGTGGGCGAGCTTGGCGGGCTCACCCAGTATGGCGTGCGCATCGAGACGCTGCCGCCGGGCAGCGCCTCGTCGGTGCGGCACTGGCACGACCGCGAGGACGAGTTCCTCTGGGTGATCGACGGCGCGCCGACCCTGGTCGAGGACAGCGGCGCGCGGGCGCTCGGCCCCGGCGACGCCTGCGCCTGGCCGGCGGGCCGCGCCAACGGGCACCGGCTGGAGAACCGCAGCGACGGCGACGTGCGCTTCCTGATCGCCGGGTGGCGGGATCCGGCGGACGTCTGCCGCTACAGCGGCCTTGACCGGATGTTCGTGAAGGCGCACGGGCGCAGCGGCTACGCCCGCCGCGACGGGACGCCGATCGACCAGACCACGCCGGTCGGACCCTTCGATGATCCACCCGGCGACCCGGCCTCCGGCTTCGTCGATCAGGCCGCGGCCCCGGTGAAGACCGGCTCGATCTATCCGCCGCCCTACGACGCGATGATGGCCGGGCGGTCGTCGATCCGGCTCGGGCAGGCCGGTGGGCTGACGCAGTTCGGCGCGAACGTCGTGATCCTGGCGCCGGGGGCGAAGTCCTCGCTGCGGCACTGGCACCGCCACGAGGACGAGTTCGTGCTGGTGACCGAAGGCCATGTGACGCTGGTCGAGGACGCCGGGCCGACGGTGATGGCGCCCGGCGACTGCGCGGCGTTCCCGGCGGGCGTCGCGGACGGGCACCACTTCATCAACCACACGGACGCCGAGGCGCGGTTCCTGGTGCTCGGCAGCAAAGCGGCGCACGAGGTCGCGACCTATTCGGACGTCGATCTCGTGGTCGAGCTGAAGGACGGGGCGGCGGTCTTCACCCATCGCGACGGCAGCCCCTACCGGGCGCCCGCGTGATGCCAAGGGCGGCGATCCCCGACCAGACCGAAGAGCCGGTGGCCCTCCGCGCGGGGTCGGGCGCGCACTGGATTCTGCGGCGCTGGGGCGAGGCCTTCGCGCGCCCGGGCGCAGGCGCGCCGGTCGGCGAAGGCCGCGACCCGATCCTGATGAAGCGCGGCGCGGAACGCCGCTACACGACCCAGGGCGACGGCCCCGTCACGACAAGGAGCGAGCCATGAGCATCTTCACCACCTTCATCGACCGCGGCGGCGTCGCCACGATCACCTGGGACCTGCCCGAGCGGTCCATGAACGTGCTCAACATGGAGGGCATCGCCGACCTGGAGGCGGCGATCGATGCGGCGCTCGCCGACGCGGCGGTCAGGGGCATCGTGATCACCTCGGGCAAGCCCGACTTCGCCGGCGGCATGGACCTCAACATCATCGCCAAGATGAAGGAGAGCGCCGGCGCGGATCCCGCGCGCGGGCTCTTCGAGGGGCTGATGCGCATGCACGGGCTCCTGAGGCGGATCGAGCGCGCGGGCATGGACCCGAAGTCGCACAAGGGCGGCAAGCCGATCGCCGCGGCGCTGCCCGGCACCGCGCTCGGCATCGGGCTCGAGATCCCTCTGGCCTGCCACCGCATCTTCGTCGCCGACAACCCGAAAGCGCGAATCGGCCTGCCGGAGATCATGGTCGGCATCTTCCCCGGCATGGGCGGCACGACCCGGCTGGTGCGCAAGATGGGCGTGATGGCGGCGGCGCCCTACCTGCTGGAGGGCAAGACGCTGGACCCGAAGCGCGCCAAGGGCGCGGGGCTGATCGACGAGGTGGTCCCGGCGGGCGAACTGCTCGACGCGGCGAAGGCCTGGGTTCTGGCGGCGACGGACGCCGACATCGTCAAGCCCTGGGACGCGAAGGGCTACCGGATGCCCGGCGGCGCGCCCTACAGCGCGGCGGGATTCATGACCTATGTCGGCTCGAGCGCGATGGTGAACGGCAAGACGCAAGGGGTCTATCCGGCGGCGAAGGCGATGCTGTCAGCTGCCTACGAGGGCGCGCTGGTTCCCTTCGACGCTGCGCTGAAGATCGAGGCGCGCTGGTTCACCAACGTGCTGATGAACCCCTCGTCGTCGGCGATGATCCGCTCGCTCTTCATCAACAAGCAGGCGCTGGAGAAGGGCGCGGTGCGTCCGGCAGCGCCCGACCAGACGGTGCGCAAGCTCGGCGTGATCGGCGCGGGCATGATGGGCGCGGGGATCGCCTATGTCGCGGCGAACGCCGGGATCGAGGTGGTGCTGATCGACCGCGACCAGGAGGCGGCGGACCGGGGAAGGGCGCACTCCGAGGCGCTGCTCGACAAGGGCGTGACGCGCAAGCGGGTCACGCCGGAAAAGAAGGCGGAGGTGCTCGGCCGCATCGCCGCGACGCCGGATTTCGCCGCGCTCGACGGCTGCGATCTCGTGGTCGAGGCGGTGTTCGAGGACGTGGGCGTCAAGGCCGAGACGACGCGGCGCGCCGAGGCGCACCTGCCGCAGGACGCGATCTTCGCCACCAACACCTCGACCCTGCCGATCGGCGAGCTGGCCAAGGCCAGCGGCGCGCCGTCGGAGTTCATCGGCATCCACTTCTTCTCGCCGGTGGACAAGATGATGCTGGTGGAGATCATACGCGGCCGCGAGACCGGCGACCGGGCGGTGGCCAAGGCGCTCGACTTCGTGCGCCAGATCCGCAAGACGCCGATCGTGGTCAACGACGCGCGGTTCTTCTACGCCAACCGCTGCATCATCCCCTACATCAACGAGGGCGTGCGCATGATCGCCGAGGGGGTGGAGCCGGCGCTGATCGAGAACGCGGCCAAGCAGCTGGGATTTCCGCTGGGGCCGTTGCAGCTCGTGGACGAGACCTCGATCGACCTGGGCGTGAAGATCGCCAAGGCGACGAAGGCCGCCATGGGCGACGCCTATCCCGAAAGCCCGTCGGACGATGTGCTGTTCAGGCTGGCCGAGCTCGGCCGGCTCGGGCGCAAGACCAAGGCGGGATTCTACGCCTACGACGACAAGGGCAAGCGGGAGGCCATCTGGCCGGAGCTGCGCGCGATGTGGCCGCCGCGGGCCGAGCAGCCGGAGGTGACGGAGGTGCAGCACCGGCTGGCGATGATCCAGACGCTGGAGGCGGTGCGGGCGCTGGAGGAGCGCGTGCTGACGGACATCCGCGAGGGCGACGTCGGCGCGATCCTCGGCTGGGGCTACATGCCCTGGTCGGGCGGGCCGTTCTCGTGGCTCGACATGCTGGGCGCGGGCAAGGCCGTGGAGATCTGCGACGGACTCGCCGCGACCGCGGGTCCGCGGTTCGCAGTCCCGGCGCTTCTGCGCGAGATGGCGGAGAAGGGCGAGACGTTCTACGGGCGGTTCCTGCCGGCGGAGCAGGCGGCGTGAGCCGGAGCCAGACGAAATCCGCGTCGCGTCCAAACGTGGACAGAGGGTCAAGTATTTGAAATCGCTTCGATAGAGGATTTCCGTTAGGGATCCGTCAACGCGGAAAACCACCCGTTTCGGTACGGTTTCCGTCGTCGCGCGCCGCCGCCCGCGCCCCGGGAAACCGCGGGTGACAAGCCGCAGGCGGGCGGCTAGACACACGCCCGAAGGGTCCTTGGCGGCCCGGCGAAGGAGACGCACGCCCGGCATGACGGCGCTCGAGAGATACGACTGGCTCGAGGCGGTCGGCCAGTGGCGCGAGGGACCGGACGCGCCGCCGCGCGAGGTGATCGTCTCGTTTCGTGACGCGACGCTGGTGCTCAGCGACCTCGAGGAGCGGCCGCTCGGCCACTGGGCGCTGGCCGGGATGCAGGCGCTGCGCGTCGAGGACGGCGCGACGGTCTATTCCACCACGCCCGAGGGCTACGAGACGCTGGCGATCCGCGACCCGCAGATGACCGAGGCGATCGCCGCGGTGAGCCGGGCGCCGTCGCGCCGGCCCGCGCCGCGCCGCCGCAGCCCGAGGCTCGCCGCGGGGCTGGCGGCGCTGGCGGGGCTCGCCGCGGCGATCACCTGGGGTCCGGGGCTGATCCGGGCGCAGGCGCTGCGCATGGTCTCGCCCGAACAGGCGGCGGAGTTCGGCGACCGGATGCTGATCGAGGCTATGGAGACCACGGGCCCGCTCTGCGCCGCGCCGGGCGGCGTGCGCGCGCTCGATCGCCTCGCCGCCGCGCTCGCCGCGCCGGGCGAGACGCTGACGCTGCATGTCACCGACCTGCCCGCCGGCCCGGCGGCGCGGCTTCCGGGTCGGCGCGTCCTGCTCGACCGGCAGGCGGTCGAGGCCTCCGAAAGCCCGTCCGACCTGGCCACGCTGGTTCCGCAGCCGCAGCCCGGGGGCGGACCGGCGGCCGACCTGATCGCGCAGACCGGGGTCCTCGGCGGGCTGCGGTTCATCTTCACGGGGCGCATCAACGATGCGACGCTGGCGCGCGCCACCCAGGCGGCGCTCGCGCCGCCGCCGGCGGCCGCGCCCACCGCCGTCGCGGCCGCCGGAGAGACGCCGCTCCTCGATCCCGCCGACTGGGCGGCGCTGCGCGCGATCTGCGCCGAGGATCCCGCGCCCGACGCCGGCGGAAGCGATCGCCAGCCTTAAGTCCGTGTTCATGGCTTGCTCGGCGTAGTAGCGCCCGGGAAGGCAACCGCGCACCGATGCAGCAGACCGCGAAACTCCTTGGCCGCGTCCGTGCGGCCCCGCTCGTGCCGCAATTCCTCGTTGCGGGCGGCGCGGTCATGCTTGCCGCGATGCTGATCATCGCCACCTGGATCACGCAACGGATCGAGCAGTCCGTAGTCGACAATACGGCAGCCGCTACAGCGCTTTACGTCGAAAGCTTCGTGTCGCCTCTCAGCCAGGAGCTGGCCGCGAGCGACACCCTCTCCGACCCGGCGCTGCGGGCGCTCGAGGAGGTCTTCGCCAACGCCAGCCTCGCCGAGCGCATCGTCTCGTTCAAGATCTGGAAGCCCGGCGGCCGCGTGGTCTACGCCACCGACCCCGACATCGTCGGCCGGACATTCCCGCCGTCGGACGACCTGAAGCGGGCCTGGTCCGGGCAGGTGAGCGCCAGCATCGAGGGTCTCGACGATCCCGAAAGCGCCGGCGAGGCCGCGCTCGGCATGCCGCTGCTCGAGGTCTATTCGCCGATCCGCGAGGTCTGGTCGGGCGACGTGATCGCGGTGGCGGAGTTCTACGAGGTGGCGGCCGCGCTGACCGACGACCTCGCCGACGCGCGGCGCAAGAGCTGGCTGCTGGTCGCCGGGGTCTTTCTCGCCAGCGGGCTGATGCTGCTGGGCATCGTGCGCGCCGGCGGGCGCACCATCGCGCGCCAGCGCGAGCTTCTGCGCGCCCAGGTCGCCGAAAGCCGCCGCGTCGCCGAGCAGAACCGGGTGCTGCGCGACCGGGCGGTGACCGCCTCGGCGCGCGCCGCCGCGCAGGCGGAGAAGAGCCTGCGCCGGGTCAGCGCCGACCTGCACGACGGCCCGGCGCAGTACGTGGCGCTGGCGGCGATGCGCATCGAGAGCCTGTTGCCGGACGACGGGAGGGGCGACGGCGAGGGGGCCGCGATCCGCGACGCGCTGCAGACCGCGCTCGCCGAGATCCGGGCGATCTCGCGGGGGCTGTCGCTGCCCGATCTCGAGCGGCTGAGCCTCGCGGAGGTGGCCGAGCGGGCGGTGGCGGCGCACCGCCCGCACGCCGGGGCCGAGATCGCGCTCGAGGTGAGTGGCGGCGGGGACGCGCCGGTGAGCGATTCGGCGCGGATCTGCCTCTACCGCTTTCTGCAGGAGGCGCTCTCGAACGCCGCGCGCCACGCCCCGGGCGCGGCGGTCGCGGTGAGCCTCGAGACGGGCCCCGACGCCGTGCGCGCCACGGTCCGCGACACGGGCCCCGGCTTCGATCCGGCCGCCGCGACGGGCTTGCGCGCCGACGGCGGCGAGGGGCTCGCGGGGCTGCGCGACCGGGCCGAGAGCATCGGAGGGGAACTCTGCGTCGTCTCCGCCCCCGGAGACGGCGCGACGCTCGTCCTCACCCTGCCCGTGAAATCGACGGAGACGCCATGACGATCAGGACCATCCTCGCCGACGACCACCCGATCTTTCGCGACGGGCTGGTGCGCTCGCTCAGCGAGACCGGCCGGTTCGCGGTGCTCGGGGTCGGCGGCGACGCCGACGCCGCCGTGGCGCTGGCGACCGAGCACCGGCCGGATCTCGCGCT
Source organism: uncultured Alphaproteobacteria bacterium (assembly GCA_963700835.1). GTDB lineage: Bacteria > Pseudomonadota > Alphaproteobacteria > Rhodobacterales > Rhodobacteraceae > Amaricoccus. The sequence goes on from CAVOZD010000001.1 coordinate 193,083, forward strand.
GCTCGACATCTCGATGCCCGGCGGGGGCATCGAGGCCGCCCGGCGGATCCGCGCGGCCTCTCCCGGCACCCGGGTGGCGATGCTCACGGTCTCGGAGGCCGACGAGGACGTGATCGCGGCGCTGCGGGCGGGGGCCAGCGGCTACGTGCTCAAGGGCGTCTCGGCGGCGGAACTCGCCCGCGTGCTCGAGGAGGTCGCCGGCGGGGCGGCGCATGTCTCGCCGGGGCTCGCCGCGCGGGTGCTCGCGGACTTCCAGACGACGGGCCGGAGCGCCCGCCGGCCGATCGACGACCTGAGCAAGCGCGAGGAGGACATCCTGCGCCGCGTCGCCAAGGGCCTGAGCAACCGCGAGGTCGCCGAGGACCTCGGCATCCAGGAGAAGACGGTCAAGCACTACATGACCGCGATCCTGGAGAAGCTGCACGCCCGCAACCGGGTCGAGGCGGCGCTGATCGCGCGGGACGCCTGGGGCGCGCCCTGAACGGACGCGGCCGCGACGGTCCCGTCGCGGCCGCGGTCGCGCAGTTGCGGCGCGGGCTCAGCGCCCGGAGATCGCCCGCATGCGCGCGAGATCCTCGCTGGTCGCGACACGCTCGACGACGGTGTTGCCGTTGGGGTCCTTGAGCTCGTAGCGGCCGGCCTCCAGCTCCTCCTTCCAGCCGTTGGCGTAGCGCACCTCGACCCCGGAGCGGCCAACCTCCACCTCGGAGACGTCGCCGGAGATCGGCACCCGAAGGCGCTGGCGGAATCCCGACGCGCGCACGTTCCCGCGGATGCGCTCGATGTCGGCGGCGGTGGCCGGGCGCTCGATCACCGTGCGGCCGGCGGCGTCCTTCTGCTCGTAGCGGCCGTTCTCGATCTCCTCGCGGACGCCGTTGGAATAGACCACCTCGACGCCGGAGCGGCCTTCCTCGACCCTGGTGACGCGCAGCGCTCCGCCGCCGTCGCCCTGGCTCGCCACCGCCCGGCCGCCATCGTCGTCGCCGCCGCGGCCGCGCCCGCTGTCGTCGTCGCCACCGCGGCCGCGGCCGCGGCCCCTGTCGTCTTCCTGCCGACCGTCGCCGCCATCGGAGCGGTCGCTGCCTCGATCGTCGTTTCTGTCGTCGTCCCGGTCGTCTCCGCGGCCGCCGCCGCTCCGGTCGTCATCCCGGTCGTCATCGCGGTCGTCATCCCGGTCGTCATCTCGGTCGTCATCGCGGTCGTCATCCCGGTCGTCATCGCGGTCGTCATCCCGGCTGCGTCGTCCCGGTCGTCATCGCGGTCGTCGTCCCGACCATCCTTGGCGAAGGCGATCCCCGGCGCGAGCCGGAAGCCCTGCTCGGTCCCGAAATCGAACCCTACCGGCACCGCCGCGAACGCCGCGGCCAGGGCCGCCACGCTCGCCGCCGTCCAACCCAACCTCGTTACAGACATCACTTGCTCCTCGATCCACTCGGGCGTTGCGCCCGGGGACAGGTGTGCGCCCTCGGCGGGGCGCGCGCATCGGACCATGGTCGGACGGTCTTTCGGACCTGGCGACGGTCGTCAGGCCGGGACGACGCGCCCGGCGTCGAGGCGGAGGATGCGGTCCATGCGGGCGGCGAGGTCGAGGTTGTGGGTGGCCACCAGCGCCGCGAGCCCGGCGCCGCGCACCAGCTCGACGAGGAGCGCGAACACCCGGTCGGAGGTCTCGGGATCGAGGTTGCCGGTAGGCTCGTCGGCCAGCAGGAGCCTGGGGCGGTTGGCGAGCGCGCGGGCGAAGGCGACGCGCTGCTGTTCGCCGCCGGAGAGCTCGGCGGGCCGGTGCGTCAGCCGCGCCCCGAGCCCCACCGCTTCGAGCAGTTCGCGGGAGCGGTCGTTCGCGGCGGCCAGCGCCGCGCCGGCGGCGCGCTGCGGCAGGGAGACGTTCTCGAGCGCGCTGAACTCGGGCAGCAGGTGATGGAACTGGTAGATGAAGCCCACCGCGTCGCGGCGCAGGCGGGTGCGCGCGGCGTCATCGAGCCGGCCGGTCGCCTGGCCGAGGAGCCGCACGGTCCCGGCGGTTGGCGTGTCGAGCAGGCCCGCGATGTGCAGGAGCGTCGACTTGCCCGCGCCCGAGGGCGCGACCAGCGCCACCGCCTCGCCGGGCGCAAGCGTCAGGTCGATCCCGTCGAGCACCCGGACCGGCGCGGGGCCATCGGGGTTGTAGACCTTGGCGACGCCAGAGAGGGCCAGCGCCTCACTCATAGCGCAGCGCCTCGACCGGGTTGAGCCGCGCGGCGTTGCGCGCCGGGGCCAGCGTGATCAGGAAGGACAGGCCGAGCGCCATGCCCGCCACCGCCGCAACGTCGCGGAGCCGCAGCCGCGCCGGGATCTCGGTCAGGTAGCGGATCTCGGGATTCCAGACCGAGCCGCCCGCAACCCATTCCACCGCCGCCTGGATGTCCTGGATGAAATAGGCGAAGAGGCAGCCGAGGATGACGCCCAGCACGGTCCCCGCCACCCCGATCAGCGCCCCGCAGAGGAAGAACACCCGCATGATCGCGCCCTGGGTCAGACCCATGGTTCGCAGGATGCCGATGTCGCGGCCCTTGTTCTTCACCAGCATCACCAGGCCGGAGATGATGTTGAGCGCGGCGATCAGCACCACGAGGCTGAGGATGATGAACATCACCCGCCGCTCGACGTCGAGCGCCGACAGGAACGCGCCGGAGGCGTCGCGCCAGGTCCAGAGATAGGCGCCCTCGCCCGCCGCAGCGATCAGCGGCTGGCGCAGCTCATCCACCCGGTCGGGCGCTTCGACCATCACCTCGATCTCGTCGGCGCCGCCCTCGCGGTTGAAGTAGAGCTGCGCCTCGGCGAAGGGCATGTAGACGCGGGTCCGGTCGATGTCGAACCGCCCGACGCCGAAGATGTAGACCACCTCGTAGTCGTTGATGCGCGGCTGGGTGCCGAACGGCGTGTCCATGCCCTGCGGCGAGATCAGCGAGACCACGTCGCCGACCCCGACGCCGAGCTCGCGCGCCACCCCGGTCCCGATCGCGATCCCCTCGTCGAGCCGGTCGAGGTCGCCGGCGACCACCTCCGGATCGGCCACGAGGGGCGTGTTGCGCAAGTCCTCCAGCCGCACGCCGATCACCTCGACCCCGGCGGCGCGCTCGCCGCCCGAGGCCATCACCTGCCCGCGCACCAGCGGCGCCGTCGCGGTGACGCCGGGCACCGCGGCGAGCCGCTCCGCCAGCCCGTCGTAGTCGGCGATCATGCGATCGGGATTGCCGAGCTCGTCGACGCCGAACGACTTGTAGACGGTGACATGGGCGTTCGCGCCGATGATGCGGTCGGTGAACTCCTCGCGGAAGCCGATCATCACAGCCTGCACGACGATCAGCGTGGCGACGCCGAGCATCACCCCGAGCAGCGCGTACCATGCGATCACCGAAATGCCGCCCTCGCGGCGGCGCGCGCGAAGGTAGCGCCAGGCGATCGCCCATTCGAAGGAGGCGAAGGGACGGGGATTGGCGGCCAAGGCGGATCCTTCTGGGCTGCGACGCGCTGGCGCCTGACTAGGCGGCGGCGCGGCGAACCGCAATGGCGGAGCCTGCCCTGTCGGTGACGGGCTCCCTCTCGCCCCCGACGCCGCAGGCCCCTTTTGGGCTCCGAGACGCGCAGAGAGCAGACCGGGACGCGACAGGGGCGCCAACCGGTCGCGAACCGCGCTGGTGGCGCATCAGGCGGATCCATGCCGAACTTGCGGAACACTGGCGCGAAACGCGGTCCTGTCGGCGCTGGTGGAATTCGCCCGGACCGGACAACTCTGAACGGACCATGCGCGGGGGCTCGGAGCCCGTGGCAGATCTTCGCGACCAACGCTGCCGCAGCCTCTGGCGGGAGGCCGTCGCTCTCGCCGGCGCGGTGGGGCCCTGCTTGTGGTTGACGGCGCCGACGTGCAGCGGCGTCATCGCCCCGGGCAGGGTCGCCGCAATGCGCGCCGGTCTCCCGAGGCGCGTCACGCCGCTCCGACGAAGCGCGCCAGCTTGCCGAGCGTCTGCTGGCCGAGCTCGACCGCGCCGAAGCCTCGGGCCGCCGCGAACTCGGCCGCGGTGCTGAAGGCCATGGCGAGCGTCACCGTCGTCGCCCCGTCCGCTTCCTCGAAGACGACCCAGGCGTCGGCGTGCTTCGGCCCGTCCTCACCCCAGAGCAGCGCATAGCCGATGCGCTCCTCGGCCCGCATCTCGCCATAGCGGTGATGGTTGGGGAACACGCCTCCGTCCGGGCCGATCATGTCGAAGACCCATTCACCGCCGGGCCGCAGGTCGATCCGCCGGGTCCTGCAGGAGAACCCGTCCGGGCCCCACCAGCGCGGCAGCGTCTCGGGATCGGTCCAGGCGGCCCAGAGCGCCGCCCGCGGCGCGCGGATCACGCGCCGCAGCACCATGATCCGCTCGCTCAGCCCGGCGAGATTGTCGAGCCCGGCGCCGAAGCCCTGCCGGTAGCCCGCCGCCATGTCCTCGGCCAGAGACGAGAGCTGCACCGTCACCGTGAGGCGGCTGGTCTCGCCCGCGCCCGCCAGGTCCGCCGTGACCAGCGCCGCCGACAGCGTCGCGCCCTCGCACGAGACCACCTCGTAGCTGACGCTGCGCGCGCCCGGTTCGAGCGCCAGCCAGCCCGCCTCGCAGCGGATGTCGGGCTGGCCCGCCACCTTGCACAGCGAGACCTCGCGCCCGCCCACCGCGGGATCGGCCTCGAGAAACTCCACGGTGACCGAGGGCGCGGGCGCGGCCCAGAGCGCGCGCGCCTCCGGGGCCGTCCACGCCTGCCACAGCGCGGCGACCGGCGCGGCCACCTGGCGCTCGAAGGTCAGCGTCGCGAACCGGTCGCTCATCGCGGCAGGCCCTGCGCGTAGGCCTCGAGCTGGGTCGCCACCGTGCCCCAGCCGTCGAAGAAGCCCATGTCCTCGTGTGTCTTGCGGCTTTCGGGGGTCCGGTGGCGCGCGATCGCCGTGTAGGTCGTGCCGCCGCCCGGCGCGTCGCCGAGCAGCAGGATCGCGGTCATGAACGGCTCGCGCGCCGGCTTCCAGCCTTCGGTGTAGGCGTCGGTGAAGACGAGCTTCGTTTCCGGCTCCACCTCCAGATAGACGCCCCTGTTGTCCATCGAGGCGCCCTCCACCTCAAAGGTGGTGTTGAACCGTCCGCCGACCCGCAGGTCTATGTCCACCGCCGTCACCCGGTGCGGCGCGGGGATGAAGAAATGCGGGATGTGGCGCGGGTCCGTCCAGCACTCCCAGATCAGCCGGCGCGGCGCGGCCAGGGTGCGGGTGAAGCTCAGGTCGTTGGCCGGGTCGAAGTCGAGCGTCACTCAGGGCGTTCCTTCATCAGCTCGGTCACGTAGTCGTCCAGCCGGTCGAGCCGGGCCTCCCAGATGGCGCGCTGGTCGTCGAGCCAGGTCCGGACCGGCGCCAGCGCCCCGGGCACCAGCACGCAGGTCCGCACCCGCCCGTCCTTCTCGGTCGCGATCAGTCCCGCCGCCTCCAGCACCGCCAGGTGGCGCATCACGGTCGGCAGGCGCAGGCCAGTGGGGGCAGCCAGTTCGGTCACGGGCGCGGGTCCCTCCGCAAGACGCTCCAGGATCGACCGCCGGGTCGGGTCCGACAGCGCCTGGAACAGCAGCGTGAGATCGGAATCATGCTTGGCCATGGCTCCAGCTAATCCCCGCTTCTCGCGGCGGCAAGGAAAAGTTTGCCGGATGGCTAAGTGTTTCGGTGCCGTGGGCGGGAACGTGGACACACGCCGGCGCCAGCCGAGGTCATGGCGCGGCAGCGCGCGCCTCAGATCCCGGCGTAGATCGCCCGCAGCCGCTCGACCGCGTCCCGCGGGCCCATCTCCTCGCTTTCGCCCGTGCGCCGCGAGGTCAGCTCGACCTTGCCGGCCTTGAGGCCGCGCGGGCCGACGGTCAGCCGCCAGGGCAGGCCGATAAGGTCCATGGTGGCGAACTTCGCGCCCGCCCGCTCGTCGCGGTCGTCGTAGAGCGGGTCGAGCCCGGCCTGGCGCAGCCCTGCGTAGAGCGACAGGCTCTCGGCGTCGCAGGCGTGGTCTCCCTGCTTGAGGTTGACGATGCCGACGTGGAACGGCGTCACCGCCTCGGGCCAGACGATGCCGCGCTCGTCGTGGTTGGCCTCGATCAGCGCGCCGACGAGGCGCGAGACGCCGATGCCGTGCGAGCCCATGTGCACGGGAACGCGCTCGCCCGCCTCGTTGGCGACCATCGCGCCGAGCGGCTCGGAATACTCGGTTCCGAAGTAGAAGATCTGGCCGACCTCGATGCCGCGCCCCTCGACCCGGCGCTCGGCCGGGACCGCGTCGAAGAGCGCCGCGTCATGGGTCTCGTCGGTGCGGGCATAGGGCGTGGTCCATTCGACGCAGATCGAGGCGATCTGGTCGCGGTCGTGGAAGTCGATGGCCCGGTGGCCGAGAGTGAGGTCGGTCACGGCCCGGTCGTAGAACACTGCGCTCTCGCCGGTGGAGGCGAGCACCAGGAACTCGTGGGTATAGTCGCCGCCGATGGGGCCGGAATCCGCGCGCATCGGGATCGCCTTCAGCCCCATGCGCTCGTAGGTGCGGATGTAGCTGACCATGTGGCGGTTGTAGGCGTGCAGCGCATCTTCCTTGGTGAGGTCGAAGTTGTAGCCGTCCTTCATCAGGAACTCGCGGCCACGCATGACGCCGAAGCGCGGGCGGATCTCGTCGCGGAACTTCCACTGGATGTGGTAGAGCGTCAGCGGCAGCTCCTTGTAGCTCGACACGCTGGTGCGGAAGATGTCGGTGATCAGCTCCTCGTTGGTCGGCCCGTAGAGCAGGTCGCGCTCGTGGCGGTCCTTGATGCGCAGCATCTCGGCGCCGTAGTCGTCGTAGCGCCCGCTCTCGCGCCAGAGATCCGCGGCCTGGATCGTGGGCATCAGCATGGCGATGTGCCCGGCACGGTGCCTGTTCCTCGTGCACGATCTGCTCGAGCCGGCGCAGCACCTTGTAGCCGAGCGGCAGCCAGGAGTAGATCCCCGCGCTCGCCTGCCGGATCATGCCGGCGCGCAGCATCAGCCGGTGGCTGGCGATCTGCGCCTCGGCCGGGGTCTCCTTGAGAACGGGCAGGAAATACTGGGTGAGGCGCATGGTCGGACGGTCTCCGGGGGCTGTCGCGGCCCCGACGCCTTAAGCGAACCGGCCTGCCCGCGCAATCCCGGCGGGCGGGTCGCCCCGGGCGATCACACCTGCGGCGAGAGGCCGCAAATGCTGTTGCAAATCAAGACCGAACCTGCGTATGGTCTGATCCGACCGAAAGGCGACGGGGCAGTGGCGGGAAGTAAGCGGTCGTCGAGACCGGACAGTTTCTGCGCCTTCGACACAAGCGCCATCGGCAGGGCCCAAGTCTGGGGAGGAATTTAAGAACGGCCTGCGCAGGCAGGCCGTTTCTTTTTGCGTGGTGGGGCTTTGGGTCTCAGTCTTCAAGCACGAGATCAGGCGCGGCCCCGAGCTTGCTCGCCAGCGACTGCAGCCGGCGCTCGACGGCCTCGCCGGCGAAGGCGCGCGCAGGGCCTCGCAGCGTGAGCCGAAGCGTCTCCGCGTCGAGCGCCAGGTCCGCGTGCTGGAGAACGCCGCGCGCGGCGCCGGACAGCATCGCGCCAAGACGCATCGCCCGGCCGAGCGTCACCGCCTCGGCGATGCGCGCCTCGCTGAGCAGCCCGGCGTAGCGCCCGGGCTCCTCGCTCGACGTCCCGCCCGACTTGTAGCGGTGCATCAGCGCATAGCCGAGAAACACCCGACCCGCATGGTCGACTCCGGCGACATTGGCGCGGGTGACGGATTCAAAGCAGAGCTCCGCCCGGTAGTCCGGATGGGCCCGCCAGTTGACGTCGTGCAGGAGGCAGGCCGCCCGCATCAGCCGCAGCTCCTCGGCGGGCCGCGCGGCGTAAAGCGGCGTAAGCCAGTCTGCGAGCGCGTCGCCGAAGCCCGGCGCGCGCGCCGCGGCGGCTTCCATGTGCCGGCAGGCCTCGATCAGCGGGTCAAGCCCGCGCATCGCCTCGGGCATCTGCCGGAACAGGAGCCCCTCGCGCAGGCCGTAGGCGGAGATGACGATCTCGCCCGGCTCGAAGCGGCGGACAAGCTCGGCGAGCACCCAGCTCGCCTGGGGCGCCAGCGAAAGCCGCTGGGGCGACGTGCCGGTCATCGCCGAGAGCGTCGCCAGCTTCTCGCCGCGCAGCCATTCGAGGGTTTCCAGAAGCTGCGCGGTCGGCGGCGCGTAGCCGTGAAGCACCTTGAGCGGATAGCCCACGCGCTCCATGTCGAGCCGCGCGATGGCCCGCCAGGAGCCGCCGACGAGGTAGAGACGGCCCGCGGGCCCCGCCACCGACTTGCGCAGGCTCTTGACGCCGCGCCGGATCACGCGCGCGCGTTCCTCGGCGTCGGTGATGGTCTCGAGGCTCAGCGGGCCGAGCGGGGCGGTCGCGCCCCCGCGCACCTCGCCGCCCTCGAGGCGGGCGAGCTCCATGGATGCGCCGCCCATGTCGCAGACCAGTCCGTCGGCGTCCGGCCAGCCGAGCAGGACGCCCCGGGCCGAGAGCTGCGCCTCCTCGAGGCCCGAGGCGACGCGGAGCTGCAGGCCGGTCTCGCGCTCCACCTGCTGGCAGAATTCCGGCCCGTCCAGGGCTTCGCGCACCGCCGCGGTCGCCACCGGGATCAGCCCCGACAACTCCATGCGCCCGGCGAGCGCCGCGAAGCGGTGCAGCGCCGCCAGGGCCCGCCGCCAGCCCTCCGGGCTGAGCCGGCCGGTCTCGCGCAGCCCGGCCCCGAGCCCGCAGAGGACCTTCTCGTTGTAGAAGTAGGCAGGGCTGCGCGCCATGCCGTCGAAGACCACGAGGCGCACCGAGTTGGAGCCCACGTCGATCACGCCGATGCGGCTGAGCCGGGCCTTTGCCGCCGGCGCGATAACGGGTGGGGACGAAGTCGCCGCGGCGTCGTCCCCCGCGTCGGTCAAGATGCTCGCGGTTCCGGCCATGCGCCACCTGCGGCTGTCGCAGCGGAAAGGTGGCGCATGCGGGGCCGCACGTCAATCGTGGCGGGGCACCAGCTCCACCACGTCGCGCGCGCCGGCGCGGCCCCGGCCGGAGTAGGACGGGTTCTGCATGAAGAAGGCGTGGCAGGAGAACGGCTGGCCGTCCGACACGGGCCCGGGCCTGATGTATTCGCCGTCGGGCCCCGCCACCCAGCTGTTGGCCTCGTCGGCCATGTTGGCGGCCATGATCTGGTCGACGACCTGGGCGTGCACGGTGGGGTTGCGGATCTCGACCATGGTCTCGATGCGCCGGTTGAGGTTGCGCTCCATCCAGTCGGCAGAGCCGATGTAGACGCGGGCCTCCGGCGAGGGGAGCCCGTGCCCGTTGCCGAAGCAGACGATGCGGCTGTGTTCGAGGAAACGGCCGATGATCGACTTGACCCGGATGTTCTCGGAGAGCCCCGCCACCCCGGCCCTCAGCGAACAGATGCCGCGGACCACCATGTCGATGCGCACGCCCGCCTGGCTCGCGGCGTAGAGCGCGTCGATGACCTGCGGATCGGTGAGCGCGTTAAGCTTGACCCAGACCTGCGCGGGGCGGCCCGCCTTCGCGTGGGCGATCTCGGCGGCGAGGCCCTCCAGGATGCGCGGCTTGATCCCCTCGGGCGAGACCACGAGGCACTCCAGCCCCTGGGGCTTCACGTAGCCGGTGACGTAGTTGAACACCTTGGCCGCGTCCCGGCCCAGCGCCCTGTCGCAGGTGAACAGCGACAGGTCGGTGTAGATGTTAGCGGTGCCCGGATGGTAGTTGCCGGTGCCGAAATGGCTGTAGGTGACCAGTTCGCCGCCCTCGCGGCGGACCACCGTCGAGATCTTGGCGTGGGTCTTCCAGTCGATGAAGCCGTAGACCACCTGCGCGCCGGCGCGTTCGAGCTGGCGCGACTGGCGGATATTGGCGGCCTCGTCGAAGCGGGCCTTGAGCTCGACGAGCGCGGTGACCGACTTGCCGTCCTCGGCCGCCTCGCAGAGCGCCGCCACGATCGGGCTGTCGCGCGAGGTGCGGTAGAGCGTCTGCTTGATGGCCAGCACGTTGGGGTCGCGCGCGGCCTGGTGCAGGAACCGCACCACGATGTCGAAGGTCTCGTAGGGATGGTGGAGCAGCATGTCCTTCTGACGGATCGCCGCGAAGATGTCGCCCTCGAAGTCCTGCACCCGCTCGGGCATGCGCGGGGTGAAGGGCTTCCAGAGCAGGTCGGGGCGCGGCAGCCGGGCCACCTCGAAGAGATCGGACATGCCGACCATGCCTGGAAGCTCGATCACCTCGCCGTCGTCGACGCCCAGTTCGCCCACGATGGTCTCGCGCAAGTCGTGGGGCGCGTCGGTGGTCATGGTCAGCCGGATCACCTCGCCGCGGCGGCGGCGCTTGAGCGCTGTCTCGAATTCGCGCACCAGGTCCTCGGCCTCCTCCTCGACCTCGAGGTCGCTGTCGCGCAGCACCCGGAAGGCGCAGTGCCCGAGCATCTCGTAGCCGGGAAAGAGCCGGCTCAGGAAGGCCTCGAGCAGTCCCTCGAGCGCGAGCAGGCGAAGCTGGCCCTTCGGCCCGTCGGGCAGGCGCACGAACCGCGGCGCCTGGGCGGGCACCGGCAGCAGCGCCTCGAGCTTGCCGCCGTCCGCCACGCGCTTGAGCTGGAGGCCCATCGCGAAGCCGCCGTTGGCGATGAACGGGAAGGGATGCGCGGGGTCGATGGCCAGCGGGCTCAGGATCGGGAAGACCTGCTCGAAGAAGTAGGTCTCCATGACCTTCATGTCGGCGGCGCGCAGCTCCCCCGGGGCGAGGAACTCGATGCCCTCCGCGCGCATCAGATTGCGCAGTTCCTGAAGGCACTGCTGCTGGCGCATCATCAGCGCCCGGGCGTCGGCGTCGATCCGTCGCAGCTGCTCCGCGGCGGAGAGCCCGTCGGCGCTGGTCGCGGCGACGCCGGCGCGCACCAGTCCGCGCAGGCCGGCGACGCGCACCGAATAGAACTCGTCGAGGTTGGCGGCCGAGATCGCCAGGAACCGCACCCGCTCGAGCAGCGGCGTCGCGGGGTTCTCCGCGGCGAAGGTCACCCGCCAGTTGAAGGCAAGCCAGCTCAGTTCGCGATTGATGAAGCGCTCCGGTCCGGCGGGGTCGAGCCCCTCGATCGCCTGTCCCGGTCCGGCCGGGGAATTGAGGAAATCCCGGTCGATGCCGGCGCGCGCGTCCGCGCCATGCCTTTCCGTCGCCGCCGCCTCGACCATCTTCAAACCTCCTGCGCGCCGGCGGGACCGCCCTGCCCGCGGCGCCGATCGCGCCCATGGATCCAATGGTCCAAACCTAGTCCCGAGCAGGCCCGCTTACAATCGGCGCGGCGGCCTGTTCCGCCTCGGCGCGCAGGATGTCGGCGGCCAGCCGCGCGGTCACCGGCCGCTGGCGGGCCAGCCCGGCCTGGTCGAGCCGGACCACCAGCGCCTCCGCTGCGGCGAAGGAGCGCTCCATGCGCGCCAGGAGGTAGGCGATCAGGTCGGGGCCTACCGCGATCTGGCGGTCGGAGAAGAGCTTGACCAGCACCGCCGAGAGCAGCGCGTCGTCGGGCGGCTCCAGCCGGGCCAGCGCGAAGGCGCCGAGCCGGCTCGCGAGATCGGGCAGCGCCACCGCCCAGCGCGCCGGCGGCGCGCGCCCGGTGACGAGCAGCCCGCCGCCGCCGCCGAGCCGGTTGTGCAGATGAAAGAGCGCCTCCTCGGCCGCGCCGGGGTCCGGCGCGGCGGCGAGCCGGTCGGCGTCCTCGACGGCCACCGCGGCGTCGGCGGGCAGCGCGGCGAGATCGAACGCCGCCAGCGCGGCCGCGGTCACGATGCGCGCTCCGGACCGCGCCGCCCAGACATGAACGAGATGGGTCTTGCCGGCGCCCTCGGGGCCGACGAGGGCCAGCCGTCCGCCAGGCCAGCCGGGCCATGCCTCGATCTGCGCCACCGCCAGACGGTTGGGCGCCGCCACGAAGAAGTCGTCGCGCCCCAGCGCCGGCCGCGCCGGCAGATCGAGCGCGAGCTGGCGCGGCTCCGCCACCGCGCTCAGGCCGCGTCCCCGGGCCGCCGCCCCGTGTAGATCGGGCTATGCAGGTAGCGCTCCAGGGCGAAACGGCCGAGCACGCCGAGCGAGGCGGCGAGCGGAACCGCGATCAGCATTCCCGCGAAGCCGAAGAGCGAGCCGAAGACCGAGAGCGCGAAGATCAGCCAGACCGGGTGAAGCCCGACGCTCTTGCCCACGAGATTGGGAGACAGGATGTTGCCCTCGAAGAACTGCCCCACGGCGAAGACCGCCGCCGTGGCGAGGATCCAGAGCGGCTCGTTCCAGAACGCAAAGAGCGCGATGCCGATCGAAAGCGCCCCGCCAACCAGCGCGCCCACGAAGGGGATGAACGAGATCAGCCCGGCGATGGCCCCGACCAGGAAGCCGAAGGGCAGCCCGATCAGCATGAGCGCGAGCGCGTAGAAGGCGCCGAGGATCAGGCAGACCAGCAGCTGCCCGCGCACGAAGCCCGCCAGCACCCCGTCGATCCGGCGCGCCAGCGTGCGGATCGTGTCGGCGTGCTGGCGCGGCAGCCAGCCGTCGATGCGCGCCACCAGCTTGTCCCAGTCGAGCAGGAGGTAGAACGTCACCACCGGCGTGAAGGTCAGGAACAGCACATAGTCGATCAGCTTCATCGACGAGGCCAGCACCGCGTTGATGGCGGCGATGCCGCCGGACTGGAGCGTCTCCTGCATCGAGGCCAGCGACCGGCGCAGGCTCGATCCCTCGGCCAGCAGGTCGGGAAAGCGCACGGTCAGGTACTCCTGCGCCGCGGCCAGCCACTTGGGCGTCGCCACGACGAGTTGCTCGACCTGATCGATCAGCACCGGGACCAGAAGCGCCGCCGCCAGACCGAAGATCACCAGGGCCGAGACCACGATCACCGTGGTCGCCAGCACGCGACTCATGCCGAGGCGTTCGAGGCGGTCGGCCAGCGGGTCGAGAAGATAGGCAATCGCCGCGCCGGCGATGTAGGGCAGGAGCGTCGCGCCGAGAAGCCACATGAACGCCGCGAACAGCGCGAGGCCCACGCCCCAGAACAGCATCTGACGTCCGGCGCTGACCGCCATGATCGCTTCCCCGTTGTCGCGCGCGATGGGTCGCGCGCATAGGTGACCCAGCGCCCCGGCGCTTTCAAGCCCGCCGGCCGGCGCTCAGGCGAATTGCTCGCGGATCAGCCGCTCCTCGAGGCCGTGGCCGGGATCGAACAGGAGGCGGTGGCGGATGCGCGTCTCGCTGGCCACCTCGACCCGGACCGGATGACTGACTTCGGTGGAATCGGCCACCGCCGAGACCGGCCGCTTCTCGGGCTCGAGCACCTCGAAGGTGACGGTCGCCGATTTCGGCAGGAGCGCTCCACGCCAGCGCCGCGGCCGGAACGCGGACATCGGGGTGAGCGCCAGCACGTCGGCGCCGATGGGCAGGATCGGGCCGTGGGCGGAATAGTTGTAGGCGGTCGAGCCGGCCGGCGTCGCCACCAGCGCGCCGTCGGCGACCAGTTCGGCCATGCGCTCGCGCCCATCCACGAGGATGCGCAGCTTGGCCGCCTGCGGCCCGGAGCGCAGCAACGAGACCTCGTTGATCGCCAGCGCCTCGACAGTGCCGCCATCGGGAACGGTCGCGCGCATCCGCAGCGGGTTGATCACCGCCTCCTCGGCCTCCGCGAGGCGCTCGGGCAGGCCCAACTCGGAGAAGGTGTTCATCAGGAAGCCGACGGTGCCGCGGTTCATGCCGTAGACCGGCGTGGCGCGCGGCTGGCTCTGGTGCAGCGTGCTCAGCATCAGCCCGTCGCCGCCGAGCGCCACGATCACGTCCGCTTCGTCGCACGCGGCCTGGCCGTGGCGGGCGATCAGCGCGTCGCGCGAGGCCTCCGCGAGCGGCGCGGAGCTCGCGACGAAATGGATCTTCTCGAAGCGCACTGGGGATCCGATCCGGGCTGCGGGGAAACGCAGTCTCGCGCGCGGACCGGCCGAACTCAAGCGAGGATCGCCCGATGCGCTGCGATGCGTCGTTTTCGTGGCTTCCCGACCGGGCCGGTTCGCGGTAAGGAGCGCCGCATTTCCCGACGTTGACCCGCCCGGAGGCGACCGCCCGTGAAAGACACCCTTCCCGAAGCCGGTTTCTTCGGCGAGACCCTCGCCGAGCGAGACCCGGAGATCTTTTCCGCGATCTCGCGCGAACTTGGCCGCCAGCGCGACGAGATCGAGCTGATCGCCTCGGAGAACATCGTCAGCCGCGCCGTGATGGAGGCGCAGGGCTCGGTGATGACCAACAAATACGCCGAGGGCTATCCGGGCCGGCGCTATTACGGCGGCTGCCAGTTCGTCGACGTCGCGGAGGAGCTTGCGATCGAGCGGGTCTGTCGGCTCTTCGACTGCGGCTTCGCCAACGTGCAGCCCAATTCCGGCAGCCAGGCCAACCAGGCGGTGTTTCTCGCGCTGCTCCAGCCGGGCGATGCGTTCCTCGCGATGGATCTCGCCGCCGGAGGGCATCTGACGCACGGGGCGAAGCCCAACGTCTCGGGCAAGTGGTTCAGGCCGGTGCATTACGGCGTGCGCCGCCAGGACAGCCGGATCGATTACGACGCGGTCGAGGCGCTCGCGAAAGAGCATCGGCCCAAGCTGATCATCGCCGGCGGATCGGCGGTGCCGCGCCAGATCGATTTCGCGCGGTTCCGCGAGATCGCGGACGGGGTCGGCGCCTATCTGATGGTGGACATGGCGCATTTCGCGGGGCTGGTGGCCGGCAAGCAGCACCCGAACCCGCTCGACCACGCGCACGTCGCGACCTCGACGACGCACAAGACCCTGCGCGGACCGCGCGGCGGGATCATCCTGACCAACGACGAGGCGCTGGCGAAGAAGTTCAACTCGGCGATCTTTCCCGGCATCCAGGGCGGGCCGTTGATGCACGTGATCGCCGCCAAGGCGGTGGCGTTCGGCGAGGCGCTACGGCCGGAATTCGCGGAATACCAGGCCGACGTGGTGGCGAACGCCAAGGTGCTGGCCGAGACGCTGATGAAGGGCGGGCTCGACATTGTGACGGGCGGGACGGACACGCATGTGATGCTCGTCGATCTGCGGCCCAAGGGCGTGACCGGCGACGTGACCGAGAAGGCGCTCGGGCGCGCGCACATCACCTGCAACAAGAACGGCATCCCGTTCGATCCCGAGAAGCCGACGGTGACCTCGGGCGTGCGGCTCGGCACGCCGGCGGGGACCACGCGGGGTTTCGGCGCCGCGGAGTTCGCGGAGATCGGCGGGATGATCGCGGAGGTCGTGGACGGGCTGGCGGCGAACGGGCCGGACGGCAATTCCGAGGTCGAGATGGCGGTGCGGGCGCGCGCGCAGGCGCTCTGCGCGCGGTTCCCGATCTATCCGGGGCTCTGAGGGCGTCCGACAGGCGCGAAGCGAATGGGGGCGTCCCCTGAAGGGACGCCCCGGCACTCGTCACGCACAACTCTACTGGCGACGGGCGCGCGATCAGCGCGCGGCGAGCAGGTCCGCTTCGCGGATGGCGTCCATGTCGGCCATCGCGTCCATTTTGGCCGCGATCGCGGAAGGCTTGCCGTGGCGGCCCTTGCCGGTGGGCGCCGACGGCTGCCACGGGGAGGCTCCGGCGAAGACGTCGTTGTCCACGTGAGCCCAGAACTGATCGGTCTGCTCTCCGGCGTCTCCCGCGGAGACGGCGGTGGCGGCGAGCGTGATGACGAGGGCGGTGACAAGGGATCTGCACATGGTTTCTGTCCTTTGGTTTGCTCTGGTTCTGTCTGACGTTTCGTGATCCCGGCCTCGGGTTACGTCGCGATGGCGCGGCGCGCTCGGCCGGGTCGGCCGGTTCACTCGGCGCCGACGCGGCAGGCGCCGCGGGGGCAGCCGTTGCGGCCGGCGTCGGTCGTGCCGGCGACGGCCACCATGAGAGGCGTGGCAGGCAGCAGCACGACGCGGTCCCGCGGCGCGCGGGGGGTGGCGTTGCGGCCGCCGCTGGCGTCGGCGGCGATCCAGGCGGTGGAGCTCTCGGCAGCGGCGCGTTCGCCGCCGTCCCGGGCGAAACCGGCGGTCGCGCCGAGCGTGAGGGCGGCGGCGCAGGCGAAGGCGATGGTGATCGTGCGGGTCATGTCGAGCATCCTCTGTTGTCGGTTCGTCCGGGTCCGGCGCGCTTCTGTGTTTGCGTCCCGTTGGTCGTTCCGGCGCTGAAACAGACCTAGCCGGTCCCCCGTCCACCCGACGTGACCGACATCACGGCGACGTCCCGGAGACGAGAACGAGAGAAAGCGCGCGCCGAAGACGGCGGCGAAGACCGCACGGCGACACCGCCGTTCTGAGGTGGCGCGCCGGGACTGGAAGCAGATCAGGCCGCCGCAGCCGGAGCGCCAGAGAACGCATCACGACCTCGAAGGTTGCGAGGGCGTCCACCAGCGCGGGCCGATTGCCAGTCCCGCTCGTCGCGCGCAGCGTCGCCGCACGTACGCAGGATCACGCGCCCGGGCGGCGTCCGCCGGTCACGGCGTGTTCGAGTTGAAGACGTCGCGATAGATCCGCCAGGATCCGTCATCCTGACGCCGGAAGATCGTCTGGAACTTGCCGTCAACCGAGAAGGCGTCGTCGCCAGATCCGTCCTCGAGCGTGTAAACGCCTCGCGAGAAGGCCAAGTCTCCATCTACCGCCGTCTCCGCCGGTCGTATGGCCATCGCCGTGAAGTCGACCTTGGCCAGTTCCTTGGGCAGCGCGGCCGCGAGGCGCTCAGGGCGCGTTCGAGTTGAACGCGTCGCGGTAGATCCGCCAGGATCCATCGTCCTGCCGCCGGAAGATCGTCAGGAATTTACCATCCATGGTCACCTCGCCGCCGGCCTCGACGGTGTAGACGCCCCGCGAGAAGGCGATGTCGTCCGCGATCACCGTTTCTTCCGGGGTGATGGTCATGGCGTCGACCTTCGATCCGGCGAAGCGCTTCGGGATGGCTTCGACCAGCACCGACTTGTCCCGCGCCGGAGCGCCGGGGGGCATCTGCACGCCGCCCTCGTCCCAGAGGCCGAGATAGGTCTCCGCGTCGCCTGCCTCCACCGCAGCCTCGTAAGCGTCCCACATCTCCTCGATCGCCGCGACGTCCGCTTCGTCGCCGCTCTGCGCGATCGCTGCTCCGACCGGAACCGCGGCCAGCGCCGCCGCGAGAACCGTCGTCCGGATTGCTCCAGTCATCCTCCGACCTCCTTTCTGGATTCCATCGAGAGGGCTTGATCGTGACGATCACATGCACGGGTTCGCATTGATATGGATCATTGCGGTTGGCGCCCGCAGGGCGATCGGGCATGGTTTCGGCCGAAACACCGGCGAGGGAGGGAGCCATGGCGCATCCGGCTATCAGGGAGGGCGCGACTGCGGTGGTGACCGGCGGCGCATCGGGCATCGGGCTGGCGGCGGCGATCGCCTTCGCGCGGGCCGGCATGAACGTGGTCATCGCCGATCTGGGGCTCGAGCGGATCGCGGAGGCGGCGGCGGCGATCGGCGGGACGGTCCCGGAGGCTGCGGACCGCTTCGCGGGCTTCGAGACGGACGTCAGCGACCGGACGGCGCTGGAGCGGCTGCGCGACGCGGTGGACGCGCGCTTCGGGGGGACGGACCTGCTGATGCTGAACGCCGGTGTCCAGCCGGGCAGCGCGATGTTCGGCGATCCGGCGGCCTGGGAGCGGGTGATCGAAGTCAACCTCTGGGGGCCGATCCGCGGCGCGCAGGTGTTCGGGCCGGGCATGATCGCGCAGGGGCGCGACGGGGCGATCATCGTGACCGGCTCCAAGCAGGGCATCACCACCCCGCCGGGCGATCCGGCCTACAACGTCTCCAAGGCCGGGGTGAAGGCGTTCACCGAGGCGCTGGCCCACGACCTGCGCAAGACCGAGGGCTGCCGGATCACGGCGCATCTGCTGATCCCGGGCTTCGTCTTCACCGAACTGACCCGGCACGGCCGCGCCGAGAAGCCGGCCGGGGCGTGGACGCCCGAGGAGACGGTGGCGTTCATGATGGCGCGCCTCGACGCGGGCGACTTCTACATCCTCTGCCCCGACAACGACGTGCCGCGCGCGCTCGACGAGAAGCGGATCGCCTGGGCGGCCGGGGACATCATCGAGAACCGCCCGCCGCTGTCGCGCTGGCATCCCGACTGGGGACAGGCCTTCGCAGATTACCTGAAGGGCTGACCTGAAGGGGGTGTGTTATCACGGCGTAACACGCGTGCAATTCCGGTCATGTCATTGAAATGAAACGCGTTAATCTTCGTTAATTCCGCGCGCCCACGTGTTGGGGCTCTCCCCTGCGCGGGCTCGCCCGCGCGCACGCCGGTGACGACGGCGCCAGAACAGTCCGATGGATCGGATCGATCGCCGGGCCGATCGGACAATCATCCTTCAGTCACCCGCGACGCTCGACGCGTATCGTTAGCATCTGCGGCGCGCGCGCACCGGGAAACGACCGAGTCATTCCGATGCATTGCGCGTTGCGACTCCAAAATCCTGTCGGCGCTTCACGAAGTATGTTATCAATCATCTCAAGCGCAGGGGTGATTTACGCGCATTTCAGATCCGGTTGCAGATGAGAATTCGTCAGCCCGGTTCGACCGCAGCCTCGCGGACGGCGGGGAGCCGGGAGCAAAGTTCCAGAGGGTCGTCGCCGGTTGCGCGACGGCGCCGGGACCGGCGACGGAGGGGCTTGTAGTGTTGTTATCGGCGCAAGCGCCCAGCGCCTCTTTCCATTCTTTAACCAGATCAACCGGGAGTGCGCACGATGCCGACAGCCATTGAGAAGGTCCGCGAGGATTTCGACGCGCGAGAGGACAGGCTGGAGGTCTTCGATCGGTTCTCGGGGACCGGCGAGCTCGGCGAAACCGACGCTCCCGAACCCGGCGAAGAGGTCCCGAACCGTCCGGCCTGGGACACCGTCGCGCTCGGCGCCGGCACCGCCGCCTCAGGTGGTCTGACGTTTCTCAGCTACAAGGTTCACAACCGGACCAATCCCGCCGAGCCGTTCAGGGAAGCGCTGACCCTGTTCCAGGAGAAGATCCACCTTGGCAACCTCCGCGAGAAGGCGCAGGACGGCAAGGACATCATGCAGGCGGTGAAGGCCGGCAAGAGCACGACCGAGCTGATGGAGCTTCTGCCCTATGTCGGCGTGAACGTTCGGCGGATGAACATCGACGCGGTCTGGGACGAGATCGAGGACATCCTGAAGATCATGCAGCTGAACCTCGACCGGGCCCGCCTGGCCATCGAGCCGGTCGACGATACGATGGACACCCTGCACTCGGTCAGCGGCAAGGCGTTCTACGCCTTCGCCGGGCTGAGCGCGCTCGGCGCCGCGGCGACGGTGATCAGCGCCAAGTTCCACGACCGGGCGATGCCGCTGGTGGAGGACGCCGAGGACGACGCCGGCGCGCTCGACGGACGGGCGGCGCGAAAGGTCGAGAAGGCCTTCGCCGAGTTCGAGTTCCGGACCTCCGTCGCCCTCGGCGATCTGGACGCAAAGCTCGTCCAGGTCGACAGGCTCGTCGGCGACCTGCCCGATCCCCGGGATCTCGCAAAGGTCTTCGCCGATGTCGACGCGCTCGTCGCCCCGATCGACAAGCTCAAGGCCAACATCGGCGACCTTATCAAGCCGTTCGAGGAATTCCTCGGTGCAGCCGAGGTCATCGGAGCGCCGATCGAGGGGGTGCTGAAGCTGTTCGAGAACCCGCCGAAAGTGCTGCCGACGATCGTCGGATACAAGACGATCACGCCGGGGTTCTGGCTGACCGTGCCCGATCCGACCCTGACGAACCCGTTCCGGACCAAGGAGGTCTGGGTTCCTCCGGTCAAGGCGCCGATCCCCGGCTTCAAGGAGCTCTTCGACCCGATCCCGCGCGACGAGGTCCAGAAGATCATCGACCTGCTCCTCAAGATCGCCGGCACGCCGCAGAAGCTGCTGGAGACGGCCCTGGCGCCGATCCTGGAGCCGCTGCAGGCCCAGATCGACAAGCTCCTGAGACCGGTCCTCGACAAGCTGAATCCCTTCGACGACCACCTGGACGCGTTCAAGCTGATCGGGGAGTCGATCGAGGCGATCCGGGACAAACTCACCGAGGCGGTGGCGGATATCAGGGCGGCCGTGAACAAGGTCGCGGCGATCGTCCCCGACCTCGATCCGGTCGAAGAAATCGGCAAGGTCGACCCGACGGGCATGGCGACGTTCTTCGGCTCGGACGCCGCGGAAACCATCGTCGGCCGGCCGCCCGACAAGGACGGCGGCTTCATGAAGGGGGCGATGCTGCAGGGCAATGGCGGCGAGGACACGATCATCGGCACCAAGATGGGCGACCTTCTCGGGGGCGGCGCCGGGAACGACGAAATTCGCGCGAAAGGCGGCGCCGACGTGGTCCTGGGCGGCGGCGGAAACGACTATCTCAACGGTGGCGGCGGTGGCGACGTCATCCTCGGCGGCGGCGGCAGGGACCGGATGGTCGGCGGCGGCGGCAAGGACGAGATGCACGGGGGCGGCGGCCGGGACAAGATGTCCGGCGGAAACGGCCGGGACGAGATCCACGGCGGCAAGGGCCAGGACATCATGCGCGGCGGCGCGGACGCCGACTTCTTCCACTTCGACAACATCGGAGACACGTCGAGAAATCTGAAGAACAGCGACCTGATCGCCGATTTCGAGAAGAACACCGACCACGTCGTCCTGCGCGACATGGACGCCAGCACGGTCCTGCGCGGCGACAACGATTTCGAGTGGAACGGCAAGAAGCGTGGCTTCGGCGAAGATCCGGACGGCGAGATCTATTTCAAGCACGTCGACAGGCCGGGCGCCAAGAACGACCTGACGCTGGTCTATCTCGACACCGACGCCGACGCCAAACATGAAGGGATCATCCGGATGGCCGGCATCATCGATCTCGACAAGGGCGACTTCATCCTCTGAGCCCGCGCGGCGCCGTCGGAAGTCCCGCGCCGGCCGGGCGCGGACGCCCGAGGAGACGGCGGCGTTCACGATGGCGCGGCCCGACGCGGGCGACTTCCACGGCGGGACGGGCCTTCGCCGCTTGCCCCAAGGGGTGTGTCATCACGGCGTAACACGCGTGCAATTCCGGTCATGTCATTGAAATGAAATGCGTTGATCTTCATTAATTCCGGCAGGACGTAGCTCAGCTCTGAAGTTCACGCTGGCGCTGCGCACTGGTAATGTGGCGAGGACAGAATCGGTCCCTTCCGACTTTCGCTGAGGGGGCGAGCGCGTGCAGATCGAATTGCCGTCGGCCGCGGCCGACAGCGACCTGACGATCCGGTCGGTCCGGGCCCGCATCGTGAAGGCGCCCCTCCGCTTCGCCCTCGGGACGAGCGCCGACGTGGTCCGCGCCGCGCCCGTAGTCCTTGTCGACCTCTCGACGGAGGAAGGCGTGGTCGGGCGGGCCTACGCCTTCGCGTATACCGACGCCGGCGCCGCAGCGGTCGCGGCGCTGGTCACGGAGGCGGGCGACCTTGTCCGGGGAACGCCCGCCGCGCCGGCGCCCGTCGGCGAACGCCTGGCGCGCCGCTACCGTCTGCTCGGGGTCGCCGGCGCCGTGCGGATGGCGCTGTCGACGCTCGACGCGGCGTTGTGGGACGCACAGGCCATCGCACGGGACGCGCCGCTGTGCGACCTGCTCGGGACGACGCGCCGGACGATCCCCGCCTATGACAGCCGGGGGCTCGGCCTGATGGCGCCGGACCGGCTGGCCGACGAGGCGGCGCGCCTGATGGAGGACAGGCGGCTGCGAGCCCTGAAGCTGCGCCTCGGTCACCCGCGGCTGGCCGACGACCTCGCCGCGGTCGAGGCCGTGCTCGACGGGCTGCCGGACGACGTCGGGCTCATGGTCGACTACAATCAGGCCCTTGCGCCCGAGGAGGCGCTCCGGCGCTGCAGGGCGCTCGACGGCTACGGATTGCTCTGGATCGAGGAGCCGATGCGCCACGACGACTATCCGGGACAGGCCCGGCTGGCCGCCGAGATCCGGACGCCCCTGCAGATCGGCGAGAACTTCAACGGGCCCGAGGCGATGGCCGAGGCGCTGTCGCGCGACGCCTTCGACTACGCCATGCCGGACGTCGCGCGCATCGGCGGGGTCACGGGCTGGCTTCGCGCGGCCGGCCTCGCCGCGGCGCGCGGCGTTCCGATCTCGTCGCACCTTCACCCGGAGATCAGCCTGTCGCTGCTCGCCGCGAGCCCGACGGCGCATTGGCTGGAGTACGTTGACTGGGTCGAGGCGTTTCTTGCGGAACCCCTGCCGATCGTCGATGGGGCGGCGACGCCGCCGGCGCGGCCGGGGACCGGCATGGACTGGGACGAGGGAAAGATCGCGCGGCTTATGGCGGTCTAGCCTCCCGGCTGACGCCGTTTTCGGAACGGCGCACCGGGCGGGCGATCCCGGCGTCGCGCCCCGGCCGTGATCGAGATCACGATCCGGGCCGCCGCGCCTGCCTAGGGTCGGGTGTCCGAAAACGTTCCGTTTCCCCGGAGGCACGGCCTGGAGGCAGACATGACGCTGATCGACTCGACCGGTTTTGTCGCCGGCATCTGCGTGATCCTGGCCTTCTACTGCCGGCGCGCGATTCCGCTGCGGGGCTTCGCGATCGCCTCGAACCTGCTCTTCATCGTCTACGCCTTCGCGCAGGACCTCGCGCCGATCGCGGCGCTGCACCTGATCCTGCTGCCGCTCAACCTTTGGCGGCTGGGCGAGGTCGCGGTACGGGCGCAAGGACGGAAGCTCCCGGATTTCCGGCGCCTCGGCGCTGGACGGGAGCGGCCGTTCGCGGAATAGTCCGCCCGAACACGAGGGGGGACAACGCATGAGCACCGAAACCATCGGCTTCGTCGGAACCGGCCTGATGGGCCACGGCATGGCGGCCAACATCCTGAAGGGCGGCTATCCGCTGTCGGTGATCGCCCACCGCAGCCGGGCGCAGGTCGAGGACCTGGTCGGGCGCGGGGCGAGCGAGGTGGCGAGTCTCAAGGAGATGGGCGCGGCGAGCAGCATCGTCTTTCTCTGCGTGCCGGGCTCGCCGCAGGTCGAGGCGACGGTCGCGGGGCTGATGGAGGGGCTGAAGCCCGGATCGGTGATCGTCGACTGCTCGACCTCCGATCCGGTCTCGACCATCGCGCTGGCCGAAAAGCTCGCGGCCGCCGGCTGCGCCATGGCCGACGCGCCGCTCGGCGGCACGCCGGTGCAGGCGGAGGCGGGGCAGCTCTCGGCGATGGTCGGCGCGGAGGCGGAGGTCTTCGCGCGCATCGAGCCGGTGATCGGCGCCTGGGCCGCGTCGATCCGCCATCTCGGACCGGTCGGGGACGGCCACAAGATGAAACTCCTCAACAACTTCCTCTCGCTTGGCTATGCGGCGATCTACTCCGAGGCGCTGGCGCTCGGGGCGAAGGTGGGGATCAGCCCGAAGACATTCGACAGCGTGATCCGCGGCAGCCGGATGGACTGCGGCTTCTACCAGACCTTCATGGGCTACATCATCGAGGGCAACCCCGAGGCGCACAAGTTCACGCTGATCAATGCGCTGAAGGATCTCACCTATCTCGAGCGCCTCGCCGACGACGCCCGCGTCGCCAACCCGGTCGGCAACGCCGCCAAGAACAGCTTCGCCGAGGCGCTGGCGGCGGGGGGCGACGGGCCCGAGGACTACGTGCCGCACATGGTGCGCTTCGTGGGGGCGCGGAACGGGGTCAAGCTGGAGCCCTGAGCCGGGCGCGCGCGTCCGGGCGGCGTTGTTCTGCATGGCCCCAAGCGAAACGCGGTTGACGCGGACCTTGTCGGTTGCCAACATCGGAATGTTGAAATGTTCAATGGGGGGCCATCGATGAAGTCCGTTGTCCTGTGCGCAGCCGTCCTGCTCGCCACGCCGGCCGGGGCGGTCACCTACGAGTATGTCGGCGGGCCTCTCTATTGCGACGAGGCCGTCTCGGACATCTGTTTCTTCGGCCCGACGCTGCCGGGCTTCAGCGGCTTCACCTTCGACGCGACGCCGCCGGAAGCAACGTATCGGTACAGCATCGGCTACTATCAGCAGGAGTACACCGTCAACGCCAATGGCGTTGTTGACAGCATTGACTGCAATTCCGATCCGCTCGCCTGCGACGCGGTGCGTCCGCCGGACTGGCTGTCCGGGGAGGACATCGATCCCTTCTTCGACGGACACACCAACGTGGGCCCCGACTACATGACGGATCTCGACATGGCCTGGGTCGGCGGCCAGTTGTCCGAGTGGACCGTGTTCGAGGGCGCCAACGGGTGCGCGGACAAGACCGACATGCTGATCACCAACATCGCGTTCCAGAACTGCGCCGCGACGGACCGGTTCGGGGATGCGTCGAGCGGCATCTACCTCGCCGAAGCGCCCGGAGAGTGGGTCACGACGCCGGCGCCGATTCCCCTGCCCGCGGCCGGCTGGCTGCTACTCGGCGCGCTCGGGGGCGGGGCGATGCTGCGGCGCGGACGCTCCCGCGCCGCCTGAGCGACGGCGGCCGGGCCGCAACCAAGGTTGGCGGCCGATCATGCGTCCTCGGGGTCGCAGATACCCGTCGCCAGGACAGCGCGCTGGTGCGACCTTTTCTGAAATTCGCACAAATATCTATGTAATTACGTTGTATTAATTAGGGACCTACATGGCGACTTCACTTGAAAGCGGTGAAACTTAATTCTCTCCACGAAGAATCATCAAGTGGAGTGTGAATCGTGCGACTTATCGTGGGCGACATCGACACCGAGGCCCTGGCCGAGGAGCTGAAGGCCTTCTTCGCGGAGCAGACGCCGGCGTCCCTCGACGGCGTGTCCGACGATCTGGAGGAATGGCTCGACCAGAACGAGGAGCGGCTCGAGGAGTGGCTCGACGAGATGATGGAGCGGCTGGGCGACTGGGTCGACGAGGCGTCCGAAGAGCTCCCCGACGCGGCGGCGGACCTGCTGGGCGACTGGCTGGACGGCCTTGAGAGCGACCTGGAATGGTTCCTCGACAACCGTCTGGAATGGCTCGACGACCTGATCGAGGGCACCCGGGAGGCCGAGGAGATCCGCGCCGGAGACGGCGACGACGAGGTCTGCGCCGGCGGCGGTCACGACGCGGTCTACGGCGGTCGCGGCGAGGACCGGCTCGAAGGGGGTCGCGGGTCCGACAGGATGTACGGGGGCGCAGACGACGACGAGATCGTGGGCGGCTCCGGCTGGGACAGGATGTACGGTGGCGCGGGCGACGACATGCTGCTCGGCGGTCGCGGCAAGGACGTCATGAAGGGCGGCGCCGGCGCCGACACGTTCGTGTTCAAGTCTATCGAGCACTCGGCCGTGGGCTCGAAGCGCGACGTCGTCCACTTCGACGCGGAGGACGGCGACGAGATCGACCTGCGCCGCATCGACGCCTGCGAGGACGAGGACGGCAACCAGGCCTTCGAGTGGATCGGCGGCAAGGCGTTCTCCGGCGAGGAGGGCGAGCTGCGTTTCAAGAGCGGCGTGCTGAGCGGTGACGTCGACGGCGACGGCAAGTCGGACTTCTCGATCAGGATCGAGGGGACGATCTGGCTGGACGACATCCTCGTCTGAGCGCGCCCCGACCGGGCGCCGGGCGCGGCGCAGCGGTCATCCAGGGCGGGCGTGGCTCACCCGTCGAGCCGCGGCCCAGCGAAGCGCAGCCGCAGGCCCGCGAGGTCGGCGCCGGCGATTTCGGTCGACCACGTCTCCCCGGGACGCACCGGCCAGGCGTCGGTCATCGTGCCGGTCGTCACGACCTCGCCGGGCGCCAGCGGGTCGGCTTCGGGGTCGTCGGCCAGAACCCCGACGAGGAAGCCGAGCGCGCGCAGAGGCCCGCCCAGCGCCGCCCGCGCCGCGCCGGTCTCCAGGGTCTCGCCGTCGCGCGTCAGCCGGACCTCGCAGGTCTCGAGCGCCGCCCGCCAGCCGTCGCGGTCGGAGGCGACCCCGCGCCAGGGCCCGAGCGCCAGCCGGCCGTGGAGCCCGAAGGCGGCCGCCGAATCGGGGCCGGTGAAGCGCCAGCCTGGGAAGACCGACTGCACGATCTCGAAGCCGTGCGTCACCGCCTCGACGCAGCCGATCAGCGCCGCCTCGTCCATGCCGGGCTCGGGCGTCCGGCCGATCAGGAAGGCGATCTCGGGCTCGATGCGGGGCTCGGGCAGGCCGGAGAGCTCGATCGCAGGCGCGCCCGGCCCGGCGACGGCGAGGGTCGCATCCCAGACGTGGCTCCACATCGGCCCGTCCACCCCGTAGAGCGGCCAGAGCGCCGCGTTCGTGAAGCCGATCTTGCGCCCGGCGACGCGCTCGCCGCGGGCCTCGCGCAACGCCTTCAGCCGCGCGGTCACCCGGCCCGCCTCCGCCATGTCGGAGACGCCGAGGGGTCCGCGCTGCGCGCCGGTCCCCCAGAGCGCGAGCAACTCGCGCGCCAGCCTTGCGGCGCGGTCGGCGTCCTCGCCCAAGGCCGCCGCCTCACTCCGGCTTGTCGAAGCGCACCTTGACGTAGGCGCCCGGGGCCGGCTCGATGACGCCGAGCGTCGCGCCGGGCTCGCGGGCGGGCACCAGCCGGCCAGAGCGGGCCTTGAGCCATTCGTCCCAGTCCGGCCACCAGCTTCCGGGCGTCTCCGTGGCGCCGGCGAGCCAGTCCTCCAGCGTCGGTTTCGACATGTCGGGGTTGGTCCAGTACTGGTACTTGCCGAGCGCCGGCGGGTTGACCACGCCGGCGATGTGCCCCGAGCCCGCCAGCACGAAGCGCACGTCGGCGCGGGTCATCTCCTTCGCGCCCCGGTAGACCGAGGCGGCCGGGGCGATGTGATCCTCCTTTGAGGCGACGTGGTAGACCGGGCCGCGGATGTCGGCCATGCGGACCAGCGTGTCCCGCACCGTGTAGTCGCCCTTCGCGAAGGCGTTCTCCACGTAGAAGCGCCGCAGGTAGTGGCGGTGCACCCGCGCCGGCATCGCGGTGGAATCGGCGTTCCAGTAGAGAAGGTCGAAGGGGAACGGATCCTTGCCGAGCATGTAGTTGTTGACGATGTAGCCCCAGATCAGGTCGTTGGAGCGCAGCATGTTGAAGGCGTCGGCCATCTTGGCGGCCGGCATGAAGCCCTGCTCCATCTCCTCCTCGACGACGCCGATGATCTCCTCGTCGACGAAGATCTGCAGTTCGCCCGCGTCCTCGAAGTCGAGCTGGGCGGTGAAGAAGGTCGCCGAGGCCACGCGGCGGTCGCGGGTCTTGCCCATCCAGGCCAGCAGCGTGCCCGCGAGGGTTCCGCCGATGCAGTAGGAGGCGATGTGCAGCGCCTTCTGACCGGTCTCCTCGAGCGCCTTGTCGATGGCGGCGCTGGCGCCCTCGAACATGTAGCTGTCCCAGGTCTCGTCGGCGTGGCGGCGGTCGGGGTTGACCCAGGAGATCATGAAGACCGTGTGGCCCTGGGCGACCAGCCACTTGACCATGCTCTTCTTCTCGTTGAGGTCGAGAACGTAGTACTTGTTGATCCAGGGCGGGATGAAGAGCACCGGGCGGGCGCGGACCTTCTCGGTGGTCGGCGCGTACTGGATCAGCTGCAGGCGCTCGTTCTGCCAGATCACCGCGCCGGGCGAGATCGCGGTGTTGCGGCCCACCTCGAAGGCGTCCATGTCGGTCTGGCGGATCAGCAGCTTGCCCTTGCCGCGCTCGAGGTCGGCGAGCATCATCTTGAGGCCCCGCACCAGGTTCTCGCCCTTCTCGCTGGCGGTGGCCTCGAGCACCTCGGGGTTGAGCGCGAAGAAGTTGGCGGGGTTCATCGCCTCGACGAACTGCCGGGTGTAGAAGGCGGCCTTCTTGCGGTCCTTGGGGTCCATCTCGCCGACCGAGCCGACGCTGTCCTGGATGAAGCCGGAGGTCAGCAGGTAGGACTGCTTGAGGTAGTCGAAGACCGCGTTCTCCGACCAGTCCTTGTGGCTGAAGCGCTTGTCGGGCTTGAGCATGTGCGGGAGCTCGAGGCTTTCCTTGGCTTCGGGCGCGCCCATCCACTTGAGCAGCGAGTTCTGCCAGAGCGCGTTCTGCGCCGCCCAGTATTCCAGCGTCATGTCCGCGACCTGCTTGGGATTGTCCCACATGGTGCGGTAGAGCTCGGCGAAGGCCGGCCAGGTGTGCAGCGGGTCGGCGTGCTTGGGCCCGCCCTCGGCCATCTGCGAGGCCATGAACTTCTGCCAGATCTGGCCCGAGATGTCGAAGACCTCGGCCATGTTGTGCGCCAGATGGTGCCCCTGTTCGGCCAGGGTCTCGCCTTCGGTCCCGCCTTCAGTCTTGTTGTCCGCCGCCATCGCCCGCGTCGCCTCCCGTCGTCCGCCGCGCTTGTCGCCTCGCCGCGACCCCGATATTACCGGGCGCAGGCGGCTTTGCCACCAGCGAAATCGACGGAGCGACCGTCCATGCGCCTCCCCGCCGCCCCGCGCGCCGCCGTGCTGGCCCTCGCCCTCGTGGCGGGCCTTGGCGCGCTCGCGGGCTGCGATGCTCCGGAGGCCGCCCGGACCGCGGCGGGACCCGACGACGCGCCGCCGCCCCAGCTGGTCGCCACGGACCGCTTCTTCGAGAGCCGCGCGAAGGGATTGCGCGACGTCGCGCGCCTCGAGGACGAGAGCGCGGCGCTCGCCGCCCGCGCCGCGCTACTGCGCGCCCGCGCCGCCGCGCTCGACGCGCCGGTAATCGACGACGCGGCGCGCGACCGGCTCGAAGCCGGCGCGCAGTAGCGCGGCGCGGTCAGGGCGGGCGCAGCGGGCCGTGGCGAAACCGCCAGGCGAGCGCCCGGGCCAGCCCCGCCGGCATCGCCAGCCCCTCGCGCAGCCGCAGGAACGCGGTGAGGGGGCCGAGCCGCGCGCCGTCGGGATCGGTCGGGGCCGCCGTCGCGGCGACGCCGAGCAGTCGCAGCGTCAGCACCGCGCGCGGCGCGTGGTAGGGCTCGCTGACCACCAGCGCCCGCCGCCAGCCCCGGGCGCGCATGATCCGCCCGGCGTTGAGCGCGTTCTCGAAGGTCGAGCGCGCCGCCTCGTCGAGGGTGATCGCCGCGGCCGGCACGCCGCGCGCCACCAGCCCGTCGCGCATCGCCGCGGCCTCGCTCGGGCCCGGCCCCGCCGCCGCGCCCGACACGATCACCGGCAGCCCGGTCGCGCGCTGCGCCGCGGCGGCCGCGGCGATGCGGCGGGCGAGCGCCGGGCTCGGGCTTCCGTCGGCGCGCACCTTCGCGCCGGGGACCACGATCACGTCGGCGTCCTCGGCCGCGTGGGGAAGGATGACGGACATGGCGCGAGGATAGGGCGGCGGCGCGGGTTGGGAAACGGGGGGAGTGGCGGGAGGGACGGGAGCGGGGTGCGTCGGCGAGGTCGGCGGGCCGCCGCTTGCCCTCCCCACCGGCGGGGTATACCAAGCGCGCCATTCGCCCCGTCGGCCCCGGTTCTCGCCCATGCCCGAAGAGTTCTACCGCATCAAGCGCCTGCCGCCCTACGTCTTCGCGGAGGTCAACCGGCTCAAGGCGAAGTACCGCGCCGAGGGCATGGACATCATCGATTTCGGCATGGGCAATCCGGACATGGACACGCCCGCGCACATCGTCGAAAAGCTCGTGGAGACCGTGCGCAAGAGCCGGACGCACCGCTATTCGGCGTCCAAGGGCATCCCCGGCCTGCGCCGGGCGCAGGCGGGCTACTACCGGCGGCGGTTCGGGGTGGAGCTCGACCCCGAGACCGAGGTGATCGCCACGCTCGGCTCCAAGGAGGGCCTCGCCAACCTCGCCATGGCGATCACCGCGCCGGGCGACGTGATGCTGGTGCCCAACCCGTCCTATCCGATCCACCCCTACGGCTTCATGATCGCCGGCGGCACCCTGCGCCACGTTCCCGCCCTGCATGACGGGCGCTTCGACCCCGAGGAGTACCTGCGCGCGCTGTCCCGCGCGGTGGCGCATTCGGTGCCGACGCCGGTGGCGCTGGTGGTCTCGTTCCCGTCCAACCCGACCGCGCAGGTCTGCGATCTCGATTTCTATCGTGATCTCATCGCCTTCGCGAAGAAGCATCACCTCTGGGTGCTCTCCGATCTCGCCTACGCGGAGATCTATTTCGACGGCGCGCCGCCGCCGTCGATCCTGCAGGTCGAGGGAGCGAAGGACGTGGCGGTGGAGTTCACCTCGCTGTCGAAGACCTACGCCATGCCCGGCTGGCGCATGGGATTCGCGGTCGGCAACCGCCGGCTCATCGAGGCGCTGACGCGGATCAAGTCCTACCTCGACTACGGCGCCTTCACCCCGGTGCAGGTCGCGGCCGCCGCCGCGCTCAACGGCCCCGACGACTGCGTCGCCGCCATCCGCGACGTCTACCGGTCGCGCCGGGACGTGCTGATCGACGCCATGGGCCGCGCCGGCTGGCGCATCCCGCCGCCGCCCGCGACGATGTTCGCATGGGCGCCCCTGCCCGAGCCCTTCCAGGCGATCGGCTCGATGGCCTTCTCCAAGATCCTGCTGGCGGAGGCAGAGGTCGCCGTGGCGCCGGGCATCGGCTTTGGCGAATACGGCGAGGGCTACGTGCGCCTCGGCCTCGTGGAGAACGAGCACCGCATCCGCCAGGCGGCGCGCGGCGTGCGGCGGGTGATGGCCAACGCCGAGGCGCTGGTCGCCAAGCACCGTTCCGACGAAGCCGCGGCCTGAGCCGCCGCACCCGCCCCCGGAGGCCCGACATGCCCGACCCGCTGCGCATCGCCATCGCCGGGCTCGGCACCGTCGGGGCCGGGGTCGTGCGCATGATCGAGGCCCATCCGGGCATGATCGCCGCGCGGGCCGGGCGGCCGATCGAGATCGCGGCGATCTCGGCGCGCTCGCGGTCGCGCGACCGCGGCGTCGACCTGTCGCCCTACGAATGGGAGGACGACCCGGTGGCGCTGGCGCGGCGGGCGGACGTGGACCTGATCGTGGAGGTCATCGGCGGCGAGGACGGGCCGGCCAAGGCCTGCGCGCTGACCGCGCTGACCGCCGGTCGGCACGTGGTGACCGCCAACAAGGCGATGCTGGCCCGGCACGGCCAGCTTCTGGCCGAGACGGCGGAGGCGCACGGGGCGGCGCTGCGCTACGAGGCGGCGGTCGCGGGCGGGGTGCCGATCGTCAAGGCGCTGACCGAGGGGCTGGCGGGCAACCGGATCGAGCGTGTGCTGGGGGTGATGAACGGCACCTGCAACTACATCCTGACCCGGATGGAGGCGACCGGCGCGGCCTACGCCGACGCGCTCGCCGAGGCCCAGAAGCTCGGCTACGCCGAGGCCGACCCGAGCTTCGACGTGGGCGGGGCGGACGCGGCGCAGAAGCTGGCGCTGCTCGCCGCGGCGGCGTTCGGGACGCGCGTGGACTACGACGCGATCGCGCTGGAGGGCATCGAGCGGGTGAGCCTCGCCGACATCGAGCACGCCGCCGACATGGGCTACCGCATCAAGCTCCTGGGGGTGGCGCGGCGGTCGGGCGACGGGATCGAGACCCGGATGCAGCCCTGCCTGGTGCCGGCGGAATCGCCGCTCGGCCAGCTCGAGGGCGTGACCAACATGGTGGTCGTGGAGGGCGACTTCGTCGGCCGGATCGTGATGAGCGGGCCCGGCGCCGGCGCCGGCCCGACCGCCTCGGCGATCCTCGGCGACGTGATCGACGTGGCGCGCGGGCACGCGGGCCCGGCCTTCGGCGCGCCGGCGCGGGATCTCGAGACGGCCCCGCGGGCCCGGGACGAGAGCGCGGCGGCCTATTACCTGCGCTTCGCGCTCGACGATTCGCCAGGCGTGCTCGCGCAGGTGGCCGCGGCGCTCGGCGCGAGCGGGGTCTCGATCAACCGGATGCGCCAGTACGAACACGCGGCCGCCGAGGCGCCGGTGCTGATCGTGACGCACCGCACCGAGCGCGCGCGGCTCGACGGCGCGCTCGCGGAGATCGCCGCTCTGGACGCGTGCCGCGCGGCGCCGGTGGCGATCCGCATCGAGGACGTCTGAGACGCGCGCTTGCCCCGCAGCGGCGCGATCGCATAGAAGCGCAGCGGAACTCCGGGAAAAGGCCGCGTGAAATGCAGGACGAGACGATCTTCGCAGACCGCATGCTGTCGCTCGGCCTCGGCCGGGTGTCAGAAGCCGCGGCGATCGCCGCGGCCCGGCTGATCGGCCAGGGCGACGAGAAGGCGGCCGACCAGGCGGCGGTGGACGCCATGCGCCGGCAGCTCAACCAGCTCGACATCCAGGGCGTGGTGGTCATCGGCGAGGGCGAGCGCGACGAGGCGCCGATGCTCTACATCGGCGAGGAGGTTGGCAGCGGCCATGGGCCGGCGGTCGACATCGCGCTCGACCCGCTGGAGGGCACGACGCTCACCGCCAAGGACATGCCCAACGCGCTGGCGGTGATCGCCATGGGCCCGCGCGGCTCGATGCTGAACGCGCCCGACGTCTACATGGACAAGCTCGCCATCGGCCCCGGATATCCCGAGGGCGTCGTCAGTCTCGAGATGAGCCCGACCGAGCGCATCGAGGCGCTGGCCCGGGCGCGCGGCTGCCGGCCGGCCGACATCATGATCTGCGTGCTCGAGCGCCCGCGCCACGAGGCGCTGATCGCCGAGGTCCGCGGCACCGGCGCGCGCATCCGGCTGATCACCGATGGCGACGTGGCGGGCGTGATCCACTGCGCCGAGGCCGCCAAGACCGGCATCGACATGTACATGGGCTCGGGCGGCGCGCCGGAGGGCGTGCTGGCGGCGGCGGCCCTCAAGTGCATGGGCGGGCAGATGATGGGCCGGCTGATCTTCCGCAACGAGGACGAGAAGGCCCGGGCGCGCAAGCACGGGATCGAGGATCTCGACCGGGTCTACACCCGCGACGACATGGTCACCCAGCACGTGATCTTCGCCGCGACCGGCGTCACCGACGGCTCGGTGGTCCGCGGCGCCCGGCGCGACGGGGACTACCTGGAGACCGAGACGGTGCTGATGCGCTCAAAGACCGGATCGGTGCGGCGCATGCTCTATCGCCAGCGCAACCAGTAGGCCCGACCCTGGCCCGCCCGCGCAACCAGAGGGTCGCCATCGCCTTCATGGCGGTCTGGCTCATCGTGTGGATGGGCGGGATGCTGGTGGTGATCTACGGGCTGGCCTCGGCGGCGCTGGGCGGCGAGTTCGGCGCGTCGCTGATGATGCTGGCCTGGCTCGCCGTGGCGGGACTGGGCCTCTACCTGGGCGCGCGGCGGCTCAGGCAGCTCGTCGCGGGCGTCGATGCGCCGGCCCGGGCGCCGGGCCGCAACCACGACTGGAACGACGACGTGGCGACGCCGCAGCCGCCCGCGCCGGACGAGCCCGCCGCCGCCCCGCCGCCCCTGCCGGGAGACCGGCGCGCCGACGAGATTCCGACCGTGCGCCGACGACCGCGGGCGTAGCCGGCGCTTCCAAGCCGGATTATTCCTGGATCGACTGCAGGTAGTATACCAGTTCCAGAACCTGTCCCCGGACCGCCTCCTCGCCGCCGCGCGCGCCGATCTCGCCGGCAAGCTCGGTCTGATAGCGACGACCGAAGACCGGCATCGGGTCGCCATGGGCGCGGACCCCGGTCCGCCCGTCGACGATCATCACGATGTCGACCACAGGAAAGACGCCGCCGTTGTCCGCGGCGATGCCGGTGAGCCCGGGCACCGGATCGCGGAACATGGTCGCGATCGGCCCGTTTCCGTCGGCGTTTTCGCCGTGACAGGCGGCGCATGCGGCAAGGTATTCCTCGCGCCCTGCCGCAAACTCGCCGTCCTCCTGGGCCCAGACGGCTCCGGCGGACAGTAGCAGCGCCAGTCCGGCGATCATGCTTCGCGTAGACATCTTCCCATTCCCTCCCAAGAACTGCGCGATTTGCGTATAGCGGGAGATCAGGCTGAATGCATTGACGTATGTCAATTCGTGAGAATTCTACATGTCGGCGACACTGGCGCCGGCGGCGAAATCAGGGCATCAGCGGCGCATGGAGGACGGGCAAGCCTATCTCGGGGTGGCGCGGTCGCTGAACGGCCGGCGCTGGGTCGGGCCGGACCCGGCGGAGGAGCGGCTCGCCCGCGCCATCGCGCAGACCGCCGGCGTGCCCGAGGTGGTGGCCGGCGTGCTGGCCCGGCGCGGGGTCGCGCCCTGCGACGCGGCGGCGCATCTGGCCCCGGCCCTGCGCGACCTGATGCCCGATCCCTCGCGCCTGCGCGACATGGACGCGGCGGTCGCGCGATTCGGCCGGGCGCTCGCGGCCGGGGAGCGCATCGCGGTCTTCTCCGACTACGACGTAGACGGGGGCGCCAGCGCGGCGCTGCTGCTGACGTGGCTGCGCGAGACCGGACGCTCGGCGACGCTCTACGCCCCCGACCGGATCGACGAGGGCTACGGGCCCAACGTTCCGGCGATGCGCGCCCTCGGGGAGGCCCACGACCTGATCGTCTGCGTCGACTGCGGCACGCTGAGCTTCGAGCCGATCGCGGCGGCGGGCTGCGACGTCATCGTTCTCGACCACCATCAGGCGGCCGAGACGCTGCCGCCGGCGGTGGCGGTCGTCAATCCCAACCGCCAGGACGAGAGCGGGGAATTCGCCTATCTCTGCGCGGCGGGCGTGGTCTTCCTGTTCCTGGTTGCAGTGAACCGGCAGCGCCGGGCCCGGGGGGACGCGACGCCCGACCTGATGGCGCTGCTCGACCTGGTGGCGCTGGCCACGGTTGCGGACGTGGCGCCGCTGGTCGGGTTGAACCGCGCCTTCGTGCGGCAGGGGCTTACTGTGATGGGCGCAGGCCGCCGCGCGGGTCTCGCGGCGCTGGCGACGGCGGCGGGCGCGCGGGGCGGCCCGAGCCCCTACACGCTCGGCTTCGTGTTCGGCCCGCGGATCAACGCCGGAGGGCGCATCGGCGCGGCGGACCTCGGCGCCCGGCTGCTCGCGACCGACGATCCGCACGAGGCGGCGGCGCTGGCCGAACGCCTGCAGCGGCTCAACGCCGAGCGCCGCGAGATCGAGGCGGGCGTGCTGTCCTCGGCGATGGCGCAGGCGGAGGCGCGCGACGACGGCGCGCCGCTGGTCTGGGCCGCCGGCGAGGGCTGGCATCCGGGGGTCGTCGGCATCGTCGCGGCCCGCCTCAAGGAGGCCTTCGGCCGCCCGGCGGTGGTGATCGGGCTCGACGGGGACGCCGGCAAGGCCTCGGGGCGCTCGGTCCCGTCGGTCGATCTCGGCGCGGCGGTGGCGCGGCTGGCGCGCGAGGGGCTGATCGAGAAGGGCGGCGGGCATGCGATGGCCGCGGGGCTCAGCCTGGCGCGCGACCAGGTCGGGCCGGCGATGGCGCGGCTCGGTGCGCTGATCGCCGCGCAGGGCGGCGTCGCGCCGGAGACGGGGCTGCGCATCGACGGGGTGATCGCGCCGGCGGCCGCGACGCTCGAGATGGCCGAGCGCATCGCCGCAGCCGGGCCGTTCGGGGCCGGGGCGCCCGCCCCGCGGCTGGCGCTGGCCCGGGCGCGGGTCGAGCGGGCGCGACGGGTCGGCGAGGCGCATCTGGCGATCACGCTCGGCGACGCGGCCGGCGGCCGCGTCGAGGCGATCGCGTTCCGGGCCTTCGCGGGACCGCTGGGCCCAGGCCTTGCGGCCCTCGGCGGCGCGCCGGTGCATGTGGCGGGGCGGCTGGAGCGTGACGAGTGGGGCGGGCGGTCCCGCGCGAAGCTGCATGTCGAGGACGCAGCGCCGGCGGACTGAGCCCGGCGGCCAAATTGCGCCTTGATCCACGGGGGCCGCGACGATAGATAGCCGCCCGTGCGTGCACCCTTCGTCTATCGGTTAGGACGTCAGATTTTCAATCTGAAAAGACGGGTTCGACTCCCGTAGGGTGTACCACCGAAGCGTGCTAGCATGCGGGGACGGCGCGGACAGGGCTCCTTCGTCTATCGGTTAGGACGCCAGATTCTCAATCTGGAAAGACGGGTTCGATTCCCGTAGGAGCTGCCACCGCCGGACTGCGCGCGCCGGTGTTGCAGAACCGTCACGGGAAATGCGTAACGTTCGCGCCGGTTCGCGTGTCGGCGAACGCCAGGGCCAGCCGCACGGACCCCCATGATCGTTTCGCGCACCGCGACCCGCGAGATCAGCTACGCCAGTTCCGCCAGCAGCCGCGCCGGTCGCGCGGTCATCCGCTCGGTGGAGAATCTCACCGGACGGCTGCGGCTGATCCATCGCGCCGGCGACTACGCACGCGACATCGCCGGCGGGCGGGACTTCTGGGAGGTGATCGCCGAACGCTACGGCGTCACTCTCGACATCGTGGCGGGCGGGCTAGACGACATCCCCGCCGCCGGCCCGCTGGTCGTGGTAGCCAACCATCCCTACGGCATCCTCGACGGGCTGATGCTGGGCAACATGCTGGCGCGCCGGCGCGGCGATTTCCGCATCCTCGCGCACCGGGTGTTCCGCAAGGCCGGGGAGCTCGACCGGGTGATCCTGCCGATCAGCTTCGACGAGACCCGCGAGGCGGTGCGGCTCAACCTCGAGACCCGCGCCGCGGCGCTCAGCTATCTGAGCGGTGGCGGCTGCATCGGCGTGTTTCCCGGCGGCACCGTCTCGACCGCACCGACGCCCTTCGGCCGGCCGTCGACCCGGCCTGGCGGCGCTTCACCGCGCGGCTGATCGAGAAGTCCGGGGCGCAGGTGGCGCCGGTTTCTTCGAGGGCCGCGACAGCGGCTCTTCCAGGTCGCGAGCCACCTGCACAACACGCTGCGGCTGGCGCGTGATCCGCGAGTTCCGAGCCCGCGTCGGCGGTCCGGTGCGCGTGGCGGTGGGCAAGCCGCTGCCTCGGGCCGAGCTCGCCGCCCGCTCGGGGGACGCCCGGGCGATGATGGACTATCTGCGCGCCGAGACCTATCGTCTGTCGCCCGATCCCCTCCCCGATCCGGGCTACGGATTCGACTTCGAGGAGGGCCGCGACGCGCATCATGCCAATCGGCGTCTTTGACAGCGGCCTCGGCGGCCTGACGATCCTCGACAGACTGCGGCGCGCCCTCCCCGAGCAGGACTTCGTCTACCTCGGCGACAGCGCCAACGCGCCCTACGGCTCGCGGCCGGCGCGGCAGGTCTACGAGCTGACGATCCAGAACGTGCAGCGGCTCTTCGACGCTGACTGCCAGCTGGTGATCCTCGCATGCAACACCGCCTCCGCCGTAGCGCTGCATAACCTGCAGGTCGACTTGCTCGATGCGCGCGCACATCGCGTGCTTGGGGTCTTCGTGCCGGTGATCGAGCACCTGACCCGGCGGGACTGGGGCGACAACGCGCCGCCGACCCACACCGGGCTGCGCGACGTGGCGCTCTTCGCGACGCCGGCCACCGTGGCGAGCGGGGCGTTCCCGCGCGAGCTGCGCTTCCGCGCCCGCGACGTCACGGTCGAGGCGCAGGCCTGCGTCGGGCTGGTCGAGGCCATCGAGGCGGGCGATCTCGACGGCGCGCGCGGGATCGCCGCGAAGCACGTGGCCGCGCTGCTCGCGCGGCTGCCCGAACCGCAGGCGGCCGTGCTGGGGTGCACGCACTATCCGCTGGTCGAGGACGCCTTCCGCGCGGCGCTGCCGGCGGGCGTGGGAGGTGGTGACACAGGCGGCTCTGGTCGCCGACAGCCTTGCCGACTATCTCCGTCGCCATCCGCGCTTCCGCGGCGGGTCAGGCGCGGTGCGCTACCTGACGACCGGCGACCCCGCCCGGGTCGGCCGGCACGCGGAGGTCTTCACCGGCCACGCCCTGCCGTTCGACGCGGCGTGATTGAACGCCTGCGCCCGGAATGCGATAGACGGCCCGCGATCCAGGGGGAGCGGCGCCGCATGAGCGAGACCCACGACATCGCGATACTCGGGGCGAGCGGCTACACGGGAGCCGAGCTGGTGCGGCTGATCGCCGGGGCATCCGGGCCTGCGCATCCGCGCGCTGACCGCCGACCGCAGGGCCGGAGAAGAGCATGGGCGCGGTGTTCCCGCACCTGCGCCACCTGGCGCTGCCGACGCTGAGCCGGATCGACGAGACGGACTTCTCCGGGCTCGACCTCGTTTTCTGCGCGCTGCCGCACGCGACCAGCCAGGAGGTGATCTCCGCACTGCCCCGCGACCTGCGCGTCGTCGATCTTTCCGCCGACTTCCGGCTGCGCGACCCGGCGGTCTACGAGCGCTGGTACGGCCGGCCGCACGGGCGCTTCGACCTGCAGGCCGAGGCGGTCTACGGGCTGACCGAGTTCTACCGAGACGAGATCCGCGCGGCGCGGCTGGTGGCGGGCACCGGCTGCAACGCGGCCACGGGCATCTACGCGGTGGCGCCGCTGCTGCGCGCCGGCGTGATCGATCCCGACGACATCGTCATCAACCTCGCCACCGGGGTCTCCGGCGCCGGGCGCTCTCCCAAGGAGGGCATGCTTCACGCCGAGGTTTCGGAGGGGTTTCACAGCTACAACGTCGCGCGCCACCGGCATCTGGCCGAGTTCGACCAGGAGTTCAGCCGGATCGCCGGGCGGGAGGTCGCGGTCACCTTCGCGCCGCATCTCTTGCCGCAGAACCGCGGCATCCTCGCCACCGTCTACGTGAAGGGCGCGGCCGAGGACGTGCACGCCACCCTCGCCGAGGCC
The DNA here is from genome assembly GCA_963700835.1 of uncultured Alphaproteobacteria bacterium. Classification (GTDB taxonomy): domain Bacteria; phylum Pseudomonadota; class Alphaproteobacteria; order Rhodobacterales; family Rhodobacteraceae; genus Amaricoccus. The sequence continues at coordinate 231,822 of CAVOZD010000001.1, forward strand.
TACGCCGCCGAGCCATTCCTGGTGGTGCTTCCGCTTGGCGAGGCGCCGGCGACGCGGCACGTGCGCGGCTCGAACTTCGCGCATCTGGGCGTGATCGGCGACCGCAGACCGGGGCGGACCATGGTGTTCTGCGCGCTCGACAACCTCTGCAAGGGGTCGTCGGGCCAGGCGCTGCAGAACGCCAACCTCATGCTGGGGCCTCGACGAGACGACCGGCCTGATGGCCGCGCCGCTCTTCCCGTGAAGCGGCTCCGGCGGGCTGGGCTTCTACGGCGCGATCTGGCGCTTCAACCAGAACGACGGCGCGGCGATGGCGGCTACATCGCCTTCACCGGCCTTCTGTCGATCTTTCCGTTCCTGATCTTCGCGACGACGCTGACCGGCATCCTGATCGGCGAGGACAAGTCCGACCAGGTGATCGAGGCGCTGTTCCAGATCGTGCCGGAGCATGTCGCGCTCACGCTCAAGCCGGTGGTGGCCGACGTTCTGGACAACCAGAGCAGCGAGGTGCTGACGCTCTCGGCGCTCTTTGCGATCTGGACCGCGTCGAACGCGGTGAACG
>CAVOZD010000002.1:0-140564 GCA_963700835.1 uncultured Alphaproteobacteria bacterium
CCCCGATTTTGAGGCCCTTGCAAACACGTCTTGGAAATGTCTGGAGAGGCGTGGATGTTCACAGAGAGCCTCGATTTCGGTCTCGGCGAGGACGTGGACGCGCTGCGCGAGCTTGTCCGGTCCTGGGCGCAGAAGCGCGTCGCCCCGATCGCCGGGCGCATCGACCGGGAGAGCGGGTTTCCGTCCGAGCTGTGGCGCGAGATGGGCGCGCTCGGGATCCTCGGCGTGACCGCGCCCGAGGCTTATGGCGGCGCCGCGATGAGTTATCTGGCACATTGCGTGGCGGTCGAGGAGATCGCGCGGGCGAGCGGCAGCGTGGCGCTGTCGTATGGCGCGCACTCGAATCTCTGCGTCAATCAGATCGTGTTGAACGGCACCGACGCCCAGAAGGCGCGCTTCTTGCCGGACCTGATCTCTGGGGCGCATGTCGGCGCGCTGGCGATGTCCGAGGCGGGCGCCGGGTCCGATGTGGTCGCGATGAAGCTGCGCGCCGAGAAACGCAACGACCGCTTCGTTCTCAACGGCTCCAAGTACTGGATCACCAACGGCCCGGATGCCGACCTGCTGGTCGTCTACGCCAAGTCCGACCCGCAGGCCGGCTCGAAGGGGATCACCGCGTTTCTCGTGGAAAAGACCATGGCGGGCTTCTCCACGAGCCCCCACTTCGACAAGCTCGGGATGCGCGGATCCAACACCGGCGAGCTGATCTTCGCCGATGTCGAGGTGCCGTTCGAAAACGTGCTCGGCGGCGAGGGTCGGGGCGCGCAGGTCCTGATGTCGGGCCTCGACTACGAGCGCGTCGTCCTGTCTGGGATCGGCGTGGGGCTCATGCACGCCTGCCTCGACCACCTGATGCCCTACATGCACGAACGTCGGCAGTTCGGCGAAAGCATCGGGAATTTTCAGCTGATGCAGGGCAAGATCGCGGACATGTACACGGCGATGAACTCGGCGCGGGCCTATGTCTACGCGGTGGCGCGCGCGTGCGATCGCGGCGAGGTAACCCGGCAGGATGCGGCGGCCTGCGTCCTCTACGCCTCCGAGCAGGCGATGCAGCAGGCGGTGCAGGCGGTGCAGGCGATGGGTGGGGCCGGTTATCTCAGCGACAGCCCGGTGGCGCGCATCTTCCGCGACGCCAAGCTCATGGAAATCGGCGCAGGCACCTCGGAGATCCGTCGCATGCTCATCGGGCGCGAGTTGATGCGGGCGACGGCGTGATCGGGCTCGGGGCGCAGCGGCGTGCGCCGGAGCCTCCCAGGCGCGGGGTTTGGCTTGTCGCCGCGGCGGTGGTCGCCGGGCAGGGGGCGCTCGCGCAGGATCCGGAGGCGGCGCTGGATTTGGTCACGGCGTGCCTCTCTGCGGCCGCCGGGGCCGCTGAGGCGCGCGACTGCATGGGGATCTATGCGCGGGTCTGCGCCGAAGAGGACTTCGGGGCGAGCGACGGCTTGCGCGACTGTCTCGTTGCCGAGACCGCGGCCTGGGATTGTCTCACCGACGAGGTCTTCGCCGAGCTGATCGTCCTCGCGCGGGACCAGGTGGCGCTCGAGGAGCAGGCCGGGCAAGGGGGCCAAGCTCACGACGAGCTGCTGCGGATCGCCCAAGGCGCGTGGCTGACATTCCGAGACGCTGATTGCGCCCAAGAAAGCGCGGCGCCCCCTGATCGCGCCATTGGCGCGGTCGTCGGGGCCTGGTGCGGGCTGGAGCGCACCGCGGAGCGCGCGATCAGCCTGCGCTCGAAGCGGTCGCTCCTGGAGGCTCCGTGAGAAGGGATCGAGGGCGGATGGCGCTGCAGCCTTCGACGGGGCCGGCGTGAGGATCGGCGGGGCGATCCGGACCGACGGCGAGGAATATCGCGCCAACCGCATCGCGCATCTTGCAGCGCTCGCCGAGATCGAGGCGGCGGCCGAGGCGGCGGCGGCGGGCGGCGGTCCGGCGGCGCAGGAGCGCCACGCGGCGCGGGGCAAGATGGCGCCGCGGGAGCGTGTCGCGCATCTCCTCGATCCCGGGTCTCCGTTTCTCGAGGTCGGCGCGCTGGCGGCGCATGGGCTATACGACGGGGCCGCGCCCTGCGCAGGGGTCATCGCGGGGATCGGCCGCGTCGCAGGCCAGGACGTGATGGTGGTCGCCAACGACGCCACGGTGAAGGGCGGCACCTATTTTCCGATGACCGTGAAGAAGCACCTGCGCGCGCAGGAGATCGCGGCGGAGTGTCGATTGCCCTGCGTCTACCTGGTGGACTCGGGTGGCGCGAACCTGCCCAATCAGGACGAAGTCTTCCCCGACCGCGACCACTTCGGACGGATCTTCTTCAACCAGGCGCGGATGAGCGCCGAAGGCGTCGCACAGATCGCAGTGGTGATGGGGTCATGCACCGCAGGCGGCGCGTACGTCCCGGCGATGTCGGACGTCAGCATCATCGTGCAGGGGCAGGGCACGATCTTTCTGGCCGGTCCGCCCCTGGTGAAGGCCGCGACCGGCGAGGTGGTGACGGCGGAGGAGCTGGGAGGCGGCGACGTTCACACGCGCCTCTCCGGCGTCGCGGATGCGCTTGCAGAGAGTGACGCGCATGCGCTGGTGCTGGCCCGGCAGGCTGTGGCGTCGTTGAACCGCCGACTTCCCGAGACCGTCGTGCGGGCTTCTCCGGAACCCCCGGCGCTCGATCCCGATGAGCTGCTGGGGATCGTGCCGGCCGATCCGCGCGTCACCTATGACATCCGGGAAGTGATCGCGCGCGTCGTCGACGGCTCGCGCTTCGACGAGTTCAAGGCGCGTTTCGGGGCGACCCTCGTCTGCGGGTTCGCGCATGTCGCAGGCATGCCCGTCGGCGTGATCGCCAACAACGGCGTGCTCCTCTCGGAGAGCGCGGTCAAGGGCGCGCACTTCGTCGAGCTTGCATCGCAACGCCGCATTCCGCTGGTCTTCCTGCAGAACATCACCGGCTTCATGGTCGGGCGGCGCTATGAGGCCGAGGGCATCGCTCGCCACGGAGCCAAGCTCGTCACGGCCGTGGCCACCACGGCGTGTCCAAAGATCACCCTGATCATCGGCGGGTCCTACGGGGCCGGCAACTACGGCATGGCCGGGCGCGCCTATCAGCCGCGGTTCCTCTGGACCTGGCCGAACAGCCGCATCGCGGTCATGGGCGGCGAACAGGCCGCCAGCGTGCTCGCCGGGGTGCGGCGCGACGGGATCGAGCGGCAGGGTGGAAGCTGGAGCGCCGCGGACGAGACCGCCTTCAAGCAGCCGACGCTTGAGGCATTCGCGCGCCAGTCGCATCCGCTCTACGCCTCGGCTCGGCTCTGGGACGACGGAGTGATCGATCCGCGCAAGACCCGCGACGTCCTGGCGCTGTCGCTCTCGGCGACGCTGAATGCGCCCGTTGGCGAGACGCGGTTCGGCGTCTTTCGGATGTGAGGGGGCCGTGGAACCGCCCCGCGACCCCAAGACCAGCTCCGCGCCGAATGCCGCGGCCGCGACGGCGGATCCGCGCCAGGCCTCGGCGCCGGGACGGCTGGCCTCGTCGCTGGCTGCGGCGCACGGCGGCACTGTTGGGCGTGTTGATCCTGCTGCCGCCGGTCAGCGACGCGTTCCTTGGTCTGCGGCGCACGGTCGAGGGCTGCCGGGTGGTTCATGTGGTCGACGGCGACACCGTCGACCTGCTCTGCCCTGGCCGGGAACTGACCCGGGTGAGGGTCACCGGTTTCGACGCGCCGGAGCTCTTCTCGCCGGGATGCGCGACCGAGGCGGCGCAGGCGCTCGCCGCGCAGACGAAACTCCGCTGGACGCTCGCGCGGGCGGAGACGCTGGAGGTGATCCCCGGCGGCGTCGACCGTTATGGCCGGCGCCTGGCCGAGATCCGGGTTGACGGTCGGCGGCTTGCGGACATCATGGTCGAGAGCGGGCACGGACGGCCCTACGACGGCGGCGCCCGCGCCGGCTGGTGCGGGGCGTGAGGGAGGGTGCGCCGTGTTCGACCGGATCCTGATCGCGAATCGCGGCGAGATCGCCCGCCGGATCGCGCGAACCGCGCGGTCGATGGGTGTGGGCGTCGTGGCGGTCTATTCGGACGCCGATGCAGTATCGGCGCATGTCATGGAGGCCGACGCCGCCGTGCGGCTCGGACCCGCGCCCGCCACGGAAAGCTACCTGCGCGGCGCGCGGGTCATCGAGGCGGCGCTTGCCACCGGCGCGCAGGCGATCCATCCGGGCTACGGCTTCCTGTCTGAGAATCCGGCCTTCGCCGAGGCGGTCGAGGCGGCCGGACTGGTCTTCGTCGGTCCGCCAGCGTCGGCGATCCGGGCGATGGGCCTGAAGGACGCGGCCAAGGCGCTGATGGCCGAGGCGGGCGTCCCTGTAGTGCCAGGCTATCATGGCGAGACCCAGGACGACGCCCATCTCGCCGACCAGGCGGCGCTGATCGGCTATCCGGTGCTGATTAAGGCAGTCGCGGGCGGCGGCGGCAAGGGCATGCGCCGGGTCGATCATCCGCGCGACTTCGCCGAGGCTCTCGGCGCGGCGCGGCGCGAGGCCGCGCGCGCCTTCGGGGACGGCCGTGTGCTGATCGAACGTTACGTGACGGCCCCGCGGCATATCGAGGTGCAGGTTTTCGGCGATCGGTTCGGCGATGTGGTGCATCTCTTCGAGCGGGATTGTTCGATGCAGCGTCGCCACCAGAAAGTGATAGAGGAGGCCCCGGCGCCCGGGATGACGCCCGAGACCAGGGCGGCGATGGGTGTGGCGGCGGTGCGGGCGGCGCAGGCTGTCGGCTACGTGGGCGCCGGAACGGTGGAGTTCATCGTCGACGGCGCGCGGGCGCCGCATCCGGACGGCTTCTGGTTCATGGAGATGAACACCCGCCTGCAGGTCGAGCATCCGGTGACGGAGGCCATCGCCGGAGTGGATCTGGTCGAGTGGCAACTCCGCATCGCTGCCGGCGAGCCGCTGCCGCTCCGGCAGGAAGCGTTTCGTATCGACGGCCATGCGATGGAGGCGCGGGTCTATGCGGAGACCCCTGCGCGGGGATTTCTGCCGGCGACGGGATTTCTGAGTTGCGCGCGGTTTCCGCAGGGCGTGCGCGTCGACGCGGGCCCCGCGCCCGGCGACGCGATCACGACCCACTACGATCCGATGATCGCCAAGATCGTCGCCCACGGCCCGACACGCGAGATCGCCCGACGGCGGCTCGCACGGGCGCTGGAGCGGACGCGGATCTCAGGATGCGCAACCAACCTTGGCTTCCTCGCGCGGCTCGTGGCGCATCCCGACTTCGCCGCGGAGCGGCTCGATACCGGCCTGATCGAGCGCGACCTGAAGCTTCTGACCGATCCGCACGCGCCGGACGGGGCGGTCAAGGCGGTCGCGGCGCTGCTTGCGGCCGGGCTGGCGGACGACGAGGATCCGATGACGGGCTTCGCCCTCTGGGCGCCGCTGCGCCGCGCCATAGCTCTGGAGTTCGGCGGAGAGCGACATGATGTGGTTCTCAGCGCGCGCGGCGGGCGTCGCTTCGAGATCGACGGGGTCGAGATCGGCGTCGAGGGCCGTGACGCGGCGGGCGATCTGTCCGTGCGGGTCGGCGGGCTGCGGAGACGCTTTGGGGCTGAGTGCGCCGGCGCGATCGTGACGGTGTTCGACGGAGCGGAGGCGTTCGAGTTCCGGTTGCCCGATCCGACGTGCGCCGGATCCGATGCGGGCGCGGGCGAAGACAGCGTGACCGCGCCGATGCCGGGTATCGTCCTCAGGTTGAGTGCGATCATGGGAGAAGACGTCGCTGCCGGCGCGCCGCTGGTGGTGATCGAAGCGATGAAGATGGAGCACGTGCTCCGGGCTCCGCGGGACGGCCGGATCGCGAGCGTGGACGTGGAGGAGGGCGCGCAGGTCGAGGAAGGCGCGGTGCTGCTGACGCTTCAATCCGGCGAGGCGCATGGAGATGGCTGAGAAGGAGCGCGTGACGATCGTCGAGGTCGGACCCAGAGACGGGCTTCAGAACGAGCCGCGATTCGTGCCGACCGAGGCGAAGATCGCGCTGATCGACGCCCTTTCGACCTGCGGATCTGCGCGCATAGAGGTTGCGAGTTTCGTCTCTCCCGAACGGGTGCCCCAGATGGCGGATGGCGCGGCGGTGCTCGGCGGGATCTCGCGCGCGCCGGGCGTGTCCTACGCCGCGCTGACCCCGAATCTGCGCGGATACGAGGCAGCACGGGCGGCGCGCGCCGACGAGGTCGCCATCTTTGCGTCGGCCTCGGAAAGCTTCAGCCGCCGCAACATAAACTGCTCGATTGCCGAGAGTTTCGAGAGATTTGCGCCAGTCGCGGCGCGGGCACGGGCGGACGGGGCGCCGCTGCGCGCCTACGTCTCCTGCGTGACCGACTGTCCCTATGAAGGAGCCGTGGCGCCGGATGCGGTGGCGGATGTTGCGGCGCGATTGATTGATCTCGGCGCATACGAGGTGTCGCTTGGGGAGACGCTCGGTCGGGCGCGGCCGGAAGCCGTAGCGGCGATGCTGGAGGCCGTGACGGCGCAGATCAACCCGGCCCGTCTCGCGGGGCACTTCCATGACACGTCTGGCGGCGCACTGGCCTGCGTCGAGGTGGCGCTCGGATTTGGTTTGCGGGTGTTCGACGGCTCCGTCGCGGGTCTCGGCGGCTGTCCGTTCGCGCCCGGAGCGGCGGGAAATGTCGCAACGGAGGCGCTGGCGGCGCGCCTGGAGACCATCGGGTTCAGGACCGGGATCGACCGGGACAGGCTTGCGGTCGCCGTTGAGCTTGCGCAGCGAATTCGCCGCGACGCACAATGAACGTTTGCGGTGAATTGTTTGCAACGGGTGTTGTTGAGAGCTTCAAATCTACCGAAAGTTGCGCTAAGGTCCACCAAGAGCGAAAAGAAGCGACCGGGAGGACTCGACATGCAGGACCGGATCATCGCCGTTCTAGCCACCGACGCCCGCATCAACGAGCGTCTCATCTCGCGAGGCATGGATCCCATGCGCGGCCCCTGTCTGGCGGATGTGGTCCACGAGGCGACGGGCGAGCGGCTCAGTTCCCGCGACGCTCTGCGCCACTGGACGTCCGACCAACTCGCCGGCGATCCCAGGGTCTGCGCAGTCCTGAAGAAATTCGCGTCCTGAAACCTCTCCGCGCGCCCCGGAGCGCGCGGAGATGAGCTTGCAGCCGATCGATTGGGTAATCGACGGGCGCGGTGTCGCGACCGTGACGCTCAATCGCCCGGACAAGCACAACGCCCTTTCGCCTGCGGTCTTGGAAGCGCTTACGGTCGTTTCGGGGCAGCTCGGGTCCGATCCGGCCGTGCGCGTGGTGGTGCTTGCCGCTTCGGGACGCAGTTTCTGCGCTGGCGGCGACCTCGACTGGATGCGCACCCAGTTCGACGGCGACCGCGCCACCAGGATTGCCGAGGCGCGACGCCTCGCGGACATGCTGCACGCGCTCAACACGATCCCGAAACCACTGGTGGCGCGGGTGCATGGCCCGGCGTACGGGGGCGGGATCGGCCTCATGGCTGTCTGCGACGTGGTCGTGGCGTGCCTTGACGCCAGGTTTGCGCTGACGGAAACCCGACTCGGGCTTATCCCCGCGACGATCGCTCCGTATGTCGTGGCCCGCATCGGCGAGGGCGCCGCGCGCGCTCTGATGCTGTCGGGTCGGGTCTTCGACGCGGAGGAGGCCCAGCACATTGGCCTCGCCACCCGTATCGAACGTCTGGACGATCTCGATCGCGCGTTGGCGGCTACGGTTGACGCCCACCTTGCCGCGGCGCCAGGGGCAATAGCAGCGGCCAAGAAGCTCGCGCGGACCCTGGGCCCGAGGATCGACCCCGAGACGATCGCCACGAGCGTCGAACAGCTGGCGGACGCGTGGGACTCACCCGAGGCGATGGATGGGGTGCGCGCGTTTCTCGCTCGATCGAGTCCGCCCTGGGCGCGATGAGGGAGGGCGCAGCTATCAGTTTAGCGGGGGCGCTCATTCGGGCACGGTCCGTCGCCGATGTTCCAGCCAGGCCCCACAGCCCAGCCCGGCCAGAAATCCGCCCAGATGCGCCTCCCAGGCGAGAAGCCCGCCGAGTGCGAAGAAGAACACCAGGTTGAGCCCGGCGAGAACTGCAACCCGGGTCAAGACCGGTCCAGGCGGAGCGCCCGCCCGCCGATGCCGCGCCCAGTCCCAGACCACCCAGACGCCGAGAAAGGCGAAGACGGCGCCAGAGGCTCCGACCATCGGCACGGGCTCGTTGCTCAACAGGCCGAAGAAGGCCCCACCCGCGACCGCGCCGGCGAGAAAGACCGGCAGGATCGCCCGGGCTCCGTAGTTGTCGGCGACAAGCTTTCCCATGGCCAACAGGATCGTCATGTTCATGACCATGTGCAGCATGCCGCCGTGCAGCAGCGCGTGGCTGACGAACATCGTCGCAGGTTGCGTCGCGAAGATCGGCTCGCCACCACGCAGGAGCGGCGACCAGAAGGCGCCGATCGAGAAGGCGCGCAGGCGCAACGTCGGCTCTCCCAACGCTCCCTTGTCCGACAGCGTCAAGAAGAGTTCCAGGAGCGCGATCGCGCCGGTCAGAAGGACCAGGACGCGCGGGAGCGGCCGGTGGGCGTTCGGGAGCTTCGGCGGCGGCATTGTTCGATCATTTATTGGAAGTTGCTTGGCATTCGATGCTGTCGGACTGCCTTCGGAGAGGCAAGGCAAAAGCGTCGGAAGATGGCGCTGGCGGTTGACCCATGTCAATGTGACGCTCCATTCGCCGGCTAGGCTCGGTCGCGACGAACTGGAGGAACGCATGACGCATACGCCGCACGACCTTGCCGAAGAATTCCCCGACAAGATCGACCGCATCCACGAGATGAAAATCTCGAACGCCCATTTCCGTCGCCTCATGGAGGAGTACCACGAGGTCAATCTCGCGGTGCACCGGGCGGAAACCGACATTGAACCCACCGACGACTTCCACATGACCGAGATGCGCAAGCAGCGGCTGGCCCTCAAGGACGAGATCGCGCGCCTGCTCGCCTGAAGCCAGGAACGCCGCCCGCTGTCCCGCTCGCTCCGCCGCGCTACCTACGCGGCGACGGAGGAGGATCGGCAGTGTTGAGCGTCGAAGACGTGCACAAGTCCTACTCGGGCGCGTCGCATCCGGTGCGTGTGCTTCGCGGGGCGTCGCTGGCGTTGCCGCGTGGGCGCACCTTGGCGCTCACCGGAGAGTCGGGTTCGGGCAAGAGCACCCTTCTGCATCTGATCGCGGGGCTCGACACAGTTGAGTCGGGCTGCATCCGTCTTGGAAAAACCGAGGTGGGCGGGCTGGACGATGACGGACGTTCGGCGCTTCGGCGCAGTCGGATCGGGCTGGTCTTCCAGCAGTTCAACCTTATCCCGAGCCTCGACATTGCGGCGAACCTGGCGTTCCAGGCCCGGATTGCGGGTCGCTTCGACCAAGACTGGCAGACGACACTCATTGACCGACTGGGGCTCTCTGGATTGCTCGCGCGCTATCCCGAACAACTCTCCGGGGGCCAGCAGCAGCGTGTTGCGATCGGGCGGGCTCTGGCCGGGCGACCCGAACTGATCCTCGCCGACGAGCCGACCGGAAACCTCGATGAGGCCGCGGGCGACGCGGTGATGGCGCTTCTGCTGGAACTCGTGACGCAGGCGGGCTCGAGCCTTCTGATGGTCACCCATTCACGGCGCCTGGCGGACATGCTCGACGCCCGAGCCCATCTCCGCGCCGGGCGGATCGAATGATGTTGCGACAGACGCTCCGCGCGCTTCTGGGCCACTGGCGTCGGCATCCGGTCGAGCTTGCGACCATGCTCGTCGGGCTGGCGCTGGCCACGGCCTTGTGGAGCGGTGTGCAGGCGCTCAACGCACAGGCGCGCGACAGCTACGCCCAGGCTGCGGCCGTTCTCGGCGAAGGGTCGCTCGCGTCGATCGTGGCGCGAGACGGCCAGCGGTTCGACCTGCAGGACTATGCGGCTTTGCGGCGCGCCGGTTGGCCGGTGTCGCCGGTGCTCGAGGGCGAAATCGTCGTTGGCGCCGCGTCGATCCGCGTGGTCGGGGTCGAGCCGGTGACCCTCCCAGAAGGGGCGATCGGGCCTCGGATCGGCGAGGCGGGCGACAGGCTGGCGCGCTTCCTCACGCCCCCGCACCTTGGGCTGATCGGTCCGGGTGACCCGCCCGAGGACCCGCGCCTGCCGCCGCTCGAGATAGTGGAGTCACTGCCGCCCAATACTCTCGTTGTCGACATCGTCGTGGCCGAAAGGCTTCTTGGCGCGGCGGGCCGGGTGTCGCGGCTGCTGGTCGGACCGGGCGGACCCACATCCCTGCCCGACGCCCTCGACGCGCGGCTGGAGCTTCGCCCGGCGCAGACAGCCGGCGATCTCGATCGCCTGACCGACAGCTTCCACCTCAACCTGACGGCCTTCGGTTTTCTCAGCTTCTTCGTGGGGCTCTTCATCGTCTATTCCGCCATCGGTCTCGCGTTCGAGCAGCGCCGCCCAATGCTGCGCACGCTTCGAGCCTGCGGAGTTTCGGCGCGCAGGCTGACGATGGCGCTGTTGCTGGAACTGATGGGCTTTGCGCTGCTGGGGGGCGTCGTCGGGGTGCTTGGAGGATACGCCATCGCGGCGGCGCTCCTGCCGGACGTGGCGGCCTCGCTTCGGGGCCTCTATGGCGCGCGCGTGCCCGGAAGCCTGAGCCTCAGCCCGTGGTGGTGGCTCGCCGGGCTTGGCGTCGCCGTGCTCGGCGCGCTGGCTGCATCGGCGAACGCGCTCTGGAGGGCATGGCGTCTGCCGGTGCTCGCCGCGGGGCAGCCGCAGGCGTGGTTCGAGGCGCAGCGCCGCGGGGTTCGCATACAGCTGATTTCTGCGGCCTTGGTGTCGGGTGTCGCTCTGGTCACGGTTCTGGCCGGGGATGGCCTTGTAGCGGGCTTCGCGCTCATGGCGGCGGTCTTGCTCGTGGCGGCCCTGGCGTTGCCGGCAGTGCTCTCGTCAGTTCTCGAATTCGGCGCCCGCCGGGCGACGGGCCCGGTTGCGCAATGGCTCTGGGCCGACGCGCGGCAGCAGGTCTCGGGCCTGTCTCTCGCCCTGATGGCGCTGATGCTCGCCCTTGCGGTCAACATCGGGGTTGGAACGATGGTCGACAGCTTTCGGCAGACTTTTCTTGGCTGGCTCGATCAGCGACTGGCGGCCGAACTCTATCTGACCGGCGCCGATGAGGTCGAGGCGACGGAACTCGCCGACTGGCTCGAGGCGCGGGACGACGTGCGCGTCGTCCTGCCGATCTGGAGTGTGGAGAGCCGGTTCCGGGACTGGCCCACGGAGATCTTCGGGTTTCGGGACGACGAAACCTACCGCGACAACTGGCCGCTCCTGACTGCGGCGCCAGACGCCTGGGATGCCGTGGCTGCCGGTGAAGCGGCGCTCGTCTCCGAACAGCTTGCGCGGCGCTTCGACATCGAGGCCGGCGACCGGATCGAGATCGCGACCCCGGGTGGACCGTGGTCCGTGGGCGTGGCGGCGGTCTATTCGGACTACGGCAATCCCGAGGGTCAGATCCTTGTCGCGCTGGATCAGTTCGATGCGCGTTGGCCGGAGGCGGAGCGGCGCCAGATGGGCGTCCGGATCGACCCCGCGCGCGTGGACGGACTGATCGAGGAGCTTCGGCGGGATTTCGGGCTCGGCGAGGAACAATTCGTCCGCCAAGCTGCGCTCAAGGCGTTCTCCCGCTCGGTCTTCGAGCGGACATTCGCGGTCACGCTGGCGCTCAACGCGCTGACGCTCCTGGTTGCAGGCGTGGCGCTCCTCGCGTCGCTGCTGACGCTGTCGAGCATGAGGATCGCTCAGCTTGCGCCGCTCTGGGCGCTCGGCCTGACCCGTCGGCGCCTCGCGGGCTTCGAGGTCGCCAAGACGGTGGGGCTCGCGGCGCTGACGGCGCTGGCGGCGTTGCCGTTGGGACTGGCGGTGGCCTGGGTGCTGACGGCGGTCATCAACGTGCAGGCTTTCGGCTGGCGACTGCCTATCCACCTGTTTCCCGGTCAGTGGGCGACGCTCTTTGGAATGGCGCTCGCCACCGCCTTCGTGGCGGCGCTCTGGCCGGCGTTGCAACTCGGGCGCGCCAGTCCCTTGGCGTTGCTTCGGAGCTTCAGCAATGAACGCTAGGATCCTGCTCCTCTTGCTCCTGCCATCCGCGGCGTTCGGTCAGGGCTACGCCGGTCTCGGGACCACAGCGGACGATTACCTGCCGGTGACCGCGCCGGCCGATCTCGTCTTTCCCCGCGATCACGCGGCGCACCCCGGATATCGCATCGAATGGTGGTATCTGACAGCGACGCTCAAGGATGATGCGGGCGGCGAGTACGGCGCGCAGTGGACGCTCTTCCGGCAGGCGACGGCGCCGGGGCCGGACGCGGACGGCTGGGAAAACCGAACCCTTTGGATGGGGCACGCCGCGGTCACGACGGCGGACTCGCACCTTTACGCCGAGCGGTTCGGGCGGGGCGGGGTCGGACAGGCCGGCGTTGCTGCGGGCCCGCCGTTCGAGGCATGGATCGACGACTGGAGATTGACGAGCGCCGACGGGTTGCTCACCGAGATCGAGGTTCGGGCCGCCGGAGACGGGTTCGCCCTTGATCTGAGCGCCCGGACCGACCGGCCGTTCGTGCCTCAGGGTGAGGATGGCTTCAGCGTCAAGTCGGAGGTGGGGCAGGCGTCCTACTACTACAGCCAGCCCTTCTACGAGGTGACGGGTGAAATTGTGATCGACGGACGCGCGATTGCTGTCACGGGTCAGGCTTGGCTCGACAGGGAATGGTCGAGCCAGCCACTTGCCGAAGACCAGGAGGGATGGGACTGGTTCGCGCTGCAACTCCCGGACGGGGGGCGGTTGATGGCTTACGGATTGCGGGATGCGGACGGTGCGGCCTATGTGGTGGGAACGTGGATCTCGCCGGACGGCGCGCCGACGCCGCTCGCCGCCGGCGAGGTGAGGATGGTTCCGCTCGCGTCCGTCCGCGTCGCCGGTCGCGACGTTCCGGTGGAGTGGCGGCTCGAAGTGCCCGGTCGCGGGCTGGCTGTGGACACCGAGCCGCTCAATCCGCAAAGCTGGATGGGAACGGCGTTCGAATACTGGGAAGGTCCGATCCGGTTCGACGGAACCCACTCGGGAAGGGGCTATCTGGAGATGACGGGATACTGAACATGCGGGAAGAGATCGACGAGAGCCTCAACGTTCTGGACGAGCCACTGAAGCCATGCTCCTTCGATCCCATGACGGGCTTCTTCCGTGACGGTTGCTGCAACACCGGGCCGCAGGATCGCGGGCGGCATACGGTGTGCGCGCGCATGACTGCGGAGTTCCTCGCCTTCAGCAAGGCACGCGGCAACGATCTTTCCACGCCGCGTCCGGAGTTCGGCTTCATGGGATTGAGCCCCGGGGATCGGTGGTGTCTCTGCGTGGACCGCTGGAAGGAGGCTTGGGAGGCGGGCGTTGCGCCCAGGGTAGTTCTTGCGAGCACGCACCGTTCAGCGCTCCGGACCGTACCGCTGGAGGCGCTGATCGAACATGCGATGCCGGGCAGGGGGCCGACGCGGACCCATTGAGTAGCGATGACCCGATCCATCGGTTCGCGGGACGCGGACGTGACGGTGGCCAAAAGGAAGTGACCCGGCCGCGAGCGCCCGTGGCGCTCTTGGAGACCGCGCTTTACGCCGAGGATCTCGACGCCGCCGAACGCTTCTATTCTGGGCTGCTCGGTCTTGCGGTCGGTGTGCGGGTTCCTAGCCGCCACGTCTTCTTCCACATCGGCGAGGCGATGCTTCTGGTGTTCGATCCGCGCGCCACGGTCCGTTCGGTGGGCGACCCGACTGCCCCGCCGCCGCATGGCGCGTCCGGGTCGGGCCATGTGTGCTTCGCGGCCGAGGCGGTTGAACTCGATCGTTGGCGCGCGCTCTTCGCGTCGGAGGGCGTGAAGGTGGAGGCGGACTTTCGCTGGCCGAACGGGGCGCGGTCGATCTACGTGCGCGACCCTGCCGGCAATTCGGTGGAGTTCGCCGAGTCACGTCTCTGGGCTGGTTGAAATTATGCGTCATTCTATCTGCGCTTTAGAAAAGTATGACAAATTAATAGAAATAAACAAAAAAAATGCATCGGCGTTGGCCTGTGGCGCATCGTGGCAGGGCTTGGGCGACGATAGCCAATCACGTCGAGACCCGGCATAGTGCGGCCCGAGTTCGGGGGAGTTCGATGATGTCGCGATACACGGTGTTCGGGCTGGCGGTGGCTGTCGCGCTCGTCGGACTGGTCGGAGCGGCCTGGTCGGGATGGTTCCTTCTGCTGGCGCTGATCGGGCTGGCGTTCGCAGCCCTTGGCGTCTGGGATCTCGTGCAGCGCCGGCATGCGCTTCTGCGCAACTATCCCATCATCGGGCACATGCGCTGGCTGTTCGAGGGCATCCGCCCGGAGATCCGGCAGTATCTGATCGAGAGCGACCAGGATGAAGAGCCTTTCAGCCGCGAGACCCGCTCCCTGGTCTACCAGCGGGCGAAGGACGTAGAGGACAAGCGACCGTTCGGAACCAAGGAGCGCGTCTACGAGCCCGGCTTCGCCTGGCTGACCCATTCCGTGAACGCCAGGCATCTCGAGGATTGGGATTTCAGGGTTCGCGTCGGCGGGCCGGACTGCCGCCAGCCCTACGACGCATCGCTCTACAACATCTCGGCGATGAGCTTCGGGTCGCTCAGCCCGAACGCGATCAGCGCGCTGAACCGGGGCGCGAAGGCGGGCGGCTTCGCCCACGACACCGGCGAGGGCGGCATCAGCCGGTATCACCGGGCGGGCGGCGGCGACCTCATATTTCAGGTTGGGACCGGCTACTTCGGGTGTCGCGACGCCAGGGGACGGTTCGATCCGGGGCTCTTTGCAGAGCAGTGCGCCTCGCCGCAGGTGCGCATGATCGAGATCAAGCTGTCACAGGGGGCCAAGCCTGGGCACGGGGGCGTGCTGCCGGCCGCGAAGGTCACGCCCGAAATTGCCGAAGCGCGCCATGTCCCCATGGGCGTCGACTGCATCTCGCCGCCATCGCACGCGGAATTTCGCACGCCGATCGAGTTCGTCGAGTTCATCGGGCGCCTTCGTGACCTGTCGGGCGGCAAGCCGATCGGGTTCAAGCTCTGCATCGGACACAAGCGCGAGTTCATGTGCATGGTGAAGGCGATGATCGAGACCGGAGTCGCGCCGGACTTCATCGTGGTGGACGGCAAGGAGGGCGGCACTGGAGCCGCCCCGCTCGAGTTCACCAACCGGATCGGCACCCCGATGATCGACGGGCTGACCTTCGTGCACAACGCGCTGCGGGGGGCGGGTCTGCGCGACCGGATCCGGATCGGCGCCGCCGGCAAGATCGTCACCGCCTTTGATGTGGTCGCGGCCTGCGCGCTCGGAGCGGACTGGTGCAACTCCGCGCGCGGGTTCATGTTCGCGGTCGGTTGCATCCAGGCTCAGGCATGCCACACCAACGCCTGTCCGACCGGCGTGGCGACGCAGGACAAGCTGCGGCAGCGCGCGCTTGACGTCGACGACAAGGCCAGGCGCGTGGAGATGTTCCATCGCAACACGCTCAAGGCCGTCGCGGACATGGTCGGGGCGGCGGGACTGGCCGCTCCCGCCGAAGTCAGGCCGCGCCACTTCAATGTCCGCCGCAACATGGGTCAGATCGTGACCGGCGACATCGCGTTTCCCGACCTGCCGATCGGATGCCTGCTGGAGGACGTCTGTCCGGATCCTGCGGTGGCGGCGAGCTGGCGGCGGGCGCGGTCCGAGAGCTTTGCGCCGATCGACTGACCTGCGGGACGGCCCCGCGTATTCGAGAAATCCCACGCATACATGCGCGATTGGTGCTACGGTGAACGTGGCCCCTTCCGGGGCCTGTTTCACATTGGAGGATCTTATGGGACGGTCGTCGCGGGCTTTCTTGTTTGTGGCGTGTTTGGCTATGGCGGGCGCATCCGTCGCTTCGGCGGCCCCGCTCGCCCGCTTCACCAGTTTCACCGTCTTCGGCGACAGCCTGAGTGATCCGGGCAACCTGTTTACGAAGACCGGTGGCCTCATCCCGCCGAGCCCGCCGTATTCCGACGGTCGCGTCTCGAACGGGCCGGTCTGGGCCGAATATGTGGCGGAGGGTTTCACGGAGCGGAACCTCGGCGAAAGCAACTACGCCTTCGCCTACGCGCGGGCGCTGCCGGCCAACCCGAATCTGCCGCCAAGCGCGAACCTGCCGACAGGCCTCGATGTCCCTGACCTTCCGGACCAGATCGGGTTCTTCACCCTCGACCCCAACAAGAACCTCGGCAAGCGCCCGCTGGCGTCGCTCTGGTTTGGCGCCAACGACGTCTTCTTCAACGGCATCCCGAGCGGCAAACCGGCCGCCGTCGGGATTGCGGCGTCGAACGCAGTGGCCGACGGCGCCATGCAACTCGCCGGTCTGGGCTTCAACGATTTCCTGATCTTCAATCTTCCCGACATCGGCGGGACGCCGGCGTTCGAGCTCTTCAATCCGTTGGCCAAGCCGCTTGCGACTGAGGCCACCCTGGCGTTCAACCAGAACCTCGCCGCGCGCGTCGAACAACTCCGCGAGGACGGGCTCAACGTGATCGACGTGGACATGTTTGCGCTTTTTCGGGATCTGATCGAAGACCCAGAGACGTACGGGGTGAACGACGTCACGCTGCCGTGTCTCTTTCCCTCGCCGGAGGTCGCTGCGGAGTTCGGGCAGCCAGTGCTGTGTGAAGGCGAGCCCCAGTTCGGCCGCGCATTCTTCGATCAGGTGCATCCGAACCTGGTCATCCACCAGCAGATCGCCGGCCAGGTCGATGCGGTGATCGCGCCGGTCCCGCTGCCGGCGACGGGCCTCTTGCTGATGGCGGGACTTGCGGGAATGGCGGCGGCGCGGCGACGGGGCTGAACGCACGGCCTCGCGCGCATCAGCGCGCGCGGGGTCGACCTCTCACCAGCGCAGGACGCGTGCGCCGAGCAGGCTCCCGACGGCGGTGACCAAAAGGATAGCAAGCACGTACCAGAAGGCGAAGAACAGCGGGCTGTCCTCGTTGCAATAGAGCGCGTAGACGCTCGCCGACACGCCGCCGCTGAGCAATCCTGCGGCGGCCCCAGAGAGCGCGGGATGCACGCTCGCCCCGCGCCGAAGCGCCCAGAGGGCGGCTGCAAGGATCGTACAGCCCATCAGGCTCACCGAGGCCAGGCAGACAATTGCGCTCTTGCCGTGGAACGCCATGGACCACGCGTCGGCTGGCGTAGTGACCAGCGTGAAACCTACGGCCGCGGCGAGCAGCGCCGGGACGAGCGCGATCGAGAGGAGAGCGGGCGCGCTCAGGGGCGCGCCCGGTCGCGCCAGACGCAAAGCCGTGACGTAGGCGCCAATCGCAAGCAGCGCCGGGAAGGCGTGCTTGAGGACGACGTTGAGATGGCCGAGCGCCTCGGCGAGGTCGGGTCTCACACCCATGCCTGACAGAAAGACGAGGCCGGCGGCCAAGGCGGCGATGGTCAGGGCCAGGGGAAGCGTCTGCTCGACTCGAACGGACTGCTTCTGGTCGGCCGCGATAACGCGAATGAGCTGTTCGGTGTTCATTCGATCATCCTTTCCCGCAGGCTGGCGAGTTTCTTCAGTCCGCGGTGGAGGGCGACGCGCACAGCGGTTTCGCTCATGTCGAGCGCTGCCGAAGTCTCTGCGACGCTGGCCCCTTCGAGCCCGATCGCGCGCACGATGCGAGCTGACCGATCGTCGAGTTCGCCGATCACCCGCTCTGCGTCGCTGCGCACGGTCGGATCGACGTCAGGTTCGGCGGGGAGCACTTCGGAGAAGTCGTCGATGGGTACATGCACCCGCCGGCCGCGGGCGCGAAACGCGTCGACGACCTTGAAGCGCACGATCGCGTAGAGCCAGGGCCGCACTGGCGCATCCTCGCGCCACGTGTGGCGCTTCTGGTGAATGGCGAGCAGCGTTTCCTGCACGATATCCTCGCACTGATCGGGTCCCAGACCGCTTCCGCGCGACCGGGCGATCCCCCGCACAATCGGCGTGATCGCGCTCAGGAACGCCGTGTAGGCGCGCTGGTCGCCCCGGTTCGCAGCCCGGAGCAGATCGTCCAGCGACGCCTCGTCCCTCGGCCGCATGCCCCCTCCATTCGCCAGATCCGAGCGATCTGTTACACCGACGTACGGAATTGACACGGCAATCCGCCACGAGAACACGGTAGTGTGATCAGCGTAACGCGGCCGCCCTCTTTGTCGAAGGGATAGGCGAACCGACTGAACGGTTCACATCAACGGGAGACACCAATGACCTCAGTGACCAAGACCCTGTCGATCGCCGGTTCCGTCGCGACGGCGCTCATGCTCGTCGGCGCACCGGCCCACGCGGCCGACGAGGAGAAGTGCTTCGGCGTCGCCCTCGCCGGCGAGAACGACTGTGCGGCCGGCCCCGGCACCACCTGCGCCGGCACGTCCACGGTCGACTACCAGGGCAACGCCTGGTCGCTTGTGCCAGCCGGCACCTGCACTGAGATCGAGACGCCGCTCGGCAACGGGTCGCTCGAGCCGATCGACCGACCGGCCTGAGCCGACCTGAGACGGCCGGAGGGCGCCGCCCCTCCGGCCGCAGCCCGCACGCCTGGAAATAGATGGGAGCGCGCCATGCGATCCTCCGCACTGCCCAACACGATCGGCGTCGGTTTCAAGTCGCAGCACTTCGCCGAGATCGACGCGACACGGCCGGACCTGGGTTTCTTCGAAGTACACGCCGAGAACTACATGGGAGCGGGCGGGGTCCCGCATGCGCAGCTTTCGCGGCTTCGATCCGCCTACGCCCTGTCGATGCATGGGGTCGGGCTCTCGATCGGAGGATCGGGCCCCCTCGACGCCGCGCATCTGGCGCGGGTCCATGCGGTCTGCGAGCGCTACCAGCCGGAGAGTTTTTCCGAGCACCTGGCATGGTCGAGCCACGGCGACGCCTATCTCAATGATCTCCTGCCGTTGCCCTACACTAACGCGACGCTCGCGACCGTCGTGGAGCACATCGACCAGGTGCAGGAGACGCTGGGCAGGCAGATGCTGCTCGAGAACCCGTCGACCTATGTCGCCTTCGCGAGCAGCACATGGTCCGAGACCGGGTTTCTGGCGGAGATCGTCCGCCGGACGGGCTGTGGGCTGCTCCTGGATGTGAACAACGTGTTCGTGTCGGCCACTAACCATCGGATCGACGCGCTCAGCTATCTGGCGAACTTCCCGCTCGGTTCGGTGCGCGAGATTCATCTTGGCGGTCACGACGCCGAGGACCTGCCGTCCGGGCCGCTCCTGATCGACGCGCATGGGTCGCCGGTCGCCGAGCCGGTATGGGCGCTCTACGAGGTGGTCATCGCACGGACGGGCCCGCTGCCGACGCTCATTGAGTGGGACAATGACGTCCCGGTCTTCTCCGAACTGCTGTCGGAGGCGGTCCGGGCGCGGGCGTCCGTCGAGCGTGTATTGGCGCTTATAGCCGAGGCGCGGGCCGAGGTGGTGTACTTTGCCGCCTGATCTCGAGACCGCCGCCGCGGAGACCGCCTTTCGCGACGGTCTGTTTTCCGGGGCGGTCCCGACAGACGTGACAGCGGCTGACCCCGCGGAGGTCGAGCGACGTTACGCTGTCTATCGCAACAATGTCGTCGTCAGCCTGATTGAGGCCTTGCGCCAGCGCTTTCCGGTCGTAGAGAGATTGGTCGGAGAGGAATTCGCCAAGGCGATGCTTGGCGCATTTGTACGGGCGCATCCGCCGCGCTCGCCGCTAATGATGTCTTATGGCGAGGAACTGCCGACGTTTCTGGAGGGCTTTCCGCCCGTGGCGACGCTCCCCTACCTCGCGGATGTGGCGCGACTGGAGATAGCGCGCGGCGTGGCGTATCATTCGGCCGACGCGCAGCCGATCGATCCGCAGCGTCTCTCCAGCCTGGCCGAAGCGGACCCCAAGGACCTCGTGCTGCGGTTGCATCCTGGAACGGCCGTGCTGCGGTCGCGCTTTCCGATCTTCACGATCTGGGCTGCGAACCAGCCTGGCGCGATGGGGCGGGAGATCCGGATGGCCGCCGGCGAGGCGGTGCTAGTCGCCCGGCGCGACCTGACTGTCGTCACGCGACCGCTCGAGCCCGGGGTCGCGGCCTTCGTCGGGGCGCTGCTGCAGGGAACGAGCTTCGCGCGCGCCGCCACGACGGCGATCGCGGCGGATCCGCAATTCGACGCGTCTCGAGCACTCGCGGGGCTGCTCTCGGATCGGCTCATCGTCGAGGCAGATCTGGCGCGACCGCGCCGACATGAAAGGCGGATCCCGAATGCGGCAAACAGATAGACCAGGTGACGACGTCCGCGTCCGGTCGCAGCGCCTGGAGGCAAACCTGAAATGGCGATCCTGATCGACTTGCACAACCGTGTCTTCGGCTTCCTGGATCACGCGGTCGCGCCCTGGCTTCTGCCAACGCTCGCCAGACTTGTCTTCGCCGGAGTGCTCCTCCTCTACTTCTGGAAGTCCGCGATGACGAAGCTTGGCGACGGGATCTTCGGACTGTTCTCGCCGTCCGCCGGGGCCTATGCGCAGATCTTTCCCCGCAAGGCCGAGGCTGTTTCCTACAACACCAGCGCGTTTTCGTTTGGCGAGTGGCTGGTCGTGGTGCTCGGCACGTCGGCCGAGTTCATCCTGCCCGCGCTGATCGTGCTCGGACTGTTCACCCGGCTGGCCTCGATCGGGATGATCGTCTTTGTGGTCGTTCAGAGCCTGACCGACATCTATGGCCACGGAGCGGATGCTCAGACCATCGGAGCCTGGTTCGACGGGCGCCCGGACGCGCTGATCCTCGACCAGCGGGCGTTCTGGGTGTTCCTGCTGCTCTTTCTGGCGTTGAAGGGTGGGGGGCCGATCGCGCTGGACCGCCTGATCGGGCTCGAGCCGCGACGGGAGTGACGCGATGCTGCGGCGGACGCTGATCGGGGCCATGCTGTTCGCGGTTTCCGCCGCCGAAGCGCAGGCGCCGCCGTCCTTCGCATCGGCTTGGCCTGAGACTGATTTCAGCCGGGCCGCCGTCCCGTTCGACGAAATCATCTCCGGGGGCGTCCCGCGAGACGGAATTCCCGCAATCAGCGATCCGATGATGAACAAGGTCGCTACGGAGACGGCGCTCGATCCGCGCGAGCCGGTGATGACCGTTGAGGTGCAAGGCTCTGCGGCGCGGGCCTATCCGATCCGCTACCTGACGTGGCACGAAATCGTCAACGACGTCGTCGACGGAGTTCCCATCGCCGTGACGTTCTGTCCGCTGTGCAATTCGGGCCTCGTGTTCGACCGTCGGTTCGACGGACGGGTGCTCGAGTTCGGGGTCTCCGGCCTCCTGAGGTTCTCGGACCTGATCATGTATGACCGCGAGACCGTGAGCTGGTGGCAGCAGTTCACGGGCGAGGCGATCGTGGGCGAACTGACCGGAGCGCGGTTGACCCGGATCGTCGCCTGGATGGAGCCCTGGAGCATGTTTGCGGCGCGCAATCCCGATGGTCTTGTCATGGCCCGGCCGACCAGACATGCAAGACCATATGGCGCGAACCCCTACGTCGGCTACGACAGCGCGGCGCAGCCGTTTCTCTACTCCGGAGACGTCCCGCCGCACGGTGTGGCGCCGATGGCCCGCGTGGTGCGGGTCGGTGACCGCGCGTGGCCCCTGGAGCGTCTGGCCGAATCCGGCGAGATCGAGGAGGCTGGACTACGTTTCGAATGGGCGGCGGGCATGACCTCGGCGCTGGACGCCAGGCAGATCAGCGAGGGACGTGACGTTGGATCGATCCGAGTGCGGGATGCGGCGACGGGCGCCGATGTGGCGCACGAGGTGGTGTTCGCCTTCGCCTTCCATGCCTTCGCTCCGGATGGGGAATGGATGCTCGGACCCTGACCGCCTCGCCGGAGTTGGACGGTGACCGAGGTCCGCGACACGGCGATGGATCGGTTGGGTCGCTATCTCGCCGACCGACTTCAGGAACCGGCACCTGGGGCGGCCCCCTTCACGCACGCAAACGTCGCGGCGCTCCGGGCGGTCCTGCGTCCCGGCGACGTCTTGCTCGTGGAGGGTGGGACCAAGGTCGCCACGGCGATCAAGTACCTCACCCAGTCGACCTGGTCCCACGCGGCGTTCTATGCCGGCTCGGATCTTGGGCGCGGACCGGACGGTGAGGCGCTCAGCCTTGTCGAGGTGAACCTCGGAGAAGGCTGCGTCGCTGTTCCGCTGTCGAAGTACGAGCGTTTCAACACCCGGATCTGCCGAGCCTACGGTCTCACGACTGCGGACCGGCAGCGGGTTGTGGCCTTCATGATCGACCGGCTCGGCACACGCTACGACATGCGCAACATCTTTGACCTGCTGCGCTACTTTCTTCCGACCCCCCCGGTGCCGGTGCGCTGGCGGCGGCGCATGATCGCGCTGGGTTCTGGCGACCCGTCGCGGGCGATCTGTTCATCACTGATCGCCCAGGGCTTTCAGTCGGTGCGCTACCCGATCCTCCCGGTCATCACACCCGCGTTCCGGCAAGACCCCGCCGCGCGCCGGCAGCGCAGCGAGATCCTGCATATCCGCCATCATTCGCTTTTCGCGCCGCGGGACTTCGACCTCTCGCCCTACTTCGAGATCGTGAAGCCGACCATCGTGACCGGCTTCGACTATCGCCGGCTGAAATGGTCCGACCAGCCGCCCGCGGCTTCGGGCGAAGGTGTGGGGTGAAACGACTGTGCGCTGCACAAACAGTTGATTTTCGGATCGTGACCGCATATACGAAGCCTCTTGAAGAGGCACACGACAGACGCATATCGGTTTTGTGAAATCAGCAGACCCGAATCGTCATGAATGCGTCATAGTAGGCTGCACAGACGATACGAGAGGAAGGACGAGCGTAATGTTCGATTACGTTGACACGGTGGCTTTGACCAACGATCAGGGTGCCCGTGCGCAGAAACTCTTTGCAGCCGTGGTGTTGGCGGCGCTTGATGATGCGATCGCTGACGACAAGAAGTACGGCAACGGTCCCGAGGTGATCGCCCGGTGGGCCCGATCGCGCGACGGGCGCGAGGTGTTGATGTGCGCCGGAATCGACCCCAATGAACGGTGCGTGAAGGGAATGATGGAGTTTGTCCGGCGCGGCGTGAGGACCTCGGTCGCCTTGAGCCGCGAGGAGAGCGAGCGTCAGGCGCAGCGGGCTGAGGCGGCCTGAGTTCTGTTGCAGCGCAGCGGACATAGGGCGGGCCAAGTGCCCGCCACCTGAGCATTTTTCGAGTGGACTGAACGGACGTCAGACCTGTTCGACGTGGGTCACGCCCGGAAGAGTCTTGAGCGCCCCAACCATCGACGCTGACACATCGTAGACCTCAGGCAGGAGTATTCGGCACTCCGCAGCCAGGCCGCGCGCCGAAACGCAGATCTCGATCGTTCCGCTTGCAGAAGTTTCCTTGACCCGGCCGGCCTGAGCCAGTCTGCGCGCAATCGACGCCGGCGCAGCAATATCGTCGACGAACAGTCTCAGTCCTGCGCCGCCGACGCGCGCCAGAGCCAGATCGATCGGCGCAACCGCGGTGGCGCGCAGCCTTACGTCCTCTCCGTCGGCCGCGGCCTCCATGGTGACGACAACGTTGCAGCCGGGTTCCAGATGCGCGCGGGCCTGGTCGAGCAGCTCGGAAAAGACGACCGCCTCGAAGCTGCCGGTTGAATCGGAGAACGCGACGTAGGCGAATCGGTTGCCGCGGGCGGACTTGCGTTCCTGGCGTTGGGCCACGGAGCCGGCGACGCGGGCGACCGCAGAACCGGCGTCGCGAGCCTTGCGGGCGAGTGCGGCGTAGGTGATGACGCCCTCGCGCTCGAGCGCGGCGCGGTAGTCGTCCAGGGGGTGTCCTGAAAGGAAAAAGCCGATCGCGAGCATTTCCTCGTTGAGCCTGTCAATCGGAGCCCAGTCGTCCACCGTCGCGAGCCGCGGGGCAGGCAGCGCCTGCTCGGCGTCGCCGAAGAGGTTGACCTGGGCCGAGGCCCTTTCCCTGTGGGCGAGGGCGGAATAGGCCATCAGGGCCTCGATGCTCTCGAAGACCCTGCGCCGATTGCGATCGAGGCTGTCGAGGGCTCCGGCGCGGACGAGCATCTCGAGCGCCCTCTTGCCTATGCGACGTAGGTCCACCCGAACGGCGAAGTCGAAGAGCGACGTGAACGGACCGTTGGCGTCGCGGGCGTCCACGATCAGCGCCATGGCCTCCGCGCCAACGTTTTTGAGCGCGCCGAGCGCATAGCGTATCCGACCGTCGGCCACGTCAAAGGTGGCGCTCGACTGGTTGACGCACGGCGGCTCGAGATCGATCCCGAGCCGGTCGATCTCCTGCCGGTAGGAGGCCAGCTTGTCGGTAAGGTGCATGTCGCAGTTCATCACGGCCGCCATGAACTCAACGGGGTGGTTCGCTTTCAGCCAAGCGGTCTGGTAGCTCACCACGGCGTAGGCGGCGGCGTGGGACTTGTTGAAGCCGTAGTTGGCGAACTTGTCGAGCAGGTTCCAGACCTCCTCCGCCGTCGCCCTGTCGATGCCGTTGGCCTTGGCGCCGTCTAGAAAGAGCGGCTTCTGGGCGTCCATCTCTGCCTGTATCTTCTTGCCCATCGCTCGGCGCAACAGGTCCGCGCCGCCGAGCGAGTAGCCCGCCATCTTGCGGGCGATCTCCATCACCTGCTCCTGGTAGACGATGATGCCCTGGGTCTCGTCGAGGATCGGGTCGATGGACGGGTGAATGCTCTCACGGGGTTCGCGGCCGTTCTTGACGTTGCAGAACTTGGGGATGTTCTCCATGGGGCCGGGGCGGTAGAGCGCCACCAGCGCCACAATGTCCTCGATGCAGGTCGGCTTGAGCTGGCGGAGCGCGTCGCGCATCCCTGCGCTCTCCACCTGGAAGACCGCGACGGTCGCAGCTGAGGCGTAGAGCGCGTAGGTCCTGGCGTCGTCGAGCGGGATCGACGCAATGTCGACGGTCTCTCCGCGCCGCGCCAGAAGATCGAGCGCATTCTGGATGACCGTCAGGGTCTTGAGCCCAAGGAAGTCGAATTTCACCAGGCCCGCTTCCTCGACCCACTTCATGTTGTACTGGGTCGCCGGCATGTCGGAGCGCGGATCGCGATAGAGCGGAACCAACTCGTCCAGAGGCCTGTCGCCGATCACCACGCCCGCTGCATGTGTGGAGGCGTTTCGCAGCAGGCCCTCGATCCTGCCGGCGATGTCGAGAAGCCGCCTGACCTGCGGATTCTGCGCCGCCTCCTCGCGCAAACGAGGCTCGTCGGCGAGGGCCTTATCGATCGAGACGGGCTTCACGCCTTCGACGGGGATCAGCTTCGAGAGCCGGTCGACCTGACCGTAGGGCATCTGCAGCACCCGGCCCACGTCGCGCACCGCAGCCTTCGACAGCAGCGCGCCGAAGGTGATGATCTGCGCCACCCGGTCACGCCCATAGCGCTCCTGCACGTAGGCGATCACCTCCTCGCGCCGGTCCATGCAGAAGTCGATGTCGAAGTCCGGCATCGAGATGCGGTCGGGGTTGAGGAATCGCTCGAAAAGCAGCCCGTAGCGCAGCGGATCGAGGTCTGTGATCGTGAGCGCATAGGCCACGAGCGACCCCGCGCCCGAGCCGCGGCCCGGGCCCACGGGGATGCCACGGGCCTTGGCCCACTTGATGAAGTCGGCGACGATCAGAAAGTAGCCGGGAAAGCCCATGCTCTCGATGACGCTGAGTTCGTAGTCAAGCCGGGCCTCGTAGTTCGTGCGATCCGCCGCGTGGCTGATGCTGGCGAGGCGCGCAGAGAGGCCGGCGTGGGACTGGCGGCGAAGCTCCTCGACTTCGTCGTCGGCGAAACGCGGCAGGATCGGGTCGCGCTTGCGGGTTCGAAAGGCGCAGCGCCGCGCGATCTCGATCGTGTTGGAAACCGCTTCCGGCAAGTCCTCGAAGGCCGCGACCATTTCGGCCTGGGTGCGAAAGCAGTGTTCGGCGGTGACGCGGCGTCGTGACTGCTGCTGGTCGATGTAGGCGCCGTCAGCGATGCAGAGGAGCGCGTCGTGCGCCTCAAACATCGTTCGATCGGCGAAAAGCACATCGTTCGTGGCGACGAGAGGTAGGTTCAGATCGTAGGCGATGGCGAGATGCGCCGGCTCGCAGGTAAGTTCGGCGGGGATCGCTTGCGCGCCATCCGCCGGGTGACGCTGCAACTCGACATAGAGCCGATCCGGAAACAGGCGCGCCAGATCGGCGGCGAGGTCGCGGGCACGGTCGGCCCTGTCGCGGCGGATTTCGACGCCGAGCGCCCCGAGAGGACCGCCGGTCAGACAGATCAGCCCTTCGGCGTGGGCCGACAGCGCGTCCATCGAGACGTGGGGAAGCTCGGCCCCGCAGGCGAGATAGTTGAGGGAGCTGAGCTTGAGCAGGTTGCCGAAACCCGTCTGGTTCTGTGCAAGAAGCACGATCTCGCCACCCGGCTGTCCGCTCCTTCGCGCCGCCTCGTCAGGAAGGCCCAGCCGCAGTGCACAGCCATGGATCGGCTGGACGCCGGCCCGTGCGGCGGCTTCGGAGAATTCGAGAGCGCCGAACAGGTTGCCTGAGTCGGTCAGCGCGATCGCCGGCATCCCGTGCCTGACGCAGAGCTCCGGCAGCGTCTTGATCGGGATCGCCCCCTCGAGCAGGGAATAGATCGAGTGGGATCGCAGGTGTACGAATTGAGGTGCCGGCATCCGGGGAGTCTAGCAGCCGCTTCGCGGGCCGCAAGCCGGGTTCGCCTCTGGTGCGGCGTTAGGACGGCATCAACGTCTCGCCGTTAACCATGCGGTCGATCCGGTGAGCGGAAGCGACATGCCGCCGGCCGGAACCTGCGCGGGAAACGAGTTGCATGGCGCTGCCTCAAACATCAGCCTTGACGCCAGCCATCGCGGGGGACGGCGGACCGACCCTGGGCCACCACCGCACGGTGTCGGAGCTGCGTGCGCGGGTCGCTCTGCTGGAGTCCGTGGTGGAGAATTTCCCGGGCGGCATCGCGCTCTTCGACCAGGATCTCCGGATGGTGTTCTGCAACGCCACCCTGAAGGACATGCTCGACTTTCCTGACTGGATGACCTGTGGGGACGCCCCTTCCATGGAGGAACTGTTGCGCTTCAACGCAGCCCGCGGGGAGTACGGGCCGGGCGAAGTCGAGGACCACGTGGGTCGGCGGCTCGATCTGGTGCGCCGGCGCGAACCGCACTGCTACGATCGCACTCGGCCGAACGGCGCGATCGTCGAGGTCCGCGGTCTGCCGCTCGAAGGGGGCGGGTTTGTCACGACGTGTCTCAACGTGACCGAGCAGCGACGCACCCAGGAGATGATCGCCCACATGGCGAACCATGACCCGCTCACCGGTTTGCCCAACCGCATGCTCTTCGGAGACCGGTTGTCTAACGCCGTCGCCCACGTAAAGCGGGGCGGAATGCTGGCTGTGCTCTATCTCGACCTCGATCGGTTCAAGCCCGTCAATGACACCTACGGGCACAAGGCGGGGGACGAACTTCTTGTCCGGGTGGCGCAGGAAATGCGCGGATCGGTTCGCGAAAGCGACACCGTCGCGCGCATCGGCGGCGACGAATTCGCGATCGTGCAGACCGGGATCGACTCACCGGCCGATGCCGGCGCGCTGGCGCGGCGCATGTTGCAGTTGCTCAGCCGCCCGATGGAACTCAGCGGGTGTCGGGTCCGCATCGGGGCCAGCGTCGGAATCGCGATCGCGCCCGAGCACGGGCTCGACTGCGACGACCTGCTGTTGCGCGCCGACAAGGCGCTCTACCGAAGCAAGCGGATGGGTCGGGGCCGCTTTCATTTCTTTGCGCCGGATCCTGCCTAGAGCGCAGGCAGTGAACCGCCCCGTCCTTACCGGAGAGCAAGACCCTCGAAGGATTGCTTTCCATGGACAGGAAGAAACAAGCGACGAGCCCGTATCCGGTCGAGTTCCGCGAACGGGCGGTTCAGATGGTTGTGGACCATCTCGATGGCTACCGCAGCTTGACGGCAGCGGTGGTCGACATTGCACGCAAGCTTGGGTGTTCGTCCGACAGCCTGCGGGTCTGGCACAAGCAGGCGCAGCGTGATGCCGGCAAGGAAGCGGGCCCTACCAGCGCCGAGAAGGTCCGGATCAGGGAACTTGAGCGCGAGGTGCGCGAGTTGCGTCAGGCCAACGAGATCCTGAAGAAGGCGTCGGCTTATTTTGCGCAGGCGGAGCTCGACCGCCCGTTTCGCAAATGACTGGCTTTTATTGATGAATTCCGGGAGGAATTTGGGGTCGAGCCGATCTGCCGGGTGCTGCCGGTCGCCCCATCCACCTACTACGATCGCAAGGCGACGGTGCAGGACCCGACACGGGCCTCGCGGCGGGCACGCCAGGATGCGGCCCTGCGGGAGCGGATCAGGGCCATCTGGTCTGGCAACCGCGGGATCTATGGTGCGCGGAAGATATGGCACGCCCTGCGGCGCGACGGTGTTGATGTCGCGCGGTGCACGGTGGAACGGCTGATGCGCCAGATGGGCCTGAAGGGCGTGGTGCGCGGCAGGAAGATCATCACCACCAACCCCGACACCGCCCGCCCATGCCCCGATGACCGGGTCAACCGCGCCTTCCGGGCCGACCGGCCCAATCAGCTCTGGGTCTCCGATTTCACCTACGTGCCGACCTGGTCGGGCACCGTGTACGTCGCTTTTGTCATCGACGTGTTCGCCCGCAAGATCGTGGGCTGGCGCGTCTCCACCTCGATGACGACCCAGTTCGTCCTCGACGCCCTGGACCAGGCGCTCTGGCAGAGAAAGCCGCCTGGAAACAGAAGCTTGATCCACCACTCCGACCGCGGCGCCCAGTACCTCTCAATCAAGTGCACCGAGCGCCTCGCCGAAGCCGACATCGACCCGTCGGTCGGAACCGTCGGCGATTCCTACGATAATGCGCTGGCGGAAAGCGTCATCGGCCTGTTCAAGACCGAGGTGATCAAGCAACTCGGCCACTGGAAAAACGCAACAGATGTCGAATGGGAGACAACGCACTGGGTGGATTGGTACAATGAACATCGCCTCCTGAGCTCGATCGGCTACATACCGCCCGCAGAGGCCGAGCGCCGTTATCTCGACACCCTGCAACCAACCGCCATGGTCGCCTGAGACCTTGAACCAAACTCTCTCCGGTAAAGCCGGGGCGGTTCAGCGGTGGCGGATCGCCGCGCCTAGTGCGGCGGCGGCCTGGAGCGGGACTGGATCTCCGCCCACGCGTTGTTGATGGCGACGAGCCGCGCATTTGCGAGGTTGACCGTCTCCGCGGGAAGACCGCGGGCCACCATTCTGTCGGGATGGTTCTCATGCACGAGCGCGCGCCAGCGGGCGCGGGCTTCTGAGAGCGGCGCATCGCGCCGGAGACCCAAAACATGCCATGGATCGGCGTTTCCCGAAACCCGCCGAGCCTCGATGCAGTCGAAGGCCGCCTGGTCGACCCCGAAGATTCCGGCGACCTCGCGCAGGAAGGCCTCCTCACCTTCGTGATAGGCGTCGTCCGCCATGGCGATGTGAAAGAGACCCTCTAGGATGTCTTCCAGCACGTCGGGATGGTCGCGGAACATGCGCGCAATTGAGGCGGCGTAGGTCTCGAAGCCCGCGACGTCCTCCCGGGCGAAATCAAAGACCCGCGCCGCCGCCGCCTCGTCCTTGGGGTCGATCTCGAACACCTGTCGAAAGGCCGAGACCTCGGAGGGTGCGACCCGTCCGTCCGCCTTCGCCATCTTCGCCGACAGGCTGATCACAGCAATTGTGAAAGCGACGCTCTTCTGCGGCGGATCCCCGGAGCGGTCGAAGATCGCCACAAGCGCCTCGCCACGTGCCCGCAGGGAGGAGATCGCCTCCATGATTCCAGTCCAGATCGACATGACGCGAGCCTAGCAACCGCGGACCGGCAGCGCATCCGTCGATTGCCCGCACCCGCTTGCCAACGGTGGTCGGGCGCACGATGCTCCCGGCGACGGTGAGGCGCGGAGAGCAGCATGGCGGCATGGGAGTTCTGGATCGATCGCGGCGGAACCTTCACCGACGTGGTCGCCCGCGACCCCGACGGCGTGCTGAGGCGTGTCAAGCTGCTCTCCGAAAACCCCGAGGTGTACCGGGACGCGGCGCTGCATGCGGTCCGAGGGTTCCTCGGCCTCGGCACCGAGGAGCCGATCCCGGCTGGTCGGATTGCGGCGATCAAGATGGGGACGACGGTCGCCACCAATGCGCTCCTTGAGCGTCGCGGCGAGCCCGTGGTCCTTGTGGCGACGATGGGGTTCGCCGAGCACCTGCGGCTCGCCTACCAGAACCGACCGAGGCTCTTCGATCGGGAGATCGTGCTGCCAGAGATGCTCTATGTCCGGGTCATCGAAGCGCGGGAGCGGGTCCTGGCGGACGGCGCCGTGGAGATCCCCCTCGACGCGGCGCGACTCGAGAGCGATCTGGCGGCTGCGCGGGATGCGGGACTGGACGCCTGCGCCATCAACTTCATGCACGGCTATCGGCATCGCGCGCACGAGGCGCGGGCGGCGGAGATAGCGCGCGGCCTCGGCTTCGCGCAGGTCTCGGTCAGCCACGAAGTGAGCCCGCTGATGAAGCTCGTCAGTCGCGGCGACACGACGGTGGTCGACGCCTACCTGACGCCGATCCTGAGGCGCTACATCGATCGCGTCGCCGCCGCCTTCGACGGCGACATCCACGGAAAGCTGATGTTCATGCAGTCTTCCGGCGGCCTGACGGACAGCGCTCTCTTCCAGGGCAAGGACGCGATCTTGTCGGGGCCGGCTGGCGGGGTCGTCGGCGCAGTGCGTACGAGCCAGATCGCCGGGCGCGACCGCATCATCGGTTTCGACATGGGTGGCACATCGACGGATGTCTGCCACTTCGCAGGCTCCTACGAGCGTGTGCTCGACACCGAGATTTCGGGCGTGCGCATCACTGCGCCGATGATGCACATCCACACTGTCGCCGCCGGCGGGGGATCTTTGCTGCTCTGGGACGGAGGCCGGATGCAGGTGGGTCCCGCAAGCGCGGGAGCATACCCGGGTCCGGCCTGCTACGGACGTGGCGGCCCTCTGGCGGTGACCGACGCCAATTTGCTGACTGGCCGACTGCGGCCGGAGTTCTTTCCCGCCATCTTCGGGCGCGACGCGGACCGGCCGCTCGACCTGACGGCGACGAAACGCGCGTTTGCGGAGCTTGCCTCGGCGGTCGGAAAGTCTCCCGAGGACACCGCCGAGGGTTTTCTGCGGATTGCGGTCGAGAACATGGCGAACGCCATCAAGAAGATCAGCGTGCAGCGTGGATACGACGTGACCGAGTACTGTCTGACCGTCTATGGCGGGGCAGGCGCCCAGCACGCCTGCGCCATCGCCGACACGCTGGGCATGAGCGCCTGCCTGATCCACCCGATGGCCTCGCTCCTCTCGGCCTACGGAATGGGACTGGCAGACATCCGCGCCACCCGGACCGAGGCCATGGAAGCGGACCTTGAAGCGACCGCACGCCTCGCCGCGGCCGCGCGACTGGATTTCCTGGGCTCCCAGGCCCTTGGCGAGGTCGAGGGGCAGGGCGTTCCCGCCCGGTCGATCAGCGTCCTTGCAACCGTCAATCTCAAGGTGCGCGGCACCGACACGCCGCTTGCCGTCCCGTTCGGCGATCTGGCGACGATGCGTCGAAGCTTCGCGGAGGCTCATCTCGCCCGGTTCGGCTTCGAGCCAGGCGACAACGCGACACTCGTCATCGACAGCCTCCAGAGCGAGGCGGTTGGCGCGGCGGCCGACATCGAAGAGCCCTTGCATGATGAAGTCGCACGGCCAGAGACCGAATACGCCACGTCCCTTGTGGCGCCGGTGTTTCTGGACGGCGCCTGGCGGGATGCGCGCTTCGTCGCGCGCAGCGCGCTGAAGCCCGGCGACACGTTGACCGGACCGGCGGTGCTCGTGGAGCCGCACACCTCGATCCTGATCATTGACGGCTGGCGCGCGCGGGTGACCGCGCACGATCATGTGGAGTTGACCCGCGTGACGCCACGTCCAAGGAGCGCAGGGGTCGGTTCGGACGCCGACCCGGTGATGCTGGAGGTCTTCAACAACCTCTATATGTCCATCGCCGAGCAGATGGGAGCCGTGCTGGAGAACACCGCCGCCAGCGTGACGATCAAGGAGCGGCTGGACTTCTCCTGCGCCGTCTTCGACGTGGCGGGCGATCTCATCGCAAATGCGCCGCACATGCCGGTTCATCTGGGGTCGATGGCCGCCTCCGTCCAGGCGATCATCGCCCAGAATCCGGAGATGAAGAAGGGCGACATCTACGCGCTCAACGCGCCCTACAACGGCGGCACGCACCTTCCTGACATCACCGTCGTCATGCCGGTCTGGGATGCGGAGGGCGTGGCGGCTCTCTTCTACGTCGCCGCCCGCGGGCATCACACCGATATCGGTGGCCTGACCCCGGGCTCCATGCCGCCGGACAGCCGCAGCATCCACGACGAGGGCGCCTACATCGACAACTGGAAGCTGGTCGAACGCGGCCGGTTCCGTGAAGCCGAGACGCGGGAACTCCTCGCCGCAGCCCGGTATCCCGCGCGCTCTCCGGACACCAACATCGCCGACCTCAAGGCGCAAGTCGCCGCGTGCGAAAAGGGGGCGCAGGAGCTTCGCAAGATGGTCGCCCATTTTGGGCTCGATGTGGTGCGCGCCTACATGGCGCATGTTCAGGACAACGCCGAAGAGAGCGTGCGACGCGCCATCGAGGCGCTGCGCGACGGGGAATGCGTCTACGCGATGGATCCCGACTTCGACGGACGGCCGCGCGAGGTCCGGGTCCGCATCCGGGTCGACAAGGCGGCGCGATCGGCAACGATCGATTTCACCGGCACGACCGGACAGCTCGCCACCAACTACAATGCTCCGGAGCCCGTCACCCGCGCAGCCGTGCTCTACGTCTTCCGCTGCCTCGTCGACGAGAACATCCCGATGAACGAAGGCGTGATGAAGCCGATCAAGGTTGTCCTGCCGAAGGGCACGATGCTGTCGCCCGAGTATCCCGCCGCGGTGATCGCCGGCAACGTCGAGACCAGCCAGGCGGTGACCTCGGCGCTCTTCCTCGCGCTCGGGGTTCAGGCGGCGGCCCAGTCGACGATGAACAACACCACCTGGGGCAATGCGAGTCATCAGTACTATGAGACCGTCTGCGGCGGAACCGGCGCGGGCGTGCTGTCGGACGGCCGCGGCCATCCGGGCGCGAGCGGCGTGCACTCGCACATGACCAACTCGCGGCTGACCGATCCGGAGGTTCTGGAATGGCGCTTTCCGGTCGTTCTGGAATCCTTCCGGCTCCGCGAGGGTTCGGGTGGAGCCGGCGCGTTCCGCGGCGGGGATGGGACCGAACGGCGCACACGGTTTCTGGAGGACATGACGGTCGCCATTCTCGCGGGTCATCGGATCACTCCGCCGCCCGGCCTCGAGGGCGGCGCGCCTGGAGTCTGCGGACGCACCAGGATCGTTCGCGCCGATGGCGCGATCGAGACCCTGCGGTCCGCTGACCGCGCCACCGTGGCGCCGGGAGACGTGCTCTGGATGGAAACGCCCGGCGGCGGCGGATACGGATCAGCCGACTAGGGACCCGACGGCGGACCGCCCCTGGCGCGCAAGGACTATTCCACCGTAACCGACTTCGCGAGGTTGCGCGGCTGGTCGACGTCGGTGCCCTTGAACACTGCCGTATGGTAGGCGAGCATTTGGACGGGGGCGGCGTAGACAATCGGCATCACGAACGGATCGGTCACGGGCATCCGCAGGCTGCGCCAGACCCCGTCTCCGGCGCGCGCTTCGCCAGCGGCGTCGGTGATGAGAACCACTTTGCCGTCGCGGGCCATGACTTCCTGCATGTTCGAGGCGGTCTTGTCGAACAGCGCATCGCTCGGAGCGAGCACCACGACGGGCACGTCCTGGTCTATAAGAGCGATAGGGCCATGCTTGAGTTCTCCCGAGGCATATCCTTCCGCGTGAATATAGCTGATCTCCTTGAGCTTGAGCGCCCCCTCAAGGGCCAGCGGAAACATCGGGCCCCTGCCCAGGAAGAGCACGTCGCGGGCATGCGCCAGGTCGCGTGCGACGTCCTCGACCTGGCTCTCGATGGAAAGCGCGGACGCCAGCAGGCCCGGCGCGGCGCAAAGCGCCGTCACCAGCCGCCGCTCCTCGGCTTCTGCGAGCCGTCCACGCTGGCGGGCGATGTCCAGCGTCAATGCGGCCAGCACCATGAGCTGGCAGGTGAACGCCTTGGTCGACGCCACGCCGATTTCGGGCCCTGCGTGGATTGGGAGCGCGATGTCGCTCTCGCGCGCGATTGTGGAGGTCTCGACGTTGACCACCGAAACCGTCGGCGCGCCCACGGATCGGACGTACCGCAGCGCAGCGAGTGTGTCGGCCGTCTCCCCGGACTGGCTGACGAACACGCCCATGGCGCGTGCGTCCATCGGTGGTTCGCGATAGCGGAACTCCGAGGCGACCTCGACGTCCACGGCGATCCGCGCGACGCTTTCGAGCCAGTACTTGGCCACGAGGCAGGCGTAGTAGGCCGTTCCGCAGGCGACGAGATAGAGCCGGTCGCACGCGCCCGCGTCGACCGGCGCAGGCAACCTGACCGCGTCGCGACCGGCAGAGAGGTAGCGCGTCAGCGCGTCGGAGAGCACGCTGGGCTGCTCGTGCATCTCCTTGGCCATGAAGTGACGGTAGGGGCCCTTGTCGGCGAACACGTTCTCCAGCGGCACGTCCTGGAAGGTCCGGTCCACTTGCCGGCCGCCGGAATCGAAGAACGTCGCCCTCGCCCGGGTCAGCACCGCGAGATCGCCCTCCTCAAGGTAGGCGATCCTTCGGGTCAGGGGCGCGAGCGCCAGGGCGTCCGATCCCACGAAGGTCTCGCCCTCGCCGAGACCTACCGCAAGCGGCGAGCCTCGGCGGGCCACGATCAGAAGATCGTCCTCTCCCTCGAAGAGAAGCGCCAGAGCGAAGGCTCCCTCGAGGCGCGCGATGGTGGCGCGCGCGGCCTCCAGCGGAGCCAGACCCCGCGCGAGCTCGGCGCCGCAGAGCTGGGCGATCGCTTCGGTGTCGGTTTCGGTCTCGAAGACCGCGCCGTCGGCTTCGAGTTGCTCCCTGAGGTCGCGGAAGTTCTCGATGATGCCGTTGTGCACGACCGCGACGCCACCGGACAGGTGCGGATGCGCATTCACCTGCGATGGCTGGCCGTGTGTCGCCCAGCGCGTGTGGCCTATCCCGACCCGACCCGGCAGCGGTTCGCGCACGAGAAGGTCCGACAACGCCGCGAGCTTGCCGACGGCGCGGCGCCGGACGATGCGCCCGTTCTGAAGCGTGGCGATGCCCGCGCTGTCGTAGCCTCGGTATTCCAGCCGCTTGAGCGACTCCAGGATCAGCGGGGAGACCTCGTGGTTGCCCAGAACGCCAACGATGCCGCACATCAGGCGCGAGCCTTCGCGGCCTTGAGTGACCTCAGGCGTGACATGATCCGGCGCGCAAGGCCCGGCTTGGTCTCCTGGCGGCCCCGGGCGAGCGCAAGCGCCCCGTCGGGCACGTCCTCGGTGATCACCGATCCGGCCGCGACGATCGCCTCCGCTCCGACGCGTACCGGCGCGACGAGCGCGGCGTTCGAGCCGATGAATGCGCCGGCCCCGATCTCCGTGCGATGCTTGAAGACGCCATCGTAGTTGCAGAAGATCGTCCCTGCGCCGATATTGGAACGCTCTCCGATCGAGGCGTCGCCCAAATATGCGAGATGGTTGGCCTTGGCGCCTTCTCCCAGCACGGCGTTCTTTACTTCGACGAAGTTGCCGATCCTGACGTTCTCGGCCAGTTCGGCGCCCGGCCGCAGCCGTGCGAAGGGGCCGACTTGGGCGCCATTGCTGATGTGGCAGCCCTCGAGGTGGCAGAACGGATGTATGGTCGCGCCGGACTCCACCGTCACGCCCGGCCCGAAATAGACATTCGGCCCAATCCAGACGTCCCGCCCGATCGTCGTGTCGCGGGCGAACCAGACCGTGCTCGGATCGACGAGCGTCGTCCCGTTCCCGAGCGCGCGCGCGCGGGCGGCGGCTTGGAAGAGGCGCTCGGCCTCGGAAAGGTCGGACCGCGAGTTGACGCCGATGGTCTCGGCCTCCGGGCACGTGATCACTGTGGCGCGCAGACCGCCCGAGACGGCATGTCCGACCAGATCGGTCAGGTAGTATTCCCGCTTCGCGTTCTCGTTGCCGACGCGGGATATCAGGGCGCGCAGCGTCCCCGCGTCCAGCGCCATCACGCCGGAGTTGCACAGGGCGATCGCCCGCTCCTCGGGCGTTGCGTCCTTGGCCTCGACGATCCGGGAGAGGTCGCCGGCATCTCCGATGACAAGGCGCCCGTAGCCGCCGGGATCCGTGGCCTCGAAGCCGAGAACCGTCAGGTCCGCTCCGCCGGCGATCTCGTCGAGCATCGCGCGCAGCGTCTCGGGCTGGACGAGGGGAGTGTCGCCGTAGAGCACGACGACCGGGCCTTCGAAGCCGTCCAGATGCGGAATCGCCATGCGGACGGCATGCGCCGTGCCGAGCTGCTCGGACTGATGCGCGATGAGCGTCTCCGGCCGGAACTCTATCGCCGTGCGTTCGACGTCCTCCGCCCCCTGTCCCGTGACAACCACCACCCGCTCGGGCTCCAGGTCGTAGGCGTTGGCGAGCGCGTGTTCGAGTAGTGGCGCTCCGGCGAGGATGTGCAGAACCTTGGGGAGCTCGGAAATCATGCGCGTGCCCTTGCCGGCGGCGAGCACAACGACGGCGAAAGACATTGGACGCACACTCCGAACAGCCGCTGACCCCGGGGTTGTAACAGGGCGCAAACCGGGGGAGAAGCCAAGGAACGTCGAAATTTGCACGCCAACGCATGGATTCGCGGCGGCGCGGCCGGAGGAGCAAGAATGCGCGCGGCGATCTTTGATCTCGACGGCACGCTTGCAGACACGTCCCAGGATCTCATCGCTGCGGCCAACGCCGCGCTCTCGGAGGATGGACGGCCCGGAAGGCTTGCGACACCGGAGGACGCGTCCGTCGCCTTTGCGGGTGGACGCGCGATGCTCCGGGCAGGACTCGCGCGCTCGGACTGCGGCTGGGATGAGTCGGACGTGGATCGACTCTACCCGCGGCTTCTCGACCACTACGCGGCGTCCATCGACACCCACACCCGGCTCTACGACGGGGCCGAGCGCGCGCTGACGCGCCTGGCCGCGCAGGGCTGGGCTCTCGCGGTCTGCACGAACAAGCCGGAGGCTCTCGCGGAGGCGCTGCTGCGGCGCCTGGGTGTTCGGGATCGGTTCGGAGCGATGCTCGGCGCGGACAGCCGGCCGTTCCGCAAGCCCGATCCGCGCCACGTTCTGGAGACGGTCGCCCTGCTGGGAGGCGCGCCGGCCCGTTCGGTCCTGATCGGCGACACCGTGACCGACCGACGCGCGGCCGCCGCCGCGGGCGTGGCGTGCGTTCTTGTCGGCTTTGGCCCGAGCGCAAGCGCGATCGCCGACTTGGCTCCGGACGCCATTGTCGGCCATTTCGACGAGTTGGACGCAGTTCTCGAGGCGCTGTTGCCCGAGACCTAGAGTCGGGAAGAGCGCAGAGCCGCCGGGTGAGACGGCGCAGTTCCGCCCGTCTGGGAAGCCCGATCGCGCCAGGATGAGTCATGGAGATGACGCCAAACATCATGTTCCTTGCGGCGCTCCCGAAGCCGATCACCGACACCAACGGTATGAAGGAGAGCCAGTTCCGCATGATGGCGATCACGGCGCTGGTTCGGTCTGGACCTGTTCTTGGTGTCGGGCCTGACGGACGAGTCGCCATCAAGACCGGCAACCGCGCCGTGCCTTTCGTCGTTGTCATTCCCCTCGTGGTGCTGCTGCTGCATTGTGGTCCGTACCTCTCTGACGTCATGCTGCGGTTCATCTGCAAGCAGTGAGGGGCCAGTGCCCGTCGAGTACCTATAGAAGGCTGGACCTCGACTGGTTCCTCGACCGGCTGAAATGCTATGGTTCGCTCTTCCTCGGTGAGGAGATCACGGTCGATTTCGGCGACAAGGTGTCCGGCACCAACCACGTCCTGCCAACGTCGGGCGCCGCGCGCAACACCGGCGGGTTGTCGGTGCACAAGTATATGAAGCTCGTGACTTGGCGGCGCGCGACCCGCGACGGCGCCCGGCCGATCGCCGAGGCGACCGCTCGCATCTCGCGCCTCGAGGGCATGGAGGGCCACGCCCGCACCGCCGACGTGCGGCTCGAGACGTACTTTCCCGAAAAGACGTTCCGCCTGACCGTTACGGAATAGGCGGCAAACG
This sequence comes from uncultured Alphaproteobacteria bacterium, assembly GCA_963700835.1. GTDB lineage: Bacteria > Pseudomonadota > Alphaproteobacteria > Rhodobacterales > Rhodobacteraceae > Amaricoccus. The sequence continues at coordinate 38,487 of CAVOZD010000002.1, forward strand.
ATCGCGCTTGTACTCTCGACGCCGTTCTTCCTCGCTTGCGCGTTCCTGCCGGCGATGTTGGACCGCCGACGAGCGAAGGGCGCCTCTTTGGTCGGCGACCGGCGCCTTCGACAGGTTTCGGGGACGCTACCGCGCGAAATTCGCGCCGAGGCGCATCTGCATGTAGTCGTGCGCGGTCATCGCGTCGTACTTGCCCTCTGGGCCCTGCAACACGGTGTCCATGTTTGCCTGGGCGAAGTAGGCGATGGAACAGCGTGGCCTGAGGGGCTCGTCCGGCTGGGGCATCCGCACCCGGTGCAGGTTCGACAGCAGCTTGTCGTCGGACCAGCGCATCAGCATGGCGCCGATGATGCAGGTGATCACCCCACCCAGGGGCGGCACGTCGGTCCAGGCGATGGCGCGGCCCTCGCTGTCCTTGCCGGGACAGACCTGCAATCCGCTCTGGCCGGCCTTCTGGTGGAGCAATGTCAGGCAGTCGAAGTCAGTCTGGGCGCCCGCGCGCCAGAATCTGAAGTCCTCGGGACGCGCGTCCTCAAGCCCCTGGTAGTGCAGCAGCAGCCGCGTCGACTGGTACTCCAGCGTGTCGGGCTTGTGTCCGTCGGTGAAGAAGCCCGGCGCAAATCCCAGCCGCTCGGCGAAGCAGTCGAGCATCTTCATCGCCACCGCCCAGTTGCGCCGCTCGAAGGCCAGGGCAGCAGCGTCGGCTGCTGGAACACGATGCCTACGTCGTCCCGCGGCTGCAGGACCGGCATCCCGTAGACGCTCACCTCGCCGCGCGTCGCCGACATCAGCCCGGCCGTCAGGCGCAGCAGCGTCAACTTCCCGCAGCCCGATGGCCCGAGGACCGCGACGAACTCGTGCTGGGCGATCGTGAGGTTCACGTTCTCCAGCGCGGTCAGCGGCCCCGTGTCGGTGATGAAGGTCTGGCCCACGCCGCCGAAGGTGATCGCGTCCGCCGCGAAGATCACCGGGTCAATCCGCAAGGAAAGACCGGTCGACGACGGCCTCCGGATCCAGTGCCGCGGGGTCGAGGTCCTGCGCGACCGCAACGCGCGCCCAGGTCGACGCCAGCCGGTCGGCGTTGAAGAAGGTTCCCATGCCGAGTTTCGCGGAGACGTCGTTGGACACCAGGGCCGAGGCGTCCTTCCAGCTGCCCGTCATGTCCTCGGCGGTCAGTTCCGGCACCTGCGCGGCCACCGCCTCCCCGGCGAGATCGGGGTTTTCCAGCGCGAAGTCGATCGACTTCTGGAAGGCGGCGATGAAGCGCCGGGCGATGTCGGGACGCTCGGCCAGGCGATGATCACGTCGGTCTGTCCGGTCATCAGCAGCGGCCCCAGCGCGCCGGGGTCGGCGTTCGTCACCGTGATGTCGTCCATGCTCAGATCGTTGTCGGCCAGCACTAGGGGAAGGAACACGTTCGACGAGGTGAAGGGCGATGTGGCCACAGTCTTTCCGGCGACATCGGCCAGCGCCGTCATCCCGCTCTCGGTGGTGGTGTAGAAGGCATGGGGCCCCATGTTGAAGATCGACATAACCGCGGTCACCGGCACGTCCTCGGTGGCGCACGCGACGTTGAGCTCGGCATGCCCGAGCCCCCTGTCTGCGCCGAAGGTGTTGCCCGCCCGGATCAGCACAGCGTTGTCCGGATCGGCGAGTGGCGCGCCGAACGGATGGTTGCCGTCTGCCCTCGATCGGTCGGCGATGCGCACCGTCTCGCGCAGCAGGGATAGGTCGTCGGGCAACGGGGCGCTTTCCCGGATTGTCTCAGGTGTTGCGCGCCATTGGTAGCGGCCCGGCGCGTGTTGCAAAAAGTACAAAGAATCATGCAAGGTGATGCAGCAAACCTTAAACTGGTACGCATGTCCGCCTTCTCGCGCGAATTGCGCTCCTTCATGGTCGTCTCTCAGTCGGGCTCCATCCGTGAGGCCGCCGAGCGGCTGTACATGTCCGCGCCGGCGCTAGCCGGCAGATCCAGCTTCTCGAACGCAGCTACGGCGCGGCGCTGCTGGTGCGCAGTTCCCAGGGGATCGCCCTGACCGCCGAGGGCGAGGCCCTGCGCGGCGAGGCTATGCGCTGGATCGCCGCCGATTCGAAGGTCTCCCAGCAATTCCGTCGCAGGGCGCAGAGCTCTGACCTGCACCTGCGCGTCGGAGTCATGGAGGGGCTTGTCGCCTCGCTCATGCCGGCCCTGTCAGAGCGCCTGGACCGCACGTTCGGCTTCGTGGAACTGGACGTGGTGGTGGGTTCGACGGGCGATCTCATCGAGAAGTCCGAGGCGCTGGAGATCGATCTGGTCGTCGCCTTCAACATGCCGCGCCTGTCGCGGCTCATCCTCGTGCACAGCATCGAGTACCACCTCGGCGTCGTTCACGCGCCCGGCTTCGGTCCACCCGGCGCCGGCCCGATCTCCTTGGGCAAGGCGCTCGACTTTCCACTGTGCCTGCCCAGTTCGGCGCTGTCGATGCACACCCGGCTAGTCGCCGAGATCCTCAGCGTCCGGGTCAATCCCAAGGTCGTGCTCAACACCAACTCGATCGCCACCCTCCTGAGCTACCTGCGCGCGGGCAAGGGGCTCAGCTTCCTGACCTGGGTGGACGTCTGCGCCGACGTGAACGCGGGGCGCCTTGAATTCCGCTCGCTCGAGAACCGCCGCCTGATGGATACGCTGAGCCTCTCAATCTGCCGCGGCAACGGCCTGGGCGAAGCCATGGGGCCGGTCATCGCCGAGCTCCAGCAGGTGATCGACGACCTTGGCCGCTGATCGGGTCATGCCCGCCGCAGACCGCTCCGGCGCAGCCGGACCCGACGGGCTTTAGCGGTGAAACGCGCGCAGGCCGGCGACGCCGCCCGGGAGCCGGGGTTTCGCGACCTCTACACGCCCAAGCTCGTCACCGTCCTGCGCGAGGGCTATGGCCTGCGCGACCTCAGGGCGGACACGGTCGCCGGGCTGACCGTGGCCATCGTCGCGCTGCCGCTCTCCATCGCCATCGCCATCGCCTCGGGCGCCACGCCGGCCCAGGGCCTCGTGACCGCGATCGTCGGGGGCTTTCTTGTCTCCGCCCTCGGCGGCAGCCGCTTCCAGATCGGCGGTCCGGCGGGCGCCTTCATCGTGCTGGTCGGCGCGACCGTCGCCGCGCACGGCATGGACGGGCTGATCCTCGCGGTGCTCCTTTCCGGCGTCCTCCTGATCGCCGCCGGGCTGCTGCGGCTCGGCGCCTTCGTGAAGTTCGTGCCCTATCCGGTCACCGTGGGGTTCACCGCCGGCATCGCGGTGATTATCGCCGCGACCCAGATCCGCGACTTCTTCGGCCTGACGCTCGCAGGGCCCGAGCCCGGCCCGATCGCGGAGAAGCTGTCGGCGCTCGCGGCTGCCGCGCCGACACTGCGGCCCGAGGCGCTGGCCGTTGGCGTCGGCGCGCTCGCGCTGATCTTCGCGCTCCGCCGTCTCCTTCCCCACTGGCCCGGCATCCTGATCGCGGTCGTGGCGGCGACGCTGGTGACGGCCATGGCCGGCCTCGGCGTCGACACGATCGGCTCGCGCTTCGGCGCGATGCCGTCCGGGCTGCCCGCGCCAGGGCTCCCGGCCCCGAGCTGGGCCAAGGTCGTCGAGGTGCTGCCCGCGGCGTTCTCCTTCGCGCTGCTCGGCGCGATCGAATCGCTGCTCTCGGCGGTGGTCGCCGACGGGATGACCGGACGGCGGCACCGCTCCAACTGCGAGCTGGTCGGCCAGGGCGTCGCCAACATCGGCTCGGGCCTCTTCGGAGGCATCTGTGTGACCGGAACCATCGCGCGCACCGCCACCAACGTGCGCGCTGGCGCGCGCAGCCCGGTCGCGGGGATGCTGCACAGCGTCTTCGTGCTGGCGATCATGGCCGCAGCCGCGCCCGTCATCGGCCGCGTGCCGATGGCCGCGCTCGCCGCCGTCCTGATGTTCGTCGCCTGGAACATGTTCGAGAAGCACGCCTTCGCGCGCCTGCTCAGGGCCTCGCGGGGCGACGCTGCGGTTCTGCTCGTCACCTTTGGACTGACGGTCTTTCGCGATCTTACCGAGGCGATCGTCGTCGGCTTCGCGCTCGGCGCGCTCCTCTTCATCCACCGCATGTCCCAGGCGGCGCGCGTCGAGCTCGGCGCGCCGCTCATGCCGGCCGACCGCGCCGACGACGCGAACGGCGACCGCGCGCCCTACCCCGAACAGGGCGGAGACCGCGACATCGTCGTGTTCCGGCTCTCGGGCGCGTTCTTCTTCGGCGCCGCGGCCTCCATCGGCTCGGTGCTCGACCGCATCGGCGAGGCCCCGCGGGCGCTGGTCATCGACCTCGGCGCGGTGCCCTTCGTCGATTCCAGCGGCGCGAACGCCATCGAGGGCCTCGTCGACTTCGCGGCCCGCAAGGGCGCGCGGGCCTATGTCACTGGACTCGCCCCCGGCGTCGGGCGCACGCTGGCCGCCCACGGGCTCGCGCCGCCGCGCGTCGCCTTCGCCGGCTCGGTCGAGGAGGCTCTGGCGATGGCGCGCGCTCGGATCGCGGGATGCAGGTTGACAGGGAGGAGGATGCGCGATGTCAACGGAACGCTTCGAGAAGGCCCTCGGGTTCGCCCTGAGATGGGAGGGCGGCTTTAGCGACCACCCCAACGATCCCGGCGGACGCACCATGAAGGGCGTCACGCAACGCACCTACGACGCTTGGCTGGCGAAGCAGGGCAGGCCGTCCCGCGACGTGCGCGACATCCCCGACGCCGACGTGGACGCGATCTACGAGGACGGCTACTGGCGGACGGCGCGCTGCCCGGACCTGCGGGCCGACCTCGACCTCGTGCAGTTCGACACGGCGGTCAACATGGGCCCCAACCGCGCGGTCAAGATGCTGCAGACGGCCGTGGGCGTCCCGGCCGACGGAGGCTTCGGGCCGATCACCCGGGCAGCCTGCGAAGCCTGCCACCCGCCGAACGCTGTCGCGCGCTACTGCGAGATTCGTGAGCAGCTCTACCGCAAGCTCGCCGCCCGCCCGGGCCAGCACGTGTTCCTAAAGGGCTGGCTGAACCGCCTTTCCGACCTGCGCGGATACGTCGGCGTTCCCGGCTTCACCGCGACGCGCGGCGCTCCGGCGGAGGCGACGATGCGGATAACCGACCTGGCGCCGGACGCGCCCCTGGAGGCGTGGTGACCGGGCGGCGCAACGACGGGCTTGACCGGGATTCGGCGCGCATCTACGAAAGGGCTCAGGCGCGGGTGTAGCTCAATGGTAGAGCTTTTGCTTCCCAAGCAAGTGACGAGGGTTCGATTCCCTTCACCCGCTCCATTTCCACCGATGGTTGAGTTCCTGATCGGCTTGCATCCGCCGGGTTGCGCCGATCGGCGATCGCGCTAAGGTGTCGAGCCATCCGCGCTCGCCGCGACAATCGAAACGGACGCCATTGCACGCCGCCCAACGACAGCATCACGAGAGCGGCGGCGAGGCGGCGCGATGGGCGACGCTCGAGCGCCTGCGCGCCGGCGGCGGCGCGTCGGAAGCCGAGGTCGCCGCACTGTTGTCCGGCGCGTTCCCGGTGGTGGCCCCGGGCGCCGCGATCTTCGCGTTCCGCGGAGCCTGCGACCGGGTCGATCTGATGCGCTGGATCCACGCCCGCGCCGACCGGACGCCCTTCGTCCGCACCTCCGTCCCCGACCTCTGGCTGCTGCGGCTCGGCGTCGAAGACGGCGGGCGCTTCGAGTACAAGTTCGCCGTGCGCCGCGACGGCCACGAGGAGCTGATGCGCGATCCGCTTAACCCCGAGACTGCCGACGACCCCTTCGGGGCCAATTCGGTGTGCCGCACCTTCGGCTACCGCCGCCCGGAATGGAGCGCGCCCCGCGGCGCGCCGGCCGGAACCATCGAGCCCTTCGAGGTCGCCAGCGACATCTTCGGCGCGGCGCGGGCCGAACGGGTCTACCTGCCCGCGGACTACGATCCCGCCGGCGCCGGCTATCCGCTGGTGATCATCCACGACGGCGAGGACTACGCGACCTACGCCGATCTCGCGGTGTCGCTCGACAACCTGATCGCGGCGGGCGACGTGCCGCCGCTGGTGGCGGCGCTGATCCAGACCCGCGACCGGCTCGGCGAGTATCCGCGCGGCCGCCGGCACGCCCGCTACGTGGTGCGCGAACTGCTGCCCGCGCTCGAGGCGCGCTATGCGCTCACCCGGTCGCCGGAGGAGCGGGTGCTGATGGGCGCAAGCCTCGGGGCGGTGGCCTCGCTCGCCACCGAATTCCGCTATCCGGGCCGGTTCGGCGGGCTGATCCTTAAGTCGGGCTCGTTCATCTTCGACGCGAGCCGGCTGCGCGAACGCGAGCATCCGGTGTTCCACAGGGTCGAGCGGCTGGTGCGCGCACTGCGCCGGGCGCCGAAGCTGCCGGGCGTGCGGGCGTTCGTGTCCACAGGCGAGCTCGAGGGGCTCGCCGACGAAAACCGCGCGCTGTCAAATTTCTTGCGCGATCACGGCGTTGATGTTCTGTTCAAGAGCGCCTGGGACGGGCACCACTGGCACAACTGGCGCGACCAGCTTCGCGACGGACTGCGCTGGGTTCTGCGTCCCGGAGAAGATCAACAGGGCTGACCGGACCGCCGCGGCGGGGATCAGCGGGCGGGGGAGCGCGCGGGCATGGGTGACGACGCCATCAACATCGGGCTGTCGCTGGGCGCCGACATCTGCTGGCCGATCTGCTACGAGAGCCTGCTGACCGCGCTCGACCTCGAGTTCGACCGCAACGGCCGCACGGCTCCGGGTGAATTGCGAGCGGGTGACGATCGAGCCCTTCGATCTGGCGCAGCCGGTCAAGTACGACCTGGTGATCGACAGGCTGACGCACTGGTATTCCACCAGCCGCGAGTGGATCAAGAAGGCGATCCTGGTCAACGACCTCTATGTCTACAACAACCCCTGGTCGCTGCAGTCCAACGAGAAGCACACTTCCTACGCGGCGATGATGCGACTCGGTCTTCCGGTGCCCCGGACCTGGATGCTTCCGCCGAAGTCCTACGACGTCTCCGACGACCTCGAGGCGACGCTGCGCCAGTATGCGCGCATGTTCTCGCTCGAGGAGATCGGCGCGAAGATCGGCTACCCCTTCTACATGAAGCCCTATCACGGCGGCGGCTGGAAGGGCGTGACCCGCATCGACGACGCAGCCGGCCTGCAGAAGGCCTACGACGCCAGCGGCACCGAGATCATGAACCTCCAGGCCGCGGTGCTCCCGCACGACCGCTTCGTGCGCTGCGTCGGCCTCGGACCGCAGACCCGCAAGGTCAACTACGACCCCGGCGCGCCGCTGCACGACCGCTACCGCATGGAGATCGACTTCCTCGAGCCCGACGACGTCTCGGTGCTCGAGGACATGACCATGACGATCAACGCCTTCTTCGGCTGGGACTTCAACTCCTGCGAATCGCTGCGCCGCGACGGCATCTGGCACCCCATCGACTTCGCCAACGCCTGTCCCGACAGCCAGGTGACCTCGCTGCACTACCACTTCCCCTGGCTGATCAAGGCGAACCTGCGCTGGTCGATTTTCTGCGCCGCGACGGACCGGCCGATGCGCCGCAACCTCGACTGGGCGCCGTTCTACGCCATCGCCGATCGCGACCTCTCGCCGCGCGAGAAGCTGCGCGAATACGCCGCCATCGCCCATGCGCGCTTCGAAACCGAGAAGTTCCGCGACTTCTGCCGCACCGAGCTCGCGCGCCTCGACGAGCTCGCCTACGACTTCTTCGGCGGCGCGGTGATGCGCGACGCGATCCATCGGAAGGTGACGGCGCTCTTCCCCGCCCACGAGGTCGAGGAGTTCACCGAGCTGTTCTGGTCCCGGGTGCAGCTCTGGCGGGAACAGGAGGGCGCGCAGGGTGATCAAGACGGCTTCTAGGTGGTACTCTCCCCGGCTCGAGGCGGACGTGAGCCTCGTGCGCTGGGGTCACTGGGGACGGCCGGTGTTCCTGTTTCCCACTGCCGGCGGCGACGCGGAGGAGGCCGAGCGCATGCACCTGATCGGCGCGCTCGCGTCGCTCATCGAGGCGGGCCGCATCAAGGTCTATTCCTGCGACAGCGTCGCGGGCAAGGCGCTGGCGGCGAAGGCGGGCTCGGTGGCGCACCGCTGCTGGCTCCTCAAGCAGTTCGGCGAATACGTCGCCGAGGAGGCGGCGCCGGCGATCTGGGCGGACTGCGGCGGGCAGCGCATGGAGATCATCGCCGCCGGCGCCTCGATCGGGGCCTTCAACGCCATCGCCGCGCTCTGCCGTTACCCCCACATCTTCCGCTCTGCGGTCGGCATGAGCGGCACCTACGATCTGGAGAGCCTGCTCGGCTTCCAAGGCAACGAGGACTACTACCTCTCTGCGCCGATCTGCTTTCTGCCCAACCTCGCCGAAGGGCCGATGCTCGACCGGCTGCGCAGCCGCTTCGCGCTGCTCGCCTACGGGCAGGGACGCTGGGAGAACCCAGACGAGAGCTGGCGCATGGCCGGCGTGATGGGCGCCAAGGGTGTGCCGAACCGCGTCGATCCCTGGGGGCCGCAGCACGATCACGACTGGCCGACCTGGCGCGAGATGCTGCCGGTCTATCTCGACGATCTGGCGGAGTGATCCCCGGTTCAGGGTTGGACCGTTCTCAATACGCTAAATCGAAACGGAAAAAGTGCAAACGAATTCCTGGCGGCGTGATGTCGGGGGTCCAGGGGGCGGCATGAACGTGATCTTTCTCGAACCCGGCTTCCCCGCCAACCAGCGCCATTTCGTGCGCGCGCTCGCCGCTATCGGCGCCAATGTCATCGGCGTCGGCGGCCGGCCGGCTTCCTGGCTCGACGACGAGCTGAAGGGCTGGCTCGGCGGCTACCAGCAGATCGCCTCCGTCACCGACGAGGGCGCGCTCGAATGGGCGGTGCGCAATGTCCAGGAGGCGATGTGGATCGACCGGCTCGAGGCGGTCGTCGAGGCCCATGTCCTGCCCGCCGCCCATGTGCGCGAGCGCACCGGCATTCCCGGCGTCTCGACGCGCACCGCTTATCTCTGCCGCGACAAGGTGGCGATGAAGGAGGCGCTGCGCCAGGCCGGCGTTCCCACCGCGGCCTCCGCCGGTGTCGCGAGCCTCGCCGAGGCGACCGCCTTCGCCGAGGCCGTGGGCTTTCCGCTGATTCTCAAGCCGCGCGACGCCGCCGGCGCCTCGGGCACCTACCGCGCCGACGACATAGGCGAACTCGCCGCCGCGGCGCAGGCCTGCCGGCTGGTCGACGGCGCCCCCGCGGCCATCGAGGAGTTCGTCGAGGGCCACGAGGGCTTCTACGACACGCTCACCGTCGACGGCGCGATCCGCCACGACTTCGTCAGCCACTACTACCCCAACGTGCTCGAGGCGATGCGCACCCGCTGGATCTCGCCGCAGATCGTCGCCACCAACCGCATCGACGCCGATGGCTACGCCGAGGTGCGCGAGATGGGCCGGCGGGTCAACGCCGCGCTTGGCGTCGGCACCTCGGCCACCCACATGGAATGGTTCTTCGGGCCGAAGGGTCTGCGCTTTTCCGAGATCGGCTGCCGGCCGCCCGGGGTGGGCCAGTGGGACAGCTACTGCGCCGGCGACGAGTTCGACCTCTACCGCGAATGGGCGCTGGCGGTGTGCCACCACCGCACCGAGGCGGCGCCGTCTCGGCGCTACGCCTGCGGCATCATCGCGCTGCGGCCCGACCGGGACGGGATCATCACCGGCTACGACGGCGTCGGCGCGGTCTTCGACCGCCACGGCGGCATGGTGGTTGGCAGCCACTTCCCCGAGCCCGGCACGCCTACCCAGCCGGTCGAGGCCGGCTACATGGCCAACGCCTGGCTGCGCGTGCGCCACCGCGACTACGATGCGCTGCGCGGCGTGCTCGACGACATCGGCCGGACCGCGCAGGTGCGCGCCGCCTGAGCCGCCCGCGATGGCCGGCGCGGCGGAACGGGCTATGCTCCTGACCATGAGCCTGGGGAGGAGAGCGATGCTTCGCATGTTGGCGCTGGTTCTTGGGCTCGCGGCCGCGCCTCTGGCGGCGCAGGAGCCCGAGAAGGTCGATCTGGAGCTCGTGCTGCTCGCGGACGCCTCGGGCTCGATCGACGACGTCGAGGTCCGCCTCCAGCGCCAGGGCTATGCCGAGGCGATGGCCGACCCGCAGGTGCTCTGGGCGATCGCCAACGGCGGCGCGCTCGGGCGCATCGCGGTCACCTACGTCGAATGGGCGAGCCTCGGCTCCCAGGAGACCGTGGTCGACTGGATGGTGGTCGACGGCGAAGCCACGGCCCGGGAGTTCGGCGCCCGGCTGATGGCGGCCCCCCGGCGCGCCTTCGGCTCGAACGCCATCGGCGCGGCGCTCCTCGCCGGTCTCGAGCGGATCGCCTCCAACGGCTACGAGGGCGGGCGCAAGGTCATCGACCTTTCCGGAGACAGCTCGTGGAACGGGCAGGGGCCCTCCATCGAGACCGCCCGCGACGTGGTGGTCGGCGACGGCGTGGTGATCAACGGTCTCGCGATCCTCTGCCGCAACTGCAGCGGGCGCCCCGGGTCGAGAATCTCGAGGCCGAGTTCCGCGACCGGCTGATCGGAGGCCCCGGCGCCTTCGTGGTCACCGCCGAGGACGACGAGTCCTTCGCCAGGGCGGTGCGGCGCAAGCTGATCCTCGAGATCGCCGATCTCGGCGGCGCGCATCAGGCGCGGCGCTGACACGCGCCCGGGATCAGAGCAGGAAGTCGCCCGCGGCCAGCGGCGCGAGGTTGACGATCGCGATCTCGAAGTCGTCGAGGCCGTCGCCGTTCACGTCGCCCGCGACGATCCCGTCCGCATAGCGCAACTCCTGCGTGGCGCCTGAGAAGGGCGCCGCTCCGATGAACAGGAACTCCTGGTCGCCCGCGCCGACGGCGCAGGCGTCTATGCCGGCGACGTCGATGAGGTCCTCGCCCGGCGCGAAGTCGGTGATGGCGTCGCGGCTCGCGCCGACGCCCGCCTCGGCGGCGGTGCGGAACACGAAGACGTCGGACCCGGCGGCGCCCGTCAGCGTGTCCGCGCCGAGCATGCCGCGCAGCGCGTCGTCCCCCGCGCCGCCATCCAGGCGATTTTCGGCGCTGTTTCCACGCAGCGCGTTGGAAAGGTCGTTGCCCGTCCCGTCGATCGCGGCGTCGCCCGACAGCACGAGCGCCTCGACCTCGGCGGCGAGGGTCAGGGTTATCGTGCTGCGCACGGTGTCGGTCCCGGCGCCGCGCTGCTCGATCACCGCGTCCCCGGCGTTGTCGACGCGGTAAAGGTCGTCGCCGCGACCTCCGACCATGCGGTCCGCGCCGCGGCCGCCGTCGAGCCGGTCGTCGCCGTCCAATCCGATCAGACGGTCATTGCCGTTTTCGCCGAAGAGCCGGTTGGCGGCGTCGTTGCCGGTGATCCTGTTGGCGAGCCCGTTCCCGGTTCCCGAGATCGCGCGGTCGCCGTCGAGGATCAGCCGCTCGACCTGGTACGTGAGCTCATAGGAGATCGTGCTGCGCACCGTGTCAGTCCCGGCGCCGCGCTGTTCGATCACCACGTCCCCGGCGTTGTCGACGAGGTAGACATCGTCGCCGCGCCCGCCCGCCATGCGGTCCGCGCCGCGGCCGCCGTCGAGACGGTCGTCGCCGTCCAATCCGATCAGACGGTCATTTCTGTTTTCGCCGAAGAGCCGGTTGGCGGCGTCGTTGCCGGTGATCCGATTGGCGAGGCCGTTGCCGGTTCCCGAGATCGCGCGGTCGCCGTCGAGGATCAGGCGCTCGACCTGGCCGGGGAGCGTGTAGGAGATCGTGCTGCGCACCGTGTCGGTCCCGGCGCGGCGCTGCTCGATCACCACGTCCCCGGCGTTGTCGACGAGGTAGACGTCGTCGCCGCGACCTCCGACCATGCGGTCCGCGCCGCGGCCGCCGTCGAGCCGGTCGTCGCCGTCCCGCCCGACGAGGCGGTCGGCGCCGTTTTCGCCGAACAGGCGGTTGGCGGCGTCGTTGCCGGCGATCCGGTTGGCGAGGCCGTTGCCGGTTCCCGAGATCGCGCGGTCGCCGTCGAGGATCAGGCGCTCGACCTGGCCGGGGAGCGTGTAGGAGATCGTGCTGCGCACCGTGTCGGTCCCGGCGCGGCGCTGCTCGATCACCACGTCCCCGGCGTTGTCGACGAAGTAAAGGTCGCCGCCGCGGCCGCCGACCATGCGGTCGGCGCCCCGGCCGCCGTCGAGACGGTCGTCGCCATCAAGTCCGACCAGTTGGTCGTCGCCGCCAAGTCCGATCAGTCTGTCGTCGCCTTCGTCCGTTTCCAGGTAGTTTGCGTACTTGTTCCCTTGGTATGTTATTCCCTCGCGAAAGGCGGCTTCCCAGCCTGGACCCATGTCGGTGATCGCGGGATCGAAGGCGAGTCGGGTATGGATCTTCCCGCCGATCGACTGGGTGATTTCGTCGATTCGTATGATCTGCTGGTTCGTCGTGTCGAAGCGGCCGAACCAGGTTTCGACCAGCTTTCTCCCCGCGAACGGCCCCTCTTGCACCGTCCCGGTGAAGCGGAGCTCCCTCTGGCTTTCGTATGTGAGCGACGATCCTCCGACCACGTACCAGAAGCCGGTCGTCTCGCCCGCGACGTCGTAGATCCTCGCCTCGACCATGTTCCCCTCCCCAAAAGGATTCCCAGCCGGTGCCGCCAAAACATCATTACAATCATAGATAGTAATGCGTAAGGTTGTTTACAAGCTTTTGATCAGGGCGCAGGAAACTTGCCCGGCGCCGTCGCGCAGGCGGTCGGAGGCGACGAGTCGGCCGTCCGGGCGATGCCAAAGCGGGGCGGCGCAGTTCGCGGAGTGAACAAGCGGTTGGCGCCGGTGTGATGAAACCCGGCGAGATCGTTCAATAATTAGGCATCCAAGATTGACCGCTCAAAATCTGGGCGTCGAACCTTGACGCGTTTCGGGTCGCACCGGCAGTTTCGGCGTGCGCTGCGAGATTGCACCGTCGCCGCGAGACCGGGATCGGCTGGCCTTGCCATTGGCCCCGGACGCGGCGCGACAGGGAAACTGCACAGGATTGGGACGCATATGGCACTGAACATGAAGCGACTGCTGATCGGAACCGCGCTGGCCGGATCGCTCGCGGCGGGCGCGGCGCAGGCGCAGGACGACACCATCAAGGTTGGGATCCTGCATTCGCTCTCCGGAACGATGGCGATCTCGGAGACGACACTCAAGGACGTCATGCTGATGCTCATCGAGGATCAGAACGCCAAGGGCGGCGTGCTCGGCAAGCAGCTGGAGGCGGTGGTGGTAGATCCCGCGTCCGACTGGCCGCTCTTCGCCGAGAAGGCGCGCGAAATGATCGAGGGCGACGGCGTCGACGTGGTGTTCGGCTGCTGGACTTCCGTCAGCCGCAAGTCGGTGCTGCCGGTCTTCGAGGAGCTCAACTCGATCCTGTTCTACCCCGTCCAGTACGAGGGCCAGGAGAGCCAGCGCAACGTCTTCTACACCGGCGCCGCGCCCAACCAGCAGGCGATCCCGGCGGTCGACTACCTGATGAACGAGGAAGGCGTGGAGCGCTGGTATCTCGCCGGCACCGACTACGTCTATCCGCGCACCACCAACCAGATCCTCGAGGCCTACCTGCTCGACAAGGGCGTGGCGCCGGAGGACATCATCATCAACTACACGCCGTTCGGGCATTCCGACTGGCAGACGATCGTGAGCGAGATCAACGATTTCGGTTCGGCGGGCAAGAAGGCCGCCGTGGTCTCCACGATCAACGGCGACGCCAACGTGCCCTTCTACAAGGAGCTCGCCAACCAGGGCATCTCCGCCGAGGACATCCCGGTCGTCGCCTTCTCGGTCGGCGAGGAGGAGCTGGCCGGCCTCGACACCGAACCGCTGGTCGGCCACCTCGCGGCGTGGAACTACTTCATGTCGATCGACACCGACGAGAACGCCGAGTTCATCGAGAAGTGGCACGCCTTCATCGGCGACGAGGGTCGCGTGACCAACGACCCGATGGAGGCCCACTACATCGGCTTCAACATGTGGGTCGAGGCGGTCGAGAGCGCCGGCACCACCGACACCGACGCTGTCATCGACGCGATGGTCGGCGTGGCGGTGCCCAACCTCACCGGCGGGATCAGCTCGATGGGCTCGAACCACCACATCACCAAGCCGGTCTTCGTGGGCGAGATCCAGGACGACGGCCAGTTCGACGTGGTCTGGGAGACCAACGGGCTGGTGCTCGGTGACGAGTGGTCCGACCATTTGCCCGAGAGCGCGCCGCTGATCGCCAACTGGCGCGCGCCGATGTCGTGCGGAAACTACAACGTCGAAACCGGCCAGTGCGGCGGCGCGACGAACTGATCCCGACCCCCGGAGCGCGGGCGACCCGCCCGCGTTCCACCCATCCCCTGCCGGTGTTCGCCTTAATGCGCCTCGTCGCCAGCCTCGTCCTGTTGCTCCTTCTCGCCGTCGGCGCGCGCGCCCAGACGCTCGAGGAGCTGATGCTCGAGCTGCCCGCCGGCGGCTACGAGGAGCGCGGCGCGGTAGCCGGCGCCATTGCGCGCACCGGCGACGAGCGCGCCGCCGGCGTGCTGCGGCTGCTCGCGGACGGCGAGCTGCACCAGCGCAACTCCGACGGCGCGATCATCCGGGTCACCGGCCGCGGCTCGGAGCGCGCCGCCTTCGACCCGCTGACCGGCGCCGAGCTCGGCGCGATCGGCCGCCGCGACAGTGAGGCGATCCGGGTCAACAACAGCCTGCGCCGCACCATCCGCGCGGCGCTGGGCACCATCAACCTCACCCATCCCGACGCCGCCCGGCGGCTGGCGGCCGCCAACGCCGCCTTCGGTGCGCCCGACCCCGAACAGCTGCCGATGATCGAGGCGGCGCTGGCGGCGGAGACCGACGCGGGCGTCGCCCGCGCGCTCGCCGAGGCCCGCGCGGTCACGCTGCTGGAGACCGACGCCGCGCAGGCCGACCGGCTGCTCGCCATCGACATCCTCACCGGGCGCAACGCCCGCGAGGCGCTCGCCGTCATCGGCCCGCTTGCCGACGACGCCGACCCGCTGATCGCCCAGGAGGCGCGCGCGGCGATCGAGACGATCGAGCGCCGCCAGGAGCTCTGGGCCATGGGCCAGAACCTCTGGTTCGGCCTGTCGCTGGGCTCGGTGCTGCTGCTCGCCGCGGTCGGGCTCGCCATCACCTTCGGGGTGATGGGCGTGATCAACATGGCGCACGGCGAGCTGATCATGCTCGGTGCCTACACCACCTTCCTCACCCAGGAGATCATCCGCACCTCGTTTCCCGGCCTCTTCGACTGGTCGCTGCTGATCGCCGCGCCGGCGGCCTTCCTCGTCGCCGGCGCCGTCGGCGTCGCCATCGAGCGCGGCATCGTGCGCCACCTCTACGGCCGGCCGCTCGAGACCCTGCTCGCCACCTGGGGCGTCAGCCTGATCCTGCAGCAGGCCGTGCGCACGCTGTTCGGCCCGTCCAACCGCGAGGTCGGCAACCCGTCCTGGATGTCGGGCGCCTTCCAGATCGGCGAGATGACCATCACCTGGAACCGCTTCTACATCCTCCTGTTCGCGCTGATCGTCTTCGCGGGCCTGCTGCTGCTGCTGCGCCGCACCGCCTTCGGGCTGCAGATGCGCGCGGTCACCCAGAACCGGCGAGATGGCCGCCGAGATGGGCATCCGCACCGGCAGGGTCGACGCGCTGACCTTCGGCCTCGGCGCCGGCATCGCCGGGCTCGCCGGCGTGGCGCTGAGCCAGATCGACAACGTCTCGCCCAACCTCGGCCAGTCCTACATCATCGACTCCTTCCTCGTGGTGGTCTTCGGCGGGGCCGGCAATCTCTGGGGCGCCTTCGCCGCGGCCTTCTCGCTCGGGGTGGCCAACAAGTTCCTCGAGCCCTACGCCGGCGCCGTGCTCGGCAAGATCCTGATCCTCGTCTTCATCATCCTCTTCATCCAGAAGCGGCCGCGCGGGCTCTTCCCGCAGCGCGGCCGCGCGGCGGAGGCGTGACGGCGATGCGCGCGCCCCTCATCGACCGCCGCATGGGCATCTTCCTCGCGCTGCTCTTCGCGGTGACCGTGCTGGTCCCGGTGGGCAACCTGATCGTCGCGCCCGGCGAGACCGGCCACGTGCCGAGCTACGTGGTGGCGCTGCTCGGCAAGTATCTGTGCTACGCGCTGCTGGCGGTGGCGCTCGATCTGGTCTGGGGCTTCGCCGGCATCCTCAGCCTCGGGCACGGCGCCTTCTTCGCGCTCGGCGGCTACGCCATGGGCATGCACCTGATGCGCGAGATCGGCGACCGCGGCGTCTACGCCAACCCCGATCTGCCCGACTTCATGGTGTTCCTGAGCTACACCGAGCTGCCCTGGTACTGGCAGGGCTTCGACATGTTCTGGTTCGCCGCGCTGATGTGCCTGTTCGTTCCGGGCCTGCTCGCCTTCGTCTTCGGCTGGTTCGCCTTCCGCAGCCGGGTCACCGGCGTCTATCTGTCGATCATCACCCAGGCGCTGACCTACGCGCTGATGCTCGCCTTCTTCCGCAACGAGATGGGCTTCGGCGGCAACAACGGGCTCACTGACTTCAAGGACGTGCTCGGGTTCGACCTTCAGTCGGACGCCACTCGGGTCGGCCTCTTCGTCCTGTCGGCGGCCGCGCTCGCCGGCGGGCTGCTGATCTGCCGCGCGATCACCACTTCCAAGCTCGGCAAGGTGCTCGTCGGCGTGCGCGACGCCGAGAGCCGGACGCGCTTCCTCGGCTACCGGGTCCAGCACTACAAGCTCTTCGTCTTCGTGGTCTCCGCGATGCTGGCCGGGCTCGCCGGGGCGCTCTACGTGCCGCAGGTCGGCATCATCAACCCCGGCGAGTTCTCGCCCGCCAACTCCATCGAGATCGTCATCTGGGTGGCGCTCGGCGGCCGCGGCACCCTGGTCGGCGCGGCGCTCGGCGCGATCATCGTCGCCGCCTCAAAGAGCTGGCTGACCGCGGCGATGCCCGACGCCTGGCTCTTCGTGCTCGGCGCGATGTTCATCCTCGTCACGATCTTCCTGCCGCAGGGCGTGCTCGGCCTGATCGAGCGGGTCGGGCGCGGGGCGTCGCGCGGCCGGTCGGGCGCGGCGGAACGGGCGGAGGCCGGCGCGTGAAGGAGACCCAGCTCTACCTCAACGACGTGCACAAGAGCTTCGACGGCTTCAAGGCGATCAACGGCCTCTCCATGGTGATCGCGCAGGGCGAGCTGCGGGCCGTGGTCGGGCCGAACGGCGCCGGCAAGACCACCATGCTCGACATCGTGACCGGTCGCACCCGTCCCGACAGCGGCGCGGTGGTCTGGGGCGAGGACACCGACCTGACCCGGCTCGACGAGGCCTCCTGCGCCCGGCTCGGCATCGGCCGCAAGTTCCAGCGCCCGACGGTGTTCGAGACGCTGAGCGTGGCTGACAACCTGATGCTGGCGCTCGCCGGCGACCGCGGTGTGGCGGCGGCGCTGCGCTTCCGCCTCGACGCCGAGGGACGGGCCCGCATCGACGAGCTGCTGGAGACCATCGGCCTCGCGGGCGAACGCGACAGCCTCTCGGGCAGCCTCAGCCACGGCCAGAAGCAGTGGCTCGAGATCGGCATGCTGCTGGCCCAGGATCCCCAGCTTCTCCTCGTGGACGAGCCCGCCGCCGGCATGACCGACGCCGAGACCATGCGCACCGCAGCCCTCCTGCGTTCGATCGCCGGCGACCGTTCGGTGTTGGTGATCGAGCACGACATGGACTTCGTGCGCGCGCTCGACTGCAAGGTCACGGTGCTGCACCGCGGATCGGTGCTGGCCGAGGGCGCGCTCGACCACGTCTCCGCCAACCCCGAGGTGATCGAGGTGTATCTTGGCCGGTGAGCGTCGCGACCCCGGGGCCGCGCCATGCTGACCGTGGCGGACGTCGATCTGCACTACGGCGCCTCGCAGGCGCTCAAGGACATCTCGATGGTCGCTGCCCCCGGACAGGTGACCTGCGTCTTGGGGCGCAACGGCGTCGGCAAGACCTCGCTGTTGCGCGCGATCTCGGGGCGCCACCGCATCAGCTCGGGGCGCATCGAGTGGCGGGGCGCGGACATCTCCCGGCTCCGGCCCGATCGCCGCGCCGAGCTCGGGGTCGCCACCGTGCCGCAGGGTCGCGAGATCTTTCCGCTGCTGACCGTGCGCGAGAACCTCGAGACCGGCTACGCGCTGCTGCCGCGGCGCGACCGTCAGGTGCCCGAGGCGGTGTTCGAGCTCTTCCCGGTGCTCGCGGAGATGTTGGGCCGGCGCGGCGGCGATCTCTCCGGCGGGCAGCAGCAGCAGCTCGCCATCGGCCGGGCGATGGTGACGCGACCGAAGCTTCTGCTGATGGACGAGCCGACCGAGGGCATCCAGCCGTCGATCATCAAGGACATCGGCCGGGCGATCGGCTACCTGCGCGATCTGGGCGACATGGCGATCGTGCTCGTGGAGCAGTACTTCGACTTCGCCATGGAGCTGGCCAATTCGATCGCCGTCATGGACCGCGGCCGCATCGTGCTCTCGGGCCCTCGCGCCGCGCTCGACGAGGCCGAGGTGCGGCGGCTGATGACGGTGTGAGGCGGGTCCGTTCGGCGCGTGAGGCGCGGCCCGCCCGATCACACGCCCGCATTAATGAAACTTAACGCCTTTAATTTCAAGGACATAACCGGAATTGCACGCGTGTTATCACGCCCATAACACACCCCCGGCCGGTCTCAGTAGGTCGCGCGCCCGCCCGAGAGGTCGAAGACCGCGCCGGTCGTGAAGCTGTTCTCCTCGCTCACCAGCCAGGCGATCATGGATGCGGCCTCTTCGACCTTCAGGAAGCGGTTCCGCGGGATCTTGGAGAGCATGTAGTCGATGTGCTCCTGGCTGATCTGCTCGAAGATCCGGGTCTTCGCCGCCGCCGGCGTGACGCAGTTGACCGCGATGTCGTAACCCGCAGTCTCCTTGCCCAGCGACTTCGTCAGCGCGATCACCCCGGCCTTGGATGCCGAATAGGGCGCGGCGTTGGGGTTGCCCTCCTTGCCGGCGATCGAGGCGATGTTGACGATCCGCCCGTAGTTGCGCGCGATCATGCCCGGCAGCACCGCCCGGCAGCAGTGGAAGACCCCGTTGAGGTTGACGTCGATCACCTGCCGCCATTCCTCCACGTCGTACTCCACGAGCGGCCGGGAGCCGCCGGCGATCCCGGCGCTGGCCACCAGGATGTCGATGCGCCCGAGCGCCGTTTCGGTCGCGCGCGCCGCCTCCGCCACCCCGGCCGCGTCGGTCATGTCGACGTCGGCGTGGTGCGCCCCTTCGGCTGCGGCGGTCTCGGCCACCAGCGCCGCGTCGCGGTCCCAGAGGCTGAGCCGCGCGCCGCTCGCGGCCAGCCGCTGCGCCACCGCCAGCCCGATGCCCTGCGCCCCGCCCGTCACCACGGCCACGCGGCCCTCCAGGTCGATCCGGTTCATGTAGTTTCCCCCGCTCTTGTCGCTGCCAGCGCAGTTAGCGGCTTCGCGCGGGCTTTGCCAAGCTGTGGCCGGCTCAGCGCTTCTCGAAGAAGATGACCACCTCGCCGAGCCGCACCCCGAACCGGGACATGTAGGCGCGGTTGAGCACGCGGTCCCCGTCGAGCCGCCACATCCAGTCGTCGAAATGCGCGCGCAGCGTCTCCCCCTCGCCGATCGGCAGGTCGATGGTGTAGCGCCAGTTGAAGACATCGCCGCGCACCTCGCCGGTCGCCGCGCCGATCACGCCGGGCGCGGTTCCCGACCACGTGTCGGGTCCGGTCTTCGTGAGCGTCCAGACCCGCCGCTCGGTGGTGTCGTCCTCGTAGACGAAGTCCTCCACCAGGGTCAGCGTCTCGCCGTCCCAGTCGCCGTCGATCGTCACCTCGAAGCGGCGGCGCACCGCGCCGAACCGGTCCTGGAACTGACCGAAGGCGACGAGATCGCCGTCGAAGTATTCCTCGAGCACGAGATCGGGTCCGCCTAGCTGCTGGTCGAGGGACGGCTTGGAGGAGCAGGCCGCGAGGGCGACGCCGGCGGCTGCGAGGGCGAGGGCGAGGCGCGCCATCTCAATCGCCCACCGCGGCGCCCTCGCGCCGCTTGTCCGCCGCGCCGACCAGGCCCGCCTCGGTGATCGCGATGGCGTGCAGTCCGGAGTTGAGGTCGCGCACCTCCACCTCGTGACCGAGCGCGGTGAGCGCCGCGGCGAGCGCCGCCCCGTCCGGGCCTTCCTCGACATCCGTGGCGCCATTGCGGTTGAGAACGTGCGGACGGTCGATGGCGACCTGCGGGTCGAGGCCGAAGTCGAGGATCCCGACCAGCGCGCCGGCGACATAGCCGATGATGCGCGACCCGCCCGGCGAGCCGATCAGCAGCACTGGCGCCCCGTCGCGCAGTACGATGGTTGGCGCCATCGAGGAGCGCGGCCGTTTGCCGCCCTCGACGCGGTTGGCGACGGGTTGGCCGTCGGATTCCGGCTCGAAGGAGAAGTCGGTGAGCTCGTTGTTGAGCAGGAACCCTCCGGTCATAAGGCGCGAACCGAAGCCGGTCTCGATGGTGGTTGTGATGGAGATCATGTCGCCGTAGGCGTCCTTGACCACGAAGTGGGACGTGCCGTGGCGCGGTCGCTCGACATCGGGCGCGTAGAGTTGTGCGTCGTCCCAGGGCGGCTCCCCGGGGCTCGCGCCCTCCATGGCGGCCGCCGGGTCGATCAGGCGCGCGCGGTCGGCGAGGTAGCCGGGATCGATCAGCCCCTCGGTCGGCATCTTCACGAAGTCGCTGTCGGCCATGTAGAGACCGCGGTCGGCGAATGCGAGCCGGCTTGCCTCGGCGAGTAGATGCGCGGCCTCGGGCGTGTCGCCTATCGCCGGCAGATCGAACTGCGACAGCATCCCGAGGATCTGGCCGACGGTCAGGCCGCCCGAGCTCGGCGGCCCCATCCCGCAGACCGACGCGCCGCGGTAGTCGACGCAGACCGGCGCGCGCTCTAACACCTCATAGGCGGCGAGGTCGGCGAGCGTCATCACGCCGGGGTTGGGGTCGCTGTCGACCGTGGCGACGATGTCGCGCGCGATCGATCCGAAATAGAAGGGATCGCTTCCTTCCGCCGCGATCAGGCGCAGGGTGCGGGCGAAGTCGGGGTTCCTGAGAAGCGACCCCTCCTCCCTCGGCAGTCCGTCGGCGTCGAAGAAGTAGGCGCGCGTCGGCGCGAAGAGATCGAGGCTCTGCTCCTGTGCGCCCGAGATAGACGCCGCGAGGCGTAGCGAGATCGGGAAACCGGCCTCGGCGGCCTCGATGGCGGGATCGAAGAGATCGCTCCAGGGCAGGCGGCCAAAGCGGTCATGCAGCGTCTCCATCAGCTTCAGCGTGCCCGGAACCCCGACCGACTGACCGCCGACCACCGCAGTCCAGAACTCGAGCGGCGCGCCATCGGCGTCCAGCCAGTACTCCGGCGTTGCGGCCGCAGGCGCGGTCTCGCGGCCATCGAAGCTGGTCAGTTCTCCCAGCGCCGCGTTCCAGTAGAGCGCGAATGCGCCGCCCCCGATCCCGGAGCTCTGCGGCTCGACGAGGTTGAGCATCATCTGCACCGCGACGGCGGCGTCGGCGGCCGATCCGCCCGCGCGCAACACCTGAAGGCCGACCTCGCTGGCCAGCGGGTTGGCGCTCGCGACCATGATGTCATCGGCCAGGACCGACCGGCGCTCGGTGACAGCGGCGGTGTCCTCGGGCTGGACGCTGGTGTCCTGGGCCCGCGCGGCCCCGATCGTCAGCGCTGCGGCGGCGCAGGCCGCCAGCGTCAGCATCTTCATGGCGCTCTCCCTGTCTTCCAATGACGCTCCACCATAACGTGAATTGCGCCAGCCGCCACCGTGGCGCGTTTGGCCCCGGACGATTTTCTTCAGGGAGCGACCGGGACGACGTCGACTTTCTGTTCGGATTTCTGGGCGCCGGCGATGCGCAGCACGCCGCGCATCGGCGCGACGTCGTCATAGTCGCGACCCAGTGCCACGAGCACATGGTCCACGCTCGCGAAAACGGCGTTGGTGGGATCGAACTCGACCCAGCCCGTCTGGACCCCGCACCAGGCGCGCGCCCAGGCGTGCATGGCGTCGGCGCCCTCGAGGCGTGGCCGGCCCGGCGGCGGATTGGTGCGCAGGAAGCCGCTGACGTAGCCCGCCGGAACGCCGATCCCGCGCAGGCAGGCGATCATGACATGGGTGAAGTCCTGGCAGACCCCGTGGCGACGCGCGAAGGCCTCCTGCGGCGGCGTGTCGACATCGGTCGCCTCGGGGTCGAACCGCATGTCCCGATGCAGGGCGAGCCCCAGCGCCCGGACGGCCTCGAAGCTGGTCGTGGCCGCGCCCGTCACGTCTCGGGCGTAGACGGTCATCTCCGGCGTCGGTCCGACCCGCGGGCTTGCGCCGAGGAAGTGATGGGGCGCGGCCGGGTCGAGGCTGCGCTGGCTGGCGATCTCCTCCGCCAGCGCCGAGAGCGGTGGAGAGAAGTCGAGGCTCGGCTCTCCGATCCGGTCGACCCGTGCGTCGAGGCGCACGACGATCTCCTCGTGAGGATGATGGAACACCACCTCGATCGCCTCGTTTCCGAAGAAGTCGACGAGGCCGCTGCGTTCGCTTGGAACGGGGGTGATCTCCACGCTCCCGGCGATGCGCCGCTGAAGATCAGGCCGGTGGGCCGGCAGGACGCGCAGGATGTGGCGCCCGGCCGCAGCGGCGTTCTCGTACTCGGTGGAGAGGGTGAGGCCGATGTCGTAGAGCATCTCGGTCCCTAGCGCATGTAGGCGGCGTAGAGGAGATCGGACAGCCGCCCGATGTCGTCGGCGAGCGCGAGCAGGATCGGCGGGTCGAGGCTCTCGGGCATCCGCACGGCGAGTTCGCTCTGGACCCGGAGCGCGGCGCGCGCGAGGTCGGAGAGCTGGCCGTTCACATCCGCGTCCGGAAGCCAGGCGATCTGGTCGCGGATCTCGGTGAGCTGGAACAGCACCGAACGCGGGTTGCGCCTGTCGAGCGCCAGCAGGTCGAGCACCGTGGCGGTCGAAGCCTCGAAAGCGTGGCGGCGGCGGTGCGACATGACGCTGTCGCCGATCTCGATCGCCAGATCGAGCGCGCCGGGCGGTGCCTCGGGGCTGGCGAAGATCGCTAGCGCGTGGCTCATGTTCATCGCCCGCTCGATGCCGCGGCCGATGCTGAGGAAGCGCCAGCCGTTGAAGCGGTACATGTTTTCATGAACAAGGCCGCTGAAACCGTTGATCTTGCGCAAGAGAATGCCCATCGCGCGCGCGGCGTCATCCCCGGCGGTCACGGTCCGGGTGAGCCGCTGGGCTGTGGTGTTGAGATCATCCAGCGCCATCCAGCCGTCGGTCGAGAACCGGTCGCGCACGGCGCTGGCGCTGGCGAAGGCGGCGTCGAGCGTGCCGCGGAGGCCCTTGGGCATCGGTTCGCCCGGTTCCACGTCCATCGCCTCGAGCTCGCGGCCCACCAGCGCCAGCAGCGGCGGCTTCGGCTCCGGCGTCTCGTTGAGGCGGCTGTGGTAGGCTCGAAGCAGGCGGATCATGTCCTCGGCGCGCTCGACGTATCGGCCCATCCAGTAGAGGTTCTCCGCCGCGCGGCTCGGCAGGGTTTCGGGCGGACTGCGGCGATAGGGCGCGTCGGCGGCCGGCAGCATCGAGACCGGCGGGACCGGCTCGGGGCTGACCACCCAGACGTCCGCCGCGCCGCCGCCGCGCTGCATGGCGATCGCCGTGGGGTCCATGCTCTGGCCGATGCGCGCGAAGCCGCCCGCCATCATCCGCCAGCCGTCGCGGGTGCGCGCGAGGAACACCCGCAGGCTCACCGGTCGGGGCTCGAGCCGGCCGTCCTGATAGACCGGCGTGGTGGAGAGGGTGACGGCCTCCTGGCCCACGAGCTTCGAGCCGTCGCGCTCCAGCCAGCGCTCGAAGTTGCCGCGCGCCGCGCCGCGGAAGCTCGCGCCGAGCACCGTGGCCTCGTCGTAGTCGAAGGGCAGGCGGGTAGACAGCGCCCGGCCGATCATCATCGCGTCCATCTGGCGGACGACCGTCTTGCGGGCGTCGCGCTCGCCGCACCACCAGGTGGCGATGTTGGGCATCATGAGTTCCTGGCCGGTGAGGGCGCGGGAGATCGCTGGCATGAAGGCCATGAGCGCGCGCGTCTCGAGCACGCCGGCGCCGAGCGCATTGACGAGGGTCGCCGACCCCCGGCGCATCGCGCCGACGAGGCCGGGGGTGCCGATCTGCGAGTCCGCGCGCAGTTCGAGTGGATCGGCGTAGGCCGCGTCGAGCCGCCGCCAGAGCACGTCGATGGGCCGAAGCCCGGAGATCGTCCGCACCATCACCCGGCCATGGTCGACCACCAGATCCTCGCTCTCGAGCAGGACGAAGCCGAGGTAGCGCGCGATGTAGGCGTGCTCGAAGTAGGTGTCGTTGAGCGGACCGGGCGTCAGGATGCCGACGCGGCTCGCTCCGTCGTCACGCATGTAGAGCAGCGCGTCGCGGAACGCCTGGAAGAAGCCCGCGAGCCGGTGCACATGGGCCTCGCCGTAGAGATCGGCGAAGATGCGCGCCGCCGCGAAGCGGTTCTCGAGCGCGAAGCCTGCCCCCGAGGGCGCCTGGGTGCGATCGCCGAGAACCCACCAGGCGCCGTCCGGACCGCGGCCGATGTCGAAGGCGATGAAGTGCAGGTAGCGGCCGTGGCGCGGCGGCACGCCGACGAGCGGACGCAGCCATTCCGGGCTCGCCGCGATCAGCCCGGCGGGCAGGAGCCCCTCGCTGACCAGCCTGTTGGGTCCGTAGAGATCGGCGGCGAGCGCCTCGAGGACCTCGGCGCGATGCACGAGCGCGGTCTCGACCTTGCGCCATTCGGCTTCCTCGACCAGCAGCGGCAGGTGCCGCATCGGCCACGCGCGCTGGGAGGACCCGCTGGTGTCGTACTGGCGGAAATAGACGCCGGCGTCGCGCAGGTACTGGTCGCCGCGCGCGAAGCGCTGCGCCGCCTCCTCGGGCGACCACTGGGCGAAATGCTCCAGCAGCCGCCGCCAGACCGGGCGAACGCCGCCCTGCGCGTCCATCATCTCGTCGACAACCCCCGGCGGCGGCGCGTAGCCGCTCAGGAGCCGGGCGACGGGACTTCTGGCGGGCGTCGGAGCCGCGTCCAAGGTCAGATCCCCGGCGCGCGCCGCAGGTCGAGCGTCATCGGGAACTCAGGGTGCGGGCGCTCCACGGGCGGCTGGTAGGCGCCCGGGGTATGGCCGTGGGGCTCGAAGCGGGCGAGCCTGCGGGCCTCCGCCTCGTTGCCGTTGACCGGGAAGGTGTCGTAACTGCGTCCGCCGGGGTGCGCGACATGATAGGTGCAGCCGCCGATCGCCCGCCCCGACCAGGTGTCGAAGATGTCGAAGGTGAGCGGCGCGTCGACCGGCAGGGCCGGATGCATCGAGAGCGAGGCGCGCCAGGCCTTGTAGCGCACCGCGGCGACCGCGACCCCGCCGACGCCGGTCGGCGTCAGTGGCGTGCGGCGCCCGTTGCAGGCGACCAAATAGCGCTCGGGATCGGTGGTGGTGAGCTTGACCTGCAGTCGCTCGGTGGAGCTGTCGGTGTAGCGCACCGTGCCGCCGATTGCGCCGGTCTCGCCCATCACGTGCCAGGGCTCAAGCGCCTGTCGCAGCTCGAGATGGGCGCCGCCGGCCTCAACTTCGCCGCAGAACGGGAAGCGGAACTCGGCCTGCGCCTCGAACCAGTCCGGGCGCATCGAGAAGCCGTGCTCGCCGAGGTCGCGGAGCACGTCGAGAAAGTCCTCCCAGACGAAGTGAGGCAGCATGAAGCGGTCGTGCAGCACGGTGCCCCAGCGCGTCAGCCTTCCCTTGAGCGGGCTTTGCCAGAGCCGGGCGATCAGCGCGCGGATCAGGAGCTGCTGGGCGAGCGACATGCGCGGGTCGGGCGGCATCTCGAAGCCGCGGAACTCCACGAGCCCGAGCCGGCCGGTCGGACCGTCGGGCGAGAACATCTTGTCGATGCATATCTCGGCACGGTGGGTGTTGCCGGTGACGTCGACCAGCAGGTTGCGCAGGAGCCGGTCGACGAGCCAGGGCGCCGGCGCGTCGCCGTCGCCGGGCGGCGGGATCTGCTCGAGCGCGATCTCGAGCTCGTAGAGGCCG
The DNA here is from genome assembly GCA_963700835.1 of uncultured Alphaproteobacteria bacterium. Taxonomy (GTDB): domain Bacteria; phylum Pseudomonadota; class Alphaproteobacteria; order Rhodobacterales; family Rhodobacteraceae; genus Amaricoccus. The sequence goes on from CAVOZD010000002.1 coordinate 64,708, forward strand.
TCATGGCGGGCCTCGTCGACGCGCGGGGCCTGGCTGGTCGGGCCGATGAAGAGGCCCGAAAAGAGATATGACAGCGAAGGATGGCGCTGCCAGTGCAGCACCAGCGAGCGCAGGAGGTCGGGACGGCGCAGAAACGGGCTGTCGAGCGTCGTGCCGCCACCGACGACGACGTGGTTGCCGCCGCCGGTGCCGGAATGCTTGCCGTCGATCATGAACTTGTCGGCGCCGAGCCGGGTCTGGCGCGCGTCCTCGTAGACGCCGTCGGTGATGGCCTTGCAGTCCTCCCAGCTCGCGGCGGGATGCACGTTGACCTCAAGGACGCCGGGATCCGGTGCCACGCGGATGACGTTGAGGCGCGGGTCGGTCGGCGGGCCGTAGCCTTCTATGTGCACTGGCAGGCCGATCTTCCGGGCCGCGGCCTCGGCGGCGGCGACGAGCTCTAGGTAATCCTCGACGCGCTCCACGGGGGGCATGAAGACACAGAGCCGCCCGTCGCGCGGCTCGACCGACAGCGCGGTGCGGACGGCGCCGGAGAGATCGCCGAGCTCTTGCTCGACCCGCTCCTGCTGCTGGGTTTCGTCGGCGACGAAATGCGCCATCGGCTGCGCGCGGCCGCCGAACTCGGGCTGCGGGGCCTCGGCCATGCCCGCGACGGCGGGCAGCGGGCCGCGATGCTCGGTCGGATCGGCGATGTTGGTGTAGGGATACTGCGAGGGCGGGACCCAGGGCAGCGACCCGAGTGGAAGACGGTAGCCCACCGGACTGTCTCCGGGCACGAGAAAGACGTGGCCGCGCCTCGGTTTCCATTTCTCCGAGCGCCAGCGCCGACCCTGCGCCGCGCGGGCCTGCCAGCGCTGCACGGGCAGCACGTAGCCCGCGGGTTTGGTCAGTCCGCGCCCGAACACTGTGGCGATGCGGTGCCGTTCCTCCGCGTCCTCGAGCCGCGAGTTCTCCGGGGTGACGTTCTCGGGCAGATTGCCTTCCTTAATGATCCAGGTGGCGGGATCCTCGTAGGCCGGCGTGACGTTCTCTGCCTCGACGCCAAGCGCCCCGGCGATTGACTGCAACAGCGCCTCGGCTTGGGCGGGCGTGGCCGCGGCGTCGGGCGTCTCGCCGGCGATCAGATCGGGGTCGGTCCAGATCGGGGCGCCGTCCTTGCGCCAGTAGAGCGAGAAGGTCCACCGCGGCAGGGTCTCGCCCGGATACCACTTGCCCTGGCCGTAGTGCAGGAAGCCTCCCGGCGCAAAACGGTCGCGCAGGCGGCGTATCAGCTTGTCGGCGAGCGCGCGCTTGGTAGGCCCCACGGCGGCGGTATTCCACTCGTCGCTCTCGAAGTCGTCGATGGAGACGAAGGTCGGCTCGCCTCCCATGGTCAAGCGCACGTCGCCGAGCGCCAGCGCCGCGTCCACCTGGGTCCCGAGCCGGTCGAGTTCCCGCCAGGCTTCCTCTGAGAACGGCTTGGTGATGCGCGGATGCTCGGCGACCCGGCGCACCTGCATGTCGAACGCAAAATCGACGTTGGCGGCGCTGGCTACGCCCGAGATCGGGGCTGCATTCCGGTAGTGCGGCGTGGCTGCCAGGGGAATGTGGCTTTCCCCGGTCAGGAGCCCGCTGGTGGGGTCGAGGCCGATCCAGCCGGCGCCCGGGATGTAAACCTCGGCCCAGGCGTGAAGGTCGGTGAAGTCGTGATCGGTGCCCGAGGGACCGTCGAGGGCCTCGAGGTCGGGCTTGAGCTGGATGAGGTAGCCAGAGACAAACCGCGCCGCGAGCCCCAGATGCCGCATGGCCTGCACGAGCAGCCAGGAGGAGTTGCGGCACGAGCCTGTTCCCCGCTCGAAGGTCTCCTCGGGGGTCTGCACGCCGGGCTCCATCCGGATGACGTATCCGACCTCGGAGGCGACCCGGGCGTTCAGGCCGACAATGAAGTCGACGGTGCGGACCCGCTCGCGGGGGACGCCGTCGAGGAACGCCTGCAACCGGGGTCCGGCCGGCTCGGCGCGCTTGTAGATCACGAGGTCGTCATGCAGGTCCTCGGGGTAGGCGAACGGGAAATGCTCGGCGTCCTCCTCGATGAAGAAGTCGAAGGGATTGTAGACGGTCATGTCCGCGACGAGGTCGACCTCGATCTTGAGCTCGCGCACAGGCTCGGGAAAGACGAAGCGCGCCAACCAGTTGCCGTAGGGATCCTGCTGGTGGTTGACGAAATGCTCCGCCGGGCCGACCCGCAAGCTGTAGGAAAGCACCTTGGTGCGCGATTGCGGCGCCGGGCGCAGGCGGATCACCTGCGGCCCCAGAACCACCGGGCGGTCGTAGCGATAGTGCGTGAGATGGTAGATGCTGGCCTTGATCGACAACGACGCGCCCTCCGTTCCGGCCCGTCGACCATCCCATAGCGGCCGGGGCGGCGCCACGGTTTTCGCGTGGCGCCATCGCGGCGCGCGCGGTCTGCCCGGACCGGGTCACAGTTGGGGCGGATCTGCCGTCTAAACGCCCACGTGGCGGGCGAAGGCCGGATCGTCGGGTGCGAGCGTTGACGCCGCGCGGGTCTCCACCGCGGCGCCGTTGACAAGGAAGGTCACCCGGTCGGCGACGCGCAGCGCCGCGTCGATGCGCTGTTCGACCAGAAGCGTGGCCACTCCCGTGGCCCGAAGGGTAAGAACGGTCTCCTGGATCAGCGCGATCATCGAGGGCTGGAGCCCTTCGGTGGGCTCGTCTAGCAGAAGCGCGCGCGGCTCGATGCAGAGCGCGCGGGCGATGGCCAGCATCTGCTGCTCGCCGCCCGAGAGGCTGCCGGACACCTGGTCGAGCCGCTCGCGCAACCGCGGGAAGAGATCGAGCGCGCGCTCCCGGGTCGTCGGGCCGCATCCGCGGGTCATCAGACCGATCTCGAGATTCTCCCCGACGGTGAGTTCTGCAAAAAGGCGCCGACCCTGCGGCGCATAGCCGACGCCGGCGCGGGCGATCGCATGGGCGGGCAGGGCGTCGAGCCGGGTTCCGTCGAGGGTGACGCTGCCCGCGCGCGGCCGCACGAGGCCCATGATCGTCTTGAGGGCCGTCGACTTTCCTGCGCCGTTGCGTCCCATCAAGCAGTGGACCTCACCCGCGCCGATGTCGAGGTCGAGGCCCCGCAGAACCATCGCCGAGCCGTACCCCGAACTGACGCCGTCCAGCCGCAGCATCACGCCCCCAGATAGACCGACCGGACCGCGGGGTCGGCGCGGATCGCCGCCGGATCGCCCTCGGCGAGCACCCGGCCCATCTCGAGCACGGTGATACGGTCCGCGAGCTCCATGACCACATCCATGTTGTGCTCGATCAGCAGGACCGAGGCTTCAGCCGCGACCTCGCGGGCTAGGGTCCCGAACGCGGCGATCTCGGCATCCGCGAGCCCCTGGGTCGGTTCGTCGAGGATCAGGAGCTTCGGGCGCAGCGCCAGCCCCATGGCGATCTCGAGCAGCCGCTGGTGGCCGTAGGAGAGGGTTCCGGCCGGTCGTGCGGCCTCCTCGCCGAGGCCCACCCGGTCGAGGGCCACCCGGGCGGCCGCGTCGGGCGCGTCGCTTGTCCGCAGCGCGGCGATGGCGACATTCTCCAGGGCGGTCAGCCGGCGATAAATCGAGGTGATCTGGAAGGTGTAGGCGACGCCGAGCGCGACGCGCTCGTGGGCAGGCAGGCTGGTGATGTCACGGCCCTCGAAGCGGATTTCGCCGGACGTGGGCTGGAGCCGGCCGCAGATCAGGCCCACCAGCGTGGTCTTTCCCGCGCCGTTCGGCCCGATCAGCGCCCGCACGCCCCGCCGGCAGAGGTCGAGGTCGACGCCGTCCACCGCGGTTATTCCTCCGAACACGCGCGTGAGACCGCGGACCGCCAGAAGGCTCATGGCGCGCCCCGCCCGAGGCCGCCCTGCAGTGCGCCCAGAAGACCGCGCGGCGCGAACAGGACCAGAACGATCAGCGCGAAGCCGACCAGGAGCAGATGCGCGTCGAGGACGCTCGAGGACAGGTCGATGAGATAGAACATGAGCAGCGTGCCGACAAAGGGGCCCAGAACCGTGCCGGCTCCGCCGAGCAGGACGTAGAGAAGCGGCAGGATCGAGTACTGGATCGAGGCGAAGGTCGCGCCGATATAGCCAAAGAGCAGCGCGTAGGCTCCGCCCGAGGCGCCGCAGCAGAGACCCGAGAGCGCCAGCGCGACGAGACGGTGGCGGAAGGTGTCGTAGCCGAGCATCGCGGTGCGGGATTCGTTCTCGCGGATCGCCACAAGAACCCGGCCGAACCGGGACCGCGCCATCGCAAGGCAGCCCAGCAGCGCCGCGCCGAAAAGGCCTAGCGCCGCGACATAACGTGTGCGGTCGTCAGAGAGGTCGAACGGCCCAATGGCGCGCGCCGCGCGGTCGATGACGAAGCCCTCGTCGCCCCGTGTGAAGGACCCGAAATAAAGGATGGTCAGATAGAATGCCTGTGCGAACATGAGCGTGACGATCATGAAGGAAACGCCGCGCGTGCGGAGCGCGAGAAGTCCGAGCAACCCGGCCGAGATCCCGCCAGCCAGGCATCCCGCCGCAAAGGCCGGCCCTGCGCTCCATCCCCCCTGGGCGATCAGAAGGCCTGTTGCGTACATGCCGGCGGCGAAGAAGAGCGCGTGCCCGAGGCTGAGCAGACCGGCGTAGCCGAAGGCGATGTTGTAGCCGATCGCGAAGACCGCGAGCGTCATGATGCGGGCGAGTGCGCTCTGATGGTAGGCCGGCAGCACGAAGAGTGCGACGAGAAGCGCCGCGAGAACCGCGAGATGCGCGGCGAGGCTGCGGGCGCCGGCGCTCATGTTCGCCTGCGGGCGACGAGCCCGTCGGGCCGGAAGACGAGAACGAGCGCCACGAAGAGCGTGGCGATGATCTTGGCGAGCGTCGGCGAGAAGAGGACGCTGATCACCCCGTCGGAGACGCCGATCAGAAGCGCGGCGACGAGCGTGCCCCGCAGCGAGCCGAGGCCGCCGATAATGACCACGACGAAGGACAGGAGCAGCGGATCGCCGCCCATCAGGTAGTGCGCCTGCTGGATCGGCACGACGAGGACCCCAGCCAGCGCGGCGAGGCCGGCCCCCAGCGCGAAGACGCCGGCGTAGACGCGATCCACTTCGACCCCGAAGGCCTGCGCGGTTTCTCGGTCGTACTGGGTCGCCCGCATCACTAGGCCGATGCGGGTGCGCGCGAGCAGCGCCCAGAGGCCGAGCAGCACCGCGACCGCAGCGACGATGACCGCGAGCTTGTAACCCGAATACCCGAACCAAGGGAATTCGACGCGCCAGTCGAACGGCGCTGCGACCGGACGGGCGTCAGGCCCGTAGATCATCAGCGCGCCCTGCTGCAGGAGGTAGAGGAGCCCGATGGTCGCCACGATCGTGGCGTCCGGGTCGTAGTCGATGCGCTTGAGGATCAGCGTGTCGGCCAGCGCGGCGAGGGCCGCGGCGGCGAACGGCGCCGCGACCAGCGCCGCGAAGAAACCGACCGCCGGCGGACCGGGCGCGGCTTCAGCCACGAACCAGGCGAGGACCGCGCCGATCATGAAGAACTCGCCATGGGCGACGTTGACGACCCGCATCACGCCGAAGACGAGGCTCAGCCCCGCAGCGGTCAGCGCCAGCACGGCGGCCATCACCAGTCCCTCGAGCGTCGCAAGGAGAAGAAAGGGTCCTAAATCCAACGGGCTGGCGCCCCTTTCTGCGGCGGTCTCTCAGAACGATCGCGTGATGTAGTCGACCTCGTCCTCGTAGAAGCCGTCCTCGATCGTGGTGGTGTGCGCCAGATCGGCGCGGCCGCCGCCGACCCGAGTGATGTACTGGTGGCCGAACACCTGATGGGTGCGGCCATTGAAGATCTTCGCGCCCTGCGGCCGCTCGAAGGCGTACGGCAGGTCGCTCATCGCCTCCATCGCCTCCACGAAGGCGGCGCGGTCCTGCGGCCCGCCGTAGCCCGCCGCCTGCATGGCGTCGCGGATGAGAAACAGGGTCTCCCAGACGCTGAACATGTGGCCGTAGGTCGAGACGTCCCGGGGATCGGAGATCGAGGCTCCGTTGTCGTCCACGCCGACGGCCGCGCGGTAGGCCGCCTCGAACTCGCCCGCGTTCGGCTGTAGGTAGCGGGGATGGCCCTCCCAGAAATGCGTGCCGTCGAGGAACTCCAGTCCCGGGCTGGCGAGGTCGACCGCCTCGAGGGAATCGATGAAGCCGAAGACCTCTGGACGCGGACCCGAGCCGTAGAACTCGCCGAGCTCTTTGACGAAGGTCAGCACCGCGGGGCCGACCATCACGTGATAGAGCACCTCGGTTTCGCGGGGGATGCGGGGCAGGTAGCGGGTGAACGAGGTCTCCGTGGGCGGGATGGCGACCTGCGCGATGACCTCGCCGCCCTGGGCCGCCATGGCCTCGGTGAAGAAGTCGCGATGGTCGTGGCCGAAGGCGTAGTCGGGAAAGATCATCGTGACCTTGCGCCCGAGGTTCTGCGACACCCAGGGCGCCATGGAGATCACCTGGCTCTTCACGTCGGTGATGCCGGGCTGCAGCGTCCAGCGGTTGAGCGCGCCGGAGGCGACATGATGGCCCTCCGAACAGACGAGGTAGGGGATCTGCAGCTCGCCCGCCCTGGGAGCCGTGCCGACGACCACATGGGAAAAGAGTGCGCCGAACACCACGTCGCAGTTCGAGCGCGTGGCGAACTTCTCCACCAGCTCCGCGCCGCGTCGAGGGTCGGTGCCGTCGTCCTCGAACAGGATATCGACGGGTCGGCCGTTGATCCCGCCGCCATCATTGAGCACGGCGAGCGCCGCCTTCGCGGTGCGTTCGTACCATCGGCCGTAGGCCGCGCCGATCCCGGTGCGATGCAACTGGAAGCCCAGGCGGATCGGCTCGGCGTTCTGGGATTGCGCGAGGCGCGGAACCGAGCCGAGCGCGAAGGCCCCGGCCGCCAGGCCCTTGAGCACGCCGCGGCGGTCGGCTGCGGCGCGTGTCGCTCCTTTCGTCATGTCTTTCCCCAGTCGTCGTTCCCGCGACCCGCTCCGCGGGTCCGGTGGGGAATGTGGGAGCCCGCGCGCCGAATGTCACCCGCTTTGTTACGCGCCCGTCGCCGCGGACAAGAGCCAGAGGCCAAGCGCGGTGTAGAGCGTCATCAGCGCCACGACCGGCGCGTGGGCGGCGCGGTCGCGCGTCGACCGGCCGGGCCCGGCCAAGCGGATCGCGAGCGCGATGGCCATCAGATGGGCTCCGAGCACGAGCGCGACCTGCAGGTTCCAGAGCGCGAGCACCGTCCGGCGGTCGCCCAGAAAGCCGAAGGAGACGAAGTTTCGCGGCAGATCCAGGATGTTCCAGCCGCGCCCGAATGGGTCGCTCAGGGCGGCGATGGCGTACTGGCCCTGGGTCAGAAGCGCGACGAGGTAATGGGCTGCGTGATATCCCGCCGCGATCGGCAGGAGCGCGAGCGCCAGGCGCCCCAGATCCTCGCGGAAGCGGGCCTGCGACGGCGCGACGCGGCGCGAAAGCGCCACGACGCCCGCGGCGATGGCGGCGGTGGCGGCCCAGGCGGCGAGAAGCCCGAGGGTGTTCACCCCCATCACCGCCGATCGCCCCGGGAACTCCAGCGGGTTGACGCCGATGAGAGCGAGCCAGTGGAAGGTCTCGGAGAACCCGTCAAAGCTGACCGAGCCGAGCGCCAGCAGGATGAAGGCCGTGGCGGAGGGGGAGGGCGTCGGCGCAGCGACGAGCCCGGTGCCGGGCGGTCCCAGCAGGAAGACCGGCGGCCTGGCGGCGCGGTCGACGCGCAGGGGCGCAAGCAGCGCCACATAGCCGAAGAAGGCGGTGAGCGCCTCGCCGCGCGGCAGCCACCGGTCCCCCTCCAACACCGCAAGCAAGAAGACGGTGGTCCAGTAGATCAGAACCGTCCGCGCGAGCGTCGCGGGATCGTCCGGCGCCAGCGACACGATCTCGAACCAGGCGAAGCCAAGGAAGCCCAGGATGGCGGGCAGATGGCCGAACCGCGCAAGACCGACCGACCCGGTGCGCCCGAGCGCGCGCCGCGCCAGCCGCACCGGGCCGGTCCAGGGCGAAACCAGGCACCAGACGTCGCCGAGCGCCATCGAGGCGAGCGTCACCCCGATCCAGACCGCGACCCAGATCGTCAGGACCAGCGGGTTCTCCAGGGGATCGCGGCTCCCCCAGAAGCCGGCCGCCACCAGGGCGCAGAGAAGCGCAAAGGCGGCGCAGGAGGTTGCGGTGGCGAGGCTGGGCCCGGGCGCCCTTCCAACGAGCAGAGAACGCCAGCGTGGCGCGCGCGGAAGCGACGCAGCGAGCGCGCCGCCGAGCGCCACGGCCAGCGCCGCGCCGACGATGTAGTGACCGGTCGGAAGCGTGAGCACCACCATCCGCTCTGCCGCGTGGGCGTTGGCTGCGGCGGGGGCAAGCGTGACGGCCGCTGCGACGGCGCTGCGGGAGGGCACCGGCGGGGCGGGGCGCTCAGCCGGCCCGATGCCGCGCGTAGGCCGCGCGCAGGCGCGCGCGCGCCTCGTCTTGTTCCTCGTCGATTGCGCGCCCCAGGGCGTGCATTTCACGCCGCATTCCGTGGAGTTGCTCGATCAGGCCCATCACGAGCGAAAGCGCGTCCTCGTCGAAGTCATAGCTCTCGGACAGGTCGAGCAGAAGTTCCAGCCGGGCGAGGTCGGCTTCGGTGAACTGCGCCTCGCCGGCGTCCTCGGCGGGCCGCACGCAGTCGGCCGCCACGAAGCGGCGCAGCCGGGTCACCGAAAGGCGGCTCACCGCGGCTACGGTCTGCAACTCGGTGTAGCGACGCATCATGACCCTCCCCGTTTCCGCGGATCATAGGGGTGATCCGCGCGCCATTTCTTCATGAACGCCTCGAGGTCCGGATCGATCTGGGCCGGCGCGACGATGCGCAGCTCGACCCGCTGGTCGCCGCGCCCGCCGCCGCGCTTCTGCAAGCCGCGTCCGCGCAGGCGCAGGACCTGACCGCTGCTCGCGCCCTTCGGAACGGTGAGCTTGACCGGCCCGTCGATGGTCGGCGCCTCGACCTTGCCGCCAAGGACCGCTTCGTCGATGCCGATCGGCAGCGTCACGATGATGTCGTCGCCCTCGCGAGAGAAGGTCTTGTCGTCCAGCACGGTCACGGTGACGAGCGCGTCGCCCGGCGGCCCGCCGCCGTAGCCTTCGCCGCCCTTGCCGCGCAGGCGGAGGGTCTGGCCGTCGGCGAGGCCCGCGGGAATACGGACCTCAAGCGATTCGCCGGCGGGAAGGGTGATGCGGGTGGTCGCCCCGCGGGCTGCGTCCAGAAACGGCACGTCGAGCGTGTAGCGCATGTCGGGTCCGCGCATCCGGATCGTCTGGCCGCCGCCGGCGGCGCGCCGGGCGCGGCCTTCGCCGAAGAGATCGGAGAAGACGTCGGCGAAGCCGCCGAGGTCCTGCTCCTCCGCACCGGACCAGCGTCCCGCGCCGGGCTGCTCGGCGTACTCGCGGTAGAAGCGCCGCTCCGGCCGTTCCGCCCCGGAGGCGTCGATCTCGCCCCGGTCGAAGCGGGCTCGCTGCTCGGGATCCTTGAGCAGGTCGTAGGCGGCGCCGGCGGCCTTGAACCGCGCCTCCGCAGCGTCGTCCCCGGGGTTGATGTCCGGGTGGCTGGTCTTCACGATCTTGCGGTAGGCCTTCTTGATCTCGTCCTGGGTCGCGGTCCTGGCGACGCCCAGCGCTGCATAGGGATCCTTGTCCATGGGTCGGTATCCGCCTCGAGTCCGTCTTCGGCCGAAACTTCTATTGCGACGGCGCCGAGCGCGCGGCCTCGAAGGCGGCGACCGCGCCGGGATGGAGGGGCGCGGTCAGGCCGGTCCGGTCCATGTCCGCGAGGTTCACTCCCCGCATCAGCGGCGCCTGGGTCTGGATCGCGCCGAGGTTGGCGATCGTCTCGCCGACAAGGATCTCGACGAGGGCGTCGTCGACGTTGGCGCGGGTCAGCACCGTCGCCGTGACGCTGAACGTCGGTATGTCGCGCGCCAACTGGGCATAGGTGTCGATCGGAATGTAGCTGGGCGAGTAGTCGGGATTTTCCGAGAGCACCGCGACAAGGCCGGGCCCGTCGAGAGGCACGATTTCCGCGTCGCACTGGGCCAGCGCGCGCGAGATCCCGGCGTTTGGATGTCCCACGATCAGGATCGTGGCGTCGATCCGGCCTGCGCAGAGCTCCTCGTATGCCTGGTCGGCGGTGAGTTCGTAGAGCGCCTCGAAGTCTTCCGGGACGATCTCGAAGATGTCGAGGAGCCGGGAGTTGGTGGCGTGCCGACCGGACGCGGGATGGCCGATGTCGACCCGCTTGCCGATCAGATCGCTCGCGACGTCGACGTTTGCGGCGCGCCGCGCGAGGATGGTGACGAACTCCGGGTAAAGCGCCATGACGCTTCGCAGGTTCGTCATCGGCCCTTCGTCCTCGAAGGGCGCCGCGCCCTCGTAGGCGAGCCGGTGCCAGTCGGACTGCGCGATTGCGAAGTCCACCTGCGCTCCGCGCAGGGCGGCGATGTTGTAGAGCGAGCCCGGCGTGCTCTCGGGCGAGCAGCGCACCACGCCGCGGTGCGTTCGGTTGATCTGGTCGCAGATCGACGAGGCCGCGGCGAAGTAGCCCCCGCCAAGATCGCCGGACGCCAGCGTGAAGAACTCGAGCGCCCGCGCGGCCGGCGTCGAGGCGATCGCCGCCCCGAGAACAGTCGCCAGCAATGTCCTGCGCATGTCCAGATGCCCTCGTCCGATCACGACACGCTCCATCAAAGCACTGGCGCTGGTCATCGCCAAGGGCAAAAAACGCTTCAGCCTCAGCACTCGATCCAGTAACGGTTGTCTGCGCGAGCGCGGTTGGATGCGGTGGGGCATGCCGGATTTCATTTACGAGGTGCCGCAGATCGAACTCGCGATCTGGTTCGCCGCAGCCGCGGTCGCGATCGCCTTTGTCGGCATCCTCATCGTTAAGCCGATCCTGCGCCTGATCATCGGGCGCGAGCAGGGGATCAACGAGAAGATCGCCTACGCGACGTCGAGCGTGAGCCTTTTCTACGGTCTGCTTCTCGGTCTTCTGACCGTCTCGGCCTATCAGAATCAGGAGCGGATCGCCGGCGCGATCATGAACGAGGCCGCAGCCGTCGGCGCGCTCTATGCGGACATGAACGTCTATCCCGAACCGATCCGGTCCGACATGCGCGCGATGCTGCGCGACTACGTGCTCTTCACGATCCACAAGGACTGGCCGGCGCACCGCCAGGGCGAGGTGATCGATGGCGGCGCCAACCGCGCCAACTCCATGCGTCAGACTCTGGCGTCCTTCGAGCCCTCCACCACGGCCGAGGAGATCCTGCATCGCGAGACGATCTCGTCACTGCAGGCCTTCTCCGGCTACCGCCAGCAACGGCTGACCGGTGTGGTGACCAGCATTCCGCAAGTCCTCTGGTACGCCGTGCTCGTCGGCGCGGCGGTCAACATCGTGCTGATGCTGATGCTACGGATGCGGCCGATCCCGCATTTCGTGCTCGGCGCCATCAGCACCTTCTTCCTGGGCGTGGTGCTTTTCGTGATTATCACGCTCGACGATCCGCTGCGGGGCGCAGGCGGGCTCGGGCCGGAGCCGTTCGAGCGGCTCTGGGACCGGCAGATGCGATGGGACGAGCCACAGGCATGACGGGTGGGGGCTGATGGCGGAATTCATGGTCCGCGAGGTCGAGGGGATGCGCCAGGTCCGGATGGATCTGGCCAACGAGACCGTTCGCGCGCGCCGCGGGGCCCTGTCCAACCTGCGCGGCGACATCACCCTGACGCCGCGCCTCCCGTCGTTGCGCTCGATATTCCGAAGTCTTTTCACCGACGAGGCGCGGATCCGACCGTTCTACTCGGGGACCGGGTCGGTGCTGCTCCAGCCGTCGCTCGGCGGCTATCATGTGATGCAGGTGAACGAAGGCGAGCGGTGGATCCTCGAACCCGGCGTCTACTGGTCGTCGGAAGGCGGTGTCGACCTCGGACTGTTCAAGGAACCGTTCTTCGCGAGCCTTTGGGCTGGCGACGGGTTCTTCGAATGGAAGACCACTGTGTCCGGAACCGGAAAGGTGGCGATCAACGCGCCCGGGCCGGTCGAGACGATCGAAGTGAACGACGAGGAACTGCGGGTCCAGGGGAGGCTCGTGCTGGGCCGGACCGATGGGCTGAAATTCACCTCGCAGCGCTCCGCGCGCTTTCCGCGAAACTTCATATCAGGCCAGCGTCGGCTGCGGGTCTACACAGGCACGGGCAGGGCGTTGGTGTGCTGGACGCCCTACTGGAACCAGCACATGTACGAACGTATGACCGGCGAGAGCATCGAAGGATCCGTGTTCGAGTGACGGCCAAGCGCCGTCACTCGCCCGCCGTCGGCGTCGCCGGGTTCTCGAGCATCTCGAGCACGAACGCGCCGACGGCCTCGCCGTTGTCGAGAAGCTCCTGGGCGGCACGCAGGCTCGCACGTTCAAGGTCCGGAACGGGCGCCGCGAAGGCCGAGAGCTCCGAAGTTCCGTCGACTGACCCGGCGCCGACCGGGTCGGGGTTCTCGGTCTCGCGCGTGGACATGAACGCGGCCATCGCCGCGCGGCGGGGATCGTCGGCAGCCTGAAGAGCCCGGCCCCAGTCGCCCGATGCCCAGGCGTAGTCGTCGGCCTCGAGCCCGAACCCTTCCGCGTCAAGCAGCGCGACGGCCCCGCGGTAGTCGCCCAGCGCCGCCAGCGCCCGCGCCCTGAGACCCGCGTCGAAGACGCTGTCGAGATCGTCCAGCGCCGAAAGCGCGGCCTGCGGCCGGCCGAGCGCCAGATGCGCCTCCGCCACGATGCGCCGCGCGCCCGCATCACCGCGCTGGCGCGCGGGCATCGCCGCCTCGATCGCCGCCTCCGGCAGGCCAAGCTCGAGAAGCCGCCGGGCGATGCTGCGCCGGGCCGCGTCGGTCGACGGGTCGTCGGCGATGGCGACGAGTTCGACCAGCGCGGCTTGAGCGTATTCGGCCACACCGACTCGGTCGGGCGTGGCGGTCGCGAGGATCTCGAGGCGAAGTCCGCCCGGGTCCGCCTCGGGTCGCTCGGTCTCCAGCGCGCGCGCGACCTCGAGGGCCTCGGCAATCTCGCCGTTCTGCGCCAGGGCGCGCGCGAGCAGGCCCCGGAGGCGTGGCTCGGCGTCTGCGCCGCGGAACTGGACGGCGGAGGCTCGCAGCTCGGTTATCAGCTCCTCGGGAATCGCCAGGTTCTCGCCAAGCCCGAGCTCCACCGCGGCGACCAGTGCGTCGGCTGCGTTCGGCGCGTTCTCCGCAATCAGTCCGGTCAGCGCGGCGATGGCGCCGCGGGTGTCGCCGTCGACGGACATCAGGCGCGCGGCGACGAGGCGCGCCTCGGGCCCGGATGCGAGACCTGACCTCTGGGCGATGCTCAAGATGCGCTGCGCTGCTGCCGGCCGGTCCTCGGTGACGAGGCGGTCGGCAAGCCGCGGGCCGAGCAGGGCGCGCAGGTCCTGGGGCAGGTCGGCGAATGCCGCGGCGACGGCGTCGAACGCGGGCGCGTCGCGGTAGGCGGGGCCCGGCCCGCCGAGCGCGATCCAGAGCGCGTGCGCGCCGGGGCAGGCGGCGTCGACGGCGAGCGGACCGTCGGCTGCGATGGGACGGCCTTCCACGAACTCGGACGAGGTCGAGCAGCAGGACCGTTTGCGAGTCCGACTGCCCGAAGGCGCCGAGCGTTCCCTCGGCCTCGAGACCGAAGCCGAAATGCAGGTAGAGGCGGGCGAGATCGAGGACGGCCTCTGGGTCGGCCGCGTCGAACTCGACGACGATCCGCCGCCGCAATGCAGCGACCTGCTCGGCCATCGGCGCACCGTCAGACCAGCCGGCGACGTCGAAGGCGGTGTCTTCGAGGCATACGGGCCCGGGCTCTGCCTCTTGCGCAGCGTCCGTGTCGCCGCGGCCGGCCTCGTCATAGACGGTGCGCGCGCGGATCTGGTCATGGTCGAGAAGCGCCGCAATGCCGTCCGAACCGGCGTGCCGCGGCTCGGCGACGTTCTGATCGGCCACGGCGGCGACATCCCCGGCGGGGACGGGCGGCGCGCCCTCGCTCTCGCGCGCACCCTGGTCGGACGCGTGGACCTTCGGGATTTCGGAGCGCAACTCGATCACGCCCTGACCCGCGGCGCGCTCGAGCTGGCGTATCAGGATCTCTTCGGCGGAGGCGACGGCGTTGCTCTCGCGTTCCGCCCGGGCGATTGCGCCCTCGACCGCCGCGAGGAACGCGCCGTCGGCGCCACCGGAGGCCTGCGCGGCGTCCTGGTCCGCCACGTCGAGCGCGAGATAGCGGCCGCCGACGAAGGAGGCGCTGACACGGCAGTCGCAGCCAAGCGCGACCTCCAGCACGGTTGCGCCGCCGATTTCGGCGGCGGTGACGGCCGTGACCCGCGTCGCCGGGATGCGCTCGAAGACCCGCGAGGCGTCGAGCCCGAGACGACGCCCCGGGAACGTCAGGCGCGCGCGGTCGCCCGTGGTCTCGAGCGACCACTCGGTGGCAGGATCGATTCGCAACACGAGCCGGGTGAAGCCCTCGTGCTCGCCGCTGCGCACCGCGCCGCCCTCCGCGGCGAACGCCGCGCCGCCCGCCACGAGCGCGGCGGCGATCAGCGACGCGCGGGCCTTCATGCCGCCAGGCTCAGCTTGGAGGCGCGCAGCGCTCCTTCGAGTTCGTTGTAGGACGGACGCAGCGACGCCGGTGTGTTCTGTCGCCCGACCTCGACGCAGATGTTGGGCGCATGGTTGTGCAGGTTCGCGACCATCACCTCGCGGATGAGGTTGTAGAAATGCTGGTCCTCGTCGATGACCGCCTTCACCCGGTTGGCGAACGGCCCTACGATGCCATATGAGAGAAAGACGCCGAGAAACGTGCCCACCAGCGCGCCGCCGATCATCTTGCCGAGGATCGCGGGAGGCTGGTCTATCGAGGCCATGGTCTTGATCACGCCGAGCACGGCGGCGACGATGCCCAGGGCTGGCAGGCCGTCGGCCATGGTCTGCAACGTGTGCGAGCTGTGCTGGGCGGAGATGTAATTCTGCTCGATGCGCTTGTTGAGCACCTCCTCGACCTGCAGCGGGTCGTCGTAGTTCATAGACGCCGACCGCAGCGTGTCGCAGATCAGCGCCACGGCCTCGCTGTCGGTGAGGATCCGGGGATAGTCGTTGAAGACCGAGGACGCGCCGGGGTCCTCGATGTGGCCGTCGAGCTCGACGGGATTGGCCCGGGCGATCTTGATGAGACGGAACATCAGGCAGAGCAGATCCTGGTAGTCCTGCGTCTTCCAGCGAGGACCCTTGAACACCTTTGCGATGTCCTTGAGCGTGTGCTTGATGCCGTGCATGTCGTTGGCGATCACGAAGGCGCCCAGCGCCGCGCCCGCGATCATCATCATCTCGAAGGGCAGCGAGTGCAGGATGATCCCGATCTTGCCGCCGGCGATCACGTATCCGCCGAAGACCATCACGAAGACGATGCAGATGCCAACTATGCCGATCATTACTCAACCCGTCTCCGAGGCGTCGCCGTCCCGAACTCTCCGCGGCCTCTTCACTTAGACCGCGGCGGATTAAGAAACATTCAAACGGCCGGTCATTCGGTCGGAACGCCGGCGTTGCGGCTGGCGATGGTCAGCGTGACCGCGTAGGCGCTGTCGGGCTCCATGCCGGCCAGCACCTGAGCGGCGCGTTCGGGTTTCATGCGCGCCATCAGCCCCGCGGCGAAGGCGACGTCCATGCGCTCGAAGATGCGCGCCGCGTCGTCGGGCTTCATCGTCTCGTAGACAGCCGTCATGTGGGCGATGTCGTTCTCGGCGGCCTTGTCGGCGAGCGCGAGCGTGTCCTCGAGCCCGCTCTGCGCCTTCTCGAAGGCGGCGAGTTGTTCGGCGAGCTTCGTTTCCGCGACGCCGAGGGTCTGGGCGCGGTCGGCCAGCCGGCGCGCCTCGGCGTCAAGCTGCGCCTCGCGTTCGCGGATCGCGGCGAGCAGCGCGTCCTCGGGTGAAGCCGCCTCCGGCTGCGCAGCCGCCGCGCGCTGCGAATCCGCTGCTTCGGCATAGGCGCGGCCGCTCTCGGTCAGGCGCAGCGCCGCGGATCCCAGAAAGCACGCCACGATCAGCGCGACGCCGCTCATCACCGATCCCCGGCGCGCGTCCGACATGGCTCAGGCCTCTCCGCCGGCGATAGCGCGCAGCGCCTCGAGGATGTCCATCTCGTCCTGGGCGTGCTTTTTGGGCGGGTTTTCGTTGGTGAACAGGCGCAGCGGCGCGTTCAGCGGAGGAAGCTGCCGTGGCTTGGGCACGTCGGGGAGATTGACCGCGACGCCGAAGTCGGCAACGCGGCGCGGCCGGTCCCGCGGGGCCGGTTCCGTTGCGTTCTCGGGGGCGCTGTCCACATCCGGCGCTGGGGATGGCACGCCAGCGCCGGACCGCAACGGCGCCTGCGCCCTTGCTGCAGACTCCGCCTGGGGGGCGCTCCGATCGGCGTCCCGGCTCGCGGCGATCAGGACGCGGAGCTGGTGCGACGCCGCATCTGCGCGTTCGACCAGCCGGGCGAGGTCGACGCGCTGCTGCTCGGCGTCGGTGCGGGAGGTTTCGAGCGTCTGGCGGGCGAGTTCGACCTGGCGGGTGAGCTGCACGATGGAGGCGCCCAGACCCTTGTCGAGGCTCTTGAGGTCACGGACCCTGCCCGCGAGCACCCAGCAGTAGCCGCCGGCGAAGAGCGTGGCGGCGATCAGCAGTCCGTCTGTGAGGAGATTCATGCGCCGTCCTCAGTTCAGGATGAATTCAGTGATCAGCAGGTCGCGCACCCGTCCCTCTCCGGTCACGACCTGAACGCGCCGCAGCATCTGCGCGCGCAGCTTCGGGATCGAGGCCGGCTGTTCAAGGTCGCGCACGTCGACGGCGCGCAGGTAGGTGTTGAGCACGTCGAGCACCCGCGGCATGAGCAGCTCCACCTCGCCGCGATGAGCCGGATCGACCTCGAGCTGGCCGGTGAAGCGCAGGTGCCTGGCGACATAGTCCTGCGGCAGCGAGATCATGATCGGCTCCATCGCCACGAAGGCCACGTCCGGCGCAACCGACACCGGCGCGTGCTTCGCCTCGCCACCGCCGAGCAGGGGATCGAGCAGTCCGGCATGGACCGCGTAGAAGCCGCCGCCGCCGAGAACGAGCGCCCCGACGAGCCCGAAGAGCAGGCCCTTGCGGCCTTTCGCCTGAGGCGCGGCGTCCGTGGACGCGGCGATGTCGATCACGTCTGCCATGCTTGCCTCAACCCGAACGGTTCCTGTTTCGGTCGCATTTAAGGCGGGCACCACTAACCAATTGTTAAGGCTGTTAAGATGAGTATCGCCGCGCAAAAGCGGTGGTGTTCCCGCATGTTGAGTATCGAAGCGGCAAGGGTCTGATGGTGGCGCAACTGCTGAGCATCTGGGAGGGCCTCGACGGCCGGAGGCGGCTGATCGCCATCCTCGCCGTGGTTGCTGTCGGTCTCGGCGTCTTCGGGCTCGCCCGCATGGCCTCTGCGCCGTCCATGGCGCTGCTCTATTCTGGTCTAGATCCGGCGGCGGCCGGTGAGATCGTGGCGGCCCTCGAGGCGGAGGGGGTGGCCTTCGAGGTCACCGACACAAAGATCATGGTGGACTCCGCCGAACGCGATCGCATCCGCATGACCCTCGCCGCCCGCGACCTTCCCCGTGGCGGCTCTGCCGGCTACGAGATCCTCGACAACCTCTCGGGCTTCGGCACCACCAGCCAGATGTTCGACGCTGCCTACTGGCGCGCGAAGGAGGGTGAACTGGCCCGGACCATCGTGAGCTCGCCCAACATCCGCGCCGCACGCGTCCACCTCGCCAATCCGGTGTCCCAGCCCTTCGCCCGCGCTCCCGAAGGGTCGGCCTCGGTGACGGTGACTATGGCGCGCGGGCCGCTGGACGAGGCGCAGGCGCGCGCGATCCGCTATCTCGTGTCCTCCGCCGTCGCGGGCTTCCGGCCCGAGGCGGTGGCGGTGATCGATGCGGCCAACGGCGTGGTGCTCGCCGGGTCCGACGAAGCGCTCGTCCTGCCGCGCGGCCAGAACCGCGTCGACCGCGAGGAGACGCTGCGCGCCAACATCGAACGCCTGCTCGAGGCGCGGGTCGGGTCGGGGCGGGCGATCGTCGAGGTCAACGTGGACGCGACCACGGACAGCCGCACGGTGAGCGAGCGGCGCATCGACCCCGAGAGCCGGGTGGCGATCAGTTCCGAGACCGAGGAGAGCCAGGAAAGCTCCCAGGGCACGACCGCCGGCGTGACGGTGGCGAGCAACCTGCCCGACGGGGACGCGGCGGCCTCCGGCGACAATTCGAGCACGGCGTCGACCAGCCGCGAGCGGCAGAACTTCGAGGTCTCCGAGACCCGAACCGAGCGCGTGATCCTTCCCGGGGAGATCCGTCGCGTCAGCGTGGCGGTTATGGTGGACGGCATCGTCGAGCCGGACGCCGCAGGTGAACCGGTCTGGCGGCCGCGGGACGTCGCGGAAATGGAGACCCTGCGGCTCCTCGTTCAGTCGGCGATGGGTTTTGACGCCGAGCGCGGCGACACGGTGACCATCGAGTCGCTCCAGTTCACGCTCCCGCCCGAACAGGGCACGTTCGCCGAAGCGACCGACGGCGCATTCCTGGAGATGCACGGCGCCCGCCTCGCCCAAGCGGCCGTGCTCGGGCTGGTGGTGCTGGCGTTGATCCTCTTCGTGCTCCGGCCGATGATGACGCCGCGGCCCGAGCCGGCGCTCGCCGAGTTGACCGGTCTGGCCGAAGTCGCGCCCCAGCCTGCACGCGCGCTCGCCCCGCCCAAGGAAGACGCCGGCGACGCGCTGGACCTGCCTCCGCAGTCGGTCACCAAGATCGAGCGTCTGCGCGAGGTTATCGCCAGCCGCAGCGATGATTCGGCCGCCGTTCTGCGAAGCTGGATCGAGTCGCCCGAACCCCTCAAGGAGCCCGCACAGTCATGACCGCACTTCAGCTGCAGACCTTCGATCCGGCCGACGCGGAGGCCGCCGGGCGCGCCGATGCGGGCGCGCGGCGGCTCGAGCGGGCCCGCGAGGAGGCCTATGCGGAAGGCTATCTCGCCGGCCAGGCCAGCGCCACGGAGGCTGAGCTCAGGGATCAGACGCGGCTTTCGAGCGACCTCGTTGAGTGCCTCATCGACGCAAGTCTGACCAACGAGGCGGCGCGGCGCCATGTCGCGGCCAGCCTCGCGCCGATGGTCCGGGCGCTCTGCGGCGCGGTGACGCCTGCGCTGGCGCGCGCTGGCCTCGCAGCGGAGATCGCGCGCCTCGTCGGGCGGGCGCTCGACCGCGCGCCCGAGGCCGTCCCGATCGTGCGCTGCGCCCCCGAACTCAGCGAAAGGATCGCCACGCTCCTCGGCGAGCGGGGCTTCGAGGCCCGCATCGAGGCCGCGCCCGAACTGCTGCCGCGCGAGGCGCAGGTGCGCTGGGACCAGGGCTACGACCGGCTCGACATGGACGCCTGCGTGGCGGAGATCGAGGCCTGCGTGGACCGGCACCTGCATGGCCGCGAAACCGCAGACGAGGAGGCCGGACATGAGTGACGCGGACAGCGAGATCGAGGCCACGGGGGCCAGGAAGGCGGCGTCGGGCGGGTTCCTCGGGGTGCCGATCGAGATCACCATCTCGGTCGGCAAGGCGCGGCCGATGGTCAGCGAGCTCGTCGACCTGCGCAGGGACTCGGTGCTCACCCTCGACAGCTCCATCGACGATCCGGTGGAGCTCTACATCGGCGATCGGCTCATCGCCCGGGGCGAACTGCAGGAAATCGGCGACGACTCCGGCCGCCTGGGCGTTCGCCTCACCGAGGTCGCCGACTTCTCGAATGACGTCTGAGCGGGGCCGACTGGCGCCGATCCTCCTGACAGCCGGCGTCGCGACGCTGGTCCTCGCCGGCGCCGCCATGGCGCAGGAAATCTCCATTGACCTCGGCGATGGTCAGTCTTTCACGCTGCGCACCGTCCAGATCTTCGTCCTGCTGACGCTGCTGAGCCTCGCGCCCGGCCTCGCGATCATGGTCACCTGCTTTCCCTTCATGGTGACGGTGCTGTCGATCCTGCGGCAGGCGATCGGGGTGCAGCAGGCGCCGCCAAACATGATGATCGTCAGCCTTGCGCTCTTTCTCACCTACTTCGTTATGGAGCCGGTCTTCAGCGAGGCCTGGGCTTCCGGGATCGAGCCGATGATCGCGGGGACCTTCACGCCCGAGGAGGCCTTCACGCCGACTCTCGCGCCCTTTCGGGTCTTCATGGAAGCCCGCGTCGATCCCGAGACGGTCGCGATGATGAGCGAGGCTGCGCCCACGCCGGCGGTCGAGGGCGACCTGCCGCTCTCGGTGCTGGTGCCGTCGTTCCTGCTCAGCGAGATCCAGCGCGGCTTCGAGGTCGGGTTCCTCATCTTCCTGCCCTTTCTCGTCATCGACCTGGTGATCGCGGCGATCCTGATGTCGATGGGCATGATGATGGTGCCGCCGGCGATCGTCTCGCTGCCCTTCAAGCTCGCCTTCTTCGTGATCGCCGACGGCTGGACCCTGCTGGCCGGGGCGATGGTCAGGAGCTACGCCACATGAGCGGTACCGACGCCCCCCTTGCACCGACGGTGCGCCCTCGCACCCGCGACAGCCGCATGGCCACCCTCAGGCCCGATCAGGTTCCGACCCCGATCGAGAAGGCCGCCATCATCCTGACCGCGATCGGTCCCGAGCTCGCGGCGGGCTTCCTGCGCGAGATCTCGGAGGCCGACATGGAGCGGTTCGCCCGCACCGTGGGCGGGCTCGGGCGCGTCAGGCAGGACGTGCTCGACGCGGTGATCGTCGAGTTCCTGGAGGTGCTGACCCGTGGTCCGGAGCTCGAAGGCGGCGCGCGGGCGGCGCGCGCGCTGCTTGGCTCGGTGCTCGACGAGGGCGAGGTGGACCGGCTGCTCGGCGGCGCCGCGCCGCCGCGCAGCGTCTGGGAGCGCCTGAACGACGCCGGCGTCCCGGCGCTGGCGGGATTTCTCGCCGGCGAACATCCCCAGACCGCGGCCGTGATCGTCTCCGAACTGCGCCCCGAGACGGCGGCGAGCGTGCTCGAGGCGATCGAACCCGGGATCGCGCAGGCGATCGTGCTTCGGCTGTCCCGCGTCCCGTCGCTCGACCGACGCGTGGGCGCGGCCCTGATCGAGGCGATCGACCGCGGATTCCTGAGGCTGTTGCAGCGGAGCCTGTCGCGGCGCAAGCCGTCCGAGCTGATCGCGGGGCTGATGAACAACATCTCCAGCGAGGCCCGCGACGGGTTCATGGGCTATCTCGAGGCGAACGAGCCCGGCCTCGCGAAGGAGGTCCAGCGAACGATGTTCACGTTCGAGGACATTCATGCGCGCGTCCGCGGGCGCGACGTGCCGACAGTGGTGCGTGACGTGCCGGAGGAGGATCTGTTGACGGCGCTCAAACTCGGCGAGGCCCAGGAGAGCCCCTGCGTGGCCTTCATTCTGGAGAACCTTCCCCGACGGCTCGCGGACCGCTACGTCGAGGAACTCGCCGCGCTCGAGCCGCCGGCCCGCAAGAACGGCGAAGCGGCGCAGCTCAAGCTCTCGCGGGCGATCCAGGCCCAGGCCCGGGGCGGCGCGATCAAGCTGGTCGATCCAGAACCCGCCTTCGGCTGAGGCCCGCGTCCGTTTGCATCCCGGCCGGAGCCGGTTTAGGGGATGCTCGGCACAGGGCGGCGGGGCTTTCGATGGCGTTCTTCTCCAAGCTCAGGGAACGGCTGTTCAAGTCGTCTTCCAAGCTCGACGCGGGGCTCGACGCGATCATGGATGAGGGCGACGCGCCGGAGGCGCCGGTAGCGCCCGCCGTGCAGGCCCCCGAGATCGCCGAGTCCGCGCCTGAGGCGCCGGGTCGGTCCGATGCGCCGGCCGATGTGGTGGCGCCGCCGGGACGCGGCGGCCTGGCGGGGAGGATCCTTGGAGAGGAGCGCGGCCGGGTTCTCGACGACGCGATGCTCGAGAGCCTCGAGGAGCTGCTGATTTCGGCCGACATGGGAGTCGACACCGCGCTCAAGGTCACCGCGCGGATCGCCGAAGGCCGCTTCGGCCGCCGCATCGGCGCGCGAGAGATCAAGCAGGCGCTGGCGGACGAGATCGCCGGAATTCTAGAGCCGGTGGCCCGGCCGATGCCGATCTACGCCAGACGGCCGCAGGTCGTGCTGGTCGTCGGCGTGAACGGATCGGGCAAGACCACGACTATCGGCAAGCTCGCCAGCCAGTTTCGCGCTGCGGGAAAATCGGTGGTGATCGCCGCCGGCGACACCTTCCGCGCCGCCGCCGTCGAACAGCTTCAGGTCTGGGGCGCGCGCGCCGGAGTGCCGGTGATGACGGCGCCCCAGGGCTCGGACCCGGCGAGTCTGGCCTTCGAGGCGATGGCCCGCGCCGAGGCCGAGGGAGCGGATCTACTGCTCATCGACACCGCGGGCCGCCTGCAGAACCGCGAGGATCTGATGGCGGAACTGGCCAAGATCGTGCGGGTCATTCAGAAGCGCGACCCCGACGCGCCGCACAACACCTTGCTGGTGCTCGACGCCACCACCGGGCAGAACGCGCTCAATCAGGTCGAGATCTTCCGCAAGATCGCTGACGTGACGGGGCTGGTGATGACCAAGCTCGACGGAACCGCCAAGGGCGGCGTGCTCGTGGCGCTCGCCGACCGCTTCGGGCTGCCCATCCACGCAATCGGCGTCGGCGAGCAGATCGACGATCTGGCGCCGTTCGATCCCGACGACTTCGCGCGCGCCCTGACCGGGGTCGAGGCGTGAGCGTGAAGTGGAGCGACGAGGCGCCGGGCGTCGGCGAGTACGCCGAACTCCGCCGGCTCGCGGGGATGCCGTCGCGCAGCGCGGCAGCCGCAGCCGCGGGGCTCCGGGGCGGGCTCTTCTGCGTGACGGCGCGCGACCGCGGTCGCCTCGTGGCGCTCGGACGCATCGTCGGCGACGGCGGCGCAGTCGCGCATCTGGTGGACGTGGCCGTTGATCCGGCCTGGCGGGACCAGGATCTCGGCGCAGAGGTGGTGACGCGGCTGATGGACTGGTGCCGGACCAACCTGCCGGACAGCGCCTCCGTGAGCCTGATCGCCGATCCTGGCTCCTTCGGGCTCTACCGAGAGCACGGTTTCGAGATTCGCACCGGGATGGAGCAGCGGCTCGGCTGAAGCCGCCGCACTCCGCATCGCCCCGTCCCGTCCGGACGGCGCGGCTCCCCAAAGTTGGCCGTGGAAGTCGCCGGCGTCTGAGGCTATGTCCCGGCAATGACCGAGCGCAAGATCCATCCGCTGCTCAAGCTGGTCCTGGAGATCGGGCCGATCGCGGCGTTCTTTCTCGCCTACCGCATGGCGCCCGTGCCCGAGGGGCTTGGCACTGCCGAGCGACAGCTCGAGCAGATCCTTTTCTCAACGAAGGTGTTCATCCCCACCATCCTCGTCTCGCTCGGGATCAGCTACGCGCTGACCCGGAAACTGCCAAGGATGGCCGTGATCACCGCGGTGGTGGTGGTGGTGTTCGGCGGGCTGACGCTGATCCTGCGCGACGACACCTTCGTGAAGATGAAGCCGACGATCCTCTACTGCCTCTTCGCCGGCATCCTCGGGTTCGGGATGCTGCGGGGCCAGAGCTACCTGAAGTACCTCATGGACGAGCTGATCCCCATGCAGCGCGAAGGCTGGATGAAGTTCACCATGCGGTTCATCGTCTTTTACTTCTTCCTTGCGGCGCTCAACGAGTTCGTGTGGCGGGTCTACGGCACCGACGCCTGGGTCAATTTCCGCACCTTCGTGCTGCCGGTTGCCAACGTCGCCTTCGTGATGGCCCAGCTTCCGCTCTTCCAGCGCTACGCGATCCAGGAGGACGGCGGCGCATCCCGCTGACTCTAGACGCGCCGCAATAAGTGACCCGTCCGGCGCATCGGACGTGTTATGCTCGTGTTCGGATGCGGCGTCGTATCGGGCGTCGCGCCAGCGGGCGGGAGGAGCCGGATGCCAAAAACCATCGGAAACCCCTTGTCTTGGGGCGTCGACGCCGTCGGCGCGGCGGGCAAGCACATCAGTTCGGTCGCCGAGACGGTGGGAAGCGAACACGACGCGCAGATCGCTCCGATGCCCGAGGTCAGGCGCATCGACTACGACGATCTCCAGACGGCGCTGCGCGGCGGCTTCAGGGACTTCCTCGAGGCGCGTTCGGACGTCGCCTTCCTGGTGCTGCTCTACCCGGTGATCGGGCTGGTGATGTCCTGGATCGCCTTTAACCGCGAGCTGTTTCCGCTCATCTTTCCGGTCATGTCCGGTTTCGCGCTTCTCGGGCCGGTGGCCGCGGTCGGCGTCTACGAGATCAGCCGCAAGCGCGAGGCGGGCGAGAACGTCGGCTGGCTCGACGCGTTCGGCGTGCTGAAATCGCCGTCCTTCGGGGCGATCTTCGTGCTGGGGCTGTTCCTGTTCGCGGCCTTCGTGGTCTGGCTGATGGCCGCGCACGGCATCTGGGCGGCGACGCTCGGGCCCGAGCCGCCGGCCTCGATCGGCGCCTTTCTCGGCGAGGTCTTCGGCACGCCGGCGGGCTGGACGATGATCCTGGTCGGCTGCGGGGTGGGCCTGCTCTTCGCCGCGGCGGTGCTCGCGGTGAGCGTGGTGTCGTTTCCGCTCCTGCTCGACCGCGACGTCGGGCTGCCGGTGGCGGTGGTGACCTCGATCCGGGCGGCGAGCCTGAGCCCGGGCCCGATCGCGGTCTGGGGCCTGATCGTGGCGGGGCTGCTCGCGCTCGGCTCGATCCCGTTCTTCCTTGGGCTGATCGTGGTCCTGCCCGTGCTCGGCCACGCAACCTGGCGGCTCTATCGCATGGTCGTCGCGCCGGCCTGACGGGCGCGACCACGGCGCGCGCGGGTGCGAAACAGGCTCAAATCTATGATATCAAGCCAAGACGAAATCCTGCTATTTCGTTAACGCCCCCCGCCATCAGCGGCGGATCAGATCGAGCGGCGCGGCCGAGAGCGGTTCGGCGCCGCTTTCGGTGACGAGCGAGGTGCGCGCGAGCGTCATGGCGAGACCCGCCTCGGCGTCAAAGAGGATCATGTGCAGGAAGAAGACGTTGCCGGGACGCATCTCGTAGCCCTGGCCGGCGTGGCACATCGGCCAGTCCATCCAGCTTGGCGCGAAGGTCGCGCCGAGCGCATAGCCGCAGGCGTTGAGCTGGCGCCCGCTCAGGCCGTGCGCCGCCATCGTCCGGGCGTGGGCGTCGAAGACCTCGCCGAGCGGGCGGCCAGGACGCAGCGCCGCCTCGGCGGCGGCCAGCGCCTCGACGCAGGCCGCATGCATCTCCGTCAGGCGCGGGTCGGGCGTCCCGACCACGATCGTGCGCATCAGCGCGGCGTGGTAGTGGCGCCATCCGGCGGCGAACTCGAGGGTGAGCATGTCCTCGGCGTCGAGGATGCGTCGGCCGCTGTAGTAGCGGCACATGAGCGCGCCGGGGCCCGAGCCGATGACCTGCTCGTTGGCGGGGTCGTCGCCGCCGCCCCGATAGATCGCGCCCTGAAGCTCCGCAAGAATGTCGCCCTCGAAGGCGCCTGGCCGGGTGAACGCGACGGCGGCGTCGAGCGCCTCGTCGGCGAGTTGCGCCGCGCGGCGCACGCAGACCAGTTCGGCCGGGCTCTTGACCGCACGCAGCTCGCTCACGAGCGACGAGGCGTCCTCGAGCCTCGCGAAACCGTCGAGAGCGTCGGCGAGCCGGCGACCCTTGGCGGCGGTGAGCCCGTACGCTTCCCACTCGACCCCGAGCGCCTTTCCCAAGAGGCCCCATGCGGCGAGCATGTCGCGCAACTCCGCTTCGGGTGCGGCGCGGGCCGAAATCGACCCAGATGCGCACGTCCTCGACGGTGGAGGTGAAGGCCGCCTGAAGCCGGTCGGCCGAGCGGGTCAGCAGGCTGATCCGGCCGTCGTCGGTCAGCGTCATCGCCTG
The DNA here is from genome assembly GCA_963700835.1 of uncultured Alphaproteobacteria bacterium. GTDB lineage: Bacteria > Pseudomonadota > Alphaproteobacteria > Rhodobacterales > Rhodobacteraceae > Amaricoccus. The sequence goes on from CAVOZD010000002.1 coordinate 90,796, forward strand.
GAAATGCACGTAGCCGAAGGTGTCGTATCCCGTGAGCCAGTACATGCTCTCCTGGCGGAAGATCAGAAGCGCCGACAGCCCGCGCGTCGCCATGGCGGCGATGGTCGCGGCCTGGCGGGCGGCGTATTCGGCGCGATCGAAATGCAGGTTGCGACCCGAGAGGTCCATGGCGTTGCGCTCCGCTGGGGCGCGCAGGGTGATCATCGGGCGCAGCCGCGGTCAAGTGCGGCCGGGTCAGTCGCCGTTCAGCAGCGGCGCGATCCGCCGTTCGACCACGTCGCGGGTCAGCGGGCCGGGATGGCGCAGCAGGATTTCGCCAACGGGCGAGATCACGAAGGTCTCCGGCACGCCGTAGATGCCCCAGTCCAGGCCGGTGCGGCCGTTCTCGTCGGCGCCGATCGAAGCATAGGGGTCGCCGAGCTCTTCGAGAAAGCCCAATGCGTTCTCGGGCGCGTCCTTGTAGTTCAAGCCGATCACCGGCGTGCCTTCCGTGGCGAGCTCGGTCAGCAACGGATGCTCGGCCCGGCAGGGAGCGCACCAGCTCGCCCAGAAGTTCACCAGAGTGACCTCACCGGCCCGCAGATCGGCGTCGGTCGGCGGCGGGTCGGGGCGCAGCGGCGTGACCCTCTCGAGGCTCGGGGCGGGCTTGCCCAGAAGCGCGCTCGGCAGTTCGTCGGGATTGTCGCGCGTCAGCCCGAACCACGCGATCGCCGCGAACCCCGCAAAGAGGAGGGGCGGCAGCAGGAGCAGGGGGTTGAGGCTACGCCCGGCCATCGCCGGCTCCCTTGCGGCGCGCCTCGACCGCGGCGAGATCGCGGCGCACCCGCGCGGCGCGTCGCCACGACAGCGCCACGATGAGCGCCAGCAGCGCCAGCGTCGCGCCGTAGGCGGCGAACACCGGCCCGGCGTAGGGCCCCAGATCGGGCATCAGGCGCGCGCCTCGAGGTTGAGCAGGGCGCGCAGCCGCCGCACGCGCACCTCCGTGCGGGTGCGGGTGAGCACGAGGCTCACGAACAAGAGCACGAACCCGGCGATGCACATCAGCAGCGGCCAGTAGAACACGTCCGCGACGTTCTCCTGCCGGTCGAGCGACAGCGACGGTCCCTGGTGCAGGCCCTGACTCCAGAAGAACACCGCGTAGCGCGACAGCAGCGCGAACACCGAGCCGACGAAGCAGAGCACCGCCGTGAGGTCGGCGGCCTTGTCGGGATCGTCGATCGCCTCCCAGAGCGCGATGTAGCCCAGGTAGAAGACGAAGAGGATGAAGAACGAGGTGAGCCGCGGATCCCAGGCCCACCAGGCGCCCCACATCGGCTTGCCCCAGACCGCGCCGGTGATCAGCGCGATCAGGGTCATCACCGCGCCCACCGGGGCCGCGGCCCGGGCGGCGAGGGCCGAGACGTGATGGCGGCGGATGAACCAGATCAGCGAGGCGACCAGCATCATCAGCCAGGCGTTGATCGCCATGAGCGCCGAGGGCACGTGGATGAAGAGGATCTTGACGGTCGAGCCCTGCTGGTAGTCGTCGGGCGTCGCGAAGAAGCCCCAGGCCAGGCCTATCCCGAGCGTCGCCGCCGTTAGGCCCCACAACCACGGCAGCGCCGCGCCGGAAAGACGCATGAATTCGACCGGATTCGCGTAGCGCCAGAGCGACATGAGCGGGTTTTAGGCGCAAGGGCGCCCGGCTTCAATGCGTACCGGCGGGGCTCACGGCGACGTCAGCGCAGGTTGATGCGCAGCGCCGCCGCGGCGGCGAAGGGGGCCATCGCGAGGATGAAGAGTGTGAGGCCCGACAGGAGCAGGAGTGCCGGCGCGGGATCGGATCCCTCGGCGGCGGCGGAAGCGGCGCGGGCCCCGAAGATCAGCGTCGGCACGTATAGCGGCAGCACCAGGATCGACAGCAGCAGCCCGCCGCGGCGCACGCCGACGGTCAGCGCCGCGCCGATCGCGCCGAGAAAGCTCAGCCCCGGCGTGCCGGCCGCAAGGCTCGCGATCAGCCAGGGATAGGCGGGTGCGGGCAGGGCGAGGGTCAGCGCCAGCGCCGGCGCCACTGCGACCAGCGGCAGGCCCGTCGTCAGCCAGTGCGCGAAAGCCTTGAGCGCCACGACCGCCTCGAGCGGCAGCGGGGCGAGGGCCAGCACGTCGAGCGCGCCGTCCTCGGCGTCGGCCTGGAACAGGCGGTCGAGCGACAGCAGGCAGGCGAGCAGCGCTGCGATCCAGAGCACGCCCGCGGCGACCGTCGCGAGCCGGTCGGACTGCGGCCCGACGCCGAAGGGCACAAGCAGCACGACGATCAGAAAGAAGGCGAGGCCGAGACCGGCACCGCCTCCCGACCGCAGCGCCAGGCGCAGTTCGCGGGCGAGCAGCGCACCGGCCGCGCTCACGCCCATCCACCGCCCAGGAACGGATCGCTGGCCGCGGCGGCGCGCGCGTTGGCGGCGACTGGTGGCGCCAGCGCAAGTTCAGGCGCCGCGCCGAGGCCGAGATCGACGTGGGTGGCGATGAGCGCGAGCCCGCCCGCCGCGCAGTGGGCCCGGACCGCCGCGGCGAAGCGCGCGCGCGCCTCGGCGTCGAGCCCGACGGTGGGCTCGTCGAGAAGCCAGAGCCGACGCTCGCAGACCAGCAGCCGGGCGAGCCCGAGCCGGCGCTTCTGGCCGGCCGAGCAGACATGGGCGGGCCGGTCGGCGATTGGGCCGAGATCGAGGGCCTCGAGCGCCCGCGACACGTCGCCGCCGCCGAAGAGCGCCGCCCAGAAGCCGAGGTTCTCCGCCACGGTGAGTTGCGGCTTAATCGCGTCGAGGTGCCCCGCGTAGGCGATCCGCTCGGCGTAGAGGTCCGGCGCGCTCGCCCGGTCGAGGCCGTCGAGCGCTACCTTGCCCTGCGCCGGCGACAGGCCGGCGAGCGCGCGCAGCAGGGTCGACTTTCCCGCGCCGTTGGGACCGCGCAGCAGCATCGCCGCGCCGGGCGCGATCTCGAAGCTGAGGTCGCGCAGCACCGGCCGACCGGCCCGCGCGCAGCTCAGGTTTTCGACGCTCAGGCCCATGGCGACCCGCTTAGCTGATCGCCCCGACCGTGGGAAGCGGCGGCGCCGGCGCGGGGTGCGAAAAAATGTATGCCGTGGTATTCTTTTTGTCCCGGAGCCCTTGCGACAAAGACCGATTTCCGGCATAGCAACGCTGATTTCTCGTCATTGACGCAATCAGTCCGGGGGCACCATGACCGTCTTCACAGGAACCGACACCGCCAAGACCCGACGCGATCTGAAGGTGGGCGACCAGACCTACGCCTACTACTCGATCGCCGCCGCGGAGGCCGCGGGACTCGGCGATTTCAGCCGGCTTCCGGCCGCGCTCAAGGTGGTCCTGGAGAACATGCTCCGCTTCGAGGACGGCAAGACCGTCAGCGTCGACGACATCCGCGCCTTCTCGGAATGGGCCGGCCAGGGCGGCAGGAACCCGCGCGAGATCGCCTATCGCCCGGCGCGCGTGCTCATGCAGGACTTCACCGGCGTCCCGGCGGTGGTCGACCTTGCGGCGATGCGTGACGGCATCAAGGCGCTGGGAGGTGATCCTCAAAAGATCAATCCGCTCAACCCGGTCGACCTGGTGATCGACCATTCGGTGATGATCGACGAGTTCGGCAACCCGCGCGCCTTCCAGATGAACGTCGACCGCGAATACGAGCGCAACCTCGAGCGCTACACCTTCTTGAAGTGGGGCCAGAGCGCCTTCGACAACTTCCGGGTGGTGCCGCCGGGCACCGGCATCTGCCACCAGGTCAACCTCGAATACCTCGCGCAGACGGTCTGGACCGACACGGACCTGAGCGGCGCGGTGGTGGCCTATCCCGACACGCTGGTCGGCACAGACAGCCATACCACCATGGTCAACGGCGCGGCCGTCCTCGGCTGGGGCGTCGGCGGCATCGAGGCGGAGGCGGCCATGCTCGGCCAGCCGATCTCGATGCTGATCCCCGAGGTGGTCGGCTTCGAGCTGACGGGTCGCATGATGGAGGGCACCACCGGCACCGACCTGGTGCTGAAGGTCGTGGAGATGCTGCGCAAGAAGGGCGTGGTCGGCAAGTTCGTGGAGTTCTACGGCGCGGGCCTCGACACCCTTCCGCTGGCCGACCGCGCGACCATCGCCAACATGGCGCCCGAATACGGCGCGACCTGCGGCTTCTTCCCGATCGACGACGAGACGCTGCGCTATCTGCGCCAGACCGGCCGCGACGAGGCGCGGGTGGCGCTGGTGGAGGCCTATGCGAAAGAAAACGGTCTCTGGCGCGGGCCTGACTACGACCCGGTCTACACCGACACGCTCAGCCTCGACATGAGCACGATCGTGCCCGCGGTGTCGGGCCCCAAGCGGCCTCAGGACTACGTGGCGCTCGACCGCGCGGCGGACGCCTTCCTCAAGGTCGTGGCGGAATACCGCGGCGTCGACATCTCGACCGAAGCGCGCGAGATGGCCGCCGAAGGCCCTGCGCCGACCGCGCCGCTCGATCCGCGCAAGTCCGTTGCGGTCGAGGGCCAGGACTACGCGCTGCGCGACGGCTCAGTGGTGATCGCCTCGATCACCTCCTGCACCAACACCTCAAACCCCTACGTGATGATCGGCGCCGGCCTCGTCGCGCGCAAGGCCCGCGCGCTCGGCCTGAACCGCAAGCCCTGGGTGAAGACCTCGCTCGCGCCGGGAAGCCAGGTGGTGACCGAGTATCTCGAGGCGGCGGGGCTCCAGGAAGACCTCGACGCGCTCGGCTTCAACCTCGTCGGCTACGGCTGCACCACCTGCATCGGCAATTCAGGGCCGATCGCGCCGGAACTGTCGAAGGCGATCTCGGACGGCGAACTGATGGCGGTCTCGGTGCTTTCGGGCAACCGCAACTTCGAGGGCCGCATCAGCCCCGACGTGCGCGCCAACTATCTCGCCTCGCCGCCGCTGGTGGTGGCCTACGCCATCGCGGGCGACATGAACGTCGACCTCGCCACCGATCCCCTCGGCCAGGATCGCGACGGCAACGACGTCTTCCTGAGGGACATCTGGCCCACCAACCGGGAAGTCGCCGATCTGGTGCACGAGACGGTCACCCGCGAGGCGTTCCGCAAGAAATACGCCGACGTCTTCAAGGGTGACGAGAAGTGGCGGGCGGTGGAGACCACCGACAGCGAGACCTACGACTGGCCGGCGACCTCGACCTACGTGCAGAACCCGCCCTACTTCCGGGGCATGGCCCAAGAGCCCGGGGTGATCTCCGACATCGAGGGGCGCCAAGGTGCTTGCGGTGCTCGGCGACATGATCACCACCGACCACATCTCGCCTGCGGGTTCGTTCAAGGAGACCACGCCCGCAGGGCGCTACCTCACCGAGCGCCAGGTCGCCCCGCGGGAGTTCAACTCCTACGGCTCGCGCCGCGGCAACCACGAGGTGATGATGCGCGGCACCTTCGCCAACATCCGCATCAAGAACGAGATGCTGCACGGCGTCGAGGGCGGCTACACGCTCGGCCCGGACGGCAAGCAGACCTCGATCTTCGAGGCGGCGATGGCCTACAAGGCCGACGGCGTGCCGCTGGTGATCTTCGGCGGCGAGCAGTACGGCGCTGGGTCGAGCCGCGACTGGGCAGCCAAGGGCACCAGCCTGCTTGGCGTCAAGGCGGTGATCGCGGAGAGCTTCGAGCGCATCCATCGCTCCAACCTCGTCGGCATGGGCGTGATCCCCTTCGAGTTCACCGGCGGCAACACGCGCAAGTCGCTCGGGCTGAAGGGGGACGAGACGGTGTCGATCAAGGGGCTGTCGGGGGATCTCAAGCCGCTGTCCGAGGTGCCGTGCACGATCGCCTACGCCGACGGGACGGTGAAGGAGATCATGCTCAAGTGCCGGATCGACACCGCCGTGGAGATCGAATACGTCGAGAACGGCGGCGTGCTGCACTACGTGCTGCGCAACCTCGCGAAGGCGGCCTGAGCGCGGAGGGGCGCGGCCGTGTGGGGCCGCCTCGACCTTCCGCCGGTCTGGGCCCTCGGGGCAGCGATCCTGTCGTGGCTGCTGGCGCGATATGCGCCGGTGGCGGGCCTGCCGGCGGGTCTCGGGCGCGGCTTCATGATCATCGGCGTTGTGCTCGCGATCTGGGCGCTCGTCTGGTTCCGCCGCAAGCAGACCCCGTTCGAGCCGCGAGCCACGCCCGAGGCGCTGGTCGTCGAGGGCCCCTACCGGCTCAACCGCAACCCGATGTACACCGGGCTCACGCTGGTTCTGATCGGCTGGGCGCTTTCGCTCGGGGCGCTGTCGGCGATCCTGCCGGCGCTCGCCTTCCCGGTGCTGATCACCCGCCGCTTCATCCCCGGAGAGGAAGCGGCGCTGCGCGCGCGCTTCGGCGAGGAGGCTGAGCGCTTCTTCGCGCGCACGCGGCGCTGGTAGCCGCGCGGCGGGCCGCGCGCATCACCAAGGCTTGACTGGCGCCCGGCAAGACGCCCGTCTAGGTCTGAAAGCGTTTCCTTTCCGGCGGTTTTCCCATGCCCTTGCCCTTCCTGTTTCTCGCGTTGCTGCTTATCGCGGCTCCGGCCGTCTCGAGGGCGCAGGAAACCCCGGTGGTGCTGGAACTCTTCACCAGCCAGGGCTGCTCCTCCTGTCCGCCGGCCGATGCGCTGCTCGCCGAGCTATCCGGGCGGGACGGGGTGATCGCGCTGGCGCTGCACGTGGACTACTGGGACTATCTCGGCTGGGCTGACAGCTTCGGCAAGCCCGCCTACAGCAAGCGGCAGCGCGCCTACGCCAAGGCGATGCGCAAGCGCTCGGTCTTCACGCCTCAGGTGATCGTTCAGGGCCAGGACCGTCTCATCGGCCACGATGCGGTCAACATCCTTGGCAGCATCGAGGCGCATCGCAGCAAGCCGGCCCCGGTCCGGCTTGAGGTGGAGCGCGCCGACGGCGGGCTCACGATCCGGCTCGAGCCGCTCAGGCTCGATGTCGGCGCCACCGAGGTGCATCTGGTCAACGTCGAGGCCGAGAGCAGCGTGCGCATCGAGGCCGGCGAGAACGCCGGACACGAAATCAACTACACCGACATCGTGACCGGTTGGACCACCGTCGCCGAATGGGACGGACGCGCGGCGGCGGAGCTGCGTGTCGAGGGCGTCGATGGGGGCCCGCTGGCCGTCCTCGTGCAGCAAGTGCGCCACGGTCCGATCGTCGCGGCCGCCGAACTGCCCTGAACCGGCGTCGGGTCAGGTCGCGAGATCCTTCCGCCAGCGCCGGTGCAGCCAATAGTACTGGCCCGGACACCGGCGCACCATGGCTGCGAGACTGTCGTTGGCCGCCTGCATCATCGCCTCGGCCGGGCCGGGCGGGATAGCGTCCTCCACCAGGATGCGGATCGTGCGGCCGTTCGCCTCGCGCATCCCGTAGAACGGGACGAGCGGAGCGTCGAACTTCCGTGCCATCTCGGCGGGAACCAGCGTGGTCGGGGCGGGCTGCCCTAGGAAGTCCAGGATCGCGCCGCGCTTCTCGTGCTGGTCGGTGCCGATGGCCAGGACGCCGCCTTGCGACAGGTGCCGCACCATGGCGCGCACGCCCCTGCGGTCCTTGGCGAAGATCGGGCCGCCCGCGGCGATGTTAGCCTCGTAGAGCGCGTTCAGCCGCGGGTTGTCGACGGCGCGATAGACCCCTCCGCAGGTGACGCCCTCCGAGCGCAGCCAGCCGCGGAGCGCCTCCCACTGGCCGAAGTGCCCGGTGACCAGCACCAAGCCGCGCCCGGCGCGCGCTGCGTCGAGCAGCGCCGCGGCGGCGGCGCCCTCGGGCGCGATCCAGTCGGCCCGGGCGTGGAAGCGCCGGTTGTCGAGGATCTCGACGATGGTGCGCCCGAAGTTGTCGGCCATGGCCGCGCGCAGTCCGGCGCGGGCGCGCGCCTCGAGGTCCGGCATCACCAGGCGCAGGTTTGCGTCGACCCGGCGGCGCAGCTTCGGAGACGTCGCCGTCGCGGCCCGCATCAGACCCGCGCCGAGCGCGAGCCGCCCGCCCCAGGGCAGCGTGTCGGCCAGTCCGATCATTGCCCGCAGTGGCGCGTCGCGCAGCCAGGACAGCACCGGATGCGCCTCGCTCATCGTGCGTCCTCGCGAAAGGACCCGGAGGCGCGCGGCCTCCGGGTGGCGCGGCCTCAGTGTTTGGCGGGATTGATCATCATGATCATCTGGCGTCCCTCGAGCTTCGGGATGGCCTCGATCTTTCCGTACTCGGTGACGTCCTCGGCGACGCGTTCAAGAAGCCTGCGCCCAAGCTCGAGGTGGGCCATCTCGCGTCCGCGGAAGCGCAGCGTGATCTTGACCTTGTCGCCGCCCTCCAGGAACTTCTGCACCGAGCGCATCTTGACGTCGTAGTCGTGCGTGTCGGTGTTGGGGCGGAACTTGATCTCCTTGATCTCGATAATCTTCTGGTTCTTGCGCGCCTCGGATTCCTTTTTCTGCTGTTCATACTTGAACTTGCCGAAATCCATGATCTTGCAGACGGGCGGATCTGCGTTCGGGGAAATCTCCACGAGATCGAGGCCGGCCTCCTCGGCGTGGATCATCGCCTGTTCCGGCGTCACCACGCCGATATTCTGTCCTTCGGCCCCGATGAGGCGGATTTCGGGAGACCGGATACGGTCGTTAACGCGGGGGCCTGTGTCGCGCGTCGGCGGCGCGCTGTGCGGTCTGCGGGCTATGGTGTGGCCATCCTTCTGATCGTTGATGCGCAAAGCCGGAGCGTCGCCCCGGCCTTGGAGGCAATAGTAGTGCAATTCGCCGCGACTGTGAAGCGGCGATGCAGCGTCACGGCCGGGAGCGCGGGCGGGAAGCGGCCGATGCTGGCCGCGCCCGCCCGCCGCGCCTTGCGAAACGCCGGCGCGAGCAATAGGACCGCCTCGGGGCGCAAACCGGCGCCGTCATGCACAGAGGAGCCAGGACAATGCAGAGGATCATCGCGTTGATCATCGCCGCGGCGGTCGTCATCGGGGCAATCTACTTCTTCATGTCGCCCGACCAGGCCGTCGAGAACGCGACCGACGCCGCGACAGACGCGACGACCGCGGTCGAGGAAGCCGCCGGCGACGCGGTCGACGCCGCCGGTGACGCGGCCGATGCGGTCGAGGAAGCGGCGGAGGAGGCCACGGAAGCCGCCGGTGAAGCGGTCGAGGGCGCGGTCGAAGCGGTCGAGGGCGCCGTCGAGGCGACGCAGGAGGCCGTGGGCGACGCGGTCGACGCGGTCACCGGGGCCGCCAGCGACGCCGCCGATGCGGTCGGGGACGCTGCGAACGACGCCGCCGACGCGGCTGGCGAAGCCGCGAGCGACGCCGCCGATGCGACCGAAGATGCGGTCGGCGACGCCGCCGACGCGGCAGACGAGGCCGGGTCGGAGATCCAGAACCTCGTGGACGAGGCCGCCGAGGAGGCCGAGGCGGCTGGCGAGGCTGCCGAGGACGCGGTCGACGGCGCCGCCGAGGAGACCCAGACCGGCAACTGACGCCGGTGCGACGGCGGCCGGAGCCCGGCCGCCGTCCGCTTCAGCGCAGCGAGTCGCAGAAATCCCGGATGCGCGCGCAGGCGTCGCGCAGCGTCTGGTCCGCCGCAGCGTAGCTCACGCGGAAGTTCGGGCTGAGCCCGAAGGCCGCGCCGAAAACCACCGCGACGCCGGTGGCGTCCAGGAGTTCGCGCGCGAAGTCGGCGTCGGTGTCGATCGCGGCGCCCGACGGGGTACGGCGACCGATCAGCCCGGCGATCGACGGATAGACGTAGAAGGCCCCGTCTGGGGTCGGGCAATCCACGCCCGGGCAGGCGTCGAGCAACCCCACCACGAGGTCCCTGCGCCGCTCGAAGGCCGCGCGCGCCTCGGCGAGGTAATCCTGCGGCCCGGTCAGCGCCTCGAGCGCCGCCCACTGGCTGATCGAGCACGGGTTCGAGGTCGACTGGCTCTGGATCGTCGTCATCGCCCGGATCAGTTCTGCCGGTCCGCCGGCGTAGCCGATCCGCCACCCGGTCATCGCATAGGCCTTTGAGACGCCGTTCACCGTGAGCGTGCGGTCGGCGAGTTGCGGCGCGATCCCTGCCAGGGTGCGAAAGACGAACGGCGGATAGGCGATGTGCTCGTAGATGTCGTCCGCCATGACCCAGACATGGGGATGCGCGTCGAGCACCTGTGCGAGGGCGGCGAGGTCCTCTGCGGCGTAACCCGCGCCGGTCGGGTTCGACGGCGAGTTCAGGATCAGCCACTTGGTGCGCGGGGTGATCGCGGCCTCCAGAGCCGCTGGCGTCAGCCGGTAGCCGGTGTCGAGGCCGCACTCGACGATCACCGGGGTTCCCCCGGCGAGCAGCGCCATGTCGGGATAGCTCACCCAGTAGGGCGCTGGCACGATCACCTCGTCGCCGGTCTCCACAGTGGCCATGAGCGCGTTGTAGAGCACCTGCTTGCCGCCGGTGCCCACGATGATCTGGTCCGGGGCGTAGGTGAGGCCGTTCTCGCGGGCGAACTTCTCGGTGATCGCCCTGCGCAGCTCGATGATCCCGTTGGGCGCTGTGTAGCGGGTCCGGCCGGCCTCGATCGCGGCGACGGCGGCGGCGCGGATGTTTGCGGGCGTGTCGAAGTCCGGTTCCCCGGCGCTCAGCGAGATGATGTCGCGCCCCGACGCGCGCAGCTCGGCCGCCATGGCGGTGATCGCGACGGTCGGCGACGGCTTGATCCGCTCGAGCGCGCTGGAGAGAAGGGCCATTGTCGCTCCGGTTTGCCAACGGGTCGCCTTCGTCATAGGTTGCGCCCCGAAGCCGCGCAAGATCACGCGCGTCGAGGCCCGTGCCCATATCGGAGAATCGAATGAGCAGCGATACGGCGACCGCGGAGACATTGGACGAGACGGACTACTCCGACGAGACGTCCACCTTCGGCGACCGTCTGGCGCTCGCCCGCGAGGCGGCGGGCCTCAGCCAGGCGGACCTCGCCGGCCGCCTCGGCGTCAGGCCCCAGACGCTGAGGAACTGGGAGGAGGACCGCGCCGCGCCGAGGTCGAACCGGCTGCAGATGCTCGCGGGCCTCCTGAACGTGTCGATGGTCTGGCTGATGAGCGGCCGCGGCGACGCCCCGCCAGAGCCCTCGGCGCGCGGCGAGATCCGCGCCCTGCTGGCCGACCTGCAGGCGGTGCGCGCCGGCCAGGTGCGCCTGGCCGAGGACATGGCGCGGCTGGAACGCCGGCTGCGCCTGGCGGCGGCGGACTGACCATGGATCGGCCCTTCCACCTCGCCTTCGGGGTGCGCGACCTCGACAGTACCCGCGCCTTCTATGGCGACGCGCTCGGCTGCGTCATGGGCCGCTGCGCCCCGACCTGGCAGGACTTCGACCTCTTCGGGCACCAGCTCAGCGCCCATGTGACGCCCGCCACGGCCGCAGCGACGGGATCGGTGGCCGATCTTGCGGTCCCCATTCCGCATTTCGGCGTCGTCCTGTCGATGTCCGACTGGGAGGCGCTCGCTGCACGGTTGAAGGACCGGGGCGTCAGCTTCCTGCACGAGCCGCAGATCCGCTTTGCGGGACAGCCGGGCGAGCAGGGCACGTTCTTCGTGCGCGACCCCTCGGGCAACACGCTGGAGTTCAAGGGATTCCGCGACATGGCCGGCGTGTTCGAGGTCGCGGGCGCTGCGACGTGACCGAGACCCATGAGACGCGTCTTCGCCGGCTGCAGATGCGCAGCTGGCGGCGCGGCACCAAGGAGATGGACCTGATCCTCGGCGGCTTTTCGGACGCCTGCCTCGCCGCGCTCGACACCGGGGCGCTAGACGCCTACGAACGCCTCCTCGAGGAGAACGATCAGGACCTCTACGACTGGGTCAGCGGCCGCGCGCCGGGTCCGGATCCGCACGGCCCGATCCTCGCGCGGATCCGGTCGCACGCGGGCATCTCCTGACCGCCGGATACTCTTCATGTTCTGCGCCGGCTCTTAACGAGTTGTATATGAATTTGCGTGCATGTTTCGCAAAGTCTGTTGTTGCGGAGAACGAACATGAGTATGCACGCGAAGGTCGCGGAAGCCGAGGCTCCGGACGAAGCCGACACCTTTCTGACGTCATATCTCGAAACTCTCGCAATGGTGGAGCGCCTGCACCGGCTGCTCCTGGACGTTGTGAAGGACGAGTTCGAACGCCTTGGCATCATTGACATAAACTCGGTTCAGGCGCTTCTGCTCTTCAACATCGGCGACAACGAGGTGACCGCGGGCGAACTCAAGACCCGCGGCTACTACCAGGGCTCCAACGTCTCCTACAATCTCAAGAAGCTGGTGGAGTGCGGCTACATGCATCACCAGAAGTGCGACGTGGACCGCCGCGCCGTCCGGGTCCGTCTCACCGAGAAGGGACGCTCGATCCGCAACATCATCGCCGAGCTGTTCCAGCGCCACGCCAACGGCATCATGAGTCGCGAGGTGCTCGGCAACGTGCGTCTCCCGGACATGAACGCGAGCCTGCGCCGGATGGAGCGCTACTGGACCGACCAGATCCGCTACATCTACTGATTGACCGCGTCGCCGTGGTCGCGCGCGCGCGTTTCGGTCGGGGATGGATCGGGGGCGTTAACGACTTGTGGCGAATACGCATCAATCCATCCTGCCCAACGTACTAGAAACATGCTATCATTTGCCGCGACACGACTAATGACCGATAATGATTCGGCGCGAGGTCGGTTGGGGCAGGGCGTGAGTGAAGGGGTTTCGAGTGGAAGCCATGGGCGTGAACGGCGACAATCATGAGGCGAGTTCCCTCTCGCAATATGAATTCGCGCTCGGTGACGAACTTCGCGGCGAACGGGCGACACTCGGCAAGACCCTGCTCGACGTTCAGCGCGATCTGCGCATCCAGGCGGTCTACATCGACGCGATCGAGAAATCTCGATCCCGAGGCCTTTCCCAACAAGGCCTTCATCTCAGGCTACATCCGCTCCTATGCGCGCTACCTGAACCTCGATCCCGACGAGGTCTTCGCGCGGTTCTGCCATGAAAGCGGCTTCTCGCCGGCGCGGGCGGCCGTGGCCGCGGGCGACAGGATGCGCAAGGCCGCCGCGGCCGTCGCCCCGACCGGACGCTTCGCCCCCAACTTTCCGCTCGCCAAGCCGGAGCGGCGGGCCCTCGGCGACCTGCCGCTGCCGGCGCTGGGATCGCTTCTGGTGCTGATCGGCCTGATCGGCGGCCTGGGATACGGCGGCTGGACGGTTCTCCAGAACATCCAGCGCGTGCAGTTCGCGCCGATCGAGGAGACGCCGGTGGCGGTGGCCGAGATCGAGGGCCTCTCTGCGCCGTCGACGCCCGACCTCGTGGAGCCCGCGCTTGCGGAGCTCGCCAGCCCGGTGGCGGCCGCCGATCTCGTCGATCTCTATCGCCACCAGGAACTCGAGGTGCCGATCCTGATGCCCCGCGACGGCCCGATCGCCGCCATCGACCCCGACCGCGCCGGGCGGCTGGCCGCGCGCGGGCCCGGCGGCGACGCGGCCACGGCCGGGGCAGGGTCCGGCGAGGCCGCGACCGCCCTTGAGACCGCCGGCGCGACGCCGGCCCTGGCGATCGAGGCCGCCATCCGCGCGGCCGAGGCCGAGCGCGCCGTCGCTGGTCGCGAGCGAGGCCGTGACGGTGCTCGCCGAACGCGCCGCCTGGGTGCGGGTTTATCTTGAGAACGGCACGGTGATCTTCGAGGGCATCCTCGGCGACGGCGAGGTCTATTCGGTGCCCGCAGGCGTCGCGGCCCCGATGATCTGGGCCGGCAACTCCGGCTCGGTCTATCTGCGGGTCGGCGACGGTCTGCACGGCCCGATCGGCAGTGGCACGCGGGCGGTCCGCAACGTCTCGCTCGAGCCGGCGTCGATCGCGGCGAGCTTCGCGCGGGTCGAGCAGGTGCCGAGCGTGCTGTCCCAGGCGATGGGGATCGCCGCGCCCGCCAGCGCCGAGGTGGCGCTCCAGTAGGTCCCGCCCGCGCCCCGACGATGGGGTGACATCCCGCCCCCGCCGCCCTATTTTCTCGCGGCAGGCGAGGCGGGAGCGCACATGACCCACAATCCGATCCGGCCCTGGCGCAACATTGCGCGCCGCAGGTCGCGCCAGATCCACGTCGGCCCGGTCCCGGTGGGCGGCGACGCGCCGATCAGCGTGCAGACGATGACCAACACGCTCACGACCGACGTGGCCGCCACCGTCGCGCAGATCGCGCGCTGCGCCGAGGCGGGCGCGGACATCGTGCGGGTCTCCTGTCCCGACGAGGCCTCGACGCGGGCGTTCCGAGACATCGTCCGCGAAAGCCCGGTGCCGCTGGTGGCCGACATCCATTTCCACTACCGCCGCGCCATCGAGGCGGCGGAGGCGGGCGCGGCCTGTCTGCGCATCAATCCCGGCAACATCGGCTCGGCGGACCGCGTGCGCGAGGTGATCCGGGCGGCGCGCGATCACGGCTGTTCGATCCGCATCGGCGTCAACGCCGGCAGCCTCGAGAAGCACCTGCTGGAGAAGTACGGCGAGCCCTGTCCCGAGGCGATGGTCGAGAGCGGCCTCGACCACATTCGGATCCTCGAGGACAACGACTTCCACGAGTACAAGATCAGCGTGAAGGCCTCCGACGTCTTCCTCGCCGCCGCCGCCTACCAGAGCCTCGCCGACGCCACCGACGCGCCGATCCATCTGGGCATCACCGAAGCCGGCGGGCTGATGTCGGGCACCATCAAGTCGGCCATCGGGCTCGGAAACCTGCTCTGGATGGGCATCGGCGACACGATCCGCGTGAGCCTGAGCGCCGACCCGGTCGAGGAGGTCAAGGTCGGCTTCGAGATCCTGAAATCGCTCGGCCTCCGTCACCGCGGCGTCAACATTATCTCCTGCCCCTCCTGTGCGCGGCAGGGCTTCGACGTGATCAGGACGGTGGAGATCCTCGAGAAGCGGCTCGAGCACATCAAGACGCCGATGTCGCTGTCGATCATCGGCTGCGTGGTCAACGGTCCGGGCGAGGCGCTGATGACCGACGTGGGCTTCACCGGCGGCGGCGCCGGTTCGGGCATGGTCTATGTCGCGGGCAAGCAGGACCACAAGCTCGACAACGCCCGCATGGTCGACCACATCGTCGAGCTTGTAGAACGGCGCGCGGCGGCGATCGAGGCCGAAACCGCCGCGGCGACCCGGGCGGCGGAGTAGCGGCCGGTGACCTGGCTGGCCTGGATCGCCGCAGGCGCGGCGGCTCTGCTCGTCGCGGCCGCGATCTTCCCCAGGCTCGTCGCGGACGATCCCGGCCGCTGGCACGTCGATCCGCTGGATGCTCCCAGCACCGGGCGGCCCAACGAATACCGGATCGCTCCCGAGGGCCTCGCCACCGCCCCGGTGGACGCGCCATCGCCGGTCTTCGCGGCCAGCGCCGACGAGCTGGCCGCGGCCTTCGACGCCTATGCGCTCGCGCAGCCGCGAACGCAGCGCATCGCCGGCGGGCCGCAGATCCGCTGGGCGACCTACGTCCAGCGCAGCCGCGGCTTCGGCTTTCCCGACTATGTGTCCGTGCGCTTCATCGATCTCGGCGACGGAACCGCGGCGCCGGCGATCTTCTCGCGCGCGCGCTTCGGCAGCTCCGATCTCGGTGTCAACCGGGCGCGGGTGGAGAATTGGCTTGCGGCCTTCGAGGGCTTCGGGCGATAGCTGCCGGCCGAACCGCCGGAGACCGCGCAGGCATGATCCCCCTCGACAGGCTCGACCAGTTGCGAAGCCGCTTCGAGTTCCTCGAGGCCAGACTGAACGCCGGTCCGCAGGTCTCCGAACTGGCGGCGCTGTCGCGGGAATACGCCGAGCTCAAGCCGGTCGTGGAGCAGGCCGACGCCTATCGCGCCATGCTGCGCGCCCGCGACGAGGCCGAGCGCATGCTCGCCGACCCCGAGATGCGCGCGCTGGCCGAGGAGGAACTCGCGGAGCTGCGCGAGGCCCTGCCCGAGGCCGAGAAGGCGGTGCGGCTCGCGCTCCTGCCCCGGGACGCCGCCGACGCGCGCTCGGCCATCCTCGAGATCCGGGCGGGCACCGGCGGCGAGGAGGCGGCGCTCTTCGCGGCCGATCTCGCGCGCATGTACCAGCGTCTCGCGGAGGCCCGCGGCTGGCGCTGGGAGGTGGTCGAGGAGGCCCCGACCGAGCTTGGCGGCTACCGTGAGCTCATCGCCCATGTCAGCGGCCCCGGCGTCTTCGCCCAGCTCAAGTTCGAGAGCGGCGTGCACCGCGTGCAGCGGGTGCCGGCGACCGAGAGCGGCGGGCGCATCCACACTTCGGCCGCCACCGTCGCGGTGCTGCCCGAGGCCGAGGACGTCGACATCGACATCCCCGCGACGGACATCCGCATCGACACCATGCGCGCCTCCGGGGCGGGCGGCCAGCACGTGAACACCACCGATTCCGCCGTGCGCATCACCCATATTCCAAGCGGCATCGTGGTCACGAGTTCGGAGAAGTCCCAGCACACCAATCGCGCCAAGGCGATGCAGGTGTTGCGTGCCCGGCTCTACGATCTCGAGCGCCAGCGCGCCGACGCCGCGCGCGCCGCCGACCGCAAGGGTCAGGTGGGCTCGGGGGACCGTTCCGAGCGGATCCGAACCTACAACTTCCCGCAAGGGCGGCTCACCGATCACCGGGTCGGCCTGACGCTTTATCGGCTCGACCAGATCATGGCGGGCGATCTCGACGAGGTGATCGAGGCGCTGACCACCGCCGATCAGGCGGCGCGTCTGGCGGACGTCGAGGGGTGACGGCGGACCTGCGCGCGGCGCTGGACGCCGCCACCGGCCGGCTGGCTGCGGCGGGCGTGGCGGGCGCGGCGCGCGACGCGCGCCTGCTGGTGGCGGAGGCCGCGGGCCTCGCCCCCGACCGGCTCGCGCTGGCGCTCGACGCGCCGCTGGCGCCCGACCAGGCGGCGCGGCTCGACGCTATGCTCGCGGACCGGGCGCGGCGGCGGCCGGTGGCGCAGATCCTCGGTCGCAGGCTCTTCTGGGGACGGCGCTTCGAGGTGACCGGCGCGGTGCTCGATCCCCGACCCGAAAGCGAGACGCTGATCGAGGCGGCGCTCGCCGGGCCGCCGCCGGCCCGGGTGCTCGATCTGGGCGTCGGTTCCGGCGCGCTGCTCCTGACCGTGCTGGCCGAGCGACCCGAGGCCGGGGGGCTCGGCGTGGACGCCAGCCCTGGCGCGCTCGCCGTCGCCCGGCGAAACGCCGACCGTCTGGGGCTGGCGGCGCGTGTGGAACTGCGCGAGGGCGACTGGTTCGAGGGCGTCGCGGGGGTTTACGACCTGGTGCTGTGCAACCCGCCCTATGTGCCGCGCGAGGCCATCGCCGACCTCGCGCCGGACGTGCGCGACTGGGAGCCGCATTCGGCGCTGACGCCGGGCCCGACCGGGCTCGAGGCATACCAGGCGATCGCGCCTGGGCTGCGCGCCCATCTCGCGCCGGGCGGTCGGGCGCTTTTCGAGATCGGCGCGGGGCAAGCCGAGGCGGTCTGCGCGATCCTGCGGGGGGCGGGGCTTTCGGACCTTGCGATCCTGCCCGATCTCGACGGCCGCGGTCGGGTGGTGGCGGTCGGCGGCCGAGGCATTCAACCATCGGGATTTGGGGTTGTATTTCCCTGAGTGGGCGGTGTAATGTCCTTCCGATCAAGCGACGCCCGAAGAAAATTGCAACGCAAATCGCGTCTCTGATCGCTTAACAGCATTGAGGATCCGAACCCTTCTTCGGGAGCGTGGCCGATCGTCGCGCCTCAGGGATCGCACAAGGCCAAAAATGGCGGAAACCCCATAGAATGAGACCATCGAACAAGTCCCGCTCGCGCAAATCGGGCGGCAACAATCCCAACAACCAGCGCCGCAGCGTCGGCAACGTCATGAATCGCGTCTTCGACAGCGCCGGTCCTGACGGAAAGGTTCGCGGAACGCCGCAGCAGATCATCGACAAGTACCAGGCGCTGGCGCGCGACGCCCAGCTTTCGGGCGACCGGGTGATCGCGGAGAACTATCTCCAGCACTCCGAGCATTACAGTCGGCTGCTCGGCGAGGCGATGAAGCAGCAGAACGAGCAGCGCGCCAGCCAGCAGGATCGCGACGACGGCCAGGACTCCGACGGCCAGAACCGCGGACAGCGTCAGCCCGACCACGACCAGCAGCCGCGCCAGAACGACCGCGACCAGCAGTCGCGTCAGAATGACCACGACCAGCCGCGGGGCGATTACGGCGGCGAGCGTGACCGCAACCGAAGCGTGGGCTCCGCGTTCGCCACGATCGATCCGACCGGCGACGACGAGGTCGCGGGGCCGATCGATACGCCGGAGGGCCGCTCCGAGCAACCCGGCCCGAACGGATCGCCCGGCGTCGCCGCGGTCCGGCCGCAGCACGAGCCCAACGGCGCCGCCGCCCACGCCGAGCCCGCGCCTCCCCAGGCCGCGCCGGCCAAGCGCCCGCGCACCCGCCGCAAGGCGGTCCCCGCCCCGCAGGACGCCGCCACCCAGGCGGACTGAGGACCGGCCGGGGGCGGAGGTCTCCGGCGGACGCCCGCGCGCGGCGGAGCGGGTCAGAGTCCCGCTTCGGTCGCCGCGGTCGCGAGTCGGCAGAACTGCTCCACCGTGACGCGCTCGGCGCGGTCGGTGGGCGCGATCCCGGCGGCGGCCAAGAGCTGCTCGACCCCGTCCGTGAGCGGGCGCAGGCTCGCCCGCATCATCTTGCGGCGCTGGTTGAAGGCGAGCGCGACGACCCGCGAGAGCATCTTCGGGTCGGCCGGATGGCGTGGTGCGGGCAGGGGCTCGATGTGCACCACCGCGCTCGTGACTTTCGGCGGCGGCGTGAACGCCCGCGCGGGCAGCTCCATCACCAGCCGCGGTTCGGCGCGCCACTGCGCCAGCACCGCGAGCCGCCCGTAGGTCTTTCCGCCCGGCGCCGCCACGATGCGCTCGGCCACCTCCTTCTGGAACATCAGCGTCAGGCTCGCCCAGACCGGCGGCCAGACCGGCGGCGTGAGCCAGCGGACCAGCAGCTCGGTCCCGACGTTGTAGGGCAGGTTGGCGACGATGCGGACCGGCGGCGCGAGACGCCCCAGCGCATCGATCGCCAGCGCGTCGCCCTCCACGACCTCCAGCCGCCCCGGCCAGGCGGCGGCGATCTCGGCGAGCGCCGGCAGGCAGCGCGGGTCGCGCTCGACGGCCACCACCCGGCGCGCGCCCTCCGCGAGCAGCGCCCGGGTCAGCCCGCCGGGACCGGGACCGACCTCGAGCACGTCGCAGGCCGAAAGATCGCCGGCCCGGCGCGCGATCTTGCGGGTCAGGTTGAGGTCCATCAGGAAGTTCTGCCCCAGCGACTTGCGGGCCCGAAGCCCGTGCGCCGCGATGACCTCGCGCAGCGGCGGCAGACCGTCGGCCTCGCCGCTCACCGCCGCGCGGCCCGGTTCAGCCCCAGGACGCGCGCCAGCCGAAGCGCGGCGATCAGGCTGGCGGGATCGGCGAGCCCTTGCCCGGCGATGTCGAAGGCGGTGCCGTGGTCGGGCGAGGTCCGCACGAAGTCGAGGCCGAGCGTCACGTTGACCCCGCCGTCGAAGTCCAGCGTCTTGATCGGGATCAGCGCCTGGTCGTGGTACATGCAGACCGCCGCGTCGTAGCGCGCCCGCGCCGCTGCGTGAAAGAGCGTGTCCGCCGAATGGGGCCCGCTGAGATCGAATCCCTCGCGCCTCAGCGCCTCCAGCGTCGGCGCGATCACCTCGATCTCCTCGCGCCCCAGCGCCCCGCCTTCGCCCGCGTGCGGATTCAGCCCGGCCACGGCGATGCGCGGCGCGGCCAGCCCGAAGTCGCGGACCAGCCCGTCGCGCGTCACCCGCAGCGTCTCCTCCAGGAGCGCGCGCGTCAGCCGCGCCGGCGCCTCCGCGAGCGGCAGGTGGATCGTCGCCGGAACCACGCGCAGCAGCGGCGAGGCGAGCATCATCACCGGCCGCGGCGCGCCGCAAAGATGCGCCAGGAACTCCGTGTGGCCCGGAAAGCCGAAGCCCGCTCCCGCGATCAGCGCTCCCTTGTGGATCGGGTTGGTGCACAGCGCCAGCGCCGCGCCGCCGCGCACCAGCTCCACGGCCCGGGCGATGATTTCCACGACCGCCGCGGCGTTGGCGGCCTCTGGCAGGCCCGGGCGCTGCGGCGCGGGCAGAGGATGATGGAGCACGGGAAGCGCCTGCGTGAAGGCGCGGCCCGCCTCGGAAGGGTCGGCGATCTCCGCGACCGCGCCCCCGTGCGCCGCCGCCAGCGCGGCCATGTGCGCAAGATCGCCGAGGAGGAAGAACGGCGCAGGCTCGACGCGGAGCGCGGCCCAGGCCTTGAGCGCGATCTCGCCGCCGATCCCTGCCGGCTCCCCGAGCGTTAGCGCGACGGGCGCGGGCCCGCTCATCGCGTCTCGATGATGGCGTCGCTCTTGAGCTCCTGCAGGTAGCCCTCGCTGAACGTGGTGAGCCGCTGGATGAAGAGCTGCTGACGGATCTCGTCGCGCGCCTCCGCGTCGTCGGGGTCGACCGGCTCCGGCGCCCGGGTCCCGATCGACACGAGCTTGAGGATGGCGAGGCCGCCGCCGATCGGGAACGGCCGGGTGACCTGTCCGGGCGTCAGAAGCGCGATCTGCGAGCGCAGTTGCGGCGGCATCCGCATCGCCTCGATCGGCTCGAGCCGACCGCCCTGCTCGGCGGAGGCGCTTCGGCTGAAGCGGCGGACCGCCTCCTCGAAGCTCGCGCCACGGACGAGTTCGGCGTAGAGTTGCTCTGCGAAGGCCTCGGTCTCCGCCGGGCCGCGCTCGGCGAAGGGCAGGGCGATCTCGGCGACCTGGAAGACCTCCACCGGCTGGGTGGCGCGCTGCTCGATGGCGATGTCGACCTCCTCCTCGCTGGGCAGCGCCCGCTCGCGGAACAGTCCCCCGACCAGGTCGCGCCACAGGACGCCCGACTCGACGAAGTCGTTGAGGGTCTGGCGGTCGATCCCGCGCGCGGCGAGGGTCTCGAAGACCTGATCGACGGTGATGCCGCGGCCTGCGGCGAACTCCTCGATGCCGACGTCGACGCCGCCTTCGGGCAGCTCGACACCGTAGAGGTTGGCGGCCTCCACCTTCAGCCGGTCCTCGACCAGCTGCTCCAGCGCCAGCTCGTTGAGGTCGCCCGGAGCCCCCAGCGCATCGAGGAAGGCGATGCGCTGTTCGACGTCGTAGGCGGTGATCACCCGGTCGTTGACGATCAGCGCCGGCGCGTAGGGGTTGGCCGCGCCGCCCGCAGGCGCGACGGCGCTCAGCGCGATGGCGATCAGGGCGGCGAAAAGCACTCGCATCGGTCCTTCCTCCCGGCGATCAGATCCCTTGCGGCGCGCAGGCCCGCGCCGGCCATTCGCGGTCGGGGGCGTCGCCGATGCCCGCCAGCCGCACGGTGAACCCGAAGGAGGTCGACGGCGGCACATCTTCGGAGGACGTATAGCGGCGCACGAAGCCGAGGTCTATCTCCGCGCACTGGTTGCCGTAGGTAAGCCCCCCGCCTGCGCGCAAGGGCTCGCCGTTCAGCGCGTCGTAGCGCCAGAGGCCTCGGAGCTCCCAGTTCGGACGGAACCGGTAGCGGGCGTCGACGCCGATCTCGTTGGTCTCGGGCTGAGGCCCGATGATGGGGTTGGAATCGTCTTCGGCGAGAAAGACGTAATTCGCCGCAAGCCCGGCCCGGTCGCTCTCGTAGACCATCGCGAACTCGTTGCGCTGGAAGGTGAAGTCCGGCGTGAAGAGTGCGCGGTTCGTGAGGCCGAAGCCGTTGGCGAAATCCAGCGCCACAGCGCCGACGATGTCGGAGCGCGTGCCCGCAAGCCCGCTGCCGGTCGGGAAGTCCGGGTCGGCCTCGGCCCGCAGCACCCGGCCGATGGTCACGCCGAGGCTCCAGCCGTCCGGGTCGTAGCGCGTGTATCGCGCACCGACGTTGGCGCGCAGCCCGGTCTCGATCCGGTCGAGCCCGGGGAAGCGGTTGACCCAGAAGAGGTTGGTCTCGTCGAGCTCGGGCAGCTGGCTGTCCTCGTTGGGGTTGTCGTCGTCGCCGTAGGCGCCGGTCCAGAGCAGTTGGACGATCGGCTCGATCACGTGGATGGCGCCGCCGCGCTCGCTGCGGGCGACCGGCCAGCTCAGCTCGGCGCCCACAGCGGGGTTGGCGCGCGCAAGCTGTCCGTTCTGGGCGTCGTCGTAGCCGACGGCGTCATAGAACTCCACGCGCGCCCCGGCGCCGGCGGAGGCGAGCAGCCCGTAGGGCAGGACCCATTCCCGCCGCCAGTCGACGCCGCCGCCGGCCCGCAGCATCTGCCCGCCGCTCTCGCGCAGCACGCCCAGCGAGTCCGCATCCACCGCCACGCGCCCGCCGATCACCGGCGCCTCGAACAGCCGGCGGTAGCTGAAGTCGGGAAGGATGAAGGGCACCGTCGCGGTGTCCTCGTCGTCGCGCAGGCTCTGGAACCCGATGCCGCCGAACTCGAGATAGGAGTCGGGCGTGGCGCGGACGAGCCGTGCCAGGCTGGTCAGCCGGTCGGCGTCCGAATAGTCGAACTGCGCGAGGAAACTGTCGTCGGTGACCAGGTTGATGTCGAACTGCGCCTGGAACCCGCGCCCCAGGTCGAAGCCGCCGACCGTCGACAGCGCCCCGCGCCCTGGCTCGCCGCCGAGCCCGTCGTTGAGCCGGTCGCTGAGCGCGATCACGCCGTCGAGGTCGAAGCCGCCGTTGGCGAAGCGCCGCCGGTACTGGCCCTCGATAAGAACCGCCCCGGTGGTGGTCAGGAACGGCGTCAGCGTGGCGTCGGCCGAGGGCCCGAGCACGAAGTAGTAGGGCGCCTTCACGCCGAGGCCGTAGATGTTGGATTGCTGGGCCGAGGGGATCAGGAAGCCGTCGGCGCGCTCCACGGTGGGGTCGGGGATGCTCAGGCGCGGCAGGTAGGCGATCGGCACGCCCAGCGCCTCGAACCGGGCGTCCTCGAAATAGATGCGCCGATCCTCCTCGTCCTGGGTGACCCGCGCGGCGCGGATGGCCCAGGTGGGCGTCGGGTTGCCCTCGCAGATCCGGCAGGAGCTCGCGACCACACGCTCGAGCGTGTTGTAGCGACCGCCGCTGCGCTGCACGTCGCCGGCGGCGATCTGCAGCTGATCGGCGACCAAGAGCTGCGCGCCGCGGATCAGTCCCTCGGCGAGATCGGGGGTGAGCGTGGCGCTCTCGGCCAGCACCACGCCCGACTCCGGGTCGGTGAGCGTCAGCGGCCCGACGGCGCGGATCTCGCCCGCGCGCCGATCGTAGACGATCTCGCGCGCCGTCAGCACGCGGCCGCGATAGAGCACCTCGACGTCGCCCGTCGCCGTCAGCGTCTCGGTCTGGGCGTCGTAGCGCACGCTGTCGGCGATCAGGCTCGCCGGGAAGGGTTGCGTGGCGATCGGAGCGGCGATCCCCATCGCCAGCGCCGCGCCGAGCGCGAGCGCCGCCGCGCTGCGGCGCAGCCGCATCCACCTCGGGAGGGACCACACGGCCTCAGCCATCCTCGAGATGCAGCAGCAGCCCAAGCGCCATCAGGATCGCGGCGACCGGCGGCGTCCAGGCGGCCACGACCAGCGGGATCTGTCCGCGCGCGCCCAGGGTCTCGGCGAAGTCCTTGATGAAGTAGAGCGCGAATCCCGCCAGAACCGCGAGCACGATCATCACCCCGGTCTGACCGAACCGGGTCGGCCGGAGCGCGAAGGCTGCGCCGATCATCACCATCGCCGCAAAGAGCGCCGGCTTGGCCAGTTCGCTCATCAGGAACAGCCGGTGCCGCCGGCCAGAGAACCCCGCGTCCTCGAGCTGGGCGATGAACGGCCGGAGCTTCCAGAAGCCCACCACCTCCGGCGGCGAGAAGCTGTCGAGGATCTGCTCGCTGGTCAGGTCGGTGGGCAGGACGAACCGCTCGGAGGCCTCCTCGCGCTCGAAGCGCCGCTCGGGGCTGCGCACCCAGCGGGTGGCGTTCTCCACGATCCAGGCGCCCTCGGTCAGCCGGGCCGCCGGGGCGTCGATGCGCGCGACCAGATCGCCGCCGGCGTCGAACTGGTGCATGCGCACGCGGCTCAGGATCGTGCCGCCCTCGTTGGCGCGCGCGGCCTGGATCACCGTCTGGCCCGCGGCGTCCGCCTGGCGCAGCCAGACCCCGTCGCTGGAGAAGGAGAACTGGCTGCCGCCGTCGTCGTCGAGCGCCCGCTCGGCCGCCTCCCCGCGCTTGATGGTCGCCGCGACGAACGGATTGACGCCGGCGACGAAGAGCGCCCCGAGGGCGACGGAGGCCGTCACCGGAACCGCGATCAGGCGCAGGCCCGAAACCCCGGCCGCGCGCATCACCACCAGCTCGCTCGACCGCGCGAAGCGCAGGAACGTCACCAGGCTCGCCAGCATCAGCGCCAGCGGAAACACCTGGTACATGAACGCCGGCACGCCGAGCAGCGTCACCCGCAGGATTTCCCCCAGCCCGCCGTCGCCGCTGAAGCGCCGCAGGTTCTCCACCCCCATGAACAGCCCGATGACGATCGACAGGATCACGAACACCGCCAGGAGCGCGCGCAGGAAGCCGCGCAGGATGTAGCGGGTCAGCGTCACGCCGGAACCGGGCCGCGCGGGCTCGCCGTCCGGCTCAGCCAGCGCACCAGCGCCCAGATGTAGAGCCCCGCCAGCGCCAGCGGCAGGTATATCAGCGGCCAGAGCGCCGGGGCGCGCTCGACCTGTTCGCGGGCGACGAACATCAGGATCTGCAGGACCATCGACACTCCGATCGCCACCATCACCCGCCGGCCGAACCCGCTGCGCCGGTAGCCGCCGGCCAGCAGCGTCACCAGTGCGATCATCGGAAAGACCGCCGCCAGAAGCGGCATCATGATCTTGTAGTGCCCCTCGGAGACGAAGTCCCCCCGCCCGTAGCGCCCGGTCGCGAGCATCTCCGCGTCCGGCGCCACGAGCCGCGTCACCGCATACTCCGACGGCCGCGGCGTGCGCTGGTCATTGGCGCGCACCAGATCGCTGAGATCGAAGACGAACTGGTCGAACTGCACGGTGTTGAGCCGCTGCTGGCCCTCCACCGGCGACAGCGCCACCCCGTCCTGCATGACCAGCCGGACCTCCATCCCGTCGCGCAACAGCAGCGCGCGCTCGGCGGAATAGGTCACCGGCCGCGCGAAGTCGCGCTGGTCGTTGATGAAGATGCCCGACATCTCCCCGTCGGTGCTGGTGTCGCTGATGAAGAGGGTCAGGCCCGACGCCGGGTGCAGGAACTGCCGCTCCACGATCAGCGCGTTGGCGAGGTCCGACCGGATCGCTTCGGTGCGCTCGGCCAGCGCCGCCCCGCTCACCGGCACCAGCGCCATGATCACCACCGCGGTCAGCCCGCCGATCGCCGCGCCGAACAGCGCCACCGGGCGCAGCAGCGCCAGCGGCCCCAGGCCTGCGGCCATCATCACGATCAGCTCGCTGTCCCCGTAGAGCCGGTTGATGGTGTAGAGCGCTGCGCCGATCCCCGACAGCGGCAGCACGATCACGAAGACCTGCGGCAGCACCAGCGCCGAGAATTCCAGGAAAACCAGCGCGCTCTGGCCGCTTGCGATCACCCGGTCGATCAGCCGCACCGCCTGGGTCAGCCACACCACGCCGGTGAACACCAGAAGGAAGAACCCGAGCGCCGGGACGAGCTGGCCGAAGATGTACCGATCCAGTCGGGTCAAACCGCCGTCCCGCGCCTTCGCGTCGTCTGGCCAACGGCCCCGAAAGCCGTTAAGCCCCGACGCCTCGAATGCAACTTACGGAGAGCGTCGTGACTGCGCTACTGCAAACCGACTTCGCCGATGCCGATCCGTCGCAATTCGCCGACCTCCAGGGGCGCGTCGCGGTCTTTGTCGCTCCCGACGGGGCGATGGACGCCCACGCCCGCCGCGTCGACCGGCTCAGCCGCGGGGCCCTCAAGCGCCTCGCCGCGAGCCCGGCCTTCGCCCGGCTCAAGCCCGGCGAGGCGAAGTCCATCGGCTTTCCAGCCGGCATGGCCGCCGAGGCGCTGCTCGCGGTCAAGCTGCCCCGCCGCCCGAGCCCGGAGGAGGCCCGCCGCGCCGGCGCGAGCCTCGCGGCCTTCA
Organism: uncultured Alphaproteobacteria bacterium; assembly: GCA_963700835.1. Classification (GTDB taxonomy): domain Bacteria; phylum Pseudomonadota; class Alphaproteobacteria; order Rhodobacterales; family Rhodobacteraceae; genus Amaricoccus. The sequence continues at coordinate 116,952 of CAVOZD010000002.1, forward strand.
ACGAGAACGCGCCGCTCACGGTGGTCGCGGGCGGCCTGCGCCGCGCCGCCGAGATCGCCCAGGCCCTCGTGCTGCGGGCCTACGAGTTCGACCTCTACCGCACCCGCAAGGACGACGCGCCTGAGCCCAACCGCGCCGCGCGCTTCCTCGTCAAGGATCCCGCCGCCGTCGCCGCCGAGTTCGCGCCGCTGCGCGCCCAGGCCGAGGGCGTGTTCTTCACCCGCGATCTGGTGAGCGAGCCCGCCAACGTGCTCACCACCACCGAGTTCGCCGACCGGCTGAGCGCGCTCGCCGATCTCGGCGTCGAGGTCGAGGTGCTCGACGAGCCCGAGCTCGAACGCCTCGGCATGCGCACGCTGCTCGCCGTCGGGCAGGGCTCGACCAGCCCGTCGAAGGTCGTGGTCATGCACTGGACGGGCGGCGGCGACGAGGCGCCGCTGGCGCTGGTCGGCAAGGGCGTGGTGTTCGACACCGGCGGCATCTCCATCAAGCCGGCCGCCGGCATGGAGGAGATGACCATGGACATGGGCGGCGCCGGCGTCGTCGCCGGCGTGATGCGCACGCTGGCCCTGCGCAAGGCGCGCGCCAACGTCGTGGGTCTCGTCGGGCCTCGTGGAGAACATGCTCGGCGGCGACGCCCAGCGGCCGGGCGACGTGGTGCGCACCATGAAGGGCGACACCGTCGAGGTGATCAACACCGACGCCGAGGGCCGGCTCGTGCTCGCCGACGTGCTCTGGTACGCACAGGAGCGCTTCGCGCCCGGCGGCGATGATCGATCTGGCGACGCTGACCGGAGCGATCATCATCGCGCTCGGCCACGAGAAGGCCGGGCGTCTTCGCCAACGACGACCCGCTCGCGCGGCGCGATCCTCGCCGCCGGCCGAGGCGGAGGGCGAGGGGGCCTGGCGCATGCCGCTCGGCGCCAGCCTACGACAAGCTGCTGAAGAGCCGGCATCGCCGACATCGAAGAATGTCGGCGGCCGCGCCGGCGGGTTCGATCACCGCCGCGCAGTTCCTCAAGCGCTTCGTGCAAGGACGGCATGCCCTGGGCGCACATCGACATCGCCGGGCGTCGCCTACGAGTTCAAAGGACACCGAACTGTCGCCCAAGGGCGCCACCGGCTGGGGCGTTCGCACGCTCGACCGGCTGGTGCGGGAGCGCTTCGAGACCTGAGCCCCATGGCCGAGGCGCTGTTCTACCACCTGACCGCCACGCCGCTGGAACGCAGCCTGCCCGAGATGCTGGAAAAGGCGCTCGCCCGCGGCTGGCGCTGCGTCGTGCGCTGCGGCTCCGCGGCGGGGCTCGCGACGATCGACGACATGCTCTGGACCTGGCGCGACGACGCCTTCCTGCCCCACGGCGGCCCCACGGCGGGCCACGCCGCGGCGCAGCCGGTCTATCTCGCGCTCGGCGAGGAGAACCCCAACGGCGCGCAGGTGCTCATGCTCGTCGACGGGGCGCGCGCCAGCGTCGCCGAGATGGCGTCCTACGAGCGGGTCTGCCTGATCTTCGACGGCGCCGACGACCGCGCCGTCGCCGACGCGCGCCGAGACTGGAAGGCGGTCACCGCGGCGGGCCTGCCGGCGACCTACTGGGCCCAGGAGAACGGCCGCTGGGTGCGCAGGGCCGAAAGCGCGTCCTGACCGCTGCCGCCGGGCGGAGCTTGCGCGAACCCGCTCAGCCGGCTGGCATATGCCAGATCGGCGAGGTATGGGCCCGGTCCTGCACCGTCATCGGCGCGCCGTCGGGCATGTCGAAGACGGCCCCCGGCGCGACGCAAGCCGCCCAGGATCCCGGCGTCCCGGAGCGCGCGCGGCTCAGGGCGCGGTCGCCCGGAAGACGATCAGCGTCCCGGGAACTTCGACAGCCCCGGGGACCGCGTGGACGGCGAAGCGGGCGCTCGCCTCCTGCGCCAACCGCGCCGCCGCCTCCGGATCGCCGCCTGCATCCGTGAGGCGTCTCGCCGCCGGTCCGATCTGCGCCGCAAGCCGCCCGAGATCCTCCGGCGATCCTGGATGGGAGAGAACGAAGGCGCGTTCCTCGCCGCCGCATTCGGTGAACCCGGCCGCGTCGAGCAATCCGACCACCCGGGCGATGTCGCTGAAGGCCATCGGTCCGGGGGCGTGCGGATCGGGCGGCGCATCCGGCGGGCCGAAAACCGCCCGCGCCGCATCCATCTGCAGGGCGAACCACGGATTGTGCGAAAGCCCCGCCCAGGCCACGAAGACGACACGCGCGCCTGGCCGGAGCGCGGTTCGGATTTTGGACAGCGCCGCGACGGGATCCTCGAAGAACATCATGCCGAACCGCGAGATCAGCAGATCGAAGCGATCCCCTTCGACCCCGTGCGTCGCCGCGTCCGCCCGGGTGAGGGTGACGTTGCCGAGCCCCGCCTGCGCGACGCGCTCGGCGGCGCGGGCGAGCAATGCGGGCGAGAGGTCGATCCCCAGAACGGCGCCATCCGGTCCCACGGCTTCCGCTGCGGCCAACGTCGAGGCCCCGGCGCCGCAGCCGATGTCGAGGACGCGTTCCCCGGGCGCAGGCTCGGCCGCGGCCAGAAGGATCCGGCTACAGTCCGCAAGGATCGCGTCCATGAACGGCTGGTGGCGGGCCCAGGTCTCGCCGGTGTCGCCGCTCCAGGTCTCCGTCCCGCGCGCGGCGGTGGTCACGCGCGGGGCCGGAAATGCGTGTTACGGGCGCAATTAACGAAGATTAACGCCAATGTTTTCATGAAGATACCCGGAATTGCACGCGTGTTATCACGCCATCACACACCCTGACACGCCCGGGCCTAGCGGCGCAAGATCATCTGGTCGCCCTCGATCTCGAGGCGCGCGAAGCGGTCAAGATAGCTCATGCCGAGGAGCGAGGTGTCGAAGTCGCCGGCCCCCACAGAGGCCGGCACATCGCGGTCCACGATCGGTCCCAGCCGCAGGTCGTCGAGACGCACCGGCGCGATGGCCACCATCCCGTTCGCGGTCTGGGCCCGGCCGCGGAACTGGAGCCGGCCCACGTCGAGCCCGGCCCGCTCCGCGTCGCGCCGCGACAGCACCACCCCCGATGCGCCGGTGTCGATCATGAAGCGGATCGGCGCGCCGTTCACCTCCAGGGTCGCGTGGAAATGCCCGTCCGATCCGCGCCGCAGCGCGATCGCGCCCTCCTCGGTCTGGGTCATCATCGAGGGGAACAGCCCGCCGCGCAGGGTGTCGCGGAAACCGTAGGCGATGATCACCATCACGAAGATCAGCGCCCAGAGTGCGAGATCGCGCGCCGCGCGCCCCAGCCGCCGCCGCTGCCCGTAGAAGAGCGAGCCCGCCAGCACGACCCCCAGCAACAGCAGGTAGAACAGCCGCGCCTGATCGTCGGGATTTTCGGGAAGCACCGGTCAGCCCCCCATCAGCTCGAGCCCCTGCAGCCCGTTGATGACGAACTGCACCGCCAGCGCCGCGAGCAGGATGCCGAAGAGCCGGGTCAGCACCACGATGCCGGTCGTTCCGAGCAACCGCTCGATCAGCGTTCCCATCAGGAAGAAGACGAAGGTGAGCGCCAGGATACCAACAACGACGCCACCGATCGCGGCGAGCGCCGCGGGGTCGCCCGAATGCCGGCTGGTCAGCAGGATCACCGCCGCGATCGCGCCCGGCCCGGCGATCAGCGGCATGGCCAGCGGAAACACCGACGGGTCGGGCATGTCGCCCGAGGCGCGCTTCTCTCGCCGCTCGCTACGATGCTCGAAGAGCATGTCGACCGCCATCAGGAAGAGAAGCAGCCCGCCGGAGATGCGGAAGGCCGGCAGGCCTATGCCGATCGCGGTGAGGAGCCGCTCACCGAAGAGCCCGAACACCGCGAGCAGGCAGAACGCGATCAGGATGGCGCGGATCGCCACGCCGCGTCGCCGCGCCGCGTCCATGCCCTGGGTGAGCGCCACGAAGAGCGGGGCCAGCCCGATCGGGTCTATAACCACGAAGAGCGTGACGAAGATCGTGAGCAGCTCATCGGTGGGCATCAGGCGCGCTCGCTCGCGGCGTCGAGCCGTTCCACAGCGACGATCCACAGCGCCTCGGCGCGATCGAGACCGTCGAGGATCTCCGCGCGCTTCTTGTGGAGCGCCTCCATTTCCTGCTGCGAGCTGCGCGCGTAGAGGATCGGGTTGGCCAGGCGCGCGTCGATCGCCTCGCGCATCTCCTCCAGTTTTGCGACCCGCGCCTCGCAGCGGGCCACGTCGGCCTTGAGCGGGGCCACATCGCTGCGCACGGCCGGCTTCGACCTGTCCTTCTGCCGCACGGCGGCCTTCGCCGCCGTGCCGCCGCGCTCCGACAGCAGCGCCCGGCGGTAGCTCTCGATATCGTCCTCCCAGGGCGTCACCCGACCGTCGCGCACGAGCCAAAGCCTGTCGGCGACCAATTCGACGAGATGCGGATCGTGGCTCACGAGGATCACGGCGCCGCCATATTCGGTTAGCGCCTCCACCAGCGCCTCCCGGCTCTCGATGTCGAGGTGGTTGGTGGGTTCGTCCAGGATGATGAGATGCGGCGCGTCGAGCGTGGCGATCAGCAGGCTGAGGCGAGCCTTCTGTCCGCCCGAGAGCCGCGCGACTTCAGTGTCGACCACGTCCGCGCCGAGCCCGCTCGCCGCCAGCCGCGCACGTAGCTTCGCGGGCGTCTCGGCCGGGCGAAGGCGGGCAAGATGCTGGAGCGGTGTCTCGTCCACGTCGAGTTCGTCGACCTGGTGCTGGGCGAAGTATCCGACCCTCAGTTTCGAGGAGGCGATCTTGCGGCCGCCGCTCGGCTCGAGCCTGTCCGCGAGCAGTTTCGAGAAAGTCGACTTGCCCTGGCCGTTCGCCCCGAGAAGAGCGATCCGGTCGTCCTGGTCGATCCGCAGGTCGAGGTCGCGCAGCACCGGCGGTCCGCCATAGCCCACGGCCACATTCTCCAGCCGCACGATCGGCGGCGAAAGCTCTTCTGGCGTGGGAAAGCTGAAACGCGCCACCTGGTTCTCGACGATCGCCGCGATCGGTTTCATGCGTTCGAGCGCCTTTATCCGGCTCTGGGCCTGTCGCGCCTTGGACGCCTTGGCCTTGAAGCGATCGACGAAGGATTGCATGTGCGCCCGCGCCGCGTCCTGCTTCTTCTTCTCCGAGGCGAGCTGCTCGATCCGCGCCCGCCGGGTCGCGTCGAAAGTGTCATACGCACCCTGGTATAGGGTGAGCTTGCGCCGGTCGAGATGAAGGATCGCCCCGACCGAACGGTTGAGGAGGTCGCGGTCGTGGCTGATCACGAGGACGGTGTGTGGATAGCGCGCGAGGAAGCTCTCGAGCCAGATCGCGCCTTCGAGGTCGAGATAGTTCGTCGGTTCGTCAAGCAGGAGCACGTCGGGCCGGGAGAACAGCACCGCGGCGAGCGCGACCCGCATGCGCCAGCCGCCCGAGAAGTCCGCGCAGGCGCGCGCCTGCGCCGCGGAGTCGAAGCCGAGCCCGCTGAGGATCGCGCCGGCGCGGGCCTCCGCCGAGTGCGCCTCGATGTCGGCGAGCCGGGTCTGGATCTCCGCGATGCGCGCAGGATACGTCGCGGTTTCGGCTTCGGCGACGAGCGCCGCACGTTCGAGGTCGGCGGCCAGAACAGTGTCGAGTAGGGAGTCCGCCGAGGCCGGGGCTTCCTGATCCACGCCGCCGATCCGCGCGCGGCGCGGCGTCTCGATTTCGCCGCCGTCGAGCACGTACTCGCCCCGTATGAGCTTGAAGAGCGTGGTCTTGCCCGCGCCGTTTCTGCCGACGAATCCGACCTTGTGGCCGGTCGGGATCAGCGCCGAAGCGTCCTCGAACAGCGGTTTGCCCTCGAGGGTGAAGGAGATGTTGCGGAAAGCAAGCATGGGAGGCGATGTGGCCGCGCCGCGACGCCATGTCAACGGTGACCGTAGCCGGTTGAGATATGCCTTTTCCGGGCCCAAACCGCATGGTAAGCGCGCCGCGCAAGGGACAAGGACATCTCGGATGGCACTGCAACGCACCTTTTCTATCATCAAACCCGATGCGACCCGTCGAAACCTGACCGGCGCGATCAACGCCAAGCTTGAAGCGGCCGGACTGCGGATCGTCGCGCAAAAGCGCATCCACCTCACCCGGGCGCAGGCCGAGGCCTTCTACGCCGTCCACAAGGAAAGGCCCTTCTTTGCCGAACTGACCGAGTTCATGAGCTCCGAGCCCATCGTCGCGCAGGTTCTCGAGGGCGAGGATGCGATTGCGAAGAACCGCGAAGTGATGGGCGCCACTAATCCGGCCGAGGCCGAGGCCGGAACCATAAGGAAGGAATTCGCACTGTCGATCGGGGAAAACTCGGTGCATGGCTCCGATGGCCCCGAGACTGCGGCCACCGAGATCGCTTATTTCTTCTCCGGCCTAGAACTGGTCGGATGATCTCTGTTGCGGGCGGTGGTGCCTGAAGGCTACCCTGGGATCAGTCGGGCTGTTGGAGGAGGGCGACCGGTGTGAGGTCTCCGGCCGCGAAGCGACGCAGGACAGCGGGATAGAGCCGATGCTCCAGCGGCAGCAGGCGGGCAGCCAGGCTTTCGGGGGTGTCACCGGCGCGGACCGGGATCACGGCCTGACCGAGGATGGGACCCGCGTCGAGATCGGCGGTGACCCGGTGAACGGTCGCCCCGTGAACAGCCATGCCTGCGGCCAGAGCGCGCGCATGGGTGTCGAGCCCCGGGAACAGCGGCAGGATCGACGGATGGATGTTGAGCATCCGGTCCGACCAGCGCGCAACGAATGCCGCCGTGAGCACCCGCATGAATCCTGCAAGGCAGACGATCTCCGCGCCGGCGGCGTCGAGGCTGGCGGCCAGCACAGCTTCGAAGTCTTGCCTGTCCGGATAGGCGCGGTGATCCACGCAGGCCGCCTTCACTCCCAGCGAGCGCGCGCGCTCAAGTCCGATTGCATCTGGCCGGTTCGACAGGACGAGGCATGGCGCGGCCGGATGTTCCGGATCGGCCATGTCGCGAACCAGCGCCACCATGTTGGAACCTCCGCCGGAGATGAGAATCGCAACAGGTTTTCGGCTCACAACTCGCCCGTGTAGACCACGCCCGAACTGGCGCGCACTTCGCCGATCTCGAAGGCTGTCTCTCCGGCCTGCGCCAGGCTCGCCATGATCCCGGCGGACGCCGAAGGTTGCGCGACGATCACCATGCCGACGCCGCAGTTGAAGGTCCTGAGCATTTCCGCGTCTTCGACGCCACCGCGGCGGCGCACCCAGTCGAAGACAGGCGGCAAGCGCCATGCCGAGAGGTCGATCGCCGCTCCGTGGCCCTGCGGCAGGACGCGCGGAAGGTTTTCGGTCAGACCCCCGCCGGTGATGTGAGCGAGAGCGCGGAGCCCGTGCTCATTGAGGATCGGCAAGACCGCCGAAACATAGATGCGGGTCGGCGCAAGCAGGCCTTCGCCGAGTGTGTGGTTGCCGAAGGGAGATGCGGAGTCCCATTCGAGGTTCTCGCGCGACACGAGCTGGCGAATGAGCGAGTACCCGTTCGAATGCGGGCCGCTGGAGGCCAGCGCGATCAGCCGGTCTCCCGCTTTCACGCCGCGGGGCAGTTGGTGCCCGCGCTCCATGGCGCCGACAGCGAAGCCGGCGAGGTCGAAGTCCTTACCTGCGTACATACCCGGCATCTCGGCGGTCTCGCCTCCCACCAGCGCAGCGCCCGCCAGGCGGCACCCGTCGGCGACGCCCGAGATGACGCGCGCGGCAGCCTCCACATCGAGCTGGCCGGTTGCGAAATAGTCGAGAAACAACAGGGGCTCCGCGCCCTGGCAGATCAGGTCGTTCACACACATCGCGACCAGATCGACACCGACGGTGTCGAGGCGCTCGCTCTCGATGGCGACCTTCAGCTTGGTGCCGACCCCGTCCGTGGCGGCGACAAGGATCGGATCCGAGAAACCGGCGGCGCGCAGGTCAAAGAGGCCGCCGAAGCCGCCGATCGCGGAAGCGAGGCCGGGGCGGCTGGTCGCCGCGGCCGCCGGCTTGATGCGCTCCACCAGCGCGTTACCCGCGTCGATGTCGACGCCGGCGGCGGCGTAGCTCAGCCCGTTGCCCGGTTCTTCCACCGCGACCTCCTCTTGCGAAGACACTAGGAGCGGGCTCTAGCGCAACTCTTGCGCGATGGGAACACGTGCTTGACCGCCGCAACGACGCTGAGTTAGCACCGCTTCCGGCGGGCCCGTAGCTCAATTGGTTAGAGCAGAGCGCTCATAACGCTTTGGTTGGGGGTTCGAGCCCCTCCGGGCCTACCACGCAGCCGGCCGCATTTCGCGTCTCTGCGGCTACTCTTGTGATCTCTCAACATTTCAAAGGCTTGGACGGCGCAGCTCGGGGAAGAGGGTGTAAGTTTTCGGCGGAGAGCAGAGAAATCGGGGCAAGTCCCCGCAAACGCCTTTCCGTGCTCCGCTGGCCACCAAACCAAACGCTGCTTCGGCCGAAATGGGCGGCAATGACGTCCCCAGCGTTGCGAGCCTCGCGGGCAGGTCCCAACAACAGGAGCGGTTTAGGCGAGGGCCGCCCGCTGGTCCTCCCAGAGCAGCGGCAGGTCGAGACGCTTGAGTCGCTCGGTGGTGAGCGCGACCGGTTGGGCGCCGTCGAGAATGCGCTCGACCAGATCCGGGGCCAGAAAGGCCAGCTGCAGCGATCGCGAGACGTCGCCGACGTCAGAACCTTCGCGAAGGGCGATGTCGCTGACGGTGAGATCCTGGTCCGGATCGAGGTAAACCGAAGCACGACAGCGCGCCTCGATCAGGTGTCGGACTAGAAGCGGATCGGGCAGCGCCGGCGGCGCCGCTGCGCCGCCGAGGATCAGGCGCAGCTCCGGACCGCGCCGTTGCAGCCGCAGCGGCGCGGTGACGCGGAAGGCGGGAAGCTCGAGCGCGGCCAGATCGGAGAGACCGTTCCTTCGTAAATCTGAAAACTGCGCGAAGTCGACCTCCGCCTTCAGTTCGGCTCGGAAGATCTACGCGGGGACCAGCTCTCGCAGCGTCTCGCGTCCGGCTCGGCGGCGGGATCCGCCAGCGGGCGATCAGCTCGAGCACCGTCGATGACGATGGCGGATGCGTCGCTTCGGACCCAGCCGAACGGAGCAGCTGCGCCTGGACGTCGGGCTCGCGCAGGTGCGCGGCGATGGTGCGCGCGACGGCCGTCTCCAGTTCTTTCGCCGGGATGCGCCAGCCGCGCGCGCCATGGGCGACGCCGTCCTCGATCAGATCGGCGCTGACGTAGTAGCGGTAGCGCCGTCCGTTCTTGCTGGCATGGCTCGGCCGCATCTTGCGGCCGTCGGGATCGAACAGCCGGCCGGCGAGCGGGCTCGGGTTCGGGCGGCTCGCCGGTCGATTCCGTTGGCGCTTGACGGCAAGACGCTGCTGCACCGCGTCCCACAGGCCCTCGTCGACGATGGCGTCGTGCTGTCCGGATGCACGGTTCCCTTGTGCCTGATCCTGCCGATGAAGATCGGGTTGGCGAGCATGGCGTAGAGCTTGCCGCGGGAGAAGGCGCGTCCGCCGGTGATCCGTCCGTCGCGATGACGCGGACCGGTGTCCGGACGCCCTCGGCGTGAAGCTCGCCTTGAGCGCTTCACCGAGCCGAGCGCCAGGTAACGCTCGAAGATCCGCCGCACCAGCGCGGCCTCCTCGGGCTCCGGCAGCAACCGGCGCGCCTCCAGCGGTAACCGATCGGGACGATGCCGCCCATCCACATGCCCTTCGCCTTGGAGGCGGCGATCTTGTCGCGGATGCGCTCGGCGGTGACCTCGCGCTCGAACTGGGCGAAGGCGAGCAGCACGTTCAGCGTCAGCCTTCCATCGAGGTCGTGGCGTCGAAGGCCTGGGTGATCGAGACGAAGGAGAACCCGGCCGCGTCGATGAGAACGGCGGTGGGAAGAGTCGGCCACGGGAGCGGCGGGCTGACCTCGCTGCGGGCGGCGCAATAGTCGTCCACCTTTGTCCTTCCTGCAGTTGCTGGGGAGGGCGGGAGGATCATCACCGTGGACATGTATCGCAAGGTTCGTCTGGCCTGCGCGGAGGGCATGAGCCAGCGAGAGGCGGCCCGGCACTTTGGCGTCTCGCGCGACAGCGTGCGTAAGATGCTGGCCTTCTCGGTTCCGCCCGGCTACCGGCGGACGGCCCCGGTGAAGCGGCCGAAGCTGGACGGGTTCACCGGGATCATCGACGGCTGGCTGGAGGGTGATCGCGCGGTTCACCGCAAGCAGCGGCACACCGCGAAGCGGGTGTTCGAGCGGCTTCGCTACGAGCACGGTTTCACCGGCGGCTACACGATCGTGAAGGACTACATGCGTGAGCGCGAGCGGCGCGGCCGCGAGATGTTCGTGCCGCTGGCGCATCCGCCGGGGCATGCCCAAGCCGACTTCGGCGAAGCGGAGGCCATCGTCGGCGGCGTGCTGCAGAAGGCTCATTTCTTCGTCATGGACCTCCCGCACAGCGACGCCTGCTTTGTGCGGGCGTATCCGGCGGCGACTGCCGAAGCGTGGGTGGACGGCCACCTCCACGCCTTCGCCTTCTTCGGCAAGGTCCCGGTCTCGGTGCTCTACGACAACGACAGATGCCTGGTGTCGAAGATCCTGCCCGACGGGACGCGGCGGCGTGCCCTGCTCTTCAACGGGTTCCTGTCGCACTATCTGTGCCGCGACCGCTACGGCCGCCCTGGCAAGGGCAACGACAAGGGCAATGCCGAGGGTCTGGTCGGCTATTCCCGCCGCAACTTCATGGTGCCGATCCCGCGGTTCGCAAGCTGGGACGCGTTCAACGCCCATCTGGAAGCTCAGTGCCGCAGGCGCCAGGCCGATGTCTTGCGGGGCCATGCGGAGACCATCGGGGAGCGGCTGGCGCGGGACCTGGCCGCAATGACTGAGCCGCCGGCGGCGCCGTTCGACGCCTGCGACCAGGCCACGGGGCGGGTCAGCTCCCAGTCGCTGGTGCGCTACAAGACCAACGACTACGGGTGCCGGTGGCCTACGGCCATCGCGATGTCTGGATCCGCGGCTATGTCGATGCGGTCGTGATCGGCTGCGGCGGCGACATCATCGCGCGGCATCCGCGCTGCTACGACCGCGAGGACATGGTCTTCGATCCGGTCCACTACCTCCCGCTGATCGAGAGGAAGATCAACGCTCTCGACCAGGCGGCCCCGCTGGCGGAATGGGACCTGCCGCCCGAGTTCGACCCTGCGCCGGTTGATGGAGGCGCGGATGATCAAGGCCGGACGCCGCGAGTATGTCCAGGTCCTGCGCCTGCTGGAGACCTTTGGCGTCGACGACCTGCATGCCGCCGGCGAACAGGTGCTGCAGCTGGGCGCTGTCGGCTTCGACGCCGTCAAGCACCTCGTTCTCTGCCATGTCGAGAAACGGCCGCCGAGGCTGGACCTCGACGTCTATCCCTACCTGCCGCGCGCCACCGTCGCGACCACCTCGGCGGCCAGCTACATGTGCCTGATGTCAGGCGACGCGGCATGAGCGACGCGCCGCGGATCCTGCTCGCCAATCACCTGAAGACGCTGAAGCTGCCGACCTTCCTCAGGGAATACGACAAGCTCGCCCGCCAATGCGCGGCCGAGGGGCTGGATCACGTCCAGTTCCTGGCCCGGCTGGTCGAGTCGAGCTGGAGCTGATCGACCGCGAGCCGGCGGATGATCGAGCGCCGCATCAAGGCCGCGAAGTTCCCGGTCGCCAAGAGCCTCGACAGCTTCGACTTCAAGGCGATCCCGAAGCTCAACAAGATGCAGGTGCTGGAGTTGGCCCGCTGCGAATGGATCGAGCGGCGCGAGAATGTCATCGCTCTCGGGCCCAGCGGCACCGGCAAGATGTATGCTGCGCTGGGATTGGGCCTGGCCGCCTGCCAGAAAGGCCTGTCGGTTGCGTTCACCACCGCCGCGGCGCTGGTCAACGAGATGGTACGGGGAGGCCCGCGACGAGCGCCGCCTGCTTCGTCTGCAGAAGCAGCTCGCCGGCCAGAAGCTCCTGATCATCGACGAGTTGGGCTTCGTCCCCCTCAGCAAAACCGGCGCAGAGCTGCTGTTCGAGCTGATCTCGCAGCGCTACGAACGCAGCGCCACACTGATCACCAGCAACCTGCCGTTCGACGAATGGACCGAGGTGTTCGGCTCCGAGCGTCTCACCGGCGCCCTGCTCGACCGGCTGACCCACCACGTCAGCATCCTCGAGATGAACGGCGACAGCTACCGTCTCGGTCAGAGCCGCGCCCGGAAAGCCGAAACCTCCGCCTGATCCGCCGAAGCAGGGTTGGCCCTGCGGGCCAAAGCGCCATGGCCCGCGCCAGCTACATTGTGAGCGCGCGCGCCATGGCGCTTGGCGCCCAGCCACTGGCCTGGTTTTGCGCCGCCCCGTGGCCGACTTTTTCGCCGCCGTTGACACCAGGAGAAGTCGAGCACGCGATCCACCCGCGCGAGGACATGATCGTCGGGCACGAGCTGACGCAACGAACCCGTCATGAACAGCTCCAGCTGACCGCGTTCCTTCCGTCCGAGCATGCCGCCTTCCCATGAACCGCCCGGCTCATGGATATCTTTATCAGCTCCGGAAGGCTTCTTCAACAGCCCCCGCGTGCATTTCTACCGCAACGTCTTCAGCCTCGTCCCGTCCGGGCAAGGTTCCGGGACGTCACGAAGATGCTGAAGGCGATCCATGCCCAGGAGAACCGCCAGGCCGCCGCCGAGAAGATGGCCGCTGTTCATCGCGGACCTGCGCCGCGATGAAGCTGACCAAGGCCGCCGAGTCCTGCACCGAGGAAAGCGGGCACGACGACCCTCGTCCTACTACGGCTTCCCCGACAGCCATTGGATCAAGCTCGAGAACAAACGACCCGCTGGAGCGGATCATGCGAGAGATCCGGGCGCCGCACCAGCGTCGTCGGCGCCGTTTCCGGACGCGGAAGTTCCTGCCTCGACCTCGCTGCGGCCCGCCTGCGCCACGTCGCCGGGACGCAGTGGTCGACCCGAGAAGTTCGTCGACATGACGCCGCTGCTTCGCGGATCAAACCCAAGGAGCCATCGTCGCGTGACCGATAGTGCGAAAGATCTTTGACACCACTCCAGGGGTCAACGGGGAGTTGCTGAGGCTGGGAATTCGGCTGGAAACTGGCTGGAAAACGGCTTGCCAGTGTTCTTGTCGGGATTGGGGGGTGACGCCTTCGGGAGGGGGCGCGGCAGAGGCCGGCTGTTCCGGGTCACGGGCCGGTGCTAGCGCTCTTCCAGAAGGCCTTCCCTTCGGGCGATCGCGGCGGCCTCGCCGCGCGTCGACGCCTCCAGCTTCGCCAGGATCGCGGAGACGTGGTGGTCCACGGTTTTCGGGGAGACGAAGAGCCGGTCGGCGATCCGCGCGTTGGACAGGCCCTCCCCGAGCAGGGACAGCACGTCCATCTGGTGATGGGTGACCGCGCGGGTTCTCCGCGGTCGACGCCTGCGGACCGCGACGCGCGACGGCCATGCCGTTGCGTCTCATCATCTCATGGACCTTCTCGATGACCGGCCCGGCACCCAGACGATCGAGCAGGGCGAGAGCCTCGTTGCAGGCCGCCTCATCGCCTTCGCAGAGGGCGAGCGCCTGTTCGTAGGGCGCGTGAACCTCGGCCCAGCCGCGCGCCGCGGCCCTCCAGTCCCCGGTCAACTGGGGCCGGAACGGGGCCGGCAGAGCCTCGATCCCGTCGAATTCCCGCTCCGGCCGCAACCGGCGCAGCCAGAGGAGGACATCGGGAACCATGCGGACATCGGGCACCCTCTGCACGCATTCCTCCAGTAAAGCGACGGCCCTCTCTTCCCCTCCAAGGCCCAGCCAGGCGCGCTCGGCCAGGGTCGTGGCGAGATTCAGAGATGCATCACCGGCTCGGTCCAGCGTTGCGCCTGCGACATCTCCTCCTCGATCCTCGCAGGCGCCCCCTCGCCGGTGCGCGTCATGTGCTGGACGAGGGCGATCGCCGCCGGAAACCGGGCCTGTGACGATGCCGCCGCGATCGTCGGCTTCAGCCCCGCCTCGGCCGCGGCGCGGGCCTCGTCCCATCTGCCCAGGGACAGCAGGTTCCACGCCTTGACCCCGGAAAAGTAGCTCGAAGCGCCATCGAGTTCGTGATCCTCGCAGACCGCCAGCGCAAGATCGGCCAGTTCGACGCCGCGGCCGAACCGCAGCCTCTTGAACTCGAACTCCGAGAAATCTCCATAGGCGAGGGCCAGGGTGTCCCATTCTCCGATCCGCCGCGCCAGGTCGATGCTGCGGTCCAGAAGCGCGGCGCCCCGGTCGGGATCGGACCAGATCAGGGACGTTCCGAGGGTGTCGTATGCATGGCACAGGATGTCGGGCCGGTCCTGCGCCGTCGCGAAGTCGATGGCCTTCCAGGCGTAGGCGATCGCGGCGTCGATCTCCCAGCACAGCATCATCAGCTGCGACAGCGTGGCATGGGCCATGGCCAGTTCCGGGCCTGGAAAGTCCGTCAGGATCTCCACGGCCCGCCGGACGCTCCGCTCGAAGTCCGAGCGCGTGGCGTGTCCGATCGACTCGTATCGGGAGAGCTTTCTGAACGCCTCGCCTTCGGCGATCGGATCATTCGAGACGCTCAGAAGAGCGAGCGCGCGCTCCTGCATCTCGATCGCCAGGGAGAACCGGCCGATCAGAAACTGCAGCTGGCGCACTTTTGAGCAGGGACGCCTTTTCCGCGGCAGGCAGGTTCTCCGACCGGTCAATGGCGACCTTGTAGTATTCCGCCGCCTCGCGGTTACTCCCCAGCGCTTCGGCCTCGTCGGCCGCGTCGAGGGCGAGCGCCGCGACGTCCTTCGCGTCATCGGTCTGGCGCGCGTGGTGGAGCAGGGCCGATCTGGGCGTTTCCGACGCGCGCGAGAGAATCCGAAGGGCTTCGCCGTGCAGGTCCGATCGATCGCTCCCGGACAGCGACTGCTCGATGGCCTGTCGCGCCAGCTCGTGGCGAAACGCCAGAAACCCGCCGTCCTCCTCGAGGATGTCGCGGGAGAGACAGTCCTCCAGAGCCGACCGGAAGCGGTCCCCGAACATCTCCGATATCACCGCCCGAGAGGCGCGGCGGGGGAACACCGAGACCGCATTCAGGAGCCGGCGCGCCGAGGGATCGAGCCTTTCGGCGCGCACGAGAACCGCGTCCTGCACGCTGCGGGGCACGGCGCCGGTCCGGTCGCTCAGCAGTTCGGCGACGAAGAACGGGTTGCCGCCCGTCGTCGCGTGCAGCGCGGCCGGGTCCCGACCCGAGCCGGCGGCCAGAAGGCCGACCGCCTCGAGACTCAGCGGATCGAGGGGAATCCGTGTCAGGCGGCCGGAGGGCACGTCCGCGAAGGCGCGTCGCGTCTGCGGGCGTCCCTCGGCCTCGCCGTCGCGTGACGTGACGATCAGGAGCAGTTTGCGATCCTCCATCCTGCGGCCGAGATAGCGCAGGAAGTCCAGCGTCGCGTCGTCGGCCCAGTGCAGGTCCTCGATCACCACGAGCGTCGGTTCGTCCGTCGAGGTCAGCGCCGCGAGGGCCTCGGCGAAGATCGCACGGTCGACGCGAGTTCCCGCGCCGTCCTCGGCGGGGGACCATCCGGCCTGCACGCCGATCTCGCGCAGGGGACCCAGAGGCTCCGCGATCGAAAAATCCTCGCACGCGCCGCGGAACCGGCGGCTGTCGGGAGGGAGACCCTTCAGGAAGGCGTCGACGAGCATCGTCTTGCCGATGCCCGGCTCGCCCGAGATCACGACGATATGCCCGCCGTCCCGCGCGATGGAACGCCACCGATCCTCGAGGATCGAAATCGCCGTTTCCCGTTCCTGCAAATCCATCAAGCCGCTCCCCAGGGAGCATGATGGATAGGCCGCCGGCGCATGGGGAGCAACGAATTAGGGAGCAGCGGCGGCGAAAATGGGGAATCTCCCCGAAGCGCGCTTCGCCGGCTTCTGCAATTCTGTGGTCATCGGATCGGGATCGATCCTCCATCACGGGAGCAAAGCAGATGCGCATACTGGCAGTCCTGGCGAGAGCCTTTCCCGCGAACGACGAAGACCTGCGGCGCTACCTTCGCCGGGAGGACGGGCGCCCCCGCCGGTCCGGTCCCCACGGCCCGCGGGAGTTCAGCCCGGAGTCCGAGCGGCTGAAGTACGAGATCCTGAGGTCCCAGGTCTGACCCGCCCGAACGGTCCCCGCCTGCGACTGCACGCGCGGCGAGCACATCCTTCCGCTAGGGGATCGGGGCGGCCCGGCGGTTTCGCCGGCCCGCTCCGGACTTGCGTTCCGACCGCGCGCCAACCTATCAAGGGGGACGCCCCCTGGACGAGGATTGCCGATGGCCGCTCCCGGCGCGAACCTGAAGATTGACGGCGCCCGGCTGTGGGACAGCCTGATGGAGATGGCGAAGATCGGCCCCGGGGTGGCGGGGGGCAACAACCGCCAGACGCTGACCGACGCCGACGGCGAGGGGCGGGCGCTCTTCAAGGCCTGGTGCGACGCGGCGGGGCTGGTGACCGGCGTCGATGCGATGGGGACGATGTTCGCGCGGCGGGAGGGGACGGATCCGGAGGCGCTGCCGGTCTATGTGGGGAGCCACCTCGACACCCAGCCGACGGGCGGGAAGTACGACGGGGTGCTCGGGGTGCTGGGCGGGCTGGAAGTGATCCGGTCGCTGAACGATCTGGGAATCCGGACGCGGCATCCGATCGTGGTGACGAACTGGACCAACGAGGAGGGAACGCGCTTCGCGCCGGCGATGCTGGCCTCGGGCGTGTTCGCGGGGGTGCACGCGCTGGACTGGGCCTACGGGCGCGAGGATGCGAAAGGGTTGAAGTTCGGCGACGAGCTGGCGCGGATCGGATGGAAGGGCTACGAGGAAGTGGGCGCGCGGAAGATGCATGCCTTCTTCGAGCTGCATATCGAGCAGGGGCCGATCCTCGAGGCGGAGGGCAAGGAGATCGGCGTGGTCACCCACGGGCAGGGCTTGTGGTGGCTGCAGGTGACGCTGACCGGCAAGGAGAGCCATACCGGCTCGACGCCGATGGCGATGCGGCGCAACGCGGGGCTGGGCATGGCGCGGGTGACCGAGCTGGTGCATCGGATCGCCATGGAGAACCAGCCGGACGCGGTGGGGGCGATCGGGCATTGCGACGTCCATCCGAATTCGCGGAACGTGATCCCGGGCAAGGTGGTGTTCACTGTGGATATCCGCTCGCCGGACCGGGCGAAGCTCGACGGGATGAAGGCGCGGCTGGAGGCGGAGGCGCCGGAGATCGCGGCGGAGCTGGGCCTCGGGATCGAGATCGAGGTGGCGGGGCATTTCGACCCGGTGACCTTCGACGAGGGCTGCGTCGCGGCGGTGCGGGCGGCGGCGGAGCGGCTGGGGTATTCGCACCGGGATCTGGTCAGCGGGGCGGGGCATGACGCCTGCTGGATCAACCGGGTGGCGCCGACGGCGATGGTGATGTGTCCCTGTGTGGACGGGCTCTCCCACAACGAGGCCGAGGAAATCACGCCGGACTGGGCGGAGAAAGGCGCGAACGTGCTGTTTCACGCGGTGGTGGAGACGGCGGGGATCGTGGAATGAGGGGCGGAATTCGGGCGTCTGGATCTCTGTCCGAGGTCGGACAGGCTGCAAGGCGCTGATTAAAAAGAGAAAAAGTGTTAATACGACGACGGGGCCCAAAATACGACGCACCGGCAGGACCCTTCCGCGAAACTGCATCCGCCCGCGCAAAGGGCAGCGGCCGGCCAGCGGGAAGGTCGCGAAGCGGCCATCCCGGGGGGCTGGCTGGCCGCTGCCCGGGCTGACGCCCGGGCGAGACGGTGAAATCCGCGCGCTTCCGTGGGAGCGTTGCGTCGTGTGCGACGGGCCACGTCACATCGCGCCGGTGATCCGGTCTCGCGAAGTCAAACCATTCCGATTTGGCGTCAGCCCGGGCAGCGAACGGGATGGCCGGGCCTTCCGCCCAGCGTGCGATGTTGCGCCCGTGGCCTGGACGATCCAGAGTGTTGCGAAGCGGCAGGGAGGTCGGGAAATGAGCAAGGTCATCAGGAACGGCACGGTGGTCACCGCCGACCGGATGTGGAAGGCGGATGTGCTGGTCGAGGGCGAGACCATCAGGGCGGTCGGCGAGGGGTTGAAGGGCGATGAGACGGTGGATGCCACCGGCGCTTACGTGATGCCGGGCGGGATCGATCCGCATACCCATCTGGAAATGCCGTTCATGGGGACGACGGCGGCGGAGACCTTCGAGAGCGGGACGTTTGCGGCGGCCTCGGGCGGGACGACCATGCTGGTGGATTTCGTGCTGCCGGGGCCGGACGGGAGCCTGCTCACCGCGATGAAGGACTGGGACCACAAGTCGGCGCCGCAGATCTGCGTCGATATCGGCTATCATGTGGCGATCACCGGCTGGAACGAGACCATCTTCGAGGAGATGGCCGAGGTGGTGAAGCGCGGGGTCAATACCTTCAAGCACTTCATGGCCTACAAGGGCGCGCTGATGGTCGAGGACGACGAGATGTACGCGTCGTTCCGGCGCTGCGCCGAGCTGGGCGCGCTGCCTCTGGTCCATGCCGAGAACGGCGATATCGTGGCGGAACTGCAGAAGAAATACATGGACGAGGGGCTGACCGGGCCGGAGGGTCATGCCTATTCGCGCCCCCCCGAGGTCGAGGGCGAGGCGGCGAACCGGGCGATCATGATCGCCGATGCCGCCGGCGTGCCGCTCTACATCGTGCATGTGAGCTGCGAGCAGGCCCACGAGGCGATCCGGCGGGCGCGGGCCAAGGGGATGCGGGTCTTTGGCGAGCCGCTGATCCAGCACCTGACGCTGGACGAGGGCGAGTATTTCAACAGGGACTGGGACTATGCCGCGCGACGGGTGATGTCGCCGCCGTTCCGCGACAAGGCGCACCAGGCGAGCCTCTGGGCCGGGCTGCAATCGGGGTCGCTGCAGGTGGTGGCGACCGATCACGCCGCCTTCACGACGAAGCAGAAGCGCATGGGGGTGCAGGGGTTTCCGTCGATTCCGAACGGGACGGGCGGGCTGGAGGACCGGATGCCGGTGCTCTGGACCGAGGGGGTCGAGACCGGGCGGCTGACGCCGCAGGAATTCGTGGCGGTGACCTCGAGCAATATCGCGAAGATCCTCAACGTCTATCCGAGGAAGGGAGCGATCGTGGAGGGCGCGGACGCGGATCTGGTGGTCTGGGATCCGAAGCTGTCGAAGACGATTTCGGCGGCGAGCCAGAAGTCGATCATCGATTATTCCGTCTTCGAGGGGCGCAAGGTGACGGGACTGCCGCGCTACACGCTGAGCCGGGGCGAGGTGGTCTGGGCCGACGGGCAGAACAGCCAGCCGGTGCCGGGGCGCGGCAAGTTCATCCCCCGGCCGGCGTTTTCCTCGGCGCATCGGGCGCTGTCGAAATGGAAGGAACTGACCAGCCCGCGCAAGATCGAGCGCGATCCGCAGAACATCCCGAGCGGGGTGTGAGGGCATGGAGCGGTGGCAATGACCGGAGCGGCGCGGGTCGCACTGGTGACCGCAGGCGGCAGCGGAATGGGCGCGGCTGCCGCACGCAGGCTCGCCGGTGACGGGTATTCGGTGGGGATCCTGTCCTCGTCGGGCAGGGGCGAGGCGGTTGCCGGCGAGCTGGGCGGGTTCGGCGTCACCGGATCGAACCGGTCGAACGAGGATCTGGCGCGGCTGGTCGACGGGGCCATGCAGCGCTGGGGTCGCATCGACGTTCTCGTCAATTCGGCCGGTCACGGCCCGCGCGCCGCGGTCCTCGACCTCGACGACGACGCCTGGCACGAGGGGCTGGAGACCTATTTTCTCAACGTCGTCCGGCCGACCCGGCTGGTCGCGCCGATCATGGTCCGGCAGAGGGGTGGCGCGATCATCAACATCTCGACATTCGCCGCCTTCGAACCGGACCCGGTCTTTCCCACGTCGGGGGTGTTTCGTGCCGGACTCGCCGCCTTCAGCAAGCTCTTCGCCGACCGCCATGCCGTCGACAACGTGCGGATGAACAACGTTCTGCCGGGCTTCATCGACAGCCTGCCGGAGAAGGCGGAGTTCCGCGGCCGGATACCCATGGGCCGCTACGGCCGGACCGAGGAGATTGCCGCGACGATCGCATTCCTCGCCTCCGACGGAGCGGGCTACATCACCGGGCAGAACCTCCGCGTCGATGGCGGATTGACGCGCTCGGTATGACCGGGGACGTCGCCATCAGGGCCGAAGGGCTGAACCTCGTCTTCGAGACGGGCGACGGGCCGGTGCATGCGCTCAAGGACGTGGATCTGAGCGTCGGCAAGGGCGATTTCGTGAGCTTCATCGGGCCGTCGGGTTGCGGCAAGACGACCTTCCTGCGGGTGGCGGCGGATCTGGAGACGCCGACGGGCGGGAGCATCTCGGTCAACGGGGTGAGCCCGGCGGAGGCGCGGCGGGCGCGGGCCTATGGCTATGTCTTTCAGGCGGCAGGGCTTTTTCCCTGGCGGACCATTGCGGGAAATGTGCGGTTGCCGCTGGAGATCATGGGCTATTCCCGCGCCGAGCAGGCGGCGCGGGTCGGCCGCGTGCTGGAGATGGTGGAACTGGCGGGGTTCGAGAACCGCTATCCCTGGCAATTGTCGGGCGGCATGCAGCAGCGGGCCTCGATCGCGCGGGCGCTGGCGTTCGATGCGGATCTCTTGCTGATGGACGAGCCCTTCGGGGCGCTCGACGAGATCGTGCGCGACAAGCTCAACGAGCAGTTGCTGGAATTGTGGGCGCGGACCGGCAAGACCATCGCCTTCGTGACGCATTCGATTCCCGAGGCGGTCTTTCTCTCCACGCGCATCGTGGTGATGTCGCCACGGCCGGGGCGGGTGACGGACGTGATCGAGAGCCCGCTGCCGCGCGAGCGGCCGCTGCATATCCGCGAGAGCCGCGGAGTTTCTCGAGATCGCGGCGCGGGTGCGGGACGGGCTGCGGGCGGGGTGGGGGACGAGGTGTGATACGGAGGCCTACGCGGGAGGCGGAGCTGTCGATGTTGACACTGAGGACGCTAGGCGGGGCTATCGTCTTTTCGGGGCTTCTGTTTGGTTGGGGGGTGCGCGCTAACGGTACGACTGCCATTCCAGGCAATTTTCTCGATACGAACGAGCCACTGACCGTTGAGTTCAGGGAGGATGCCAGTGACTTCTTTACAAGTCAAACGACGGTCATTGTTCTGTCCGACGGTGCGAGATGCTCCAGTGATTCGCGGAGCAGGATCCCGCCGCAGAGATTACAAATGTCATTTGCGACAATGGCCAAACGGGAATGATCAGGTTCGAAATCGAGGACCGTTACAAAGGTCGAGAAGAGGGTTCTTGAGTTTCGGTGCGACCGAGGAAATGTCCGAACTGCTGATGATCTATGCCGGCCAAGTCGGTGGTAGGGAGTTCAGGGCGGTTCGACCCGGCACATTGCGTTGAGTTTCAGGAAGATGCCAGTGACTTTTTCACAAGTAGAACCACAGTCATCGTGCTTTCCGACGGTACGAGATGCTCCAGCAAGTCCGCGGAGCAGGACCCCGCCGAAGAGATCACGAATGTCATCTGTGACAATGGCCAATCTGGGACGATCAGGTTCGAGATCGAGGATTGTGACGAAGCTTGAGACGAGGGTTCTTGAAGTCCGGTGCGACCGAGGAAATGTCCGAGATTCTGATGGCCTATGCAGGCCAAGTCGGTGGTAGAGAGTTTAGGGCGGTTCGACCCGGCACATTGACGAGCACGACCCCGGCGGCGGGTGGATGATTGGAGCGGACGAAGTTGGGCTCGCATTTGGCCGGCTGTGCGCGCGACTCCGGTTGCCCACGGGCCGGGTTGCGTAGGCGGGTTTGTGTACTCAAAGGACTTATGGTGCGTCAGAGTGAGCTGCGCAGCAATGACGTCCTGCCATGTCGCTAGCCCGGAAAATTCATAAGGACGGTGTGTCCAAGTTTTTGGCGGCGGCGCGAGGCGGTTTTGCGTTGGTGCCGGCAAGCGGGATTTCGGCGCTGGCTTCGGCGCGGCGTATCGGGTTTTTGGGGTTGCTACGAGGGTTGGCGGGGCGCGAAGCTTTTGGGGCGGCTACGGAGCTGCTGGCCGTTGTCGGCCGGATTGGCCGAGGGATCTGACCAAATGGGCGATCAGGTCCTTGTCCGGGCAGGCTGATGCAAAGGCGATACGAACCCGGGTTGCGCTCTCGATGATGCGGGCGCCGATCTTCACCAGGCGGATTTGCAGGGTGGCGAACTCGGAGCGCTTCAGCGGCGACTTGTCCGGGATCGCCTGCTGGACGGTCCACAGCAGCCAATAGGCGGCGCTGTGCAAGGTCAGGCGCAGTTGGTTGGCGGCGGCGCTCATGCAGGAGGTCCGGTCGCTCTTGAGCTGGGTCTTGTGGAGCTTGATCAGGTTTTCGGCCCGGCCCCGGTCGCAATAGGCGTACTCGTAGAGCCGTTCGGGCGTGGAGCCTTTCAGCGATGTCACGATGGTGCGGATGTCCAGCCCAAGGGTGGTCGCTTCGATGCGGGCGATGACCCGGCGCGCGACCGTCCAGCTTTTTGCGGCATATCGCGTCTCGCAATGGGTGCGATGGACGACCAGTGCACGTTCGGCCCGGACGACGGCGCAGGCATCGGCGGTGGCGGCGATGACCGGATCCGCCTTCAGGGCCGTGTTTCCCGGCAGGCCGAAGATATAGTCGACGGCATGGGCTTCGCACCAGGTCATGACCTCGGGCCGGGCATAATGTCCGTCGCCGCGCAGGGTGATCCGGGTGTGCGGCCAGTGCAGGCGGATACGCCGGATCAGGCGGCGGACGTGGCCCCGGACCTCTTTGCCGGACGGCGTGCGGGCCGGGCGCAGGATGAAGGCGACAGGTCGGCCGCTTGCGGTTTCATAGACATGGATCGGCGCGAAGCCGCGCTCGCCATGAAACCCGTTCCAGAAGCTGAGCTGCTGCTGGCCGTGCGCGGCGTCGAACGTGTCATCGATGTCCAGCATGACCGCGTCCGGCGGAGCGTCATGGCTGGAGCAGTAGATGTCGACCATCTCGCGACCCATGCGGATCAGGGCTCGGATGCCCGCCGCGTTCTCCCACCGCGAACAGGTCGGCTGACTGGCCAGCCCGATGACCTCTCCTGGCGCCTTGCCGAGCGCCATCATGAACGCCGGATCATACCGCAGCGCGTCGAGGTCGTTGGCGTCCTCATACCCCGCGGCGATCGCCAGAACCCGCGCCCGCAAGATGTCCGGCAGGCTGTGCACGACCCGCGCCGGATCGCGCCCATCGGGGATCAGCGCCGCGAGCCGATCGACAATCCCCAGCCGCCGCTCGGCCTGCGCCAGCAGCAGCACGCCAGCATCCGACGTGATCGCGCCGCCATCGAAAGCGCCGGTGACTTTCTTGGTCCGAATGGCTGGAAACGAGAGCGAAAACGGTGCACGATCGGTCATGGCGGCGGGGCAATTTCCGTCCGGTGGCGAGGGTCGTTTGAACAGCTATACTCTACACCATATCAGATACTTAAGCTACCGCCGCCAACCAGAATGGTGCTTCTGGTGAATTATCCGGGCTAGCGA
>CAVOZD010000003.1:0-147176 GCA_963700835.1 uncultured Alphaproteobacteria bacterium
AACCAGCCAGCCAGAAAGATCGCCCGCTCCGAGCATGAGGGCGCCCGCCAGATGGCCCGGGACATCGCCAAGACCGAAGAGTACGGCCTGTCCTGCAAGCTCCGAAAGAAGGTCGAGATGCTCTTCGCCCATCTGAAGCGCATTCTGGGGCTCGGCAGGCTCAGGCTGCGGGGTCCAAGCGGCGCAAAGGACGAATTCCTCCTCGCCGCCACAGCCCAGAACCTCAGGAAGCTCGCGAAACTCTTCCCGGCAATCTCCAAGCCAGAAACCGCGTGACCGCACCGAGGACGACTATTCCTGCCAGCTGCGCCCAGAGACTTTCCAGAACGACTTTTTCAACGGGATATGCCCGTTCTTGCCGTTGCCCCAGCATGCAAAGTCCGACGCAATGGGCGGACAACGGACCTTCGCCGCGTTCGGCGTTAACGGAATGAGCGGAAAAAAGCGGACGTTCCCGAAGCACAGCCACCTGTGGTGCGCAATGAACCTGAACAGAGATCGTCGTCCGTGAAGAACGCGTTGCACTTATTCGGCCTGGATGTGGCGCGCAGGTCGCGGCTGCATGATCGCGATGATGGCGCGGAGGATTTCCGCGGCGATGCCGGGCGCGGTTGTGATCAGGCACGCCAAGAGGCGCGTGAACCATGCGAGCAGCAGGCGGCAGTTGTGCCCGATGGCGCAGAGGATGAAATTGACGGCGTCACCCTCGGGGCCGTGGAGGTGGTTTCGTTCGAGCAGGCCGTCGGTCTTCATGTGGCCGAGCACGGGCTCGATGGCGTTCCGCCTTCGCATCTCGCGGCGGATGGTGGGCGAGATGATGCCGCGGGTTTGGGAGACCACGACCTGCAGTCCCTCGCGCGCGACGCCGTGGCCGCGGTAGCCGCGATCGACATAGGCGCGCTCGACCGGGCGGCCGGTGAGGCGGGCGACCTGGGCGATCTGGGCCGCGAGGGTGTGGCCGTCATAGGGGTTTCCCGGCAGGGTCTTCGCGCCGAGCACGAACTGCCCGCCGGGCCCCGGGCGTTGGTGGCGGCGACGGAGATCTTCACGCCGAACTCGTAGCGGGCGCGCGCCTTGCCGTGGCCGATGCACTCGACCTCGGGCGCGTGGAAGGCGTAGAGCTTGTCGGCGTCCCCGGGCGCTGGCCATGGATCCGTCGGACGCGCTTCAGCGTCGCGGCGAAGGCCGCCTCGCGCGCGGGATCGCCCTCGATCTTGCGGGCGATGTCGCGAATCAGCCGACCGAGGAAGGTGCGCAGCTTGCGCAGATGGCGCTTGCCCTGCTTGTGGCCGCGGCCATGGATGAGCCGCGCGGCCTCGCGCCGGGCGTGGCGCGCGACGCGCGCGTAGGACTGGCGCAGCGCGATGCCATGCCGGCGCGCGAGGGCGGTGAGCCTCTCGACGCCGCGATGCATCAGCTGGCCGTCGGTCGGGTGGGCGACGGCCTTGGTCTGCACGGTGGTGTCGACGGTCACGCGCTCGAAGTGCGTCGGTTTCTCGGCGCCGCCGTCGCGCGCGGTGGCGAGCGTGTCGGCGAGCAGCACCTCGAGGCGCTCCGCGCCGATGCGCTTGCGCCAGCGGGTCATCGAGCAGCGATCGAGCGGCAGTGCGTGCTGGAAGAAGCGCTCGCCGCAGAAGGGCTGAACGTACGGGTTGTCGAGGAAGCGGCGCAGACGGCGTCGTCGGACAGGCCGTTCATGTGCTTGATGAGGTGCAGGCCCACCATCAGCCGGGTGGGCAGCCCGGGTCGGCCGGCCTGGTCGATGAAGGTCGCGCCACAGGCCGCATCCAGCTTCTCCCAATCGATCCGCCGACCCAGCTCCAGCAAAGCGTGCTTTGGGTCGAGGATCGCCTCGAGGGTCTCGCGGAACATGTCGGGCTGCACGGCGGCGGCGGGCTTGGCGGGGCGCATCGGTCTGTCTCCATCCGGCTCCAAGCCAGTAAATCCGACCCCGACCCGGCAGGGAACCCCTCGCGTGCGGGCGCGCGCGGTCTTGCAAGCTTTTGGCCTGATCAACCCCGAAAACTTGCGAAAGCGAATACTTTGATCAGGCGTAAAACCATGCAAAATCAGTGCATCCGGCGATAATCACAGGCGACGATGTCGGCAACGTCTGTGTTCTCGAGCACGATCGCTGCCTTGTCGGTGAAGCGCACCACGACGTTGTCGCCGCGCTGGTTCAGAGCCAAGTCGGAGAAACGGGTCGCCGAGGCGATCTCGATGCGATCTCCGTCCGAGAAATCCTCGATCCTGTCCAGACCGAACTTCTTGCCCACGAACCGGAACAGGTCGTCGCCACCACCGCCACGCAGGACATCGTCGCCTTCGCGAAGCCTGAAGCGATCGTCGCCGTCCTGTCCGTCGAAGAAGTTGGCGTCCCCGTTGTCGAGAAAGACGTCGCCAAACCGGGTTCCGATGGCGCCCTCGATGTTCGCGAGGCGGTCGATGCTTCCGAAACCATCGCGGGCCTTACCCTGCTGCAGTTTGACGACGGCCCGGTCGACACCGCCCTGGCTGGCGTCACGGTAGAAGTAGACCAGGTCGAAGCCACCCCGACCGTTGATCGTGTCGTCGCCCTGCATCCCGGCGAAGCGTTCGTTCGTCGCGCCGCCACGCAGCAGGTCGTCGAGGAAACTGCCACGCAATTCTTCTATCCCGGAGGCCAAGTCGATGAATCCGTCCGGGCCGCGCACCTTGCCTTCGTTGAGATCGGCGCGAACTCCACCGATGGCTCCAGCCGGGCGCCAGAACCATTCGTCGTAGCTCAGTGTGTCGCGTCCGCGGCCGCCAAAATAGACGTCCGCGCCGCCGAGGTCCTTGAGAAAGGAATCGTTCGTGCCGCCGAGCACGCGGTCCGGGCCGAGGCCGGTGCGCGCGTCGCCGGGGTTCACGAATTCCGCGCCGCCCGCGATCATGTAGTCGTAGAAGCCGAACAGCCGGTCCTGGGCGTAGCGGGCGCTGAAGTAGCCCAGCGAAGCGTCGATGTCGGTGATCTCGACCAGCTTGTTCCAGGACCTGTCCGAATAGGTGGCCCTGGTGATGACGCCGGCCGAATAGAGCGGTTCGTCGCGAGTCCCGGTTTCGTGGAGCCGCGCCTTCGAGAGCGTGAACTGCACGCGCCAGGGGTGGGTGTCGGCGTCGAACGCTGCCCGGTCTTCGTCGAACACCATCGTGACGCGGCTGGAGCCGGCGGAGACGATCTCGTAATCCTGCAGATTGGCGTAGCCGAAGACGCGCGTGTCGCCGAAGAATTCGACCCTGGACATGGTCCGACCCCCCTCCCTGAAGCGACCGGGTTGACCCCATCACGGAACGGACGCGGTCGCAAGGGCGGCCTAGGCGAACAGGTCAGCCCGGCTTGTTTCGGCCGATGCGCGGTTCATCTCCGGCCAGCAGGCGGCGGATATTGGCGTGGTGGCGGATCCAGACGAGGACGGCGAGCGCCAAACAGAGCAGCACTGCGTCGGGCCGGCCGAGGAACCAGAGCCAGACCGGGGCGCTGGCCGAGGCGACGAGGGCTGCGAGCGAAGAGTAGCGAAAGAGAAAGGCTGTCGCGAGCCAGGTCGCGCAGGCCGCGAGGCCGGCGGCGAAGTCGAGCGCGAGCAGAACGCCGAGAAAGGTGGCGACGCCCTTGCCGCCGCGAAAGCCCAGCCAGACGGGAAAAAGGTGGCCGAGGAACGCCGCGAAGCCGGCGACGAGCGCGGCCGGTTCGCCAACGAGGGCGCGAGCGACCAGCACCGCCACGCCGCCTTTCGCGCCGTCGAGCAGGAGCGTGGCGGCGGCGGCGGCCCTGTTGCCGGTCCGCAGCACGTTGGTCGCGCCGATGTTGCCCGAACCGATGGCCCGCAGGTCGCCCAGACCGAGCGCACGAGTGATCAGCACGCCGAAGGGGATCGAGCCGAGCAGATAGGCGAGCAGGAAGACGAGGGCCTCGGTCACGGTGTCTCCCGGCGGAACACCTCGCGGCCCGCCGCCCAGGTTCGCAGGACACGGCCCTGCAGGAGGGCCTCGTCGAAGGGAGTGTTCTTGGACTTCGAGCGCAGCGTCGCGCGGTCGAGCCGGAATGGCGCGTCGGGGTCGAAGAGGACGAGATCCGCCGGCGCACCCGGCGCGAGCCGGCCGGCGTCGAGGCCGATCAGGCGGGAGGGATTCAGCGCAAGCGCCCGCCAGAGCCCGGGCAGGGTCAGCGCGCCGGCGTGAAAGAGCCGGAGCGCCGCGGGCAGAAGCGTCTCGAGGGCGACCGCGCCCGGCGCGGCCTCCTCGAAGGGCAGGCGCTTGGATTCCTCGTCCTGGGGCGTGTGGAACGAGCCGATCATGTCGATGAGCCCGTCGGCGACCGCGGCGACCATGGCGAGGCGGTCGTCCTCGGAACGCAGCGGCGGCGTAAGCTTGAAGAAGGTGCGGTAGTCGCCGATGTCGAGCTCGTTCAGCGTCAGGTGATGGATCGACGCGCCGGCCGTCACCCGCAGCCCCGCCGCGCGGGCGCGGGCGAGGGCGGGCAGGCTGCGTGCGGTCGATATCTGGTCGGCGTGGTAGCGCGCGCCGCTCGCCTCCACCAGTGCCAGGTCGCGCTCGAGCCCGATGCGCTCTGCGATCGGCGAGACGGACGGCAGGCCGAGCTGGCTCGCAAAGCGGCTCGAGGTCATGCAGGCCCCGGCCGAAAGCGCGGCGTCCTGCGGGTGTCCTATCACCAGCGCGTCGAGCCCTGCGGCGTAGGTCAGGCAGCGCGAGAAGACCCGCGCGTCGGCGACGAAGGCCGCGTCGGTGAACGCGACCGCGCCGACGTCGAGCATCAGTCCGATCTCGGTCATCTCCGTTCCGGCGCGGCCTTTGGTGAGCGCGGCCATCGGCAGGACGCGCACCGGGCTGGCCTCGACGGCGCGGCGGGTGATGAATTCGAGGGTTTCGGGGTCGTCGATGGCCGGCAGCGTGTCGGGGCGGGTGACCATGGTGGTCACCCCGCCCGCGGCCGCCGCGGACCCGGCGGTGCGGAAGCTTTCCTTGTGGCGCTCGCCCGGTTCGCCGATCTTGACGCCGATGTCCACGAGGCCCGGGGCCAGGCAGTGGCCGCCGCAGTCTTGGCCGCCGGCGCGACCGCCCTCGAAGACCTCGGCGATGCGGCCCTCGGCGATGACGAGGCCCCCGTCGAAGATCCGGTCGCCCTCGGGATCGATGAGGCGGGCGTTGGTCAGCGTCAGCACGCGGACCCCTCCGAACGGAGGTTGCGCGCCAGCAGGTCCATCGCCGCCATGCGCACCGCGACGCCCATCTCGACCTGTTCCTGGATCACGGAGCGGTTGATGTCGTCGGCGAGCACGCCGTCGATCTCGACGCCGCGGTTCATCGGACCGGGGTGCATGACGATGGCGTCGGGCTTCGCGCCGGCGAGCTTTTCCGCGTCGAGGCCGAAGCGGTGGTAGAACTCGCGCATCGAGGGGATCAGCGCGCCGTCCATGCGCTCGCGCTGAAGGCGGAGCATCATCACCACGTCGGCGCCCTCGAGGCCGGCGCGCATGTCCTCGAAGACCTCGAGGCCGGTCTCGCGGATGCCGGCGGGCATGAGCGTCGGCGGCCCGATCAGGCGCACGCGGTTCTCCATGCGGTCGAGAAGGATGATGTTCGAGCGCGCCACGCGGCTGTGGGCGATGTCGCCGCAGATCGCCACGGTCAGCCGCGACAGCCGTCCCTTGCGGCGGCGGATCGTGAGCGCGTCGAGCAGCGCCTGGGTCGGATGCTCATGCCGGCCGTCGCCGGCGTTGAGCACCGCGCAATTGACCTTCTCGGCGAGCAGGTTCACTGCGCCGGAACTCGGATGGCGCACGACAAGCAGGTCCGGGTGCATGGCGTTGAGCGTCATCGCGGTGTCGATGAGCGTCTCGCCCTTCTTTATCGAGCTCGCCGCCAGCCCCATGTTCATCACGTCCGCGCCGAGCCGCTTGCCGGCGAGCTCGAAGCTCGCCTGGGTGCGGGTCGACGCCTCGAAGAAC
Organism: uncultured Alphaproteobacteria bacterium; assembly: GCA_963700835.1. GTDB lineage: Bacteria > Pseudomonadota > Alphaproteobacteria > Rhodobacterales > Rhodobacteraceae > Amaricoccus. The sequence continues at coordinate 5,988 of CAVOZD010000003.1, forward strand.
ATGTTGATCTGGGTGAGGCCGCTCAGCGCGTCGGCGCGCTTGTCGGGGCGGCGGTTGAGCGCGACGTAGGTGTCGGCGAGATCGAGGATGGTCTCGATGTCCGCCCGCGAGAGCCCCTGGATGCCCAGAAGATGGCGGTGCGCGAACAAGGGCTCCTCCGGGCTGCGGCTCGGGCGCATCTATAGCAGGCCGGCCCCGGGCGACAAGGCGGGGCGGCGCCCGGCACTGGCGCGGGCGCGCCGGCGACGGTAGGCTGAAGGCCTCAGCAGGGGAGAGCGCCGCATGCCCGCCTATCTGATCGTCGATACGGAGATTCACGATGCGGAGGCCTATGACCGCTACAAGGCCGCCGCGCGCCCGATCCTCGAGCGGCACGGTGGCGAGTACCTGGCGCGTGGCGGCGCGCTCGAGGTGATCGAGGACGGGCTCTGGACCCCGACCCGGCTGGTGATCGTGCGCTTTCCCGACATGGCTTCGGCCCGGGCGGCGCTGGAGGATCCCGACTACGCGCCGCATCGGAGCGTTCGCCAGGGCGCGGCGCGCGCGACGCTCGCCGTCGTCGAAGGGCTCTGAGGCGCGAACGGGAATGGCAGTGAGCGCACGGGCCGCTTTCGAGGCCGACCTCGCGGCGCTCGCCTGGCAGGTCGAACTCGGCGCCGACGAGGCGATCTGCGAGACGCCGGTGGACCGGTTCGAGGCCGCCGCAACGCCCCCGTCGCGTGCCGAATCGTCGGGGCCGGGCGACGGGCTCCCATCGATCCCGCGCGCGCCCGCACCGGCGATGGCGTCCGAGGCCGAGGCGGATGCGGCCGAGACGGCGGCGGCGCTGGCGGCCGGCGCGGCGGATCTGGCGGCGCTGCGCGCGGCGATGGCGGCGTTCGAGGGCTGCGCCCTGAAGAAGGGCGCGCGCAGTCTCGTCTTCGCGGACGGCGATCCCGGGGCCAGGGTCATGGTGATCGGCGAGGCCCCGGGGCGCGAAGAGGATATCCAGGGCAAGCCGTTCGTCGGGCGCTCGGGGCAGCTGCTCGACCGGATGTTTGCGGCGATCGGGCTTGCGCGGAGCGCGGAGCGGGCGGAGAACGCGCTCTACATCACCAACGTGCTGCCCTGGCGTCCGCCACAGAACCGCGATCCGTCGCGCGACGAGGCGGCGATGATGACGCCGTTCCTGTTTCGCCACATCGAATTGGCCGCGCCGGAGGTGATCGTTGTCATGGGCGCCCCCGCGGCGCGCACGGTGCTCGAGACCACCACCGGGATCACGCGCCTGCGCGGGGTCTGGGCGGAGTGGCGCGGCGTCCCGGTCCTGCCGATGTTCCACCCCGCCGCGCTCCTGCGCGATCAGCTGAAGAAGCGTGAGGCCTGGGCGGACCTGCTGGCCCTCCGGGCGCGTCTGGATGGAGGGATGGTTCGATGAAGATTCTTGCGGCGGCGGCTCTAGCGGCGGCGCTCGCCGCGGCGCCGGCGAGGGCGGAATCGGGCGCGGCGCTGGCGGTGCTGGCCGCCGATCGGATCGACGCGGCGCTCGGCGACGTTGCGCGCAGCGTCGAGGCGATCGGGGCGGAGTGGTCGGCGCGCGTGGCCGAGGGGCTGGTCGACACCGGCGGGGACTGGTCGGAGCGAGCGACGCTGTCCGCACCGGTGACGGCATACCGGACATGGCCCGAGGCTGCGGCGACGCCGGTCTTTCAGGCGGAGGCGCTCGGGCTCTACGGCTATGCTGAGGGGCCCCTTTCACCGGGCATGGCGGCCGAACTTGGCGTTTTCGAGGATCTCGCCCCGTTGCTTCGCGCCGCCTACCGGAGTTTCCCGTATTCCTGGGTCTATCTGACCGGAGCGGACGGCCAGATGGCGATTTATCCCTTCCTGCCGATCGAGGAGGCGGCGCACAACGATCCGCCGACGGAACAGGTCTACTACCTCGCCGCGGACTTTGCGGGCGGCGCGGTGGGCTGGACCGCGCCGTATCTCGATCTCGTCGGCGCGGGCATGATGATCACCGCGTCCTTTCCCGTCCGCGACGGCGCGACGCTTCTCGGCGTGGCGTCGCGCGACATCACCCTGCGGGAGCTGTCTCAGGCGGTGCTTCGGCCGATCGCCCAGGCGGGCGAGGCGACGGCGGCGCTTATCGACGGGGCAGGGCTCGCCATCGCCGGCTCCGACGCAACACTTCAGACGGAGATTGACGCGCTGAACGACGCGGCAGGCGCGGCGGTGGTCCACCTTCGCGGCCCGGACGCCGCGGCGGAACTCGGACACGGGGCGCGGACGCTCGATCGCCCGGACCTTGTCGCCGCAGTGGAGCGGGCGCTTGCCGGCGAGACCGCGTTCGAGATCGACGGGCGGGAAGTCTGGGTGGCGGAGATCCCTCGCACGGGCTGGCGTTTCGTGCTGCTCGGCGGGGGCGCGTGAGCGTGGCCGGAATCGACGCGGCACGGGAGTTCGTTCCCATAGCCATCGCCGTGCTCACGGTTTCGGACACCCGGGACCTTGCGGACGACAGATCGGGCGACGTGCTGGTGGAAAGGCTGACGGCCGCCGGCCATGCGCTCCGGGATCGGGCAATCGTCCGCGACGAACGCGCCGAGATCGCCGCCAAACTCAGGGAATGGGTCGCGGACGCCGAAGTGGACGTGGTGATCTCGACCGGCGGCACCGGGCTGACGGGGCGCGACGTGACCGTGGAGGCGCACGAGGACGTCTACGAGAAGGCGATCCCTGCGTTCGGGACGCTTTTCGCCATGCTGTCCTACGAGAAGATTGGCACGAGCGCGATCCAGAGCCGGGCCTGCGCCGGGGTGGCGGGGGGCACGTATCTGTTCGCGCTGCCCGGCTCGCCCGGTGCCTGCCGGGACGCGTGGGACGGGATCCTGGCGGCGCAGCTCGACTACCGCCACCGGCCCTGCAACTTCGTCGAGATCATGCCGCGTCTCGAGGAGCACAAGCGGCGGAAGTGAGCGGCGCCGGGCGGCATCAACCGCGAGAGTCGGCGTAGGTTTTCTGTAGGAGATCCGTAGGCGCCGCGCTGCTCTATTTCAGTGCGAAGAGGCGGGCGAGATCTCGTTTTCGGTGAGCGCGCTGATGCGGGTCAGAAGACAGTCAGCAAGTGCGTTTCATCGCGGTCGCGCCCGCCCGCCCCGGCCGGATCGCGTGGCGCAGCGCGGTTCCCTGTCGCGGCTTCTTTCGACGACAACGCCCATCCGCTCGCCGCCTACGAGGGCGCGACGCGGCCTTCCGGCCGATCCGCCATGGCCCGGCCTCCTATTTCGTGTTGAGACGATCAACACGAATTAAGTTGGTGTGGGTGTGGTGTGGGTGTGACTGAAACGAAATCGAGGAAGCGGCGCTACGACAACAGCGCCCGGCTTGCGAAGGCCGAGGAGAGGAAGCGGCGGATCATGCTCAGCACGGCCGAACTCTATCGCGACAAGTCGATCGGCGAGATCACCCTGGAGGAGATCGCGCAGCATGCCGGGACGACGGTGCAGACCATCCTGCGCGCCTTCGGCAGCAAGACCGGCCTTGTCCGGGAGGCGATCTACCAGATCTCGCTGGCGGGCGGTGCCGACAAGCCGATGCGCCATGGGAGCTCGGACGACGTGCCGGGCATGGTGCGGGCGTTGTTCGATCTCTACGAGGCGGTCGGCGACACGGTCATCCGGCGGCTGGCCGATGTGCCGCACATGCCCGAGCTCGCCGAGGGCAACGCGCTGGGGCGTGCGGACCATCTCGAATGGGTGCGCGCCATCTTCGCGTCGGAGCTGGGGCGTGTTCCGGAGCCGGCGCGCGCCGAGCTGTTCCACGCGCTGGTCGCCGCGACCGACATCTATGTGTGGCAGATCCTGCGCCGCGATCGGGGGCTCGACCGGGCCATGTCCGAGGCGGTTGTTGTCCGGATGATCGACGGTCTCATCAAGGTAGAGATGCGATGACGAGGTATCTCTGGCTGTGCCATTCGGGCGGCGGCAACCTGCCGCCCAGCCTCGGGGTCGCGTGAAAGTTGCGTGCCCGCGGGCACGAGGTGGTGTTCGTCCTCAAGCCCGAAACCGCCGCGCGGGTAGTGGCGGAAGGGTTGCGCGCGATCCCTCTGGCGGTGTCCTACGCCCAGCTCGACGCCTATCCCGGCGAGAGGCCGATCCCGCGGCTGGCCTGCAAGCTGACCTCGCCGGCGGTGGCCGAAGAGATTGGCCGGGCGGCGGCGCGCGAGGCGCCCGACGCGCTGAGGATCGACGCCATGTTCCCGGCCGCACTCGAGGCCGCCCGCGGATTTCGGGCTGCCGACCGCGGTGTTCTGCCACACCTTCCTCTACCGGCGGCTCGACGCCTGGCAGGGCATCGTCGGCAAGCTCTGCGGGATGCGCGCGGCCGCCGGTTTCGCGCCGCTGCCGGAGATGGAGGCGATGTGCAAGGCGCAGGATCGGATGATCGTCACCGCGGTGGAGGTCTTCGACGATGCGGCGTTGCCGGGCTGGGAGCATGTGCGCCATGCGGGTCCGGTTCTCGACAACGAAGCCCGCGCGCTGCCCGTCGATCTTCCCTGGGCGGAGGAAAATCCGGCGCCGCTGGCGCTGTTGAGCTTCAGCACAACCGAACTGGCGAGCCGGGAGCGGTTCCAGACCGCGCTCGACGCGCAGGCGGACCTGCCGGTGCACGTGGTGGCGACGACAGGGGCGGCCTTCGATCCGGCGGAAGTCGACGCGCCGGCGAATGCCCATGTGGTCGCCTATGCCGATCACGGCCGCATCCTGCCGCGCGCGGCGCTCGCCGTCACCCATGGCGGCCATGGCGCGATGATGCGCGCGCTGCGCCACAGGTGTGCCGATGGTGGTCATCCCGGGCTTTCCCCATGACCAGGCTCCCAATTCGCGTGCGGTCGAGGACTGGGGCGCGGGGCGCGCCCTCGCGGGCGACGCCGATGCGGCGGCGATCCGGGAGGCCGCCGGCACGATCCTGTCGGACCCACGCTTTCGCGATGCGGCCAGACTGCGGGCCGCGGCGATGTCAGGTCCGGACGGCGCGCGGGCGGCGGCGGCGGCGGTCGAGGCTATGGGTTCGGCCCATCCCGAGCCGGCCCATTGACGGATCGGCCGGACGATCAGGTCGAAGCGCGGGGACGGCGACGCAGCCTGCGCCGGCGCCACCACCACCACTTTCAGATCATCAGTCGCGCCGGCTTCAGGCGTCGCGGGGCGCCATAGCGGGGTGCGGTGAGCACCGTCTGGGGTTTCTGCCCGCCAAGCTCGAGCGTGCGCGCGCGTAGGACCTCGGTGGCCTCCGCCGAGCCCGAGGGAAGGGTGGCCGCGTCGATCGGCGCGCCGATGTTCAGCCGGTAGGGCTGGTGCTTCTTGTTGAGCACTTCGTGAAACAGCGTGATGTCGCGCAGGGTCGGGTGGATGCGGTCGAAGAGATAGAACAGCGCCGAGTTGCGTGCGGTGATGTGCAGCGGGATGACCGGGAGATTGAACTTGCGCGCCATCATCGCGCCGCTCGCCATCCAGGGCCGCTCGTGCAGGGAGAGCCAGCGTCGCTTGGCGAGCCGCCCTGACGGAAACAGGACACCGAGCCGACCGTCCTGGAAGGCGCGGTGGGTGTAGGCCATGGTCTCGCGGTTCTGCTTGTGGCTGCGCCGGTCCTCACGCCACTCGACCGGGGCGATGAGGCGCTCGAGCTGCGGCAGGACGCGGAGCGCGTCGGCGTTGGCGTAGAAGAACAGGTCCGGGCGGATCCGCGCGAGCGCGCCATAGAGCACGATGCCGTCGGCGATGCCGGTGGGGTGGTTGCACACCACCAGCGCCGGCCCGTTGCGCGGCAGGTTGTCCAGCCCCGCTGCCTCGACGTGCAGGGCGATCCGGTCGGCCAGCGACTGCATGATTTCGGCCGCGGGCATCGGCTCGAGCGTCTCGGCGATGCGGACTGTCCGCTCGTACTGCAGCAGGACATGCAGGATGCGGCGGGCCGTGGTCACTCCGAGCCCGTCCGCCCTGAGCCAGGGCGCGCGTTCCTCGATAAGCCTATCGACGATCTCTTTCATGCTCGCCCTCTAGCGTTGCACTTTGACGGCTGCGTGACAAGTCCGGCGCGATCAGGCGTCCGGGCCTTGCAGGATTCGGCCGATGATCTCTGACATGTCCTTCGAGAGGCTGGGCTGACCGGCGAGCCGCACGAGTTCGCCGTGCAGTCTCGCGCGCCTGCCTTCATCGAAGATCCTCCAGTTTCCGAAAGCTGTTGCGACGCGCGCGGCGGTCTGCGGGTTGACCGGATCGAGGCGAATGAGCCAGTCGGTCACCAGCGCGTATCCAGCCCCGTCGCCGCGATGCAGGCCGGCCGGGTTGGCCATGGCGAAGGTCGCGATCAGCGCCCGGAAGCGGTTGGGGTTGCGCCAGTCGAAATCGGGATGCGCCGCGAGGTCGGCGACCGTCTCGACGGCGCGTTCGGGCGAGGTCGCGGCGGCCTGGACGGCGAACCACTTGTCGAGCACCAGCCGGTCGTCGCGCCAGTCGGCGTGAAAGCGCGCGAGCGCGTCCTCCCCGCGGCTTGCTCGAATCAGCAGGTTGAGCGCCGCCATTCGGTCAGTCATGTTGTCCGCCGCGTCGAACTGCGCCTGCGCCGCGGCCGCAGCGGGGTCGAGCGCGGTGATCAGCGCGAGCGCGCGATTGCGCAGAGCCCGGCGGCCGGTGTCCGCGGCGTCGGGCCGATAGGGGCCGGGGACGTCGTTGCCGGTGTAGAGCTGCGAGAGGGCGGGCCCGAGCGCGGCAGCGACGGCGCGTTCAAGGCGCCGTCCGGCGGCGTGGGCAGCCACGGGGTCGGGCGCGCGGCCCTGTTCCGCGATATGGGCGATGACGTCGCCGTCGCTTGGCGGCGCCAGAAGCAGCGCGCGAAACGCCGGTGACGCGTCGGCGTCCGTCGCGGCGGTGGCGATGGCGGCGAGATAGGCGCCGTCGACATCGTCCTCGGGCGCGGCGGTCATTCGCGCAAGAAGATCAAGCCCGTAGGCGCGCGCGCCCTCCCAGCGGTTGAAGGCGTCTCCGTCGTGCGCGATCAGGAGGGCGCGGTCCGCGGGCGCGATCTCTCGGCGCAATGACGCCGGCGCTGAGAAGCCGCGCAGGAGCGAGGCCACCGGGCGCTCGGCCAGATCGCGGCGCAGAACCGCCTCTGGTCCGGTCAGCTCGATCACGCCGGCCTCTATCTCGGTCCCGTCCGGGGCGAGCAGCCCGTACGCCACAGGGACGACGAGTGGCGCCTTCTCGGGTTCGCCCAGGGTCGGCGGCGTCTTCTGGGTCAGGCGCAGGGTGTAGCGGCCGCGCTCCCAGGCCTCGGTCGCCTCGATCTGCGGCGTGCCCGCCTGGGAGTACCAGAGGGCGAACTGCGAGAGGTCGCGCCCGGTGGCGTCCTCAAAGACCGCGAGCCAGTCCTCGACCGTGCAGGCCTGGCCGTCATGGCGGGTGAAGTAGAGATCGAGCGCGCGCCGCCAGGCCTCCGGACCGACGAGGCCGCGCAGCATGCGGATGACCTCGGCGCCCTTCTCGTAGACGGTGGCGGTGTAGAAGTTGTTGATCTCGATGTATTCCGACGGGCGGACCGGGTGGGCGAGGGGTCCTGCGTCCTCGCGGAACTGCGCGGCGCGCAGCCGGATCACGTCCTCGATGCGCCGAACGTCGGAGTCGCGCATGTCGCCGGAGAACTGCTGGTCGCGGAAGACGGTCAGGCCCTCCTTGAGACAGAGCTGGAACCAGTCGCGGCAGGTGATGCGATTTCCGGTCCAGTTGTGGAAGTACTCGTGGGCGATGATCGCCTCGATGGAGACATAGTCGGCGTCGGTGGCGGTCGCGGGGCTGGCCAGCACGAACTTCGAGTTGAAGATGTTGAGGCCCTTGTTCTCCATTGCGCCCATGTTGAAGTCGTCGACGGCGACGATCATGAAGCGGTCGAGATCGTACTCGCGCCCGTATTCGGTCTCGTCCCAGCGCATAGATCGCTTGAGCGCGTCCATGGCGTAGCCGCAACGATCCTCGTCGCCGGGGCGGACCCAGATCTGGAGGAGCACATCGCGGCCCGAGGCGGTGACGAAGCGGTCCTCGACGGCGCGCAGGTCGCCTGCGACCAGCGCGAACAGGTAGGAGGGCTTGGGGAAAGGGTCATGCCATTCGGCCCAGCCCGGGCCTTCGACGACGAGGTTGCCGTTGGAGAGCAGCACCGGCGCGTCGCCCTCGACGCGCACGCGGAACTCGGCCATGACGTCGGGGCGGTCGGGAAACCAGGTGATCCGGCGGAAGCCCTGGGCCTCGCACTGGGTACAGTACATGCCCTTCGACATGTAGAGCCCCTCGAGCGCGGTGTTGTCCTGCGGCGCGAGCTCGGTCTCGCAGGTCCAGACAAAGCCGTCCTGCGGGGCGAGTTGCGCCGGGACGGTGAGGCTCTGGGCGTCCCGGTCGATGGCGTCGGCCGGGAGCGGGCGACCGTCGATCTCGGCGGCGACGAATGTCAGACCCTCGCCATCGAGGCGGAAGTCAAGCGGGCCTTGACCAACACGCGCCGGGTTGGGTCGGACGACGAGCCTCGCGCGCACCCGGGTCGCCGCGGGATCGAGCCGGAACACCAGATCGACGCGCTCGACCAGCCAGTCGGGGGGGCGGTAATCGGCGAGCCGCACCACCGGGGTCTGCGCATCGATGCGCATGGCGGATGTCTCCCTCGCTCCCTGTCGCGCGCGGACCCTGTCACGACCCGGTCGCAGGCGTCAACATCGTGCGCCGAGCCACCCCTCGACGCGGCCGCGCGATAGGCCTAGTGTCCGCGCCGAGGCAGTCCTTCTGAGCGCATGTCCCGACCCGTCATCGGCATTATCGGCAACGCCCACGTCATCAACGACGAATATCCTATCCAGGGCGTCGGAGTCAGCAACATCGAGGCGATCGCCGACCTGACCGGGGCGATCCCGCTGGTGGTGCCGGCGCTGCCGTCGGTGGGCGCGATCGTCGACCTGATCGGGGCCTGCGACGGCTTCCTGTTCACCGGCGGCCGTCCGAATGTGCATCCCAGCCACTATGGCGCGGAGCCGACCGAGAAGCACGGGGCCTTCGATCCCGACCGCGACGCGGTGACGCTGCCGCTCATTCGCGAATGCGTGGCCCGAGGCGTGCCCGTCTTCGGGATCTGCCGGGGATTTCAGGAGTTCAACGTGGCCTTCGGCGGCACGCTGCACCCGGAGATCCGCGAGATCCCCGGGCGCATGAACCACCGCATGCCGCCCGACGGCACGCTGGAAGAGAAGTTCGAGTTGCGCCACACGGTGCGGCTGACACCGGGCGGCGCGTTCGCGCGCCTGTTCGGGCTCGACGAGGTGCGGGTGAACTCGCTGCACGGACAGGGGATCGAGAAGAACGGCGCGCGTGTCGTCGTCGAGGGCTGGGCGCCCGATGGGACGCCGGAGGCGCTGGTCATCGAGGGCGCGCCGGGCTTCGCCATGGCGGTCCAGTGGCACCCCGAGTGGAAGGCGGCCGACGATCCGGTGTCCCGCCCGCTCTTCCAGGCGCTCGGCGCGGCGGTCGGTCAAAGGTCGCGGGCCAGGGAATGACGATGCGGCGCTGGTGCGCAGCGCCGCAGAATCAGTCTGACCTTTTCGCGCTCGAAGGCCCCCGCGCGCTCCTCCCTTAATGGCAGACGATCGGCACAACGGCGCGCTCGATGTCGGCCGGCGCGCCCTGGGCCATGTCGTATGCCGGCATGCCGTCCGTGGCCGCCAAGAGGCCGTTGCGGTCGAGGAACCGCGCCAATTCCGCCGCGCCGAGCGCGAAGTTGAGGTTCTGCGGAGCGGCGCCGGTCGCCTCGAGGATGTAGCTGTCGGACAGGCGGGCGACCACGACACCCGTGACGCCTCCCTGCTGGTCGATCAGCGGGCCGCCGCTGTTGCCGGGCTGGACCGGCGCCGTGAAGCTGACGAAGCGGCGGTCGTCGTCCATGCCGGCCAGCGCGCTGACGTTGCCGCTGGTCAGGTGCAGGCTGGTGGTGGTCAGGCTGTAGTATGGAAAGCCGAGCGCGTGCACCGGCTGGCCGAGGCGGGCCGCGCCCGAGCCGGAGAGCCGGAGCCAGGCGCGCGCGGGCGCCGGGGCGGCGAGAGCGGCGACGTCGAGTTCGGGGTCGATCGCGAGCAGGTCGAGATCGGTCCCGTCGGCGAGCGAGACGCGTGCGCATCCCGCCACGACGTGGCGCGCGGTCACCAGGAGCTGCGCTCCGAGGTAGAAGCCGGTTCCGGTGGCGAGCGCCGCCTCCTCGCCGGGCGAGTCGGCCGGGTGGTCGCTTTCCGGGTCGTATTCGCCGAGCAGGGACACGGTGTCGACGATCAGGGTGTCAAGCCATCCGTTGGCGGGCAGGATCCAGGGTCGTGGCGGGCCGGTCTCGATGGTGGCGGCCACCAGGTTGATCGCCAGTGCGGCCGGGTCGCCGCCGATGAGGTTGAGCGTGCTCCAGCCGTCGCCCACGCGGTCGGACCGGGTGTAGAAGCGCCGGCCATCGGCAAGCACGCCGCCGGTGATCATCTGGTCGGGGTCGCGCAACTCGTACCGTGCGCCGGCGGTCGCGGCCGCGCGGGCGGCGTGCCAGCGGCGGGCGCCGTCGGCGTCCTGGCGGCGGGTCTGCACGACGAGGTCGTAGCCGGGGTGGCGCCAGTCGCGGGCGTTCGATTCGGGCGCGGGCGTCTGCAGGCCGAGGAGCGGCAGGGCCATCGACTGGCCGGTGTCGGCGAACTCCATGAATTCCCAGCCGTCGCGCGCCACCTCCTCGAGGAACTCCGCAACGAGGAGCGCGGCGTAGCCGTTGACCGGCAGGTCGTCGAACTCGCGCCAGGAATAGGCTTCGAGCGCGCGCTGGCTCATCGCGCCCCAGACGCCGTCGAGCGGACCACGGTAGTGCCCAGTGGACGCGAGCGCGGTCTGCAGGAGCCGGATCTCCTCGGGCGCCATTGGCGCGGCGTCGAACTCCTCGAAGACGGTCTCGAACGGATCTGCGGCGAGCGGCGGCGTCGACGCGGCGAAAGCAAGCGCGCACGCCAGCCCGACAATGAAACGAAACATCCCAGCACTCCTACCCCTGCCAGGACGATAGCAGCGCCGGGGATTTGCATCAAAAGCCGAGTTGATTCTTCGTAAACGCTCCGGCGGGCGCAACGGAGGCTTAACCCGCGCGGCTGCAAGCCTGCCGACGCGCGCCGTCCGAGGCAAATCGCATGCGCCGCAGGGAGGCCGAACCCATGAACCACGCAAGGATGTTCCTTTACGCCGCGGGCCTCGTCGCCGCGCTGGTTTCTCCGGGCTCCGCCGCGACGGTGTCCTGGGCCACGGCGGTGGAGTGGCGCGACAACGGGACCGTGGGGCGCGGGCGCGACGACACACGAGCCGCTCTCGGCGCGCCGGAGCCGACCCGCGACGGGGTGGTGAACTTCCTCAGCCTCGGCCGCGGCGGCGCCGCGATCTTCGACTTCGGTGTCTGGTTCGGTGGCTCGGCCATCATCCACGAGACGACCTGGGGGGATCAGGCGACCGCCGGGCGGCGCTATCCGGAGGCGGCCGAGATCTTCGTCGGCGCGGACCACGACTTCGGCTCTGGCGCGGATCCCGCGCGCATCCGCCGCGACTTCGTCGGGGTCGGTGCGGTGACGAACGGCGCCGCGGTGTTCGGGGCGCTGATCGACCTGCCGACGGGCGCATTCCGCTATCTCGCCGTCATCGACGCGAGCCGCAGGGGTTCGGGGAATGGCTTCGACGTCAACGCGGTCGGGGTGCAGCCGACGCCGGCGCCGATCCCGCTTCCCGCGGGGCTCGCCCTGCTCGGCGCCGCAGCCGCCGCGCTCGGCCTCGTCGCGCGTCGCCGCCGCCGCGCCGCCTAGAGCAGCAGGTCGCCCGCGCCGAGCGCGCCAAGGCCGACAAGCCGGACCGCAAAGTCGGCCTGAGCGTCGCCGTCGATGTCGGCGCTGAGCACGCCGCCGTCCGAACGCAGTTCGCCGGCGGTTCCCGAAAAATCGTCGCGGCCGATGAAGTCGAGGTCCTGGCGGCCGGCGCGGCCGGCGTCCCCGTCGAACTTCCTCAGGTCGACGTGATCCTCGCCGCGCTCGAAGTCGCGGATCCGGTCGCGCGCGCCGCCAGGGCGGCTCTCCGCCGCGCTCAAGAACACAAAGATGTCGTTGCCGGCGCCGCCCACGAGCGTGTCTGAACCTGCGCCGCCCACGATGCGGTCTCGGCCGTCGCCGCCCTGAAGAGTGTCGGCGCCTTTGCCGCCCTGTAGGGTGTCGTGGCCCGACTTGCCCTCGAGAAGATCGCCGCCGCGGCCGCCGTAGAGCCGGTCCGAGCCGCGGCCGCCGTCGAGGTCGTCGGCGCCGTCGCCGCCGTGGAGACGGTCCCGGCCGTCGCGTCCGTAGACCGTGTCGCCGCCGCCGGCGGACCGGATCTCGTCGGCGAAGCCGGTGCCGCGGATCGTGTCGCCCGCGGAGCCGCCGAGGATGCGCGGCGGGCCGTCCGGGTCGGGGTCGCGGCCGAACCAGACGTGGTAGATCCTGCCGCCATAGGGGTCGCCGGTCGGGCTGGTCTCGACGCCCACGCCCATGGCGTTGAAGTCGACCCGCGCCCAGCTTCCGAGATTGGCGAGCACGGCGTTGTGGCCGGGCGACGCCTTCCAGCCCGCCAGCGCCGCTTCGATGCTGGAGTAGCCCGCCGCGGAGATCTCGTAGCCGCTGTCCTCGTAGCCGGTGCCGAGGCGTTCGGGCGCCTCCCACATGACGGTCGGATCACGATGATCGGAATAGTAGTAGGCGTCGCTCCAGGAATGCAGGTTCGCGCCGGCGGGAAGCCTGACGTCCTCGCCCCAGATGTTGTCGCGGGTGTCGACGACGTGACGCCCCGCGGTGGCGGTGAGCCCCTTCGACAGCGGGATCGCCGGCAGGCCCAACTCCGCGCGGTAGCCGGTGATCAGATGGTAGAGCGCCAGCTCCTCGAGGCTGGCGTGGTCGTGCGCATTGGCGCGGTAGATGTCGGTTCCCATGGCTCCCCTCTGACCTGGCCGGTCACAACATCGAGGGGACGACCTGATCTGGGGGCCGGTGGCCGTCGGCGAAGGTCTTGATGTTGATGATCACCTTCTCGCCCATCTCCACGCGCCCCTCGATCGTCGCCGATCCCATGTGCGGCAGCAGCAGCACGTTGGGCAGCTCCCTCAGGCCCGGGTTGATGTCGTGGCCGTGCTCATAGACGTCGAGCCCCGCGCCCGCCAGTTCTCCGGCGGCCAGCATCCGCGTGAGCGCGTTTTCGTCGATGACCTCCCCCCGGGCCGTGTTCACGATGTAGGCCGAGGGTTTCATGAGTCTTAAGCGCCGCGCGTTCAGCAGGTGAAATGTCGATGGGGTGTGCGGAACGTTAACGGTCAGGATGTCGATGCGGCTCAGCATCTGGTCGAGGCTCTCCCACCAGGTCGCCTTCAGCCCCTCCTCGATCGAGGGATGCAGCCGGCGGCGGTTGTGGTAGTGCACCTCGAGACCGAAGGGCGCGGCGCGAGCGGCGATCGCCCGGCCTATGCGGCCCATGCCGAGGATGCCCAGCCGCTTGCCGGCGATGCGGTGGCCCATCAGCGCGGTCGGGCTCCAGCCGCGCCACTCGCCGCGCCCGAGCAGCGCCGCGCCCTCCGGGAGGCGCCGCGGCACGGCGAGGATCAGCGCCAGCGCCATGTCGGCGGTGTCCTCGGCGAGCACGCCCGGCGTGTTGGAGACGACGATTCCGCGCTGGAGCGCGGTAGCCACGTCGATGTGGTCGAACCCCGCGCCGTAGTTGGCGATCAGCCGCAGGCGTGGACCGGCCTGGGCCAGCAGGCCCGCGTCGATCCGGTCGGTGATCGTGGGCACCAGAACGTCGCACTCGGCCATTGCCTGCCCAAGGCGTTCGGGCGACATCGGTCGGTCGTCGGGATTGAGCGAGACGTCGAAGAGTTCGCGCATGCGATCCTCGACGGGTGTGGGCAGTCGGCGCGTCACGACGACGCTCACTCGTTGGGATGGCATGCGGATTCCTGTTTCTCCGGGCCGGAAATGCGATTATTCTTTTTCTAACAATTGCACGGGCAGGTCTGGGAAATCCAGCCACTTCCCGGCTGAGAGGAACGGAGCAGGATGCCGATGAGGATCGGACGCAGGGGCGCCAGGATCCTTGCGATCGCGCTCGCCGCAATCGTGTGGAGCGGGCCGGCGCCCGGGGCGGCGGACGCCGTGGCGGCCCGCGGGCAGGTCACCGACCTTCCGCTGCCCCGCTTCGTGTCGATCCGGGCAAACACCGCCAACGCGCGGCGAGGTCCCGGTCTGACCCATCGCGTCGACTGGGAGTTCGTGAGGCGCGGCCTGCCCGTTGAGGTGGTGGCCGAGTACGGGCAGTGGCGGCGGGTGCGCGACGTGGATGGATATGGCGGCTGGGTTCATCACACGCTTCTCTCCGGCGCACGCACAGGTCTCGTGGTCGGCGATGCGCCGGTCGAACTGCACACCGGACCGAACGCGGCGACGGCCCTGCGGGCGCTCGCCGAACCCGGAGTGGTCGGCCGGATCTCGGCCTGCGAGGGCGCATGGTGCGAGCTCCGCCTCGAGGGCGCGCGCGGATGGGTCCCGCGCGACCGGCTCTGGGGCGTGGGTCCTGACGAGGAGTTCGACTGAAGGTCGGTTCAGTTCCGGTCGCGGAGCCGGATGACCACGTCGACGCGCGTCACTTCCGCGCCCTCGGGCGCGACCGGCGAACCGGCGAGACGCACGGCGTCGGACGGCGCGTCGGTCAATCTCCCGTCCCGCTCCCAGTAATAGTGCGGATGATCGTCGAGGCGGGTGTCGAAATAGGAGCGCGTGCCGTCGACGGTGACCTCGTTCAGCAGGCCCGCCGCGCAGAACGCCTTGAGCGTGTTGTAGACCGTCGCCAGAGAAACGGGCTCGCCCAGTCCGCGCGCCGCGGCGTGCAGGGTCTCGGCGGTGACGTGCCGGTCGCGCCCGTCGCCCACCAGCAGCTCGGCGAGCGTCATGCGCTGGCGCGTCGGTCGCAACCCGGCCTTGGCAAGCCAACTCGTAGCGCGGCGGCGTGCGGCGCGCCGGTCCGGATTGTGGACGGTGGTCATTGCAGGCGCTCCTTCGCCGCTCGGACATGCATGTCGCAACGAAGAAAATCAGAAAAAGCCGCTGATTTCCAGCCTCAAACCCGCGCCGGGCCGCGCCGGTGCGAAGCGCGCCGCCCTTGCGCCGGCTTCTTGGGCGGTGATAGAGGTCTGGCGTTTCGCGCGGGGGGCGCGGGCGGCAAGCGGCGGGCGCACGATGACGACACGAGCAGCGAGCATCGACTACGAGGGGCTGTTGAGTTGCGCCCGTGGGGAGATGTTCGGGCCCGGCAACCCGCAACTGCCTGCTCCGCCGATGCTGATGTTCGACCGGATCACGGAGATCTCGGAAGATGGCGGCGACAACGGCAAGGGCCATGTGGTGGCCGAACTCGACCTGCGCCCGGACCTCTGGTTCTTCGGCTGCCATTTCATCGGCGATCCGGTCATGCCCGGCTGTCTAGGGCTCGACGCGCTCTGGCAGCTCACCGGTTTCAACCTGGGCTGGCGCGGGATGAAAGGTCGCGGTCGTGCGCTGGGCGTGGGCGAGGTGAAGTTCACCGGCATGGTCACGCCGAGCGCCCGGCTGGTGCGCTACGAGGTGGTCTTCAAGCGGGTGATCGACCGCAAGTTGAAACTCGGCATCGCCGACGGCCTGATGCAGGTCGATGGCGAGACCTTCTACACCACGACCGACCTGAAGGTCGGTCTCTTCCAGGAATAGCCCAGGAGGGACGCCCATGCGCCGCGTGGTCATCACCGGCTTCGGCATCGTGTCCTCGATCGGCGTCAGCGCCGAGGAAGTCGCGCGATCCCTGAAGGAAAGCCGCTCGGGCGTCGTGTTCGCGCCGGACTACGCCGAGCACGGGTTCCGCAGCCAGATCCACGGCAAGCCCGACATCGACGTCGCCGCCCATATCGACAAGCGACAGCTGCGCTTCATGGGCGACGGCGCCGCCTACAACTATATCGCGATGCAGCAGGCGCTGGAGGACAGCGGGCTGGAGGAGAGCGACGTTTCCAACGAGCGCACCGGTCTGATCATGGGCTCGGGCGGGCCCTCGACCAAGA
Organism: uncultured Alphaproteobacteria bacterium; assembly: GCA_963700835.1. Lineage (GTDB taxonomy): Bacteria > Pseudomonadota > Alphaproteobacteria > Rhodobacterales > Rhodobacteraceae > Amaricoccus. The sequence continues at coordinate 22,164 of CAVOZD010000003.1, forward strand.
ACCTGTTCGAGGCGCATCGCATCGTCATCGAGAAGGGCTCGCCGAAGCGGATGGGCCCGTTCATGGTCACCCGCGGCATGTCCTCGACCAACTCTGCCTGCCTCGCGACGCCCTTCAAGATCAAGGGGGTGAACTACTCGATCACCTCGGCCTGCTCGACAAGCGCGCATTGCATCGGCAACGGGACCGAGCTGATCCAGTGGGGCAAGCAGGACGTGATCTTCGCCGGCGGCGGCGAGGAACTCGACTGGACCCTCTCCTGCCTCTTCGACGCAATGGGCGCGATGAGCTCGAAGTACAACGACACGCCGCAGACCGCGAGCCGCGCCTACGACGCGACCCGCGACGGATTCGTGATCGCGGGCGGCGGCGGGGTGGTGGTGCTCGAGGAGTTCGAGCACGCGAAGGCGCGCGGCGCGAAGATCTACGCCGAGGTGACCGGCTACGGCGCCACCTCGGACGGGTACGACATGGTCGCGCCATCCGGCGAGGGCGGCGAGCGCGCGATGCGGCTGGCGCTGTCGACGATCGGCGACCGCAAGGTCAGCTACATCAACTCGCACGGCACCTCGACTCCGGTTGGCGATGTCTCCGAGGTTGAGGCGGTGCGGCGGGTGTTCGGCGAGGAGGCGATGCCGAAGATCTCGTCCACCAAGTCGCTCACCGGGCACAGTCTCGGCGCGACAGGGGTGCAGGAGGCGATCTACTGCCTCCTGATGCTGCGCGACGACTTCATCGCGAAGTCCGCCAACGTCACCGAACTCGATCCGGCGTTGAGGCCGGGAGAGATCGCGCTCGAGCGCATCGACGCCGCCGGGCTCGATACGGTGCTCAGCAACAGCTTCGGCTTCGGCGGCACCAACGCCTCGCTGGCGCTCAGCCGCTACGCGGACTGAGGGCATGGCCGCGTCACAACTCATGGCGGGAAAGCGGGCGCTGATCCTCGGCGTCGCCAATGACCATTCCATCGCATGGGGCGTGGCGCGGGTTCTGGCCGCGCATGGGGCGGAGCTGGCGTTCACCTACCAGGGCGAGGGCTTCGGTCGCCGCGTCATCCCGCTGGCCGACTCGCTGGGGGCGCGCTTCGTGGCGCCCGCGGACGTGCAGGAGCCGGCCTCGCTCGACGCGCTCTTCGCGCGCGTGCAGGCGGAATGGGGTGGCCTCGACGTGCTAGTGCACGCCATCGCCTATTCCGACAAGGCCGAGCTCGACGGGCGCTTCCTCGACACCAGCCGCGCGAACTTCCTCAATTCGCTCGACATCTCCTGCTACAGCCTTGTCGATCTCACCCGCCGCGCGGCGCCGTTGATGACGTCGGGCGGGTCGATCATGACGATGACCTATCTCGGCGCCCAGCGGGTGACGCCGCACTACAATGTCATGGGCGTCGCCAAGGCCGCGCTCGAGAGCGCGGTGCGCTATCTCGCCAACGACCTCGGGCCGCAGGGCATCCGGGTCAACGCGATCTCGCCGGGACCCATGCGCACGCTGGCGGGCGCGGCGATCGCCGGGGCGCGCAAGGTCTACAAGGCCACGGAGATGAACGCGCCGTTGCGCGCCAACGCGACGCTCGACGCGGTGGGCGGAACCGCACTCTATCTTGCCTCCGAGCTCGGGGCCTGCACAACGGGCGAAGTGATCTTCGTGGACGGCGGCTTCCACATCACCGGCATGGCGCAGCCGGAGAACCTGTGAGCGGCGCGGCGGTCACGACGGCCGTCTTCGACGCCTACGGCACGCTCTTCGACGTATCGGCGGCGGCGCGCCGGGCGGCGGACGAGCCGGGCCGGGCGGCCTTCGCGGAACGCTGGGTCGAGATCGCGCGGGACTGGCGGCTGAAGCAGCTGCAATATTCCTGGCTGCGCGCGGTGACCGGCGCGCACGTCGATTTCTGGACGGTCACCCAGGACGGGCTTGACTGGGCGCTCGAGGCCGCGGGGCTCGACGATGCGGAACTGCGCGAGCGGCTGCTGGCCCTCTACTGGGAACTCGACGCCTATCCGGAGGTTCCCGCCGTGCTCGCAGAGCTGCGCTCGCGCCGGCTGACGACGGCGATCCTGTCCAACGGGGCGCCGGCGATGCTCGACGGCGCGGTGGAGAGTGCAGGCCTTCGCGACCTGATCGATGCGGTTCTGAGCGTGGAGGCGGTCGGCGTCTTCAAGCCGGCGCGGGCGGTCTACGATCTGGTCGGAGAGACCTTCGGAACGCGACCCGATCAGGTGCTGTTCGTGTCCTCGAACGGCTGGGACGCAGCCGCGGCGGCGGGCTACGGGTTCGAGACCGTCTGGGTCAACCGGGCGGGCGAGCCCGTCGACCGGCTGCCGTGGAAGCCGCGCCGCGTGCTTCGCGACCTCTCGGGCGTGCCGGGGCTCGTCGACGAGGCATGAAGCGCTTCACCACTTCGGACGGCCTTTCGCTCGCCTACCTCGACGCGGGTTCCGGAACGCCGCTGCTCTGCCTGCCGGGCCTGACGCGCAACGCCAACGACTTCGACGATCTCGCCGCGGCGATCGCGGCGCGGCGACGGCTGATCCGTCTGACGCCCCGGGGACGGGGCGCGTCCGACCGCGACCCGGAGTTCCGCAACTACAGCGTCGCGGTGGAGACCCGCGACGCGCTCGAGCTGCTCGACCATCTGGGGATCCCTCAGGCGGTGGTGATCGGCGCGTCGCGCGGCGGGCTGATCGCCATGGTCATGGCGGCGTCGGCGAAGCACCGTATGGCCGGGGCGATGCTGGTGGATATCGGTCCGGAGATCGACCCCGAAGGTCTCGAGGTCATCATGGGCTATCTTGGACGACCGCCACAGCTCCCAAGCTTTGAGGCGGTCGCGACCGCGCTGCGCGCCCGGATGGGCGAGGATTTCCCGACGGTTGACGACGTGCGTTGGCTCGAGCTGGCGCGTCGCTGGTTCCGCGAAGGACCGGACGGAACGCCGGCGCTCGACTACGACCCGCGGCTCCGAGACGCCGTCGAGGTCGGATCGGCGCAGCCCGCGCCGGACATGTGGCCGTACTTCGACGCCCTGGAGGGCCTGCCGCTGGCGCTGCTGCGCGGGGCGAACTCCAACCTGCTCAGCGCGACCACCATGGCGCGGATGCAGGCGCGGCGGCCGGACATGATCTGCGCGGAAGTTCCTGACCGCGGCCATCTGCCGTTCCTGGACGAACCGGAGAGCATGGCGGTCCTTGAGACGCTGCTTGCCCGGGTCGGGTCTTGAGCGACATCGCGCGCATCCGAGCTGCGGCGGAGCGCATTCGAGGCAACGTCCGCCGCACGCCGATGCTGTCCGCCCCCGAGATCGACGCCCGCGCCGGTCGCCGGGTGCTTGTCAAGGCCGAGAGCCTTCAGGTCACCGGCTCGTTCAAGGCGCGCGGCGGATGGGCGGCCGTCTCGGCGCTGTCGCGCGAGGCCCGGGCGCGGGGTGTGCTGGGCTACTCCTCGGGAAACCATGCGCAGGGCCTCGCCCGTGCGGCGGCGGCGCTCGGCGCGCCGGCGGTCATCCTGATGCCCTCGGACGCGCCGGTCACCAAGATCGCCGGGACCCGGGCGCTCGGCGCGGAGGTCGTGCTCTACGAGCGCGGGTTTCAGGACCGCGATGCGCTAGGCGCGGAACTCGCCGCCTTGCGGGGTCTCACACTGGTTCCACCCTTCGATGACCCCGAGGTGATCGCGGGCCAGGGATCGGTCGGGCTCGAGATCGCCGAACAGGCGGCGGCGGCCGGCGTCGTGGCTGCGGACGTTCTGGTCTGCTGTGGCGGCGGCGGGCTCAGCGCCGGCGTCGCGCTGGCGCTTGAGGCCGAGGCGCCGGCGCTTCGGGTGCGCACCGTCGAGCCCGAGGGCTTCGACGACGTGGCGCGCTCGCTCGCGGCGGGCGAGCGGCTCGGCAACGCCGCGGCAAGCGGGTCGATCTGCGACGCGATCCTGACGCCGCAAGTGGGCGCGCTCACCTTCCCGACGCTGCGCCGCCTCGCCGGGCCGGGGCTCGCGGTCAGCGACGATGAGGCGCGCGCGGCGATGCGGCTCGCCTTTGCGCATCTGCGCATCGTGCTGGAGCCTGGCGGCGCTGTCGCCCTCGCCGCGGCGCTGTTCCGGGCCTCGGAGATCGAGGGGGATGCGGTGGTCGCGGTGGCCTCCGGCGGCAATGTCGATCCGGGCTTCTTCGCCGAGACGCTGCGCGCCGGAGCCTGACGGATCAGGGAAGGTCGGGCGCGATCAGGAACAGCGCCTCGAGCGCGCGGCCGGGCGTGGCTCCGGGTAGGTTGGTCTTGAAGACCTCCGCCATCGCGCCGCCGAGATACAGCTCGCTGATCGCCCGGTCGACGGCGAGGCGGAAGTCTGAGTCGCCGCGGGCGAGCGCCAGCGCCTGCTTCTCCACCGTGAGAGTGTTGTCCGAGATCGACAGGGACTCGGGGTTGGCGCTCGAGAACAGCAGGCCGAAGAGGATCGACTGGTCGCCGAAATAGGCATCGATCTCGCCGGCCTCGATCGCCGCAAGCCCGGCCTCGTGGTCGTCGAAGCGCACCACTTCGGCCTCCATGCCGGCCGCGGCGATGGAATTGTCGAGCACCGTTTCGGTGGTGGTGCCCGCACGCACGCCGATCTTGCTTCCCGATAGCGCCGAGAAGTTCGGATCGCCGCCGCGTGGGATCAGCACCGCTGCGCCGTCGATGAAGATCGGCAGCGAAAAGTCGACGATTTCGCGGCGGTCGAGCGTCACGGTTGCAGCGCCGCAGAGAAGATCGATCTCGCCGTTTGCGACCGCATCGAACCGCTCCTCGGAGGTGACCGTCACGTAGACCGGCGTGATCTCGTCGACCCCGAGCGCAGGCGCCAGCAGGGCCGTCACCCGGTTGCAAACGTCGACCGAATAGCCTTTCGCGGCGCCGTCGTCGTCGATGAAGGACATGGGCGCGGCGTCCTCGCGCACCCCAAGCCGGATCTCGCCCAACTCGCGGATGCGGTCGAGGGTCTGCGCCGCGAGCGGGGCCGTGACGATGACGAGGGCGAGCGTGGCGAGGGCGGTCCGGCGCATGGTGGATCCTTCCGATGACTTCGCCGCACCCTAGCGCAGCGGCCATACAGGGCCAAGTGGAAGGTGCTTCGCCGGGAAAACGGACAACATCTTGATTCGATTCGATGCGTGCAAAGCGATCACTGTGAGCGCACCCGAACGGGTGGCGCGCAGTGGCGGGCGGCAAGACTCGCCAGCCAAGGTTGTCAGGTTGCGCGCGAGCCCCGCGGCTCAGACTTCCGGGGCGCCCGGGCGGGGCACGTTGTCGGTGCGCTCGATGCGGGTCTCGTCCCAGCCCGGGTCCTGGCGCTTGATGCGGCGCGAGATCATCAGCGCCACCGGCCAGGAGGCGCCGAAGCCGATCACCGCCGCGCCGAGGATCGCCGGCCAGCCGTAGAAGCCGAAGGTGAAGGCGACGATCACCAGGCCGCCGGTGAGGACGGCGCCGGTCGTCAGGGTGAGCACGATGCTCAGTCTGTCCATGATTGTGCTCCTTTCGGACCACCAACGCCGGCGGCGCGGGCGGGTTCCCTGGCCGCTTGCTGGATGCGCCAATTCGGCTACCTTGAACCGGAACGCGCCTGCGGTTGGGCGGCGCGGTGATCAGGGGAGGACGGGATCATGCCCGAGGACAGGCCGGCAGGGACGACGGCGCGGCGCAGCGTCGTGGTGGAGGGGTTCACCAACAGCGTGCTCGACCCAAGCGCGCCGATGCTCGGGCCGGTGGAGGATGGCGGCACGATCATCGCCAACACCGCGCCGGGCTGCTGGGGGCCGATGATCACGCCGGCCCTGCGTGGCGGCCACGAGGTGACCCGGCCGGTGTTCGTGGAGGGTGCGGAGCCGGGCGGGGCGGTGGTGATCCGCATCCGCGACGTGACGGTGACCTCGATCGCCACCGCCAGCGGGCATGACAGCTCGCCCGAGGGGTTCTGCCTGGGGGATCCCTATGTGGCCGGGCGCTGTCCGACCTGCGACACGGTCTGGCCGGAGACCCATGTGGAGGGGATCGGGCAGGATGCGGTGCGCTGCGATGTCTGCGGCAATGCGGTGAAGCCGTTCGAAATCGTGCACGGCTATACGGTGGTGTTCGACGAGACCCGCGCGGTGGGGCTGACGATGCCCAAGGCCGCCGCGGAGAAGATCGGGCATGAGGCCAAGCATTACGCCGCGCTGCCCGACGCCTCGGCGCAGCATTCGATCCTGACCTATGCGCCCTCGGACATGGCCGGCGTGATGGTGCGGATGCGGCCGTTTCTGGGGCAGCTCGGGACGTGCCCGTCGATGCCGATGCCCGACAGCCACAATGCCGGGGATTTCGGGGCGTTTCTGGTGGGCGCGCCCCATGCCTACGGGCTGACGGCGGAGCAGCTCGCCGCGCACAAGACCGACGGGCACATGGATATCGACGCGGTGCGGCCCGGCGCGATCCTGGTGGCGCCGGTGAAGGTGCGCGGCGCCGGGGTCTACATGGGTGACATGCATGCGGCGCAGGGGGACGGCGAGATCGCCGGGCACACCATGGACGTGGCCGGAAGCGTGACCTTGCAGGTCTCGGTGATGGAAAGCTGGCCGATCGACGGGCCGGTGCTGTTTCCGCTCCTGGAGGACCTGCCGCCCCTGGCGCGGCCGTTCTCGGCGGCCGAGCGGGCGAAGGCGGCGCGGCTGGCGCAGGCCTGGGGCGTGGAGGCGATCGAGGAGAGCGCGCCGGTTTCGGTGATCGGAACGGCGGCGAACATGAACGACGCGATCCTGAACGGTCTCGAGCGGGCGGCGGCCTTGCTCGGCATGAGCGTGCCGGAGGTGCGCAACCGCGCGACGGTCAACGGCGCGATCGAGATCGGCCGGGCGCCCGGTGTGGTGCAGGTGACGTTTCTCGCACCGCTGTCGCGGCTCGATGCGGCCGGGATCGGCGATCTGGCGCGGGAGCAGTATGGGCTCTGAGCCGGGGCTCCGCTGCCGCGCCGGGGCCGGCGCGGCGGGGGCTCAGGCCTTCCTGGCGGGGGCGGGGCGGCCCGACTGGGCGGCGGCGGCGAGGGTGAGAGTGGCGAGGGCGGTGAGGACCGGCGCCAGCCGCTCGAAGGCGTTGCCGGTGAGGGGATTTCGGGCGCAGGGGCATCCACCCACGGCGCTCCGGATCGTGGCGGCCACGGTGAAGCCGAGCACGAGCCTCGCGATTAGGATCGGCGCCTTCCGGGGAAGGTCAAGGTCTTGTCCCAGTGCGGCGACCAGGAACACGCCCGGCATGGCCGCGAGAGTGAAGGCCAGGTCGAGCCAGATCTCGTCGGGCAGCCCGGCGACCGAGCTGCGCGCAGCGTCCGGATCGGACCGCACGCGGGCCTCATGCAGGTCGAGCGCGTTGCAAGACTGCAAGCGACGACAAGGATCGGGCCCGGCGCCGAGGTCATGCCGACGATGACGTAGCGCGCCTCGAGGAAAACTTCACGATTGGGGCCGTAGGTCCGCAGGACCGCGTTCGGGCCGAGCAGAAGCAGAAGCCACGACAGTCCGAGATCTGGTCCGGACGGCATCTGCTCGTTCGTGGCGACGCCATCGGCGCAGTCGCGCCCCGCCGGCGTGGCGTAGTTCAATGGCAGCAGAAGCAGCCAGGAGAACGAACAGGTGAAGACGACGACGGCGTTGCCTCTCTCGGTCTCCTCGCGTCGGACCTGATGGTCCAGCGGCAGCAAGGTCGATGCAGACCTTGGCCGTCGCCACGTCGCCCGGCGCCAGTTCGCTCAGCCCGTGAGCTTCGGCGCCAGCGCGCCGCGCGCCGGCTCGAGCGTCGCCTCGACGCCGCAGTGCGTGTAGCGGTGCGCCTTGCGGCCATCGAAGCGGTCCGAGGGACAGGCGCGGAATACGGCGAAGCCGCGCTCGCCGGCCATGCGCCGCGCCGCCCGGCCCAGCGCGCGCCACCACGCCTCGCCGCGGACGCCGGCGTTGGCGTGCAGCGCGAGCCAGAGCCCGAATTGCCCTCGAAGCAGTAGCGCACGATGTCGATCAGGTCGCGCACCACCGCCGGATCGCCGAAGTTGCCGCAGAGTTCCGCCAGCACGCCCCGCCGAGGACGCCCGCGGGCTCAGCCGCTCTAACCGCTCAAGCATGCAGGCTTAGCAGAGATCGCTGGGGACTCTGCGGATCCGCACGATGGCCACCGCGCTCCGGCCCGTGCCCGCGCAAGCGCCCTGCCGGATCCCTCGCGGCCCCGGCGCGCCCGCCGGACGGGTTAACGCAGATTATTGAAGATTAACGCCTTCAGTTTCAATAACTTGACCGGAATTGCACGCGTGTTACACGCCCCGTAACACACCCTCGGCCGGCGGCGCGCTCAGGCCGCCACCGGCCGTTTGCGCCCGCAGACGGTCTTGCAGACCACCGGTTGGCGGGCTTGCCAGAACGGCCGCAGGTGCTCGATGAAGTCCTCGTAGGCCGCGCGCGCCGCCGGATATCCGACCGCCCCGACGTTGAGTCTGCGCGGGTCGAACCCTTCGAAGACGCCGGCCATCCAGTCGTCGGGGCCCGCGAAGGCCCCCTGTTCGCGCATGTAGATCCTCCGCCCGATGTGACAGCACGGCGAGAGGTAGCCGAGGAAATCCACGAAGGCCTCCGAGGTGCGCAGCGCCTCACACTCGATCACCACCTCGGTCTCGGGGGGCTTCTCGCCGTCGAGGCTATGGGTGGTTGCCGATTTCGGCGGATGCCGCGCCGTGGGCGGCTCGAGCGTGAATTCCTCGCCCCGGTGGCTGTAGGTGAGCGCCTTGAGCCCGCCGAAGCGGTTCGACGGATAGGCCCGGAAGTTCACGAAGCCCCGCGCCGCCGCCAGCGCCTCCGCCGCTGCCGTCTCGTGCTCGTTGTGCCGGAACACCAGCATCCACCATTCCGCCTCGCCGCCTGCGGCGATGAAGGCTCCGGCGTTCTCCATGATCCGGTCGAAGTCGGTGCGGACCCGGTAGCGTCGGTTGGTCTCCTGGCTCGCCCCGTCGATCGCCGCGATCAGCCGGAAGGCCCTGCCCCGCGCCAGCGCGCCGAGCGCGCGCCACCACGCCACCGATCGCACCGAGCAGTTGCTGTACAGCCGCATCCGCAGGTCCGGGTTCGCCTCCCAGCAGTAGGCGAGGATCTCGAGCATCTCCGGCGCCACCGCCGGGTCGCCGAAGTTGCCGCAGAAATACGCGAACTCGATCTCCTTGAGCAGCTGCGGCGGGCTGAACCGGCGGAAGTCCTCCAGCGAACACGCCTGCTGCTTCAGCCAGGGCTTCGGCATGCAGCCCGCCGGATCGGTGCGCGCGCATTGCGGGCAGCCGGCGTTGCAGAGATCGGTCAGGTCGTAGTGCACGCGCCTGATGCGCATCGGCGGCCTTCCCCCGTCCGGCGAACCTGGAACTGCAGACTAGCAGACCGGGTGCGCGGAACCAGACCCGACGGAGCGTTGGCAGCGCGCCGCTAGACCCGCTCCCGCTCCACAAGCGCGCCGGAGAGCGAATTCGCTTCCGCCCCGAGGATGCCAACGTCGACGATCCGACCTGTCAGGGCTGCGTCCGCCTCGAGATGCACCGCGTTGAGATGCGGGGACTTGCCGGCCATCTGTCCCGGCTTTCGGCCCGGCTTCTCCAGCAGCACCGGAAGGACGCGCCCGACCATCGACCGCTGGAACGCCTGCTGCTGCGCGGTCAGGAGCGCCTGCAGCCGTTGCAGCCGCTCGGCCTTAATCTCGGCGGGCACGTCGTCGCGCCCCGCCGCCGGCGTGCCGGGCCGCGGCGAATAGGCGAAAGAGAACGCCTGCGCATGCCTGACCTCGGAGACCAGAGCCAGCGTCTCGGCGAAATCCGCCTCGGTCTCGCCGGGAAAGCCGACGATGAAGTCGCCCGAGATGGCGATGTCCGGCCGGGCGGCGCGGATGCGCCCGATCAGCGCGAGGTAGTCCGCCGCCGTGTGCCTGCGGTTCATCCCCTTGAGCACCCGGTCGCTGCCCGACTGCACCGGCAGATGCAGGAAGGGCATGAGCTTGGGTTCGTCCGCGTGGGCGGCAATCAACTCGTCCGTCATGTCGCAGGGATGGGAGGTCGTGTAGCGCAGCCGCCCGAGCCCCTCGATCCGGGCGAGCCTGCGGATCAGCCCCGCGAGCGTGACGCCCTCCCCGTCGCGGTAGGCGTTGACGTTCTGGCCAAGCAGCGTGATCTCAACCGCCCCGCGCGCCGCCAGATCGAGCGCCTCCGCCTCGATGCGCGCAGCCGGCCGCGAGACCTCCGAGCCTCGGGTGTAGGGGACTACGCAGAAGGCGCAGAACTTGTCGCAGCCCTCCTGCACGGTCAGGAAGGCGGTCGGCCCGCTGCGCCGGGCGCGGTCCTGGGGCAGGTGATCGAACTTGTCTTCGGCAGGAAACTCGGTGTCCACCGGACGGGCGCCGCCGTCGGCCGCCTCGAGAAGAGCTGGCAACCGGTGATAGGCCTGCGGCCCCACGACCAGATCGACAAGATCGGACCGCGCGAGGATCTCCGCGCCCTCCGCCTGCGCGACGCATCCCGTGACGCCGATCCGAAGCCCGGGCCGTCCCTGCTTGAGCGGCCGTAGCCGCCCGAGATCGGAATAGACCTTCTCGGCCGCCTTCTCGCGGATGTGACAGGTGTTGAGGAGGATCAGATCGGCCTCGTCCGGCGCGGCGGTCGGCGCATAGCCATGTGCCCCGAGCGCCGTCGCCATGCGCTCGCTGTCGTAGACGTTCATCTGGCACCCGTAGGTCCTGATGAACACCTTCTTCATGGAATCCCGCATCGCGTCTCGCCAAACGAAAAGGGCATGCGAACCCTGCGGCCGCACGCCCGTCTAGCCGCCCACCAGGCGGCGCGCAACCGAGGCGCTACTTCTTCGGGCGGGGCTTGCGGCCGAGGCCGATCTTCTTGGCCAGTTCCTGACGCTTCAACGCATAGTTTGGCGCAACCATCGGATAGTCGGCCTTCAAGCCCCACTTCGCCCGGTAGTCCTCCGGCGTCATCCCGTAGGCGGTCATCAGATGCCGCTTGAGCATCTTCAGCTTCTTCCCGTCCTCAAGGCAGATGATGTAGTCGTCGGTGACTGACTTCTTGATCGGCACGGCCGGCGTCAACTCGATCGCCGCGTTTTCCTCGCCGCTGGCCAGTTCGCTCAGCTTGAAGAACACCGACTGAATCAGCTCTGGCACGTCCGCCTGTACGACGCTGTTGTTGGCGAGGTGCGCCGACACGATCTCAGATGTCAGCGCCAGAAGCTCGCCGCGCTCGATCGTCATTTCTTCAGACATATGGTTTCTTTCTGACCGTTCTTGCCCGCAACCCCTCTAGGGGCCAGCAGGCCGCTCTACTTGCAGGGCATGGCCGTTCTGTGCGCACGCCAATTTCGTCGGGACTGAGTTACTTACTTTACTATGACTTTTGAAGTCGGGTCCATAGGATAATTCGAAAAAAATTTCATCACGCATGCGTGACTCAAGAAGACGCAGGTGGATCAACGTCATTGCATGCGGCATAGGCGGCCCGTTCGCACCGAAATCGTCCAGTCCAACCGTACAAAAAAGGTTCAGGGACATTCATCGGCGACAATCCGCCGAGATGAACTCGACGCCCCTTGTGGCTGGCCTCAGGCCGCTGCAAAGCCGCGCTGAGCCAGCAGGGCCTCCACGCCAGGAAGGCGCCCGCGGAAGGACCGATAGAGATCGGACGCCTCTCGCGACCCGCCCGCTGCGTAGATGTCCCGCTCAAGCCGCCTTGCTGTTTCCGCGTCAAAAACGTCGCCAGTCTCGCGGAAGGCGGCGAAGGCGTCGGCGTCAAGTACCTCCGACCACATGTAGGAGTAATACCCCGACGAATACCCGTCGCCGGCGAAGACGTGCTGAAAATGCGGCCCGGCGTGGCGCATGGCGATGGCGCGCGGCATGCCGAGCGCTTCGAGCGTCGCCGCCTGCGCGGCCATGGGATCCACCGGCGACGGCCCGTCGTGCATGTCGAGATCGACGAGCGCCGACGCGACGTATTCGACCGTCGCGAAGCCCTGGTCGTAGTTGCGCGCAGCCAGCAGCCGCTCGAGCGTCGCCGCGGGCAGGGCCTCGCCGGTCCGGTGGTGGCAGGCGTGCGCGCCGAGCACCTCCGCCGTCTCCAGCCAGTGCTCGTAGAGCTGGCTGGGAAGCTCTACGAAGTCCCGTGCCACCGAGGTGCCGGAAATGAAACCGTAGGTGACGTCCGACAACATGACGTGAAGGGCGTGACCGAATTCGTGAAAGAGCGTGCGCGCGTCGTCGAAGGTCAACAACGCTGGCTCGCCCCTCGGCGGCTTGGCGAAGTTGCAGACGTTGACCGCGACCGGCCGCACCTCGCCGTCGAGCTTTGACTGGCTGCGGAAGCTCGAGCACCAGGCGCCCGACCGCTTCGAAGCGCGGGCGAAGTAGTCCCCGATGAAGACGCCCATATGCCGGTCGCCGCGCCGCACCTCCCAGGCGCGCGCGTCCGAGTGATAGAGCGGCACTGCGAGTGGGAAGAAGTCGAGCCCGAACAGCCGACCGGCCACGTCGAACGCAGCCTCGATCATGTTATCGAGTTCAAAATACCCCTTGATTTCGACCTCGTCGAGATCGTGCTCACGCCTTCGCCGGATCGCCGAATAGTAGCGCCAGTCCCAGGCTTCGAAGGGTTCGTTGACGCCGTCGGCCCGCATCAGCTTCGCCAGCGCCTCCGCGTCCTCGCTCGCCCGAGCCCTCGCCGGAGCCCAGACCGCCATCAGCAGGTCGCGCACCGTCTCGGGATCCTTGGCCATCTCGGTCTCGAGCTTGAACGCCGCGAAGCTCTCGTAGCCGAGCAGCCGCGCCCGCTCCGCGCGCAGCGCAAGGATCTCGGCCATGATCTCCCGGTTGTCGGTCTCCCCGCAGTTCTCGCCCCGCGCGGTCCAGGCGCGATAGGCCTTAGCGCGAAGGTCTCGGCGCGGGCTCGACTGCAGAAACGGCACGATCACGCTTCGCGACAGTGTCACCACATGCCCCTCGAGCCCGCGTTCGCGCGCCGCCTCCGCCATCGCGGCGACTAGGTCCGCCGGCAGCCCCGCCAGATCGTCTTTGCCCAGCGGCATCGACCAGGCCTTCTCGTCGGCGAGCACGTTCTGGCCGAACTGCGTGCCCAGACTCGCGAGCCGGCTCATGATCTCCTTGAGCCGCGCCCGGTCCGCGCCCTCAAGCCGCGCGCCCGAGCGCACGAACATGCGGTGGTAGAGCGCCAGCACCCGGCGCTGCTCGTTGCTCAGCCCCAGCCCGTCGACCTGCGCCATCAGCGCGTCGATGCGCGCGAAGAGCCGCGCGTTCAGCATTGTCTCGGAATGATGCGCCGAGAGCTTCGGGCTCAACTCGCGCTGGAGCGCCTCGATCTCGTCGCTGGTGCGCGCGCCTGCGAGATTGAAGAACACCGCCGCCACCCGGTCGAGGTCCTTCTCCGCCCGCTCCATCGCCTCTATGGTGTTGGCGAAGTCCGGCGCTGCGGGGTCGCCCGCGATCGCGTCGACGTTCGCCCGCGCCGAAGCCATCGCCGCCTTGAAGGCCGGCGCGAAGTGTTCGGTTCGGATCACCGCGAACGGCGGAAGCTCGAAGGGCGTGTCCCAGGCGGCGCTCAGCGGGTTCATTCTGTGTCTCTCCGTTTACCTGTCCTCGATATAGCGCCGTTGCGCGGACGCGGAAGAGACCGCAAGGGTTTGTTAGGCATGTTGCGCTCTACCGGGTCGGATCCCTGACCGCCGCGAGGAGAGCCCGCAATGCCCCGACGACCCCTGCATCGCCTCGCCGCCGACGCCGCTGGCGCCACCTCGGTCGAATACGGCCTGCTCGGCGCGCTCGTCGCCGTCGCGGCCGCCGGCGCGCTTGTCGCGGTCGGAAGCGGCGTGGGCGATGTCTTCGAGCGGGTCGATGCGGGGCTCGCCGATCCGCGAACCCCGCCGGCGACCACCTTGGTGATGGAAGAGGCGCCCGCCCGGCCGCCATTCACTCCGGTCTCTGGCGAGGCCCCGGCGGCGACGCCGTCCGGCGCCGAAGCGCCAAGCGACGCCGCCGCGCCCATGGCGCCGCGCGCGCCGTCCGAACCAGCACTGATCCCCGCGGCGCTGGTCCCAACCACTTCGCCACCTCTCGCCGCCGCGCCCGCGCTCACCGACACGCCGCCGCTGGTTGCCGCGACCGACGCACCGCCGCAGAAGCGCCCTTCAACCGGGATCGAACCCGCGGCGGCGGAGGAAGACGTGGCGCATGACGAAGACGAGGAGGAGGGTGAGGCACGTCCGGGCAAACGCCCCAAGGAGCAGGATCGCCCAAAGAAGCGCCCCGGAGCCTGAGCCCAGGCACCGGTGCGCCTGTCGGATTCCGCCCAAGGAAAGTCGGCTGCTCCCTGTCCGGTCGCGCGTAGCCGCGCGAAGGTGGCGGCGCGACGACTCGGGAGGGTGCCATGAGAAGCCATGTTCGCGCGGTGGTGGTGGGCGGGGGCGCCGTCGGCGCTGGCATCGCCTATGCCTTGGCCAAGGCCGGCTGGACCGACACGGTGCTGCTCGAGCGCGACGAGCTCACCTCCGGCTCCACATGGCACGCCGCGGGCCTCTTGCCGCTCTTCAACATGGGCTATGCCACCTCCCACATCCACGACCATTCGGTGAAGCTATACAAGACGCTCGAGGCCGAGACCGGCCTCAACGCCGGCTTCTCCGTCGTCGGCAACCTGCGCATGGCCCAGACGCAGGCGCGCATGGACGAATACCAGCTCTATGCCACGACCGCCGAGACGGTCGGCGTCCCCTACGAATGGCTCACCCCCGCCGAGATCAAGGCGCGCTGGCCGCTCGTGCGCACCGAGGACCTGATCGGCGCGCTCTTCCACCCCACGGACGGCTACATCAATCCGGCTGACGTCACCCAGGCCATGGCCAAGGGCGCGCGCCAGATGGGCGTCGAGATCGTCCGCCGCATGCAGGTCGATGCCTATGAGTGGACCGGCTCCGAATGGATCGTCTCGGGACGCAAGATGATCGAGAAGGGCGGCAACCTCGTCCCCGGCGAGGAGACCTTCCAGATCACCGCCGAGCACGTCGTCACCGCCACCGGCAACCACGCCCAGCGCACCGCCGGGCTGCTGAGCCTCAAGATCCCCGCCATCCCCGTCGAGCACCAGTTCATCGTCACCGAACCCGACCCCGCGCTCCAGGACTACCGCAAGACCCACGGCGAACACCCGGTCCTGCGCGACGCCGACGCCAAATGGTACGTGCGGGAGGAGCGCGGCGGCTGGATCCTCGGCCCCTACGAGAAAAACGCCCCCGCCCGATTCGAATACGCCGTCCCCGACAGCTTCCGCGCCGACCTCTTCCCGCTCGATCTCGAGCGCATCGAAGCGGAATACATGTCCTTCATCCACCGCATCCCGTCCTCGGAAACCTGCGGCCTCAAGGACGATTTCAACGGCCCGATCTGCTACACGCCCGACGGCAACCCCCTCGTCGGTCCCGCGCCGGGCCTGCGCAACATGTGGCTCGCCGAAGGCTTCTCCTTCGGCATCACCGCCGCCGGCGGCACCGGACATTACCTCGCCCAGATGATGACGACCGGCGAGGCCGAGATCGACATGGCGTCGCTCGACCCGCGCCGCTTCGGCGACTGGATGACCACGGAATACGCCGCGCGCAAGAACGAGGAGGCCTACGACCACGTCTTCATCCTCCACCACCCCGACGAGGAACGCCCCGCCTGCCGCCCGCTGCGCACCGCCCCCTGCTACGACCGCATGAAGGCCCGCGGCGCCCAGTTCGGCGTCGTCAACGGCTTCGAGCGCCCGAACTATTTCGGCCCGCTCGACGCGCCGGAGGATTTCGACCACGACGCCCGCTCCTTCCGCCGCGGCGGCTGGTGGCAATATGCGGTGGAGGAGGCGAAAGCGATCCGCGAGAATGTCGGCCTGATCGACGCCTCCGCCTTCACCAAGCACAGCGTCTCCGGCCCGGGCGCCACCGCCTTCCTCGACTGGTTCACCACCAACAAGCTGCCGAAAGTGGGCCGCATCAACCTCACCTACGCGCTCACCGAAACCGGCACCACGCGCACCGAATACACCATCCAGCGCCAGTCCGAGCACGCCTACTACCTCGTCTCCGCCGGCGCCTGGACCGCCTACGACGCCGACTTCCTGCGCGAGGCCGCCGAGGACAAAACCCCCGATTTCGGCCGCGTCGAGATCCACGACGTCACCACCCAGCACGGCGTCTTCGCCCTCGCCGGCCCCAATTCCCGCGCGCTGCTGTCGAAACTCATCCGCGACCCCGACCCTGCCACCGCGCTCTCCAACAAGCGCTTCCCCTGGCTCTCGGCGCGGCGCATCGAACTCCTGATGTGCCCCGTAAACGCGCTCCGCGTCGCCTACACAGGCGAACTCGGCTGGGAGCTCCATCACCCGATCGAGATGCAGAACTACCTCTTCGACCGCCTGATGGAAGCCGGCGAACCGCTCGGTCTCAAACCCGTCGGCGCCCGCGCCCAGAACTGGCTCCGCCAGGAGAAATCCTACCGCGCCTTCGGCACCGAATTGGGGCGCGACGCGACGCCGCTCGAGGCCGGCCTCGACCGCTTCGTCGACCTCGCCAAGGACTTCCACGGCAAGACGGCGATGGAAGCCACCGGCATCCGCAGCCAATGCGTGACGCTCCTGGTCAACGGCCCCGAAGATGCCGACCCCTGGGGCCGCGAGGCCCTCTATGACGGCGACACCAAGGTCGGCCGCCTCACTTCCGGCGGCTATTCGGTGGCCTTCGGCAAATCGATCGGCATGGGCTACGTCAAGCCCGCCCTCGCCGCCCCCGGCACGAAATTGAAGGTGAAGATGCAAGGCCGCCTCTGGGATTGCGAGGTGACCGAAGACAGCCCCTACGACCCGCCGAACGCCAAGATCCGCACGGACGGCTGACCGCCCAACGAACGCCCGGTTTTTCCTGCAGGCCCGCGCCGTGCATAGCTGACTACCCCGGGGATACCGCCTGCATCCGGATGCCCCGCATGACCTGCCAGACTGCGGCCTTCGAATTCGATGTCGCCGGCATGCCGACCGGGTTTGCCCTGCTCGCGATCGACGCGCTGCGATCGAAGTCGGCCTCCATCGCCTTCGAGGGCGATCTGCTGCCCTGCTGCTATGTGGGCGGGCGCTTCTACAAGCATCGCCACGGGGCCTTGGGGGGCGCGGAGAGCGACGCCGCGGCGATCTTCGAGGGCTTTCGACCCGCGCAGGCTCAACGTCGGGGCGGCCGGATATCCGGCGGCCCGCGCGGCCTACGAGGACTTCATCGAGCACCTGCGGCCATTCTGGGAAGCCCGCCAGCCGGTGGTCTGCAAGACCGTCTGCGGGCGCAAGCGGCCGGTGGCGGCCTGAACGCGACGGAGGCCGGGGGTGTGTTACGGGGCGCGTAACACGCGTGCAATTCTGATCAAGTAATTGAAATAAAATGAGTTAATCTTCAATAATTCGCGTTAACCCTCATCCTCGACCGCTCAGGGGGAACGCGGGGTCCGGCGAGGCGCTTGCGCGGGCGCGGGCGCTGGCCGATCATCGGGCGTCCACCCGCGAGGGTGGCGCGGCCGGGGAGGGAGCCATCATGCGGATCCGCAGCGTCCACTACGAGCTCACCGATCTGTGCAACGCCCGCTGCCCGCAATGCGCGCGGACAGAGTCCGCGACCTGCCGCCCGCACGACTGGCTGGCGCGGGACGCCTGCACGCTGGAGCGGTTCGAGCGGCTGAGCCCGCGGGCGTTCCTCGCCAAGCTGGAGTCGGCGTATTTCTGCGGCAACTTCGGCGATCCGGCGGTGGTGCGCGACCTGTTCGACATAGTGCGCTACTGCTACGAGGCCAATCCGGGGCTCTGGCTGGCGCTGCACACCAACGCCGGCGTCCGCACCGAGGATTGGTGGCGCGCGCTGGCGCGGGCGACGCAGGGCAGGCGGTTCCGGGTGATCGCCGGCATCGACGGGGTGACGCCGGAGAGCCATGCGCGCTACCGGGTCGGCACCGACCTCGGCCGGGTTCTGGCCAATCTGGCTGCGTTCATCGACGAGGGCGGCGTCGCGGAATGGCGCATGATCGTCTTCGCGCATAACTAGGACGATGTGGAGGCGGCGCGGCGCATGGCCGGCGAGCGCGGCTTCGCCGGATTCCGCGCCTATCCCTCGGACCGCTTCGATGGCCGCAAGGCGCACCACTACACGCACCGCGGCGCCGAGGCGACGCTCGAGCCGGCGCGCGGCGCGCTGGCGCCCAAGCTCACCGGGCTGCGCGAACTGGCGCCGGGCGACGTGGCGACGGCCGAGGTCCACATCGAGTGCGACGCGCTGCGATCGGAGTCTGCCTTCATCACCTTCGAGGGCGATCTGCTGCCCTGCTGCTATGTGGGCGGGCGCTTCTACAAGCATCGCCATGGGGCGTTGGGGGGCGCGGAGAGCGACGCCGCGGCGATCTTCGAGGGCTTTCGACATGTCGATCCTGAACATCGAGGCGTCCGGGTTCTGGCAGGCGGTCTCGGGGTACGGCGCGTTCATGAAGCTGCTGGAGACGCACTGGCCGGGACAGGGGCCGCGGGTCTGCAAGGCGGTGTGCGGCCGGCGGAAGCCCGCGGCGGCGTGATCCGTCAAGACGCTTGCGCGGCTTCAGGCGCTGGGGCAGTGTATCCACGACCGCGCACCCCAGTCGCCGGAGGTCCATTGGCGATCAACGCCCAAAGTCCCGCTCCGGGCACGGATGATCTTTCCGAAAGCGTTCTCCAGTTTCCCGACAACCGGCTTCTGATAGGCCTTTGCGGCGAACTCGACCGGCATCTGGTGCAGATCGAGGAGCGCACCGGCGTCCAGATCCATCGGCGCGGCAACCTGCTCTCGCTGTTCGGGGCGGCCCAGGGCCGCGCCGCGGCGGAGGCGGTGCTGCGCGGGCTCTACGCCCGGCTCGAGCAGGGCCGGGAGGTGACGCCTCCGGACGTCGACGCGGCGCTGCGCATGGGGCCCGGGGCGCCGGCCCGGCCGCGCGCCGCCGATCCGCAGCTCGACATGTTCGGGAGCGCGCCGCTCGAGATCCGCACGCGGCGCAAGATCGTCGAGCCGCGGACCACCGCGCAGAAGACCTATGTGCGCAATCTCTTCCAGCATGAACTGGTGTTCGGGCTGGGGCCAGCGGGCACCGGCAAGACCTATCTCGCCGTCGCCGCGGCGGTGGCGATGTTCATCGAGGGCGAGGTCGACCGGATCATCCTGTCGCGCCCGGCGGTCGAGGCCGGCGAGCGGCTGGGCTTCTTGCCCGGCGACATGAAGGACAAGGTCGATCCCTACATGCAGCCGCTCTATGACGCGCTCAACGACTTCTTTCCCGCCAAGCAGGTGCAGAAGCTGATCGAGGAGCGCCAGATCGAGATAGCCCCGCTGGCGTTCATGCGCGGGCGCACGCTCGCGAACGCCTACGTGGTGCTCGACGAGGCGCAGAACGCCACGACCATGCAGATGAAGATGTTCCTCACCCGGCTCGGCGAGGGCAGCCGCATGGCGATCACCGGCGACGTGACCCAGATCGACCTGCCGCGCGGGGTGATGTCGGGGCTGATCGAGGCCGAGCGGGTGCTGCGCGACGTGCCGGGCGTCGGCTTTTCGCGCTTCACCGCCGAGGACGTGGTGCGCCATCCGCTGGTGGCGCGCATCATCCGCGCCTACGAGGCCGCCCGCCCCGTCGATGCCTGAGCCGCGGCGCCGGCTGGTCGAGATCGTCTTCGAGGAGCCGCGCTGGCGCAAGGCGGGACTGGCGCGGATCGCCGAACGCGCCGCGCGCGCAGCCCTCGTGGAGACTGGCCGCGACCCGGAGGGATACGAGATCGGCCTGCTCGCCTGCAACGACGCGCGCATCGCCGCGCTCAACGCCGCCTTCCGGGGCAGGCCCGCGCCGACCAACGTTCTGTCCTGGCCCGCCGCTGCCGTACCCGGCGCGCCGCCGGAGACGCCCGACATCGTCGCGCTCGGCGACGCCGCGCTGGCCTTCGAGACCTGCGCGGCCGAGGCGGAGGCCGCGGGGGTGACGCTCGGCGATCACGCCGCGCATCTGGTGGCGCATGCGGTGCTGCATCTTCTCGGCCACGACCACGAGGAGACGGCCGAGGCGGAGGCGATGGAGGCGCTGGAGATGAAAATACTTGCCAGACTGGGGGTCGCCAACCCATATGGGGATCAGGAGCGCCCCTCGGGCGCGGGTTTCGGTCAGGAGACATGAGCGACAGTTCCGACGGGCGTTCCGGTGATTCGGAGCGCGAGTCCGGCGAAACGGAGCCGGACAGTCCCGGTATCGCCGGTTTCCTGTCCCGCATCTTCGGTCGGGACTCAGCAGAGGACGGGTCCGAGGAGAGCGCGGACGCCAGAGCGGAGGCGGCCTCGGGAGATTTCCTGGTCAACCTGCGCAACATGCGCCGCATGCGCGTCGAGGACGTGGCGATCCCGCGGGCCGACATCGTGGCGGTGGCGGCGGACGCGATGCTTGAGGACGTCGTCGCGGTCTTCCAGAGCAGCACCGTGTCGCGGCTTCCGGTCTATGCGGAGACGCTCGACCAGCCGCTAGGCCTCGTGCATCTCAAGGATCTCGCGCTGAAGCACGGCTTCGGGGCGCCGGCGGATGGCTTCGACCTGCGCGGCCTGCTTCGGCCGCTGCTGTTCGCGCCGCCCTCGATGCCCATCGGCGTGCTGCTTCAGAAGATGCAGGCGGCGCGCATCCACATGGCGCTGGTTATCGACGAGTACGGCGGGGTCGACGGGCTGGTGACCATCGAGGACCTGCTTGAGCAGATCGTCGGCGATATCGAGGACGAGCACGACGAGGCCGCCGACCTGCTGTGGAGCATGGAGGCCCCCGGCGTCTATGTCGCGCAGGCGCGCATGGATCTCGAGGACTTCGAGAAGGAGACCGGCGTGCACCTCGATCCCGACGACCTCGGAGAGGAGATCGACACGATCGGCGGGCTGGTCGCGGTGCTCGCCGGACGGGTTCCTGAGCGGGGAGAGGTGGTGATGCATCCCGGCGGCCACGAGTTCGAGGTGGTCGACGCCGATCCGCGCCGGGTCAAGCGGCTGCGCATCCGCCTCGCCGAGCCCCTGAGCGACGGCCGCAGGGAAGCGGCGGAGTAGGCGCGCCGGCGCGGTGACAGCCCTCGCATCGCGCCTGTCCCGCATCGCGGGGTGGCGCCGCCTCGGCCTCGCCGCCGGCTGCGGCGCGGTCATGGTCCTGGCCCAGCCGCCGGTGTCCTGGCCGGTGGCGCTGTTCGTCGCGCTGCCGATCCTGTTGGGGGTCCTGGACGCTTCCGAATCAGCGCGCGCGGCCTTCGGCGCCGGATGGGCGGCTGGGGCGGGGTATTTCGCCGCCGGGCTCTTCTGGATCGTCGAGCCGTTCCTGATCGACGTCCCGCGGCACGGCTGGATGGCGCCCTTCGCGCTGGTGTTCATGGCCGGCGGGCTGGCGCTCTTCTGGGCGGTGCCCTTCGCTGTGGCGCGGCGCTGGTGGCCGCAGGGGCCGGAGCGTGTCGTGCTGCTCGCCGGGCTCTGGACGCTGGCGGAGTTCGCCCGCGCCCATGTCCTCACCGGCTTTCCCTGGGCGCTGGTCGCCTACGCCTGGATCGAGACGCCGGTCTATCAGCTGGCCGCCTGGGGCGGGCCGCACCTTCTGGGCTTCGCGACGCTGCTTGCGGGGCTTGCGCCGGGCCTTGCGCCGCTGCGTGGCGGGATCGCGGCGGCGGCGACGGTCGCCGCGGCCTGGGGGGTCGGGACGCTGCGGCTTGCCGAGCCGATCGCGCCGCGCGCCGAGCCGCTGATCGTGCGGCTGGTCCAGCCGAACGCCCCGCAGGCGCTGAAGTGGCGGCCCGACATGCAGCAGCTCTATTTCGAGCGGCATCTGGAAGAGACGCGCGCCCCGGCCGACCCGCCTCCAGACGTGGTGATCTGGTCGGAGACGGCGGTTCCCTTCGTGCTGGGCTACGCCGACGCGCTGCAGGCCGAGGCGGCCGCGGCGGCAGGACCGGAGGCGCTCCTCGTGCTCGGGCTGCGAAGGCTCGACGCCACTCCGGAGCGCGAACTGTGGTACAATTCGCTCGCGGCGCTCACGCCGGACGGGCGGGCTTTCGCGGCCTATGACAAGCACCATCTGGTGCCGTTCGGGGAATACATCCCGCTCGCGGCGCGGCTGGCGCGGCTCGGCGTGGCCCCGGCGACGCTGACGCGGACAGGTTTCGCCGCCGGGCCCGGTCCCCGGGTGGTCAGCGCGCCGGGCGCGCCGCCATTTCTCGCGCTGATCTGCTATGAGGCGATCTTTCCCCACCGGATGCGGGCCCCGGAGGGCCGCCCGGAGTGGATCGTGCAGGTCACCAACGACGCCTGGTTCGGCGAGGCAGCGGGCCCACAGCAGCATCTCGCCCAGGCGCAGGCCCGCGCGGTCGAGCAGGGCCTGCCGCTCGCGCGCGCCGCCAACACCGGCGTCAGCGCGATGATCGACGCGCGCGGTCGGGTGGTCGAGAGCCTCGGTCTCGGCGTCGCCGGCCACATCGACGCGGCGCTGCCGCCGGCCCTGCCGCCGACGGCCTACGCGCGATTCGGCGATCTACCCGCAATGGCTTTGGTATTGCTCGCGATCGGATTAACTTATTTAAAAGTTTACAGTAGCAAATTTCGCCGCTCCACAACATAAGTCGTATCGGGAGCGGCGGTTTCGCCAAGTGGCGACGAATAGGCCGGGACACCTGGTGTCCTGCATGGAAAACCGCCGGGTGTGTGGAGTAATGATCGGGGTGAGTTGTGTCCTTGAACGCAAGAGAGATTGACGCGCACGTCGGCGCGCGCATGCGGCAGCGGCGGGAGGCCCTGGGCATCAGCCAGGGCAGGCTCGGCCGCCAGCTGGGTCTGACCTTCTCCCAGATCCAGAAATACGAGAAGGGCTCAAACCGGATCGGGGCCGGGCGGCTCTATCAGATCGCGGCCTTTCTGGGCGTGCCCACGAGCTATTTCTTCGAGGGGATCGGCGCGGACGTGGACGACGGCCCCAAGTCGCAGGCAGAAGGGGCGATGACCCGCGACGAGCTGCGCGTCCTCACCAACGCCTTCTCGGCGATCGGCGATCCCGGCACCCGGGCCTCGGTCCTGGCGCTGGTGCGCTCGCTGAGCGCGAACGGAGGCAACGACGGCGCCGGCGCGAAACGCGCGCAACTCACCCAAAAGCTCGGCGGCTGACGCCGTCGCGCATCCTCTGGGTCGCCCGCGGCGCGGGCGCCGAAACCATCATGCATCCACCGCATCGGCGCCGCTCGCGTTGACGCCGCTTCCTGGCGTGGCGTAAGCAGGCGCGCCGGAAAATACCGTGACCGGAAGAGACGAGGGGATCCATGAGTAACCGCAGCGACTATCTGTTCACCTCGGAGTCCGTGTCGGAGGGCCATCCCGACAAGGTCTGCGACCGGATCTCGGACGCCGTGCTGGACGCCTTCCTGACCGAGGACGCGGAAGCGCGCGTCGCCTGCGAGACCTTCGCCACGACGGACCGTGTGGTGGTCGGCGGCGAGGTGCGTGGCGCGCCGGGCGTGCTGAGCCGGGTCGAGGACATCGTGCGCGACTGCGTGCGCGACATCGGCTACGCGCAGAAGGGATTTCACTGGGAGACCCTGACGGTCGACAATCTCATCCACGGCCAGTCCGCCGAGATCGCCCAGGGCGTCGACGCCGGCGAGGGCAAGGACGAGGGCGCAGGCGACCAGGGCATCATGTTCGGCTATGCCGTCGACGAGACGCCCGAGCTGATGCCCGCGCCGATCCACTACGCCCATGCGGTGCTGCGCAGGCTCGCGGACGTGCGCAAGAGCGGCGCCGAACCGCGGCTCGGTCCGGACGCCAAGTCCCAGCTGACGCTGCGCTACGCCGCCGGCCGGCCGGTCGAGGTGATGTCGGTGGTGGTCTCGACCCAGCACACCGACCCAGACATGAGTTCGGCGGACGTGCGCGAGATGATCGAGCCGCACGTCCGCGCGACGCTGCCGGACGGCTGGCTGACCGACAACACCGTCTGGCACGTCAACCCTACGGGAAAGTTCGTCATCGGAGGTCCCGATGGCGACGCGGGCCTCACCGGGCGCAAGATCATCGTGGACACCTACGGCGGCGCGGCCCCGCATGGCGGCGGCGCGTTCTCGGGCAAGGACCCGACCAAGGTGGACCGTTCGGCCGCCTACGCCGCGCGGTATCTCGCCAAGAACGTCGTGGCCTCAGGGCTGGCGAGGCGCTGCGTGATCCAGCTCTCCTACGCCATCGGAGTCTCCAGGCCGCTGTCGATCTACGCCGACACCTACGGCACCGGCGAGGTGCCCGAGGCGGCCATCGAGGCAGCGGTCGCGCGCGTGATGGATCTCAGCCCTCGCGGCATCCGCACCCATCTCGGCCTCAACCGGCCGGTGTTCCAGCGAACCTCGGCCTACGGGCACTTCGGGCGCGCCGCGGATGCCGACGGAGGCTTTTCTTGGGAGCGCATCGACCTCATCGAGGCGCTGCGCAAGGCGGTCTGAGCCGGCCCCGCGCCGGATGGCCGATGTTGAACGGCCGACCTTGAACGGCGGGCCGCAGCAGGCGCGGCGCAAGGTGCACGGGCGCCGGCGCGGCAAGGCGCTGCGACCCGCCCAGATCCGCCGCTTGGAGGAGCTCCTGCCGCGACTTGCGGTTCCGGGCCTCGAGCGGGGCGCGCCGGCGGCCGTCGATCCCAGGAAGCTGTTCGGAGACGAGCGTCCGGTCTGGCTCGAGATCGGCGTCGGCGGCGGCGAGCACTTGGTCGGGCTGGCCGAGGCGCGGCCGGACATCGGGCTGATCGGCTGCGAGCCCTTCGTGAACGCCGTCGCGATGACGCTCGGTCGGATCGAGGCGGCGGGGGTGGCCAACGTGCGGCTCCATCCCGGCGACGCGCGCGACCTGATCGACGCGCTGCCCGCCGGCGCGCTCGCGCGCGTCTATCTGCTCTATCCCGATCCCTGGCCGAAGACCCGCCATGCCGAGCGGCGCTTCATGAACGCCGAGAACCTCGCGGCGCTGGCCCGGACCATGGCGCCGGGCGCCGAGTTGCGGCTGGCCACCGACATGCCCGGCTATGTGGCCCATGCGCTCAGGGCGGTGGCCGCGGCGTCGGAGTTCGAGATGCGCACGCCGCCCGAGGAGCGCGGGACGCCCTGGCCCGGATGGCGCTCCACGCGCTACGAGGCCAAGGCGCGCGCCGCCGGGCGCGCGCCGGCCTATCTGGTGTTCGTCCGTCGCTGAGACGACCGCCGGCCATGGACCCGCGCGCCGCGATTGGCTAGGAACGTCGCCGGCGCGCGGAGGCGCGCGAAGGGGATCCCATGGCCGGCCACGGCGACGCGCAACCGATGACCGCCCGCGCCTCGGGCCCTCTCCGCGGCGCGGCCGCCGCGCCCGGCGACAAGTCGGTGTCGCACCGGGCGCTGATCCTCGGCGCGCTCGCGGTCGGCGAGACCCGGATTACCGGCCTGCTGGAGGGCCAGGACGTGCTCGACACGGGCCGGGCGATGCGGGCCTTCGGCGCCCAGGTCGAGCGGACCGGGCCCGGGGAGTGGCGGGTGCGCGGGGTCGGCGTCGGCGGCTTCATGGAGCCCGAGGACGTGATCGATTGCGGCAATTCGGGCACCGGCGTGCGGCTGATCATGGGCGCGATGGCCACCAGCGATCTGACCGCAGTCTTCACCGGCGACGCCTCGCTGCGGTCGCGGCCCATGGGCCGGGTCACCGAGCCGCTGGCGCACTTTGGGGCGGAGGCGCGCGGCCGGCGCGGGGGGCGGCTGCCGCTGGCGCTGACCGGCGCGGCGAACCCGGTCCCGGTGCGTTACGCCACCCCGGTGGCCTCGGCGCAGGTCAAGTCGGCGGTGCTGCTCGCTGGACTCAACGCGCCGGGCGAGACCGTGGTGATCGAGCGCGAGGCGACGCGCGACCACACCGAACGCATGCTGGCGGGTTTCGGCGCGGAGGTTTCGGTCGACGACGGGCCGGAGGGCCGGGTGATCACCCTGCGCGGCCAGCCGGAGCTGGCTCCACAGGCGATCGCAGTGCCGCGCGATCCGAGTTCTGCGGCCTTCCCGGTGGTTGCGGCGCTCATGGTTCCGGGCTCGGAGATCCTCGCGCCGGGCGTCGGGCTCAACCCGACGCGCGCCGGGCTCTACGAAACGCTGTCCGAGATGGGCGCCGACATCGGCTATGACAATCGGCGCGTCGAGGGCGGCGAGCCGGTGGCTGATCTGCGGGTGCGATTCGGGGCGTTGCGCGGTGTCGAGGTGCCGCCCGAGCGCGCCGCCTCGATGATCGACGAGTACCCGATTCTCGCCGCGCTGGCCGCGACCGCCGAGGGGCGCACGGTGATGCGCGGGATCGCCGAGTTGCGCGTCAAGGAGAGCGACCGCATCGACGCGATGGCGCGCGGGCTCGAGGCCTGCGGCGTGACGGTCGAGGAGGGGTCCGACTTCCTGATAGTGCATGGGCGCGGGGCCGACGGCGTGCCGGGCGGGGCGACGGTGGAGAGCCGGCTCGACCACCGCATCGCCATGTCGTTCCTCTGCCTCGGCCTCGCCGCGCGCGCGCCGATCACCGTCGACGACGCGTCGCCGATCGGCACGAGCTTTCCGGGTTTCGTCGATCTGCATGCGGGGGCTCGGCGCGGAGATCGCGTCATGATCGAGGTCCGGAACCGGCGGCTGCCTCTGCGGAGCGGTGCGCTACAGGGTCGAGGGGCCGGCGTCGCCGATCGTGGCCTGCCACTGCGGCCAGTGCCGCCGCAGCTCGGGCCACTTCGCGGCGGGAACCTCGGTGCGGCGCGAGGACGTCAGCGTCGAGGGCGCCGTCGCCTGGTACGCCTCGACGCCAGGCGTGGTCCGACGCGGCTTCTGTCCGGTCTGCGGGGCCAACCTGTTCTGGGACCGGCTGGAGGCGCCGACGCTCGACATCTGGGCCGGCGGCTTCGACGCGCCGACCGGGCTCCGTCTGGCCGCGCACATCTTCGTCGCCGACAAGGGCGACTACTACGCCATCGCCGACGGGCTGCCGCAGCTCGCGGGCGGGCTGGAGCGCTCGGCGTGACCGGCGGCTGTCTCTGCGGGGCGGTGCGCTACCGCATCGAGGGGCCGCTGCGCCCGGTGGTCGCCTGCCACTGCAGCCAGTGCCGCCGGACCAGCGGCCATCACGTCGCGGCGACCGCCGCGGCCCGCGCGGATCTGACGATCGAGGGGGCGGCGACGTGGTTCTGTGTCGAGCCCCGGCGCGCGCCGGGGCTTCTGCGGCGTCTGCGGCGCGAACCTGTTCTGGGAAGCGCGAGCGGGGCGGATACGCTGTCGATCTTCGCCGGGCGGGCTCGAGCGGCCGACCGGCCTCGCGCTCGTCGGCCATATCTACGTCGCCGACAAGGGCGACTACTACGTCGATCGCCGACGGCCTGCCGCAGTACGGCCGGGCGCCGAACCGACGCTGACCGACTGGACGGCGTCATGAGGTTCACCGTCGCCATCGACGGGCCCGCCGCCGCGGGCAAGGGCACCATCGCGCGGGCGGTGGCGGCGGCCTTCGGCTTTGCGCATCTCGACACCGGCCTCCTCTACCGGGCGGTCGGGATGCGGGCGCTCGACGACGGGCGCGGCGTCATCGACCCGCACTGGGCCGCGCAGATCGCCCGCGAGCTCACCCCCGCCGACCTGGAGCGCGACGGGCTTCGCAGCGGCCTCGCCGGGCAGGCGGCCTCCAAGGTCGCGGCACTGCCGCAGGTGCGCGCGGCGCTGCTGGACTTCCAGAAGAAGTTCGCGCGGCGCGCGGGCGGCGCGGTCCTCGACGGGCGCGACATCGGCACGGTGATATGCCCCAAGGCCGAGGCGAAGCTCTTCGTCACCGCCTCCGACCTGGTCCGGGCCGAGAGGCGATGCGCCGAACTGGGACGCGGACAGAGCGTCGAACAGGTTCGCGCCGACCTCGCCGCCCGCGATGCGCGCGACGCCGGACGGGCCGAGGCGCCCCTCAAGGTCGCGCCGGATGCGCTCTTGCTTGACACCACCGAGTTGTCTATAGACGCAGCCGTCGCCGAGGCGGTGGCCTACGTGAGAGATCGGATGAAGGCGGGCGGGGTCTGACCCACGCCCTTTTTCCTTTGAATGCGAACGCATGCCGCCCCCCGATCAGAGACAAAGACCGGCGGATCCAACCGCCTGGCCGGAAAACATGAAGCTGTTTAGGAGACCGACTGAATGCCAGCTGCGGCAAGCATGAAAGACTTTGAGGCGATGCTCGACGAGAGCTTCGAACTCGTGACTCCCGAGGAAGGCACCGTCGTCAAGGGCACGGTTCTCGCGATCGAGGCCGGACAGGCCATTGTCGACATCGGCTACAAGATGGAAGGCCGGGTCGACCTCAAGGAATTCTCCGCCCCCGGCCGACCCGCCGAGATCGCCATCGGCGACACCGTGGAGGTCTATCTCGACCGCGTCGAGAACGCGCGCGGCGAGGCGGTGCTCAGCCGCGACAAGGCCCGCCGCGAGGAAGCCTGGGACCGTCTCGAGAAAGCGGCCGACAAGGAGGAGCGGGTCGAGGGCCAGATCTTCGGGCGCGTCAAGGGCGGCTTCACCGTCGATCTCGGCGGCGCGGTCGCGTTCCTGCCCGGCAGCCAAGTCGACGTGCGCCCGGTGCGCGACGCAGGCCCGCTCATGCACATGAACCAGCCCTTCCAGATCCTCAAGATGGATCGCCGCCGCGGCAACATCGTCGTCTCGCGCCGCGCTGTGCTCGAGGAGAGCCGCGCCGAGCAGCGCGCCGAGATCGTGGGCAAGCTCACGGAAGGCCAGACCATCGACGGCGTGGTCAAGAACATCACCGAATACGGCGCCTTCGTCGATCTCGGCGGCGTCGACGGCCTGCTGCACGTCACCGACATGGCCTGGCGGCGGGTGAACCATCCCTCCGAGATCCTCGGGATCGGCGAGACCGTGAAGGTCCAGGTCATCAAGATCAACAAGGACACCCAGCGGATCTCGCTCGGCATGAAGCAGTTGCTTGACGATCCCTGGGACACTGTCGAGGACAAGTTCCCGATCGGCTCCAAGCACACCGGGCGCGTCACGAACATCACCGACTACGGCGCCTTCGTGGAGCTGGAGCCCGGCGTCGAGGGACTGGTGCACGTCTCCGAAATGTCCTGGACGAAGAAGAACGTGCATCCGGGCAAGATCGTCTCGACCTCCCAGGAGGTCGAGGTGCTGGTGCTCGAGATCGACACCGCCAAGCGGCGCGTGTCGCTGGGTCTCAAGCAGACCCAAGGCAACCCGTGGGAGACCTTCGCGGCCACCCATCCCAATGGCACGCCGGTCGAGGGCGAGGTGAAGAACATCACCGAGTTTGGCCTGTTCGTCGGGCTCGAGGGAGACATCGACGGCATGGTGCACCTGAGCGACATCGACTGGAACCGTCCGGGCGAGCAGGCGATCCAGGACTTCCGCAAGGGCGACCTGGTCAAGGCCGTGGTCACCGACGTCGATCCAGAGAAGGAGCGCATCTCGCTCTCCATCAAGGCGCTCGAGGGCGACCCGTTCGCGGACGCCACCTCCGGCGTGAAGCGCGGCGACGTGGTCACCGTCACCGTGACCGCGATCGAGGACGGCGGCATCGAGGTCGAGTACGACGGGATGAAGTCGTTCATCCGGCGCTCCGACCTGAGCCGCGACCGGTCCGAGCAGCGGCCCGAGCGGTTCACCAAGGGCGACAAGATCGACGCGCGGATCACCAACATCGACGCCAAGACCCGCCGTCTCGGCCTCTCGATCAAGGCCCGCGAGATCGCCGAGGAAAAGGAGGCCGTCGAACAGTACGGCTCGTCGGACAGCGGCGCCTCGCTCGGCGACATCCTCGGCGCGGCGCTGAAGAACCGCGAGGACAGCTGAGCGCTCGATGGACGTTCTGGAGCGTGACTTCTACGAGGAGCGGCGCCGCAAGTGGCGCCGTTCCGCTTTCTGGCGGGGCTTCGGGGTCGCGGCGCTGGCCGCGCTGATCATCGGCGCGCTGCTCTATCCGCGAGACCTGATGTCCGGCGCGCAGATCGCCCGCGTCGACGTCGGCGGCGTGATCACCGATGACCCCCGGCGCGACCAGATGCTCGAGGCGATCCGCGAGGACGACGACGTGCGCGCGCTGATCGTGCGGGTCAACTCGCCTGGCGGCACAACGGCGGGCTCGGAGGCGCTGTTTGCGTCGCTGCGCGCGGTGTCGGAGACCAAGCCGGTGGTGGCGGTGCTCGCCGAGGTCGCGGCCTCGGGCGGCTACGTGGCCGCGATCGCGGCCGATCACATCGTGGCGCGCGGCAACACGCTGACAGGCTCGATCGGCGTGATCATGGAATATCCCGACCTGACCGGACTGATCGACCAACTCGGGGTGGAAGTGGAGACGGTGCGCTCGTCCGAGCTCAAGGCTGAGCCCTCGCCGTTCCGCCCCACCAGCCCGGAGGCGCGCGCCCGCGACGAGGCGCTGGTCGCCGACAGCTACGCCTGGTTCCGCGGCCTTGTGGGCGAGCGGCGCAGCCTCGCGGGAGCCGAACTCGCCACGGTCGCCGACGGCGGCGTCTTCACCGGGCGCATGGCGCTCGACATGGGGCTTGTGGACGAGATCGGCGGGGAGGCGCAGGCGGTGGCCTGGCTCGAATCGCGCGACGACGCCCTGCAGAACCTGCCGGTGCGCGACTGGGAAGTCGAGGAGGACGAGGGCGTGCTTGGCTGGATCGCGGGCGAAATCGCACCAAGCGGCGGGATTCTCGGAGAAATCTCCATTCGGCTGACCCCCAAGCTGACTTCCCTCATGCGCTGATTGATGCCAATATGGCCCTCCCGAGGGTCTGAGCGCGGCGCGCAATCGCCGCCGCCCGATGACCCGCAGGTGGCATGGTGGTGGAGCGCATGATCAAGTCCGAGCTGATACAGAAGATCTCCGAGGAGAACCCGCACCTCTACCAGCGCGACGTGGAGCGCATCGTCTCCACGATCTTCGACGAGATCATCGAGGCGATGGCGTCGGGCAACCGGGTCGAGCTGCGCGGGTTCGGCGCCTTCTCGGTCAAGGCGCGGGACGCCCGGCAGGGCCGCAATCCGCGCACCGGCGAGACGGTGATGGTCGAGGAGAAGTACGTGCCATTCTTCAAGACCGGCAAGCTGTTGCGCGACCGGCTCAATCAGCGCTAGGTTCCGGCGAGTTCTTCGGGGGCGGACATGCGAACCATCAAGCTTATCTTTCTGGCGCTGATCCTGGTCGCCATCGTCATCCTGTCGCTGGCCAACCGCGGGGATGTGACCGTGAATCTGCTTCCGGCGGGTATGGCGGGGATCCTCGAGGGCACAATGCCGAACGCCTTTCAGGTGCCGCTCTTTCTCGTCAGCCTCGCATCGATCGGGGTCGGGCTGGTGATCGGTTACATTCTCGAATGGCTGCGCGAGCACCGCCACCGGCGTCTGGCCAAGGAGAAGGCGCGCGAGGCGGCCAACCTCAACCGCGAAGTGGACCGGCTCAAGCGCAAGTCCGGCGCCAAAGACGACGACGTGCTGGCTCTGCTCGGGAACTGAGCGGAACCCATGCGCGTCAAGTTCTGCGGCCTGAGGCGCGTCGCCGAAGTGGCGGCGGCGGCGCAAGCCGACGCGCATTACGCGGGCTTCGTGGTCTTTCCACCCTCGCCGCGTCATCTCGAACCTGCGGCGGCCGCCTCGCTCTCGACGATTGCGCGGGACGCGGGGCTCGCACCGGTGGCGCTCACCGTCGACGCCGACGACGCGCTTCTCGACGCGATCGTCGCGGCCGGGCGCTTCGCCATGCTCCAGCTCCATGGCCGCGAAAGCCCGGCCCGGGTCGCGGCGGTGCGCGCCCGTCACGGCCTGCCGGTGATGAAGGCGATCGGCGTGGCGACGGCGGAGGATCTCGCGCAGATCGCCGCCTACGCCGGGATCGCCGACCAGTTGCTGCTCGACGCGCGGCCGCCGGAGGGCGCGGCGCTTCCCGGCGGGAACGGCCTCGCCTTCGACTGGCGCCTCGTCGCCCGGCTGCGCTGGGACGGGCCCTGGATGCTTGCAGGCGGGCTGACGCCCGGCAACGTCGCCGAGGCGGTCCGGCGCACCGGGGCGGCGCAGGTCGATGTGTCCTCGGGCGTCGAGAGCGCGCCCGGCGTGAAGGACCCCGCCCTGATGGCGGCCTTCGCGGCGGCGGCGTCAACCGACGATCGACAAGCCGCGCCGAGCGCCGCACAACGGCGCTGAGATTCTCCCAAGGAAGGCCCCGATGAACGCTCCCCAGCCCAACTCCTTCCGCACCGGACCCGACGAGCGCGGGCGCTTCGGCATCTATGGCGGCCGGTTCGTTTCCGAGACGCTGATGCCGCTGATCCTCGATCTGGAGGCCGAGTACGAGCGCGCCAAGACCGACGCCGCGTTCTGGGCCGAGATGGACGATCTCTGGACGCACTACGTGGGCCGCCCGAGCCCGCTCTATCTGGCCGAGCGGCTGACCGAGCGGCTTGGGGGGGCGAAGATCTACTTCAAGCGCGACGAGTTGAACCATACCGGCGCGCACAAGATCAACAACGTGCTGGGCCAGATCATCCTCGCCCGCCGCATGGGCAAGACCCGGATCATCGCCGAGACCGGGGCGGGTCAGCACGGGGTGGCGACGGCGACGGTCTGCGCGAAGTTCGGGCTGAAGTGCATCGTGTTCATGGGCGCGACCGACGTGGAGCGCCAGAAGCCCAACGTGTTCCGCATGAAGCTCCTGGGCGCCGAGGTGGTGCCGGTCACCAGCGGGCGCGCGACGCTCAAGGACGCGATGAACGAGGCGCTGCGCGACTGGGTGACCAACGTGCGCGACACCTTCTACTGCATCGGCACCGTGGCGGGGCCGCATCCCTATCCGGCGATGGTGCGCGACTTCCAGTCGATCATCGGCAAGGAGGCTCGCGCGCAGATGCTCGAGCGCGAGGGACGCCTGCCCGACAGCCTGGTCGCGTGCATCGGCGGCGGCTCGAACGCCATGGGGCTGTTCCATCCGTTCCTCGACGACAAGGATGTGCGCATCATCGGCGTCGAGGCGGGCGGCCACGGCGTGGATGAGCGCATGGAGCACGCGGCCTCGCTGACCGGCGGGCGTCCGGGGGTTCTGCACGGCAACCGGACCTACCTGCTGCAGGACGCCGACGGCCAGATCATCGAGGGCCATTCGATCTCGGCCGGGCTCGACTATCCGGGCATTGGACCGGAACACGCCTGGCTGCACGACATGGGCCGGGTCGAATACGTCAGCGTGACCGACGCCGAGGCGCTCGATGCCTTCAAGCTCTGCTGCGTGACCGAGGGGATCATCCCGGCGCTGGAGCCCGCGCACGCGCTGGCGCATGTGGCCAGGATCGCGCCGGACCTGCCGGCGGACCACCTGATGGTGATGAACATGTGCGGGCGCGGCGACAAGGACATCTTCACCGTCGCCGACGCGCTCGGCGTCACGCTCTGAGCGGGGCGCCGGCGGCGGCGCGCACCAGAGTTGACGCACATCTGCGGGATATCCGGGCCGTGCGACTTGTGGCATAGTCGATCCGTCTCGGAAACTCTTTTGGGGAGCAGGGCCGGCGATGCGTCCGATCCCGGCGGAGGAGTTCTCCGCGCTCGTCGGCTCGATCTATGACTGCGCGCTCGAGCCGGGGCTCTGGCCCGGCGTCCTGACCGCGCTCGCCCGCGAGATGGACTTCAGCAACGCCTTGCTGGCGCTGCAGCGGATGCCGGACGGCGCGGTCCTGCTCGACGTGTCCATCGGCATCGCGCAAGACGATCTCGAGCGCATGCGCACGTTCTCTTCTGACGTCGTCGAGCAATGGGGGGGCGTCGATCGGCTGATGGCCTTTCCGCTCGATGAGCCGCAGGTGCTCAGCTGGGTCAATCCGCAGATGAACGAAAGCCGATTTGCGCGCGAATGGGGTCTGCCGCTCGGGTTGACCGACACGATGGCGATCGCCTTCACCCGGGACGGCGCCTCGCTCAGCTCGCTGGGCATGGGCCGGCACGTCGACCAGGGGCCGATCACCGAAGCCGAGGTTGCGCTGGCCCGGCTCTTCGCGCCGCATCTCAAGCGCGCGGTCACGATCAGCCGACTGCTCGAGGCCAACTCCGTCGAACGCGCCAACTTCGCCGCCGTGCTCGACGGGCTCGCGGTCGCGGTTCTGCTGGTGCGGCCGGACCTGCACCTCCTGCACGCCAACCGCGCCGGCGAGGCGATGATCCGGACCGGCGATCCGCTCGGGCTGCGCCGGGGCCGGATCACCGCCCCGAGCGGGGTCGCCACGGCGCTCGCGGCCGCGCTCGCCGCGCCGCGCGACGGACTCGCCCGGCGCGGTCTCGGCGTCCCGGCCCGTCGCGCCGATGGCGCGGAGATGGTGCTGCACGTGCTGCCGCTGGATACGGCGCGGCCGCTCGCGGACGCCGCCGCGGCGATCTTCGTGGCGCCGGCGGCGCATCCGCCCCCTGCGCCGCTGGCTGCGGTCGCGGCGCTCTTCGGCCTGACCCCGGCCGAGGTGCGGGTGCTGGAGTTGATGTGCGCGGGCCGCGCCAGCGCCGAGGTCGCAGCGGCCCTGGGCGTCGCCGAGGCGACCGTGCGGACCC
This sequence comes from uncultured Alphaproteobacteria bacterium, assembly GCA_963700835.1. GTDB lineage: Bacteria > Pseudomonadota > Alphaproteobacteria > Rhodobacterales > Rhodobacteraceae > Amaricoccus. The sequence goes on from CAVOZD010000003.1 coordinate 56,901, forward strand.
ATGTCCTGCGGCTGTTCGACAAGACCTGCACGCACCGGCAGGCGGAGCTGGTGCGGCTCGTCGCGTCCTTCACCCTGCCGCTGGCCTGACCAGGTTCTCCACCAAACGGTGGATGCGCCCGATCGCCGGTTCGTGGTCTGCTTGCGCGGCGAGCCGGCATGGGCTCGCCGCGGACGGCCGCGTTCACTTTCATGACGAAGGGGAATTGCAATGATCAGCAACAGGGAAGACTGGCTGGCGCAGTTCGGGCCGAAGACGGCCTTGTCCTGACCGACCACCTCTATCCGGGACAGAACCGGCTGGTCCCGCCCGGAACCTACACGCCGGACTGGGATGCCGGAGCGGTCGACACCGTCACCTTCTTGGGCACGGCGCGCGACGACACGCTGCTCGGCGGCGGCGGCGAGTTCGCCTCGATTCTTCCTCGGGACCCGCGGTGACGACCTCTACGGGGGCGGGCTCGCTCTGGGAGACGGGACGCCTTCTACTACGGAGTCGTCGATTATCAGCGGCGCGCGGAGCCGGGTCGTCATCGACATGGACTACACCGGCAGCCGCACCTTCACAGACGAGGACGGCCAGGTCGCGCTCCGTCTCGATCCTCGGGCGGGCCGTGAAGGACGGCTACGGCGGGCAGGACGACTTCATGGAGGGCACGGCCTTCGGCGGCGGCTACAGCGTGTGACCGACGTCATCGGCTCGCGGTTCGCCGACACGATGGTCGATTCAAGCGTTCGGCGGCCTCTACGGCGGCAGGGGAAGACGATCGCCTTACAGGAATACGTTCTTACGGTGGCGACGGGAACGACATCCTGCGCGGTGATGACGGCTTCGGCTCTGTCCTGCTGTACGGAGACGCAGGTGACGACCGCATCTATGGCACCGACGGGCCCGGCCGGACCGATATTTACCTTGTCGGCGGCGATGGCGACGACCGCATCTACGCCGGGGCGGGCGACGATCGCTATGTGACCGGAGACGCCGGCGACGACATCGTCGATGGCGGCGCGGGCAACGACTTCATCGATGGTGGCATCGGTCGGGACCGGCTCATAAGCGGATCCGGCAACGACATCATCAACCCGGACGTGGAGTTCTTCCAGCGAAACCCCGATCAGGCGCGGGACGGCGACCGGGACGTCATCCACGTCACGCAAGACGACCTCGGCGACTTCAACGACGTGGTTCTGTCGCGCGCCTTCGAGGAGGATCTCGACGTGATCCGGTTCCGCGACGCCGTGCGCGGCGGCGTCGAGTTCCGCGTCTACGAGGAGGCGCAGAGCTTCAACGACGCCACCGGCAGCCTGTTCCGGCCGGACGACCTCGCCGACCGGGCGAACACCGTGCTCGAGATCGACTGGGACGGCGACGGGTTCGACGCGGAGGACTACTTCCTTTACGTGGTCGACGCCTCGCTGTCGCTGCAGGGCGGATACATGTTGACCTGACGGATTGGCGGGCCGGTGCGCCCGGGGTCGCGCTCTGACCGGGCGGCTTTTCGCCGAGGTTCGCCCGGTAGCGTTTTCGTGATTTGAAACAGAAGTTTGCAGGGCGCAACTCTCATCTGTCTGGCGCGAGATGTGTCGGTGTGTCGGGAGGTGACGATGATCCGAAGGAAACGCATGAGCCTGCTTGCGTCCGCACTGGTTCTTGGCGCCGGCGCCGCCGCCGCGGAGGCGCGGTTCGCGCCACTGCTCGATGACCTGCGGGCCCAGGGCTACGACCGGATCGAGATCGACCGCGACGGGGACCGGATCCTCATCGAAGCGGCTCTCGGCGGCGAATCGCGGGAAGTCGTGTTCGATATGGGAACCGGCCGGGTGATCAGCGACAAGACGCGCATCGCCTGAGCTGCAACCCGCGCCGCCCGCCACTTGCGCCGCGGACGGCGAAGGCGCATCGAGTTCGATCCGAGACGGGCTGAAGAGTGCCGTCCAGCGGGCGCGCGGCGTTGGCTGGACAATGGGGCGAGGTCATTGACCGGCGAGCTTCGACTTCGGCGGGCCGCGCGGCCCGCAGCCATCCTGTCGCCGGGCGGCGGCCTTCCGCGAGCGGTCAGGCTGGAAACCTCGGCTTAAGGCTTTTCCGTTCTGATGCGCCGTGTGGGGGACCGGCGCGGCGCGCCGCGCGACCCCGCGCGATGGGAACGGGGGAAACAATGGGAAAGATCAGGATGCTTGCGGCGCTGGCGCTCGCCTTCGCCGCGGGCCAGGCGCTGGCGCAGGACGCCACCGAGCCGCCGGCCGAGGACGTGGCCACGGAAGAGACCTCGACGGAGACCTCGACGGAGACCGCGGAGGGGACGGGCGAGGAGTCCGGCGAGGAGATGGCCGGTGACGCCGACGAGGGCGAGGAGGTCGCCGAGGTGGACGTCCTGATCGACGCCGACGAGGAGATCGCCGAGGGCGGCGAGTCCGAGCAGGGTTCGCAGGACCTCGCCGAGGACGACTCGGACGCAGGAGAGGACGTCGCCGAGGGCCGCTCGGCGCGGGCGCAGGAGCGCGCAGCAGACGGCGCCCAGGTCTCGGCCATGGCGCGGGCGGGGCTCGGGCCGGTGTTCGGCGCGCTGCGCAGCCAGGGCTACGGCAACGTGGCGATGAGCGAGGCCAACGGGCTGATCACCATCACCGCCGCGCGCGGCGGCGCGAACCGGACGCTGGTCTATGACGCCGCCACCGGCGCGCTGCTCAGCGACGAGGCGCAGGCGTCGTCGGGCGGCCTCGCGGAGCGGCTGTTCGGTCCGAAGGCCAAGGCGGAGAAACCGGCCAAGCCCGAGGGTGTCGATCGCAGGGCCACGTCGGTCAAGAGCAAGGGCGCGTCCGGGAACGGCCGCGGGCACGGCGCCGACAAGTCGAACCGCGGCGGCGGTTCTGCAAAGTCCTCGGGCGGCCGCGGCGGCTCCGGCGGCGCCGGCAAGGGCGGCGGCAAGGACAAGGGTGGCGGAAACGGCAAGGGCGGCAAGAACCGCTGAGCCCGAGATCCCGGCGCGCGCCCGTCCTTGCCTCGGGCGCGCGTCCGGCGTATTCGCTCTTGCGAACGCCGCGACGGGGGGTCGCGGCGACGGGCGGGCCAGCTGGCCGCGCCGGGGGAATCGAAAGCACGTTACGTCATGGAAGAGTACAAGATCGGCGACCTCGTGGTTCTCGGCGCCGGCTCGATGCGGATGGCTGTGGAAGCGGTGGATGGCGAGCAGCTCTCGGTCGTCTGGTGCCACGAGGGCCGCATCGGCCGCGACACCTTCAACGTGAAGCTTCTGAAGAAGTGGGAGTTCCGCGAGGACGACCGGCAGTCCAAACCGCCGGCCAAGCCGTACCGGGGCGACCGGGAGGGCGGGGGCAAGCCCTATGCCGGCCGCGGCGCCGGGGCAGGCGCGGGCGGTGAGGGGCGCGACGATCGCCCGCCGCGCGGCAAGCCCGGCTGGGACGGAAAGCCCCGCGAAAAGAAGTACTTCCGAAAGGACGGCTGATCGGCGCGAAGCGGTCCGCCGCGCTCAGCCCCAGCCCCGCCAGTCGACCCAGGCTCCGTGGAAGCCGCAGCGCCCGAGCATCCGCGTCTCGCCGCCGGGCCAGAGCGTCAGCGTGATCGCCGCGCCGGGCGACTCGCCGTCGCCCTCCATGCGCAACCAGGCGAGCGGAGCCGAGGCGGTGGCCCGCGCCCCGGCTTCGTCCATCAGCGCCAGCGCGCGCTGTTGGGCGCGCGGGTCGAGATACTGCCAGAGGATCGAGTGATAGACGACGTGGGCCCGGCCCTCCTGGCGGACGAGGAGCCGCCGCTCGAGCCAGTCGGTCGCCTCCGCCGGCTCCACCCGCGTCCCGGCACTCGAGCGCGGTCTCGATCGCGGCGGCGACGCGGATCACCCGTTCGGGCTGGTCGGCCCAGACGAAGGAGAGCAGCCGCAACCGGTCGGCGGGATCGTCGAGGCTCGGCGGATCACGGTCGCAGCCGGCCCGCGCCGCAACCCGCGCCGGGGGAATTGGCGGGGTCGGCCCGGTCCAGGCCGGTCGGATGTCCACCGAGGAATTGGCGCGGCCCCAGGGCACCGGTCCGAACCGGTAGCTGAAGGCGTCCCAGTTCAGGTTGAGCCCGGCGCTCGCCCCGAGCTCGGAGGTGGCCAGCGGCAGCCCGGTGAGCGCGGCCACGGTGAGAAAGCCCGGCGCCAGGGCCGCGCAGCGCATCGGCTCGTTGGTCTGCGGCGGGCCCGCCAGCCGCGCGAGGATCTCCGCTTCGTGCTGAAGGAACGCCGAGCGGATCGCCATCCACAGATCGGCGTCGGTCGCGCGACCGTCGTTGGGCGGATAGACCGTGGAGAGCCCGGCGTCGGCGTCGGCCAGGACCAGCCCGTGCAGTGCGCCGGCGAGGCGCAGGGGCAGGGCGCTGGCCCGCCCGCCGGGATCCTCGGGCCAATCCAGGACCCGGTCCGACACCGGATCGCCGGGCGCGAGGCGGCGGGCGAGCAGGCGGCAGAGCCGGGCGGTGAACGGCGATCCCATGGCGTCGCAGGCTTCCGCCTGCGCGAGGAACGCCGCGCGGGTGCTCACCGGAAGCGGTCCGCCAGCCTCTGCAGCGGGCTGCGCGCGTCGGGCTCGGGCGCGTGCGTTGGCGCCTCGGGCTTCGCCGGAGGTGCTGCGTCCGGGCGCTTCGCAGCCGCCTGCCCGGCCGGCGGCTGGCGGCGGGCGATCTCGTTGAGGAACCCCGCCCCGTCGCCCGCGACCAGCGCCGGGGCACCAGCGGCCACGCCCGAGAGCACCGCGTCGCGCCACTGCGCGTCGGCGGTGGCGAAGTCGCCGAGCACATGGGCGGTCACCCGCGCCTTGTCGCCGGGATGCCCGATGCCCAGCCGCACCCGGGTGAAGTCCGGGCCGATATGGGTGTCGATCGAGCGCAGGCCGTTGTGCCCGGCGTGCCCGCCGCCCGACTTGACCCGCACCCTGCCCGGGGCGAGGTCGAGTTCGTCATGGAAGACGATCACGTCGCCGGGCTCGAGCCGGTAGAAGCGCATCGCCGCCTGAACGCTGTCGCCGGAAAGGTTCATATAAGTCTCGGGCTTGAGCAGCAGCGCCTTTTCGCCGCCGATGCGGCCCTCCGCGACAAGGCCCGAGAACCTCGCGCGCCACGGGGCGAAGCCGTGGGCGTCGGCGATCGAATCCACGGCCATGAAGCCGATGTTGTGGCGCTGGCGGGCGTGTTTCGCGCCCGGGTTGCCCAGTCCCACCAGCAGCTTCATCGCGACCCCCCATGGCAAAGCGACGCGCCGCGGTCGCCCGCGACGCGTCGCCATCTAGCACGCGCTGACGCGCAAATCAGTCCTCTTCGGCCTCGTCGGCGGCCTCGGACTCGTCCTCGTCATCCTGCGAGCGCAGGCTTGACGGGGCGGTGATGTTGGCGATGACGAAGTCGCGGTCGGTGATCGTCGGCCGCGCGCCCTCAGGCAGCGTGATGTCGGAGATGTGGATCGTCTCGTTCACGTCGCGCCCGGTCAGGTCCACGGTGAGGTGGTCGGGGATGTCGTTGGCGGACACCACCAGCTCGACCTCGTTGCGCACCACGGTGAGCACGCCGCCGCGCTTCAGGCCGGGGCTCGCCTCGCGATTGATGAACTCCACCGGGATGTAGAGGTTGATCCGCGAGCGTTCGCTCAGGCGCAGGAAGTCGACATGTGTCGGAAGATCCCTGACCACGTCGCGCTGCACGCTGCGGCAGATCACGCGGTTGTCCTCGCCGTCGACCTTCACGTTGAGCAGCGTCGACAGGAACTTGCCCGCCTTGAGCTGCTTGAACAGGGTGTTGAACTTCACGTTGATCGTGCGGGGCGGCACGCCGCCTCCGTAGATCACTCCGGGAACCATCCCGTCGCGTCGCGCCTGGCGGGCGGCCCCCTTGCCGACCCCCTCGCGCGCCACGGCTTCGAGAACGGGTGTCTCGCTCGCCATCGGCTTTCTCCTTGACTGGCTCGCGCGGCCTTCCTCCAAGGGTGTAAGACCGCCAGCGGCGCGCTTACCCCATCGCGACCGCGAAGGAAAGGGGCCAATCGTGGCCAGCCGCGCGGCCCCCGGGTCAGCCTTCGAGCGCGACCACCTCGCAGTCGCCGACCCCGGTGGCGCGCGCCAGCTGGCGTAGGCGGCTCTGGACCGCGTCGCTGTCGGGGGCGCTGTCGGGGTCGGAAATCTCGAGCCGCACCGCGTCGGCGTCGATCTGGAGCCGGGCGCGGTCGAGGATCTCGGGCACGCTCGCCGAGAAGCGATGCCCGAGCAGGAGCGCGCGGCCGAGGATCTCGGCGCGGCGGAGCTGGCTCGGGCTCAGGAGGCCCTCGACGGCCTTCGACACCGCGTCGTCGAGCTTGCCGCCGTAGCGCGCCATCACCGCAACCGCGAGAAAGGCGCGTTCCGAATGGGAGACGCCGATGAAGGGAAAGAGCAGCAGGCGCTGGAACGCCTCGGCCGCGCGCGCCTTCTCGTGATCGCGCCAGCACAGGTCGGTCAGCGCGCAGGCCGCGAGGCGCACGCGCCGGTCCTCCTGCGATTCGCCGGCGAACAGCGGATCGGTCCAGCGGCCGAGCGCCGCGCTGAACGCCGGCACCCGCGCGTTCGCGAGCCCGATCGCCATCGCGCCCTCGACGAGGGGATCGCGATACTGCTCCTCGGTGTCGAGCTGCGAATAGAGCCAGCCCTCGCGCAGCCCGCAGGAGGAGAAGACCACCGCCTCGGGCTTCAGCGCCTTGAGGACTCGCGAGAGCGTCAGGGCCGCGGCGGGCAGCGTCTCCACCCGCCGGCCCGGCATGTCGGGCAGGGCCGCTACCTCCTCGGGCGACATCCTGGCGATCTTCTTGGCGAGCGCCCGAGCTTCCTCGGCCGGGATCTCGTAGCCGTGCACCACGCTGACCGGCGTGCCGGTCATGGCGATGTGGACGCGCGCGAACGCCCGCCAGCCGCCGCCGACGGCGTAGAAGACCGGCTCGGTCAGGAGCGGCGGCAGCTTCGCGTCGAGGATGGCGTCCACCTGTTTCTTGGCCGCGCCGTAACCCTCGGCCAGCATCGCCTTCACCGGCAGCGCCCCGAGCGGCATGCTCGCCATGCGCTCGCCCACCCTGTCGCCGATCACCTCGGCCACCTCGAGGCTGCCGCCGCCGAGATCGCCCACGAGGCCCTTGGGCTGGAAGAAGCCCGAGATCACGCCGCGCGCGGCGTAGGTGGCTTCCTCCTCGCCGCTCAGCACCCTGGTCTCGAGCCCGGTCGCCGAGCGGATCGCGCGCACCAGCGCGTCGCCGTTCGTGGCCTTGCGCGTGGCCTCGGTCGCGATGACGTCCACGCGCGCGACCTCCATGGCCCTTGCGATGGCGTCGAAGCGGTGGATGGCGTGCGCCGCGCGGGCGATGGCGTCGTCTGTGAAGGCGCCTTCCGTGTCGAACCCCGCGCCGAGGGCCACGAAGGACTTCTCGTTGAAGCGCGGGAACGGCGCCCGGCTCAGATCGTCATAGACCACGAGGCGGATCGAGTTCGAGCCTATGTCGATGACGCCGAAATGCTCCTGACGGCGCTCGGTCACCCGGGCGGTGTCGATCTCGATCACCCTCGGTTCGCTCGAGCCGTGCTGGCCGGACACCATGACTGTTTCCCCGCCGCCGTTTCGATGTGGCGATGGTCGCATCCCCGGCCGCGCGGGGTCCAGCGCAATCTTGGCGGGAGCTTTGGCGGCATGCGCCTTTCGCCGCGGCGGACGCAGCCGGCTTGTGGCGCCCGGGCAAAGTCCCTACACCTCGGGAACGGTATCCAATCGCCGGGGGAACTCCATGCCGGGACCGCGCGTCGGCCTCTTCGTCACCTGCCTCGTCGACATGTTCCGCCCGTCGGTGGGCTTCGCGACGGCGCGGCTTCTGGCGGACGCCGGCTGCGAGGTTGAGGCGCCCGAGGCGCAGACTTGCTGCGGCCAGCCCGCCTGGAACTCCGGCGACCGCGAGACCGCCAGGGCCATTGCGCGCCAGGTGATCGCCGCCTTCGAGCCCTACGATTATGTGGTGGTCCCGTCCGGCTCCTGCGGCGCGACCATAGCCAAGGACTACGCGGCGATGTTCGACGCGGACGACCCTTGGGCGGAGCGCGCCCGCGCGCTGGGCGCGCGGACCCACGAGATCACCTCGTTCCTGACCGACGTCCTCGGGGTGCAGGAGGTTCCGCAGGCCGCGGCCGTCTCGGTCACCTACCACGACAGCTGCTCGGGCCTGCGCAGCCTGGGGGTCCAGGCGCAGCCGCGGCGCCTGCTCGCCTCGGTTGAGGGGCTCGAGTTGCGCGAGATGGTCGAGAACGACGTCTGCTGTGGCTTCGGCGGCACGTTCTGCGTGAAATATCCGGACATCTCCAACGTCATGGTCGGCGACAAGACGCGCCATATCGCCGAGACCGGCGCTGATCTGGTACTGGCCGGCGATCTCGGCTGCCTGATGAACATGGCCGGCAAGGCCAGTCGGGAGGGACGCGCCTTTCGCGCCCGCCACGTGGTCGAGGTGCTCGCGGGAGATCTCGACACGCCCGCGATCGGAGAAGCGCCATGAGCCTGCACGAGCCCACTACGCCGGCCTTCAAGGCCAACGCTCGCGCGGCGCTCGAAGACGTGAACCTGCAGACCGCGCTGCGCGGATCGCGCGGCGGCTTCGTCAAGAAGCGCGCCGAGGCCCGCGCCCGGCTTCCGGAGTTCGACGACCTGCGCGACCGCGCGCGCGACATGAAAAACCACACGCTCGCCCATCTCGACCTCTACCTCGAGGCCTACGAGGCGCGGGTGCTCGAGAGCGGCGGCCAGGTGCACTGGGCCGAGACCGCCGAGGACGCGCGCCGCATCGTGCTCGACATCTGCCGAAAGGCCGGCGCCAAGATCGTCAACAAGGGCAAGTCGATGATCTCCGAGGAATGCGGGATCAACGACTTTCTTGCGGAGAACGGCATCAGGCCGGTCGAGACCGATCTCGGCGAATACATCATCCAGCTGCGCGGAGAGATCCCCTCCCACATCATCGCGCCGGCGGTCCATGTCACGGTGCCCGAGATCGAGACGGCGTTCCGCAAGGCCCACACTCATCTCGACCCCGGCCGCGACATCTCCGAGCATGCAGCCCTCCAGCGCGAGGCCCGCGGCGTCCTGCGAGAGAAGTACTTCGAGGCCGAGGTCGGCATCACCGGGGCCAACATGCTGATCGCCGAGACCGGCCAGTCGGTGATCGTCACCAACGAGGGCAACGGCGATCTGACCCAGTCACTGCCGCGCGTGCACATCGTGATGGCAAGCCTAGAGAAGATTGTGCCGACTCTGGAGGATGCGACGACGGTCCTGCGCGTGCTGGCGCGATCGGCCACCGGCCAGGACTCCACCGTCTACAACACCTTCTCCAAGGGGCCGCGGCGGGAGGGCGATCCGGACGGGCCGGAGGAGTACCACGTCGTCCTGCTCGACAACGGCCGGTCGAACATGCTCGGCACCGATTTCCAGGACATGCTGCGCTGCATCCGCTGCGGCGCGTGCATGAACCACTGCCCGGTCTACCAGGCGGTGGGCGGCCACGCCTACGGCTGGGTCTATCCCGGGCCGATGGGCGCAGTGCTGACGCCGTCGCTGATCGGCGTGGAGGAGGGTGGGCAGCTTCCCAACGCATCGACCTTCTGCGGCCGCTGCGAATCGGTCTGTCCGATGCGCATCCCGCTGCCCAAGATGATGCGCCACTGGCGCGAGCGCGAGTTCGAGAAGCGGCTGACGCCCGCGACGGTGCGCTCGGGCCTCGGGGTCTGGGCCTGGTTCGCCCGGCGTCCCGCGCTCTATCGCCGCGCCACCGCGGCCGCGGTGGCGACGCTGCGCCGCCTCGGCCGGAACGGGCGCATCGCGGCGCTGCCCTTGGCCTCGGGCTGGACGGGGACGCGGGACTTCCCCGCCCCGCAGGGTGGCACCTTCATGTCGCAATGGAAGGCGGGCAAGCGGTGAGTGACGCGCGCGCCCGCATCCTCGAGCGCCTGCGCCGCACGACCGGGGCGGCCGGGCGCGGCGACCGCGCAGCCACGGTGGCGGACCGGATCGCGCATCCGCCCGCCGACGCCCCGCCGGAAGCTGCGCTCTCCCACGGCGCGGCGCGGGTGACGCGGTTCATGAACCGCCTCGCCGCGGTCGACGCCACCGTCAGCCGAGTTGCGGCGCGCGAGGACCTGCCCGGCGCGCTCGCGCACGAACTGCGCAGCCGCAACTTGCCGGCGGCGATCCGGCACGGCTCCGATCCGCTGTTCGCCGGGCTCGACTGGGGCCATGTGGAGGCCAGCGTCGGTCCCGGCCGGGTCGAGGAGCCCGCGACGCTGAGCCGGGCGGAGTTCGGCCTCGCTGAGCTCGGAACCCTGGCGCTGGCGTCGGGTCCCGACAACCCGGTGACGCTGACGTTTCTCGGCGAGACGCATTTCGTCGTGCTGAGCGAGGCCGACATCTGCGGCGGTTTCGAGGATTTCTGGGCCGACTGGCGCGCCCGCGGACTAGATCCCCGCACGATCAACCTCGTCACCGGTCCGTCGCGCTCGGCCGACATCGGCCAGCGGCTGCAGCTCGGCGCGCACGGGCCCGTGGCGCTGCACGTCTTCCTGCTCGCCGACGGGGACGGTATGGCGGACTAGACGAAGTCGATCTCGCTGCCCCTCAGGTCGCCCGGCGACACGTCCTCGAAGCGCACCGTGACGTTGGCGAACGCAAGCAGGGCGTCGTCGCCGCGGCGCTCGAAGTCGAGATGCGCGAGACGGCTGGCCCCCACGCCGATGGCTATGCCGTCGCGCTCGGGGTCGAAATCCTTCACGAGGTTGCCGCGGCCGTCGCCGCGCGCGAACCAGAACGTGTCGTCGCCGCCGCGGGCGACGTCCCGCCCGGGTCCGCCATCGAGGAAGTCGGCCCCCGGGCCGCCGACCAGCGAGTCACGGCCGCCGCCGCCGTCGAGCCTGTCGCGGCCGTTGTCGCCGCGAAGCTCGTCGCGCCCGGCGCCTCCCTTGAGCCGGTCGGCGCCGCCGCCGCCGCGGATCAGGTCGTCGCCGCCGCCGCCGCGCAGGATGTCGGCGCCGCGCTTGCCGACGATGACATCGTCCTTGAAGCCGCCGGCGAGCCGGTCCGCGCCCCGCCCGCCGATCAAGCGCTGCGGATCGTTGTCGGCCATCCAGTCGACGAGATCGCCGAAGACCCCGGCGTCAATGTAGGTGGCGCTCGCGCTGGTGGAGAGCACGGCGACAACGTGCGGACCGTCGGCCCTGTCCTGCCAGAACGCCGAACCGCTGCCGCCCGCCCAGTCCTGACCCGTTTCGTCCCAGAAGTCGTGCTCGATCACCCGGCCGTCGAAGTATTCGTAGCCCCAGGTCCGGATCATGCTCAGGTCGCCGGAGAGCGGTTGCGGCCCGCCCGGATATCCCGCGCTTTCGAGGTAGATGTGGCGCGAGGGCGTCGCCGCGTTGGCGCTGAGCCCGAACCAGCCGGTCACGTCGCCGATCGGCTCGGGGTTCTCGACGGTGAGAATCGCGTAGTCGCGCTCGATGTCGCGGATCCCGAGCAGTCCGTCGCCGTCCTCGTCCACCGGGTACCATGTCCAGTGCGTGGCCTTGAAGGCCCCGAACGGCAGGCGGCCGTCGTCATGAGCCGGGCGCACCTCGATCGAGCGCACGCGGAGCCCGTCCTCTTCTCCCACGACATGGGCCGAGGTCACAACATCGTTGCGCCCCACCACCGCGCCCGAGCCGCGGGCCCTGCTGCCGTCGGAGTAGGTGACGTGGATGCTGACGACGGCGCTGAAGGGGAACCTGGTGGAGGCGGCGACGTGGGCGTAGGATGTCATCCGGACAGGTTCTCCGGGAACTATCGTCCGGACGTGCGCTCACGACCACCGTCGCGTCGCCTCAAATGAGAAAACGATAGCATGGCAGACGGGGCGTCTCAACCATTGGGCGAGGGGCTGGGCGCCAGCGGCCCTGCTACGGGCGGCGCGGTCAGAAACCGGGCGCGCGGAGGTCGCGCTTGCAGTCGCGGGGAGGCAAGTCGCCCGCCCCGTAGGCCGTGAAGCCGCAGTCCACGCAGATCCAGCGGCGCAGCCGCGGGCCGGGCGCCGCATCGGTCTCGCGCCACCAGCAGCCGCTGTACAGCGAGGGAAGGCGGATCGGGCGACCCCGCCGCGCCGGCGGCGCCGGCGCGGGGCGCTCGGCCCGGGCGCGCGCGCTGGCGTCGACCAGCCGGCGGGTCCGGAGCGCAACCGCCCGCAAGCGGGCGGCGTGAAGCGCGTAGAGCCCCAGCACGATCGCCGCGATTGCGCCGATGAGGAGAAGGCCGCGCGCAAGATCGCCGAACAGCCCGAAACCGGCGCCGAGGATCGCATCCGCGCCGGCCGTCTCGCCCATGTCGCGCCACCCCTCCATGCGGCTCGCGCTCCGTGTTCCTCGTTGCCGGTCGCCCCCGCGCTTGCGCGCATTCGACGGCGGGCCCCGCAGCCCGCCGCCTGCTTGTCCGTCAGACCTGCCGACGCCGCCGCGCCGCCAGACCCAGTCCGCCGGCGCCCGCCATAAGGAGCCAAGCCGCCGCCAGCAGCTCGAGGCGCCACGTCTTCAATTGCCCGGACGTGATCCCCAACTCCGCCGAAAGGCTCGCATAGGTCACTCCCGGCTCTGACAACCTTGCCACCGCCTGTTCCTTGTATTCCGGCGTAAACCGCCGCCTCGTCTTCTTCGTCATCTGCTTCTCCCGGTTCAGAGGCTACTTTAACCCCTGGTCCGGGATCTGGGGGCAAGGTCACCCTACTGATCCCCCTGCGCCGAAACAGCTTTGGCGCAGGACGATTGCTCGCATTCGTGACAGGGTTTCAGCAAGATCGTCGTGAATGGAAGGTTAACTCCGGGCGCGACGGAGGACGCGGGTCTCGCCTGTCGATTCCGGCTGAAGCCGTGCGGGTTCTCAGCCGGTTTCGGCTCGGAACCGCGCCTCCGGTCCGGTAACGATGGCGTCCATCGGGATGTCGTGGGGCTGGGGGTGGATCGTCGGCAGCGCCGCGGCCTCGAAGCCGACGCCGATTGCCATCGGCCGCACCTCCAGCGCCGCCAGCGTGCGGTCATAGAACCCGCCGCCGTAGCCGAGCCGGTAGCAGCTCGCATCGAAGCCGACAAGCGGCGCGATGACCACGTCGGGGGCGATCTCCGGCCCCTCCGCGGGCGTGGGAATGCCCCAGACACCGCGGGCCATGTCGCAGCCGGGACGCCATTGGCGGAATACGAGCGGCCGGCCCCTGGCCACCACTACCGGAAGCGCGACCCGGGCCCCGGCCGCCTCGGCCGTGCGCATCCAGTCGCGCAGGTCCGGCTCGCCGCGGAAGGGCCAGTAAAGCCCGATCGCGAGACCCGGCTCGGGACGCACCATGCGGTCGAGGGTCACCGCGATGCGCCGCGCCGCCTCGTAGCGATCCGCAGGCGGCGTCGCCAGACGGGAGGCGATCAGCCGCTCCCGCGTCTCGCGCCGCCAGAGCGCCAGCTCTCCGGCCGTGAGATCCGGGGTGGGATCTCTCTTCGCCGCCGGCCCGATCGCGCGCCGGGAGCCGGGCGCCGCCGCGCGGCGCTGGGGGGTCTCGTCGCCGCTCACGCCGCGCGTCCCGCCAGCAGCGCCGCGAGAACGTCGTTCTCGGCGCAGAGGTCGGCCAGGGTCACGGCGTCGAGCGCGGCGAGAAACGCCGCCACCGCCTCGGCCAGCACGCCCTTCAGCCGGCACGACGGCGAGATCAGGCAGCGGCCTCCGGGGCGCTGGCACTCCACGAGCCCGATGTGTCCCTCAATCCGGCGCACCACGTCGCCGACGCGGATCGCCGCGCCGTCGCCGGCGAGGCGCATGCCGCCGGAACGGCCGCGCGTGGTGGTCACGAAGCCCTCGCGCGCCAGAAAGTTCACCACCTTCATCAGATGTGCGCGGGACACGCCGTATCGCGCCGCGATCTCGGAAATCGTGCAGAGCCTGCCGGGGTTGGCGGCCAGAAACATCAGAACGCGGAGGGAATAATCGGTCTGCTTGGAGAGCTGCATAGGCCATCCGGATTATAAGATGTATGGATAATATATCTTTGACGCCGCTCCGCAACGCCTTTCCGGCGAGGGCTGCGCGGCGGCGTCAGAGCGCGGCCGGGCACGCAGGCTTCACTTGCATTCGCGCGGGGGACTTGCGCCTGCGGACGAGGCGTCGCCCCCGCAGTCCGCGCAGACCCAGCAACGAAGCGCAGTCTCCGGCCGCGGTTCCCGCCGCGGCGGCGAGGACCCTGGCCGATATGTCTGCGACGCTCTCCATGGCGGCCATTGCCTTGTGGACGCGGACCCGCGGGACAGGTCGTCTCCGCCGATGTTGGCTGACGCGGCCTCAGGCGGTGTGAGCGCCGTCGGAGAGCGCACGCACGAAGGCCAGCACGTCCTCGGGGCTCTCCCCGACCCCGAGGCGCTCGACGATCGCCGAGCCGACTACCGCCCCGTCGGCGACCCCGGCGATGGCGCGGGCGGCTTCCGGGGTGCGGATCCCGAAGCCCACGCAGACCGGGAGCGGCGTCGCCGCCTTGATGCGCGCGACCTCGGGCCCGACCGCGCCGGCGTCCGCCGCGCCCGAGCCGGTGATGCCGGTGATCGAGACGTAGTAGACAAAGCCCGAGGTGTTCCTGAGCACGGCCGGCAGGCGGCGGTCGTCGGTGGTGGGCGTGGCGAGCCGCACGAAGTTCAGACCCGCCGCCTGTGCGGGCACGCAGAGCTCGTCGTCCTCCTCGGGCGGCAGATCGACGATGATCAGCCCGTCGACACCGATCTCGGCGGCCTCGGCCAGGAACCGCGAGACCCCGCGCGCGTAGATCGGATTGTAGTAGCCCATCAGCACCACCGGCGTCCGCGCGTCGCCTTCCCGGAAGGCGCGCACCAGCGCCAGCGTGCGCTCCATGGTCTGACCTGCCTCGAGCGCGCGCTGGCCGGCCCGCTGGATCGCCGGCCCGTCGGCCATCGGATCGGTGAAGGGCATGCCAAGTTCGATCACGTCCACCCCGGCCTCGGGCAGGCCGCGCACCACCGCCAGCGATGTCTCGTAGTCCGGATCGCCGGCCATCACGAAGGCCACGAAGGCCTTGCGCCCCTCGGCCGACAGCCGCGCGAAAGTGTCGTCGATCCGTGTCATCGCCTGCATCCCCTGTTCCGGCAGACTGTCTGCGGCAGCGTGGGGGGCAAATCAAGGGGCGCGCGCCGTTGACCCGGCGACGCATTCGCGCCAGCGTGACCGACCCTCCCGAGAGGATCGCGCCCGATGCCCACCCCCGACGAGATCGCCGGCGCCCACGCCCGCATCGCGCCCCACATCCGCAACACGCCGGTGCTCGGGCTCGAGGAGGGGGCGCTCTGCGCCGCGCCGGTCACGCTCAAGCTCGAGCTCTTTCAGCACGCGGGGTCGTTCAAGGCCCGCGGCGCCTTCAACGCCATCCTGTCCGAGCCGGTCCCCGAGGCCGGGGTCGTGGCGGTCTCGGGCGGCAATCACGGCGCGGCGGTCGCCTTCGCGGCCCGGGCGGCGGGCGCGCGGGCGACGGTGTTCGCGCCCGACTTCGCCAGCCCCACGAAGATCGCGCGCATGCGCGGCTTCGGGGCCGAGGTCATCCTCGGCGGCGACGATTTCACCGCGCTGACCGAGGCCTTCACCGACTTCGCGGCCCGGACCGGCGCGCGCCCGATCCATCCCTTCGACGATCCGCGGGTGCTGGCCGGGCAGGGCACCCTTGGCCGCGAGATCGAGACCCAGGCGCCCGATCTCGACGCGCTTCTGGTGTCGGTCGGCGGCGGCGGGCTCATCGGCGGCGTCGCGTCGTGGTTTGAGGGCCGCATCGAGATCGTGGCGGTGGAGTCCGAGGGGACCGCGACCCTGGCGGCGGCGCTGGCCGAGGGCCCGGAGGCGCGCATCACGCCCCGCGGCGTCGCCGCCGATTCGCTTGGGGCGCCGCGCATCGGCGCGCGGGCCTACGACGTGCTCTCGCGCTTTCCGGCGACTTCGGTCGTGGTGCCGGACGCCGAGATCGTTGCGGCGCAGCGGCGGCTCTGGGAGGTGGCCCGCATCGTCGCCGAACCCGGCGCTGCCACCGCGGTCGCGGCGCTGACCTCAGGGGCGTGGCGGCCCGGGCCAGGCGCCCGTGTCGGGGTTCTGATCTGCGGCGGCAACGCCGACCCGCGCTGGTTTCTCGACTGACGGGCGGCGGCGACAGCGGCGCGCGGTCGTGCTATCGTGGACCCCGGAAACGTCGCCGTCATGCCCAGGGTCAGCTTCACCTCGAATCTCGCGCGCCATCGCGACGCCTCGGACGCAACGGTCGAGGGGGCCAGCGTCGCGGAAGTGCTGGCGGCCGTATTCGAGCGCGACCCGCTGCTGCGGTCCTACGTGCTCGACGACCAGGGGCGGCTGCGGCGGCACGTCAACATCTATCTCAACGGCGCGATGATCGCCGACCGGGGCCGGTTGAGCGACCCGGTCGGCGCCGACGACGAGATCTACGTGCTCCAGGCGCTGACGGGCGGCTGAGATCGGGAGGAACGGGGGATGAGCGACACGCTCTACGTGGCGACCCGCAAGGGGCTGTTGCGCTATCGGAAGGATGCGGGCGATTGGAAGCCCGAGGCGCCGTGGTTCCTTGGCGAGCCGGTCAGCGCGTTCCTGCGCGATCCCCGCGACGGGGCGCTCTACGCCGCCCTCCGGCTCGGCCACTTCGGCTGCAAGCTGCACCGGTCGGACGACGCGGGCGCGACATGGACCGAGCTCGCGCCGCCCGCCTACCCGGCCACGGCGGACGGCGAGGGCCCTTCGCTCGACATGATCTGGACGCTCAGCCCCGGCGGGGCGGACCAGCCGGGCCTGATCTGGGCGGGCACACTGCCCGGCGGGCTCTTCGTCAGCCGCGACCGCGGCGAGAGCTGGGCGCTGGTCGAGAGCCTCTGGACGCGCCCGGAGCGCGAGAAGTGGTTCGGCGGTGGCTACGACCATCCGGGCGTGCACTCGATTCTCGTCGATCCGCGCGACAGCCGTCGGGTCACGCTCGCCGTCTCCTGCGGCGGGATCTGGAAGAGCGACGACGCCGGCGAGACATGGCGACAGGCGGGCCAGGGGCTGCGGGCCGACTACGCCCCGCCCGAGCTTGCCTACGATCCGGTCAGCCAGGACGCGCATCTGATCGCCGCCTGCGCCGCCGATCCCGAGCGGGTCTGGTGCCAGCATCACAACGGGATCTTCGTGTCCTCCGACGGGGCGGAGACCTTCACCGAGATCGAGAACGTCGCGCCCTCGGTGTTCGGCTTCGCGGTCGCCGCCCATCCCGTCGACCCCGACACCGCCTGGTTCGCTCCGGCGATCAAGGACGAGTGCCGGGTGCCGCGGGACGGCCGCGTGGTGGTCACCCGCACCCGGGACGGCGGGGCGGGCTTCGAGGCGCTGGGCGCGGGCCTGCCGCAGGAGAACGCCTGGGATCTGGTCTATCGGCACGCGCTGGTCGTGGATCCGACCGGAGAGCGGCTGGCGATGGGCTCGACCACCGGCAACCTCTGGCTGAGCGAGGACGCCGGCGCGCGCTGGCGCGACCTGCCGGGCTCGCTGCCGCCGATCGTGCAGGTCGCCTTCGCCTGACCCTCGGTCGCGGGGCCGGAAGCGGGTGTGTTACGGGGGCGTAACACGCGTGCAATTTCGAGTATCACATTGATTTTAAAGGCGTTAAGGTTCAATAATTTTTCGTGAATGCGCCCTCGGGGGCCGTTCCGCTCCCTTGGGCCAAGGCGGCGACCGCGTGGTCTGATGTGACCGTCGCGCAGGCCGGCGTCCCGCGGGGTCGCCGCCTTCGGAGAATCAACCAAAGGAAGTACACGAGATTGCAGGATCATCCTCAGGTTTAAGTTGAGAATTTTGGCCGCATGGCCAAGAAAAACATGGTAAATATCGTGAGACGCAACATCACGGGGGTGGTTGTACGATGGCGACATTCAGGGTCACGACGGGCGGCGACAGCAGCGATCCGAACGACGGGCAGTTAAGCCTGCGCGAGGCGGTGGCGCTTGCGCAGACGCGCGAGGGCTTCGACCGGATCATCATGGCCGACGGCGTGCGCACCGTGAGGCTCGACAGCACACTCACGATCAGTGACCCCGCGCTCCGGATCGACGGCGACATCAACGGCGACGGGCTCGGCGACGTGTCGATCACCGGGACGATGACCGCACGGGCGCTGCTGTTCACGTCCGGCGCATCCGTGACCCTCGAGGGACTGCGCTTCGAGGGCATCACGGTAAACCCGGGGTTCACACCCTCGGCCGGTTCCAATGGTGCGAAAGGGAGCGACGGGTTCATCGACGGCGGTACGATCTTCGCTCCGACCAGCGGATTTCGGGGCGGGCCTGGAGGGAGCGACACGGTTGGTGCCGCGGTGATCCAGAACCTCGGCGATCTCACGCTGCGCCGCGTCGTCTTCAACGACAATACGGCGACCGCCGCCGACGGCGCAAACGGTGGCAGCGGCGGGCAGGGCGGCACGAGTTTTGGCCGGAGCAAGGCCGGCGCCGGCAACGATGGGGCAGCTGGCTTCGCCAATCTAACCATCGGCGGCACCGGCGGTGCAGGCGGCAATGGCGGGACGGCTGCCGGAGCAGTCGACAACCGGGGCGACCTGACCATCCGCGACGTCGGTCTCGGGTCCGACCTGCTCGCCGAACCGGGCGATGGCGGCGCCGGCGGCGCGGGCGGCAAGGGTGGCACCGGCGGCAGGGGCGGCGCCGGAGGCGACGGCGCCTTCGCCCAGTTCGGCCCCGGCGACGGCGGCAAGGGCGGAACCGGCGGCACCGGCGGCATTGGCGGAACCGGCGGCACCGGAGGAGCCGGATCGCACGGCTTTCTCGATCGGGGTTCTTCCTTCGTCGCTCAGACCGCGCTCGCCGCCGCGCCGCCCGAGAACGGCCGCGAAGGCGGCTTTGGCGGCGCTGCCGGCGACGCCGGCGGCGCTGGCAGTGGTGGTCTCGGTGGCGCGGCCGGGTCGCCGGCCTTCCTGCAGGGCGCGGCCAGCGCCGGCGGCACGGGTGATGCCGGCGCCGCCGGACAGGCCGGCAACGGGGGCAACATCGGGGCCTTCGACCCAGTCTATGTCGGTTCGAACCGCCCCGAAATCTTCAACACGCTGGTCTATGCCCATGCGGCCGTCGTCCGGACCAAGGAAGGCGGCGAGCTTGAGTTCAGCGTCGTCCGCACGGGATCGAGCGACACGAACTTCACGGTGGAGTGGGAGCTCGCCGTCGGCCGGCGCCTTACATCCGGCGATTTCGCCGCCGGCGAGGCGCTGAGCGGCGCGGTCGAGTTCGTCGCAGGGGGGCCCGACATCCGCAAGGTGACGGTCGAGACCGCGACCGACCGCTTCACCGAGGGCAACGAGCGGGTGGTCTTCCGGCTCGGCGACACGGAGTTCACCTCCGCCACGACCGAGACGCTCGCGCTCGGGACGGAGCGCGCGCGCGCGACCATTCTCGACCTGAACAGGCCGACCGGCGGGGACGATCGCCTGATCGGCACCAACCGGGCCGACGTGATCAACGGCCGCAACGGCGACGACACCATCCGCGGCGGCAACGGAAGCGACGATCTCTTCGGCGGCAACGGCGCCGACGTCCTGTCCGGCGGCCGCGGCAATGACGATCTGATCGGGGGCAGGGGCGCGGACCGGCTGAACGGCGGCCAGGGCGCCGACAGTCTGCGCGGAGGGCTGGGTCGGGACCAACTCACGGGCGGCGCCCAGGCGGACGTGTTCGAGTTCCGCTCCGAGGGAGAGATCGGACGCGGCCGGTCGAGCGACACGATCCGCGACTTCGAGCGCAACCTCGATCAGATCGACATGTCCCGGGTCGACGGCAACACGCTGCGCGGCGGCAACCAGGACCTCGTCTTCATCGGCGACGACGCTTTCTCGGGGCGCGCCGGCGAGATGCGTTACGAGAACGGCGTCTTGCGGGGCGACACCGACGGCGACGGCGTGACCGATTTCGCGCTGCGCATCGCGGGCGGCGTCGCGTTGACGGAGAGCGACTTCATCCTCGGCTGAGGCCGGGCGGCCAGGACCGGCGATCGGCGGTCAGGCGGCGGCGACCGGCGTCAGGGCCCCGGTCGCCGCCGCGGTCTTCAGGGCCTCGATCACCAGCAGCGTGCGCAGCCCGTCGCGCCCCGAAACCAGCGGCGCGGCCCGGCCCCGCGCCACCTCTGCGAGATGCGCGATCTGGCGTTCGAGCGGATCGGCGCGGTCGACCGGGAAGGCGCGGCGGTCCATCGGCTCCCACCAGCCCGGCGTCGCGGGGTTGCGCCAGAGCGCGCCGGCGGGGACGTCGATGCGAGCCCAGCGCGCCGCCGATGTGACAGGCGCTCTGCCCGGTGGCGGGATAGGCGGGGTTCTCGGCGGCGGTCAGCTCCCAGCTCCAGGGCGCGACGATGGCGTCCGAGACCGACACCGTTCCGAGCGCGCCGCTTGCGAAGGCGAGCACCGCCGCGGCGGTGTCCTCGACCGCGTGGCCGCGCGCCGCCTGGCTCTCGATGCGCCTGGACATGGCTCACCTCGCCGGCGAAGTGGCGCATCAGGTCGATGTCGTGGATGAGGTTGATGAAGACCGGTCCCGCGCCCGGCCCGGTGCGCCAGGCCGCGGCGAAGTAGTCGTCGGGCTTCATCAGCCAGCAGAGCGCGTTGACCGCGCGCACCGCGCCGATCTCGCCGGCCTCGATGCGCGCCTTGATCGCCGCGACCAGCGGGTTGTGCCGGCGGTGGTGGCCGACCATCAGCGGCACGCCGGCCGCCTCCGCCGCCTCCACCAGCGCCCGCGCCGGGCCCGAGGCCTCGGCGATCGGCTTCTCCACCAGCACCGTGACGTCTGCGGCCACGCAAGCCAGGCCCTGGTCGGCGTGAAGATGGTTGGGCGTGGCCAGGATGACCGCCTCGGGCCGGTCGCGCGCCAGGCAGTCGGCGAGTTCGCGCCGCCAGGGCGCGCCGGCGGCGGCGGCCAGAGCCTCGGCGGCGGGGTCGGGGTCGACCAGCGCCGCGAGGCGCGCGCCGGGAACCCGCGTCAGCGCCGCGAGGTGTCGCCGCCCGACGAGGCCCGCGCCCACGATGGCGATCGAGACCGGATCCTCGGCCATGGCGGGCTCCCCATCCTTGCGTCCGCGCCACCCTGACGGCAGGCGTCGCCGGCCGCAACGCCCGCGCGCCTTGACGCTTCCCCGGCCCCCGCCCTAGATGCGCGCCGGACGCGAGGAGGCGGCAATGGGCTTCAAGACCGGGATCGTCGGCCTGCCGAACGTCGGCAAGTCGACGCTGTTCAACGCGCTGACCCGCACGGCGGCGGCGCAGGCGGCGAACTTTCCGTTCTGCACCATCGAGCCCAACGTCGGCGAGGTGAACGTGCCCGACGCGCGCCTCGACCGGCTGGCGCGAAATCGCGCAGTCCAAGGCCGTCGTGCCCACCCGGATGACCTTCGTGGACATCGCGGGGCTGGTGAAGGGCGCCTCCCGGGGCGAGGGGCTCGGCAACCAGTTCCTCGCCAACATCCGCGAGTGCGACGCGATCGCCCATGTGCTGCGCTGCTTCGAGGACGACGACGTCACCCATGTCGAGGGAAGGGTCGACCCGGTGGCCGACGCCGAGACGGTGGAGACCGAGCTGATGCTCGCCGATCTCGAGAGCGTCGAGAAGCGCCTCGCGGGGCTGGTGCGCCGGCTCAAGGGCGGCGACAAGGAGGCGGTCGAGGCGAACCGGCTGCTGCTGATGGCGCAAGGCGGCGCTGGAGGCGGGGCGTCCGGCGCGCACGGTCGCGGTGGCGGCCGAGGACGCGCGGACCTGGCGCAATCTGCAGCTTCTGACCGCCAAGCCGGTGCTCTACATCGCCAACGTCGAGGAGGCCTCGGCGGCGTCGGGCAACGCGCATTCCGAGGCGGTCGCGCGCATGGCCGAGGCCACGGGAGCCGCCTGCGTGACGATCTCGGCGGCCATCGAGGAGGAGATCGCCCAGCTCGACTCCGCCGAGCGCGCCGAGTTCCTCGAAAGCCTCGGCCTCGCCGAGAGCGGCCTCGACCGGATCATCACCGCCGGCCACGCGCTCCTGGGCCTGCAGACCTATTTCACGGCCGGGCCCAAGGAGGCGCGGGCCTGGACCATCCCCAAGGGCGCCACCGCGCCGCAGGCCGCCGGCGTGATCCACGGCGACTTCGAGCGCGGCTTCATCCGCGCCGAGACGGTGGCCTACGACGATTACGTGGCGCTCGGCGGCGAGGCCGGGGCGCGCGAGGCCGGCAAGCTGCGCGCGGAAGGCAAGACCTACGTGGTGCGCGACGGCGACGTGCTGCACTTCCTCTTCAACGCCTGAGCCGGCCCTTCAGCCGGGCGCGCGTCGCTCCCAGGGCCACCCGTGATCCATCCCACGCCCGCCGCCATGGCAATTCGGCGATAATCGTGATACGGATGCGGGACCGGCCCCCGAAAGGGGGCTCGCCCGCCCGATTCCGCTTCTTAACGTGAAAAATGGGGGCTAAAATGCTGGAAAAACACATCATATTGCGTGATCAGGCTGTCCGGACGGAAGATCTGGGCGCAGGTGTCGGCACGCGATCGCGCGGCGATCGCGCGCCGCGACCGCATCTCGAGATCGAGAGCCTCGAGCCCAGCGATCGCGCCGAACTGGCCCGCGACCCTGAGGTCGTGGCGATCTCGCCGGAGATGCCGATCGCGCTGATCCGGCCCTTCGAGGTTCCCGAGGCTGAGGCGGCGACCACCGCCTGGGGCGTCGAGGCCGTCGGCGCCGCCGACACCGCGCTCACCGGCGCCGGCGTGAAGGTTGCGGTCCTCGACACCGGCATCGATGCGGGCCATCCCGCGTTTTCGGGCGTGGCGCTGACGCAGCGGGACTTCTCGGGATCGGGCGACGGCGACCGCAACGGCCATGGCACCCATTGCGCCGGCACGATCTTCGGGCGCGACGTCGCGGGAACCCGCATCGGCGTCGCGCGCGGGGTGGACGCGGCGCTGATCGGCAAGGTGCTGGGCGACGACGGCTCGGGCAGTTCGGAGATGATCTTCGAGGCGATCTCCTGGGCCTCCGAGGAGGGCGCCGACGTGATCTCGATGTCGCTCGGCTTCGACTTTCCGGGCCTCGTGGAGCGTCTGATCGGCTTCGGCTGGCCGGCGGACCTGGCCACGTCGGTGGCGCTGGAGGCCTACCGCGGCAACCTGCGCATGTTCGACGCGCTCATGGAGGTGATCGAGGCGCGCGCCGCCTTCGGGCCGGGCACGCTGGTCATCGCCGCCGCCGGCAATGAGAGCCGGCGCGACGAGAACCCCAACTTCGAGATCGCAGCCAGCCTGCCCGCGGCCGCTTCGGGGGTGATCTCGGTCGCCGCAGCCGGGGACGATCCCGAGGGCTACCGGATCGCGGACTTTTCCAACACGCTGGCCACCCTCACCGGGCCGGGCGTCAACGTGCTCTCGGCGCGGGCCGGCGGCGGGCTCCGGGCGCTGCGCGGCACGTCGATGGCCTGCCCGCACGTGGCCGGCGTCGCAGCGCTGCTCTGGCAGGAGGTGCGCACCGACGACACGGTCAGGACCGCGGCGACCGTCGAGGCGCGGCTGCGCGCCCGCGCCGACGCGTCGCGCTTCGCCCCGGGCACCCAGGTCGCCGACCGCGGACTCGGAATGGTCCGGGTCGGGGGCTCTGCCGCGACGCCGGTCGCCGCGGACGCCGGCGCGGATCGGGCGACCGCGTGAGCTGATCCGGTCCGGCGCGCGCGGCTTCACGTGCGCGCGCCGGACCTCAGTGGGGCAGCAGGGCTTCGAGCGCGGGGTGCGGGAAGTTGCGCCGCACGGTCACCGCGTAGAAGCTCTCGACGATCTCCAGATCGAAAGGCGCGGTGGCGAGCAGGCCCCCGGCGATCTCGTCGCGCAGCACCAGCGACGGCGCGATGGCGAGGCCCGCGCCGGCCCTCGCCAGCAGCCGCACCATCGCCATGTCGTCGACCTCCGCGGCGATGCGCGGCCGCACGTCGAGCCGCGCCACCAGGCTCTCGAACCCGGTGCGGATCGGGCTCTCGGTCGGCACGATCAGCGGCTCGCGCGCCAGCGTCTCGCGCAGGCTCGCGTGGCCCAGCCGCTCGGGCGCCCCGTGCAGGCCCACCGTCTGCTCGGCGATGCGGTGCGCGGTCAGCCCGGGGCCCGACCCGCTCTGGGGCGGCTCGGTGGTGAGCACCACGTCGAGGGCGAGCGCCCGGAGCGCGTCGAAGAGCGCCGCCGCGCCCCCCGAGCGCAGCACCAGCGGCGTGTCCTCGGCCCCGAGGATCGGCTTGAGGAAGCTGAGCTGGAAGTTGCGCGACAGCGTCGAGAGCGCGCCGACCCGCAGCGGCGGCTGGGTCGATCCGGTGCGGCCCAGCGTGGCGACGAGCTCCTGGCCCGCATCGAAGATCCGGTCGGCGTGGTCGAGGGCGATGCGCCCGGCCTCGGTCAGCACCAGCCGGCGGCCCACCCGGTCGAACAGCGCGTGCCCGAGCCGGTCCTCGAGCATGCGGATCTGGGTCGACAGCGCCGATTGCGACAGGTTCAACCGCGCGGCGGCCCGGGTCAGGTTGCCCTCGTGGGCCACCTCGCGGAAATAGCGCAGGTGGTGATAGTTCAGCGTGTTCTGCACCGCGCCACCCGATCGCCGATCATCAGATAGAGAATATCAAACGGATGGGCGATCAGCACAGGTTTTCTGCAAGAGGCCGCCGCCGCGGCGGCGCCGCCGTCCGGGTTCAGAGCCCGCCGGCGCCGAAGTAGTCGGCCATGATCCTCAAATAGATCGCCTTGAGCTGATGCACGTGCTCGACCGACACATGCTCGTCGACCTGGTGCATCGTCGCGCCCACCAGCCCGACCTCGACCACCGGGCAGTGCGCCTTGACGAAGCGCGCGTCCGAGGTGCCGCCGCTGGTCGAGAGGACCGGCCGCGAGCCCGGTCTCCGCCTCCACCGCGGCCGCGACGAGATCGCTGAACGGGCCCGGCTCGGTCAGGAAGCTCTCGCCCGAGACCTGGAAGCGCGCGGCGATGCCGATCCCGAACTCCGCCGCGACCCGGTCGGCCTCCTGCTCGATCCAGGCCGAGAGCCCGGCGCTGTCGTGCAGGTCGTTGAAGCGGATGTTGAGCGTGGCGCGCGCCTCGGCAGGGATGACGTTGCTGGCCGGGTTGCCCACGTCGATCGTGGTGATCGCCAGCGTGGAGGGATCGAACATGGCGCTGCCCGCGTCGAGCTCGTGGCGGGCCAAGGTCGTCGAGGAGGCGGACCAGCGCGGGCAGCGGGTTGCGGGCCCGGTGCGGGTAGGCCGCGTGGCCCGCCACCCCGTAGGCGGTGAGCCCGACGGTCATCGAGCCGCGCCGGCCGATCTTGATCATCTCGCCCATCCGCTCGGGGCAGGTCGGCTCGCCGACGAGGCAATGGTCCATCCGCTCGCCGTGCGCCGCCATCCAGTCGAGGATCGCCGCGGTGCCGTCGACGCCGAGGCCTTCCTCGTCGCCGGTGATGGTGATGACCACCGAGCCCGCCGGCGGCGTCTCGCGCACGAAGTCGATGCGCCGCCGCGACGAATGCGGCGACCCCGGACTTCATGTCGGCCGCGCCGCGGCCCCAGAGCGCGCCGTCGGCGATCTCGCCGCCGAAGGGATCGCGCCGCCATGCGGAGACGTCGCCCGGCGGCACCACGTCGGTGTGGCCGTTGAAGCCGAGCGCCGGGGCGCCGTCGCCCCATCGGGCGAAGAGGTTGGCGACACCGTTGCGATCGGCGCGGGCGGTGCGGAAGCCCGCCGCCGCCAGCGTCTCTTCGAGAAGCGGAATGGCGCCGTCGTCCGCGGGTGTCACCGAGCGGCGGCGGATCAGGAGGGCGGCGAGGTCGACGGGATCGGTCATGCGCGCCACTCTAGCGTCCCGGCGGCGGCGCGTCAGGTCCGTTTGCGCGGATGGCGGGCCTCGATCACCTTGTAGAAGCCGTCCTGATGCAGCCGCTCGACCCGCTGGAAGCCCTGCCCGAGCGCCGCCTCGTAGGGCAGCTGCCGGTTGGCCACCATCAGGAGCCGGCCCGAGGGCTTGAGGATCCGGGCGGCCGACGCGATGAAGGCTGAGCCGATGTCCGGCTCGGCGGCCCGGCCCTGATGGAAGGGCGGGTTCATGATCACCGCGTCGTAGCGCTCCGCCGGGGCGGTCAGCCTTGTGACGTCCGCCCAGTGAAACCCGGCGCGGGCGTCGAGCACGTTCAGCCGCGCCGCGTCGAGCGCCGTGGCGTCGGCCTCGAAGAGGTCGATATGCTCGATCCCGGGGTTCGCGCGCAGCGCTTCGGCCGCGAGCCAGCCCCATCCCGCGCCCAGATCGGCGATCCGGCCGCGCAGTCTGCCCTCGAGATGCCCGGCCAGCGCCAGGCTGCCCGGATCGGGATGATCGGGCGAGAACATGCCCGGCGCGGTGAAATGTCCTTGAGCGTTGCGCGCGGTGGCGCCGGCCCGGGCCCACTCGGCGAAGATCTCGGGAGTTGTCCGGGGCGCGCGGAGCCAGAAGGCGCGGCCGTGCGCCTTGATGAACTGTCCCTCGAGCGGCAGGGCTCCGGCCACGGTGCGGGCGAGCGCGTCGCAGCCCTCGGTCTTGTCGCCCGACGCCACGAGCAGGCCGTCCGGCGCGAGGAGTTCGAGCCCGCGCGCCACGAGCGCCTGGCTGGCGGCCCGCGCGCGCGCCATCAGCACGAAGACGGCGCCGGCGGGCGGCTGGGCCTCGGTCGCGACCGCGAATCCTCGGGCTGCGAGCGCGTCGTGGAGCGGGCGAAAGCCCTGGACGCAGCGCAGCCGGTCGCGGTCGATCAGGTCGAGGAACCGCAGGGGCGCGGCATTGAGCACGACCACGTCGCCCTCCTCGGGAAGGCGCAGCTCTCCTGATTCGATGGCGAGCGCCAGGCGGTCCGGTTCGGCCATGTCACGGCCAGCGGGCCGTCACTCCCGTTCCATGGTGCATTGCAGCGGGTGCTGGTTGCGCCGGGCGTAGTCCATGACCTGAGTGACCTTGGTCTCGGCGATCTCGAAGGAGAAGACACCCACCACCGCGAGGCCCTTGCGATGCACGGTCAGCATGATCGCCTTGGCGCGTTCGTGGTCGATCCCGAAGAATCGCTCGAGCACATGCACGACGAACTCCATGGGAGTGTAGTCGTCGTTGAGCAGCAGAACCTTGTAGAGCGGCGGGCGTTGGGTCTTCTGCCGCGTCTTGGTGACGACGCCGGTTTCGCCTTCCGGAGCTCTTGGATCGGAACGGGACATCTCGGGCTGCACGCATGAACCAGTGGATGTGAAAGCAATATATTCAATCGGCCAAAATAGGAAAGGGGGCCGGGGCCCCCTTTTCCGCAATTCGGTGAATCGGCGCGATCAGGCGCTGAAGGACTTCATTCGGTCCGTGGCGGCGGTCAGGCGCGCGCCCAGGGGAGCGCTGATGTCCTTGGCGGCGGCGGCGACGATCTCGTTCATCTTGGTCGCCTGGTGCATCCAGCCGTCGAAGGCGGACTGGGCGAAGGCGGACTGCTTCTCGAAGAGCTCGGTCATCGTCTTGGCCGACGCGAATTCCTGAGCGGCGGTCACGCCATCCTCGAACGCCTTCTTGGAGTAGGCGCTGATCTCGCTGCCGATGCCTTCGGCGGCCTTGGCGGCGATCTCGGAAGACTTCACGAGCGCGTCGACGTTCTCCTGACCGAAGGCGGTCACGCCCTCGAGGCTCTTGGAGAACTTCTCGAACTGCTCGCCCATCGTCTTCTGGGTGTCGGCGACCATGGATTCGACCTTCGCGGTCGCCTCCTGGACCATGGTGGCGACCTCTTCGGTCGAGTTGGAAGCGGCTTTGGCGGCCGAAGCGCGGGTGGTCATCTCAGAACTCCGTCTGTCTGTGTTTGCGATGATGCTTATCTAGCGATTATGCTGCACTGCGTCAAGGGCTCATGCTGCAGTGCAGCAGAAATTTTCGACAAGCTTGAAAACGCATCAGCCAGAGCGTCGCCAGCGTTGAAACAAAAGTGTTTTCGACCCCCCCGGGGGCGTGCTACGTTAACAGAAAATAAAGCAGTCGCTGCGTAGCGTCTGCAACAATCCAGAGGCGTGGCGCGCCAAGCGCCGGAGGCAGTGATGAAAAGTCCCCTGACCCGCGGGGTGATTCTCGCATTTGGCCTGGTGCTGATGGCGACGGTCGCCCAGGCGCAGCAGTATGCGGCCGTCGTGATGGACGCCCGGACCGGCAAGGTCATCTACGCGCGCAACGCCGACGCCATCGTCCACCCGGCGTCGCTGACCAAGATGATGACGCTCTATGTCGTCTTCGACCAGGTCCGGCAGGGCCGGCTCTCGCTCGACCAGAAGGTCACCATTTCCCAGAACGCCGCCAGTGAGCCGCCCTCCAAGCTCGGCCTGCGCGCCGGCCAGCAGATCGAGGTGCGCTATCTCATCCGCGCCGCGGCGATCAAGTCCGCCAACGACGCCGCCACCGCGCTCGGCGAGGCGGTCGCCGGCTCGGAGGACGAGTTCGCCCGGCTGATGACCCAGTACGCCCGCGCCATGGGCCTGCGGGTGACGACCTTCCGGAACGCTCACGGCCTCACCGCGACCGGCCACATGTCGACAGCCCTGGAGATGACCGAGCTCGGCCGGCGGCTGCACTACGATTTTCCGCAATACTACAACATCTTCGGGCGTCGCTCGACCTCGGCCGGGATCAAGACGGTGCAGAACACCAACCGCCGCCTGCTTGACGCCTACAAGGGCGCGGACGGCATCAAGACCGGCTACACCAAGGCTGCGGGCTTCAACCTCGTCTCCTCTGCCCAGCGCGGCGACCGCCGCGTGATCGTCACGGTGATGGGCGCCAAGAGCAGCGGTTCGCGCAACGCGGAAGTGGCGAAACTGATGGACCTCGGTTTCTCCAAGATGCCGGCGCGCGCCCGGGTCCAGGCGTCGGCGCCGGTCAGCCTGCGCGTCGCCGGGGGCGCGACGCCGCCCCAGCGCGCCGCCAGCCAGGCGACGGGTCCTTCGACCGCCGCGGTGGTGGCGAGCGCCGCGCCTGCCGCCGCGGAGCCCCGCCGACCGAGCGTCGTGCTCGGCCGCTCGACCCGGCCGCTGCCGCGCTCGATGAAGGGCGGGACGCAGGTCGCCGTCAGCAGCGAGGCGATCGCCGAGGCTGTCGCGCGGGTGAACTCCGATCTCGCCGCTCGTCAGGCAACCCGCAGCGCGCCGCTGCTCGCGGGCCTGATGGGACGTCCGGCGCCGCGGCCCTCGGCGTCGTCCAAGGATACGCCGGCGTCAGCGCCGTCGCGCGCCCTGGCCCAAGCCGCCTCCACCTTCGGCGTGGCCGCGGCGCCGCCGCCGCGCGAGCGCCCCGAAGAAATCCTCGTCTCGTCGGCCGCCGGCGTCGAGGTCGCGTCGTCGGGCACTACGGGCGGGGACGCCTGGGGCGTGGAGCTCGGCGCGTTCCGCTCCAAGGGCGACGCCGAGCGCCAGCTGCTGACCACGGCGCTCCACGACGTGCCGGAACTCGCCGGCGGCCTGCGCCGCGTCGAGGCGGCGTCGGTTCAGGGTGTGACCGTCTATCGGGCCCAGTTCGTCGGTCTGAGCCAGACCGCCGCGCTCGGCGCCTGCCAGAGCATCGCGCGGCTGAACGCCACCTGCGAGACGCTGGCGCCGGGCATCTGATCGCGGCTCAGGCGGCGACGGTCTCGGCGGGCAGCGCCAGCGCCCGCATCAGCTCGCGCACCTCCTGACGGGCGGCGACGTTTGACATGGTCATCGCCGCCGGATCGGTCTCGCGCAGGTCGAGCAGCGTCAGCCCCGACAGAAACAGCTCGCGGAAGATCACCCGCTCGGAGAAGCCGGGCGCGAGCCGGAAGCCGATGCGCCGCGCCAGTTCCGTCAGCGCCGCGCCGACCCGGCGCTTGTTGCGGGCGTCGAGCGCGGCCATGCGGTTGCGCAGCACCAGCCAGTCCATCGGGCGGCGCCCCGCGGCGGCGCGCGCCTGCCGCGCCTTCCAGACCATCTCCGAATAGACCGACGGCCCAAGGATGCGGCCGGTCTCGGGATCGAGCCGCGCCAGGAGATCGAAGTCCACCAGGCTGTCGTTCATCGGCGTGATCAGCGTGTCGGCGATGGCGTGGGCCATGCGCGCGAAGCCCGTGTGCGAACCGGGGCAGTCTATCAGGATGAAGTCGCAGCGCGCGGCGAGCCCCGACACCGCCGCGTCGAAGCGGGCCTCGTCCTCGGCCTCGGCGGCGGCTCGGCTGTCGTGCGCGCTCGGCTCGGGCAGCGCGCGCAGCGGAGAGGGCAGGGAGACGCCGTGGCGGCGGGCGTAGTCGTCGCGGTTGTCGAGGTAGCGAAAGAGGCTCTGCTGGCGCAGGTCGAGATCGATGGCGCCGACCCGCCGGCCCGACCGGGCCAGGGCGGTGATCACGTGCATCGCTGTGGTGGACTTGCCCGAGCCGCCCTTCTCGTTTCCCATCACGATCACATGGGCCATGGCGGCGTCCCGAGCGGTGCATACGAAATGGCGCGCCCCGGATGGGACGCGCCACTAAACCTAGACGATGGAATCGATTCCCGGAAGACGGGAATCGGGACTTTCGCGCGCTTGCGGCGGGAGATCCCCGCGCGACCGGCGCTAGAAGCCGAGGCCCTCGTACTTCTTCTTGAACTTCGAGACGCGGCCGCCGGTGTCCAGGAGCTTGGCCGAGCCGCCGGTCCAGGCCGGATGCACGGTGGGGTCGATGTCGAGCGTCAGCGTGTCGCCCTCCGCGCCGTAGGTCGAGCGCGTCACGTAGGTCGACCCGTCGGTCATCTTGACCTCGATCGTGTGATAGTCGGGATGGATGCCCTTTTTCATCGGACCGCTCCTCAGGCTTCGGCGCCGGCCTTGGGCCGGTAGTTGGTCTTCTCGGCGATGCGGGCGGACTTGCCGCGGCGATCGCGCAGATAGTAGAGCTTGGCGCGGCGGACCTTGCCGCGGCGCACCACCTCGATGGAGTCGATGTTGGGCGAGTGCAGCGGGAAGACGCGCTCGACGCCCTCGCCGAAGCTGATCTTGCGCACGGTGAACGAGGCGCCGATGCCGTCGCCGCCGTTGCGGGCGATGCAGACGCCCTCGTAGGCCTGCACGCGGGAGCGGGTGCCTTCGGTCACCTTGTAGCCGACCCGCACGGTGTCGCCGGCGGCGAAGTCCGGCAGGTCCTTGCCCAGGGCGGCGATCTGCTCCGCCTCGAGCTGTTCGATGATGTTCATCGCGTGTCGTCCTTCTCAATCTCGCCCTGTCCGGCGATGGTCTGCGCGTCCGAGAGCTCTGCTCCTCCTGCCGGGTCCGGCCGCGCGGTCGGTTCCGCGCGGGCCCGCCAGAGATCGGGACGACGTTCCTTCGTCAGCCTTTCCGCCTGGTCGCGGCGCCATTCGGCGATCCTGCGGTGGTGGCCCGAGAGGAGAACCTCGGGGATGCGCAGGCCTTCCCAGTCGGTGGGGCGGGTATACTGCGGATATTCCAGAAGGCCAGCGGAAAATGACTCCTCCACCGGCAACTCGGCGTTTCCCAAGACGCGGGGTATAAGGCGCACGCAGGCGTCGATCAAGGCCATCGCGGCGAGCTCACCGCCGGTGAGCACGAAGTCCCCGAGCGAGACCTCCGTCACGTCGCGCGCCGCGAACAGGCGCTCGTCGATCCCCTCGAAGCGGCCGCAGATCAGCGTCACGCCCGGTCCGGACGCCAGCGCGCGCGCCATCGCCTGATCGAAGGGGCGCCCGCGCGGCGAGAGCGCCAGGGTCGGTCGGCCGGGCGCGGCCGAGGCGTCGAGCGCGGCGGCGAGAATGTCGGCCCGCAGCACCATGCCCGCGCCGCCCCCCGCGGGCGTGTCGTCGACGCTGCGATGCCGGTCGGTGGCGAAGTCGCGGATGTCGACCGTCTCCAGCCGCCAGAGGTCGTCGGCGAGCGCCCGGCCGGTCAGCGAATGGCCGAGCGGTCCGGGGAACATGTCCCTAAACAGCGTCAGCACGCAGGCGGTCCAAGGCGGCGTCACGGCGAGTTCCTTGCGAGCGCGGGCCCGCCCCGCACCGTTTGAGCCTGTTACCGCGGGCCGCTGCGAAGGACCATACCGCGCCCGGGTGGGGCGGCGCGGACCCCGGCGCGCGCGGTCAGAAGATGAAGTCGTCCCGGCTCAGGTCGCCGCGGTCGAGCCCCTCCACGACGATGGACCGGTCGTCGACGCTGATCGAGAACGCCCCGTCGTCGGCGTCACCGTCGTCGAGATGGCTTCTCCTGAGGTCCCGCCAGCCCGCGATCTCGGCGACGCCCGAGAGGTCGATCCGGTCGCCCTCGTCCGCCGAGAAGTCGGTGATCCGGTCGCCGTCGATATCAGCGAAGACGAAGACGTCCGCGTCGCGCCCGCCGGTCAGGACATCGGCGCCGGCGCCGCCGTCGATGCGGTCGCTGTGACGGCCGCCGTCGAGCGTGTCGTCGCCGTCGCCGCCGAGGAGATGGTCGCGACCGTTGCCGCCCTTGACGAGGTCGTCGCCGCCGCCGGCCCAGACGCGATCGTTGCCGTTGCCGCCCAGGATCACGTCGTCGCCCTCCAGGGCCGGGTCGGAGCCGTTCCTGATGTCGCCGAAGATCCTGTCGGATCCCGCGCCGCCGGCGATGCTGTCGTCGCCGCTTCCGCCGTGAAGCTCGTCCTTGCCGGCGTCGCCGCGGATCGTGTCGTTCCCGTCGCCACCGTCGATGAAATCGCGGCCGCGCCCGCCCCTGGCGAGGTCGGCGCCGATGCCGGCCCAGATCGTGTCGTCGCCATTGCCGCCGTAGAGCTTGTCGCGGCCGCTGAGGCTCGCGCCCGGGGCGTCGGTGACGCCGCCGGACATCATGTCGCCGTAAATCGTATCGTCGCCGGCCCCGCCGTAGATGACGTCGTCGCCGGCTTCGGCGAGGTTGCCAAACACCATCCAGGCGTCGCCCACCAGGGTGTCGTCACCACCGTAACCCCACAGGCTGTCGTCGCCGCCGCGGGCCAGTTCCGCCGTCTCGGTGCCGTAGAAGTCGCCATAGATCAGGTCGTCGGCGTTGCTGCCCTTGATTCTGTCGTTCCCGCCGAATCCCTTGGCCCCGTCGTAGAGGTAGATGCCGTCGCCATAGAACTTGCCGCGCGCGTCCTCGGATCGGAACGCGACGATGGTGTCGTCGCCGCCGAAGAACACCGCCTCGCCGATGTGTTTGACGTCGCCGACCACCTGATACTCGTCGTCGAACGCGTTCTTGCGCAGCGTGATGGTGTCTTGGCCGGCCCTCTGGATCGAGTTGCTTAGGCTCGTGTCGGCGTCGCCGTAGACGTAGGCGGCGCTGACGTCGATCCGATCATCGCCGCCTGTGGCTTTCTGATCGAAATAGACGAAGTCGCCGCTGACAAATGTGCGCGGTCCTTCAGCGTCTCCGGAGATGTCCTGATCCTGGCCCTCGAAATCGACCAGAAGATACGGTGCAAGTATGTCGCCGATGTACTGGGTCTGCGGTCGCCACACGTCGTCAAGGTAGATGGAAGAAGATCGAACGAGGTTGGCTCCGCTGATGGCCATTGATCCGTTCCCTTCGCGACGCCCGCTCGAGGCCATCACCCTATCCGAACACGGCTATGGCGCCCAGCAGCGTGACCCCGATCACCATCGACCAGGGATCACGGGTTCCGCTTCAACCATCGTCGCGCCCGGAAACCTCCTCGGGCGGGTCGACGATGATGCGACCGCCGGCGAGTTCGACGGTTGGGACGGCGGCGCGGGTGAAGGGCAGGAGCAGGTCCGCCCGACCCGGGCGCGCGATCTCGAGAATGTCGCCGGCGCCGTGGTCGAGCACGGCCCGGACGCGGCCGACCTCGGCGCCGCCGACGTCGAGGACCGCGAGGCCGATCAGGTCGGCGTGGTAGAACTCGTCGTCGCCCAGCGCGGGAAGCCGGTCGCGTGGCGCGTGGAGCCGCACGCCCTTGAGCGCCTCGGCCGCCTCGCGCGTCTCCACGCCCGAGAGCCGGGCGGCGAAGGCGGCCTTGATCGGGCGCAGGGCGCGCAGCTCGAAGCTGCGGCCGTCCTCGGTGAGGAGCGGGCTGTAGTCCGCGATCGCGGCGGGCTCGGCGCAGAAGGACTTCAGCCGCACCTCGCCCTTCACCCCGAAGGCCCCGGCGAGCGCGCCGAGGCAGACCAGATCGTCGCCGGCGGCCATGGCGCGCGTCGCGGCCCTATTCGGCCGCGGCCTCGGCGGGGGCGTCGGGCGCGGGCGCTTCGGCCGGGGCGGACGCGGCGTCGGCGGCGGCGCTGGCCTTGTCGGCCTTGGCCTTGGCCCGCTCCAGGGCGGCCTTGCCCGGCTGGGCGGCCTTGGGGTTGCTGCGGGTCTTCTTCTCGACGACGCCCGCGGCTTCGAGGAACCGGCTGACCCGGTCGGTCGGCTGCGCGCCCTTGGAGAGCCAGTAGGTCACCCGCTCCATGTCCATCTTGACGCGGTTCTCGTCGTCCTTGGGCAGGAGCGGGTCGTAGGCGCCGAGCTTCTCGAGGAAGCGGCCGTCGCGCGCCATGCGGCTGTCGGCGGCGACGATCGAGTAGTAGGGACGCTTCTTGGACCCGCCGCGGGCGAGCCGGATCTTCATGGCCATGACGTGTGTCTCCTGTTCATGGGTTGGTTTCGGGCCGGGGCCCGTTTTCGAGATGTCTCTCGTGATGCCTGATCACCTCGGATATCACGAAGCTCAGGAATTTCCGCGCGAAGGCCGGGTCGAGATCGGCCTCGCGGGCAAGGCGTTCCAGCCGGGCGATCTGGTCGGCCTCCCGCGCGGGATCGCTCGGCGGCAGGTCGTGTTCGGCCTTGAGCCGGCCGACGGACTGGGTGTGGTTGAAGCGCTCCGCCAGGGTGTAGACGAGGATCGCGTCGAGCCGGTCGATCGACTCGCGGTGCCCGCGCAGCAGGACGGCCGCGCGTTCGGCGTCGTTGATGGCGCTCATGCCCGGACCTCCCGTGTCGGATAGTGGTGCCGGTAGACCACGTCGATGGGGTCGAAGCGGGCCGCGGCGCGATCCTCGACCGCGCCGAGCCGGCGGGCGAAGCCGTACCAGAGCCGGGCGCGGGGCAATCCGTGGCCGCCCACGTGGCGGGCGCGATCGCTGGCGAAGAACGCCGCGAACGCCTCGAAGTCCTGCGCCCGACGCGGGCGCAGGACCAGCCGGTCGGTGTCGATGCGGGGCGCCTCGGTCACGGCCGCGCCTCCGGGTCGGGATGGCGGTAGACGAGGCAGGGATCGTGCGCCGGCCGGGCAGCCGCCGGGTCGAGCCGGGCGCCGAGCCGCTCGGCCAGCCGGATCGAGCGGGCGTTGGCGGATCCGATGTAGCTCACGAGCGTCGTCAGGCCGGCGGTCCCGTAGGCCCAGTCGCGGGCCGCGCGGGCGGCTTCCTGCGCGACGCCGCGGCCCTCCGCCTCCGGCGTCAGCGTCCAGCCGATCTCCGGCTCGGGATAATAGTCGGGATGGAACAGGCCCGCCTCGCCCAGCCAGGTTCCGGTCGCGGTCTCCTCGATCGACCAGACCCCGTAGCCGCGCAGCGCCCAGCAGGCGGCGGAGGTGGCGAACTCGCGCCAAGCCTCGCGCCGGTCGAGCGGCCCGTCCTCGTGGACCGAGCGCTCGGACGCGAAGAACGCCGCGTAGGGCTCGAAATCCTCGAGCCGCGGCGCGCGCAGCGTCAGCCGGTCGGTGCTCAGGGTCGGCGCCGCGGTCATTTTTTCTTGCCGAAACCGCCGAGGCCCGGTGGCAGGTCCATCCCAGGCGGCAGGGCGCGGGGCATTCCGGCTCCGACGCCGGGCATCGGCGGCATTCCGGGCGGCATGCCGCCGCCCTTGCCAAGAAGCCCGCCGAGACCGCCGCGCATCAGGCTCTTCATGCCGCCCTTGCCGCCCATCTTCTTCATCACGTCGGCCATCTGCCGATGCATCTTGAGGAGCTTGTTGAGCTCGGGAACCTCGAGGCCGGCGCCGGCGGCGACGCGCTTCTTGCGGCTGGCCTGCATCAGCGCCGGGTTGGCGCGCTCCTTGCGGGTCATCGAGTTGATCAGCGCGATCTGGCGGCGGAGCACGCTGTCGTCGAAGCCGGCCTCGTCCATCTGCTTCTGCATCCTGCCCATGCCGGGCATCATGCCCATCAGCCCGGACATGCCGCCCATCTTGAGCATCTGCTCGAGCTGGCCCTTCAGGTCGTTCATGTTGAACTGACCTTTCTGGAAGCGCTTCATCATGCGCTCGGCGGCCTCGGCCTCCAGCGTCTCCTGCGCCTTCTCCACCAGCGCGACGATGTCGCCCATGCCGAGGATGCGGCCGGCGACGCGCTCGGGGTGGAATTCCTCGAGCGCGTCCATCTTCTCGCCGAGGCCGACGAAGCGGATCGGCCGGCCTGTGACCGCGCGCATGGAGAGCGCCGCGCCGCCGCGGCCGTCGCCGTCCATGCGGGTGAGGATCACGCCCGTGACGCCGATGCGGCCGTCGAAGTTCTCGGCGGTCGCCACAGAGTCCTGGCCGGTGAGGCCGTCGACGACGAGCAGCGTCTCGTGGGGTTTCGTCGCGTCGCGCACCGCCGCGACCTCGGCCATCAGCTCGTCGTCGATCGACAGCCGGCCGGCGGTGTCGAGCATCACCACGTCGTAGCCGCCGAGCGTCGCCTGCTGCTTGGCGCGTTTCGCGATCGCGACCGCGTCCTGGCCCGCGACGATCGGAAGGGTGTCGACGCCGACCTGGGTTCCGAGCACGGCGAGCTGCTCCATCGCGGCGGGGCGCCGCGTGTCGAGCGAGGCCATCAGCACCCGCTTGCCCTCGCGCTCCTTGAGGCGCCGGGCGAGCTTGGCGGTGGTTGTCGTCTTGCCCGACCCCTGCAGGCCGACCATCAGGATCGGCGCGGGCGGGCTGTCGATGCGCAGCTCCGGCGCATCGCCGTCGCCGGCGAGCACGCTGATCAGTTCGTCGTGCACTATCTTGACGACCTGCTGGCCGGGGGTGACCGAGCGGGTGACCGCCTGGCCCCTGGCCTTTTCCTGCACCGCCTTGATGAAATCGCGGGCGACGGGAAGCGAGACGTCGGCCTCGAGCAGCGCCACCCGCACCTCGCGCAGCGCCGTGGCGATGTCCTCGTCGCTCAGCGCGCCTTGCTTGGTGAGCTTGCCGAAGACGCCGGAGAGCCGGTCGGAAAGGTTCTCGAACATGGGCCGCGCGCCTCATCAATCGACGATCGCGCCGGTGGGCGCGAAAACGGAAAGCGCGCCGGTGGGCGCAACGCGCTGACCGACGGCGATCCTGAACTTCAGGACCGGAGAAGCCTGAGGAACTCCGGAGTGTTTCGGGAGGTAACCTCTTGCGCGACCGCGGTCAAGGGGCGCGGGGCTTCGCGGGCGCCGCCGCGCGACCAGCTACCGGAAGCCGCCGCGCCGGATCATCTCGTCCGCGACGACGGTGTAGGCCGCCCGCCAGGCGGCCCGGCGCTCCTCGGTGAAGGCCGCTCCGAGCGTCTCGCCGAGCGTGACCATCAGTGCGTCGCCCATCGGCTCGAAGTGCTGGGCCCTAACTCCCACCGATGCATGGCCACGCGCCAGCCCGGCGAACCGGGCTTCCAGCCCGTCGGGATCGTCGAGGCCCTCGGCGATGGCGCGCATCGCCGTGAGGAACCGCATTCCCTGGCTCTCGAGATCGTCCCGGAACAGCGCGCGCATCTCTGGCCGGATGGCGAAGAGGTTCACGTAGAAGCGCGCGGAGGCGTCCGCGAGGGTGTTCTCCAGCAGAGGCAGCGTTTCCTGAACCAGCCTGACCTGCTCGGCGTCGAGACGCATGGCCGATCCTCCCCCGCTCGTCCGTTGCCCGGCATCTTGCGGAGACGCCGGCCTGCCCGCCTTGATCTTGCTCAAGCCGGCGCAGGTTCCACGTGACTTGCATGCTCCCGCACGGGTTCGCGCTTCCGGCTCGGGGGCTTCAGGCCCCGGTGGACATCTTGCGCGCACGCAGAAAGTCGCGCAGGTCCACGGTCGATCGTTCGTCCATCGACACGTAGATCAGCGACATGTTGCTGCGTTCGCGGACCATCTCGCCTGGATAGGGCAGGTAGCTGAGTTCGCGAGACCCGAAGCTGGGCGAGGCCGTGCCGACCTGCCACTCGGTCGCGAGTTCGACGTCGACGAGCTTGAGGGCGGCGGCGCCGTGCTCCGAGGGACGCTCGAAGGGAACGCCTGCGAGCCTTAGGTAGCTCGTCTTGTCCCTGGCCTGGACGAAACCCTCGATGAACTGGCTCGCCAGGATCTGGAGGTCGGCCGCGGCGTCGGGATCGTGCATGTGGCTGCGCAGATGGCCCGATCCGGCGTGATTGTGGCCCGGGCCATGGCGATGGCCCGGGTCCTGATTGGACCCGTGGCGGTGATGGTCATGTGGCATTGGACCACCTTTTTCCCTCGAAATCGCCGTGCGGAATCGCGACAGGCTTGTCGATGTGGGGCTTGTGCCTGCCGAGCGCGCCGCTCGACACCATGGCCCCGAGCACGTCGACGATGACCCGCGTGCCGAGCAGCGCGGTGATGTCGGAGGTGTCGTAGGGGGGCGAGACCTCGACGAGCTCCATGCCGCAGATGCCTTCGGCCGCCACCTTCGAGGCGAGCGCCAGCGCCTCGCGCGGCAGGAAGCCGCCGGGCTCGGGCCAGCCGGTGCCGGGTACGAAGCCGCAGTCGATCGAGTCGATGTCGAAGGACATGTAGACCATGTCCACGCCGTCCCAGGCCATCTCGAGGGCCATCTCCGCGGTCCTGTCGACGCCCATCCGCTCCATGTCGGACATGGTGATGATGTTGGTCTGCCGCTCGCGCGCGACCTTGACCGCCTCGCGCGGCACCTGCCAGCCGCCGATGCCGACCTGGACGAGGTTCTTCGCCGGCACGTTGGGCATGTTGGTCGCGTGAAACCAGGGCGTCGTGTGCATGCGCTCGTCGAGATCCTTCTCCTGAATGTCGGCGTGGCGGTCGAAATGCACGATGCCGATCTTCTTTGAGGTGCATTCGGCGATGCCGCGCACGCAGGGAAAGCCGATGGAGTGGTCGCCGCCGATGATGACGGGTAGCGAGCCCGAGGAGAAGACGTGGCTGACCGCGCGGCTGATCTGGTCGAAGGATTTCTCGATGTTGGCGGGGATCGTGAAGACGTCTCCGGCGTCGCAGAGGGTCATCTGCTCGCGCAGATCGACGCCGATCTCGTAGTTGTAGGGCGTGTAGAGCGCCGAGATCCGCCGCACGCCCTGCGGGCCGAAGCGCGTGCCGGGCCGATAGGTGGTGCCGCCGTCGAAGGGGACGCCGAGCACGGTCGCGTCGTAGTTGGCGACCTCCAGCACGTCCTCGGCGTAGGGCGCCTTGAGGAAGGTGTTGATGCCGGCGTAGTGGGGCAGTTCGCCCCGCGCGAAGGTCGGGATCGACTTGTCGTCGATCGAGTCCGCGCCGGTCAGGCCCATGCGCAGCGCCCAGCGGCGTTCCTGGTCCCAGCGGCCCTCGGGAAGCTCGCCCTCCTTCTGCATCGCCTTCCAGCCGCCCAGTTTGGTCAGGTCGGGATGGTGCTGGCGTCGTCCGCCGATCTGGCTTGCTCGGGCGGCGTCCCGCGGGTGGTGGGAACGGGTGCGCCCGGTCGGTGGTGCTGGCAACATCGCTGTCTCCGTTGCTGGGGCCCCCTTTCGGGGAGGCTCTGTCCGGGACCTGGTTTCGCCCCGCGCGCGGCCCGGCGACGCGCGCGGCGGTCTCGCCGCTCAGCCGGCGGCCGCCCCCCGCCCCTCGGCCAGGGACGGCAGGTGGTCGAGGATCCGCTGGAACGGCACGCCGCCATCGCGCGCGTCGAAGTCGTAGGTGATCGTGGCGCCGTAGCGTTCGGGGTAGTCGGGGTCCCAGCGCGGCTTGTCGAAGACAAGAACCCGATCGCCCAGCTTGAAGCCTTCCTCGAGGTCATGGGTGACCATGAAGATGGTCATGCTGATCTCGGCGCGAAGGTCGGTGAGAAACGCGTGCATCGCGATCCGCGTGCCCGGATCGAGCGCGCCGAAGGGCTCGTCGAGCAGCAGGATGCGGGGCCGCGCGGTGAGCGCTTGCCCGATGGCGAGCCGCTGCTGCATGCCGCCCGACAGGGTGGCGGGATAGGCGTCCGCCACGTGGCGGAGGCCGATCCGCGCGAGGGTCTCCTCGGCGCGCGCGCGGGCGTCGCGCCGGCGCTTGCCGAAGAGCCGGCCGAGGCCGGTGGGGAACGCCTCGGCGGCGACGATGTTGTCGCGGACGGTGAGGTGCGGGAAGACTGAGTAGCGCTGGAAGACCACGCCGCGCTCGCGGCCGGGCTCCCGGGCGGGCGCGCCGCCGTCGATGCGGATCTCGCCCCTCGAGGGCTGTTCTTCGGCCAGGAGCAGCCGCAG
Source organism: uncultured Alphaproteobacteria bacterium (assembly GCA_963700835.1). Lineage (GTDB taxonomy): Bacteria > Pseudomonadota > Alphaproteobacteria > Rhodobacterales > Rhodobacteraceae > Amaricoccus. The sequence continues at coordinate 97,421 of CAVOZD010000003.1, forward strand.
GAAGGTCGACTTGCCGCAGCCCGACGCCCCGACGATCGACACGAACTCGCCCTCGGCCACGTCGAGATTGACGCGCTCCAGAATCGAGCGGCCCGCGTAGCCCTGCCAGAGGTCCCTGACCGCGACGAAGCTCACAGCCCGGCCGCCATCCAGGGAAAGGCCCTGCGCGCCAGGCTCCTGAGCAGCCAGTCGATCAAGAAGGCCAGAAGCGTGATCCAGATGACGTAGGTCAGGATGACGTCCATCGCGAGGTAGCGCCGGACGAGAAAGATCCGGTATCCGAGCCCGACGTCCGACGCAACGGCCTCGGCGGCGATCAGGAACAGCCACGCCGCTCCGAGCGACAGGCGGACCCCGGTGATCAGCCTCGGCAGGATCTGCGGCAGGACCACCCGCAGGGCGATGACGCCCGTGGACGCGCCGAGCGTCTGCGCCTTGACGATCTCCTCGTGGGGGATCTCGAGGACGCGCTGGCTGAGGTCGCGAATGAGGAAGGGCGTGATGCCGATGACGATGAGCACGACCTTGGAGAGTTCGCCGAGCCCGAAGACGATGAAGAGGATCGGCAGGAGCGCCAGCGGCGGCACCATGGACAGGACAGCGACGAAGCCCGAGAAGGTGCGGCGGGCGTAGGGCAGCAGGCCGATGGCCATGCCGAAGACCAGCGAGATCGCCGCGCCGATCGCGACGCCCAGTCCGAGCCGGCGCAGGCTCGCCCATGTGTCCTGCCAGAGCAGGATCTCGCCGGTCCGCCGGTCGCCTTCGGTGAAGAGCCGCGTCGCCGTTTCCCAGATCGTCGCGGGCGCGGGCAAGAGCTTGTCCTGCGGGTTGGCGCTCAGCCTGAGGTCCGAGCCGATGGCGTAGGCGATGGCGATCGCCACGAAGGGCGCCGCCGCCAGAACGGCCGCCACGGGATGCGAGGGACGCCGGTTCATCAGCCGCACCGCTTCGGCCCCCGCGCGCGCAGACGGTCCGTCCCGGCCACCGGCCGGCCGGTCAGAGCGCGCCGTCGGCGGCCATCTGCATGTAGGTCGTGTCGAACCGGAACCTGACGTTGTCGGCCGCGCCGGTGATCGCGCCGCCGGGATACGCAACGCCCACGAAATCGGCGGAAGGGGCGTCCACGCCGAGGATCCCCTTCTCGAACAGGAACTCGGCGACGCTGACCATGGTCTCGGGCAGGTCTGGGCTCTCGGCCAGCGCGACGGCGTCCGCCGGGTCGTAGAACATCTCCGTGGCCTCGAGCTGCGCCTTGTAGCCCTCCAGATCGGTGCCGGACGCCTCGGCCATGGCCGTCAGCGCCGCCTCGTCTCCGGCCGCCATCAGCGCCATCACCTCGTACCAGGCCCCGACGACCGCCTTGCCGAAGTCGGGATTGTCCGTAAGGGTCTGGGTGTTGACCACCATCAGGTCGAGGATCTCGCCCGGGATCGCCGAGCTGTCGAAGAGGTTCTTCGCGTCCGGGCTGGAGCCGAGGATTTCGGAGACCAGCGGGTTCCAGGTGACCACGGTCTGCACGTCGTCGGAGGCGAAGGCGGCGATCATGTCGGCGTCGGAGGTGTTGACCACGCCCGCGAGGTCCCGCTCGGCGAGGCCGACGCTGTCGAGCGCGCGGGCGAGAAGGTAGTGCGAGACCGATAGCTCCACGAGGTTGACGGTGGTGCCCGCGAGATCCTCGAGCCCGACGTCGCCCTTGGCGATGACGGCGTCGTTGCCGTTGGAGTAGTCGCCGATGATCAGCGCGGTGGTGTCCACGCCGCCGCCCGCCGGGATGGACAGCGTGTCCATGTTCGTCGCCGACACGCCATCGAAGGCGCCGGCGGTGTACTGGTTGATGGATTCCACGTAGTCGTTGATCTGCACGATATCGACGGTGATGCCGTATTTCTCGGCCCACTTGTCCATGATGCCCGAGTCCTCGAGGTATCCCCACGGCATCCAGCCCACGTAGATCGACCAGGCGAGCCTGAAGTCCGTCTTCTCCTGCGCCGAGGCGGGCGCGAGCATCGCGGTCACGACGCCCAGCGACAGGGCCGTGGCGGAAAGAAGCTTGTTTCTGGTCATGGTCTTCCCCGTTGGTCAGCGTCCCGCCGGCCACGCATCACAGGGTCCGACCCGCTGGCGGAACGAAGAGGTCGGGCGCGGATCACACCTGCGCAGGACATCTCCCGGGATTTTGGCCCGCCGTGTGCCCGTGCGGAATTTGCCGCAAGGGTGGCGCTTCTCGGACCTGACCCGTCACGCGACGGCGGAACCCTAAGCGCCCTGCGCTACGATCTAACGCCATGGTGCCTCGGAGATCAAAGGCCGGTGGCGCGGTATTCGCCAAACAGGGTATGTCTGCCCAAAAGTGCAGCGCAAATCCACGAGACGGATCAATTGTTTTGCATGAAGGCAGCCCGTCGGCGGTGGAATCCGAACTCCCGGGATGCGCTCGCCGTCCCGATCCTCGCCGCCGGTCCGGCCGCGCCGCATCCTGCGGCCGTCGTGGCCGCGTCACTCCGGGGGCCGGCGGAACAGGCTGTCGGGCACGTCGGACACGAACCGAATGGCGCGATCGAGGTGTCCGCGGGTCGCCGCCTCGGCCTGGGCGGCGTCGCCCTTCAGGATGGCGCGCGCGATGGCGCGGTGCTCCTCTAGCGACGTGGCCAGCACGTCAGGGCAGAGGGCCTCGCGCAACTGCGACATGATCAGGGGCAGGCGCATCTTTCGGGCGAGGTCCGAAAGCGTCCCGTTGCCGGCGGCGACGAACACCGCGCGGTGGAAGGCCTCGTTCTCGGCGATGTATTCCAGCGCTCCGGAGAGCCGGGGATCGTCCAGGAGGCATGTGGTGGCGGTCTCGAAGGCACCCCGGACAGCCGAGTCCTCCATCCGCCCGGCGGCGCGGCGAGCAGCCATGCCTTCGAGCTCGGTCCTGATCTCGAACAGCTCCAGCGCCTCGCGCCGCGACAGCCGGCGGACCTCCGCGCCGCGGTTGGGCACAAGATCGATGGCGCCCTCCGCGGCCAGCTGTCGAAAGGCCTCCCGCAGAAGCGCCCGGCTGACTCCGAACTCTCGCGTCAGGTCAGCCTCGATCAGGCGCTGGCCCGAGACCAGCCTCGCGGTCTCGATTCTCGCTTCGAGCTCGCCGACGATGGTTGCGAGCTTGCCAGTCGAACCCATGACCTGTCCGGTCCCCATCCTTGTTGCGGGGTGCGAAACTCCGCTTGATCTTTTTATTGTCAGACAATATCGTCCATCAATCAAGGGGGGCTCGGATGAAGATCGGCAAGCAGGGCAAGGCGGTCACCTCGATCTCGACGGCGGACGCCGACAGCATCACCGTGCGGGGCCGGGACCTGGTGAGCGAACTGATGGGCCGCATCACCTTCACGGACTACTTCTTCCTGCTCACGACGGGGCGCGCGCCGACCGAGGATCAGCGGTTCTTTCTCGACCTGCTTCTGGTGTCGATCGCCGAGCACGGGCTGGTTCCCACCAACCAGGTCGCACGAATGACCTACGCGGCCGATCCGGATTTCCTGCAGGGCGCCGTGGCGGCCGGGCTGCTGGGTTGCGGCAAGATCATTCTCGGGACGACCGAGAGCGCCGGCAAGTTCCTGTTGGACGCGAACCGTCGGATCGCGGCCGAGGGGCTGAGCGTGGACGACCTTGTCATCGAGGCGCGCGAGGCTGGCGCGCGCATCCCCGGATTCGGGCATCCCCTGCACAAGCCAAAAGATCCGCGCGCGCAGCGGATCCTCGACCTCGCCGAAGACCGCGGCGTCGCCGGCGAGCATGTCCGACTCGCGCGCGCCGTGGAGGACTCGGTCGACCGGCTCTGGCCCAAGCCCTTGCCGATGAACGTGTCGATGGCCATTCCCGCGGTGCTTCTCGATCTCGACTTCCCGCCTTCGGTGCTCAAGGCGATCCCGATCCTTGCGCGCACCGCCAGTCTGCTTGCGCATCTCGCCGAGGAATCCGGAACACCGATAGGCTTCGTTCTGGCCCACCATGCGGAGGCCGCCATCAGCTACGAGCCCGCGCCGTGACCCATCACCCCCGGCGGATCGAGGTAGCTCCCTGGGCCGACCAGGCCGCGCAGGACGACAGCGCGTACCGGGCGCAGGTATCCTATCTGATGGAGCATTCGGCGTTCTACCGCGACCTTCTGCAGGGGGCGGGCTTCGCCGACGCGGCGGCGGTCGGGGGCTTGTCCGACATCGCGGCCCTGCCATTCACCGAGAAGGACGACCTGCGCGCGACCCGCGACGCGGCGCACCCGATCGGGACCCATCTGGCGGCGCCGATGTCGGAGGTGGTGCGCATCTACTCGACCAGCGGCACGACAGGGACCCCGAGCTACATCCCGCTGACGCAGTCCGACCTCGAGGACTGGATCGAGATATCGCAACGGTCCTACGGCGCATCGGGCCTGCGGGCCGGCGAGCGCATGGTCACGACCTACAATGCCGGGCCGTTCGTGGCCGGCGTCACGCTCGACGCCTTCGCCCGACTTGGCGTCTGCCACATCCCGGTGGGCGCGGGAAACACCGAGCGGCTGATGTCGGCGGTGCGGCTTCTCGCGCCGACGGCGCTGGGCTGCACGCCTTCTTATGCGCTGCACCTGGCGGAATGGGCGGCGGCGCGCGGCGTCGACACCGCGACTTCCACGGTGGAGAGGATCCTGGTCGCCGGCGAGCCCGGCGGGGGCGAGCCCGCGCTGCGCGCGCGTCTGCAGCAGGCCTGGGGCGCAAGGGTGACCGAGGCCATGGGGATCGGCGACATCTCGGTGTCGCTCTGGGGGGAGTGCGCGCGGCAGGACGGCATGCACTTCTCGGGGCGCGGCTTCGTTCATTTCGAACTGATCGATCCGGCCACCGGCGCGCCCGTCGCGATCGAGGATGGGGCGGAAGGCGAACTGGTCTACACCCATCTGCGCCAGCGCGCGGCCCCGCTGCTGCGATTCAGGTCGCGCGACCGGGTCCGCGTCGTCGCCTCGCCCTGCGCCTGCGGCCGCACCTCGCCGCGGGTGCGCTGCATCGGGCGCACGGACGACATGCTGATCGTGCGCGGCGTGAACCTGTTTCCGACGGCGGTCCGCGAGGTCGTCGGCGGCTTTGGCGACGCCGTCAGCGGCGTCATCTCGATCCGGCCCGCGACGAAGGGCGTCCGTCAGGACGGACCGCTGCCGGTCCTCGTCGAACTGGCCAAGGGGGTGGAGGCGAGTGACGCGCTCGCGGGCGGGATCCGCCAGCGGATCCGCGACGCGCTCGTCGTCTCGACCGAAATTCGGCTGGTGGCGTGGGGAACGCTGCCGCGCACCGACTACAAGTCAAGGCTCGTCGACTGGGCTGACGCCCGCTGAAGAGCCGACAGAGGAGGAAAGCAAGGTGGCAGACGATACCGCGATCCGGAAGATACAGACACAGGGCGTGCATCACATCACTCTGGTCGGCGCAGACCGGCAGACCTCGATCGACTTCTGGGAGGGGCTGCTGGGCATGCCGTTCGTCTTCGACCAGCCCAATCTCGACAATCCCAAGGAAGGGCACATCTACTTCGATCCCGGCGACGGGCGGCTGATCACCGTCTTCACCAACGAGGACCGCAAGCCGGACCCGACCCGAACCTCGACCGATCAGGGCGCCGTCCATCATCTCGCGTTCAATGTCAGCCAGGCGACATTCCGGCAGGTGGTCAGGCGCCTCGATGCGCGCGGGATACGGCACTCCGGGCCCAAGGATCGCGGCTTCATGGACTCGATCTACTTCAACGATCCGCTTGGCCTGCTCATCGAACTGGCCTCCTATCGCTTCGAGCCTCCCGAAGGCTGCCGGCACGCCGACGTGATGATCGAGGCGCATCGCATCCGCGTCGCGCGGGGCGACTACAACATCCAGGAGGAGCATCTGGCGGATGCGATCGAGCTGCTGGTCGCGCGCTCGCAGCAGTCGCTGTCGGCCGACCGCTCGCCCCGGAACCCATACTGACTCGCATCAACAAGGGAACGACAACAATGAGACTGCACATGCATCCCGCATCGATCACCAGCCGTCCGGTGCGACTGCTTCTGGCCGAGAACGGGATCCCCGTCGAGGAGGTGCTGGTGGATCTGATGACCGGCGCCCACCACCAGGAACCCTTCGCAAGCTTCAATCCCAATCGGATGGTGCCGGTTCTCGAAGACGGCGACCTGAAGCTGACGGAGAGCTCGGCGATCCTGAAGTATCTCGCGGACAAGTATGATCTGCCGGTGTACCCCAAGGATCTGAAGACCCGGGCCCGCGTCAACGAGGTCATGGACTGGGTCAATACCAGCCTCTACCGGGACTGGGGCTACAATCTCTGCTACCCGCAACTGTTCGGACACCATCAGCGGCCCACGCCGGAGGGCCAGAGGGTGACGGTGGAATGGGGCAGCCAGAAGAGCAAGTTCTGGCTTCAGGTGATGAACGACTACTGGCTGGGCGACGGCCGGACGTGGCTGGCCGGAGACCAGATCACCATCGCCGACTATTTCGCCGGCTCGGTCGTCGGGCTTGCGGACATGATAAGGTACGACCTTTCGCCCTATCCCAACGTCGCCGCCTGGCTCGGGCGCGTGAAGGCGCTTCCCAACTGGGGCGCGGTGAGCGCGGAACTGGACGGCTTCGCGGCGTCGCTGTCTGCCAAGGACTTCGTCACCGCGTGACCCGCGCGTCGGGCGGCCCCGCGTGCGCGCTGGGATCGCCCGCCGTCTCCCGAGCTCCGGTGCGGCGGGCCGCAGACGCCTCGCCCCAGTTCGCCGCTATCGTCCCCCCGCGCCGCGCCTGGCCTTGTCCGGGGCTGGCGCCACTTCGGTCACCGCCCCGACGCGCGAAAACATCGTGCTGCGGTTCCACCAGACGACGATGACGGCCACGCCGACAAGGAGGATCGTGTCCCAGGGCTGCGCATCCGGCCAGAACGGGTTGATGAGCTGCCAGTGAAACAGCATCGGCCAGAGCAGGCTGCCGCGCGCGCTGTTGAGGATCGGCGTGACGAGAACCGCAAGCGTGACGTTCCCGACGAAGAAGGGCAGGAAGCTCCAGTCGGCGAAGACGGTGCTCGAAAGGAAGAACGCCGGCAGATGCCAGAAGCCCCAGGTCGCGCCGATGATCAGGCCCGCCCAGACCGGCGCCATGCGCCGCTGAAGCAGCGGTTGCATCACACCGCGCCAGCCGAATTCCTCGATCGGGCCCAGCGTCAGCATCATGAAAAGCGCGGCCACGACTGGTCCCACGCCGTCGGGCGGCGACGGGGCCAGGACCGGACCGCCCTTGATCAGCGAACCTGCGACGAAGACGAGCGGCAGTCCGATAAGGATGAAGGCCACCCAGCCGACCGGGCACCGCCACAGCAGGAGCCTGGACAGGAAGGCGCGCAGGCCGGACGCGCCGGCGTGGAGAAACACGACCACGAAGGCGGCGATCGCCGGCGACCATGTCGCGACGAAGAAGACCGGATGCGATCCGCTGATCTCTCCCAGCGTGGCCGCAGCCATGCCCGGCGCGACGACGTAGAGCCCGATCAGGCCCCAGGTGATGAAGAAGGTGATGCCGAGGAAGGCGACCAGCGCCGAACCCGGTACAGTCGCCAAGGGAATTGAACGCGGATTCGTTTGCACCGGGAGGCTTCCAGTCGACCGGAGGGATCCGGGAAGCGTGTTGGCGCATCATGGCCGAGGCGTCGATGATGTGGATCAAGGGGCGCGGGGATGGATTGCGATTGCTGCATCTTTCAGACAGAGGACGACGCATCGGGTCGCACCGTCGCCGTGGCCGGGAGGAATCGGGCGGAATGGAACACGCTGGCGCGGACCGGCTGAAGACCGGGCTTCTGCTGATCGCGCTCGGCGGGCTGCTCCTGGGGCTGGCCCTGCATCTTGCGGGGCGGACGGAGCTGGCCGATCTCGCATGGTCGGCGGGCGTGCTTCCGGTCCTTGCCGCCCTGCTGGTCGAGATACTGCGCAGCCTTCGGCGGGGCGAGGTCGGCCTGGACATCGTCGCGGCGCTCTCGATGACCGCGGCTCTGGCGTTCGGGGAAACCCTGGCGGCGGCCGTGGTCGCGGTGATGTACTCCGGCGGGACGTTCCTCGAGAGCTTCGCCGAGGGGCGGGCGCGGCGGGAGATGCACGACCTCTTGTCGCGCGTCCCGCGAACCGCGACCCGGCATCGCGACGGCCGTCTCGAGGAGGCTCCGCTCGACGCTATCGCGCCGGGCGACCTGCTGCTCATCCGGCAGGGCGACGTGGTGCCCGTGGATGGATCGGTTGCGTCAGACGCCGCGTTTCTCGACACCTCGGCGCTGACCGGCGAATCCCTGCCCGTGAGGCTCTCGCGGGGGGCGGAGGCGATGAGCGGCTCCACCAACGCCGGCGAGCCGTTCGACCTGACCGCGACGCGCCTCGCCCGGGAGAGCACCTACGCCGGGATCGTGCGGCTGGTCGAGGAGGCGCAGCGCTCGAAGGCGCCGATGGCGCGGCTGGCGGATCGCTGGTCGCTGGGGTTCCTGGCGGTCACCGTCGCGATCGCCTTCGCCGCCTGGTGGTTCACCGGCGACCCCATCCGGGCGGTCGCGGTCCTCGTGGTGGCGACGCCCTGCCCGCTGATCCTGGCGGTGCCGGTGGCGCTGGTCGCGGGCCTGTCGAGGGCGGCGCATTTCGGCGTCCTGATCAAGGGGGCGGGCCCGCTGGAGACGATGGCGCGGATCCGGACCCTGATCCTCGACAAGACCGGGACGCTGACCGACGGGCGGCCGCAGATCGTGTCGATCGAGAGCCGCGACGGGCTGGGCGAGGACGACATCCTGCGCCTCGCGGCCGCGCTCGACCAGGCGTCCAAGCATCCGGTCGCGCAGGCGATCGTGGCGGCGGCGCAGGCGCGGGGGCTGGGCCTGCCTGTGCCCTCGGCGGTCGCCGAGATCCCCGGCGAAGGCGTGGTCGGAACCGTGGAGGGACGCGCGGTGGCGGTCGGCGCGGAGGACTTCGTCGCGCGGCGGGTCGGACGGGCGGTGGGGGACGAGCGGGCGCTCGCGGCGGGCTCGCTGCTGGTCGCGGTGGCCGTCGACGGGCGCATGGCGGGGCGTCTGGTGATGGCCGATCCGCTGCGCGAGGGCGCGGCGGAGATGATGGCGGCGCTGCGCGGCGAGGGGATCGAACGCATCCTGCTGGCGACCGGCGACCGGGTCGAGGTGGCGCGGCGCGTCACCGAGGGGCTGGGTCTCGACGGGCTGCGGGCGGGGCTGACGCCCGACCAGAAGGTGCTGCTGGTGCTGGCCGAGCGCAAGAACGGCCCGGTGATGATGGTCGGGGACGGGGTCAACGACGCGCCGGCGCTGGCGGCGGCGGACGTGGGCGTGGCCATGGGGGCGCGCGGGGCCGCGGCCTCGGCCGAGGCGGCGGACGTGGTGCTGCTTGTCGACCGGATCGACCGGCTCGGCGCAGGGATCGAGATCGCCCGCCGGGCGCGGCGCATCGCCGTGGAAAGCGTGGTCGCGGGGATCGGGCTGTCGGTCGCGGGCATGTTCGCCGCGGCGCTGGGCCACCTGACGCCGGTCCAGGGGGCGCTGCTTCAGGAAGTGATCGACGTGGCGGTCATCCTGAACGCGCTGCGGGCGCTGCGGATCGCGCCGCGCGCCGCGGGGGTCGTCGAGGCGGCGGAAGCCTCCCCTGAACCGGCCCGGACGGGGCGCGACGCGGGGGCAGGTGTGTGATAACACGCGTGCAATTCCGACCAAGTGTCTGATTTCAGGGCGATTCATCTTCGTTAATTCGGGCCGTAACACACCCTTGAACTGATTCGCTCGTCGCGAAGTCGCGTTCCGCTTCGCCCCAGCGGGACGATCCTCGTCCCGAAAGCGCATGATCTCGCAGGTGCGGCGACCGTAAATGCCGCCCGTCAGGCCGCGCACCCGTTCGATGAACTTACCAAACGGCGCGGGCCCGGGCGAACGTCCAGCGAGTGGCTCATTGGCATTGCAGATGGAATCGAACGCGCAACGTCCGAACACCAGTCCGAACCGGTCTTCCGACGGCCTTTATCAGATGACCGCTTCGAGCCCAACTTGACCTCTTGGTCCCTCAAAGGGAATGTCGGCCATGCTGATCGATAAGATGGCCTCTGACGCTGTTCTGGACGAAGCCTATGCGTGGCTCCGCCATCGGCGGCGTGACCATCCGGCAAATGCCGACATCTGGTCGTTTCGGCGCAACTGGGGTTCGGAGAAGGAACGTCTCCGAACGGACCTGATGACCGACGACTACCGGTTCGAGGCGCTCGACAGGGTGACGTTGCGCGACGGCACACATGTCGATGTCTGGACCGCGCGCGATGCTTTGGTGCTCAAGGCGCTGACCTTGTGTCTGGCGGAAGTCTTGCCCGTCTCGACGCGCTGCACCCACATCAAGGGCAACGGCGGGGCCAAGGAAGCCATCCGCCAGGTCACCGCGCATTTGCCCCGGAACGGCCATGTCCTGCGCACGGACGTCAGATCCTACTACGCCAGCATCGACCACCATCTGCTTCTCGACAGGCTCGCCATCCATGTCCCCGACAAGGCGGTGCTGAACCTGCTCAGCCAGTACCTGCGGCGCTGCATCTGCGATGGCGGCAACTACCTCGACATCGAACGCGGCATATCACTGGGGTGCCCGCTCAGTCCGTTGATGGCCGCGTTCTATCTGCACGAACTGGACCAGCGGTTCGAGCAGAGCGACCTGTTCTATATCCGTTTCATGGATGACATTCTCATCCTCGCCCCCAGCCGATGGAAAATCCGCAAGGCCATGGCGGCGGTGCGGTCGATGCTTAACCGCCTGCACGTCGACATCCATCCCAGCAAGACATTCATCGGGCGCATCGAAAAGGGCTTCGATTTCTTGGGGTATCATTTCTCCCGGGCCGGGCTACGCGTGGCGCGGTCCACTCTCCGCAAGGCCAATGAGCATATTGTTCGGCTTCATGAGCAAAACAACCAGGGGCCTGACTGGCCCCTGGTTGTTGAGCGGTATGTTCGCAGATGGCGCGGTTGGGTCATGGGAGGATTGGGCGGGCTCCCTGTCGCCTCACCTCATCTTGCGCGTGCGCCGCGCGAAGGCGGCCAAACCGGCAAGGCCTGCCGCCAGCAGGGGCAGTGACGCGGGGATGGGGACCTGAGGCACGGGCGTCCAGACGGCATAATTATAACCATTGAACTGTTATGTATCCAATTCAGAGAAGAAAAAATAATCATCCGTCTCGTCGACGGTCGAAGGGTAATTATTAAAAACATTGACCTCAAATGTTCCATTACTAAACCTACGTGGTGTGATTGTAATACATAGTGACACGGAGGAGCAACCGTTTATCGAATTAGGGTCCGCGGTGAAGGCCCCGTTGCCCGGGGCGTTGAAAAGGGTGAGGAGTGCCGATGACGCCAGCGTCGCCCCTTCCTCTGTCGTGAAGGCAAAATCCACGGCGCCCGCGTTCCGGTCGCCGCCGCAATCCGTAAACAGCGTGGCGCAAGACCCGTCGACAAACGAGACGTCATACAACGAACCGCCGACGTTGACGCCGGTCGCCCCGGACGCCGTCAGTACCGGGGCGGCGTGCCCTGCGACGGCCGCGGACAGCCAGACCAATGTCGCCGCCATTGCTCTATGCATCTTCATCTGTCCCTCCAATCGATGATAGCCGCGCCACCCGAAATGTCGCGCCTCACTAAGAGTTGAACCTGCATCAGCGTTCAGAGTCAATCAATATAGGGCCGATGACGATAGGGCCGATGGCGCTCGAACGACCGGCACACGGATTGACCTGTGCTTCCACAGACGAACCAATGACTTGCGTACGCACCGCATCGCTTCATAAACCTGCCCGAAAACGACACTTTCTGCGGCTCTGGCCGGGCGCCGGGTCGAGCCGTGGTGAACATTCAGGCAGTCGGAGAGCGGACACTCGCGGGAAGCGAATTGACGGCGGTTTCGTCCGCGACCCGGTCCTGGCGCCGTTTCCATTCAACGACCGGCTACCCGGACCGCGGACGTTGGCTAAATCGCCAGTTCGGTCCCGGCCCTGGTGCGGTCCGCCGATGTGCAGAGGTCGGGTCAGGCCCGGATCGCGCGCGCCCAGCGGCCCGCGACGCGCGCCGCCAGGGGGCCGTCAGCCGTTCTCCCGCGCCAGCCTGGCGGCTCTCAGACCGTGCCGCCCAGCGAGCCCTCGAGTTCGACCATCTCCTGGCCGCCGGCCATGAGATCCTGCAGCTCCTCGGGCGTGATCTGGCCGCGCTGGGCGGTGCCGAGGGTCTTGCCGCGGTTGAGCACGGTGAAGCGGTCGCCCACGGCCATGGCGTGGCGCACGTTGTGGGTGATGAACACCACGCCGATGCCCTGCTTGCGCACCTTGTCGACGGTGGCGAGCACGTTGGCGGTCTGGCGCACGCCGAGCGCGGAGGTCGGCTCGTCGAGGATCAGCACCTTGGCGCCGAAATGCACCGCGCGGGCGATGGCGACGGTCTGGCGCTCGCCGCCCGAGAGGGTGCCGACCGCCTGGTCCGGGCCGCGGAGATTGATGCCCATCTTGCGCATCTCCTCCATGGTGATCGCGTTGGCGGTCTCGGTGTCGAAGCGCTTGAAGAGACCGCGCCCCCTGGTCGGCTCGCGGCCCATGAAGAAGTTGCGCGCCACCGACATCAGCGGGATCATCGCGAGGTCCTGGAAGACGGTGGCGATGCCGGCCTCCATGGCGTCGCGCGGGCTGTCGAAGCTCATCGGCCTGCCCTCGAAGTAGATCTCGCCCTTCGTCGGCTTGTGCACTCCGGACATGGTCTTGATGAAGGTCGACTTGCCGGCGCCGTTGTCGCCGAGCAGGCAGTGGCATTCGCCGGGCGTGACGTCGAAGGAGACCCCGGCGAGCGCGATCACGTTGCCGAAGTGCTTCTCGATGTTCTCCATGTGCACGAGCGGGGCATGGGTGCTGCGGGTGTTCATCTCAACGCTCCCCCGTCACGCGCTTGCGGATCATGTTGTTGAAGAGCACCGCGATCAGCAGCATGCCGCCGAGGAAGACCAGGTACCAGTCCTGGTCGATCTGGGTGTAGCTGAGCCCGATCAGCACCATGCCGAAGATGATCGCGCCGAAGAAGGCGCCGATCGCCGAGCCGTAGCCGCCGGTGAGCAGGCAGCCGCCGATGACCGCCGCGATGATCGCCTCGAACTCCTTCTGGAAGCCGCGGCGGGCGTCGGTCGAGCCGCTGTCGAGCACGGTGATGATGGCGACGAGCGCCGCGCAGCAGGCGGTCAGCACGAAGAGGCTGAGCTTGACCCGGCGCACCGGCACGCCGGAGTTGGTGGCGGCGTTGGCGTCGCCGCCCGAGGCGAAGATCCAGTTGCCCGCCGGGGTGCGCAGCAGCACGTAGGTGGCGACAAGGGCGACCAGGATGAACCAGAGGATCTCGACCGGGATGCCCGGCACCTTGGGCGTGCCGTTCTGGAAGGTCTCGATGAGCCCCATGTCGGCCAGCGCCGCGAAGAGGCCCGGGAAGGCGTCGCCGCTGAAGATCGCGGTGAGCGGATCGCCCTCGACCGCGTCGCGCACCCCGCGCAACTGGGTCGCGCCGCCGGTGGCCCATTTCAGCCCGACGAGCGAGAGGCCGCGGTAGATGAACAGGAACGCCAGCGTCACGATGAACGAGGGCAGCCCGGTGCGGATCACGATCTGGCCGTTGACCACCCCGAAGAAGGCCGCGAAGACGAGCGTGGCCGGGATCGCGAGGATCAGCGGCCAGCCGAAGGTGACGACGCAGGCTCCGAAGAACAGGCCCGCGAAGGCGATCATCGAGCCGAGCGAGAGGTCGAACTCGCCCCCGATCATCAGGAGCGCGGCCCCGACCGCGAGGATGCCGAGCTGGGCGGCCGGCGACATGAAGTTCATGAAGCCCGCCAGCGTGAACATGCTCGCGTCTGCGGTGAAGAGAAAGAAGATCGTCACCAGGACCACGCCGGCGATCGCGCCGAGCTCCGGCCGCTTCATCAGGCGCGTCATGAAGGATTCGGTCTTGATGCGCTCGTCGAGCGCCGGCTCTAGCTCCGTCGTCATGGTGTCCTCCCCCGGGGCGGTGGCCCTGTGGACGGGGCGGCCGCGACCGCCCCGCCGATCCGCGGCCTGGCGCTAGCGGATGCCCTGCGCCGAGAGCTCGACGACCTGGCCCGCCTTGTCGGCGGTGATCAGGTTCGGCCCCGAGGGCACGTTGCCGCCGGGCACGAGCCCGTATTCGGCGTTGAGCGCGAGGAACACCACCGGCAGGTAGCCCTGCAGGTACTGCTGCTGGTCGATGGCGAAGGCGGCGTCGCCCGCCGCGACCGATTCCAGGAAGTTCGCGGAGAGGTCGAAGGAGGCGATGGCGACGTCTCCCGACCGCCCGACCGCCGCGACCGCGGCCACCGCCGGCTCGCCGGCGAGCGAGGCGCCGAGCGCCATCACGGCGTCGATCTCGGCGTCGGAGTCGAGCGCCGCCTTGACCTTGGCCTCGATCTCGGCCGGATCGTTGGTGGTCGGAAGCACCGTCACGTCGCCGCCGAAGCCCTCGGCGAAGCCCGCGCAGCGGTCGTCGAGCGCGACGTTGCCGACCTCGTGGTTGATGCAGATCGCCTTGGTCTTGCCCATCTCGGCCATCTTCTCGCCGGCGGCCCGGCCGGCGTCGAATTCTTCCTGGCCGACGTGCAGCAGCGCGCCGAGGCCCCGGGAGACGTCCGAGCCGGAGTTCATGGAGATGACCGGGATGCCGGCGGCGACGGCCTTCTCGATCGAGGGCCCGAGCGCGTCGGCGTCGGGGATCGAGACGATAAGCCCGTCTGGCTCCTGGTTGACGGCGGCGTCGATGAGCTGGCTCATCGCGACCATGTCGAAGGTCTCGGGCGCGCGGTACTCCACGTTGGCGCCGGTGTCTTTCGCGGCGCGCTCGACGCCGTTCTTGACCACCGACCAGAACGGGTCGCTAGCCTGACCGTGGCTGACGACGATGATGTCGGTCGCGAAGGCCGGCGTTGCGAGCGCAAGCGCCGCCGCGGCGAGCGTCGACTTGAGTGTATGGTTCATGATTCCTCCCGATGATGCCATCGCTGTGGCTCGAGCCCGGCCTTCTGACCGGCTCCGGTTTCAGGAAAACACGATTCGAGCTTCTTTGCAACCGGTTGCAAAAAGGTAGCGTTCGCCCCGATGATGTGGCAGGGATTCGGCTGGATCGGGATCGATGGTCGTCACGCTCAAGGATGTCGCCGCACACGCGCGCGTGTCGCGTTCGGCGGTGTCGCGCGTGTTCACCGACGGCGCGTCGGCGTCGCCCGAGATGCGCCGCAAGGTCGAGAAGGCCGCGCTGGAACTGGGCTACAGTCCGAACTTCCTGGCGCGCAGCCTGACGACGCGGCGCACCAGCCTGATCGGGCTGGTCTCCAACAACTTCCACAACCCGATCTTCCTGGAGGTGTTCGACCGGTTCACGCGGGGCCTGCAGGACCGCGGGCTGCGGCCGCTCCTGCTCAATCTCAGCGACGAGAAGGACCCGACCAACGCGGTGCGCATGATGCGGCAGTATTCGGTCGACGGGGTGATCGTGGCGTCCTCGACGCTGCCTGCGGACTTCGCGGTCGCCTTCCGCGACGCCGGCGTTCCGGTGGTCCACAGCTTCGGGCGCGCCGCCCGCGCGCCGCTGGTGAGCGTCGTGGGGATCGACAACGTCGAATGCGGGCGCATGGCGGCGCGGGAACTCCTGCGCCGCGGCCATCGCCGGGTCGCCTTCCTCGGCGGGCCCGAGGCGGCGACGTCGACCCAGGACCGGCTGCTCGGCTTCCGGGCGGAGCTGGCCGAGCATCCCGAGGTCGCCGCCTCGCACAGCTTCGCCGCGGCCTATTCCTTCGCCGCAGGGCGGCGGGAGATGGGGCGGCTCCTCGCCGGCGGTCCGGCGGAGGCCTATTTCTGCGGCGACGACGTGCTCTCGATCGGGGCGATGAGCGCGGTGCGGGACGCCGGCCTGCGCGTGCCCGATGATGTCGGCCTGATCGGTCTGAACGACATGGAGATCGCCGGCTGGGAGAACATCGCGCTGACCACGATCCGCCAGCCGATCGGCGCCATCGTCCGCTCGTCGATCGAGCTGGTCGTGGCGATGCTCGACGATCCCGACCGCACGCCCGAGGCGCGGCTGTTTCCCTGCGAGGTCGTGGAGCGCGCGACGCTGCGCCCCTGCGCCTGATCCGGCCTCAGCGGAACATCGGCGGACGCGCATCGACCCAGGCGCCCTCGGCCTTTCCCGACTCCGCCACCGCGAAGACCGCGGCCATCGACCGCAACCCGTCCTCGGCGCGCGGGTAGAGGTCCGCCGCGGGGTCCATGGCGCGATCTTCCTTCGCGGCGCGAATGGCTTCGGCGAGATCCTTGTAGATGTTCGCGAAGGCCAGCGGCATGCCTTCGGCGTGGCCGATGGTGACGCGGCTGGCGCGGTCGGCCTCGGGCGAGAGGCCCGCCTCGCCGCGTTCGATTGTCTGCAGCCGCCCGCCGAGCGGCATCCAGTAGAGCTGGTTCGGCTGCTCCTGCGCCCAGCGCAGACCGCCTTTCTCGCCGAACACCTGGAGCGTCAGGCCATGTTGTCGTCCGATGGCGACCGAGGAGGTCCAGAGCCGTCCGACCGCGCCGCCATCCATCCGGAAATTGACCATCGCGTCGTCCTCAAGCACGCGACTCGGGATGCAGGACACCGTGTCGGCCGAAAGGCGCGTCACCTCCTGGCCGGTGACGAAGCTCGCCATGTGCAGGGCGTGGATGCCGCAGTCGGCGAACTGCGCCGAGACGCCGGCCTGGGCGGGATCGTAGCGCCAGCGCACGCGCGGATTGTCGGCGTCGGCGGCGTCGGCGTGGTGGCCGTGCGCGAATTCCGCCTTCACCAGCCGGATCGCGCCGAGATCGCCGCGCGCGACCATCGCCCGCATGTGCCGCACCAGCGCGTAGCCGGTGTAGCCGTAGTTGACCGCGCAGATCCGGCCGGTGGCGCGGGCGAGGCGCACGATCTCCTCGCCCTCGGCCACGGTCATGGTCATCGGCTTCTCGCAGAGCACGTTGAAGCCCGCCTCGAGAAACGCGCGGGTGATCTCGAAATGCGTGGCGTTGGGCGTGGCGACGGTGACGAGATCGACCCGGTCGGGGCAGTCGCGCTCGCCGGCCAGCATCTCGCGCCAGTCGCCGTAGGCGCGGGCGTGATCGAGGCCGAGCCTGCGGCCGAAGTCGCGCCCCGCCTCGGGCCGGTGGTCGAGCGCACCCGCCACGAAGTCGAAATCGCCGTCGAGGCCCGCGCCGAGACGGTGGGCCGGGCCGATCTGGCTGCCTTCGCCGCCGCCGATCATGCCCCAGGTGAGACGCGCCATGGCGGTATTCCTCAGTCGAAGCCGATCGAGCGCAGGTAGTCGCGGTTGGCGCGCGCGTCCGCCAGCGGGTCGATGTCGAGCGTCGGATCGCAGTCCTGCTCGACGGTGCACCAGCCCTCGAAGCCGTTGTCGAGCAGCACCTGCCGCACGGCGGGGAAGTCCACGTCGCCCTGGCCGAGATTGCAGAACACGCCCTGGCCGCAGGCCTCGTAGAAATCGGTGCGGTTCGCGACCACCGACGCCTTTACCTTCGGGTCGATGTCTTTGAAGTGCATGTAGGAAATCCGGCCGATGTGGCGGCGCATGAAGGCGACCGGATCAAAGCCGGCGTAGGAATGATGGCCGGTGTCGAAGCAGATCTTGAGGATGTCCTCGTCGACCTCTTCAAGAAGCCGCTCCAGTTCCGGCTCGAAGTCCATGAAGCCGGCGGCGTGGGCGTGGATGCCCACGGTCAGGCCGTATTCCTCGGCGCCCATGCGGGCGACGGCGGCGATGCGGTCGCGGAACCCGGCCCATTCGGCGGCGTCCATCTTCTCGGCCTCGTCGGCGCGGCCCGCGGTCGGGGCCCGGCGCGGCGAGATCGAATCGATCAGCACCAGATGCCGCGCGCCGTGGGCGGTCAGCGCCCGGCAGGTCCGCACTGCTCCGTCCATCACGTCGTCCCATTGCGCGGGGTCGTGGAAGGCGCGGAACACCACGCCGCCGATCAGGTCGAGATGGTGGCGGGCCAGCGCCTCGGCCAGCGTGGCCGGGTCTTCGGGCATGTAGCCGACGGGTCCGAGCTCGATTCCGGCGTATCCGGCCGCCGCGCAGTCGCCCAGCACCTTCTCCCAGGGGGGATTGCGCGGATCCGCGGGGAACTCGACCCCCCAGGAACACGGAGCGTTGCCGATGCGTATGCTCATGGCCTCTCGCCTTTCGGAAGAACGATGCGTCTGCGGATCCCCCGGGACGCGGGCCTGACGCGGGCCGCGCCCAGATTCGGTTTGCAACCGGTTGCAAAACTACTATCCTCGCGCCAAAAGCTGCGCAAGCCGCAACTCCGGCCACCGGGCGGGTCGGCCGAGACCGCGCGCGACGCATGTCGGGGGAGACGCACATGAGCGACGACACAATTCGACTGACGACGGCGCAGGCCATCATCCGTCACCTCGCCGCCCAGCACATCGAGATCGACGGCGAGGAACGCCGCCTCTGCGGCGGCGGCTTCGGCATCTTCGGGCACGGCAACGTCACCTGCCTCGGCGAGGCGCTCTTTGAAGCCCGTGACGCGCTGCCGCTCTATCGGGGCCAGAACGAGATGGGCATGGGCTTCGCGGCCGCCGCCTACGCCAAGCAGTGGCTGCGCCAGAGGTTCATGTTCTGCACCGCGAGCGCGGGGCCGGGGACCGCGAACCTGCTGACCGCCTCGGCGCTCGCCCACGCCAACCGCCTGCCGCTGCTGATGCTCTGCGGCGACACGTTCCTCACGCGGCTGCCCGACCCGGTGCTCCAGCAGCTCGAGCACTTCGGCGACCCGTCACTGGGGGTGAACGACGCCTTCCGGGCGGTGACGCGGTTCTGGGACCGGATCACCCATCCCGCCCAGGTGGTCCAGTCGCTGCCCGCCGCTCTGGCCACCATGCTCGACCCCGCCGACTGCGGCCCGGCGTTCCTCGGGCTGCCCCAGGACGTGCAGGGCTGGGCCTGGGACTATCCGGCGTCGTTCTTCGAGAAGCGCGTGCACCGCATCCGCCGCCTGAGCCCGGACGCCGCCGAGATCGCGGACGCCGCCGCGCTGCTTGCCCAGGCGCGGCGCCCGATGATCATCGCCGGCGGCGGCGTGCAGTATTCGCGCGCCACCGAGGAGCTCGCCGCCTTCGCGGAGGCGCACGGCGTCCCGGTGGTGGAGACCATCGCGGGGCGGGCGAACCTGCTGGCCACGCACCCGCTCAACATCGGGCCGATCGGCGTGACGGGGTCGAACAGCGCCAACGCCATCGCCGAGCGCGCCGACGTGATCCTGGCGGTGGGCACGCGGCTGCAGGATTTCACCACCGGGTCCTGGACCGCCTTCGCCCGGGACGCCCGGCTGATCGGCATGAACGCCGCGCGCCACGACGCGGGCAAGCATATGGCGCTGACGGTGGTCGGCGACGCCAAGCTGTCGCTGGAGGCGCTGGGATCGGCGCTGGGCGGCTACGCGGCGCCCGGCGACTGGACGGCGCAGGCGCAGAGCGAGCGCGCCGCATGGGACGCGTACGTCAAGAAGAACGTCGCCTACGGCAACCGTCCGGCCTCCTACGCCCAGGCGATCGGGGTGGTGAACGACCTCTGCCATCCACGCGACCGGATCGTGGCGGCCGCGGGCGGGCTTCCGGCGGAGGTGACGGCCAACTGGCGCACGCTCGCGGTCGGCACCGTGGACGTGGAGTTCGGCTTCTCCTGCATGGGCTACGAGATCGCCGGCGGATGGGGCGCGCGCATCGCCCAGGCCGAGCGCGAGCCCGAGCGCGACACCATCGTCTTCGTGGGCGACGGGTCGTATCTCCTGATGAACTCGGACGTCTATTCGTCTGTGCTGAGCCGCAAGAAGCTGATCATCCTCGTGCTCGACAACGGCGGTTTCGCGGTGATCGACAAGCTGCAGAACAACACCGGCAACGAGAGCTTCAACAACCTCATCTCCGACTGCCCGACGATCCCGGAGGCCTTCGCCATCGACTTCGAGGCGCACGCCGCAGCGATGGGCGCGGTCGCGGAAACCGTCTCCAACCCCTCCGAACTCGCCGCGGCGTTCAAGCGCGCCCAGGCCTCCGACCGGACGCATGTCATCTGCATGAAGGTCGACGCCAAGGAGGGCTGGACCACCGAGGGCCACGCCTGGTGGGAGGTGGGCACCCCGCAGGTCTCCACCAGCGGGCGCGTCGCGGCCGCCCACGCCGAGTGGGAATCGACCCGGTCCCGGCAGCGGCTGGGCGTCTGATGGCCGATCTCGACCGCATCCGGGGCAACAGCTTCGTCATCATCGGGCGGGCGGGGATGGACTTCTATCCCGACCCGCCGGGCACGAAGACCGAGGAGGCGACGCATTTCTTCGCCTGCCTCGGCGGCTCTTCGGCCAACATCGGCGTGGCGATCACCCGGCACGGCGGCCGGGCCTCGCTGGTTACGCGGGTCTCGGACGACGCGATCGGGCGCTTCGCCTGCAACGAGCTCGACCGCTACGGCGTGGAGCGGAGACACGTGAAGCCGGTGGGCGGCGAGGCGCGCAATTCGCTGGCCGTGGTCGAGAGCCGGGTCGAGGACCACCAGTCGGTGATCTACCGCAACGGCGCCGCGGACTTCGAGATGACCACAGCCGACGTCGAGGCGGTGGATTACGAGGCGTTCAGCGCGCTGATCACCACCGGGACGGTCTTCGCAGCCGAGCCCTCGCGCACCGCCGCGTTCCGCGGCTTCGCGCTCGCCCGCGCGGCGGGGCTGCCGCTGATCTTCGACGTGGACTACCGCCCCTACAGCTGGCCGTCGCCGGAGGTGGCGTCGGAGGTCTATTCGCGGGCGGCCGCGCTCTGCGACGTGATCGTCGGCAACGACCTGGAGTTCGGCTTCATGGCCGGCGGCTTTGAAAAGGGCCTCGACAAGGCGCGGTCGCTGGCGCGGTCCGGCGCGCAGATCGTGATCTACAAGATGGGCGAGGCGGGCGCGATCACCATCACGCCGCAGGCGGAGTTCCGCACCGGGATCTATCCCGTGGAGGCGCTCAAGCCCACGGGCGCCGGCGACAGTTTTCTGGGTGGCTTCGTCTCTGCGCTGGCCCAGGGGCGCGCATTGCGCGACGCGGTGCTGCGCGGCTCGGCCTGCGCGTCGATCGTGGTCAGCCGGGTGGGCTGCGCCCCGGCGATGCCGACCACGCCGGAGCTCGAGAGCTTTCTCGCGGCGCATCCCGGCCCCACCGAGCCCTGAAAGGACCGCCCGTGCACATCGCGCCCTTCGACAACCGCAACCGTCCGATCGTGGACGTCGACGACGCCCGCGTTCCGCTCAACTACTTCAACATCGTCAAGCTGAAGCGGGGCGAGGCGTTCGAGTATCTGGTGCCGGGCTACGAGACCTGTATCGTCCCCGCCACCGGCACGGTGGACGTCGCCGTGGAGGGCGTGGAGTTCAAGGCGCTCGGGACGCGTCGCGTCGACGTCTGGGACGGCGAACCGGAGGGCGTCTATGTCCCGTCGGGCGCCAAGGCGACCATCGTCTGCGCATCGGACGAGACCGAGACCTTCGTTGCGGGCGCGAAATACGACGAGGTGCTCGAGCCCTTCGACGTGCGCGCCGACGGCATCGACAGGGTCCAGTACGGCTCCGACGACACCAAGACACACCGCAAGATCAAGCACATCCTCGGGCAGAAGCAGCACGGCCGGGTGGGGCGGCTGCTGGTCAGCGAACTCTTCACGGTGGGGCAGGGCGGCTGGTCGGGTTTCCCGAGCCACAAGCACGACACCGACCGGCTTCCCCTGGAGACCCGCCACGACGAGACCTACAACTTCCGCTTCCGCCCCAGCCACGGCTCGGGCCTGCAGATGCTCCAGCGCGAGGACGGCGAGAGCGGCGACGCCTACCACATCGTCGACGGCTCGACGATCTGCATCGACAGGGGCTATCACCCCTGCGCGGTGCTGCCCGGCTACGAAATGTATTACTTCACCATCCTCGGCGGACTGAGCCAGCGCAGCCTCGTTCAGTTCTTCCAGCCGAGCCATGCCTACCAGATCGAGACGATCCCCGGGATCAAGGACATGATCGCGAAGTTCAAGTGACGCGCGCCACCCTTTCGGAGGTTCTCCAGCCGGCGCTGGCCGGGGGCTATGCGGTCGCGGGCCTCGTGACGCTCGGCTGGGAGGACATGCGCGCCTACGTGGCCGCCGCCGAGGCCGAGGGCGCGCCGGTAATTCTGCAGGCTGGGCCGGGGTGCCGGGCGCACACGCCGTTGCCGGTGCTCGGCGCGATGTTCCGCAACCTCGCAGAAGGCGCGTCGGTGCCGGTGGTCGCCCACCTCGACCACGGCTACACGATGGAGGAATGCCGACAGGCGCTCGACAGCGGCTTCACCTCGCTGATGTTCGACGGATCGCGCAAGCCGCTCGCCCAGAACATCGACGAAACCGCCGCCGTCGCGGAGATGGCGCACGCCGCCGGGATCTCCTGCGAGGGGGAGATCGGCTTCGTAGGCTATTCGGGCGGCGAGACCTCGGCCGGCACCGACCCCGGGGAGGCCGCGCGGTTCGCGCGGGAGACCGGCGTGGACGCCATGGCGATCTCGGCGGGCAACGTGCATCTGCAGCAGAACCGCGAGGGAGGTCTCGACGAGGCCCGCATCCGCGCCATCGAGGCGGTGACGGACGTGCCCCTGGTGATTCACGGCGGGTCGGGCGTGCCGATCGCCCAGCGCCGGGCGCTGGCTGCGACCTCGGCGATCTGCAAGTTCAACATCGGGACCGAGCTGCGCATGGCCTTCGGCGCGGCCTTGCGCGCCGCGGTGGCCAGCGACCCGGACCGGTTCGACCGGGTGGCGATCCTGCGCGACACCGAGGCGCCGGTGTGCCTGGCGACGCGGCGGGTCATCCGCGCGCTCTGGAGGCCGCTGGAGCCCGAAAGCGCCTGAGCCGCGGAAGCTTCCCCAGCCCGGCGCGCGGGCGCGTCAGTCCACGGTCGAGCCGACGTCGTCCTTGGCCATGTGCATGCGGCGCTTGAGCGCCTTGCCGACGATGATGGGAAGGATGAAGCCCGCCACCGCGACGACCCAGAGACCGATGGCGAGCGGCGAGGCGAAGAGCGCCGTCCAGTCGCCGTCGGAGATGGTCATCGCCCGGCGCAGGTTCGCCTCCATGAGGTTGCCGAGCAGGATGCCGAGGATCACCGGCACCAGCGGCACGTCGAGCTTGCGCAGCACCCAGCCGAGCACCCCGAACACCACCATGACCAAGAGGTCGAAGGTCGAGCCCGAGATGCCGTAGATGCCGACGAAGGAGATCATCGCCACGATCGGCATCAGATAGCGCGGCGGCACCAGCAGCACCCGGGTGAAGAGCCCCACCAGGGGGATGTTCATCGCCAGCAGCATGAAGTTGCCGATGAAGAGCGCCGCGATCAGGCCCCAGACCACGTCGGGGTTCTGCTGGAAGAGGAGCGGCCCCGGCGTGATGTTGAGCGCGAGCAGCATGGCCAGCAGCACCGCCGTCGTGCCCGATCCCGGCACGCCCAGCGCCAGCATCGGCACCAGCGCGCCGCCCGCCGCGGCGTTGTTGCCGGCCTCGGGCGCGGCGACCCCGCGCGGGTCGCCCTTGCCGAAGGTGCCGTCCTTGTCGGAGATCTGCTTCTCGGCGGTGTAGGCGAGAAACGAGCCCAGCGAGGCGCCGGCTCCGGGCAGGACGCCGGCGATGAAGCCGAGCACCGTGGAGCGGCCCATCGTCGGCGTGCACTCGCGCAGCATCTTCCATGAGGGCGTGATGCGGCCCATCTTGACCTTCGCCTCCCTGCCCTCGACGGCCGCCTCGCCGCGATGCTCGAGGAAGATGAACACTTCCGAGAGCGCGAAGAGCCCGACGATGGCCACGAGGAAGTCGATGCCGTCGAAGAGATGCACCTCGCCGAAGGTGAAGCGGGGAACGCCGGTCTGCCCGTCGACGCCGACCATGGCGATGCCGAGGCCGAGCGCCGCCGCCCATGCCGCCTTGGCCTGGTTGGTCGAGGAGATTCCGCCCAGGGTGGCGAAGGCGAGCGCGAAGAGCGCGAAATACTCCGCCGGCCCGAACAGCAGCGCCACCTTCACGAGCTGCGGCGCGAGGAAGACCAGGCCCCAGGTCGCGAAGAACGCCCCGACGAAGGAGGCGACGCCCGAGAGCGCCAGCGCCTCGCCGGCCCGCCCCTGCTGGGCCATCGGATAGCCGTCGAGCGTCGTCATCAGCGCAGGCTCGTCGCCGGGGATGTTGAGCAGGATCGAGGAGATCCGCCCGCCGTACATCGCCCCGTAGTAGACCGAAGTCAGCAGGATCAGCGCCGCGGTGGGCTCGAGGCCGAGCGAGAAGGCGAGCGGGATCAGGATGGCCACGCCGTTCGAGGGCCCGAGCCCGGGCAGCGCGCCGATGATCGTGCCGAGAAAGCAACCGACGAGCGCCAGGAAGATGTTGTGGAACGTGAGCGCGACGGCGAAACCGTCGGCGAGCGAGGCGAGGGCGTCCATGGGCGTTGCTCCTCAGAAACCGAACGGTCCCTCGGCGAGCGACAGGCCGAGGATGAGATGGAAGACGATGTAGATGCCGATCGAGATCAGGACGCCGACGAGGGCGGCGCGCAGCGGGTCGGTGCCGAGACGCCACGAGAGGTAGGCCGAGGCGAGCGCGGTGGCGATGATGAAGCCCACCGCCGGCAGCGCCAGCGCATAGAGCGTCAGCGCCACCACCGCCCCGGCGATCTCGGCGAGACGGCCGAGCGCCGGCCAGTGCGGGGCGGCGTCGGGCCGCAGGAGGATGACGAGGCTCGAGAGCCCAAGCACGACCCCGATGATGATCGGGAACGCCTTGGGTCCGACCGGGTCGGAGATGAAGCTTAGCTGGATCGTGGTCGCCTGCCAGATGAAGAAGGCGGCCAGGGCGAGGCCGATCGCCCCGAACAGACGGTCTCCCATGGAAGCGCTCCCTTCCTGTGCTGATGGGTCCGGGCGGCGCGGCCGGGCGGCCGCGCCGGGGTCGGCCTACTGAATGAGGCCGATATTGCGCGAGTGGCCCTCGATCTCGCTGATCGAGTCGGAGACGAAGGCCTGGAACTCCTCGCCCGAGAGGTCGAGCGGCGCGAGACCGCTGCTCTCCATGATCTCCTGCCATTCGTCGGAGGCGTAGACTTGGCTGATCGCGTCGACCCAGAAGGCGTAGGCCTCGTCGGACATGCCGCCGGGCGCATAGAAGCCGCGCCAGTTGGCGCCGATGGCGTCGATGCCCTGCTCGACGGCGGTCGGGAACTGGCCGTAGTCGCCCGACAGCCGTTCCGGCGCGAGCACCGCCAGCACCTTGATGTCGCCCGAATCGACGAATCCCTTCGATTCGGAGGCGTCGCCGGTGAAGGCCTGGACCGAGCCGGCGAGAAGCTGCGTCACCGCCTCGCCGCCGCCGTCGAAGGCCACGTACTTGATGGTGCGCAGGTCCTCGATCCCGGCGGCCTCGGCGGCGATGAGCACCTTGAGGTGATCCCAGCCGCCGACCGCGGAGCCGCCGGCGATCGAGATCGAGGTGGGATCGGCTTTGATGGCGTCCATCAGCTCGGGGAGCGTGTTGATCGGGCTGTCGGCGGACACCGCGATGATGCCGTAGTCCGCGCCGACCGTGCCGAGCCAGCGCACGTCTTCCCTGGTGTTGCCGGGATAGGCGCCCTGCGCGAGACGCGTGGCGGTGGCGGAGGAGGCCGCGACGATCAGGTCGTTGGAATCGTTGCGCTTGTTGACGACTTCGGCGAAGGCGACGCCGCCGCCGCCGCCGGCGAGGTTGGTGACCTGCATGGTGCCGGGCACGAGGCCGAGGTCCTGCATGGTCTTGCCGACCTGGCGGCAGGTGAAGTCCCAGCCGCCGCCGGGCGTCGCGGGGGCGATGCATTCGGTGGCTTCCGGCTCGAAGGCCAGGGACGGGGCGGCGAGGGCGGCCGCGACCGCGAGGCCCGCGGCGGCACGGCGAAGATGGATTGCGTACATGGTTTCCTCCAGATGCAGTTTCTTTTCCCGAGCGCCGGTGGTCCGGCGCGGGAACGGCGATCAAGCCTAGTCCCGAAGGCTGTCACGAACCTGTCGTGTCGCGCAACGCCTCCGGAGGCGCGGCGGGGAGGGGTTTCGCCGCTTCTGTGCGGGATCGATTCGGCCTATGCTCGCTTCGAAGCGGCGCGACCGGACGCCGCGGGAGGGTGGGATGCGTCTGCTGCTCGTCGAGGACGCCGAGGACGTGGCCGAGGCCATCGCCGCGAGTTTCGCGCGGCGCGGCGACGCGGTCGATCACGTGACGACCGTCGCGCATGCCGAAGACAACATCGCAGTCCAAGACTACGACGTGGCGATCCTCGACATCGAGCTTCCCGACGGGACGGGCATCGAGGTGCTGCGCTCGCTGCGCGCGGCGGGCAAGGCGACGCCGGTCCTGATGCTGTCGGCGCGCTCGAGGGTCGACGACCGGGTATCGGCGCTCGAC
This sequence comes from uncultured Alphaproteobacteria bacterium, assembly GCA_963700835.1. Lineage (GTDB taxonomy): Bacteria > Pseudomonadota > Alphaproteobacteria > Rhodobacterales > Rhodobacteraceae > Amaricoccus. The sequence goes on from CAVOZD010000003.1 coordinate 124,019, forward strand.
GGAGGCGCCGACGACTACCTGGTGAAGCCGTTCGACCTGCGCGAGCTGCAGGCGCGGGTGCGCGCGCTCGGCCGGCGCGCGACGCCCGAGCGCAGCGGCGTGGTTGAGTTCGGCGACCTGCGGTTCGATCCCGCGGGGCGCGCGCTGGCCATCGACGGCGCCGACGTGACGCTGACGCGGCGCGAGTTCAGCCTGCTGGAGGTCATGCTGGCCAACCGCGGCCGGGTGATCCCCAAGGAGCGCATCCTGGAGCGGATGTTCGCCTTCAACGAGGAAGAGGTCGGCGTGAACGCGGTCGAGATCTACGTGGCCCGGCTGCGGCGCAAGCTCGACGGCAGCCGGGTGTCTATCCGCACGCTGCGGGGGCTGGGGTACCAGATCGTTGCCGACGCCTGACGGCGCGGCGCCCGGCCGCAAGCTGTCGCTCACCAGCCGGCTCGCCGTGGCGCTGGCGCTGCTGCTTCTGGCCGGCGGCGTCGCCGTGGCGCTGGGCGCGCTCGCCTACGGACGGCACGCGGCGCAGGAGGCATATGACCGGCTACTGGTGGGTGCGGCCAACGCCATGGCCGGCGGGATCACCCTGCGCGACGGGGAACTTTCGGTCGACCTGCCGATCTCGGCCTTCGAGATGCTGGCGCTGGCCGCCGACGACCGGGTGGCCTACGCGGTGATCGGCCCGGACGGAAGCGTGGTCACCGGCTACGGCGAGATCGCGGGCGCCCGCGAGGAGGGTTTCCATGACGGCGCGTTCGGCGGCGAGCCTGCGCGCTTCTTCACGCTGCGCCGGCAGTTCGCCGAGCGCGCCTTCAGTGGCGCGGTCACCGTCGTCGTCGGCCAGACGCTGCGGGCCCGGAGCGAACTCGCCCGGGAGATCACCCGGGGCGCTCTGGCGGTGGTTGCGTTCGCGGGGCTGCTGATGTCGGGGCTCGCGGTCTTTGCGGTGCGCTCGGCGCTGGGGCCGCTGCGCCGGATCGAGGACGTGCTCGCGGGTCGCAGCCCGCGCGACCTGACGCCGCTCGACGTGGCGGTGCCGCGCGAGATCGGCGGCCTGGTCGGGTCGATCAACCGCTTCATGGCCCGGCTGGACCGGCAGGTGACGGCGATGCGTAGCCTGATAGCGGACGCCTCCCACCAGCTCCGTACGCCGATCGCGGCGCTCCGCGCCCAGGCGGAGCTCGCCGCCGACGAAACCGACCCCGAGGCACTGCGCCGAATCGTAGCCCGCATCCGAGGCCGCACGGTCAACCTCGGACGGCTGACCGACCAGATGCTCAACCACGCCATGATCATCCACCGCGCCGACGCGGTTCCGCTCGAGCGCATCGATCTGCGCCTCGTGGCGATCCGGGTGGTCGAGGAAAGCGACCACGACCTCCTGGCCGACGACGCGGTGCTGCGGCTCGACCTGCCCGAGGAGCCGGTCTGGGGCCAGGGCGACGCGCTGTCGCTCGCGGAGGCGTGCAAGAACCTCGTCGCCAACGCCCTGCGCTACGGCGCGCCGCCGGTGACGCTGGCGGTGCGCGCCGGCCCGGCGCCCGCCCTCGTCGTGCGCGACCGCGGCCCCGGCATTCCCGAGGCGCACTGGCCGGACGCGGCCGTGCGCTACGCCCGCGCCACCGGCGTGTCGCCGCAGAGCGCCGGTCTCGGGCTTGCGATCGTGGCCGCGGTGGCGAAGGCCCACGGCGGAACGCTGGGGTTCTGTCGGGAGGCGGGCGGCTTCGAGGCGCGCCTGGAGCTGCCGGGCGAGGGGCGGCCGTGAGGCGCGGGCGCCGGCGCGGGGCGTGGCGCCGGGCGGGGTTCGCCGCCGCGCTGGCGCTTGCGTTCGCGGGGCGCGGGGCCGCGCAAAGCCCGGAGGCGGTGGCCCGCTACGGGGCGGCGGACGGCGCGCCGCTGCTGGTGCAGGGCACGACCGACGTGGCGCTGTTTGCGCCGGCGGTCGAGGCGTTCGTCGCCGCCAGCCAGGGCGTGCGCGTCGACTACGAGCAATGGGGGTCCAACGATCTCTACGCGCGGACCCGCGCCGCCTGCGACGGCGCGGCGGCGGCCGCGGACCTGGTGATCAGCTCGGCGGTGGACCTGATGGTCAAGCTGGTCAACGACGGCTGCGCGCAGCCGCATGTCTCGCCGGCCACTGCGGCGCTGCCGGCGGCGCGGAACTGGCGCGACGAACTCTTCGGCGTGACCCGGGAGCCGGCGGTGCTTGTCTACAACACCCGCCTCGTGCCCGCCGCGGAGGCCCCGCGGTCGCGTTTCGACCTCATCGACCTGCTGCGCCCCGACGACAGCCGCTACGCCGGGCGCGTGGCCACTTACGACATCGAGGAATCCGGTCTGGGATATCTCTTCGCCTTCACCGATTTGCAGCAGGCGACCACCTTCGGCAGCCTGATCGAGGCGCTGGGGCGGTCCGGGGCGGCGGCGACCTGCTGCTCGGCGGAGATCATCGACGCGGTGGCCGCGGGACGGTTCCTCGTCGCCTACAACGTGCTCGGCTCCTATGCGATCGCCCGCGCCGAACACGACCCGCGCATCGCCGTGGTCGCGCCCGAGGACTACACGCTGGTGCTGTCGCGGGCGGCGATGATCCCGCGGTCGGCGGCGAACCCGGGCGGGGCGGCGACGTTCGTCGATTTCCTTCTCGGCCCCGAAGGCCGGCGCGCGCTCGCCGCCACCCGGCTGATCGTGGAGCCCAGCGGCGACGGCGAGGACGCCTCGCTGCGCCCCATCGCGCTGACGCCGGCGCTGCTGCTGGGGCTCGACCAGGCCAAGCGGGCCGGGTTCATAGATCTGTGGCGCGCGACTTTCGAGGAGGGGACGGCGGAGGACGCCGCCGGCGGGCACGACCCGCAAGCTGTGGATCCGGAGTGAAGACCGTCGCGGGGCCGCCGCAGGGCGGCCGCCCGGGCCGTGATCGGTCGCGGTCGCCCTTGACGGCGGCGATCCGGGCGAGGGACAGTCGCGGGGTTGGCTGCGCGTGACGATCGGAACGGGTCCGTTCCGGCTGCGCCGACGCCCGGGTCGGGCCCGACGCGGCTGGATCAGTTCGGCGGACGCCGCGCCGCCCCCTTTCCCTCACGATCGCGCGGCGAGAACGCAGAATTGCGCGGAAATCCTGGGAGGACATCACTGATGCGGGTATTTTCGATTCTGGGGCCCTCGAACTCGGGCAAGTCCACGCTGGCCAGGGCCCTGGGCGGGCTCGACGGCGGGCCCGTGCGGGAGTTCGGGGTCTCCGACGCGGTGACGCTGCGCGCCTTCGACTATCTGGGCGATCCCTGGGTCTCGATCGACATTGCCGGCGGGGCCGACGCCATGGCCCATGCGGGCGCGGCGCTGGCGGCGAGTGACATGGTCGTCCTCTGCGCGCCGCCCGAGACCGAGTCGGCGGTGCTCAGCGCGCCCTATCTGCGGCTGATCGCGGAGGCCGGTGCGCCCTGCCTGCTGTTCGTGAACCACATGGACACGGCGCGGGAGCGGGTGCGCGACATCGTGGCGGCCTACCAGGCGTTCTGCGGCCACAGCATCGTGCTCCGCCAGGTTCCGATCCGCGACGCAGGCGAGATCGTGGGATCCGTCGACCTGATCTCCGAACGGGCCTGGCGCTACCGCGAGGGCCAGCCTTCGGCGCTGGTCGCGCTTCCCGAGGACATGCTCGGCCGCGAGCGGGAGGCGCGCGCCGAGCTCCTGGAGTTCCTCGCCGACTTCGACGACGGTCTGCTGGAGCAGCTGATCGAGGACCGCAGCCCGGCCACCGATGAGGTCTTCGACCTGGCGGCCCGGCTGGTCGGCCACAACGACCTCGTGCCGGCCTTCCTCGGTTCGGCCAGCCACGGCAACGGGGTGACGCGGCTGATGAAGTCGCTGCGCCACGAGACGCCGGGCTACGCGGCGGCGCGCGACCGGCTCGGACTCAGCCCGGAGGCGCGGGCGATCGGGTTTCTGGCCGACATCCGCAAGCATCTGGGCAAGCTCGTGGTGCTGCGGGCGCTCGCGCCGGGCGTGAAGTCCGGGGCGGAGCTCGGCGGCGGCACCATCGGCGGGCTCGTCGATCTCGACGCGAGGACCCCGGTCGGCGAGCTCGCGCCGGGCCAGGTCGGGGTGGCGGTGAAGTCCGACCAGCTCGCCTCGGGCAGGGTCTTCACCGCCGACGCGTCCGAGCCGCTGCCGTCCTGGAGCGCCGGGCGTCCGCCCGGCTACCGCAGGATCGTGGCGCCGGCCAGCGAGCGCGACGACGCGCGGCTCTCCGCGGCGCTGGGACGGCTGTCGGAGGTCGACCCCGGGATGACGCTGGAGCCCGACGCCGCCTCCGGCCGGGCGATCCTGGGGGCGCAGGGGCCGTTGCACGCCCGGCGGCTGACCGAGAAGCTGGCCGAGGACTTCGGCGTGGCGATTGAGGAGCGCCCGGCGCCGCCGGCCTTCCGCGAGACCGTGTCGCGAAGCGTGGAGCGCCGCCATCGCCATCGCAAGCAGTCCGGCGGCGCCGGGCAGTTCGCCGAGGTGCTGATTTCGCTCGCGCCCGGGCCGCGCGGGTCGGGCTTTTCCTTCGCCGAGGAGGTCAAGGGCGGCGCGGTTCCCAGGAACTACATCCCGGCGGTCGCGGCCGGCGCGCAGGAAGCCTGCCAGGCGGGACCGAACGGCTTTCCGGTGGTCGACGTCGTGGTCACGCTCAAGGACGGCAAGCACCACGACGTCGACAGCTCCGACCACGCCTTTCGCACCGCGGCGATCGCCGCGATGAAAGAGGCGCTGGAGGAGGCGCGGCCGGTCGTGCTCCAGCCGATCGCCCGGGTCGCGATCCACGTGCCGTCGCAGTTCTCCGGCGCGCTGGTCGCCACGGTGAGCGGGCTGAAGGGCCAGGTGCTCGGCTTCGAGGCGAACCCGGACGCGACCGGCTGGGACGTGTTCACCGCGTTGCTTCCGGAGGCCGAGCGCGACGAGCTGTTCCGGACGCTGCGCGGGGTCACCCGCGGCACGGCCTGGTTCGAGACCGGTTTCGACCAGTATCAGGAGATCGGCGCCGTCGAGGCGCGGAGCCTCGGGATCCAGAAGGGGCTCGAGCCCGCCTGAGGTTGCGGTGACGGCCAACGCGCGGGAGGGGCGGCGAAATCCGTGGTTGTCCACCGGGCCAAATGCCGGTATTTTACGCACAATTCGAAGGGCGGACGCCCCGCAACGCGAAATGTCGCCCGGCAGTTCAACGCGCACTATGCGTTGAGTGGGCCGGATCAAGGGGAGTCCGCCTTCATGGTTGCAGCTCGAGGCCGGCCTCTGGTCATGGCGTTCGTATCGTGACCCGGGGCGACCTTTTGGACATCCAGAACACCTTCCCGCACAGCCCCGGCGCGAGCGCCGGCGCCAGGGGAATCCAGGTTTACGACTGCTCCGGGCCTTCTTGTGCCGCCGGACCGGAGCAGAGGAGTACAACTGGGCACAGATATAGGGAAACGGAACGCATGCGCATCACAGGAACACTCGTCAGATTGGGCGCCGTTACGGCGGCTCTGACGCTCGCCGGCGGCCTCGCCGTCGCGCAGGAGGCGGAGAAGCCGAACATCCTCGTCATCTGGGGCGACGACGTCGGCCAGTCGAACATCTCGGCCTACACGATGGGCCTGATGGGCTACCGCACGCCGAACATCGACCGAATCGCCGAAGAAGGGATGATCTTCACCGACTATTACGGCGAGCAGTCCTGCACCGCCGGTCGGTCCTCGTTCATCACCGGGCAATCGGTGTTCCGCACGGGGCTGTCCAAGGTCGGGATGCCGGGCGCGAACGAGGGCATGCAGATCGAGGATCCGACCATCGCCGGGCTCCTGAAGGCCGAAGGCTACGCCACGGGCCAGTTCGGCAAGAACCATCTCGGCGATCAGGACTCGATGCTGCCGACAAACAACGGATTCGACGAGTTTTTCGGCAATCTCTATCATCTGAACGCCGAGGAGGAGCCGGAGAACGAGGATTATCCTCAGAACCCGGAATTCGCGGAGCGGTTCGGCCCGCGCGGGGTGGTCAGGTCCTTCGCGAATGCCGACGGTACCCAGACCATCGAGGATACCGGCCCGCTGACCAGGGAGCGCATGGAAACCGTCGATGACGAGACGGTCGCGGCCGCGATCGACTTCATCAGGCGCCAGGAAGAGGCCGGCGTGCCATGGTTCGTCTGGTGGAGCGGCACGCGGATGCATTTCCGTACGCATGTAAAGGAAGAGATGCGGGAGACCGCCGACGAGATCGTCGGCAAGCACGTGGACGAGTACACCGCCGGAATGATCGAGCACGACCTGCATATCGGCGAGTTCCTTGCTGTGCTGGACGAGCTCGGCATCGCCGACGAGACCCTCGTGTTCTATTCGACCGACAACGGTCCGCACATGAACACCTGGCCCGACGCGGCGATGACACCGTTCCGCGGCGAGAAGAACACCAACTGGGAAGGCGGCTGGCGGGTGCCGGCGATGGTGCGTTTCCCGGGCCGGATCGCCGAGGGCAGCGTCTCCAACGAGATCATGCATCACATGGACTGGCTGCCCACGTTCCTCGCGGTCGCGGGCAACGACACGATCAAGGAGGATCTGCTCGAAGGCGTCTCGGTGGCCGAAGTCGGTGGCGGGCGCGACTATAGGGTGCATCTCGACGGCTACAACACGCTGCCCTTCCTCCTCGGCGAGGAGGAGACGGGGCCGCGCAACGAGATCTTCTACTTCTCCGATGACGGCGATCTCACGGCGCTGCGCTACAACGACTGGAAGGCGATATTCCTCGAGCATCGGTTCCCCCAAACCCTGCGGGCTTGGGCCGAGCCGTGGACGCCGCTGCGCATTCCGCTGCTGTTCAACCTGCGGCGCGATCCCTACGAGCGGGCGAACGTCACGTCGAACACCTATTACGACTGGTATCTCGACCGAGCCTTCGTGCTTCTTCCGGCGGCGGAATACATCGGGCAGTTCCTGGCGACGTTCGAGGAGTTCCCGCCGCGGCAGAAGCCTGGCAGCTTCACCATCGGTGACGCGGCAGGCATGATCGAGCAGGGCGCCTCGGGCACGCGCTGAGCGTTGACCGACTTCGGGGCGTCCCGTACGGGGGCGCCCCTTTTTTGTTGTGGAACGGACTGCCGCCAAGTTGAAGGGACGAAAATGATTCGATCGATTTCCGCGTTGCTCTCCGGACTTGTCGCCGTCGCGCTTGTCGCCGGCGCCGCCCAGGCGCAGGACGACCCGCTGCCCTCCTGGAACGACGGCGACGCCAAGGCGGCGATCGTCGCGTTCGTGGAGGCGGTCACCGACGAGGCGAGCCCGGACTTCGTGCCCGAGGCGGAGCGCATCGCCACCTTCGACAACGACGGCACGCTCTGGGTCGAACAGCCGATGTACACCCAGCTCGCCTTCGCGCTCGACCGGGTCCAGGCGCTTGCGCCAGAACATCCCGAATGGGCCACGACCCAGCCGTTCAAGGCAGCGATCGAGGGCGACATGGAGGCGCTGGCCGCGGCGGGCGAGCACGGGCTTCTGGAGATCATCGCCGCGACCCACGCCGGAATGAGCACCGAGGAGTTCGAGACCGATCGTCACCGACTGGATCGGCGACCGCGCGGCATCCGAGGTTCGACCGGCCCTACACCGAACTCGTCTACCAGCCGATGCTCGAGGTGCTCGACTACCTGCGCGACAACGGCTTCAAGACCTTCATCGTCTCGGGCGGCGGCATCGAGTTCATGCGGCCCTGGACCGAGGACGTCTACGGCATCCCGCCCGAGCAGGTGGTCGGGTCGTCGATCAAGACCGAGTTCAAGATCGAGGACGGCGCGCCGGTGCTGATGCGGCTGCCCGAGATCGACTTCATCGACGACAAGGCCGGCAAGCCCGTCGGCATCAATTCCCACATCGGCCGCCGGCCGATCGCGGCCTTCGGCAATTCCGACGGCGACTTCGAGATGCTGCAGTGGACGACCATGGGCGCGGACGGCCCGCGCCTCGGCGTGATCGTGCACCACACCGACGCCGAGCGCGAATACGCCTACGACCGCGACTCCTCGGTCGGTCGTCTCGACAAGGGCCTCGACGCCGCGGCGGAGCAGGGGTGGGTTGTCGTCGACATGAAGGAGGACTGGGCGACGATCTTTCCCCAGTAGGCGCGCCCCTTCGGGTCGTCGGGAATCGTCCAGCGCTTGAGAGGCGTTGATCCCCAGGGCCACGCCGACAAGAGGCCCGCGCCCACCCCTACACCTCGCCTCGGAGCACGGTGCTCCACGCCGCAAGCGTGCCCATGATGGCCGGCGCGCTCCAACTCGTGCGCAGCGAGGCGACGGTCAGCCATGTGGCACGCGTGCGCGCGAGGGCACGGGTCGCGATTTCTTGCAAGGCCAGGCCCCGCTGCGCGCTTTCGGCCTCTTGACCCTCCAGCGGCTGGAGGAGCTAACCGCGAAATCGAAAAGCGCCGCAACGGGCGGCGTTGCGAGAGGAGGGCGGAGATGACGGGCCACGGGATCGATCGGCGCAGCCTGCTTCTGGGCGGCCTGGCCGGGATGGCGACCGCGCCGCTCGTTGCGCCATGGCCGGCGCGCGCCAGCGCCCCGGCGCGGGAGTTGTCGGTGGGCACCCGCGTCATCGAGGTGCAGGGGCGCGCGGCGACGGTGTTCCGGCTGACCGACGCCGCCGGGCGGCCGGGGCTCGACATTCCCCGCTCGGAGGGCTTTCACGTCCTTCTGCGCAACGACAGCCCCGAGCCGACGCTCATCCACTGGCACGGGCTGACGCCGCCCTTCGGCCTCGACGGCAACCCGCTGTCGCAGCCGCCGCTGGCGCGCGGAGAGAGCGCCGTCTACGCCTTCGGGCTCGACCGGCCCGGCACGCACTGGATGCATTCGCACCTTGGGCTTCAGGAGCAGCGGCTGCTGGCCGCGCCGCTGATCGTGCGAGACGACGCAGGCCCCGCCGACGACCGGCAGGACGTGGTGATGCTGCTGCACGACTTCACCTTCACCCCGCCCGAGGAGATCCTCGCGGGGCTTCTGGACGGGCGCATGGCGCATGTGGGCTCCGGCGCCGCGGCGATGGACATGGGGATGGTCCGCGGGCGGGCGGCCGAGATGGCGAACGGGGCGATGGACCACGCCGCCATGGGACACGGGCCCGCGGACGGCGGGCAAGTCACGGTTGGGATGGATCTCAATGACGTGGCATTCGACGCCTTTCTGGTCAACGACCGCGATCTCTCCGATCCCGAGATCGTGCCGGTCGCACGCGGGGGGCGGGTGCGGCTGCGGGTCATCAACGCCGCGGCCTCGACCAACTTCTGGCTCGATCTCGGCCCGCTGACCGGCGCGCTCGTCGCGGTCGACGGGCGCGAGGTGCGGCCGCTGGCGGGGCGGCGCTTCGAGATCGCGATGGCCCAGCGCCTCGACGTCGAGATCGACCTGCCGCCGGACGCAGTGGTCGCGCCGATCCTCGCCCAGCGCGAGGGCGACCGCGCCCGCACCGGCCTCGTGCTCGCGGCGCCGGGCGCGCGCGTCGCGCGGGTGGCGGCGGAGGCCGCGGACCGCGCGCCGCCGGTGCTGCTCGATCTGGAGCGCAAGCTCGCTGCCGCAGAGCCGTTGCCGGAGCGCCCGACCGACCGGCGACTCGCAACCGAGCTGACCGGGGGAATGACGCCTTACGTCTGGGGTCTCGACGGCCGCGCATTCGAGGCGCGCGCGCCGCTGGAGGTCGCGGCGGGCGAGCGGGTCGAGCTGAGCTTCGTCAACCACACGATGATGTCGCACCCGATGCACCTGCACGGCCATCATTTCCAGGTGGTCGGCCTCGGCGCGACGCGCCTTTCCGGCGCGATGCGCGACACCGTGCTGGTCCCGGCCATGGAGACGGTGACCATCGCCTTTGACGCCGACAACCCGGGCGACTGGCCGCTGCACTGCCACAACCTCTACCACATGGCCGCCGGCATGATGACGACGCTGCGCTACGCCTGAGGCGATCCGGTCGGAGCCAGACCTGCGGTCGGCGCGACGCCGAAGCCGTCAGGCGTCGAGCTTCACGCTGCGCAGCCGGAGCGCGTTGCCGATCACCGAGACCGAGGAGAGGCTCATGGCGGCGGCGGCGATGATCGGCGAGATCAGCAGGCCGAGGAACGGATAGAGCACGCCGGCCGCCATCGGCACGCCGACCGCGTTGTAGGCCAAGGCGAAGAACAGGTTCTGGCGGATGTTGCGCATGGTCGCCAGCGACAGCTGGCGCGCGCGCACGATGCCGTTCAGGTCGCCCTTGACCAGCGTGATGCCGGCGCTCTCGATCGCGACGTCGGCGCCGGTGCCCATGGCGATGCCGACGTCGGCCGGCGCCAGCGCCGGCGCGTCGTTGACGCCGTCGCCGGCCATCGCCACGCCGCGCGCCCTGCGCCTGAAGCTCGCGCACGATGCGGGCCTTGTCCTCCGGCAGCACCTCGGCGCGGATCTCGTCGATGCCCGAGGCTTGCGCGCGACCGCCTCGGGCCGTGCGGTCGTTGTCGCCCGTCACCATGACGATGCGAAAGCCCCAGCGCGTGCAGCGCCTTCAGCGCCGCCGGCGTCGTCTGCTTGATCGGATCGGCGACGCCGACGAGGCCCGCGACCGCGCCGTCGACCACCACGAACATCACCGTCTCGCCCTCGTCGCGGCGGGCGTCGGCGTCGCGTGCGAGGCGCCGCGCTCGAGCCCGAGCTCGGCCAGCATGCGCGGCGTTGCCGAGCGCCACCGTCCTGCCGTCGACCCGGCCCGTCACGCCCTTGCCGGTCAGCGCCTCGAACTCGTCCGCCCTGGCAGAAGTCGAGGCCGCGCTCCTCGGCGCCGCGCACGATCGCCTCGGCGAGCGGATGCTCGGAGCCGCGCTCCAGGCTGGCGGCCAGCCGGAGAACCTCCGCCTCGTCGATGGCCGCGCTCGGGCAGCACCGCCGATCGAGCTCGGGCTTGCCGACGGTCAGCGTGCCGGTCTTGTCGACGATCAGCGTGTCGACCGATGCGAAGCGTCTCCAGCGCCTCGGCGTTCTTGATCAGCACGCCGGCCTGCGCGCCGCGCCCGGTGGCGGTCATGATCGACATCGGCGTCGCCAGACCCAGCGCGCAGGGGCAGGCGATGATCAGCACCGCGATCGCCGCGATCAGCGCGTAGGCGAGCGCCGGCGGCGGGCCCACAGATCGACCAGGCGACGAAGGCGAGCACGGCGACGGCGATCACCGCCGGCACGAACCAGCCCGCGACCGCGTCCGCCAGCTTCTGGATCGGCGCGCGCGAGCGCTGGGCCGCGGCGACCATCTCGACGATCTGCGCCAGCATCGTGTCGTTGCCGACGCGCTGCGCCTCGATGACGAGGCTGCCGGTCCCGTTGATCGTGGCGCCGGTGACCGTGTCGCCGGCGACCTTCTCGACCGGCACCGGCTCGCCGGTCAGCATCGATTCGTCGATCGACGAGCGGCCCTCGACGACCGCGCCGTCGACCGGCACCTTCTCGCCCGGCCGCACCCGCAGCCGGTCGCCGACCTGGACCTCCTCGAGCGCGACTTCCTCCTCGCGGCCGTCCGGGCGGATCACCCGCGCGGTCTTGGCGGCGAGGTCGAGCAGCGCCCGGATCGCCGAGCCCGTCCGCTCGCGGGCGCCGAGCTCCAGGATCTGGCCGAGCAGCACCAGCACGACGATCACCGCCGCCGCCTCGAAATAGACCCCGACCTGGCCGGCGTGGTCGCGGAAGCCGGCCGGGAACAGGCCCGGCGCGAGCGACCGCGACGACGCTGAAGACGTAGGCGCGCCGTGACGCCGATGGCGATCAGGGTGAACATGTTGAGGTTCATCGTGCGGAACGACCGCCAGCCGCGCACGAGGAACGGCCAGCCCGACCACAGGACCACCGGCGTGGCGAGGACCAGCTCGATCCAGCGCGCGGTCGCGCGCGCCGAGCCAGTCGCGCGACCGGCAGGCCGAGCATCGGCCCCATGGCGATCACCACAAGGGGCAGTGTCAGCGCCGCGCCGACCGCGAAGCGGCGGCGGAAGTCGACGAGCTCTGGATTGGGCTCCTCGTCGCCGGAGGGCACGCCCTTGGGCTCGAGCGCCATGCCGCAGATCGGGCAGTCTGCCCGGCCCGACCTGCTCGATCTCGGGATGCATCGGGCAGGTGTAGACCGTGCCCTCGGGCATCGGCGCCGGCGCGGGCCGGTCGCCGAGGAAGTCGTCCGGGGCCGCCTCGAACCTGTCCTGGCAGCCTGCGGAGCAGAAGTAGAACCGCTCCCCGCCGTGTCTCGCCGTATGGCTGGCGGTTGCGCGGTCGACGGACATGCCGCAGACCGGGTCGGTGGCCTGGCGGTAATCCTCCGGCGCGGCGGCGAACTTGGTCCGGCAGCCCTCGCAGCAGAAATGGTAGGTGCGCCCGTCGAGCGCGTGGCGCGGCTTGCCCGCGGCCGGATCGACGGTCATGCCGCAGACCGGGTCGCGGATGACCGCGGCGTCGGCGTCGATGTCGGACGCGTCCATGTCGACCTCCTCGTCTCGCTGATTCCGGATCGTGGAGGTGATATGCGCCTTCCAGCGACTGGAAGGTCAAGGGTTCGGGTTCGGCCCTTGACGTTCCAGTTTGTGGAAACTCTAGATCGGCTTCGAAAGGAGGGTCTCAACGATGAACATCGGAGACGTCGCCGCGCGCAGCGGGCTGCCGGCCAAGACGATCCGCTACTACGAGGACATCGGCCTGATCCGGCCGCGGCGCGGCGCCAACGGCTACCGCGCCTTCGCCGAAGGTGACCTGCACAGGCTCGCCTTTCTCGGCCGCGCCCGGTCGCTGGGCTTCTCGATCGAGGAATGTCGGGCCCTTCTTGCGCTCTACGCCGACGAGGACCGCGCCAGCAGCGAGGTCAAGCAAGTCGCGGCCGACCATCTCGCCCAGATCGATCGCAAGATCGCCGAGTTGCAGTCGATGCGCGCCACGCTCAGGACGCTGATCGACCGCTGCCACGGCGACGATCGGCCGGACTGCCCGATCCTCGACGATCTCGCAGGCAGGGACGAGCCGCCCCGCCCCGGGAATGCGTAGGGCTGCCGTCGTCGCGGCGCTAGGCGCCGCGCTCGCGACATCGGGCGCGGCTTCGGGGTCGCACGCGCCGCCGGGCGAGATCCTGCGGCTGGGCGCCGGCGTCTATGCCGAGCATTGCGCCGCCTGCCACGGGGCCGACCTTGAGGGCCAGCCCGACTGGCGGCGTCCCAGTCCGGACGGAACTCTGCCCGCGCCGCCCCATGACGAGACCGGGCACACCTGGCACCATTCCGACCGGTTGCTCACCGACTACGTGACGCTCGGAGGCGCCGAGACCATGCGACGGCTCGGCGTCGCAGGGTTCGCCAGCGGGATGCCCGCCTTCGGCGAGATCCTGTCGCCCGCCGAGATCGAGGCGGTGCTCGACTACATCGCGAGCCACTGGTCCGACCGGGCGCGGGACTTCCAGCGGGAGATCACCCGGCAGGAGGCCGACGCCGGCCGGTGACGCGGCGGGCCGGATCGGACCGGCCCGCGCGGCGCCTACTCGCTTTCGGCGGCGGATCTCCGGCCAGGTCCGCGGCGCAGGTCGGCCGCGTCGAGGCGGTCGTCGCCGTTGCGGTCGCTGCGGGCCACCATGCCCTGGTAGTCCTCGGAGAACTCCTCGACGGTGACCAGACCGTCGCCGTCGTCGTCGTGGGCCTGGAAGCGGTCGACCATGCGCTCGCGCATCGCGTCGAGCCAGAGCGCCTGATACTCGTCGATGTCCAGCGCGCCGTCGCCGTCGGCGTCGAAGGTCTGGAGCCGTTCTAGCCGGAGCCCGTCGATTTCCTCCTGGGTGACGGCGCCGTCTCCGTCGACGTCGAACGTCTCGATCATCCCCATGATCCTCATGCCCCCGCGGTCGCCGCGCGCGCCGTCCTGGCCGCGGTAATGGCGGGCTGCGTGCATCATCGGCCCGTCGCCGCGCATCTGCGCGCTGCCGGGTTGGGCCTGCTGTGCGGCGGCGGGAAGCGCAACCAGCGCGGCGGCGGCGCCGAGCGCTGCGGCGAGGGCGAGTTTCGTGAACTGCATGGCTGTCTCCTTGGTCGGATGCGACGCCGCGGTCGTCGCGATCGTCAGGGGCTTCACGGCGAGCGTCCGCAATCCCGGCGGCGGAGGCGATCACGTTCTTGTGGCGCGCCCTGCGGACGGGGCGCGGCGGACCCCGCACTTGCGGGGCGCCCAAGCGCGCCGGCGCGTGCTAGGGATGGGTCATCAGGCCAGTGGCAGGGGAGACCGTAGATGACGCCAGGACTTTCCCGACGGGGATTCATCGGGGCCGCCGCCGGCTTCGTCGCTCTCCATCCCTTCTCCGCCCGCGCTACGGCGGGCCAGGCGCATCTGCGGCTGATGGAGACGACCGACCTCCACGTCCACGTCTTTCCCTACGACTACTACGCCGACCGGCCGATCGACACGGTGGGTCTTGCGCGCACCGCCTCGATCATCGCCGGCGATCCGGGCCGAGGCGACCAACGCCATGCTGCTCGACAACGGCGACTTCCTGCAGGGCAACCCGATGGGCGACTACATCGCCTACGAGCGCGGCATGAAGGAGGGCGACGTGCACCCGGTCATCGCGGCGATGAACGCGCTCGGCTTCGACGCCTCCACGCTCGGCAACCACGAGTTCAACTACGGGCTCGACTTCCTGATGAAGTCGCTGGCCGGCGCGCAGTTCCCGGTCGTCTCGGCCAATGTCGCGCTCGAGCACGGGCGCCAGACCCGACCGCGGACCGACGACGCTGCTGCCGCCCTACGTGATCCTCGACCGCGACGCTGGTCGACGGCGCCGGCGACGGCGCATCCGATCCGGATCGGCGTGATCGGCTTCGTGCCGCCGCAGATCATGATCTGGGACCGGAGGCACCTCGAGGGCAAGCGTCGCGACGCGCGACATCGTCGCGGCGGCCGAGGCCTGGGTGCCGCGAGATGCAGCGAGGAGGGCGCCGACATCGTCGTCGCGCTCAGCCACTCCGGCATCGACGCGCCGGCGCCTGCGGACGGCATGGAGAACGCCTCGGTGCCGCTCGCCGCCGGTGCCGGGGATCGACGCGATCGTGACCGGCCACCAGCCACCTGGTGTTCCCGGCGCCCGACCTACGAGGGCATCGCGGGCGTCGATGCGGCCGGCCGGCCCGATCGACGGCAAGCCGGCGATGATGGGCGGCTTCTGGGGCTCGCATCTCGGCGTCGATCGACCTGATGCTGGACCATGACGGCGGCGACTGGCGGGTGATCGAGCAGCGCCGTCGAGGCGCGGCCCGATCTACGCAGCGCAACGAGGATCGCGCGGTCACCGCTCTGGTCGAGAACGAGCCGGACGCTGCTCGCCGCGGCCGCAGGCCGACCACGACGCGACGCTCGCCTACGTCCGCCGGCCGGTCGGCCAGACCACGGCGCCGCTCACTAGCTATTTCGCGCTGGTCGCCGACGACCCGTCGGTGCAGATCGTCAGCCAGGCGCAGACCTGGTACATCGCGCGAGATGCTGCCGGGGCACCGAGCACGAGGGGCTGCCGATCCTGTCGGCCGCGGCGCCGTTCAAGGCCGGCGGTCGCGGCGGGCCGGACTACTACACCGACGTTGCCGGCGGGCGACGTCGCGATCAAGAACGTCGCCGATCTCTATCTCTATCCCAACACCGTGCGCGCGGTGCGGGTCACCGGCGCCCAGGTCAAGGACTGGCTCGAGCGCTCGGCCGGCGTGTTCAACCAGATCGAGCCGGGGGCGCAGGACGCCAGTCTGCTGAACCCGGACTTCCCGTCGCTACAACTTCGACGTGATCGACGGCGTCACCTACCGATCGATCTCTCGCAGCCCTCGAAATTCGACGCCAAGGGCGGGCTCGATCGACGCCGGACGGCGCGAGCGCATCGTGGATCTCGCCTTCCAGGGCGAGCCGGTCGACCCGGAGACGGAGTTCGTGGTCGCCACCAACAACTACCGCGCCAGCGGCGGCGGCGACTTCCCCGGGCGCGATCGGCGACACGATCATCTTCGAGGCGCCCGACACCAACCGCGACGTGATCGTCCGCTACATCGTCGAGCAGGGCACGATCGACCCCTCGGCCGACGGCAACTGGTCGTTCGCGCCGATGCCGGGGACCACGGTGCTGTTCGACACCGGCCCGAAGGCGACAGACTACCTCGACGACGTCCAGGGCGGGGCGATCGAGCCGGCAGGCGAGGGTCCGGACGGCTTCGCACGGTTCCGCATCACGCTGTGAGCCGGGCGCTCAGCTGTCCCTGCCGTCGGGCATGCAGGTGTCAATCCAGGCGGTTCGGTCGGTGCCGTGCGCCGGCGGCTGGAAGCAGTACTCGCGGCCCAGATCGGCCGGCGCGCCCTCGACCGGCGCCGCCGGCGGCGGCGGCAGGGTTGAGACGTTGGCGCAGGCCGCGAGCGCAAGCGCCAGAGCGCCGATCGCGGGGCAGGCGCTGGGTCGCATCGGCGGGCCTCCGGAACAGGTGTAGTCGGCCAGCCTGACCGACCCCAGCCGCAGCGTCAACGCCGCGCGGGCGGCAACCTTCCCTTAACCCGCGCCGGTCAGGCTGGCGGCCTTCGGGACCGGGGAGACGCCACGCCATGCGCGACCGCAAGCTGCGATGGAACGGCGCGCTGGCCATGGCGCGCGACGAGGCGCTCGATTTCGGGCCGCTGCTGCTGGCGGGCGCGCTGGTGCTCGCTCAACGTCTCGCGCTTGTCGGAAGCCGCACGATCCCGGCGCGGCGACCGCGCTCCGATGCCGGAGAGCGTGTCTCCCGCTGAGTGGCGCGCGAGCGCCGGGTGGACAGGGCCGCCGCGTCGAGGTTAAGCCCTCGCCCATGCCGGCGCCGATCTCCGACCAGCTGTTCGTTGCCGCCGCCGGCGCAGCGCGGGCGTCGCGGCTCCGCGGCGCGTTCGGGGCCTACGCGCGCGCCGTGGAAACCGCGCTCGGCCTCGTCTGGCCGCGGCGGATCGAACCCTTCGGCGCCGATCCGACGTGGCTTCGGGCCCCCGTCGCCCGGATCGAGCCGGTGTCGGGCACCCGCGGGGGATGGTTCTCGACGATCGTGGTTGCGGCTGACGGGGCGCGGTTCTTCGCCAAGGCGGTGAGCGCGCGCGGTCGCGAACGGGCGTTCTGGCGCGCCTGGGCCGAGGGTGGTGTGGTGGTCGAAGGCGCGCACTTCCGCCTCGTGCCGCCTCTCGCGCAGGCCGGTGCCGGGGCGGTGACGCTTCTGGTCTTTCCGGAAGTGCCCGCGCTCGAGCGGCGTCGGCGAAGCAGAAAGCGCTATTGCAGCATTCGTGGATCGGTGGTGCGGGCGATCGCGGAGTTCTCCGCAATTCACCCGGCCGCGCGGGTCCCGCTGCCGCCGCCTCTCGCGCCGCGGGCTCCGCCGCTCGGGCCGTCCGCGCTCGGGCGGCGGCTCGGGGTCGCGCCGGCGGAGGCCGCGCGCCTCGCCGCCCGGCTCCGCGCGGTCGAGGCGGCGTGGCCCAGGCTCGACCCGTTGCCGGCGACCCATATCGCGCATCTCGACTTCGGGACGACCAACGCGGCCCCGGACGGCGGTCGCGTGATCGTGCAGGACTTCGGCCATGCCGCCCCGGCCGCGCCGGGCGCCGACCTGCACAGCGTGCTGCGCTGGGGACGGGCCCCGGGCGCGGCGCCGTTCGACCTGCGCCCGCATGTGGAGGCCTATGTGGCGGGTTTCGGCGCCGAAGGCGTGGCGCTCGACGCCGACCTTGTCCTGCAGGCCGCCGAACGCCATTTCGCCGCGCGCTATCGCAACCCGCGCCAGTCGAGTTCGCACGAGGTCCTCGCCGAGGCGCTGGCGCTGTCGGAGCGGTTGCTGGAGGACGGGTAGGGGGCCGCTGCGGAGAGCAATCCACGGTCAGGCCCCGGACTGCGGCTTCGGGGCGGACGACTTCGCCAGAGCTCCCTCGTCGTGCAGAAGGCAGGCTCCGGCCTGACGGGACGGGCGGGGCGCGGCCTGGGACGGTCGCCCGGCGGAGCGGGGTGAGAGCGAGCCTTCAGGTGGGCTCAGGAGGCAAAGCCAGGCGGTTTGGGCGTTGCTCACCGCCCCCGCCGCTTCACGTTGCCGCCGCGCTGCCCTCCGCGCCCCGCCGTCGAGCGGCCGCGCGACTTCGGCGCGCTCGCCACCTCCGCCTCGATTGCGGACTGGCGGGCCAGCGGATCGTCGGCGAGGGCGAGGTCGACCGCCTCGAGGCGCCTGACCTCGTCGCGCAGGCGGGCCGCCTCCTCGAACTCGAGGTTCTCGGCGGCCTTGAGCATCTCCTTGCGCAGATGGTCGAGATGGGCGGCGAGGTTGGCGCCGACCAGGGGCTTGTCGATGCGGGCGGTCACCCGCGCCTGGTCGGTGTCGGCGGGGAAGAGCCCCTCGAGCACGTCCTCGACGTTCTTGCGGATCGTCGCAGGGGTGATGCCGTGGGCGTCGTTGTAGGCGATCTGCTTCTCGCGGCGGCGGTTGGTCTCGGCGAGCGCGCGCTCCATCGAGCCGGTGACGCGGTCGGCGTACATGATCACCCGGCCGTCGGCGTTGCGCGCCGCCCGACCGATGGTCTGGATCAGCGAGGTCTCCGAGCGCAGGAACCCCTCCTTGTCGGCGTCGAGGATCGCGACCAGCGCGCATTCGGGAATGTCGAGCCCCTCGCGCAGGAGGTTGATGCCGACGAGCACGTCGAAGGCGCGCCAGCCGCAGGTCGCGCAGGATCTCGATGCGCTCGATCGTGTCGATGTCGGAATGCATGTAGCGCACCCGAACGCCCTGTTCGTGCAGGTACTCGGTCAGGTCCTCGGCCATGCGCTTGGTCAGCACGGTCACCAGCGCGCGGTTGCCGGCGGCGGCGACGCGGCGGACCTCGTCGAGCAGGTCGTCGACCTGCATCGCGACGGGGCGGTTTTCCACGGGCGGGTCGACGATTCCGGTGGGGCGGATCACCTGCTCGGTGAAGACGCCGCCGGCCTGCTCGATCTCCCAGGCTGCCGGCGTGGCTGAGACGAAAACCGACTGGGGCCGCATCGCGTTCCCATTCCTCGAATTTCAGCGGGCGGTTGTCCATGCAGGAGGGCAGCCGGAAGCCATGCTCGGCCAGGGTGAACCACCTGCTCGTCGCCCTTGTACATGCCGCCGATCTGGGGGACCGAAACGTGGCTCTCGTCGGCGAAGACGATGGCGTTGTCCGGGATGTACTCGAAGAGCGTGGGCGGCGGCTCGCCCGGCTTGCGGCCCGTCAGGTAGCGTGAATAGTTCTCGATGCCGTTGCAGACCCCGGTGGCCTCGAGCATCTCCAGGTCGAAGGCGGTGCGCTGCTCGAGCCGCTGCGCCTCGAGCAGTCGGCCCTCCTTGACGAGTTGGTCGAGCCGGGTGGCGAGTTCGGCGCGGATGCCCTTGATCGCCTGCTGCATAGTCGGGCGCGGCGTCACGTAGTGCGAGTTGGCGTAGACGCGCACCCGCTCGAGCGTGTCGGTGCGCGCGCCGGTGAGAGGGTCGAACTCGTCGATCAATTCGAGCTCCTCGCCGAAGAAGCTTGAGCCGCCAGGCCCGGTCCTCGAGGTGGGCGGGCCAGATCTCGAGCAAATCGCCCCGGACCCGGAAGGCGCCGCGCTGGAAGCCCGCGTCGTTGCGGCGGTACTGCTGGGCGACCAGGTCGGCAATCACCCGGCGCTGGTCGTAGGACCGCCCGGTCGCGAGGTCCTGGGTCATCGCGCCGTAGGTCTCGACCGACCCGATGCCGTAGATGCGCGAGCACCGAGGCGACGATGATCACGTCGTCGCGTTCCAGCAGCGCCCGGGTGGCCGAATGGCGCATCCGGTCGATGGCCTCGTTTATCTGGCTTTCCTTCTCGATGTAGGTGTCGGAGCGCGGGACATAGGCCTCGGGCTGGTAATAGTCGTAATACGACACGAAATATTCGACGGCCTTCTCCGGGAAGAACGCCTTGAACTCGCCGTAAAGTTGAGCCGCCAGGGTCTTGTTCGGGGCGAGCACGATCGCGGGACGCTGGGTCGCCTCGATGATCTTGGCGGCGGTGAAGGTCTTTCCGGTTCCGGTCGCGCCCAGAAGCACCTGGTTGCGTTCGCCGGCCGCGACGCCGGAGACAAGCTCGGCGATGGCCGTGGGCTGGTCGCCAGCCGGCTCAAACGCCGAGTGCAGAACGAAATTCCGCCCCCCCTCCAGCTTGTCGCGCTGGCGCGGGTCGGCGATATCGGTGTCGGGGGCCATGGCTCACTGGTCGCTATTGCGCGCTTTCGGAGAGAGACTTGGGCGAATGCCGCCGAAATGCAACCCGCCGCCTGACCTCCCGCGATCGGCGGATTTCCGGCTCAAATACAAAGTCGATCTCAACTCAACTAAACCCTTGCGTGTGGTCGCGCGTTAACGGTATAAGGGTGTCGCAAGCAGCACGGAGTACGTCAGTCGGGTGCGTACACCCACCCCACCCCTCGCTCCCTCGCACTCGATTGACGATCCGCTGCTCGCTTTCTCTTCACTCGACAAGTTCGGGCGGGCGCTTGTTCAAGCGCCCGCTTGATCCTTGTTCGCCGATTGGCGATACAGCGTCTGCAACGGCGCGGAGAAAGTCCATGATCGCCAAGATTTACCAGCCGGCCCGGAGCGCGATGCAGTCGGGTCAGGCCAACACCCGGTCTTGGGTGCTGGAGTTCCTTCCTGCGGATGCGAAGGTCATCGATCCCCTGATGGGCTGGACCGGATCGCGCGACATGAACCAGCAGGTGCGCCTGAGCGTTTCGACAGCCGCGAGGCGGCGATCGCCTACGCCGAGCGGCATGGGATCGCCTTCCAGGTATTCGAGCCGAAGAAGCGCCGGCACATCCTGCGGCAGAACGGCTATGGCGACAACTTCTCCGCAAATCGTCGCGGCGCGTGGACGCGCTCGAGCACAAGGCCCCGGTGGCTGAACCGGATAGAGCAAGGACCTTCTAAGTCCGAGGTTGTGGGTTCAAGTCCTACCGGGGTCGCCAGCGCGCCGTCGCCGGGCGGCGATCCGCCAACGCGGGGCGCGGCCGAGGCCAATTGCCTTGCCGCGGTAGGCCGCAGCGCCCTACAGTGCGGTATGGCGGAAGACGCTGAAGTCTTTCCCGCAGGTTGGGATTTGCGCCGTCGCGCCCCGACGAAGACGGGTTGGTGGGGACCGTGCCATGGCCGAGCGAGGCGGAGCCTTGCAATCGCTTCTGATCAACGACGCCGACGAGGACATGTCGGCGGCGGAGATGATCGACTTGGTCGCCATGGAGCGGCGGCTTGTGGAGGCGCGCGCCCGCCGCGCCGAGGCGCTGCGCCGGCGCGCCGCCGCGGCGGTCGGGGCGCCGGCGCCGGGGCCGACGCTCGTGCCTTTCCGAGCCTGCGGACGGACGCGCACACCCCCGCAGCCCCGACCGTCGCGCCGGTGCGGAGCGCGCGCGCTCCCAAGGCGTTGGCCATCGGCCTGTTCGCCGGCGGCCTGGCGGCCGGGCTGGCCGTCGCCTGGTTCGGCGCCTACCTTCTGCGCGATCGGCTTCGGCGCCGATGCCGGTAGTGGCGTCCGCTTCAGCGCCGGAACCGACGGGCTCCGCCGAGGCGGTCGCCGATCCGACCGTTGCGATGGAGGTCCTCGCCGCGCTCGACGCCCCGGCCATAAATGCGCCGGCGGCGCTGGAGGCGGCGCAGGGGCTGGACCGACGAGATCCTGCTGCGCCACCGGGCCCAGGCCGCGACCGCCGCCTTGAGCGCCACGGAGCTGGCGCCGGGCGAAGCGACGCTGATCCGCGTGGCGCAGTTCGGCGGGCCCTCGACGCCGACGGCGCCGGCGCCTCCGCGCGTCGGTCTGCCCGCGGGGCCCGCGCCCGAGGCGGCCCTCGCGCCGCTGGCGGCTCCCGCGGCGCTGACGCCGCCGCCCATCTTTGCCCGGTCCCGAGCGCGACGCGGCCACCGCCGCGGCTGCGCGCACCCTTGCCGGAGGCGTCGCGCCGCCGGGCCTCGTCGTCGCGCCGCGCGCCGAACGTCCGGACGCGCGAGCCTTCGACGCAGCGCCCGGTCTCGCGACGCTGGAGCGTCCGCGGCAAGGCCGCTCCGGATACGATCCGCGCGCCGCGCTTCCGGAGATCGCGGCGCCGGCTGTTGCCCGCGCCGGAGCGCACAAATCCTGCCGTCGCCGCGGCCCCCGAGCCGTCCGAACCGGCGACCGCCCCGTCCGGGTCGCTGCCGGCGGTCGCAGCGCCAGCGCCGCGGCGCCCGGGTGAGCCGGAGGCGGTGGGTGCCGATGTCGCAGCGCTCGCGCCGCCGACCGCGTCCGTCGCCGCGCCGCAGGAAGCCGGCGTCGTGCAACCGCCAGCGGACGGCGGCGCTCCCTGGACGCGCGGGTACTGATCCATTCCCATCCGGCGGCGCGCGCGACGCCGAGGCGCTTGTGAGCGCGCTTCAGGCCTCCGGGGCAAAATCACCGACCGCGGTTCCGGTCGGCTTTTCGATCAGCAGCACCAACATCCGGTTCTATCACGCCGAGGATTCCGCGGCGGCGGCCAAGGTGGCCGAGGTGCTTCGCGCCGAGGGCCAGGAGACGGAGCTGCGCGATTTCACCGACTTCCGGCCGCAGCCCGACCTGGGGCTCGTGGAGGTCTGGCTCGCAGGCGACGGCGGCGCCACGCCAGCGCGCCAGTCGGCGCGGGCCACCCCGGCCCGGCAGTCGCCCGCGGCGTCTTCGGCCGTCCGGCAACAGTAGCAGGAACAGACCCGCATCCTGCTCGAGCGGCGCGTGGAGGAGCTGCTGCGCGCGCGGCAGCGTCAGTAAGCATCGTGATACGAGTGGGGTTTTCTTTTTGGATTTCGACGGTTACACGAGTTGCTGCGGTCGTCATGTGAGGGTGGGGCGATGAAGCGCAAGGTTGCGGTCCTGGTTTCGGCGATGTTGCTGGCTTCGAGCATGGGCGCGCCCTCGTCCGCGCAGGATCCGACCGTGGAGCAGCTCGCGCAGATCGCCTCGCTTCTGGAGAGCAACGACGTCGAGGCCCTACGCCTCTATCTCGACGCGAACCCGCAGCTGATGAGCGGCAATTCGGAGATCGCGATCCTGCTCACCCAATTCTACGCGAAGTCGGCGGACGTCACGGCCTTCCTTGGCTTT
>CAVOZD010000004.1:0-86748 GCA_963700835.1 uncultured Alphaproteobacteria bacterium
TCGCGCGGCTTCGCGACCGCTCGCGCGACCTCGTGCGCAACAACCCCTACGCCGCCAAGGCGGTGACAGCACTGGTCAGCAACATGGTCGGCGCCGGGCTGCTGCCGCGGGCCCGCGCCGCGACGCCCGAGCTCGCCGCGCAGGCCGAACGGCTCTGGGCGGCGTTCGCGGCACCGCCGACGCCGACGGCCTCACCGACTTCGCCGGGCTGCAGGCGCTGATCGTGCGCAGCCTCGTCGAGAGCGGCGAGGTGCTGGTGCGGCTGCGCGAGCGGCGGGTCGAGGACGGGCTGCCGGTGCCGCTGCAGCTGCAGGTGCTCGAGGCCGATCACCTCGACAGTTGGAAGTCGGCCGAGCTCGCCGACGGCGGCTTTATCCTGCAGGGCATCGAGTTCGACCGCCTGGGCCGGCGGCGGGCCTACTGGCTCTATCCGACGCATCCCGGCGACGGCCGGCGGGACACTGGTGTCGCCCGCGTGCCGGCCGAGCACGTGCTGCATCTCTTCGAGCGGCTCCGGCCCGGGCAGGCGCGCGGCGTGCCCTGGTTCGCGCCGGTGATGCTGAAGCTGCGCGACCTCGACGCCTACGACGAGGCGGAGCTGGTGCGCAAGAAGATCGAGGCCTGCTTTGCGGCCTTCGTCACCGGCGTGCAGGACGAGGAAACCCTCGGCCGCGCCCGCACCGATCCCGACGGGTCCCGCATCGAGACCTTCGAGCCCGGCATGATCGAATACCTCGAGCCCGGGCGCGACGTGAAGTTCGCGAGCCCCGCCGCCTCGGGCGGCTACGCCGAATACATGCGGATGCAGCTGCACGCCATCGCCGCCGGGGTCGGGCTCACCTACGAGCTGCTGACCGGCGATCTCAGCCAGGTGAACTACTCCTCGATCCGGGCGGGTCTGATCGAGTTCCGCCGGCGCATGGAGGCGCTGCAGTGGCAGCTGCTCGTGCCCGGCCTGTGCCAGCCGGTCTGGCGGCGGTTCGTTGCGACCGCGCAGGCCGCCGGCGCCCTGCCCGACGGCGACATCGCCGCCGACTGGACCGCGCCCCGCTTCGAGGCGGTCGATCCGATGAAGGACATCCAGGCCGACATCCTCGCGGTGCGCGCCGGCGTGATGACCCTGAAGGAGGCGATCGCGCGCCAGGGCTACGAGCCCGCGCAGGTGCTCGCGGAAATCGCCGCGATCAACGCCGAGCTCGATGCGCTCGGCATCACGCTGGACACCGATCCCCGCCGGTCGACCAAGACCGGCCAGGAGAAACACCAGGAGAACCCGGATGACGGCGAGACCGCCTGATCACGCCGCCGACCCGCCGGCGGCGATTGCCCCGACGATCGCACTTGCGGCGATCGACCCGCCGACCATCGATCTGCCGCTGCAGACCCGCGCCGACGTGCGGCTGATGCCCGAGACCGCCGACGCCGAGCGGCGCAGCGTCGAGCTGGTCTGGTCGACCGGCGCGCCGGTGCGCCGGCGCGATCCGGTCACCGGCAAGCGCTACGAGGAGATCCTCTCGCTCGAGGAGAGCCACGTCGATCTCGGCCGCCTCAACGGCGGCGCGCCGCTTCTCAACACGCACGGGGCCTTCGACCTCGGCGACGTGATCGGCGTGGTCGAGCGCGCCTGGATCGCCCGTGAAGGCGACGGCCTCGTCGGCCGCGCCCGGGTGCGGTTCTCCGAGCGGGCGGACATCGAGCCGATCTGGCGCGACGTGGCCGCCGGCATCATCCGCAACGTCTCGGTCGGCTACAGCGTGCGCAGCTACGAGATCACCGAGACCGAAGGCGCGCCGCCCGTCTGGCGCGCGGTCGACTGGCAGCCGCTCGAGCTCTCCGCCGTGCCGGTCGGGGCCGACGCCGCCGCCGGCTTCCGGGCCAACGCCCCCGGGACCAGTCCCTGCACTCTCCTGCGCCGCACGCCGGCGTCCATCCATGAGGAGCCCACCATGACCCGCGACGCCCTGTCCGAGACCGACCCCGAGACCGAGATCCCCGCCACGCCAGAGACCGCGGCCCCGGCGCAGGACGCGGCGACCGCGCCGGCCACCGCGACCGCCACTCCGCCCATGCCGGCCGCGCCGGAGGCGCTGCAGAGCCGGGCGGTCGGCGGCGCGCCCGAGGCCGCTGCGCAGGCGCGCCCCGCGAGCGCCGCAGAGCTCGACGCCACCGCCGAGCGGGCGCGGGCCGAGGAGCGTCACCGCATCGCCACGATCCAGGACGCGGCGCGCAAGCTCGGCGTCGCCGCCCCGGTCGCCGACGACCTGGTGGCGCGCGGCGCTTCGGTCGACGCGGCCCGCGCGGCGCTGATCGACGCGGCCGCGGCGCGCGACGCGCAGGCCGACACCCGGCCGCACCTGCGCACCGGCGGTCTCGACGCCACCGGGACCCGGCGGGCCGCGGTCGAGGATGCGCTGCTGCACCGCTACGATCCCGGCCGCTTCGCCCTCTCCGAACCCGCCCGCGAGTGGCGCGGCCTCTCGCTGATCGAGATGGCCCGCGGCTGGCTCGAGGCCGAGGGGGTGCGGGTCCGCGGCCTCAGCCGCGACGAGATCGCCACCCGCGCGCTGCACACCACCTCGGACTTCCCGGCGATCCTCGCCGGCGTCACCGGCAAGACGCTGCGGGACGCCTACGAGACCGCGCCGCGGACCTACACCGCGATCGCCCGCCGCACCACGGTCACCGACTTCAAGCTCGTCCACCGCCTGCAGCTCGGCGAGGCCCCGCAGCTCGAGAAGGTCAACCAGTCGGGCGAGTTCAAGCGCGGCGCGATCGGCGAGGCGCAGGAGACCTACCGCATCGAGACCTTCGGCAAGGTGATCGGCGTCACCCGCCAGGTGCTGATCAACGACGACCTCGACGCCTTCACCCGGGTGCCGGCGCTGTTCGGGACCTCGGCGGCGACGCTGGAGAGCGACGTGGTCTGGGGCATCTTCACCGCGAACCCGGCGATGGCCGACGGCGATCCGCTCTTCCACGCCAGCCACAGGAACCTCGCGGGCGGCGGCGCGGCCCTCGACGTGGCCGGGCTCGCCAAGGCGCGCACCGCCATGGCGCAGCAGCGCGGCCTCGACGGAAAGACCATCCTCAACGTCCGCCCCGCCTGCCTGGTCGTGCCGAGCGCGCTGGAGCTGACCGCCGAGCAGCTGCTGGCGCAGAACATCGCGCCGGCGAAGGCGGCGGACGTGGTGCCGAGCTCGATCCGCAGCCTCGCGGTCATCGCCGAGCCGCGGCTCGACCCGGCCTCCGGAGCCGTCCCGTGGTTCCTGGTGGCGAGCCCCGCGGCGATGGACACCATCGAGTACGCCTACCTCGAGGGCCAGGAGGGCGTCGCACTCGAGACCCGCATGGGCTTCGACGTCGACGGCGTCGAGGTGCGCG
The DNA here is from genome assembly GCA_963700835.1 of uncultured Alphaproteobacteria bacterium. GTDB lineage: Bacteria > Pseudomonadota > Alphaproteobacteria > Rhodobacterales > Rhodobacteraceae > Amaricoccus. Next base: position 3,382 of record CAVOZD010000004.1, read on the forward strand.
CCCGGCTCGACTTCGGGGCCAAGGCGATCGACTGGCGCGGCCTCTACAAGAACCCCGGCGTCGTGCTGAGCTGAGCCGGCGCAACGGCTGAACCCTGACGCGGGGCCCGGTGATCGGGCCTCGCTTCCACCCTCATCGAAAGGACCTCCGCCCATGCGCAACTACATCCAGCCCGGCCATGTGCTCACGCTGGCCGCGCCCGCCGACGTCGTCTCCGGCGACGGCCTTCTCGTCGGCGCGCTCTTCGGCGTCGCCAGCCACGACGCGCTCACCGGCGCGGAGGTCGAGGCCCAGCTGACCGGCGTCGTCGAGATGGCCAAGGCCGCGAGCCAGGCCTGGACCGTCGGCGCGAAGATCTACTGGGACAACACCGCAAAACGGGCGACCACCGTCGCCTCGGGCAACACGGCCATCGGCGTCGCCGTGCTCGTCGTAGGGGCCGGCGCCGAGGAGACCGTCGGCCGGGTGCGGCTCAATGGCAGCTTCTGATCAGGAGCGCTCCAGCCCGAGGCGCTGATGCCAGGCGGCGATGCTCTCCTCGGGGTAGCCGTCGAAGGTCCGGTCGTGCTCGCGGATGCAGGGCTCGACCCAGGACGCCTTGCTGGCGAGCATGAGATGCGTGTGCTCGGGCGGCGTCGGCAGGTCCGTGTCGATCGCGGAGGCATGCGGATGGACGAGCTCCGGCCAGGTCGGATCCCAGAGCCAGAGCGCCGAGCCGCATTCGCCGCAGAACCTGCGCTCGCCCGAGCTGCGCGTCTCCACGCCGCTGGCGGAATCGATCATCCGGGCCCGGTAGGTGCGGATGTGTTCCTCGCCCTCGACCCGGAGCGTCGTCGCATCGGCGCCGAGGTTGATCGCAAGGCCGCCGCCGCCGGCAGTCTTCCGGCAGATCGAGCAGTAGCAGAGGTTGAACGGATACGGATGCCGGCTCTCGACGGTGAACCGCACCGCGCCGCAATGGCAGGAGCCTTCCAGTCGCATCTCGACACCTCCCCGATTGGCAACGACAATGGTCGCATTCACCGCTGCAGTCGATGCACTCTTCGCCGACCCGAACCTCGGCCGGGCGGCGACCTGGGAGCCGGCGGACGGCGACCCGTTTCCCGTCCGCATCATCGCGCGCCGGGGCGACGCCATCACCGATTTCGGCGAGGCGCGGCTCTGGTCGGAGACGACCCGGATCGACATCCGCGTCGCGGAGCTGGCGGAGCCCCGCCCCGGCGACCGGGTCGTGATCGACGGCGAGACCTTCGTGGTGCAGGGCGCGCCGGTGCGGGATCGCGAGCGGCTGGTCTGGACGCTGGACCTGCGGCCCGCGTGATGCTCGAGCATGCGGGAGCGCCGCGACCGCTCGGACCGCGTGGCTTCGGGATCGGATCAGGTGAAGCGTTTCAGCGCATTCTGGAACGACGTCGACATGCTGTCCCAGGCGCTCTCGAACCCCTTGCGCATGTCATCCCAGGCGTCGTCGCTGGCTTCCATCGCTTCCTTGATCTTGGCGCTGGCGTTGTCGCGCTGCTTGCGCATCTCGTCGAGCTGCTTGCCATACCCGATCCGGGCATCGGCCTGGGCCTCCTTGGCCTTGGCCGCCATCTTGTCGATGTCGGCGTTCCATTCGTCCAGCTTGGCCTTCATCTTGTCGACGTAAGCGCTGCGATCAGTCATCGCTTCCTCCCGGGTTTGCACAGTGCTGATGTGGTCACGAATTCGCCGCGAACAAGGCAGATTGTGAATGTGAGGTCAGCGTGAAGCTGAAGCTCGACATCGATCCGGACATCGTCGCGATGATGGCGGCGGAGGTCGCGGCAGGCGAGCGCGCGGTCACGGCCGCGATGCGCGAGGCCGGGACCGGGCTCCAGACTGGCTGGCGCACGCAGATCATCGGCGCCGGGCTCGGGACGGCGGCTCGCGAACTCGATCCGGCCGGAGCAGTTCCCGAATCGGGCGACAAGCCTCGACGCCGCGGCGCTCGTCTGGTCGAAGGCACCGGTGATCGTCGGCGCGCATGACACCGGCCCGCTGATCCGCTCGAAGGATGGGTTCTGGCTGGCGATCCCGACTGCCTGCGGCAGGGCAAGTCCCTGCGCGGTGGGCGGATCACGCCCGGCGAGTGGGAGCGACAACGCGGGCTGCGCCTGCGCTTCGTCTATCGTCGGACCGGCCCGAGCCTGCTGGTCGCGGAGGGGCGGCTGAACACGAAGGGTCAGGCGGTGGCGTCTCGCTCGAAGACCGGGCGCGGCAAGGTCACCGCACCGATCTTCCTGCTGGTGCCGCAGGTCAAGCTGCCGAAGCGGCTGGATCTCGCTCGGGACGCGGACCGGGCATTGGACAGCGTGCCGGGACTGATCGTGGCGAACTGGCTGGAGGGGAGAGCTCGCTGATGCGCGCATTGCAACGGATTGCCGTCCGGAGTCACTGCGGCGGCGAGGCGCGAAGGACATGCCACACCATGGCATGACCGCTGCCGCATTGCGTGCATCGCATGCGACGGCCGATCTCGATCATGCGCTCGTGCGCCTGAAACCGCTCGTGCAGGCGGTATGGCGCGATGAGCCACGACCTGCGGCAGACCATGCAGGTCGCATCGATGGCATCGCTCGCCTGCACCATCTCGAGGCGGAGGGCGTAGCGGGGACCGAGGACGACGCGCACTAGGGGCATGGCGGAACGTTAGAAGAACATCTCTGAGTCGCCAAGCGACCGCGAGCCGCTTTACAGGCTGCAGCGCCTCGGTCACGCTCGCCCGATGTGCAACCTCTACAGCATGACGCGCCCGCAGGATGCCGTCCGGCAGTTCTTCCCCGAGAACCCGCCGCACGACCGCGTCGGAAACATGCCGCCGCTTCCCGGGATCTTTCCCGACTATCAGGCGCCGATCGTGCGAAACGCGGCCGACGGCCGCGAGCTGGTCATGGCCCGCTGGGGCATGCCCTCGCCGCAGTTTGCCCTCAAGGGCCGCAAGACCGACCCGGGCGTGACCAATGTCCGCAATTCCGCCTCGCCGCACTGGCGGCGATGGCTCGGTGTCGAGAACCGCTGCGTCGTGCCATTCACCAGCTTCTCGGAGAACGAGGTGCTGCCCGACGGATCCCGCCCGCCGGTCTGGTTCGCGCTCGACGAGAGCCGGCCGCTCGCCTTCTTCGCCGGCATCTGGACCCGCTGGACCTCCGTCCGGAAGCTGAAGGAGGGCGAGACCACGAACGATCTCTTCGCGTTCCTGACGACCGAGCCGAACGCCGAGGTTGCGCGGATCCATCCGAAGGCGATGCCCGTGATCCTTACGACGGCAGGGGAGGCCGAGCAGTGGCTGACGGCACCATTGAGGGATGCGCTCGCGCTTCAGCGACCCCTGCCGGACGGCAGCCTGCAGATCGTCGCGCGGGGCGAGAAATCTGACGGGGGCGTCTGACTTCCAGAATGACGTCGCATCCAGCTTCAGCATGCATGGAAGTCAGCGACATCTCATCGCTCCGACTGCTCAACCCGGTTCGAGGCGACGCCAACGCGTCGATCTTGCGGCTGGTGCCGCAGGGCAGGCTGCCCAGGCGGCTCGAACTCGCGCGGGTTGCCGGGTAGGCGCATGACAGCCTGCCGGGGCTCATCGTGACGCACTCGGTGGATAGCCGGTCTTGAGGGCGCCCAGCGAGCTGGATCGGGCGCAAGGGAGGCCTGGAAGCTTGCCGGCTACTTCCGGGCGCCTGGCTGTGCTACCCCTTGGCGGTGCGGTCGAGGATCGCCTTCGAATGCGCATGAGACCCCTTGAGCGGCGTGCTGCGCGGCAGCGTTGGTCAGGACGTCCCCAGACAGGAGAGAACGCTCCCATGGATTTGTTCCGGGCGATCTACACCTCTCGGCCCTTCGGCTTCGACGAAGCAACTCTGAGCGGCATTCTGATGGACGCACGGCGTGCGAACGCCCGGGACGGCATCACAGGCGCTCTCATCTGCCGCGCCGACATCTACCTTCAATGGCTTGAAGGGCCCGAAGAGCAGGTCAGAAAAGCCCTCGAGCGCATCGAACGGGATGACCGCCACCTTGAGATGAAGGTGCATGTTGCCGAACGCGTCTCCGATCGGGTTTTCGGTGAGTGGACGATGCTCCACGATCCCGCAGCGACGTGGATATGGTCGCAACGCGATGTTGCCGACGGTGCCGTGGACCGCGCGACACCAGAGGAGATCACCGCCTTTTTCATGCGGGTCCGCGGCGGGGGCGGGTTGCCCGACGCTGGCTGACGAACGGGAGCCGCTGGCCATCTGGCTCGGCGGCGGATCGGCATGATATGGTCGCGGGAGAACCTGCGAGGGAGGCATGGGAGTGAAGCGGCGCGGTCTCGTCGCGTTCGGCGCAGCCGCTATACTGACCCTGTTGGCAGTGTCGCCCGCGGTGGCCGAGGCCACGAGGATCGAGGATTTCGCGATGCAGCCGGAAACCCGCTGGCGCTTCTTCACGGACGCGGTGATGGGCGGGGTTTCGACCGGGCAGGTCGCCTTCGTCGAGGAAGATGGCCAGCCTCATGCGCGGATGACCGGTCGAGTCAGTACCGCGAATAGAGGTGGCTTCATTCAGATGCGGCTGGACCTCGCCAGCCCGCCGCCGGCGGGTGCCAACGGCGTGCGACTCGTCGCGCGCGGCAATGACCAGCGCTACTTCGTGCATCTGCGCACGACAGGGACGGTGCTGCCGTGGCAGTACTACCAGGCGGGCTTCGATGTGACGCGGCGCTGGACCGAGGTGCGCTTGCCGTTCGAAGCCTTCCGTGCCTCGGGCGCTCTGCTGCGGCGAGCGCCTCGGCCTGGCAGCCTGACATCGCTCGCCGTCGTCGCCTATGGCCGCGACCATGACGCCGAGATCGAGGTGCGCGAGGTTGGGTTCTACTGATCCAGCAAACGACAGCTGAGCCGCGCGGGGACCGGAAGCGGTCCGGAGCGTCACGCTTCGAAAGGATTGAGCAGTTGCCGTCAGCACGACTGGGGTGACCATTGGGCTCTCCCGGTCGCTCCCGTCCCACGACCTTCCGGCAGGTCGTGCGGCGGGTTCATCTCGCGTGGGGAGTGAGGCCCAGCGCCGGCATTTGAAGAACACATGCCCACTCGTCGCGAAACCATCCTCGCCACGCTGCACGCAGCCCAGCTGAGCCAGCCCGCCTCCGTCCTGCGCAGCGAGGGGCTGCCCGGGCGCATGCGGGCTCGGCGGTCGGCACGTAAGGTGTGAACTCTGGGCTTTCTGACATATGTGGACTGCCTGTCCGGTTCCGCAGAAGTCGGCGGTGCATGAGCCCCCGGCCCGAAAGGAGACGTCCATGCCGATTACCCGCCTGGCCATCCTGACCACGCTCGCGATTGTGCCTGGCGCCGGGTCTGACGCGCAAACGCTGCGCGAACGGCTGCAGCAAGGTGTCTCCAAGGCCCAGCAAGGGGCTTCGGCGTTGCAGAAGGGCGCCGCTGACCTTGCTGACACGATCGAGGGGAACGTGGACTCCACCGTGGATCTGATGACCAACGAGCCGACGCCGCAGGAGACGCGGGCCAAGCTGGACGCGATGGCCGGCGACACCCTGACCCGGCTTTTCGCGGAGCAGCCCGAAGCGGCGGGCCTGTTCGAGATGAGTGCGGGATATGCTGTCTTCGACACTCGGAAACTGGTCCTCTTCGGCCTGGCGGCCGGCGCAGGGCGCGGCGTCGCGATCTCACGCACGGGCGACGAGCGCATCTACATGAACATGGGCACGGCCGGCGTTGGCATGTCACTGGGCGTCGGAGGCTTCGAGACCCAGGTCGTCCTCCTCTTCCAGGACGAATGGGACTTCAACGAGTTCGTCACGATTGGCTACGACGCGACAGCCGAGGCCGGGACAATGTTCGGCGAGGACAAGGCGGAGTTCGGAGCCCATTTCGTCGACGGTCGCGCGATCTTTGTCCTGACCAAACAGGGATGGAAGGTCTCTGCGACGGCGGCAGGCACCAGGTACTGGGCGGACCCGAATCTCAACTGAACCACGGGACCGTGTGGCGCAAGAGACGCCGGCCTGGCCGCCAACTCAGCTCGACCGAGTTCCCGCACTGTGTCTTCGAGAGTTGCCGGGACGGAGTGACCATGCCCACCCATCGCGAAGCCATCCTCGCCGCCCTCTACGCCCTCCTGCAGACCCAGCCCGCCCCCGTCCTTCGCGGCGAGGTCCTGCCCGAGCGTGTCCCTCCCGCCGGCCTCATGATCCTGCGCGACGGCGACCCGGGGGAGCCGGCGGTGACGCTCTCGCCGCTCCGCTACCACTACCAGCACCGGGCCGAGATCGAGGCGGTCGTCCAGGGCGCGTCGCGTGACGCCGCCTTCGACACGCTCGACCGCCAGCATCGGCGCGGCCATCGCCGCCGACCGCACGCTGGGCGGGCTCTGCGACTGGGTCGAGGCCGAAGCCCCGCGACCAGTCGATCTGCCGGTCGAGGGCGCGGCCAGCCTGAAGGCCGCCGTGATCCCGGTGGTGCTGCACTATTCCACGGCCGATCCGCTGGCCTGACCCCGACAACCCGAGGAGAACACCATGGCACGAGCCCAGGGGGCGCGGGCGCTGATGGCGCTTGCGTTCGAGACGACCTATGGAACGCCGCCCGTCAGCGGCTTCACCCGCATGCCCTTCGCCAGCACCTCGCTCGGCGCCGAGCAGCCGCTGCTGAACTCGGAACTTCTGGGCTACGGCCGCGATCCGCTGGCGCCGATCAAGGATGCGGTGACGGCCGACGGCGATGTCGTCGTGCCGCTCGACGCGGAGGCCTTCGGCTTCTGGCTGAAGGCGGCCTTCGGCGCGCCGACGACCACGGGCGCGGAGGCGCCGTACACGCCACGAGTTCCAGTCGGGGTCCTGGACGCTGCCCAGCATGTCGATCGAGACCGGCATGCCGGAGGTGCCGCGCTACGCGATGTATTCCGGCTGCGTGCTCGACCAGATCACCTGGCAGATGCAGCGCTCGGGCCTGCTGACCGCCACGGCGCGGCTGGTGGCGCAGGGCGAGACGGTGGGCACGACCACCAGCGCCGGGACGCCCGCCGCGCTGGAGCTGAAGCGCTTCGGCCATTTCAACGGGGCGATCACCCGCAACGGTTCGCGCGCTCGGCAACGTGGTCTCGGCCGAGATCACCTACGCCAACAACCTCGACCGGATCGAGACCATCCGCAGCGACGGCCGTATCGACGGCGCGGACCCGTCCATCGCAGCGCTGACCGGCCGGATCGAGGTGCGCTTCGCCGACCAGACGCTGGTGACGCAGGCGATCAACGGCGAGGCCTGCGAGATGGAATTCGCCTACGTCCTGCCGTCCGGCGAGAGCTTCACCTTCACCGTGCATGCCGTCTACCTGCCGCGCCCGCGCATCGAGATTTCCGGGCCGCAGGGCGTTCAGGCGACCTTCGACTGGCAGGCCGCCCGCGACAGCGTGGTGGGCCGGATGTGCACCGCCACCCTCGTGAATGACGTGGAGACGTACTAGGCCGTGCGCGCAAAGCCGGCGGCCTCCGGTCTCGGTCCGCGGCCGTCTCAGCTCTCATCGTTGCGTGACTGGGCGCGCAGGGAGAACAGACTGCTGATATCCGCGCGAAAGCGCCGCAGAAAGAGCGTCACGAGCAGCGACTCGACGTTCGCCATCACGCCCAGAGCCACCGCGACGAGGAAGAACGGGCGTGAGAACCCTTTCACGTACAGCCAGACGAAGAAGACACCTGCGCAGAGCGCGGCCGCCTTCGACAGATACAGATGGTAGGCCGGCAGAGTGCCGAACTTGACCAGCGAGGTGATCGCGGCCGCGGCATAGCTCGCGAGGAACAGACAGAGCCAGGCAAGCTCGGGCTCCAGGTCGTGTCCCTCGAGAACGTAGAGCCCGAGAAGACCGGCGAGCAGCGTGCATGCGTCGGCGATCGTGTCGAGCCTTGCGCCGATCCTCGACCCCTGACCGAAGAACCGGGCGATCGGGCCATCCACGAGATCGCTGACCAGGCTGATGATGACGAGAATGAAAAAGGCGTCGCGCCATCCCTCGATCGCCATCCACAAGGCCACAGGCGCGGCCGCGAGCCTGTAGAGCGACAACAGATTCGGGATCGTGAGAATGCGGTCACCTCTCAATTCTGGCGCCTGCGCCGCTCGTCCCGCCACCGGGGGAACGCCGCGACCGCGCCATGCGGATCAAGGCGTACCACGCATTCGACGACCGCGGTCCGCCCGTCTCGCGGTGACCGCGTCATTTACGGGGATCCGGAAAGGCCTCGGTCCGGATCATGCGCCGCCTGGCGCGGCGCCTGCCACATTGGGTCCGCTGCCCGGCCTCGTGGCTAAAGCCAGGGCCGCCCAGATGCGCCGTCCTTTCGCGCCCCGACGATCCCGAAACACGCCCGCCGCGCGACGCCTGCCCGGCGTCAGCCGAACAACCCGCAAGGAGACACGAGGGTATGCTCAGACTGGACCTCACCTGCCGAGCCGCGCTGGCTCGATCTCGGCCATGGCGTGCGGCTGCGCGTCGCCCCGCTCACCACCGCGCTGATGGTGGCCTCCCGCAGCGACGCGGCCGTCGAGGCGCTGCCGGATGACGGCATCCGACGAGGAGCGCGCGCTGGTCTTCGCCAGGGCGATCGCCCGGATCGCGCCGTCACCGAGTGGGAGGGCGTCGGCGACGCCGACGGCGCCCCGGCGCCGGTCACGCCCGAGGCGATCGACGCGCTGCTCGAGGTCTGGCCGATCTTCGAAGCCTTCCAGGCGTCCTACGTGGCTCGAAGCGGCCTGCTGCTGGATGCGGAAAAAAACGTCTCCGCGCCCTCGCCGACTGGCACTTCGGCGGGGGCGACCGCTACTGCGCGGCCTGCGCAGCAAGCGTGCCCGGACTGCCCGGCGCGGCTGAACCGGCCCGCAGACGTACGAGGGCTGGCAGGTCTGGGACCTGGTCGGCCGGCTCGGCGGCCAGCTGCGGGTGATCCCCGGCGCGGTGATCGGCTGGGACATGTCGGCGGCGCTGGCGCTTGGTGACGCGCTCGGCGTGCCGCCGCTCGCCATGGCCGAGCTGCTGCCGGAGATCGAGGCGGTGATGGTGCGCCGGCTCAACGAGGAAATCGGAGATTGAGATGGCCGAGAAGCGGGTCAGCGTCCGGCTTGCGGTGGTCGGCGGCCGCCAGGTCCGGGCCGAACTGGAAGGCGTGGGCGAGGCCGGCAGCCGCGGCTTCGGCCGGCTGAGCCGCGAGATGGAGGCGGCCAACGCCCGGATGGCCGCGTTCTCCCGACGGGTGAAGGTGGCGACCGCCGCCGCCATCGCCGCGGCAACCGCCGCCAGCGTCGCGATGATCCGCTCCGGGCTCGCGACCGTCGACGCGCAGGCCAAGCTTGCGCAGTCGCTCGGCACGACCGTCGCCTCGATCCAGACGCTGGAGCGCGCCGGCGAGCTCGCCGGCGTGGCGATGTCCGGCATCGAACAGGCGACCAAGGATCTGACCCGGCGGCTGAGCCAGGCGGCCGCCGGGACCGGGCCAGCGGCGGATGCGCTCGACCGGCTCGGGCTCTCGGCCTCCGAGCTGCTGGCGCTGCCGCTCGACGAGCGCGTGGGCGGGATCAACGCCGCGATCGCCAACTTCGTTCCGGCAGCCGAACGCGCGGCAATCGCCGGACAGCTCTTCGGCGAGGAAGGCTCCATCGCCATGTCGCGCATCGACACCGCGACGCTGCGCCAGGCGACCGAGGACGTGCGCGACTTCGGCGTGGTCGTCTCCGAGGCGGACGCCGACCGCATCGAGCGCACGAACGACGCGATCTCCCGGCTCGGGCTGATCTGGCGCGGGCTGTCGAACCAGCTCGCGGTCGCCGCGGCTCCGGCGCTCGAGGCGGTGGCGGACGCCATGGCGGCATTGGCGCGCACCACCGGTCCGCTCGGGACAGCGATCCGCGGCCTCTTCGACAACCTCGGACGGCTCGCGGCCTACGCCGCTACCTTCGCCGGCGTCATGGCCGGTCGCTGGGTCGCCGGGCTGGTCGCAGCGGCGGTGTCGGTGCGCGGGCTCGCCACCGCGCTCGTCGTGCTGCGCGGCGCGCTGATCCGCACCGGCATCGGGGCGCTGATCGTTGGCGCGGGTGAGCTTGTCCATCAGTTCGGCCGGCTGGTCGCTGGCGCGGGCGGCTTCGGTGAGGCGTTGTCGCTCCTCGGCGACGTCGCGTCCGAGGTCTGGGAGCGGATCAAGCTCGGCGGCCGGTCGCTGGCGTTGTCGCTGCAATCGGTCTGGGCGACGATCGAAGCCGGCTGGCTGACGGCGCTCTCGGGAATCCAGCGGAGCTGGGCCGACTTCCTGCATGCGGCGACCCGCAGCCTCGACGGTGTGCCCGGCATGGACGCGACGATGCTCACCTTGAGCGAGGCGGCGATCCGGGCGGGTTCGGCGTTCTACGAGACGTCGGCCGCCGCCGGCGAGGCGAGCGCCCGTGCGGACGGGCTGGCGGCGTCGGCCTCGGCGGCCGCGTCGGCGGCCACCGCGCCGCTCGCGTCGCTGCAGGCGCTGCGGGACGCCGTGAAGGGCTCGGCCGAGGAGGCCGAGACCGCGCTCGGCGGGGCTACGGTCGCGGCCGAGGCGTTCGACGACGCGGTCGGGAGGGCCGGTGGAGCCAGCGCCGCCGCAGCGCCAGTGATGAAGGAAGCGCCCGAGGCGGCAAAGACCGGCTGGGAGCGCGCGACCGAGGCCGTGCGCGACTACGCCGACAAGGCGAAGGAGACCGGCCAGGGCGTCGGCGACGCGCTGGTCAGCGGCTTCCGCGGCGCCGAGGACGCGGTGGGCGAGTTCGTGAAGACCGGCAAGCTCGGCATGCGCGATCTCGTCACCTCGATCCTCGCCGACCTCGCGAAGGTCTCGGTGCGGCGCTTCGTGCTGGGACCGATCGCCAATGCGCTCTCCGGTGTGCTCGGCAGCCTCGGCCCGGCCTTCGCTGGCGTGCTGCACGCCGGTGGCGTGGCGGGATCGGCAGGCCCGCAGCGGCTGGTCCCGGCCCTCGCCTTCGCCGGCGCGCCGCGGATGCATGGTGGTGGCATTGCGGGCCTCCGGCCCGACGGCGGTGTCGCCGGACTGCGCCCGGACGAGGTTCCGGCGATCCTGCAGCGTGGCGAGCGGGTGCTGAGCCGGGCCGAGACCCGGGCCTTCGACCGCGCCGGCTCCGGCGGCGGCGTCACCGTCAACATCATGACCAGCGACGCCGAGAGCTTCCGCCGCTCGCGCACGCAGGTCGCCAGCGACATCGCCCGGGCGGTCGCCTTCGGACGCAGAGGGATGTGATCCATGGCCTTCCACGAGGTCCGGTTCCCGGACGACATCAGCCGCGGGGCCCGTGGCGGCCCGGAGCGGCGCACGCAGGTGGTCGAGCTCGCCTCCGGCGACGAGGAGCGCAACGCCTCCTGGGCGGACTCGCGGCGGCGCTACGACGCCGCCTACGGCGTCCGCCGCGCCGATGATCTGGCCGCCGTCATCGCCTTCTTCGAGGCGAGAGGCGGCCGGCTGCACGGCTTCCGCTGGAAGGACTGGGGTGACTACCGGTCCAGCCTGCCCTCGACGCCGGTCACCCCGATCGACCAGGTCCTCGCGACCGGCGACGGCGACACCGAGACGTTCCAGCTGGTGAAGCGCTACGAGAGCGGCGCGCAGAGCTGGGTACGGCGCATCGTCAAGCCGGTCGCCGGGACGGTGCGCGTGGCGATCGACGGCGTCGAGGCGCTCTCAGGCTGGTCGGTCGAAACGACGACCGGCGTCGTCACCTTCGCCGCGGCTCCGGCGATCGGCGTGTCCATCACCGCCGGCTTCGAGTTCGACGCGCCGGTGCGCTTCGACACCGACCTGCTCGATGTCACCTGGGACCTCGACCGGCTCGGCTCGATCGCCTCGATCCCGCTGGTGGAGGTGCGACGATGAACGAGGAGCCGGGCTTCGTGGTCATAGCGCTCCGCGATCTCGCCGCCTCCACCGCGGCGATCCTCGCCGCCTGGGGCGCGCTCGGCGGCGCGACCAACGCGCTGACCACCCGCATGCGCCTGCGCGACGCCGTCCGCCACATCCTGCTCGGCGGCGTCATCGCCGCCGGCATGGGCAGCTTGTCGATGGCGGTCGTCACCCGCTGGCTTGACCTGCCGCCCGAGGCGGTGCCGGCCGGCGGCGCGGCGGGATCGGCCGCCTATCTCGTCGGCGTGTTCGGCCCGGCGGTGATCGAGGTGTCGCTCGCGCGCATCCGCAAGCTCCGCGCCGGGCCGGGGGACGACACGGATGCATGAGCTTCTAAGCGTGGTCGCGCGGCTTCGCTGCGACGACAGCGACCCGTGCCGCGCCTTCCGCCATCGCCTGCGCGTCGGCCTCGCGGTCGCCACGCTCATCTTTCTGCTGTCGCTGCTGAGGTGACCAGTTCTTACCCGTCACTGAGGATTCTCGACATGGGCCGCCGCCCGCCGCGAGCTGACGACGTGCTACGACACATTGCCCGGGCCGGGCGTGTAGCTGCCTCCGACCACCGAGTTCGCAATGAGGGTGTCGCACTGCACGACACCGCTGGCTTTGGTCATGCCGGCATCGATCGTCACGGCGCTGGCGGAGATCCTGACCGTCGAGGCCGCGACGGAGACGGCTGTCGCGCTGGTCACGGCGACGCCGCCGGCGTCGAGGGTGATCGAGCCACCGGGGTGTTCGATCCGGATCCTTCCGTCAGACCCCGCCTCGATTCGGATCCTTGTTCGACTGTCGGACTCGACGACGATGGCCGGGTCAGGCCCGTCCCCGGTCTCTCCCATTCGTATGACCGCCCCTCCCGGCGAGACGATCGCATAGCTCTCGCCGGCCGCGCCCGCCGCCTGCGGCCGGGCGCGCTCACCCGACCACAGCGCACCGAGAACGACGGGGTTCGCGAGGTCGCCGCCGGCGAAGGCCACGGCGACGGTCTCGTCTCTCCTCGGCGTCAGCGCCACGCCATAACCGGCGCCTCCGCCGGGGATCAGCACCGGCGCCCAGAGGGTCAATCCGAGACCCGACAGGTGAACCTGGAGGCGGTTGAGGCTCATCGGATCCCTGTCGTCGACGACCTGCGCGAGGTGGATGCCGGCGGTCATGGCGGGCGTCTCGGACGTCATCGGGGCTGCCTCCGTGGTTATGCTCGCCAGGTCGGTCGAGCGATCTGCGCCCGAACGGTGAAGCCGCCGGTCACCGAGAAACGGTGACGGCAGTCGCCAACCCGGTAGAGACCTTCAAAACGCGGGTCGGCGCCGGTGACTTCGATCTCCGCGCCCGGGACCAGTCTGCGCTCGGTCGCGACAATTTCGCCATGCAGGAAGCGCTCGGCGGCACGGGACGCCTCCGCAGTGGCGATCGCGTCCGCCTCCGAGGCTCCGACGAAGTCGCGGGGCACGACGTAGTCCGCGCCCCAGCCGAGCTGATCGGCCAATGCGGCTCCGCTCTGCAGCTCCGGCTGCGGTGCGGGCGCGGGAACCGCGCTGGTCTCCACCGGGACCGCCTCGGCCAGGTTCCAGCCCCGCACCGTCACGGCGCCGGGCAGCCAGTTGAGGTCGGCGATGATGCGGAGCTCGCTCAAAGAACCGGCGTCGATCGGGAGGGGCGCCGGATCGGTCGTCTCGGGTCCGGCGCGAACCCGATCCCCCTCGAGGCGCAACGCCGCGCCGTGTGCCGCCACCATCCGGAGCAGAAAAGCCAGATCGCTTTCGGCTCCCTTTACGAACGTCCGGACGGGTCCGCCGAGCGTCGCGTCGGCCTGCAGACCTGCGGATTGCGCCAGCAGGTTGACGACGTCGTCGGCCCGCATCTCGATGAAGCTGCGCGGGAGCACCTGGCGGGCGAGACGGTGCAGCGCGTCCTCGGCCAGGATGACGAGTTCCGGAGGGCCGTCTCCCATGCGGAACTCCACCGCCGTGACCTCGCCCTCGAACACCGGCGCGGATCGCGCCGATCCGTATCCGACGGCGAGCCGCGCCCCATGAGAGATGTCGGCGAAGGGAAAGCCGCCGCGCGCAGGGGCGGCCAGAAGTCGAAGCTCGACATGGGCCATGCCATGCCGTGGCAGACGCATGTCCACGATCGCGAGCGCAGCCTCGACGTCACTGCGGCGGCGACCCTCGACGAGGACGACGGGCCGTGCGGGAGCGAGACGGTCCGGTTCAGGGCGGCGCAAGTCGGGCGTCCCGTTCGAGGGCGAGGGCCATCAGGGCGAGCGTGCGATTGACGGCGGCCTCGATAGCAGCCTTGTCGTCCTGCGGAGCGCTCGGGGGGCGGGGCGGCCGCTCCGGAGAGCCTCCGATCTCGTCGATGATTATGGGCACCTGACACCTCCCGCTTGAAGGATAGCCTCACCTGCTCGTTCGCGCCAGCCGGGCCAGGTCCTGCCGCCGCGTGATCTGCCCGCCAAGCCTACCGAAAGCTGACCGATGAAGACGATACTCCCCGCCCTGCAGGCGCATCTCGACGGCGGCGCGACGACGCTCGCCTGGTGCTGGCGCATCGAGCGCGCCGACGGCGTCGTCTTCGGCTTCACCGACCACGACCGGCCGCTCGCGTTCTCCGGCGTGACCTACGAGCCCGAGTCCGGCTTCGCGGCGTCGGAGATCCGCAGCGGTACGGACCTCGCGGTGGATGCGCAGGAGGCCGAGGGGGTGCTGACCTCGGACACCATCACCGAGACCGACATCCTCGATGGCCGCTGGGACAACGCCGCTGTAGAGGTCTGGCGAGTGAACTGGCAAGCCGTCTCCCAGCGCGTGCTGATGCGTCGCGGCGCTATCGGCCAGGTCCGGCGCGGCAAGCTCGCCTTCGTCGCCGAGGTGCGTTCCCTCGCGCACATCCTGAACCAGACCGTCGGGCGCACCTTCCAGCACGCCTGCGACGCCGAGCTCGGCGACGCCCGCTGCGGGGTCGATCTGGAGGATCCGGCGTACAGGGGTTCTGGGTCGGTGATCGCGCTGGCCGGCGACCGCGGTTTCACGACGCCAGGACTCGCCGGCTTCGCTGCCGGCTGGTTCGCGCTCGGGCGGCTGACCTGGACGAGCGGCGCCAACGCCGGGCGGACCGCCGAGGTCGCGGGGCACGACGTGGTGGCCGGCGCGCGCCGGCTCACGCTGCTCGAGGCGCCGGTGCGACCGATCGCAGAGGGCCATGACTTCATTGTCCAAGCCGGCTGCGACAAGCGGCTGGAGACCTGCCGGGACCGGTTCGCGAATGTCGTCAACTTCCGCGGCTTCCCGCACATCCCCGGCCAGGACACCGTGATCCGCTACCCAAACCGCGGGGATGCGAATGCGGGTGAGGTGTTATGACCGCCGCCGATCCGGAGCGGGTGATCGCCGCCGCACGCGGCTGGATCGGCACGCCCTACCACGACCAGGCGAGCGTGAAGGGCGTCGGCTGCGACTGCCTTGGGCTCGCCCGCGGCGTCTGGCGCGAACTCTACGGATCCGAGCCGATGCCGATCCCGCCTTACAGCCGCGACTGGGGCGAGACCGGCGTCCGCGAACCACTGGCCGAGGCGGCTCGGCAGGTGATGGTGGAGGTTCCGGTCACCGACCTCACGCCTGGAGCGCTGATCCTTTTCCAGATGCGAGACCACGCAGTCGCAAAGCACTGCGGCATCGTCACCGCCCCCGATCGCTTCGTCCACGCCCGCGAGCGAACCGGAGTGATCGAGGAGCCGCTGTCGCAGGCCTGGCGGCGGCGCATCGCCTTCGCCTTCCTGTTTGCAGAAGACGACAGGTGAAAGAGTAGCGATGGCTGATGCTGGAAAGCCAATAGTTACGACCCTTTGCGGCCCCCAGATGACCTCCCAACGCCGCGGCGCAGCAAGTCCCGCCATATCGTGTGAGGTCAGAAATAGTTCAGTTTCATTTGTATGGGCGTTTCGTTGCTCTGCAAACTTTGGTCAATTCAATTCTTGACGATCAAATCCACATGACCGACCGAGCGCTTGATCCGCATCGCATTGGTGAGATCGTTACCCCTTGCTTTTGCCGCGGCCTCTTCGGCACCGAAGCCATAGGATAGCCAGCGATCCGTCAAGCGGCGTTCAAGTTCCTGGGTGGATACGTCAAGGAATGCGGTGAAATCCCACAACGGCCCGAGTGCGCGCCAGGGATCCTCATCAAGAACCAGGTAGTTGCCCTCCACGACGACGATCCGGGTTTCTGGTCGTCATCTCTTCCGCCGCGGCGATGGCGATCTCGCGGCTTCGATCAAAGACCGGAAGGAACACCGAAGGCTCTTCTTGGACCCGGCGGACCATGCTGATGAAACCTGCGAAATCGAATGTCTCGGGCGCACCCTTGCGCGACAGAAGCCCACGAGGTTTGAGCAGGCGGTTGTCGAGGTGGAAGCCATCGATCGGCATGAGGACAGCATCATGCCCACGGCCCTGCAGCTCCGCCACAACGCCCGCGCCGAGGGTTGACTTCCCCGAACCGGGCGGGCCGGCGATCGCAGCAAGGCGACGCGCGCCAGCATCCGGAATCGCTTCGATCCGGGCTGCGATTTCACGTGAGCCTCGCAAGAGGGCCTCGGCCAATTCACTCATCGTGAGGTCAGTCGTAGCGGAAACCGGCAGCCTCGGCCATCCGCCGCAGGTATGGAAGACCGACATCGATCACATCGTCAGGGCGCGGTTCGACTGGGTGCCAGATCGCCAGCGCAGAGGCGATGGCGGGGTGCACGTGGTTCATGCTCTCCAGCGTGGTGATCCCGTCGTATCCGACTTCGGCCAAGGTCTCGAAGACTTCGGCCCAACTCACCGTGCCATGGCCCGGCGCGGCACGGTTGCTTTCGGACAGATGCACGTAGCCAAGGTGTGGGCCGCAGTCCCGGAAGCCCTGGGCTAATCGACAGCTCCTCGATGTTCATATGGTAGGTGTCGAGATGGATGAAGAGGTTGTCTGCACCCACCGCCTCGCAATAGGCCCGGCCGTCGGCGCCGGTGTTCATGATGTGGGTCTCGTAGCGGTTGCAGGGCTCGACCCCAGCATCGAGCCCATGCGATTTTGGCCGCTCTTGCCGCGCGTTCGATGAAGCGGGCGGTGCCGTCGAATTCGGCCTGCGTTCGCGGCGCACCGGAGATCTTGCCGATGGTGCCGTAGGTGACGCCGGACACGAGCGCGAAGGCCCGACGCCGCTCGGGCGACCTCGAAGGCGGGCTCAGGAACGCCAGACCCGCGTCGGGGTCGTCGATCACGTCGATTTCGCGCGGCAGACCGAGCGAGCAGACAGGCTCGATGCCAGTCTCTTCCAGAAAGCGCGGGTGGACGCGACATCGATCTCCGCAGGGTCGAGCAGCGGGATTTCGAGCGACGCGCACCTTGTGCGCCCGAACTTGGCGAGAAGTCCCCGCATCGCCGCGAGTCCCATTTCGGGGCGGCGGCGAAGGTGTGGAGGCCAAGCTTAGCCATCGCGTCTATCCCCTTGCTTCGTGAGCGGCAGCATCGGCCATTTCTGGCGCCGCCGACGATGGCCGATACGACCTCGGCCATGTCGGTCTCCGCGGTCGCAAGGTTCGCGGCCGCGCGGCCGTGGCGCAGCACCACGATGCGGTCGGTGACCGACAGAACGTCGTTGAGCCGGTGCGAAATCAGAATCACGCCGATGCCTTCCGCCTTCAGCTGCCGGATCAGGTCGAGCACGCCCTGCACCTCGCGCACCGCGAGCGCCGCGGTCGGCTCGTCCATGATCACGAGCTTCGGATCGAACGTGAGCGCCCGGGCGATCGCGACCGACTGCTGTTGTCCGCCAGAGAACGTGCCAACCGGCCGGTTGATCGCCGGCAGGCTTGGCCCCGAGCCGGTCGATCATCACCTGGGCCTCTCGCCTCATCGTGGCCCGGTCGACGAAGTCCATGCCGAGAATCTTCCGGTGTCGGTTCGCGCCCGAGGAAGATGTTCGAGGCGACGTCCTGCTGCCGGGCCAGCGCCAGATCCTGGTAGATCATCTCGATCCCCATGCGTCGGCGTTCGCCGGGGAAATGGCCGAGGATGCTCTTGCCGTCGAGGGTGATCGTCGCCGGCGTCGGCCCTATACATAGCCGGTCACGATCTTCATCAGCGTCGACTTGCCGGCACCGTTGTCGCCGACGAGGCCCACCACCTCGCCGCGGTCGACGTCATATCGACGCCGTGCAGCACGTTGACTGCGCCGAAGCTCTTCGAGATTCTCGAGACGTCGAGCAGACTCATACCCGGCTCTCCTTCCGGACCTGATACTGGTCGATGAAGACGGCGAGGATCAGCACCGCGCCGATGGCCATCTGCTGATAGTAGCTCTGCACCGCCAGCAGGTTCAGGCCGTTCTGCAGCACGCCCATGATGAGCGCGCCGATCATCGTGCCGAGGATGGAGCCGCGGCCGCCGAAAAGGTTCGTGCCGCCGATGATCGCGGCGGTGATTGCGGTAAGCTCGTAGGTGAGCCCGGCGGTCGGGTCGCCGGAGTTGATCCGTGTGGCGAAGAGCAGCCCCGCCAGTCCCGCCAGGCGCGCCAGACAGCGTGTAGAGCGACAGCCGGTGGCGCTCGACGTTGATCCCGGCGGTGCGGGCGGCGTTCTCGTTGTCGCCAATGGCGAGGCGTGTGCCGGCCATAACGGGTGTAGGCCAGCATGATGTGCATGACGATCGCAGTGCCGATGAAGATGATCACTGGCATCGGAATACCGAGAGGACGGCCCTGACCAAGGTAGACCATCGCCGATGGAAGCCCGTAAATGACGCGCCCGTCGACGATGACCAGCGCCAGGCCACGGGCGATGCCCAGCATGCCGAGCGTGACGATGAAGGCCGGCACGAAGGCACGAGTGATGATGAAATCCGTTGATGAAGCCTGCGAGCGCTCCGGCGCCGAGCGTGGCGAGCACGGCCAACGGCATGGGCAGCCCCAGCTTCACCGCAACGGCGGCGCCCCACACTCCGGACAGACCCATCACGGAGCCGAGCGACAGGTCGAGCCCGCCTGAACTAAGGACGTACGTCGCTGCGATCGCCAGCACGCCGATTGTCGAGGTCGCCAGCAGGATATTCATGAAGTTGCTGACCGACAGGAAGTACGGTGAGAGAACGGACATCAGTGATCCAAGCGCTAACAGCACGATCACGCTCTCGAGGCGGATCTGAAGCTGCTCGATCGACGCTGACTGTAATCCTTGCCCAGAGACCGGGCTTCGGCCGTGTTGGCGGGAAGTCAGTGGATGTCATTGGGGCCTCGCCATGGGCGTCGCGTCGGTTGCTGTCGCGGCGCGGGTCCCGGTTGATAGCGGCGGGGCGATCCGCCCCGCCGTCCGAAGGTTCACTTCACGTATTCGAGCAGGGGTTCTGTGCCGGCGTCCATGACCTCTTTGGTCAGCACGAGCGTTGGCACGATGATCTGGCTTTCAACAGCACCGCCGTCCACCGATTTCTTGACGTTTTCCACAGCCTGCTTGCCGACCAGGTAGGGCAGTTGTGCGACCGATGCGGTAAGGCGGCCTTCCTTGATCGACTTCACCGCGTCCGAGTTGCCGTCGACACCGATGATCACCACGTTCCCGCCTTTGCCGGCGGCGAACACGCTTTCGACCGCGCCAAGGGCCATGCCGTCGTTGGCGGCGAAGATGCCGACGAGTTCAGGGTTGCGGGTCAGGATGTCATTGGTGATGTTGGCTGCCTTGCCACGATCCCAATCCCCGGGAAGCGAAGCGACGATCTCAAGGCCCGGCGCAAGTTCGTTCGAGCCGATCGGCGAAGCCGCGCGCGCGCTTCTGGCCGGTGATGTTGCCCGAGAGCCCCTCGATCACCAGCACAGGGCCCGTCGCATCGGCGCCGAGCTCGCTGACCATGTATTCGGCACCTTGCGCGCCGGCGTTCACGTTGTCGGAGCCGATCGAGAACGTGATGTCGATGCCCTTCCGATTGCAGGATCGCCTGGTCAAGGTTGCCGTCAAGGTCGACGACCTTGATGCCCTCTTCCTGCGCGGCCTTGAGGCAGGGCAGGAGGTTCGTCGAGTTGATCGCCGCGGTGATCATCGCAACCGGGTTACGCTCAAGCATGGTGTTGCAGACGTTCAGCTGGCTCTCTGCGGCCTGGTCGCTTTCGACGGCCTGCATGTAGTACTCGACGCCGGCTGCTTTCGCGCCGTCTTCGACCCCCTGACCCATCGCGCCCCAGAACGGGTTGGCGAGGGTCTTCATCAGGATACCGTATTCGCCGTCCGCCAGTGCTGGCGAGACCGCGAGCAGTGTGGCCAAGTGGCTACGCCGAGTGTTCAGGGGTGATTTTCAGTCTGGACATGGTTTCCTCCTCGGTTGGTGTTTTCTTCCGCTCTTATCCGCCGTGTCCGGTCTGGTACGGCTTCTCTTCCGTCGGTCCGGCCGATTGCCGGAGAGTAAGGTGCAGAGTTCCAGGTTCTGGACCGGGGACCCGTCTCGCCTTCCATCGACCCGCGCAAGAAGCATCGCTACCGCGCGTTCGGCCATTTCCACGACAGGTTGGGCGACGGCGGTGATCGAGGGCCATGTCGTCTGCATCCAGTCGGCGTCGTCGAAACCGACGAGTGCGATCTGTTCGGGGACGCGGAGCCCCCTGCGGCGCAGTTCGGACAGGACCAGCAGCGTCGAATGCTGCGAAAGCGAAAATATCGCGTCGGGTCCGTTGCTGCCCGGGTGGGCATCGAAGTAGGCGCGCACCGCCTCACGATGCGTCTCGAGATCATCGTCGCTCAACAGGGTATCGATGCGAACTCCCGGATTGCGTGTTCTCGCTTGCTTCGTGAACCCAGCGACTCGCGTGCGGATGGCTTTCGAGGTGCGCGTGGCACCATGCAGAAGGACGTGCCGAGCCCCCTGATCCATCAGGAAGTCTGCGACTCTGGCCGAGGCTCCGAAGTTGTCGGCCGACACCGTGTCGAAACGCTCGTCGGCCGAGACGCGGTCGACTAGGACCGCCTCCATGCCAAGTTGGTGAAGCTTTTCGGCGCCCATGCCGCGTTCGGATCGGATCGGAACAAGTACCGAGCCGGCGACACGCCAGTCGTTCATGCGCGCCACCAGATCGGCTTCGCGCTCCTCGCACTCACGCGACGACGCGATGATTACCGAATAACCAGCTTCCTCGGCGGCGCGCTCGATGCCAGTGACCAGGGCGCCAAAA
This sequence comes from uncultured Alphaproteobacteria bacterium, assembly GCA_963700835.1. Taxonomy (GTDB): domain Bacteria; phylum Pseudomonadota; class Alphaproteobacteria; order Rhodobacterales; family Rhodobacteraceae; genus Amaricoccus. The sequence continues at coordinate 24,524 of CAVOZD010000004.1, forward strand.
AAGGGGCTCTCGAGGTCGGGCACCACCGCGCCGATGATCCGCCGTAGCTCATGCCGCAGGCCAGCGGCCAGTGGGTCCATGCGATAGCTCAGTTCGCGGACGGCCGCGTGAATCTTCGCACTGTTTTCCGCCTTTACCGACGTTGCGCCGCGGAGAACTTTCGAAACGGTCGCAGCCGAGACACCGGCCTGACGAGCGACATCGTGAATGGTCGCACGTTTGCGCCTGTCCTCCCCCGGCATGATCTCCTCCGCGCAGGTCGAATTGGAACCAAATTTCAAAATGAATCGATTTACTTTTAAAGTAAACCGATTCATTCTGTAACCGGAAGGGGATCACAATGACATCGAACTCCAGACCGCTCGTCATCTGCGCACCCGAGCCGCGCACACTCGACCTGATCTTTGAGCGGGAAAGGCTCGCAGAGTTTCGTCAACGCTACGAGTTGTTGGAGACCGCAGCCAAAGCCGTCGGCACGCTGGACGACAGCACACTGGGCAGGGCCCGCTATATTCTTGGCCAGCCAGCGCTTTCAGAAGCAACTTTGGCGAAGATGAACTCGCTCAGGGCGGTGCTGAACGTCGAGTTCAATCTCCTCGACAACATGCCGTATGAAGAGGTGTTCCGCCGTGGCATCCATGTTCTCACCACCGGCGCTGTCTTTGCGCTGCCAGTGGCCGAACTTGGTTTCGCCATGGCGCTAGACCTCGCGCGCGGGATCATCGACGCCGAAAACGATTTCCGCGCTGGGTGCGAGAACTGGGGTGGCGAGGGGAATGCCACGGCGCGACTGCTGACCGGCGCCAAGGTCGGCATCATCGGATTTGGCGACCTCGGCAAGGCGCTTCGCCGAGTGCTTGCGGGATTTCGCTGCGATATCAGTGTCTACGACCCTTGGCTGCCACCCTCGATCATGCGCGACTATGAAGTCGATGCCTGCCAGTCTCGACGACGGTGCTCAGATTCCGATTTCGTCTTCGTGGTCTCTGCAGTTTCAACCGAAAATCGTGGTTTCCTTGGCGCAGCCCAGTTCGCCCGCATGCGTCCCGGCGCCGCCTTCATCCTGTTGTCGCGCGCCGACGTCGTGGATTTCGACGCGTTGCTCGACGCGGTGGCCTCAGGGCGGATTCGGGCAGCGAGCGATGTTTATCCCGAGGAACCGATGCCCAGGTCCCACAGAGTGCGCCAGATCAACGGTTTCATCCGCTCGGCGCACCGCGCCGGCGCCCTCGAAACCGCATTCAAACAGATGGGAGAGATGGTGCTCGAAGACATGCACCTTATGGACCGAGACTTGCCCCCCCTGCGCTGCAAGCGCGCTGAGCGCGAGACAGCGCGACGCATGCGCTCCCGACCCGTTAATCTGAACTGAGACCAAGGTCCAATATTGACACCCCGACCATATTTCGCCGGCGGTCGCGGTCCTTGAGATTGGAGCAATGACAGTAAGCCTGTCCATCTAGCGCACGTTCACCTCAATCGCATTAGATTTCGGTGTCAATCGCGGAGCAAAATCGGCCAGCATCGCGGTGAGATAAAGGGCATCGGCGGAGGTTAGATGCGCCTTTGCGCGTGTGCCCTTCGAAGGCTGACGCGCGCAGAGGCGCACTGGCCGCAGGCCAGTCTGGCTGAAGATCGGATTGTCGTGTGATCAGCCTTTGGTCTTGCGGCTCTGGCGCAGCCTGAAGCTCTCGCCGTTCAGCTCGAGAATGTGGACGTGGTGGGTGAGCCGGTCGAGTATGGCTCCGGTGAGGCGCTCGGATCCGAAGACCTCGGTCCACTCGTCGAAGGGCAGGTTCGTGGTGATGATGATCGAGCCGCGTTCGTACCGCTGCGAGATGACCTCGAAGAGCAACTCCGCGCCGGTCTTCGAGAGAGGGACGAAGCCCAGCTCGTCGATGACGAGGAGTTCCTGAGCTGCAAGGTTCTTCTGGATCCGTTGCAGGCGGCGGTCGTCCGCGGCCTCGATGAGTTCGTGCACCAGGGCCGCTGCGGTGGTGAAGCGGACCTTCAGGCCCTTCTGGCAAGCGGCAAGGCCGAGGCCCAAGGCGATGTGCGTCTTGCCTGTGCCGCTTGGACCGAGGGCGATGACGTTCTCGCGGCGATCGACGAACTCGCAACGCGCCAGCTCCATGGTCAGCGCCTTGTTGAGAGACGGGATCGCCTTGAAGTCGAAGCTGTCGAGGCTCTTGGTCGCCGGGAACTTCGCGGCCTTGATGCGGCGCTCGACCATCCGGCGTTCCCGCTCGATCAGCTCCAGCTCGCAGAGCCTGAGCAGATACTGCACATGATCCTTGCCCTCGGCCGCACACTGCCGGGCGAGTTTGGCGTGCTCGCTCTGGAAGGTCGGCAGCTTGAGCTTCTTGAGATGATGCTGGAGCAGCACCTGGGGCGCGTCGCTCATGGGGCGGACATCAGGCTCAGGTAGCTGGCCGGCTTCGTCGTCTCGACCCGTGCCCGGGGCAGGTAGGGATAGATGTCGAGATCGAGCCGCGGCGGACGCCGCTCGATGCGACAGAGAACAGATCGTGTCCCAACGCTTGGTGTAGGATCGCTGACCTCCGGAGAGGTCCGAGCCTGATCAGGTTGCCAGGGCGGGCAGCCTGACGGTGGGATTGTCGGTGAGGCGGGCGATGGTTTCAAGGCTCATGTAGCGCCGCGCGACGGTCCACTCGTCGTTGGTCTCCAGCATCAGAGCGCCGACGAGCCGGATGATGGCTCCGTCGTTGGGAAAGATCCCGATGACGTCGGCACGTCGCTTGATCTCGCGGTTCACCCGTTCGAGTGGGTTCGTAGACGAGATTTGCGCCCAGTGCTCGCGCGGGAAGTCCATGTAGGCGAGGACGTCGTCGCGTGAGGCGTCCATGAAGGTGCCGAGCTTTTCGATCTTCTCGCGCAATGCGTCGGCGACCGTGTCCCACTGAGCTTCGGCGTCGGCCTTGGTCTCTTGGGCGAAGATCGTCTTCAGCATCGCCGCCACGGCCGTGTGCCAGCGCGTTTCGCATCCAGTGAACGCGGGGGCTGTTGAAGAAGCCGGCTTTGCGGCAGTCTAGAGCGTTTCCCGATCAATCTGCATCGTAGCCAGCGGCGACGAAGTAGTTGGCGCACTCCTTTGGTGTGAAGACGTCGACGAAGCGGCCGATGGCGCTCCAGAGGCCGTCGACGGTGCGCTCGGCTGCCTTGCGCAGCAGCGCCTTCAGCTTCGCGAAGGCCATCTCGATCGGGTTGTAATCGGGGCTGTATGGCGGAAGGAAGGCGAGCCGTGCGCCTCTGGCTTCGATCATCGCCCTGACCGAAGCCCTTTTGTGGCTGGAGAGGTTGTCCATGATCACGACGTCGCCGGGGCGCAGGGTCGGCGCCAGGATTTGGGCGACGTAGGCCTCGAACCAGTCGCCGTTGATCGGACCGTCGAGGACCATGGGGGCGACCATGCCGTCGAGGCGGAGGCCCGCGACGAGCGTCGTGGTCTTGCGGTGGCCGTGCGGGACGCCCATGCGCAGCCGTTCGCCGCACGCGCTGCGCCCGTGCGTGCGCGCCATGTTCGTTGCGGTCCAGGTCTCGTCGATGAACACGAGCCTCGCAGGATCGAGTTCGGGCTGCGCTTCGAACCAGGCGCGGCGCTTGCTCACGACGTCCGCACGGTCCTGCTCGACCGCGTGTCCGGTCTTTTTTTCCGCGTCAGGCGTTCGCCAATGTCTCTCGGACCATTGGCGTTCCATCGGCTCACCGTTGGAAGAAGCGCGACAGGGCAGAGCTCGACGCGGCGACGCCGCGCTCGGCCAGACGGGCGCGCAGCTCCTCGAGGCTCTGGTCGCGCGCCTCCTCGAAGGCGGCCATGACGTCCGCATGCCGCGCCTCGATCCGCCGCGACCGCATGTCGCCGCCCTGCGGCTTCGGCGCGAAGCTCCCCGTCGCCCGCCGCTGCGCGTCCCAGCGGATCACCGACGACACCGACACGCCAAAGCGAGCCGCCGCCGCCCGTCGGCTCGATCCGCCATCAACAGCCGCCAACGCACGCTTCCTCAAGTCCATCGCCAGTGGCTTGCCCATCTCTCTGCCCCGATAACTGCCTCGAGAACAGAGAGTCAGAAACCAGCCGCCGGGTTGGGAATCCCCCGTCGATTTACAACGAAGGGGCACTGCTCTAAGGTGGGGCCCAGCCTGACCTTCGCTCTGCGCAAGCACGCGATGTACCGGTCGTACCAGCGGTAGAACGTGGTCCGCGGGACGCCAAGCATGGTCAGTGTGCGCTTCGTCGGCAGGTGCGATCGCTCGACCAGACGGATGATCTCGCGCTTCTCGGAGGCTGGGTATCTCATGCGTCTGCCTCCCCATCCCCGATCATGCTTTTTTTGAGCAGGCGGTTCTCGAGCGTCAGATCGGCCACCGCCTCCTTGAGGGCCGAGGCCTCAGCCCGCAGCTCTTTCACCTCGGGCGCCGTGGCCTGACGAGCCGTGTCCCCGGCCAGCCGCTTCTTCCCCGCCTCGAGGAACTCCTTCGACCAGCTGTAGTACAGGCTCGTCGCGATCCCCTCGCGCCGGCAGAGCTCCGCGATGCTGTCCTCGCCGCGCAGGCCCTCCAGCACGATGCGGATCTTCTCCTCAGCTGAATGCTGCTTCCGCGTACCGGCGCCGGATGTCCTTCACGACGGTCTCGGCGGGCGGCTTGGATGGTCCGGATTTCTGTCTCATCTTCACTCCTTGCGGTTACGATGAGCCAGAAATCCTCCGTTCTTCAATCACCCCGAGCTGTCCCATGGGCGCTGACGCCGGACAGAACCTGTTTTCTGATCTTTCCAAGATTTGCACACACGAATTCCGTTCTGAAGCGCTACGGCAGAGCATCTACCGCCCCTACTCCAAATCAGTGCTATATTTCGGTCGCGACATGAACGCGATGATCTATAAGCAAACAAAGATCTTTCCTAAACCTGAGACATTTAACTGCGCGATCATGATCAAGGGCAACTGGCGAGAAGATGGTCAGATAGCCGTCATGGTTGATGCGATTCCTTGCTTGCAGCCCGATGGCGGCGCCCAGTGCTTCCCGCTCTACCTCTACGACCAGCAGGACGAGGAACCCGGCGGCCTCTTCGAAGGCCAGTCCTCTGGCCTCCAGCGCCGTGACGCGATCACCGATGCCGGGTTGGCGCATTTCCAGGCGGCCTATCCAGGCGAGGAGATCACCAAGGAGGACATCTTCTACTACGTCTACGGCCTGCTGCATTCGCCCGACTACCGCGACCGCTACGCCGACAACCTCACCAAGGAACTGCCCCGCATCCCCTGCGTGAAGACCTACGCCGACTTCCGCGCCTTCTCCGACGCCGGGCGGCGCCTTGGCGATCTCCATGTCAATTACGAGACCGTGGAGCCTTATCCGGTCACCTACAAGCAGGGCGACGCCCGCGCTCTGGAACATCAACGACCCGAAGACCTTCTACCGCGTCACCAGGATGGAAATTCGGCGGCAAGCGCCCGAACGCGGACAAGACCACGGTGATCTACAACGCCAACATCACCATGACGGACATCCCGCTGGAGGCCTACGACTACGTCGTGAACGGCAAGCCCGCGCTGGAATGGGTGATGGAGCGCCAGGTGGTCAAGACCGACAAGGCCAGCGGCATCGTCAACGACGCCAACGACTACGCCAACGAGACGATTGGAAGCCCGGCCTATCCGCTCGAATTGTTCCAGCGCGTGATCACGGTGAGCCTCGAAACAATGAAGATCGTGCGGGCGCTACCGAAGTTGGACCTGCCGAAATGACCGGAAGACCCGAAACTCAGGGCTGGGCCTGCCGCACCGGCGTCCCGGACCACGGCAAGAGGGGCATCGCATGCTGAATTTTCTGCGCCGCAAGACAGCCATCCGCAAAGGGAACGAGTTTCCATCTGGCCCCATTCGCTTCGTGGCGCTCGACGTGGAAACGGCAAACCATGATCGTGCCAGCATCTGTCAGATTGGCGTGGCCTGCGTTCTTGAAGACAATTCCATCGAGACCTGGACAACCTATGTCGATCCGCGAACGTCGACGTGGGCTTTCACAGGTCTGCACGGGATCAGACAATCGACCGTCAAGGGTGCGCCGACGTTCGCGGACGCCCTCTTGACCCTTGAAGCCCCTCTCAAAGGCCTCACCGTCTACCAGCACTCGGGCTTCGACCGGAGCGCCTTTCGCGCCGCCTGCGCTGCCCTCAAACGCGAAGAACCAGAATGGACCTGGCAAAACAGCGTGACGGTCGCCCGACGCGCCTGGCCCGAATTGAAGGGAAAGGGCGGTCACGGGTTGGCGTCTTTGAAGACCCATCTGCGTTTGTCTTTTGAGCACCACGACGCAGGAGAAGACGCCCGCGCCGCCGCCGAGATCGTTCTGCACGCGGAAAGGGCGAAAGGGAGGCGGGTTTGCCTTCACACTGACTGACTGATCGACCTCCATCTATTGCCGCCGTCACCTGCGTCCGGCACCGTCACCCCCTGATCCCCCTCTGGAAATCTGACAGACCGCGGGATCGGCAGGATGTCGGGGCGCGTCTGTCCGGGATACTCGGAGACATCCTGTCGGGCGCCCTCGACCGGCCGGAAACGCCTCCATCCTCTTATGATCTCTGGCTCGACGGTCGGCTTCGGGATGGCCGGGATGACACCTGGTTCAAGGGACAGCCCCTTTACGCCGCGACGACCTTCTGCCGGCTCTTGGGGCAGTGCCTCCTTCGGGAGGAGAGGACCGGGGAAGGCGGTCCGCGCGGCGCCGTTCACGCCGCCGGGTTCGATGTCGCACGGCGTGGCGAGACTGACATCAGGGAGGCCCTCGACCGGATCGCGGCGTCGGCGTCGGGCCCTCTCGACGAACCCGCCAAGGCCTTCGGGCCGATGCATACGGGTCTCAGCCGGGATAATCTTGGGGAGGACGGGTTCGCCCCGTACCGCCGAATTCTGCGGGAATGCGTCCTCGACCACTTGGCGATCGCCCCCGGGGATGTTCTGCTGGGTGAAGTCGTTGCCGAACGCCGCCTGCATTCCCTCGCCACGGCGGCGAAGGAGATCGGCGTGGGCGCGCAGGTGATCGGGCACTAACGCTTCGGCGGCTCGTGGCGGCTCCCCAGGTTCCTCGCTTCGCCCCCGACGGGCAGGATTTCGGGTCGGTCTATCCGAGAGCGGCGGCGGTCGCGGCGCTCGGTCGGAGTGGCTGAGCCCGGACCGGCGTCGCGGTGAACGCCCATCCGGAGCCAATTCCGTTGAAAAAGTCGTTCTGGAAAGTCTCTGGGCGCAGCTGGCAGGAATAGTCGTCCTCGGTGCGGTCACGCGGTTTCTGGCTTGGAGATTGCCGGGAAGAGTTTCGCGAGCTTCCTGAGGTTCTGGGCTGTTGCGGCGAGGAGGAATTCGTCCTTTGCGCCGCTTGGACCCCGCAGCCTGAGCCTGCCGAGCCCCAGAATGCGCTTCAGATGGGCGAAGAGCATCTCGACCTTCTTTCGGAACTTGCAGGACAGGCCGTACTCTTCGGTCTTGGCGATGTCCCGGGCCATCTGGCGGGCGCCCTCATGCTCGGAGCGGGCGATCTTTCTGGCTGGCTGGTTCGGCGTGCATCTGGATTTGATCGGACATGCGCCGCAATCCTGGAGGCGGGCGAAATAGCGTTTGAACCCGTCCTTGCCGAACTCGGGACGGGCCTGGGACATGTCCCGCCAGTACGGTTTGAGCTTTTGCCCGGCCGGGCACGTGTATGCGTCCGCCTTGCGGTCATAGGTGAACTCGCGCGCCGAGAACGTGCCGTCCGCCCGCTCGGATTTGTCGATCACCGGAATATGCGGCTCGATGCCGTGCTCCTCGACCAGCCATCCGAGCCATACGCTGTGTCCGCGATCAGACGCTCGGGATAGAGCCCGAAGCGATCCATGACCCGGTCGATCATGGTCCGGGCCGCACCGGTCTCGGCGGTTCGGATGGACCGGCTCGCCTCCACATCGACGATGATGCCGTGGTCGGTGTCGACCAGATAATTGTTGGAATACGCGAAGAATGCCGGGCCATGACGGGCGGCCGTCCACTGGCTGGCGGGGTCGGAATGGGAGGTGAACTTCGGCGCGACCTCGGTGGCCGCCCCGAACGCGGCGTCGTCGAGCGTGGCCAGGTAGTCCCGCACGGCGCGGGGCGCGTCATCGGGATCGATCGCGTCCGGGTTCCAGTCTTCCTTGGCCGTGGAGTTCTTTTTGTTGGCGTCCGCCTCGATCAGACTGGCATCCACGGCAAAGCGTTCACCGCCGACCACGCCCTCCCGGATGCATCGCGCAACAACGTCCTCGAACACGATCCGCAGCAGATCGCTGTCGCGGAACCGGCCGTGACGGTTCTTGGAGAAAGTCGAGTGGTCCGGCACCCGATCCGTCAGATCGAGCCTGCAAAACCATCGATAGGCCAGGTTGAGATGAACCTCTTCGCACAAGCGCCGTTCGGATCGAATGCCGTGGACATACCCCAGGAGCAACATGCGGATCATCAGCTCCGGATCCACCGACGGTCGACCGATGGAACTGTAGAACGGCGTCAGATGCGCGCGAACCGGCGAGAGATCGACAAAACGGTCAATGGACCGAAGCAGATGGTCCGCAGGGACATGGTCGTCGAGACGGAAGTCATAGAACAAAGCGCCCTGCGCCTCTTGCCGTGACCCCATCATCGCAAAACCCTCCCCGATCTGGCGAATTGAATCAGCGACTACGCCACGTTGCAACAATCGTTTTTCAACGAAATAAGCCGACTGCGGTCATCCAATGCGTCGTCGACGACGTTTTCAGAGGATTTTTCATTCCAATCCCGGATCTTGGCGTTTTGTGTTATATTTCAAGGCCGTAACTGAATATTTACTGACCCTTAGGATTTCTCTTGACCGGGGTGCGCACGAGAAACCGCCGTTTTGCGCACTCTTATGCCTCCTTGGCAGCATTTGTTTTTATTGGTGAGCCCGACAGGATTCGAACCTGTGACCCACTGATTAAAAGTCAGTTGCTCTACCAACTGAGCTACGGGCCCAACCTCGGCTCGGTGGTAGGGGCGCGGGCAGGGTGGGTCAAGGCCGAATGGGCGGCCGGGCGCGGCGCCGCGGGCCGCTGTGGCGCCGGCGGGCCGGCTTGTCTATATCGCTGCCCATGACCCGCGATTCCTACCTCCACGCGCCCGCGCCGCCGCTGCGCTTTCTCAAGATGCACGGTCTCGGCAACGACTTCGTCCTGATCGACGCCCGCGGCGGCGCCGATCCCGTCGATGCGGACGTGGCCCGGCGGCTGGGCGCGCGGCGGCGCGGGGTGGGATTCGACCAGCTCGTCGTGCTGCGCGACGCGCCGGAGGGGGCGCTGGGGCTGGCCTTCTGGAACGCCGACGGAAGTCCCGCGGACGCCTGCGGCAACGGAGCGCGCTGCGCCGCGAGGCTGGTGATGGACCAGACCGGCGTCTCGGCGCTCGACCTCGTCACCGGCCGCGGGCGGCTGCGCGCCGAGGACGCCGGCGGCGGGCGCACGCGGGTCAACATGGGCGCGCCCCAGTTCGACTGGCGCGAGATCCCGCTCGCCCGCGACATCCCGAGCGATCCGCTGCCGCTCGAGGGCGCGCCTGCGGCCGTCGGCATGGGCAATCCGCATTGCGTCTTCGTGGTCGCGGACGCCGAGGCGGTGGATCTCGCCGCAGTCGGGCCGCATTTCGAGCGCGACCCGCTGTTTCCCGCGCGCACGAACGTCGAGTTCGTGCATGTGATCGACCGCGAGACGATCCGCATGCGGGTCTGGGAGCGCGGCGGCGTGATCACCGAGGCCTGCGGATCGGGCGCCTGCGCCGCGGCGGTGGCGACGGCGCGGCGCGGGCTGACCGGGCGGCGGGTCACGGTGCGGCTCGACGGGGGGCCGCTCGAGATCGACTGGCGCGACGACGGGGTCTGGATGACCGGGCCAACGGCCCGCGTCTACGAGGGCGCGCTGTCGCCGGAGTTCTGGAGCGCGGGGTCGTGAGCGGGCCGCGGGTCGAGACCTTCGGCTGCCGGCTCAACGCCTACGAATCGGAGGCGATGCGCAAGCTCGCGCGCGCCGGAGGCGTCGGGGACGCGGTCGTCGTCAACACCTGCGCGGTGACCGCCGAGGCGGTGCGCCAGGCGCGCCAGCGCATCCGGCGGCTGCGGCGCGACAACCCGAAGGCGCAGATCATAGTCACCGGCTGCGCCGCCCAGACGGAGCCCGAGACCTTCGCCGCCATGCCCGAGGTCGACCGGGTGATCGGCAACGCCGAGAAGCTGCGGCCCGGGACATGGGGGGCGGCCGCGCCGGCCGTGGCGGTGGGCGACATCATGGCCGAGACCACGGCGCCCGCGCCGCTCATCGACGGGCTGGGATCCCGGGCGCGCGCCTATGTGCAGGTCCAGAACGGCTGCGACCATCGCTGCACCTTCTGCATCATCCCCTTCGGCCGCGGCAACTCGCGCAGCGTGCCGGCGGCCACGGTGGTCGAACAGGTGGCGCGGCTGGTCGGGCGCGGCTTCAACGAGGTGGTGCTGACCGGGGTGGACATGACGAGCTGGGGCGCGGACCTCGACGGGGCGCCGCGGCTCGGAGATCTGGTGGCGGCGGTCCTGCGCCGGGTTCCCGACCTGCCGCGGCTCCGGATCAGCTCGATCGACAGCGTCGAGGCCGATCCCCGGCTCATCGAGGCGATGGGCGTCGAGCCGCGGCTGATGCCGCACCTGCACCTGTCGCTGCAGTCCGGCGACGACATGATCCTCAAGCGCATGAAGCGGCGGCATTCGCGCGCCGACGCCATCGCGTTCTGCGAGACGATCCGCGCCGCCCGGCCCGAGGCGGTGTTCGGGGCCGACATCATCGCGGGGTTTCCCACCGAGACCGAGGCGATGTTCGCCCGCTCGCTCGATCTGGTCGAGGCGTGTGGGCTGACCTGGCTGCACGTCTTTCCCTACAGCGCGCGGCCGGGAACGCCGGCGGCGCGCATGCCGCAGGTGGCGGGCGCGGCGATCCGCGAGCGCGCCGCGCGGCTGCGCGCGGCGGGCGCCGAGCGGGTGGCCGCGCATCTGCAGGCCATGCAGGGACGCACCGTGCGTCTTCTGATGGAGCGGGCGGACATGGGCCGCACCGAGGGTTTCGCGCCGGCGCGGCTCTCGTCTCCGGCCACGCCCGGCGGCATCGTCACCGCGCGCGTCAGCGGGCGAGAGGCGGGCGCGCTGCTGGCCGACGCCGCCTGAGCCGGGCGCGTTTCGCCGCCGCGGGCCGCTCACGACATTTGCGCGCGCGGCGGAGGCGTCCTATCTTGTGGGGCGAGAGAGGTCCGCGTCGCCGCGGCCGCGCAAGGAGACACGACCGCCATGCCCGCCCCAATCGCCCTGTCGCCGCTCGCCTGGACGGTGATCCGCATCGGAGCCGTCGCCGCAGTCGGGGCGATCGCCGCCCGCAAGCGCGCCTCGCATCCGAAGGACCCGCACCAGGAGGTCGTGCTCGACGACCTGCCAGAGGGCGTGAGCGCGCGCACGCACAGCGCCGAGGCCGAGCGCACGCTCCACGGCCACGGCCGGCTCAAGCGCACCTTCCGTTTCGGCGTCGGCGGGCCCGGGGTCGAGATCGACGCCTCGGGCCTCGGCCGCCTGCGCTTCCGCCGGGTCTGATCGCCGGTGCCCGGACTGCGTCTGCGCCACAACACCGCCTCGCCCTTCGTGCGGATGGTGACGGTCCTCCTCCACGAGGCCGAGATGGCCGGCGAGGTGGAGCTGGTCGAGGCCATCGGGACGCCGGTCGCGCCCGGCACGCTCGCCGCGAGCCAGAACCCGCTCGCCAAGATCCCGACCCTGGAGCGGGCCGACGGCCCGGCGCTCTACGACAGCCGGGTGATCTGCCGTTACATCGACGATCTGGCTGGAGGGCGATTCTATCCGGGCAAGCCGCGGCTCTGGGAGACGCTTACGCTGGAGGCGACCGCCCACGGGATCACCGAGGCGGCGGTTCTGATCGTCTACGAGGCCCGCATCCGCGCCGAGGCCGAGCGCTCGACGGCCTGGGTCGAGGCCCAATGGGCCCGGATCGCGCGGTCTCTGGACGCGGTCGAGGCGCGCTGGATGTCGCACCTCGCCGGCCCGATCGATTGCGCGCAGATCGCCATGGGCTGCGCGCTCGGCTATCTCGACTTCCGGCTTCCCGAGCGGACCTGGCGCGCCGGCCGTCCCGCGCTCGCGATCTGGGAGGGCAGGTTCGTCGAACGGCCTTCCATGCAGGCGACGCTGCCCACGCCAGCGGCCTTCGCGCGCTGACTTCACGGTGCCGTCGTCGACGCGGTTCGCAACAGGGACGCCTCCGGCGCGCGGGCGGCTGGACGGCCGGGCGCGCGGCGCCATCTGTTCCCGGCGAGGAGACGCGCCGATGAACGAGCACAGCCGACCGCCGCTCGACGCCACCAAGACGCAGGCCCCGACGGCGGTCATGAGCTATCTCGAGGCCGCCAAGGCCGCGATCGACGACGCCTTCGGCGCCGGCCACGCGGCGGCCCATCCCGAACTGGTGGCGGCGTTCGTGCAGGCCTGCGCCATCGAGGCGGCGGTCAACGCCGGGCGCATCGCCAGCCGCGAGACCAACGAGACGCTCCTGAAGCTCAAGCCGCGCCTGTTCGGCTGACGCGATCGCGACCCCGCGCGTCGCATTGCGCGCTTCATGCCTGACCGGGGAATGGTCTAGACTGTTCCGGACATCCGCCCGCCGGGGAACGCGTCCATGTCCGACCGCATCACCTTCACGCTCGACGGCCGCGCGGTCGAGGCCGCGCCGGGGGAGAGCATCTGGGAGATCGCGCGGCGCGAGGGCGTGACCATCCCGCATCTCTGCCACAAGGACGCGCCCGGGTATCGCAGCGACGGCAACTGCCGCGCCTGCATGGTCGAGATCGACGGCGAGCGCACGCTGGCCGCATCCTGCATCCGCACGCCCACCGCCGGCATGGTCGTGCGGACCGACGCCGAGCGGGCGGTCCGGGCGCGGGCGATGGTGATCGAGCTCCTTCTCGCCGACCAGCCGCCGCGCGCGGACGCCCACGACCGGTCGAGCCATTTCTGGGCGATGGCCGACGCCGAGGGCGTCGCCGCCAGCCGCTTTCCCGCCCGCCCGGCCGATCACACGCCGCTCCTCGACGACAGCCACGTGGCGATGCGTGTCAACCTCGACGCCTGCATCCACTGCAACCTCTGCGTCCGGGCCTGCCGCGAGGTCCAGGTCAACGACGTGATCGGCATGGCCGGGCGCGGGCTTGAGTCGAAGATCGTCTTCGACTTCGACGATCCCATGGGCGCCTCGACCTGCGTGGCGTGCGGCGAATGCGTGCAGGCCTGCCCGACCGGGGCGCTGACGCCCGCCACCATGGTCGACGCCGGGCAGCGCGGCGACAGCGCCGAGTTCGACCGCGAGGTCCGCTCGGTCTGCCCCTATTGCGGGGTGGGATGCCAGATCAGCTACAAGATCCGCGACGAGGGCATCGTCCGGGTGGATGGCGAGGACGGGCCGTCCAACCAGAACCGGCTCTGCGTGAAGGGCCGCTTCGGCTTTGATTACGTCACCCATCCGCACCGCCTGACGAAGCCGCTGATCCGCCGGGCGGACGCGCCGTCCAAGGGCCTCAACGTCGACCCGGCCAACCCGTTCACGCACTTTCGCGAGGCCAGCTGGGAGGAGGCGCTCGACGTCGCCTCCAAGGGACTGTCGGACCTGCGGAGCTACTACGGCGGTCGGTCGGTCGCGGGCTTCGGAAGCGCCAAGTGCTCCAACGAGGAGGCCTATCTCTTCCAGAAGCTGATCCGGCAGGCGTTCAAGCACAACAACGTCGATCACTGCACCCGGCTCTGCCACGCCTCCTCGGTGGCCGCGCTGATGGAGAACGTCGGCTCCGGGTCGGTGACAGCGACCTTCAACGAGATCGAGAACGCCGATCTCGCGGTGGTGATCGGCTGCAACCCGGCCGAGAACCATCCGGTGGCGGCGACCTACTTCAAACAGTTCGTCAAGCGCGGCGGCGAGCTGATCGTCATCGACCCCCGCGGCCAGGCGCTCAAGCGCCACGCCACCCGCATGCTGCAGTTCCGCCCCGGCGCCGACGTGGCGCTGCTGAACGCGATCATGAACGTGATCGTCGAGGAAAAGCTCTACGACCGCCAGTACATCGAGGGCTTCACTGAAGGCTTCTTCGAGTTCCGCGACCACATCCGCGCCTTCCCGCCCGAGCGCATGGCCGCGCTCTGCGGCGTCGACGCGGAGACCATCCGCGCGGTCGCGCGCAGCTACGCCCGCGCGCGGGCGGCGATCATCTTCTGGGGCATGGGCATCTCCCAGCACGTGCACGGGACCGACAACGCCCGCTGCCTGATCTCTCTCGCGCTCCTGTGCGGCCATGTCGGCCGGCCCGGCACGGGCCTGCATCCGCTGCGCGGCCAGAACAACGTGCAGGGGGCCTCCGACGCCGGGCTGATCCCCATGGTGCTGCCCGACTATCACCGGGTCGACGACCCCGAGACCCGCGAGCTCTTCCGCCACATCTGGCGCGGCACCGAGATCGACCCTCAGCCGGGGCTGACCGTGGTCGAGATCATCGACGCGATGTACCGCGGCGAGATCCGGGGCATGTACATCATGGGCGAGAACCCCGCGATGTCGGACCCCGACGTGGAGCACGCCCGCAAGGCGCTGGCCCATCTCGATCACCTGGTGGTGCAGGACATCTTCCTGACCGAGACCGCGAACTTCGCCGACGTGATCTTGCCCGCGAGCGCCTGGCCGGAGAAGACGGGCACCGTCACCAACACCAACCGCCAGGTCCAGATGGGCCGCAAGGCGCTCGCGAGCCCGGGCGAGGCCCGCGAGGACTGGCGCATCATCGTCGACCTCGCCAACCGGCTGGGGCTCGACTGGGACTACGACACGCCGCGCATGGTCTTCAACGAGATGAAGATGTCGATGCGCTCGCTGCACCACATCACCTGGAACCGGCTCGAGGCGGAGCATTCGGTCACCTACCCCTGCCTTTCCAACGACGATCCCGGCCAGAGCGTCGTCTTCGGGGACGGCTTCCCGCGCCGCGCCGGTCGTGCCAGGTTCACGCCCGCCCGGGTGACGCCGCCGGCGGAGGTGCCGGACGTCAATTTCCCCTTCGTGCTGACGACGGGCCGCCAGCTCGAGCACTGGCACACCGGCGCGATCTCGCGTCGCGCCACTGTGCTCGACGCGCTCGAGCCGGAGGCGAGCTGCTCGCTGCATCCCGCGACGCTGCGCGAGATGGGGGTGGAGCCCGGCGCGATGGTGCGGCTGACCACACGGCGCGGCGCGATCGAGATCATGGCCCGCGCCGACCGGGCGATCGCGCGCGACATGGTGTTCGTGCCCTTCGCCTATGTCGAGGCGTCGGCCAACATCCTGACCAACCCCGTGCTCGATCCCTGGGGCAAGATCCCGGAGTTCAAGTACGCCGCCTGCCGGGTCGAGCCCGTCGAGACCGCGGTGGCGGCCGAGTAGGCCCCGCTCAGACGGCGGGCGTCTCGCGATCGGCCCGGGCGGCCCGGGCGCGGCGCTCCTGATCGGCCGCGCGGTCGCGCAGGTGCTCCAGCGCCTCGTGCCGCCCGAGGCTCTGGGCGGCCTGCGCCCGGGCCGCGGCGATCTCGACAGCGAGGTCCGCGCGCCGCCGCAGCACGCGCTGGAGGCGGGTCTGCGCCCAGGCGAGCCGCAGCGCCTGCTGCGCGAAGGGCGTCTGCGCCGCTCCGTCGGCCAGGTCGAGCCGCGGCGTCGCGCCCGCGGACAGCCGTTCGCGCTCGAGCGCCCGGTCCTCGGCCAGCAGCGCCTCCAGCCGGGCCAGATCGCCGCTCCGCCGCGCTTCCGCCAGCCGCAGGAGGTCTGTCAAAGCCTTGACGTCCATCGCGTCGGTCACCTCCCGCGCGCCCGGCGGCGCATGTCGTCGGCGAAGCGGATCGCCGCGGCGACGGCCCGGTACTGCTGGGGCGGAATCTCGCGGCCGATGCGCACGGTGGCGTGCAGCGCCCGCGCGGTGGACGGGTCGCTGTGGATTGGCACTCGCGCGGTCCCGGCGATCTCGCGGATGCGCACCGCGATCTCGCCCTCGCCCTTGGCGACGCAGACCGGCGCCGAGCCGCGCGCCCGGCTCCACTTCAGCGCCACGGCGTAGTGGGTGGGGTTGACGATCACCACGTCGGCCTTGGGCACGTCCAGCAGCATTCTGTTGGTGGCGATCTCCTGAGCGCGCTGGCGGCGCTCCGCCTTCATGTGCGGGTCGCCCTCAGACTGCCGGTGCTCCTCCTTGAGGTCCTGGAAGGACATCCTGAGCTTGCGGGCGTGGTCGTAGCGCTGCCAGACCACGTCCACCGCGGCGATGGCGATGGCGATCACCGTGGTGATCGCCAGAAGCGCGGCGAGCGTCTGCATGAGAAGCGCGCCCAGCGCCTTGGGCTCGGCCTGCGCCGCGCCGATCATGCGATCGAAGTCGCTGGCCAGAAAAAGAAGAGCGCCGCCGAGATCGTGGCGAGCTTGAAGGCGGACTTGGCGAATTCGACGAGCCCGGTCGGCCCGAACTTGTTCTTCGCGTTCGAGATGATCGAGAGGCGCGACGCCTTGGGGACCAGCTTCTCGCCGGAGAACACCACCGCCTGCTGGGCGAGCAGGCTGACGACGACAGCCCCGATCGGCAGCAGGAACACCGGCGCCAGCGCCCAGAGCGCCTCGCCGAAGAGCGCCGCGGACACCGCGCCGCCGCCGGGCCCGAGGATGCGGCCCACCAGCAGGTCGGGCTGGGCGATCAGCGACATCAGCACCGAGGCGGCGCGGTCGATCGCGAAGCCGCCGACCGTCGCGGTGACCGCCAGCAGCCCCAGGTACATCGCCGCGCCGCTCGCGTCGTTGGACTTCGCGACGTCGCCCTTGCGGCGCGCCTCGGCGAGCTTGTGCGGGGTGGGGTCTAGGACCTTCTCGCCGCTCTGTTCGTTCTCGCTCACGGCCCGCTCACCGGGGCATGGCCAAGGGGTTGGCGAGAACCTCGTCGAGCCGGCCGTTCCAGAACTGCAGGATGACCGGCGCGGCCAGCATCAGGATCAGGATGCCGCCGGCGGTGATCGCCGGCGCGCCGACGAAGGCGACCATCAGCGAGGGCATCGCGCGGTTGATGGCGCCGAGCGCGAGGTTGTAGGCGAAGGCCGCGATCACGAAGGGCGCGGCCATCGAGAAGCCGAGCGCGAAGGCCTGCGCCACATGCGCAACTCCCCAGGTGGCCAGGTCAGCGCCAGTGAAGATCATGCCCACGGGCAGGATCTCGTAGGACCGCGCCATGGCGATCGCCGCCTTGACGTGCAGGCCGGTGGCGACAGCGAGGGTCACGCCGGCCAGCATCAGGATGTTGCCGATCGCCGGCATCGGGTCCGGCGTCGCGCCGGCGCCGAAGATCTGGGCGAGCGCCGTGGACTGGGCCGCGATCGAGCCGGCGAGCTGGAGCGCGATCACCATCAGCCGGATCGCCAGCCCCACGAGGAGCCCGATCGACGCCTCGATGACGATCAGCAGCGCGAAGGGTCGCGCGGGATCGACGGCGAGAAGCTCGGCGGCGAGCATCGGAAAGACCACCAGCGAGAAGGCGAAGGTCAGCGCCAGCCGCACCCGCAGCGGGATGAGCTGCTGGCCGAAGGCGGGCAGCAGCGCCATCACCGCGCCCACCCGCACGAAGACCAGCACGAATCCGGTCAGCGCCGTCTCGCCCAGCTCGAGAAACTCGCCGAGGCCCTCGAACACCTCAGGCGAGCCCCAGCACGGCCGGCCGGGCCGTCGCGCCGATCTCCTCGAAGCTCAGCACCGGGTTGCGGATGCCCTTGGCCGTCATCACCGTGTGCAGGAACCGCCGCCGCTTGGTCGAGGTCACGACGGCGGGGTATCGCCCCTGCGCGCCGGCGCCGGAGATCTTCTCGGCGATGGCGGCGGCGAGGCGGTTGAACTCGCCCGGGGGCAGCGCCACGTCGACGATCCCCGCGCCCTCGGGCATCTGGAACTTCTGGAACAGCTCCTCCCAGTCGGGCTTGAGCTGGATCAGCGGCAAGGCCCCGTCCGCCTCCTGGATCTGGGCTACGAGCTGGAAGCCGAGCCGGTGGCGCACGTGCTCGCAGATCGCCTCGGGATGCACGCTCGGCCCGTAGACCTCCGAGATCGCCTCGAAGATCAGCGGAAGGTTGCGCACCGACACCCGCTCCTCGAGCAGGAGCCGCAGCACCGACTGCAGCGTGTCGATCGGAAACTTGTCGGGGATGAACTCGTCGACCATCTTGCGGTTCGCCTCGGCGCGCTTGGCGTCGGAGAGCGAGGTGAACTCGTCGAGAAGCCGACGCAGCGCCCGGCGGTTGAACAGCCGCCCGAAGTTCTGCTTCACGATCTCCAGCAGGTGCGTCGCCACCACCTCGGTCGGCGTCACCACCGCCAGGCCCGCGAGCGCCGCCTCCTCGGCGCGCGCCTTCTCGATCCAGCGCGCCGGCGCGCCGTAGACCGGCTCGGCGACCGATTTGCCCTCCGGAGCGGGAACGTGGTCGTCTGGCAGCAGCACCAGCACCCGGTCGGTCTCGATCTCCGAGCGCGCCGCCTCGACGCCCTGCACCCGGATCAGGTAGTGCCCGGGCCTGAGCGCCGGATTGTCGGTCAGCCGGATCTCCGGCATGATCAGCCCGAACTCGCTGGCGATGTGGTTGCGCATGTTGGCGATGCGCGCGTCGAGCCCGGTCGCCTCGTCCATCACCACCGGCACCAGGTTGGGCGCGAACTCCATGTGGATCTCGTCGACGTCGAGCAGGTCGCCGAGCTTCTTCTTCTTGGGACCGAGATCGCGCGGCGCGGCCTTCGCCGCCTCCGCGGCGGCCGCCTCCCGCCGCATCGTGCCCTGCGCCAGCAACGCCGCGCCGCCAAGGCAGGCCGATCCGATCACGAAGGGCAGGAACGGCAGGCCCGGCACGAAGGCGAAGAGCAGCATCAAGAGCGCCACCGTCGCCAGCGCCACCGGGTAGCCGCCCAGCTGTCTCATCAGCGCCCGGTCCGTCGAGCCGACAAGCCCGCCCTTGGAGAGCAGCATCGCGCTGGCGATCGAGATGATCACCGCGGGGATCTGGGTGACCAGCCCGTCGCCGACGGTCAGGATCGAATAGGTCTTGAAGGCGTCGCCGACGCCCATGTCGTGCACGAGCACTCCGATGGCGAGCCCCATCACCAGGTTCAGCACCGTGATCAGCAGCCCGGCGATCGCGTCGCCCTTGACGAACTTCGACGCGCCGTCGAGCGAGCCGAAGAACGTCGTTTCCTCCTGCTCGAGCTTGCGCCGCTCGCGGGCCTCCTCGTGGCTGATCGCGCCGGCGGCCATGTCGCTGTCGATGGCGAGCTGCTTGCCGGGCATCCCGTCGAGCGCGAAGCGCGCGCCCACCTCGGCCATGCGCCCGGCACCCTTGGTGATGACGATGAAGTTCACGATCAGGAGCACGCAGAACACCACCAGCCCGAGCAGCACCGAGCCGCCCATGATGAACATCGCGAAGCCCTCGATCACGTCGCCCGCCGCGCCGGTGCCGGTGTGGCCCTCGCCGATGATGAGCTTCGTCGAGGAGACGTTGAGCGACAGCCGCAGCATCAGGCTGGCGAGCAGGATCGTCGGGAAGGCCGAGAAGTCGAGCGGGCGCTGGATGAAGAGCGTGATGGTGAAGATCAGGATCGCCAGCGCGAACGAGCCCGCCAGCCCGATGTCGAGCACCCAGGACGGCATCGGCAGGATCATCATGGCGATGACCGCCATCAGCGCCATCGCCAGAAGCACCGTCGGCTGCCAGAGCGCGCGCAGGCTGAGTTCGTTGATCATGCCCCCGCCGGCCCTCAGAACAGCCCGCCGCGGGGCGCGACCACCAGCGGCCCCGCCGCCGGCCCGAGCAGCGAGCCGCCCTGGGTCAGGAGCCCGCCGGCGGCCGGCTGGAACGCCTGCGCCGCCATCGAGCCAAGAACGGTGGGCGGCGGCGGCGCATTCCGCTCGGCGCGGATGCGCGCGATCATCTCGGCGCGCGCCGCCGCGCGCCGCTCGGTCCGCGAGCTCCGCAGCCCCGGCGGGGCCGCCGTGGCGATCAGCGTCTCCGCGTCCCCCAGCGCCGCGGGATCGAGGCCGGCGAGCAGCCGGTCGAACCGCGCCCGGTAGGTCCGCGCCAGCTCCGGCGTCAGCGAGTGATAGGCGCCCGCCGCCTCGGACCAGGACCCGCGCTCCTCATAGAGCGTGCGCAGGAACTGCGCGGCATAGGTCGCGGTCCACTCGGGGTCGAACATCGCCTCGAGCGTGGGGAAGGCGTGGCCGTGCCAGCGGTAGTTGATCTGGGTGCAGCCGACGTCGAAGCTCCGCCGCCCCTCCGCGAGGCTCGACTGGGCGAAGGCGATCGCCTCCTCGCGGGTGTCGAACCAGAAGCCCTTGCCCTCGCGGTTGATCGCCCAGGGCCAGGGGCGCAGCCGGCCGCCGCTGTTGCGCCCGGTCTCGGTCAGCGAGATCGCATGCAGCACCTCTACCGGAACACCGCCGCGGCGTGCGCCGTTCACGAGCGCGCGCTCGCAGAGCGCCGCCGAATACTCCGATTGGTCCGCCGCGGCGGTCCGGGGCCCCGAGAGGGTGAGCCCCAGCGCCAGCACCGCGCACAGACCAAGGCCTGGCCGGGGCGTCATGCCTTGGGTTCTCCTCGATGCGCCGCTGCGCTTCGAGGCCTAGGGCTACAAGGTTACCAAGGCGTTAGCGGAAGTGCCCGCCCGGGGGCCGGGGCGCTGGCCGCGGACGCGCCTACTTCGAGCGCATCCAGGCCAACCCGAAAAAGCCCAGCAGCCCGAGCAGGACCAGCATCGATACTATCCAGGTCAGATCCATGTCACCTCTCCCCCATCCGACCGGCCGCGCGCTCCGGCGTCGGCGCATCGCCCTGTGGACCCGCGCCTCCGGACCGCCCGTCCGCCTGTTTCCAACCGGGCCAATAATGTCGATCATGACGCGGATGGCGAGTCTTTTCAAACGCCGCCGCGCGCTTCGGCGCGCGGCGCGGCGGCAGGTTTGACATCGCGGCGGATCGCCGCAGTTTCGGCGTTTAGGAGGACGGGGACCATGGAGACGATCAGCGACGGGCCGAACTGGCTGACCCTCGCGGCCTATCTGGCCGCGGTCTTCGCCGCGGGCGCGACGGGGGCGATGTTTCCCACGGGATCGTGGTACGCGGGTCTGCGCAAGCCGGGCTGGACGCCGCCGAACTGGCTTTTCCCGATCGCCTGGACCGCGCTCTATCTGGCCATGGCGGTGGCGGCCTGGCGGGTGTCGGGGTCGAACCGCGCCGGGGTCGACACGGCTCTGGCGCTCTGGGCATGGCAGATCACGATGAACGCGATCTGGACCCCGGTGTTCTTTGGGGCCAGGCGCATGGACCGGGCCTTCGTGATCATCTGCGTCTTCTGGGTCGCGGTCGTCTCGACGACCATCGCCTTCTGGCGCATCGACCTCTTCGCGGGACTGCTGATGGCCCCCTACGTCGTCTGGGTGTCCTACGCCACAGCGCTCAACCTCGCGCTCTGGCGCATGAACCCCGACGCCCTCGGCGAACGGCAGCCGGCCTGAGGCGGGAGACGCCCGTCCGGGCTTCGACCCCGCCGCGCCGACGGCGGTTAACTCTTTAGTAATCCGGCAATTGTCTCGAATTGTCCGGAACCTGCATCATCGTCCCCGGGAACGAGGGGGAACGACAGATGATGACACAGGCCATGGCCGCGCGCGTCTCGCTGGGCCGCAGGGTCCGGATCCGCGCGATCTGCATGCGCGAGGCCCACGGCCTCGACGCCGAGGCGCGCGCCCGCGCCGCCGCGGAAGAGGCGGGCGTCGCCGGCGCCGAAGCGCACTTCTGGCGTCTGGTCGCCGACCGGCTTGCGCGCGCGGAGGGACGGATCGTCGGCACGGCCAACCCGCCGCTCCACTAGGGGGCTTCACGCCAGCGCCATCGGGCCGAAGGCCAAGACAGCGAGCCTGCGCCGCCAGCTCCCTGCAGTCTTCCGGCGGCATGTCCGCCACCGCCGCTGATTCCCCACCCGACATGACTGCCGCGCCAGCGCAGAACGGCCGGAAGCCGACTGCGACGGCGCGCTCCGGCGTCGCGCGCCAGGGTCAGGGGTCAGTGTGAGAGCGTCGGGCCTTCTGCCGCCTCCGCGCTCCTGCCGCGCAGACAGTCCCGCCCGTAGATGTCGTCTACCGGGTAGCGGAGGCCGCGGTCCTGCACGAAGGCGTCGACGCTCTCGAAGCCGAAGGCGTCGGTGAGGAGCCCGATCACGCGACCGCAGTCCATCGTGTCCTGGCAGGTGTAGAGGTCCAGAGTCGCGAAACCGCGTGCCGGAAAGGTGTGAAAGCTGAAGTGGCTTTCGGCGATCATCACGAAGCCGCTCACCCCGCCGGGATCCTTGCGGTTCTTGGGGCCGACCTCGACGACCTTGGGCTCACAGATCAGGTGCATTCCCAGATCCGTCGGAATCCTGACCAGCAAGTTCCGAAGGCGTCTCCGGTCGGCGAGGGTGTTCGCGGGCGCTCCGTATCCGTCGAGCATCAGGTGGATGCCGAACTTGCCGGTCGAAACGGTCATATGGATTCCTTTCTGGTTGCCAGATCTCGTTTGAGGAGAGGATTCGCGCCCTTCTTCACCGGCCGAGCGCGATCGAACGCCAGATGGAACCCGTACGCGTAGGCGATGTAGAAGAGCGTCAGTCCGAGATCCAGCGCCGCCGCCGGCCAGAACCCGAGCCCCGTCATGGTCATGATGATCGGCACGGTGAGCAGCATCGACGTCGCCTCATGAGACGTGGCATGGACGATTCGCCACCGATGCGGCCGATCGCTCGCCACCCGTCCGGTCCTTCGCAGATCGAGCCAATCAAAAAGGGCGTTGTGAATCGGTGACCAGACCAGCAACGCGAGGGCCAGAACGGTAATCAGCGCAAAGGAGTCCTGACCGGAGGCCCCGAATAGCGACGCGTAGATCGGGGCCGCCAGGGCGATGCCGCCGGCCTCGTAGCAGACGGTCTGGACTATACGCTCGCGCAGCGATCTCAGAGCCATCTTGGTTCCGCCGGTTTCTGGGCGGCGCGCGAAGAAGCGCGTCGACCGAGAAGTTGAGTCGCGAACAGCATGCTGACACTCAAAGAGTTTCCGTGATCATAACGGGCGGTCTGACCCTCGCGTCTGGAACCTGAACGCGCAGAAACATTGCAGAGGCGTCCGCAGAAGTCAGAAACAAGCATCTTAAAGCCAAAAACTTGGTTTCTTTGCAGAAAAAAATGACCAGCGTAAAAAATATTCACGCCGTTTCAGAATTTACCATAAGTGACGGCTTGAAACAAATTAAAGTATCCAGGCGAGATGGACGAAGGGCGCACTGGCGCGGCGCCTCGCCTTCCTCACAAAAGGGTCGCTCCCGCGGGAATGCGAGGACAGGGCGCTAACGAAGCCCGCGGCGGGTTGCTTGCGCCAGGCCTAGCCGCGGATCGCCTTCAGCATCACGTCGACATTGGCCGGATCGGCGTCCGGTGTGATGCCGTGGCCGAGGTTGAAAATGTGCGGACCGCCGGCGAAGGCCGCGACGCAGGCGCGGGTGGCGTCGACGAGCGGCGCGCCGCCGACAACCAGCAGCAGCGGGTCGATGTTGCCCTGCACGCAGCAGACCGTCTGGACCGTGCGCGCGGCCCAGGCGGGGTCGACATTGGCGTCGAGCGCGCAGGCCGCGACCCCCGTCGACTGGGCGAAGCTTGCGTAGTTGCCCCCCGCGCCGCGTGGAAAGCCGATCACCGGCACCCCCGGATGCGCGGCCGCGAGCGCCGCGGTGATCCGCCGGGCCGGGGCTGCGCTGTAGCGTTCGAACTCCGCGCCCGGCAGCGCGCCCGCCCAGCTGTCGAAGATCTTCACCACCTCCGCGCCGGCCGCGATCTGCCGCGACAGGTAGAGGATCGTCGCCTCGGTGATCCGGTCGATCAGCGCGTCGAACGTCGCCCGGTCGCCGTACATCAGCCGCCGCGCCGGACCCTGGTCCGGGGTGCCGCGTCCGGCGATCATGTAGGTCGCCACCGTCCAGGGCGCGCCGGCGAAGCCGATGAGCGTGGTCTCGGCCGGCAGCGCCTCCTTGAGCCGCGCCACCGTCTCGTAGACCGGCGCCAGCGTCTCGTGGATCGCCTCGGCGGGCTTGAGGCCGGCGAGGCCAGCCGCGTCGGTGACCGTCGAGAGCCGCGGACCCTCGCCCTCCACGAAGCGCAGGTCCGCCCCGAGCGCCTGGGGCACCAGAAGGATGTCGGCGAAGAGAATCGCCGCGTCGAAGCCGTAGCGGCGGATCGGCTGGAGCGTGACCTCGGTGGCCAGGTCGGGCGAGTAGCACAGGTCGAGAAAGCTGCCGGCCCGCGTCCGCGTGGCGCGGTATTCGGGCAGGTAGCGCCCGGCCTGGCGCATCATCCACACCGGCGGCGGCGACAGCGCCTCGCCGCGCAGCGCGCGCATCAACCGCTTATCCGATCCCGCCATGCCCCGCCCCGGTCCTCGATTGCGCCCCGGACCTTACAGATAGTTGACCGATTGAAAAGGGAGGGTGGCCGCGTCCCTCTCCTCGGGCGCGCCGAGGCCGCGGCGGCGTGTGTTGCCAGGATCCCGCCACGCCGTGCAAGAGGGTCGCGACGGTGTGGGACACGGAGACCCGCGATGCTGAAGCTTGCACGCGCCGAGGCGAGGCAAGACCTCGAAGCGGCCCGAGGCCTCATGCGCGAGCTCACCACCTGGGCCATTGCGCTCGATCCCGACGCCGCGGCCAAGGCTCCGACCTTCGAGGGGCTGGACGCCGAACTCGCCGCCCTGCCGGGTCCGTTCGGACCGCCCGATGGCTGCCTGCTGCTCGCGCGGGTCGAAGAGGCGCCGGTCGGCTGCGTCGCCTTCCAGGCCCATGGCGGCGGCGTGGTGGAGCTCAAGCGCATGTATGTGCGCGCCGGCCACCGCGGCATGGGAAAGGTCGGCCCCTGACCGAGGCGCTGCTGGCGGAGGCGCGCCATCGGGGCGTTGCGAATGGTCCTCGACAGCTGCCACACGAGGACCGGGGCCCACCGGATCTACCGCGCTGCGGGGTTTCGCGATGTTTCTGCGCCCGACGGATTCCCGGAAGCGCTTGCGCCGAAGGTGGTCTTCATGGAGATGTCGCTCGTCTGATGGTGTGACGTGGCGGGGCTGGGTCGCGGCGGCGTCGACCGGTCTGATCTGCGCCACGCACCGCTTGACCGCGCCCCGGGCGGGCCCGGTTCCCGCCCGGTTTTCGATTGTGCCGCCGCGACCCTGCGGATAGTCCACCAGTCCAGAAGGGAGCGCGCCATGCTTCACGCCAATCCCGATCCCTCGCGGCCCCTGCGGATCGGCACCCGCGGCAGCCCGCTCGCGCTGGCCCAGGCGCGCGAGACCCGCGACCGCCTGGCCGCGGCGCATGGCCTGCCCGGCGACGCCTTCGAGATCGTGGTCATCAAGACCACCGGCGACATGGTGCTCGACCGTCCGCTGTCGGAGATCGGCGGCAAGGGGCTCTTCACCCGGGAGATCGAGGTGGCGCTGCTCGAGGGCGGCGTCGACATCGCGGTCCATTCGATGAAGGACATGCCCACCGAACAGCCCGACGGTCTCGGGATCACCTGCTGCCTCCCGCGCGAGGACGTGCGCGACGCCTTCGTCAGCCTCGCCGGCGGCGCGCTGAAGGACCTGGCCCACGGCGCGACCGTGGGCACCTCGTCGCTGCGCCGCCGCGCCCAGTTGCGCCATCGCCGCCCGGACCTCAATGTGGTCGAGTTCCGCGGCAACGTGCAGACGCGCATGAAGAAGCTCGCCGACGGCGTCGCGGACGCGACCTTCCTCGCGATGGCCGGGCTGAACCGTCTGGGCCTCGACGCGATCGCCCGCGACCCGATCGGTCCCGACGAGATGCTGCCCGCGGTGGCGCAGGGCGCGATCGGCATCGAACAGCGTCTCGGCGACGACGTGGTCTCGGCGCTGCTGGCCGCCATTCACGACGCCGACACCGGCGTGCGCCTCGCGGCGGAGCGGGCGTTCCTGCGGGGGCTCGACGGCTCCTGCCAGACGCCGATCGGCGGGCTGGCCGAACTCGGGCCGGACGGGCTGCGGCTGCGCGGCGAGATCCTGCGGCCCGATGGCGCGCAGCGGCTCGCCGAGGCGGCGCAGGGACCGGCCTCGGACGCGGCGGCGATCGGGGCGCATGTCGCGGCCGACCTGCGCGGCCGGGCCGGGCCGGGCTTCTTCGACCTCTGAGCCGCGCCATGGCCGAGCCGACCATCGTCTGTCCCAACTGCGCCACCGAGATCCGGCTGACCGAGTCGCTCGCCGCCCCGCTGATCGCCGAGACGCGGCGGGAGATGGAGGCGCGCGTCCGGGCGGCGCGCGCCGAGACCGAGATCCGGACGGCGGCGCTGGAGACCGAGCGCGCCAAGCTCGCCGAGGACCGCCGCGGGCTCGACGCCGAGGTGGCCGGCAAGGTCGCGGCGCTCCGCGCGCAGGTTGCGGCGGAGGAGGCCGCAAGGGCCCGCGCCGCCCTCGGCGACGCGCTGGAGGCCAAGACCCGCGAACTCGCGGAGCTCTCCGAGACCCTGCGCGCGCGCGACGAGAAGCTGAAGGCGGCGCAGGAAGCCCAGGCCGAGGCGCTGCGCCAGACCCGCGCGCTCGAGGACGCGCGCCGCGAGCTCGAGCTGACCGTAGAGAAGCGCGTCGCCGAGACGCTCGGCGCCGAGCGGGCGCGGGCGCGCGCCGAGGCGGAGGAGGGGCTGAAGCTCAAGGTCGCGGAAAAGGAGGAGAAGATCGCCGCGATGGCCCGCCAGATCGAGGCGCTGAAGCAGCGGGCCGAGCAGGGCTCGCAGCAGCTCCAGGGCGAGGCGCTGGAGCTGGAGCTGGAGGCGGCGATCCGCGCGGCGTTTCCCCTCGACGGGATCGAGCCGGTCGCCAAGGGCGAGAGCGGCGCAGACGTGGTGCACCGGGTGATCGGCCCCGCCGGCCAGGCCGCCGGCGCGATCCTCTGGGAGAGCAAGCGCACCCGCAACTGGTCGGACGGGTGGCTGGCCAAGCTGCGCGCCGACCAGCGCGCCAACGGCGCGGAGGTGGCGATCCTGGTGAGCCGGGCGCTGCCCCGCGACATCGACAGCTTCGGCCAGATCGACGGGGTCTGGGTCTGCGCCCCGGGCCATGCGCTGCAGCTGGCGCTGGTGCTGCGCCAGTCGCTCATCGAGATCGCCAAGGCGCGGGCGGCGCGGGACGGGCAGGGCGACAAGATGGAGCTGGTCTACGACTACCTCACCGGCCCGCGCTTCCGGCATCGCGTCGAGGCGATCGTGGAGCGCATCACCGACATGTCTGCCGACCTCGACCGCGAGCGAAAGGCGATGACCCGGCTCTGGGCCAAGCGCGACGCGCAGATCCGCGGGGTCGTGGAGGCGACCGTCGGCATGTACGGCGACCTGCAGGGCATCGCCGGGACCGCGCTCCGCGAGATCGAGGGGCTAGACCTAGACCTGCCGCTCCTCGACGGGCCGGACGATGACGGCTGACCGGCCTATTGGTCGATGCGGGCCAGTTCGGCGAGCGGCATGATCGGAAAGAACACGCCCTCCGACCACAGCCCGACATGCGGCTCGCCGTCCACCGGCCCCTCGACCGCGATGTCGACCAGCCGATAGAAGCTCTTGCGGTCGATCAGCGCCTCGAGCCCGCGCCGGACGTGGACGTAGGGCGCGGGCTCGCCCGTCCTGGGGTCGTGGGCGACGCGGATCGCATGCTCCGGCCCGGCTGCGACCGTGTCGTCGACGTTGGTGCGGAAGGTCAGCCGCTGGCCCAGACCCGCGCCCTCGGCCTCGAAGTCGACCGCGACAAAGGGCGCGTCCTCGACGGTGATCCCGACCTTCTCCACCGGGGTCACGAGGAAGTATCGGTCGCCCTCGCGCTTGAGGATCGAGGCGAAGAGCCTGACCAGCGGTTTCCGGCCGATCGGGGTGCCGAGGTAGAACCATGTCCCGTCACGGGCGATGCGCATGTCGAGATCCCCGCAGAACGGCGGGTTCCAGAGGTGCACTGGCGGCGGGCCGCGCCGCGCCCCGCTCCGGGCGGCCGCCGCGAGAGACTCCGCCGAAGGCGGCTTCGGTCCGCCGTCCTGCGCTCCGCTCATCGTCCGTCCCCCGTGCTGGGCGCCATGCAGACGCGACCGGACCACAGGATAGCCCGGTCGGCGCGCGGGAAAAACCGCTCCGCCGCAGCCAGAGCCGCGCTTTCCGGAACGTGAAGGCCTTCGGCATTGTCGCGCGGGTCATCCACGTTATTGTCGTTATGATTGAAAGACGGTCAGGCGAAAGGCGGGATTGCGATGACTGATACGGTCGACATGGTGGACGATATCGAACGGACGGGCGCCCAGCTCGTCTCCGCTCGCGAGATGATCCGCCGGCGAATCATCGGCCAGGACGCGGTCGTCGAGCAGACGCTGATCTCGATCCTCTGTGGCGGCCACGCGCTGCTCGTGGGCGTGCCGGGCCTTGCCAAGACGCGGCTCGTCGAGACGCTCGGCACGGTGCTCGGCCTCAACGCCCACCGCATCCAGTTCACCCCCGACCTGATGCCCGCCGACATCCTCGGCGCCGAGGTGCTTGAAACCGGCGCCGACGGCACCCGCGCCTTCCGCTTCATCGACGGCCCGATCTTCTGCCAGCTCCTGCTGGGCGACGAGATCAACCGCGCCAGCCCGCGAACCCAGTCGGCGCTCCTGCAGGCGATGCAGGAGCGCGAGGTCTCGGTCGCCGGCCAGCGACGGCTGCTGCCGCGGCCGTTCCACGTTCTGGCCACCCAGAACCCGATCGAGCAGGAGGGCACCTATCCGCTGCCCGAGGCGCAGCTCGACCGCTTCCTGCTTCAGATCGACGTCGACTACCCCGACCGCGACGCGGAGCGAGCGATCATCCTCGCGACCACCGGCGTCGAGGACGCGGCCGCCGAGCCGGTTTTCGATGCCGAGGGCCTCATGGCGGCGCAGACGCTGGTGCGCCGGCTTCCCGTGGGGGAGACGGTGCTCGAGGCGATCCTCGATCTGGTGCGCGCCGCGCGCCCCGGGACCGCGGACGCCCATCCCGCGGTGACCGAGGCGGTGAGCTGGGGGCCGGGGCCCCGCGCCGCCCAGGCGCTGATGCTGGCGATCCGGGCCCGCGCGCTGATCCAGGGGCGGCTCGCCCCGGGGCTCGACGATGTGGCGGCGCTCGCCCGTCCGGTGCTGATCCACCGCATGGCGCTCGGTTTCGCTGCCCGCGCCGAGGGCCAGACCCTCGAGGCGCTGATCGTTCGGCTCGTCGGCGACGTGATGCGCGTCGAGGCGGCGGCGTGATCCAGCCTGCCACGCGCGGTCTCGACAAGCCCCAGGGGCCGGTCGGGCTCCGGCGCGACGCGGAGAAGATCGCCGGCGCCCTGCCACCGCTTCTGGCCGAGGCCGAGCGGCTGGCCGCGACCGTGGCGATGGGCGAGCACGGCCGCCGCCGGGCCGGAACCGGCGAGAACTTCTGGCAGTACCGGCAGGCCGTGCCCGGGGACGCACGGTCGCAGATCGACTGGCGCCGTTCGGGCCGGTCGGACAACCAGTACATCCGCGAGATGGAATGGGAGGCCGCGCAGACCGTCAGCCTCTGGGTCGATCACGCCCAGTCGATGGACTATCGCTCCGCCGCCGGGACCCGGTCGAAGGCCGAGCGCGCCAGTCTGCTGGCCCTGTCGCTCTCGGTCCTGCTGACCGGCGCGGGGGAGCGGGTGTCGCTCATGGGCACCGAGGCCAGCCCGCCGAGCAGCGGCCGGGCGCAGCTCAACCGCATGGCGCTGGCGCTGGCAGGGGACTTCGGCCGCGAGCGTCCCGACTACGGGACGCCCCCGGCGGACAGGATGGCGCGCGGCGGCCGGGCGGTGTTCCTTTCGGACTTCCTGGGCGACCCCGAGGCCATGGTGCCGATCCTCTCGCACGCCGCCGACCAGGGCGTGCGCGGATCCTTCGTGCAGGTGCTCGACCCGGCCGAGGAGGCCTTTCCCTTCGACGGTCGGGTGATCTTCGAGAGCATGACCGGAGCGACGGAGTTCGAGACGCAGCGCGCCCGCGCCCTGCGTGACGCCTATCGCGACCGGCTCGCGGCGCGGCGCGCCCGGCTGAAGGAACTGGCGCGGACGCTCGGCTGGCGGGTGCTTCTGCACCGCACGGACGAGAGCCCGCGCGCGGCGCTGCTCTGGCTCTACATGGCGATCGGGGAGAGGACGTGAGCCGATGATGCTCGGACCGGTGGCCTTTCTCGCGCCCTGGCTGCTGTTGGGGCTCGCGGCGTTGCCGGCGCTGTGGTGGCTCTTGCGCGCAATCCCGCCCGCGCCGGCCCGCCGCCCGTTCCCGGGCGTGCGGCTCCTGCTGGGTCTGCGCGATCCCGAAAGGATGCCCGAGCGCACGCCGTGGTGGCTGCTGGCGCTGCGGGTCGCCGCGATCGCGGCGGCGATCCTCGCCTTCTCCGGACCGGTCCTCAATCCCCGCGCCGAGGGCGGCGACGCCCCGCTCCTCGTCCTGCTCGACGGCGGCTGGGGCGACGCGCCGGACTGGGGCGCCCGGATGGACCGCGTCGCGGCCGCGCTCGACGAGGCCGAGCGCGCCGCCCGGCCGGCGGCGGTGCTCTCGATGGCCGAAGCCCCGCCGGCGGCGGGAGAAGCGCCACCGATGCGCGCCGCCTCCGACTGGACGGCCCGCCTCGTCGGGCTTGCGCCGCAGGCGTGGCCCCCGGACCGCGCCGCCTGGGCGGACTGGGCTGCGGCGCAGGAGACCGCCTTCGACACGCTCTGGCTCACCGACGGCATCGGTCACGGCGGCGAGGAGACGCTCGCCGGCGCGCTGCTGGATCGCGGCGCGGTCACGCTGGTGGCCCCGGGCGCCGGGGCGCTGGCGCTGACCCCGCCGCGGCTCGAGGACGGCGCCCTCGTCGTCACGGCGCTTCGGGCGGACGCGGCCGGGAGCCGCCCGGTCGCCCTCGCCGGGATCGGCCCGGACCCGAACGGGGTGGAGCGCGCGCTCGGCGCCGCCGCGGCGGCCTTCGAGGAGGGCGATACCGCCGTCGACGTGACGCTCGATCTGCCGGTCGAGCTCAGAAACCGCGTGGCGCGCATCGCCCTTTCGGACGGCCGCTCGGCCGCCGGGGTCGTGCTCGCAGACGACAGCGTGCGCCGCCGAAAGGTCGCGCTCATGGCCGGTCGGGCCGAGAGCGAGACCCAGGAGCTGATGGACCCGCTCCATTACCTGCGCAACGCCCTGTCGCCCTTCGCGGAGGTGATCGAGGCGCCGCTCGCCGAAATGCTCAACGCCGCGCCCGACCTACTGATCATGGCCGATGTGGGCGGGTTGAGCGCCGCCGAGACCGCCGCGGTCACCGAATGGGTCGAGGCGGGCGGAGTGCTGGTGCGGTTCGCCGGACCTCGCCTGGCGCGTTCCGGCGTCGGCCAGATCGACGAGGACCCGCTGCTGCCGGTGCGACTGCGCGCCGGCGGGCGCTCGGTCGGCGGGGCAATGTCCTGGGGCGCGCCCCGAAAGCTGCGCCCCTTCCCCGAAGGCGGTCCCTTCGAAGGTCTCGAGGTGCCCGCGGATGTAGACATTTCGGCCCAGGTGATGGCCCAGCCCGATCCCGATCTGCCCGGCCGGGTGATGGCCACGCTCGAGGACGGCACGCCGCTGGTGACCGGGCGCGATGCGGGCGAAGGGCGGGTCGTGCTGTTCCACGTCACCGCCAACGCCGAATGGTCGAGCCTGCCGCTGTCGGGGCTGTTCGTGCGGATGCTCGAACGCCTCAGCCAGAGCGCGGGCGGCTTCGCGGGCGACCAGCAGGCGCTCGAGGGCGCGGTCTGGAGCCCGGTGCAGGTGCTCGACGGTTTCGGCGAACCGCAGACCCCAAGCCTTGTGGCCGGCGTCGCCGGCGCGGCGCTGGCGACCGAGCGGCCCTCCCGCGACATGCCGCCGGGGATCTACGCGAGCGGAGACCGGCGCGCGGCGCTCAACGTGATGCGCGCCGATGACAGCCTCGCCCCCCTGGCGGCGCTGCCCGACGCGGTCGTACTCGAGGCGCTGGAGCGTCCCGAGGAGACCCGGCTCGGTCCGTGGCTCCTCTCGCTCGCGCTTGCGCTCCTGGCGCTCGACGTGCTCGCGACGCTGCTCGCGTCGGGGCGCCTGCGCAACGGCCGTGTAGCGGCGCGTCCGGCCGCAGCCGCCGCGATCCTCGCGCTGGCGGTCCTCGCCGCGACGCCAGACCCCGCCGCCGCGCAGGAAGCCGCGCCCGGCGACGACGCAAAGGCCATCTACGCCGCCAACCAGACGGTGCTCGCCTATGTCGAGACCGGCAACCCGCGCATCGACGAGGTCAGCCGGGCCGGGCTCTACGGCCTCTCCCGCGAGCTCTTCAACCGCACGGCCATCGAGCCGGCCGAGCCGGTCGGCGTCGACCTCGAGACCGACGAGCTCGCCTTCTACCCGTTTCTCTACTGGCCGGTCACCGATGGCCAGGCCTCCCTGTCGGAGACGGCCTACGCCAAGCTCAACGACTTCCTGCGCTACGGCGGCATGATCCTCTTCGACACCAAGGACGCCGACATGCGCGGCGTGATCGACGGGGCGACGCCGAACGGCCGCGCCCTGCAGCGGATCGCCCTCAGGCTCGACATCCCGCCGCTCGAGCCCGCGCCCAGCGATCACGTGCTGACCCGCACCTTCTACCTGCTGCAGGAGTTTCCCGGCCGACATCTCGGCGGCGAGGTCTGGGTCGAGGCCGCGCCGAACGCCGAGGAGGTCGAGGGCATGCCGTTCCGCAACCTCAACGACGGGGTGAGCCCGGTGGTGATCGGCGGCGCCGACTGGGCCTCGGCCTGGGCTGTGGCGGAGAACGGCCAGCCGCTCTATCCGGTCGGGCGCGGCATCGCCGGCGAACGCCAGCGCGAGATCGCGATCCGCTTCGGGGTCAACCTCATCATGTACGTCATGACCGGCAACTACAAATCCGACCAGGTGCACGTGCCGGCGCTGCTCGATCGGCTGGGCCAGTAGATGTCGGAAGCCATCGTCTTCGACCCGCTGGTTCCCCTGGCGCTGATCGTCGCCGTCGCGGCGCTCGCTCTGGCGGCGGTTCTCGTCGCGCTCTGGCGCGGGCTCGCCGGATGGTGGCTCCGCGCCCTCGCCGCGGCCGTCGTCCTCTTTGCGCTCGCCGCCCCGTCCTGGCGCCAGGAGGACCGCGCCCCGGTCAGCAACATCGCCCTCGTCGCCCTCGACGAGACCGCCAGCAACCGCCTCGACGGCCGGGAGGCCGCCCTCGAACTCGGCGCTCGCCGGCCTGCGGGCCGAACTGGAGAGCCTGGGCGGCGGGGCCCCGATGGAAGTGCGCGAGATCCGCGTGTCCGACCGGGGCGAGGACGGCACGCTGCTGATGCGGGCGCTGTCGGAGGCGGTGTCCGAACTGCCCGCCGACCGCGTCGCCGGCGCCATCCTCGTGACCGACGGCCAGGTCCACGACCCCGAGGCGCTCGGCGCGTTTCCCGCCCCGGTTCACACGCTCCTGACCGGGTCCGCCGAGGACTGGGACCGGCGGGTGACCGTGGAGACCGCGCCGGCCTTCGCGATCGTCGGCGAGCCCGTGGACATCGTTCTCAAGGTCGAGGACCTCGGCGCGGCGCCCGGGGACGGCGGCTTCGCGCGGGTCTCGATCGCGCTGGACGCCGGCGCTCCGGTGGAGTTCGACGCGCCGATCAACCGCAGCGTCACGCTCCCCTTCGCCCTCGAGCGGGGCGGGGTGAACGTGCTCCAGATCTCCACGCCGGGTGTCGAGGGCGAGCTGACGGAACGCAACAACGCCGCGATCGTGTCGATAAACGGCGTGCGCGACCGGCTGCGCGTGCTGCTGGTGTCCGGCGAGCCCTACGCCGGCGAGCGCACCTGGCGCAACCTGCTGAAGTCCGACAGCGCCGTCGATCTCGTGCACTTCACCATCCTGCGCCCGCCGGAGAAGCAGGACTTCGTGCCGGTCTTCGAGCTCTCGCTGATCGCCTTCCCGACCCAGGAGCTGTTCATGGAGAAGGTCGACGAGTTCGACCTGATCATCTTCGACCGCTACAAGCGGCGCGGGATCCTGCCGCCGAGCTATTTCGAGAACATCGCCCGCTACGTGCGCGACGGCGGAGCGCTCCTGATCGCGGCGGGCGACGACTTCGCCGGGGCCGAGAGCCTCTATCGCTCGCCGCTGGCGGAAGTGCTGCCCGTCAGCCCGACCGCGCGGGTGATCGAGCAGGGCTTCCATCCGCGCATCTCCCAGACCGGCCACCGCCATCCGGTGACGGCCGAGCTGGAGGAGCACGCGCCGCGTCCCGCGGAGGCCGACGGCACGCCGGGCTGGGGTCGCTGGTTCCGCATGGTCGACGTGCTCGCCCCGGACGGCCAGGTGGTGATGGAGGGGCCCGATGCGCGGCCGCTTCTCGTCCTGGAGCGCGAGGGCGAGGGCCGCGTCGCGGTGCTCACCTCCGACGAGGCCTGGCTCTGGAGCCGCGGCTTCGAGGGCGGCGGGCCGCAGATGGAGCTGCTGCGGCGACTGGCGCACTGGCTGATGAAGGAGCCCGAGCTCGAGGAGGAGGTGCTCGCCGGCGTCGGCGACGCCGGGGGGATCGCGATCACGCGCCGCACGCTCTCGGACGACGTCGCCCCGGTCGTGGCAACCAGTCCCTCGGGCGAGGAGCGGGAGATCGCGCTTGTCGAGGTCGCGCCTGGGCGTTTCGAGGCCCGCATCGACGACGCCGAACAGGGCGTCTGGACCCTCCGCAACGGCGACCAGAGTGCGGTCGCGGTGATGGGCCTCGCGGCCCCGCGCGAGTTCCGCGACCCGGTCTCGACCGAGGCGATCCTCGAGCCGACCGCGGCCGCCACCGGCGGCGGCGTGCTGCGGCTGGAGGACGGACAGCCCGACGTGAGGCTCGTCCAGGAGGGACGGGTGGCCGAGGGGCGCGGCTGGATCGGCCTCGTCGATCGCCGGGCCTACCAGGTGCGCGACATCCGCCAGGTCGAGCTCGCGCCACCTTGGCTGATGCTGCTCCTGTCCGCCGGCCTCGTCTTCGCGGCCTGGCGCGTCGAGGGCCGATGACGCGCGATCAAAGCGATTGGCAACCCGCCGGACTGGTAATACGCTGAGCCGGTCTGCAACCGAGAGAACCGGAGGCGCCCATGTCGATGCAGATGCCCGAACCCGACCGGAGCGTGATCGCGCGCAAGTCGGACATCGTGCGGCGGCTGAGCGCGGTGCTGCCGGCCGACGCCGTCATCCATGACGACACCGAAGTGAAGGCCTACGAATGCGACGCCTTCACCGCCTACCGCTGCCCGCCGCTCGCCGCCGTGCTGCCCGCCTCGACCGAGGAGGTGGCCGCGGTCCTGCGGGTCTGCTTCGAGGAGGGCGTGCCCGTCGTGCCCCGCGGCGCGGGCACCAGCCTCGCCGGCGGCGCGCTGCCGACCGCGGATTGCGTGATCCTGGGGGTGGCGCGGCTCAATCGCGTGCTCGAGACCGACTTCGACAACCGCTTCATCCGCGTCCAGTCCGGGATGACCAACCTGGCGGTGACCGGGGCCGTCGAGCACGAGGACTTCTTCTACGCGCCCGACCCGTCGAGCCAGCTCGCCTGCGCCATCGCCGGCAACGTCGCGATGAACTCGGGCGGCGCGCACTGCCTGAAGTACGGCGTCACCACCAACAACCTTCTCGGCGTGACCATGGTCCTGATGGACGGGACGGTGATCGAGCTTGGCGGCCCGCATCTCGACGCGCCGGGCTACGACCTGCTCGGCCTCGTCTGCGGCTCGGAGGGCCAGCTCGGCGTCGTCACTGAGGCGACGTTGCGCATCCTGAAGAAGCCCGAGGGCGCGCGGCCGGTGCTGCTGGGTTTCGAGACCTCCGAGATCGCCGGCGCCTGCGTGGCCGACATCATCCGCTCCGGCGTGCTTCCCGTGGCGATCGAGTTCATGGACCGCCCCTGCATCCGGATCTGCGAGAACTTCGCCCATGCCGGCTACCCCGATGTCGGCGCGCTCCTGATCGTCGAGGTCGAGGGCTCCGAGGCCGAGATCGCCGAACAGCTCGCCCGGATCGTCGAGATCGCCCGCCGCCACGACCCGCTGGAAGTGCGCGAGAGCGCCAGCGCGGCGGAATCGGCGCTGATCTGGAAGGGCCGCAAGGCCGCCTTCGGCGCCGTCGGACAGGTCGCCGACTACATCTGCCTCGACGGCACCATCCCGATCGGCGAACTGCCGCGGGTGCTGCGCGGCACCGAGGATCTGGCGCGCGCCTACGGCCTTGCGGTCGCCAACGTCTTTCACGCCGGCGACGGCAACATGCATCCCCTGATCCTCTATGACGCCAACGCGCCGGGCGAGCTGGCCAAGGCCGAGGCGCTTGGCGCCGACATCCTGCGCCTCTGCGTCGAGGTGGGCGGATGCCTGACCGGCGAGCACGGGGTCGGCGTCGAGAAGCGCGACCTGATGGGCGTGCAGTTCGCCGCCGAGGACCTCGCCGCCCAGATGGCGGTCAAGGACGTGTTCGACCCGCGCTGGCTGCTCAACCCCGCCAAGGTCTTCCCGCTCGCGGACAGCGCCGCGCGTCGGGCCGCCTGAAACCGCGCAACCGCCGCCCCGCCCGCCCGCGCGCCGCCGCAAGGAAGCCGCAATGCCCGACCATGTCCCGACAACCGAAGCGGATCTCGCGGGGATCGTGCGCGCCGCCGCCGCAGGGCGTCGCCGGCTCGCGGTGCGCGGCGGCGGCACCCGCGGCGCGGGCGCGGCGACGGGCGAGACCCTGAGCGTCGCGGGGCTGACCGGCGTCGTCCTCTACGAGCCCGGCGCGCTCACCCTCGTCGCGCGGGCCGGAACGCCGCTTGCCGAGATCGAGGCGATGCTCGACGCGGAGGGCCAGATGCTGCCCTTCGAGCCCTGGGACGCCCGGCCGCTCACCGGCTCCAACGGCGCGCCGACCATCGGCGGCATGGTCGCGACCAACGCCTCGGGTCCACGCCGCCTGCAGGCCGGGGCCTGCCGCGACGCCATGCTGGGCGTGCGCTTCGTCGACGGGGCCGGGACCATCGTCAAGAGCGGCGGCCGGGTCATGAAGAACGTGACCGGCCTCGATCTTGTCCGGCTGATGGCGGGCAGCCGCGGCACGCTCGGGGCGATCACCGAGGTCGCCTTCAAGGTGCTGCCGAAGCCGGAAGCCACCGCGACCGTGACGCTTGGCGGCCTTGATGTCCCGACCGCGATCGCGGCGATGACCACCGCCACGGCGACCCCCTACGAGGTCACCGGCGCCGCCCACGCGCCCCGCGGGCTGGGCGAGGGTTCGGCGACGCTGATCCGCGTCGAGGGCTTCGCGGCCTCGGTCGCGCATCGCGCCCGCGAACTGACCCGCGCGCTCGGCCGGTTCGGCGCGGCGCGCGTGGTCGAGGGGCCCGGCGACTGGGCCTGGCTCCGCGACGCCGCCGGTCTCGCCGACGGGCCCGGCGCGGTCTGGCGCGTCTCCGTGAAGCCAACGGACGGGGCCCGGGTGGCGGCGGCGCTGCCGGAGGCCGAACTCGTCCTGGACTGGGCTGGCGGCCTCGTCTGGGCGCGCGCGCCGTCCGAACTCGACGTGCGCGCCGCGCTGGCCGGGATCGGCGGCCACGCCACGCTGGTCCGCGCCGACGCCGAGACCCGGGCGCGCTGGGGCGCCCTGCACCCCGAGCCGGCGTCGGTCGCCGCGCTCTCGGAGGGCCTGCGCCGGCGCTTCGATCCCGCCGGCGTCTTCGGCGCGGCCGTGGCGGCGGCGGCATGATCCTCGTCCTGCTCGGCGTCGCCCTCGCGGTCTTCGCGTCGCTGGCGCTGCTGCCGCGCGGCGCGCCTTCGGCGATCGGCATCGCCGTGGCGCTGGCGGCCGCCGGCGTCGCCTGGCTCGCCGTCGGCGGCGGCGAGGGCGGCGCCTTCCCCCGCATCCTGATCTCCAGCGCCGTGGTCGGCGTCGGCATGGCGGCCGTCGCCCAGGGTATCCGGCTGTTCTTGCGTCAGGACGCGGCCGCGCTCTACGGCGCGGTGATGCTGGGGGTCGTCGCGCTGGCGTTCGTCGCCGGCAACCTGGCCCTGGGGAGATAGCCGCGATGCAGACGAACTTCACCGCCGAACAGCTCGCCGACCCCGCCACCGCCCGGGCGAACAAGATCCTGCGCACCTGCGTGCACTGCGGCTTCTGCACCGCCACCTGCCCGACCTACCAGGTCCTCGGGGACGAACTCGACAGCCCGCGCGGGCGCATCTATCTGATCAAGGACATGCTCGAGACAGGCCGGCCGGCCGATGCGAAGACCGTCAAGCACATCGACCGCTGCCTGTCCTGCCTGGCCTGCATGACCACCTGTCCCTCGGGCGTGCACTACATGCACCTCGTCGATCACGCCCGCGAATACATCGAGCAGACCTACAGGCGCCCGGTCTTCGAGAGGGTGCTGCGCTGGACGCTCGCCCGGATCCTGCCCTATCCGACACGGTTCCGGCTCGCGCTTCTCGGCGCCAAGATCGGGCGGCCGTTCGCCCGCCTCATGCCGGACGCGCGGCTGCGCGCCATGCTCGAGATGGCGCCGAAGGACATCCCGCCGCCGAGCCGCATGGACGACCCGCAGGTGTTCCCGGCGCAGGGCGCCCGGCGCAGGCGGGTGGCGCTGATGACCGGCTGCGCCCAGCGCGCGCTCAATACCGACATCAACGAATCGACCATCCGGCTGCTGACACGGCACGGCTGCGAGGTGGTGATCGCGAAGGGCATGGGCTGCTGCGGCGCGCTCACCCATCACATGGGCAAGACCGCCGAGAGCCACGCCACCGCGGCGCGCAACATCCGCGCCTGGGCCGCCGAGGACCGCGCCGGCGGGCTCGACGCCATCGTGATCAACACCTCGGGCTGCGGCACGACGGTCAAGGACTACGGCTACATGTTCCAGGAGGACGCGGCGCTCGCCGCGGACGCCGCGCGGGTGTCCGAACTCGCCAAGGACATCTCCGAGGTCATGGTCGATCTGGGCCTGAACGGGAGCGCCGCCCCGGGGATGCGCGTGGCCTATCACGCGGCCTGCTCGCTCCAGCACGGCCAGCAGATCAAGACCTATCCCAAGGATCTCCTGAAGGCGGCGGGCTTCGAGGTTGTCGAGCCGCGCGACGCGCATCTGTGCTGCGGGTCGGCGGGGACCTACAACCTCATGCAGCCCGAGATCTCGGGACAGCTGAAGGCGCGCAAGGTGGCGACGCTGGAGGAGCGCAGGCCCGAAGTGATCGCCGCGGGCAACATCGGCTGCATGATGCAGATCGGCGCGGCCACCGAGGTCCCGGTGGTGCACACCGCCGAACTGCTCGACTGGGCGACCGGCGGGCCGAAGCCGCGGGCGCTCGCCGGACGGTGAGGCCGGCCGCCCTCGCGGCGGCGCTGGCGCTCTGCCTCGGGGCGACCGCCGCGGCCCAGGCCCCGCGGCAGCGCATCCTCGACGTCGCCGAGGCCGCGGCCTTCCGCGCGGTCGGACGTCTCAACGTCGCCGGCAACCGCCACTGCACCGCGACGCTGATCGCGCCCGACGTGGCGCTCACGGCCGCGCACTGCCTCTTCAACCCCAGGACCGGGCGCCGCGCGCCGCCCGCGGAGATGAAGTTCGTCATCGGCCAGTGGCGCGACGCCTACGCCGCCCTGCGCGGCGTGGCGGCGACCGCCGTTCCGCCCGACTACGTCTACGACCGCGAGGTGGCGCTCGGGGTCGTCGGGGCCGACGTCGCGCTCCTGCGCCTCGACGCGCCGACCGCCGCGGAGGCCGCCGTCCCCATTCCGGTCGGCGCGATCGCGGCCCCGGGCCCCTACGCCATCGTCGCCTACGGCCGCGATCGCGCCTACGCCCCGTCGCTGCGCGAGGACTGCGCGCTCGTGGCCAACGACGGCGCGGTCGTCGCGCTGGACTGCGCCGTCACCTTCGGGGTTTCCGGCGCCCCGGTCCTCGCCCCCGGTCGGTCGCGGGTCGTGGCGGTGGTCTCCGCGCAGGGCGTCGACGCCGCGGGCCGCGACATCGCGCTCGCCGCCGCGCTCGCGCCACGGCTCGAGCCGCTCTTGGCGGCGCTCCCGCCTGCGCCTGCGCGCGCGGATCTTGAAAGCGGCGGCGCGGCTTCCCACATCCGACCTGTCCGACGCCCAGCAGGGGTCGGGCGCTGAAAGACCGGGGTCTGTCGGCTGCGAAGACCCGAAACCTGTATCGCTTCAAACGGAGGATGCATCATGCGTCACTTTGACTTCACTCCCCTCTACCGTTCGACCGTCGGCTTCGACCGTCTCGCCAACGTGCTCGACCAGGTGATGTCGGCCGACGTCGGCCAGACCACCTATCCGCCCTACAACATCGAGAAGACGGGCGATGACGCCTACCGCATCACCATCGCGGTGGCCGGCTTCGCCGAGGACGAACTGAGCATCGAGGCCCGCGAGGGGCAGCTCATCGTGAGCGGCCGCAAGTCCGAAACCGAGAGTGAGGAGGGCGCGACCTTCCTGCACCGCGGCATCGCGACCCGCGCCTTCGAGCGCCGGTTCCAGCTCGCTGACCACGTCCGCGCCGAGGCGGCCGCGACCGAGAACGGCCTTCTCCACATCGATCTGGTGCGCGAGGTGCCCGAGGCGCTGAAGCCGCGCAAGATCGAGATCGGCCGCGGCGCGAAGGCGATCGAGGGCACGGCGGACGCCGCCTCCTGATCGATCGGGCGATCGAACGACGTTGGACGGCCCGCGCTTGCGGGCCGTTCTTGTTTCTGAACTCAGGCGCCGGCGAGCATCTCCCGCAGCGCCGGCGCAAGCCCCCCCATCCCGCGCGGCCGCCAGCCGAGCGCCCGCAGCCTGTCCGTCGCCATGACGTTGAACCTCGCGGCGTCTGCCCGCTCGGGCGGTTCGCCGGCGACGCCGCTCACCCGCGCATAGGTTTCCAGAAGCTCGCGGCGGTCGAGCAGGATGTCGGAGACGTTGAGCACCGCGCCCGACACGGTTTCCCGCGGCGACTCGAGCGCGAGCAGCGCGGCCGCGGCCAGGTCGGCGCCGTGCACCTCCGTGCCCACCCGCGCCGCGATCGGCGCGCCACGGGCGAAGTCCGCGAACAGCCCCGCCCATTTGTGCGGCCGTCCCGCTCTCGTCGGACCGTAGACCCCGGTGGCCCGCAGGACGACGCCGCAGAGCCGCGCGGCCAGAACTTCCCGCTCCACCGCGAGCTTCACTTCGCCGTAGAGCGTGTCCGGCCGCGGCGGCGTCGTCTCGGTCAGTGCCAAGCCCGGGGGCTGGCGCCCGTACACCGCCCGCGAGGAGAGAAAGACGAACCGCCCGGCCCCGGCGGCCCCCGCGGCCGCCAGCAGCGCCATCGAACCGTCGCGGTTGCGGCTGACGAAGCCCGCCGGATCATCGCCCTCGCCGCCGCGATAGCGTCCGGGCGCATGATCGAAGCCCGCGTGCACCACCGCCTCGCAGCCCGTGATGTCGGGCGCCGCGCCGCCGAGCTCGAAGGGGCGGAACTTCACGGCGCCGGGCAGGAGCCCGGCCGGCGGCGGCTTCCGCCCGAGCGCCAGGACCTCGTGGCCGGCCTCCTGCGCCGCCAGAACGACGAAGCGCCCGACGAAGCCCGACGCTCCGGTGACCGCGATCCTCAAGCGGCGGGCGGGGGCAGGGCGGCGAGGTCCGGCGCCGGCCCGTCGCCGGCGTAGGCGCGCCACAACTCGATCAGCGGCCCCAGCTCCGCCGCCTTCGGATGCGGGGTCTGCCAGGGCTTCTCGTACTGGTAGTGGAGCACGCGGATCGCGCCCCAGTCCCAGAGGCCCGGCAGGTTGAACCACACGTACTGGAGCATGTTGTCGAAGACCGGCAGCCCGTTCCAGTCGGGAAAGAAGCTCTGCAGGAAGCTCTGGTCGGTGCGCGGCCAGAACGCCCCGGGCGCGTCGAGCGCAGCGAGCATGGCCGCGAAGGTGGCCCGATCGGGCCGCGCCGTGAAGACGCCCGAATTCATGCGATGAAAGTCGCCGAGATCGGCGTAGACGTTGGGGGCCGCGCAGAACTCGGGGTAGTCGAACAGCCGGTCGATCGATCGCAGCACCAGCGTGTCGGCGTCGAGAAAGACCGCCCGCTCATAGGGCAGCTCCCAGAGCCGCAGCTTGGCGAAGTTGTCGAGCGGCGTATGGAAGGCCGGCTTTTCGCCCCGCGTGAACGGGTTGCGGCCATGGATCTGCGCGCGGGCGTGCGCGGCGTCGAAGGCTTCCGAGGTGGGCAGCAGGTCGACGGCGATCAGCCGCGCCCCGAGCGCCGCCAGCCCGTCCAGCGCGCCGGCGGCGACGCCGCCGGTGTGCAGGACAACGATGTCCGCCGCCGTCCCGGCCAGGCGCAGCGAGCGGATCAGCGCCCGGGCGCCGGTCGCATAGTCGGCGTTGGTGACCAGGGTGACATAGGCGCAGGCGCCGGCGTCCACGGCTCCGCTCAGGACACCTTGCGCAGCCGCCGTCCCTCGGGGTCGGTCTCCAGCCGCTCGGCGAGCTCCTTCGTCCAGGCCGAGAGCGCCGGCACCCGCTTGCGGTCGATGCGATGGGCGAACTTGCGCGCGACCTCGACGATTTCGGTCAGAAGCCCGTCGGCCAGCGTCGTCGGCTCGAGCCCGAGCGCAAGGAACCTGTCGTTGCGCACCACCAGATCGTTCTCGTCGGCCTCCTTGCGCGGGTTCGGCAGATAGGCCACCCGCCCGCCGGTCAGCCCCGCGACCAGCGTCGCCAGGTCGCGCACCCGGTGCGTCTCGGTCATCTGGTTGAAGATCCGCACCCGGTCGCCGGACCGCGGCGCGTCGCCGAGCGCCAGCTCGACGCAGCGCACCGAATCCTGGATGTGGATGAACGCCCGCGTCTGCCCGCCGGTCCCGTGCACCGTCAGCGGATAGTCGATCGCCGCCTGGATCAGGAACCTGTTGAGCACCGTGCCGTAGTCGCCGTCGTAGTCGAAGCGGTTGATCAGCTGGTCGTGCCGGCGGGTCTGGTCGGTGTGCGTGCCCCAGACGATGCCCTGGTGCAGGTCGGTGATGCGCACCCCGTCGTTCTGGGCGTAGAACTGGAACAGGATCTGATCGAGCGACTTGGTCATGTGATAGACCGAGCCCGGCCGGGTCGGATAGAGGATCTGCTGGCGCGCCTTCGCGCCGGCCAGCGTCTCCACCTCGACGTCGAGATAGCCCTCCGGGATCGCCGCCCCGACGCTCGAATAGCCGTAGACCCCCATGGTGCCGAGATGCACCAGATGCGCGTCCACCCCGGTCTCCACCAGCGCGGTCAGCAGGTTGTGGGTGGCGTTGACGTTGTTGGAGACCGTGTAGACCTTGTGCCGGTCGGACTTCATCGAATAGGGCGCGGCGCGCTGCTCGGCGAAGTGGATGATCGCCTCGGGCTCGTTCT
This sequence comes from uncultured Alphaproteobacteria bacterium, assembly GCA_963700835.1. Taxonomy (GTDB): domain Bacteria; phylum Pseudomonadota; class Alphaproteobacteria; order Rhodobacterales; family Rhodobacteraceae; genus Amaricoccus. The sequence continues at coordinate 68,150 of CAVOZD010000004.1, forward strand.
CGGCGATCCAGGACTTCAGCCGCTCGTATTCCTTGGCGAGGTCGAGCAGGTGGAAGGCGATCGTGCGCCCGGTGGTCTCGCGCCAGATCCGGCAGCGCTCCTGGATCGAATCCATCGGCGTCAGCGACTGCACCCCGAGTTCGGTGTCGATCCAGCGCCGGCTGAGGTTGTCGATGATCGTGACCTCGTGGCCGAGGTCGGAGAGATGCAGCGAGGTGGGCCATCCCACGAAGCCGTCGCCGCCAAGCACCGCTATCCGCATGGTTTTCTCCTGCTCGCAGACCGGTCGACGGGTGGTTCGGATAAGCCGGTCGCCTGCGCGATAGCCGCCCCGCCCGCAGAATTACAGTGATGACTTTATGACACTCTCCGCCGCGTCCGTCGATCCGGAGCGCGCCGCTCCCGCGCCCGCCGCACGAGGGACCTTCCGTTCCGCCTCGTCCGGCTGTATGCGGGCCCGCCGATTCCGGGAAAGACCATCATGACATCGTCCCTTCGCCTGCCGCTCGCCGCCACGTTTCTTGCCGCCGCGACCACCGCCGCCCAGGCCCAGGCCCAGGAGCCGCCCGAGTTTTCGTGGGGCGTCGCCGCCACCTCCAACTACATCTTCCGCGGCGTGACCCAGTCCGACGACAAGCCGGCGGTGCAGGGCTATGTCGAGGGCGCGTTCAGCGTCTTCTACGCCGGCGCCTGGGGCTCGACCGTCGATCTCGACGGCGACCGCTTCGAGCTCGACCTCTATGCCGGCGTCAGGCCGGAGCTCGGCGACATCAGCTTCGACATCGGCTACATCCGCTACTTCTACGACGAGACCGGCGACTGCTGCGGCGAGATCCTGCTAGGGGCCGCCGCCCCGCTCGGCGACGCGGCCGAGGTCGGGGCAGCGTTCTACTGGGACCCCGAGGCCGAGACGACCTGGCTCGAGGCGACCGCAGGGATCGCCGCGCCCTTCGATCTCTACGTCGACGGGGTCGCCGGCGCGGACTTCGGGTCGCTCGGCTTCGACGGCGACAAGGTTTACGGGGCCATCGGCGTCTCCCGGACCTTCGCCGACACCGCGACGCTCGACCTGCGCCTGCACGATTCGAACGTCGACCCGGCCCGGCTCGTGCTCACCGCCAGCTTCGACTTCTGAGCCGCCCGTCCCGCCGGCGCCAAACCTGGCGGCGCCCCCGGGGAACGGCGGCCGCCGCGCGCGCGGCCCGGCCCTTGACCCCGGGCCCGGCGCGGGGCACTCGTCTCGCGCGCACCGCTCCGGAGGGACCCGCCCATGCCCGACGACCGGCTGATCGTCGGCCTCGACCTGCCCGACGCCCTGCAATGCCTCGAGCTCGCCCGCCGGCTCGGCGACACTGTCGGCTTCTACAAGATCGGCCTCGGTCTGCTGACCGGCGGCGGGCTCGCCGTGGCGGGCGAGCTGATGGACGAGGGCAAGCGGGTGTTCCTCGACCTCAAGCTCTTCGACATCCCCGCCACCGTCGCCGCCGCGACCCGCGGCGTCGCGGGCTTCGGCCCCGACTTCCTGACCGTGCACGGCGATCCCAACGTGGTGTCGGCCGCCGTCGAGGGCCGCGGCGCCGCGCGCACCCGCATCCTCGCGGTCACCATCCTGACCGCGCTCGACCGCGCCGACCTCGACGCAGCGCTTATCCGCCCGGGCGACGTCGCCGAGCTCGTGGTCGAGCGCGCCGCCCGCGCCTTCGCCGCCGGCGCCGACGGGGTGATCGCCAGCCCCGCCGAGGCCGCCGCGATCCGCGCCCTGCCCGAGGCGCGCGGCCGGCTGATCGTCACCCCCGGCGTGCGGCCTGCCGGCAGCCCGCTGGGCGACCAGAAGCGCGTCGCCACCCCGGCCGAGGCCATCGCCGCCGGCGCCGACCACATCGTCGTCGCCCGCCCGATCATCGCCGCGCCCGACCCGGTCGCCGCCGCTCGCGCCATCCTCGCCAGCCTTCCCTCCCGCGCCGGTTGACGCCTTCACCTTCTGGTTGACAGGGCGGCGATTCCGGATCCACATTCCGCTCGCCGTCGCCCGAGCCCGCCCCGCCATGATCCGCCGCCTTCTGGTCGCACTCCTGCTGACGTTGCCGCTCGACGGCGCCGCGCAGACCTACCCGGACATCGTCGGCGTCTGGACCGGGACCTACACGGTCGCCTTTCCCGACGGCCACCCGATCTTCCAGGGCCAGTCGCGTGAGGCGGAGCTCGAGCTGCGGATCACCAAGCAGGAGGACAACCTCTTCTGGGTGCAGAAACGCTGGCGCCCGGTGGGCGCCGCCGAATGGACGATCGAAACGGCCACCGGCACGCTCTACCCCTTCGACGTCACCCGGCTCTCCATCGTCGAGATGGGCCCTGCCCCAGAAGCCGCCAACACCGGCTTCTTCGAGGGCGCGCTCCGCGACGGCGCGATGCATCTCGTCTACCGCGGCATCGGCGAGGGCGGCGGCGTCTCCTTCGCCGTCACGCTGGAACGCCGCTGAAGCGCCGCGCGCTCGGACGCGGTCTCGCGCAACACCTCCGCCGACCGGGTTATTGTGCCGCGCCAGATCCCGCCGCGCGGAGCCGCCCATGACCGATTCGCTTTCCGATCCCAACCCCGACCAGGTCGTCCTGATCCCGCTCGACGAGATCGACGCCGACGCGCTCGCCCGCGACCGCGCCTGCCTCGACGAGGACGAGCTCATGGAGCTGCGCACCTCGATCGCCCGCGGCGGCCTGCGCATGCCCATCGAGGTCTTCCCGCTCGCCGGCGAGCCGCTGCGCTACGCGATCATCTCCGGCTACCGCCGCTTCGCCGCCTTCCGGGAGATGCGCGAGATCAACCGCCGCGGCGAGTACGCGGCGATCCCGGCCTTCGTGCGCCAGCCCGCCAGCATCGCCGCGGCCTACGCCGCCATGGTCGAGGAGAACGCCGTGCGCGCCGAGCTCTCGCCCTGGGAGCAGGGGTCCATCGCCGTCACCGCCCGCGACCGCGGCGTCTTCGCCTCGCTCGAGGAGGCCGTCGACGGGCTCTACGCCTCGGCCGGTTCGGCCAAGCGCTCCCGGTTGCGCACCCTGGCGCGCCTCGTCGAGGAGATGATCGACGAGCTCGCCGCGCCGCAGACCTGGTCGCTGCGCCAGTGCCTGCGCGTCGCCGCCGCGCTCTCCAAGGGCTACGGCGACCTGATGCGCCACGCGCTGCGCGAGAGCCGCGAGAAGACCGGACCCGGCCAGTGGTCGGTGCTCCTGCCGATCCTCGTCGAGGCCGAGACCTCCGATCCGATCCCGCCCGAAGCCAGGGGCGGCCGGGTCGGACATCCCCGCCGCCTGTCCCACCCGCGTCAGGGTCTCAACATCTGGCGCGAGCAGACGCCGAACGGCTGGCGGCTCAACTTCACCGGCCGCGAAGCCCGCGGCGAGCTCATCGACCTGGTGTTCGACGAGATCGAGCGCATGTTCGGGCCGGCGTGAACCGGTGCCGCGCCCGCCCACCCCGGCCGGGCGCGGCCCCGCGGCGTCAGCCGTGAGCGCGCCGCCGTCGCGCGACGAAGCCGAGCCCGCCGAAGCCCGTGACCAGCAGCGGCAGCGCGGCGGGGAGCGGAACTGGCGGAACGATCGTCCCGGGGGTTTCAACCGAAGTCGGAAGAAACTTTCCACCGAAATAGGTGACGTACTCCGTGCACGGCGACGCGCATTGGACGTAGGAGAAGCCCCCCTCTCCACCGGTTGCCGTCAGAGGTATGCCCGTCTCGAGACTTACGGGAAATACATCGGCGCCGGCCGCTGCCGTAATGCTGAGAATGGTGTCGAAATAAGGGTTCTCTTCATAAGAACGGACGTCCCGCCTGACCTGACTTTGATCTGAAAAGCGGAGATTTTGAGCGGATGATGCATATTCGAATCCGAAACTCACGGTCTTTCCGTTTACTGTCATTGATGCGGACGTGAATGGCGAGGTAGTTCCCGAAAACGAATCGCCCGATACCAAGTCACTGTCCGCTCCGGTCTGACGATTGGAACCGGCTGTATCAGGATCGAACGAGAAGCTGAGGATCGCCTCACGACCATTCAGCGAGTCACCGGGCAAATCGAAGAGCGCCGGGTCGCCATAGCTGTCAAATATCGACGCCTTGAAGACGGTGGTCGTCACCGCCGCCGCCACCGGCGACGCCGCAAGCGCGGCGCCGGTCAGCGCAGCCCCTGCCAGCAGCCAAACCCTGATCTTCGCGGAACTCATCCCGTCACCCTCCCCGAGGCAAATCAGCCGTAACGAGTCCGAGCTTTCCACCCCCTCGTGTCCCGCGCATCCGTCACCTGAAGGATGCCCGCGCGTTCTGATTGTGGTTGGACGAATATTTTGGTATTCGAAAGTATTGGAGTATCGGCAGGAGGCACCCGATGTCCCGCCAAGTCGTTCTCGATCGGATGGTTGACCGCATCTACGACGCCGCGCTTGACCCGGTCCTCTGGCCCGCCGTCTGGCAGGGCATGGTCGACGCCTTCGGCGCCGCCACCGGCTGTCTGATCAATATCGGAGGCGCTGCGTCCCCGCCGCTGCGCCTCGCCATGCCCGGTTGGGGCGACCAGGCTCTGGCCCGCTACGAGCGGCATTTCCACACCGCCGACATCTGGGCGATCCGAAGCCTCGCCCGTCCGACCCTGCGCGCGGAACTGGGTCAGGAACTCGTCGCCGACGACGAATGGGAGCGCTCCGAGATCTGGAACGACTTCTCGCGCAGCGATCTGGGAGCCTATCACCTGCTCGGCGCGGTGGTGCCGTTCGGAAAGGACGGCGTGTGGCTCGCCGGCATCCACCGGCCGCGCGACGCCAGCGCCTTCGACGCCGCCGACCGCGCCGACCTGACCCGCGTTCTCGGCCACATGCGGCGCGGCCTTGCGATCCGCCAGCGCCTTGCCGATTCCGAGCTGCGCGCCGCGCTCGGCTTCGGCGCCCTTGACGCCCTCGACATCGGCGCGCTTGTCGTCACCGGCGCGGGCCGGGTCGTTTTCTCCAACCGCGCCGCCGACGCCATCGCGCGTGATGGCGACGCGCTGCACTACGGCCGCAAGGGTTTTCCCATCGCGGCCGGCGCCACCGGCCTCACGCCGCTCCTGCGCTGTATGATCGCTGACGCCGCCGCCGGCGGCGCCGGAGGCGAGATCCTGCTGCCCCGCGCCTCGGGCGGCCGCGGCGTCGCGGCGATGGTGAGCCGACTGCCACGGAGCGCCGGACCCGGTTCGGATGTGTCCGCCTGCGTCCTGATCCTGCTCCACGACCTCACCGCCCGTCACGTCGCCGTCGGCGCCCTGCTTCGCGGCCTCTTCGGCGCAACCGTCGCGGAGGCCGACCTGGCGGAGCGGCTGTTCGACGGTCAGCACCTCCGGGACATCGCCGAGGCGCGTGGCGTCCGGATCTCGACGGTCCGCACCCAACTCAGCGCCCTGCTCGCCCGGACCGACACCAGCGGGCAGGCCGAGTTGCTCAAGTTGCTCGCCAGCCTTCGTTTGCTCGGAAGCGCCACCGAACCGGCGTCATGATCGTTGGCATCGGCCTTCCCTCTGCCGATTCACGGACGCGAAGCGCGACCATCTGGAGCGGGAGGCGCGCCTTCTCAGCCCGCGCGCCGTGGTTTTGCCTGCGCGGCGACTTCCAGATCGTCTGAAAGGCCAGCGTCGAACCCGACTCGGTGACCTTCAGCTCCGCGCCGTGATCCCGCGGCGGCGCGAAAGGCGCTCCCGGAGGCCGTTAACACCTGTTGCGTTCGGGTAAACGCGATCCGGAGAACCGTTTTGTTTCAGGGACATGACGATTCTTGCACGCGTGAAACACCTCCCCATTCACACCCCCGCTGCCCCCGCCTCAGCCCGTCTGCTATGCTTGCTCCATGCCCCCGGGGACCCTCTGCCGCGACTGCCTGACCCGCCACGCCGCGGCGCGCTGCCCGGCCTGCCGGTCGCCGCGCGGGCTCGCCCATCCCGAGCTCGACGACCTCGCCATCGCCCATCTCGACTGCGACGCTTTCTACGCCTCGGTGGAGAAGCGCGACGACCCCGGCCTCGCCGATCGGCCGGTGATCGTCGGCGGCGGCAAGCGCGGCGTCGTCTCCGCCGCCTGCTACATCGCCCGCATCGACGGCGTGCGCTCGGCCATGCCGATGTTCAAGGCGCTCAAGCTCTGCCCCGACGCCGTGGTCATCAGGCCGCGCATGGCGCGGTACTTGGAGGTCTCCCGCGCGATCCGGGCGATGATGGAGGCGCTGACCCCGCTGGTGGAGCCGCTCTCGCTCGACGAGGCCTTCCTCGACCTCAGCGGGACCCGGCGCCTCACCGGCCTCTCGCCCGCCGCCCAGATGGCGCGCCTGCAGAAGCGCATCGAGGCCGAGATCGGCGTCACCGCCTCCGTCGGGCTCTCCCACAACAAGTTTCTCGCCAAGATCGCCTCCGATCTCGACAAGCCGCGCGGTTTCGCGGTGATCGGCCGGGCCGAGACCCTCGATTTCCTCGCGCGACAAGCCGGTCGGGCTGATCTGGGGCGTCGGCGCCGCCTCCCAGGCCGCGCTGGCCCGCGACGGGTTGCGCACCATCGCCGACATCCGCGCCCGCGACCGAAAGCGGCTGATCGAGCGGTTCGGCGCGCTCGGCGACCGGCTCTGGCGGCTCTCCCGCGGCGAGGACGCCCGGCCGGTCGCTCCGAACGCCGCCATCAAGTCGATCAGCCACGAAACCACCTTCGACGCCGACATCGCCGATCCCGCCGAGCTCGCCCGCCGGCTCTGGCTGCTCGCCGAGGCGGTCTCCGCCCGCGCCAAGGCCCGCGACCTCGGCGGCGCGGTGGTCATGCTAAAGCTCAAGCGCGCCAACCACGCAATCATCTCGCGCCGTCAGACCCTCGGGACCCCGACCGCGATGGCCGAGCGGATCTTCCGAAGCGCGGAGCCCATGTTGCAGCGCGAGATGCCCCGCGGCCCCTTCCGGCTGATCGGCGCCGGGCTTTCCGGGCTGGTTCCGGGCGACGGCGCCGACCCCGAAGCCGATCTGCTCGATCCGACCGGCGGCCGGCGTCTCGCCGCCGAGCGCGCCGCCGACCGGATTCGGGCGAAATTCGGGCGCGACTCGATCATCTTTGGGCGCGCTGTGCACCAAAGCGGCTCCACGCCCGAGGAGTGATCATCGTTTATGCATTTATGCCGCAACTCCGAAAAAAAGCGAAAGAACCCGCTTCATCCGGTTGACTATGCTGCAGCGCGGCATACTGTTGGGGTCGTGATGCGATGCATCATGCACGCCCTATGGGCGTTTCCTCCCTAGACTTGGGCCCTGCTTCGGCAGGGCCCCTTTCTGGCGCTTCGTTTTTGCGTGACAGCCCGTCGCGCGCTCAGACGATCACTGCCGGTGTCCTGCCCTCAAACGCGATGCTCGGCCCGATCCACCAGAATCGTTCGGATTTACTCCGCCGCGACAGGCAGCGCCTCTCCCGGCCGCAGCGCGGCGATCCTCGCCACCACCGCGCTCAGGCGCCCGCGCACCTCGTCGAAGCTTTCCAGCCGCTCGATGCGCCGCTCGTCCATGTAGAGCGACCTGTCCACCTCGATCTGGATGGCGTGGGCGCCTTCGCGCGGCCGCCCGTAGGCCTGGGTGATGTAGCCCCCGGCGAAGGGCGCGTTGCGCGCAACGGTGAAGCCCTCGGCGCGGAACGCGTCGCCAACGGCCTCGGTCAGCCAGCGGGCGCAGGCCGCGCCGAATCGGTCACCGAGCACCACGTCTGGCACGCGGCCGCCGACGCTCGGGGCGCTGTGGATCGCGTCGCGCGGCATGGAATGACAGTCGAAGAGCACCGCTGCGCCGAATCGCCGCCGCCGCTCCTCCACTAGCGCGCCCAGCGCCGCGTGGTAGGGACGCCAGTAGCTCGCCAGGAGCCGGTTCGCCTCCGCGAGCGGAATCTTGCCCTCGATGATCGCGCGCCCTTCCGCCACCACCCGCGGGATCACCCCGAGCCCCGCTGCGATTCGCGGATTGAGATACCGTCGCGAGGCTCCCGCGATCAGCGCCGGGTCAAGGTCGTCGGGCGCCCGGTTGAGATCGACGCAGGCTCTCGGGATCTGCGCCGCGATCAGCGGGGCTCCGCAGCCCGGTGCCGCGCCGAACAGCTCGTCCACGAAGGCGTCCTCCGATGACCGGATCTGTAGCGGGCTGAGCTGCGTGCGCCGCATCAACGTCTCGGGGTAGTCCGCGCCGCTATGGGGCGAACTGAACACTGCGCAGCTCTCGGAAGCTGCGGGTTGATGCACGACGAAAGCCAGGTGGCGCATATGGAAACCTCGAACCTGAGCGGACTATAGTGCGAGGGCGCCGCCGGGCAAAATGTCTTGAAGCCCCCGGCCGGGCGAATTATACGACGCGCTCGAACGCGTGCCACGTTGCACGCGCTCCGGGCGTATAGCTCAGCGGGAGAGCACTTCGTTGACATCGAAGGGGTCACTGGTTCAATCCCAGTTACGCCCACCATACATACCTCGGAAGTCCTGGGGAACCCGAACCGCCTCCCGAAAGGGATGAACGAGACACCTGGCGCAGGTCCGCCGCGCGCCGCGAGAGAGGAGAGAGGCCATGAAGGTCAGGAATTCGCTTCGCTCCCTGAAGCAGCGCCACCGCGATTGCCGCGTAGTGCGCCGCAAGGGGCGCGTCTACGTCATCAACAAGACCCAGCGCCGGTTCAAGGCCCGCCAGGGCTGAACCCGCCAGTACCGCCATAGTCAATGGCCGCGCCATCGTTGGGCGCGGCCTCATTTAGTGACGTCGAACCGGCAGACCTCCACGCAGACGTGCCGGACGACGACTGGCTCGAGGCCAACCGCGACTCGCTGGGAAAGTGCAGCACCTGCGCGCCGACCTACGCCGCTCACGGGACCATGAACCCGTAGCGCGCTTCAGCATCGGCAAGTCCGGACTGTCGAAGCGCCCAAGGAGAGCGAAGCAGCCGCAAGCTGAAGTTTCAGTCGTAGGCGCGGAGGTCGTCGATCACCTTGCCGTCGTTGGGCAGGCTTCCCGGCGCGACGACCTCCACCCTCCCGCGCAGCCGGAGCACCGCGAGCACGCTCTCCTCCACCGCAGCCGCATCCGCGCCCTCGGCTTCGCAGACCACCCGCATCGCGTCCGTCTCGCCGGCGCGGGTGATCTCCACCCGGGCGCGGCGGATCTCGGGGTGCCGTGCCACCAGTGCGGCGACCTGCTCCGGCCGCACGAACATGCCCTTGACCTTGGCGGTCTGGTCGGCCCGGCCCAGCCAGCCGCGCAGCCGCATGTTGGTACGCCCGCAGGGGCTCTTCCCCGGCAGCATCGCCGAAAGATCGCCGGTGGCGAAGCGGATCAGCGGGTAGTCGGGGTTGAGCGTGGTCACGACCACCTCGCCGACCTCGCCGTCCTCCACCGGATCGCCGGTCCCTGGCCGCACGATCTCCACGATGATGCCCTCGTCGACGATCATCCCCTCCATCGCTGCCGATTTCGTAGGCGACCAGCCCCAGGTCGGCAGTGGCGTAGCACTGGCGGCAGGTCACGCCGCGCTCAGCGTATTCCGCTCGCAGGGAGGGAAACAGCGCGCCCCCCGAAACCGCCGCCCGGCTGATCCCAAGCGCAAGGCCAAGCCCGTCGGCCGCGTCAAGGATCGCTTTCAGGAAGTCCGGCGTCCCGGCGTAGACCGTGGCGCCCAAGTCCGCCGCGGCCCGGGCCTGGAGCTCCGTCTGCCCGGTTCCCGCCGGCAGCACGGTCGCGCGCACCGCCGCAGCGGCGCTCTCGAACATCATGCCGGCCGGCGTCAGGTGATAGGAGAAGCAGTTCTGCACCACGTCCCCATGCCCGACGCCCAAGGCATGCAGGAACCTTCCCAGCCGCCACCAGTCCGGCGCGCGTCCCCCCGGCTCGTAGATCGGCCCCGGCGACTGGAACACATGGGCGAAATCCGCCGGCGCCCCCGCCGCGAAGCCGCCGAAGGGCGGCTCCTCCGCCTGCGCCTCCGCCAGCGCCGCCTTGCGCAGCACCGGAAGATGCGCGAGCGCGGCGCGGTCACGCACCTCCTCGGCGTCGACGCCGCGCAGGTGCTTCCAGAACCCCGGCGTGTCGAGCGCCCGGCGGATCTGGCCGGGAAGCATCCGCGCGATGTCCGCCTCGCGGCGCTCGGTCGCGCGCGTCTCCAGATCGTCGTAGTGCTCCATGGCCTCCTCCCCGGTCGCTCCTGCGCGCAGCATGGCGCTCCCTCGCGTCCGCCGCAACGGCGCCGCGCGCCGCTTGCGCTTCCCCGTCGCGCCGATAGTCTCGAGGCCCGCGCAAAACGCTCCCACCCCACAGGAACCCGCCCATGCTCGCCCTTCTCACGGCCCTCGGCGTCGCCCTCGCAACCCCCGCACGCTCCGACGACGGCCCGTCCTTCGAGTGCGAAAAGGCCGCGACCGAAGCCGAGGAGTTCATCTGCGGCGACGGCGAGCTCTCCCGCCTCGACCGGCTGGTGGCGGACCGCTTCGCCGCCGCGCTCGTCGCGGCCCGTGGCCTCGATGCCGGCGCGGCAGCGGCCAAGGACGACCTGCGCGCCGCGCAGCGCGGCTGGATCAAGGGCCGCGACGACTGCTGGAAGGCCGAGGACCCGCGCGCCTGCATGGAGCGGGCCTACCTGCGCCGCGAGGGTGAACTCGTCGCAGGCTGGATGCTCGACACGCCTGCCGCGACGGCTTTCTGGGCCTGCGACGGCGACCGGGCCAACGAGGTCGTCACCCTGTTCTTCGACACCGCGCTGCCGAGCGTGCGCTTCCAGCGCGGCGATACGATCGACACGGGGTCGCTGACCCGCACCGCCTCGGGGTCGAAGTACGAGGGCGGCTTTGGCCGCTCGATCTGGATCAAGGGCGAGGAAGCCGTCTACCGCGAGCCCTATCCCGACGGGCGGGAGTTCGGCTGCACGCTCGTCCGGAGGAACTGACCGAGGTTGGCCGCTCTACCGGCACCCGTCCGGAAACAGCGCCGCGCTGCGCCCCGTCGCCCGGTAGCCGACCAGCCCCAGCCACTCGCGCGCGCCCGTGTTAAGATGCTGCAGGTTCTCCGCGAACGCCCAGTGCGGCCGCCAGGGCGCGCTGCGGAAGTCGGTGGGCCAGGCCGTGATCCGCCGCCAGCCGGCCGCGCAGAACGTCCCCACCGCGCGCGGCATGTGGAACGCGCTGGTCACCAGCGCCCACTCGCCGGTCAGCGCCTCCGGGGCCAGCGCCCGGGCTTTGCGCGCGTTCTCCACGGTGTTGCGCGATCGGTTCTCGAGCAGGATACGCTCCGGCGCGACGCCCGCGGCGACGAGTATCCGCCTCGCGATCTCCGCCTCCTCGCCCTGCGGCGACAGCTGTGCGCCGCCGCCTGCGAACAGCACCACCGCCGCGGGATGCGCCCGGGCGAGCGCGATCGCCGCGAGGTAGCGGTCGGCGGCGTCGTTGAGCTGCGGCGCGCCCCAGTCCTGCGTCTCGAAGACCGCCTCCGCGCCGCCGAGCACGATGATCCCCTCGAGCTCGTGCAGGTTAGGCCCGGCCGGAAACCGCGTCTCCAGCGGCCGCAGGAGCAGGTTGTGGACCGGCGCCGCGCCGATCAGGACACAGAGCGCCAGGGCGCCGAGGCTGAGCCCCGCCCCGAGCCGCCGCCTCCCGCGCAGGAGCGCCAGGGTCCCGGCGAGCAGCGCGAGCAGGAGCAGCGTCTCGGGCCGCGCGATCGCCCAGAGCGCCTTGGTAACCACGTAGAAGAACGTGTCCACGACCGGCCGTCAGCCGTTTTGGACCGCCGGCGCCGGCTGCGCCCGCATCATCGCGACGAGGCGCGGCGTGGCGAGGCGCACGAAGGCGCCGACGATCCTGCGTCGCCGGGCCTGCGGCGAAACCAGAAGCCAGAACGGCACCCGCATCTCCTCGGGCGGCTCGAAACAGCACTGCAGCTCCGGCGCCGGATCGCCGGCGCCGTGCGCCAGCGGCCCGACGCCCGCGCCGCTGGCGAGGATCGCGCGCATGTTGGGGTGGTTGTCGCAGAGCGCCACGATCGCCTCCGGCGCGACGCGCTCGGCGAACCAGCGCCAGGCCTGCGTGTGCGCCAGCCTGCCGGTAAAGCCAATGACCGGATGTAGCCCGACCTCCTCGATGCGTCCCGGCGCGCCGACGCGCGCGGCATAGTCCCGGCTGCAACAGACCGCCCATTGCAGCGGCGGCAGCCGGCGGCGCATCACGTCGCCACCCTCGACGGAATTGGCGATGCGCAGCGCCACGTCCGCCTGCCCCGCCTGCATGTCGACGGGCTCCGTGGTGGCCTGGTACTCGAATCGGACCTTCGGATGCTGCTCGCGGAACGCGGCGATCACCGGCTGGACGATCCAGTCGATGATCGGTTGCGGCCCGGTCAGCCGGATCGCGTCCTGGGTTTTCCGCCGCCGCCTTTCTGCTTCTGCGGCGAGGGCCTCGACCGCAGCCCCGATGTCCGTCGCCAGCGGCTCGAGCGCCGCGCCAGCCGGCGTGAGATGAAAGCCGCGGGTGTCGCGCTCGAAGAGCGTCAGCCCAAGATCGTGCTCGAGGGACCGGATGCGGCGGCCCAGCGTCGTGTGGTTGACGCCGAGCGTCCGCGCCGCGCGCAGGGTTGAGCCCGCCTGCGCCACGGCGAGGAAGGCGCGCAGGTCGCCCCAGTCGCGCACCGAGCCGCTGCTCATTCTCACACAGCAGCTTGCGGATGCGGCGGATACCGCGCTTCCGCCCAGGGTCGCATGCTCATCGCGTCGCTTCCCTCAGGATGTGGAGCCGAAACATGTCACAGAAGACGCCGCCGATCCAGCGCGCCGCGCCCCCGCCCGACCCGGCCGGCCACGCGCACGACGCCCGAACCGCCGAAGCGCTGTGCGCGATCGCGCAATGCGCCCAGGATGCCTCCGCCGCCATATGGTGGGCCGGCATGGGTGAGGCGCTGGTCGCCCGAGAGTCCCGCTGGCGGGGAGGCGCGAGTTGACGGCGGGTCCAGCGCAGGCCAGCCTGGCGTCCGCCATGACGCCGGTCCCGCCACTTCCAGCCAAGCGCCGCGAACTCATCACGGCTATTCTCGACTCGCGGCCCTGGAACGATCTTGCGTTTCGCGGTGGCGACATCGTGGTGTCGAGCTTTGGCAAGACCGGCACGACCTGGACGCAGGCGATCCTGGTCCAGCTTCTGCACGACGCGCCCGAGGCGCCGCGGGTCGGCCAGATCTGCCGCTGGATCGACTGCCGCTGGGATCAGGAGGCCCGCATGGCGGCGGTCGCCCGGGACAAGGGCCGGCGTATCCTCAAGACCCACCTGCCCAGCGACGCGCTGCGCTTCTCGGACAGGGCGAAATACGTCCATGTCGCGCGCGACGGCCGCGACGTGATCTGGAGCATGCACAACCACCTCTACAACTCCGACGAGGACTGGCGCGTCGCCCTCAACGCGGCGCGCCCGGAGGGCGCGGCGGCGCTGTCGCGCCCTCCGGCCGATCCCGTGGCGTACTTCCGCGCGTGCATGGCTGACGGCGCGGACTTCGGCGGGTTCTGGGAGCACATTCGCGGCTGGTGGGCGCTGCGCGATCATCCTCACGTGCGCCTCCTGCACTACCAGGCGCTCAAGGAGGATCCGGAGGCCCGGATCCGGGACCTTGCGGCGTTCCTCGACATCGCGCTGCCCGCGGACCTGCTCGCCAGGACGCTCCGGCACACCGATTTCGATCATATGAAGACGCACGCCGACGCAATGTTCCCCGGAATGCCGATGAAGGATGGCGGGCGCACGTTCATCAATCGCGGCGTGAACGGGCGCTGGCGCCACGCCCTGACCGGCGACGAGATCGCCGCCTACGAGGCGCGCGCCGTCGCGGAGCTCGGGGCGGACTGCGCGGCGTGGCTGTCGACCGGCAGGCGCTGAGCCGCGGCCACGCCCGAGCCGGGCCGCCGCCGCTCCCGCGCCTTGCGTCAACGAAGAAGTAGGGTTTTGCAGTTTTTTTTAAAGAAATCAATGACTTGAGCCTGTTTCGCGCACGCACGCCCGGATTCGCACCTGGCTCGCGCCGCGGCACGGCGTCAGCTGGACACCGGAAAACCTACCGCTTTCGGGCCTGGCATGATTTACTTCCCGGAACTGATCTAGGGGTGGCGATGCGGCAGGCGGGCTTCTTTGGGCTTTCGGACCATGTTGAGCGTCTGAGCAAGGACGGTGATCCGCTTGAGGTGCTCGAGGCGACGGTGGATTTCGAGTATTTCCGCGGCTGGCTGGTCGACGGTCTTGGCTATGGCGACGGGTCGAAGGGCGGCCGCCCGCCGTTTGACCCTGTCGCGATGTTCAAGGCGCTGATCCTGCAGGCCCAGCACGATCTCTCGGATGCGCGTATGGAGTTCATGATCCGCGACCGGCTCTCCTGGATGCGGTTTCTGGGCTTCGATCTCGGCGCGCCGAGGCCGGACGAGAACACCATCCGACATTTCCGCAACCGGCTCACAGAGACCGGCACGTTGAAGCGGGTGATGAAGGCCTTCGACTGGCAGCTCCAGAAGAAGGGGTATGTCCCGATGGCCGGTCAGATCGTCGACGCCTCGCTGGCGCCGGCCCCGAAGCAGCGCAACACCGAGACCGAGAAGCAGGCGATCAAGGAGGGCAAGACGGCCCGGGAGATCTGGCCCGATGAGCCGAACAAGGCCGCCCAGAAGGACACCAACGCGCGCTGGACCCTGAAGGTCGGCGGCAAGGTTCGCTATCTCCCTGACGGCACACCGCTGCCGATGATCGCTGTGCCGGTGTTCGGCTACAAAAGTCACATCAGCATCGACCGCCGCTTCGGCTTCATCCGCGAGAGCGCGGTCACCGCCGCCTCGGCGGCAGACGGCCGGCAACGAAGCGGCTGGTGAGCCGGGAGAACACCGGCTCGGAGGTGTGGGCCGACAGCGCCTACCGCTCGCAGGCCAATGAGACGTGGCTGGCGCAGCGGATGCTGACCAGCCGGATTCACCGCCGCAAACCCGCCGGAAAGCCGATGCCCCGTAACATTGCCCGCGCCAATGCGAACAAATCGGCGATCCGCGCGACGGTCGAGCATGTCTTCGCCCATCAGAAGAACCGCTTTGGCCTGTTCATCCGCACGATCGGCATCGCCCGCGCCGAGGCGAAACTCACGCTCGCCAACATCGCCTACAACTTCGACCGGCTGATCCTCCATGAGCGCCGCCGCGCCATGGGATGAATTCCGCCCAAAATCGGCCCCGAGCGTCCTATGTCGCCCGGAGCGCCAGGCTCCGGAGCAAAAAGACAGCCTCAAGACGCCCGAGCCCACCGTCAGGCGCTCAGATCATGGGGTTCTTGCGGGTGTCCAGCTCAGCCAGCGCTTGCGCCGGCGATACGAGCGCACGTTGCGAAAGCTGCGCCTGCCGGCGTCGGACATGCCGAGGTAGAACTCCCGCACATCGTCGTTTTCGCGCAGCTCTGCCGCCGGCCCGTCCATCACCACCCGGCCGCTCTCCAGGATGTAGCCGTAATGGGCAAAGCGGAGCGCCACGTTGGTGTTCTGCTCGGCGAGCAGGAACGACACCCCCTCGACCTCGTTGAGTCGCTTTACGATCTCGAAGATCTCCTCCACGAGCTGCGGCGCGAGCCCCATCGACGGCTCATCGAGCAGAACGGTCTCCGGTCGGCTCATCAGCGCCCGCCCGATCGCGCACATCTGCTGCTCCCCGCCCGAGGTGTAGCCCGCCTGGCTCCGCCGCCGCTCCTTGAGCCGCGGGAAATAGCCGTAGACCCTCTCCAGGTCGGCGGCGATCGCGCCGCCGCCGTCCCGGCGCGTGTACGCCCCGGTCAGGAGGTTCTCCTCGATGGTCAGGTGCTCGAAGCAGTGCCGGCCTTCCATCACCTGGATCACGCCGCGCCGTACCAGCTCGGCCGGATCGAGCGCGGAGACAGGCTCGCCGCGATAGCGCACCGAGCCCTTGGTGATCTCGCCGCGCTCCGAGCGCAGCAGGTTGGAGATAGCCTTGAGCGTCGTGGTCTTGCCCGCGCCATTGCCGCCCAGAAGCGCCGTGATCCCGCCCGACGCGACGCTGAGGCTCACGCCCTTCAGCACGAGGATCACGTGGTTGTAGATCACCTCGATGTTGTGGACCTCCAGCAGAGGCCGGTTTGCGCCCGTCTCGCCGCGCATCGCGCGCTCCTCGTGTCTGGTCCACCCCCGGGCGACGGCGTGGCCGCCCGGGGAAGGCTCGGGTTCAGCTCGCCGGACACTCCCGCGGCGTCACCCCGTTCTCGGCGGCGAAGGCCGCGGCGTCCTCGTCGATAAGCGGCTGGATGACCTCCCGGTCCGAGGACATGTACCCGGTGATCGGGTTCCAGGTCTGCGCCGCCGCGTCCCACTGCTGGACGAGCGCCATGCCCGGCCCGCTGTGGTTGGCGCAGCTTACGCTGACCTCCGGCGCGAAGTCGGGCAGGCCGAGCTCGGTCATGCGTTCGGCGGTGATCTCGAGCGCCTCCATGCCATCACGCATCTGCGCGGCGGTGATGTCTGCGGTCCCGTGGATCTCCTGCGCCGTTCGCACCGCTTCCGCCGCCAGCATCGCCGCGTACATGCCGCGGTTGTACTGCACCTGCCCAAGATTGGAGCCGTCCCCGGCCGCCTTGCCCGCGTCCACGACGTATTTCTGGATGTCCGCAAAGATCGGGAAGTCCGTGCCGACCCCGGTGAAGTTCACCGACTTGTAGCCGTCCGCGCCCGCGCCCGCCGGCAGCACGTCGGCTTCCGCGCCCGACCACCAGACGCCGATGAACTTGTCCATCGGGAAGCGGATGTTCGCGGCCTCCTGCACGGCGACCTGGTTCATCACCCCCCAGCCCCAGAAGAACACGTAGTCGGGCTTCTCGCGGCGGATCTGCAGCCACTGGCTCTTCTGCTCCTGACCGGGACTGTCGACGGGGATCAGCGTGAGGTCGAAGCCGTGCTTCTCGCCGAGTTCCTCCAGCGTGCGGATCGGCTCCTTGCCGTAGGCGGAGTTGTGATAGAGCAGCGCGATGGTCTTGCCCTCGAGGCTGCCCTCGACGTCGAGCGCGTGCTGGACCATGATCGAGGCGGCGTCCCAATAGGTGCCGGGGTAGTTGAACACCCATTCGAACACCTCGCCGTTGGCGGCGCACGTGCGGCCGTAGCCCATGGTGTGGAGCGGGATGCCGTCGGCGGTCACCTTCGGGATCAGCTGGTAGGTGATCCCCGTCGAGAGCGGCTGATAGACCAGCGGGTTCTCGCCCTTGGTCGCCTCGTAGCACTCCACCCCCTTCTCGGTGTTGTAGCCGGTCTCGCACTCGATGACCCGGGTCATCACGCCGCCGATGCCGCCGTCGCGCTCGTTGAGCAGGGTGAAGTAATCCTGGTAGCCGTCCGAGAACGGAATGCCGCCCGCCGCGAACGGCCCGGTGCGGTAGCTGAGATCGGGAAACACCAGCTCCGCCAGCGCCGGCGAGGCGCCGATCACGGCTGCGGCGGCGATCGCCGCCAGTCTGTGGGTCTTCATGCGTTGTCCTCCATCTGCATGAGCGCGCCCCCTCCCGTTCTAATGCGGGAATGGCCAGAGACGCAGTTTTTCCTTCGCGGTCCGCCAGAGCGCCGCGATCCCGTGCGGCTCGACGATCAGGAAGAAGATGATGAGCGCCCCGATGATGAGGAACTCGAAATGCGCGGCGATGTCGGTCGGCCAGCCGAGCCCGCCGACCATGACGTTCTTGAGAAACACCGGCAGCAGCACGAGGAAGGCCGCGCCTGCGAACGAGCCGAAGATCGAGCCAAGCCCGCCGATGATGATCATGAAGAGCACCAGGAAGGACTTCTGGATCCCGAAGGCCTCGGTCACCTCGACTGCGCCCAGATAGACGGCGAAGAACAGCGCCCCGCCCACGCCCACGAAGAACGACGACACCGCGAAGGCCGAGAGCTTGGCGCGCAGCGGATCGACCCCGATGATCTCCGCGGCGATGTCCATGTCGCGGATCGCCATCCAGGAGCGGCCGATGCGGCCGCGGGTCAGGTTGCGCGCGATCCAGGCGAAGACGAACAGGATGGTCAGGCAGAAGAGGTACTTCGCCGCCGGCGTCGCGGTGGGGCCGGTGACCTCGAAGCCGAGGAACGCGCGGGTCGGCGCGGTGATCTGGCCCGAGGCGGAGTAGTTGTAGGCCCAGCTCCACTTGTTGAAGAGCCAGACGAGGAAGAACTGCGCCGCAAGCGTCGCCACCGCAAGGTAGAAGCCCTTGATGCGCAGGCTCGGCAGGCCGAACAGCAGCCCGACCGCCGCGGTGGTCAGCCCGCCCATCAGCACGGCGAACAGGATGTTGAACTGGGGCAGCGCGTAGCGGGTCCACTCGCCGTCGCCGGCGGGCAGCCAGACGTCGAAGCCGGTCATGAACTTGTAGCAGGCGTAGGCGCCGACCGCCATGAAGCCGCCGGTGCCGAGGCTGACCTGGCCGCAGTAGCCGGTCAGCAGGTTCAGCCCGATCGCGACGATCGAATAGATCAGGAAGGGCAGGAGCACCGCGTTGGCCCAGTAGTCGGTGATCACGAAGGGGACCACCCCGAAGGCGACGGCGAGC
>CAVOZD010000005.1:0-33403 GCA_963700835.1 uncultured Alphaproteobacteria bacterium
GCTCGTCGCCTCCTACAACCCGGGCTACCAGAACATCCTGAAGAGCCTGAAGCCTTCCACCCGCCAGCGCTTCCTCTCCGTCGAGTTCGACTTCCCCGCCCCGGCGCGCGAGACCGAGATCGTCGCCGCCGAGAGCGGCCTTTCGGAGGCCCGCGTCACCGCCCTTGTCCGCCTCGCCGGCAAGCTGCGCGCCCTCAAGGGCCAGGACATCGAGGAGGGCGTCTCGACCCGCCTCGTGGTCTACGCCGCAACCCTCATCGCGAACGGCATGCCGATGGAGCGCGCGATCCGCGCCGCAATGATCGAGCCGCTGACCGACGACGAGGACGTGAAGCGCGGCCTGCTGGATCTCGTCACCGCCGTGATCGGCTGAGGCCGGAAGCCATGAGCGGCCTCGACATCGAACCCTGGGAGCCCGAGGAAACTGTCGGCAAGCTCTGGCACGCCTTCGCCAGCCGCCTCGATGCGCCCCTCGCCCATCACAAGGATGCCGGCGTCACCCTCGACGAGGTCGCAGGCCGCATCGCCGTGCTCTTCCGCGGCCTCGGCGGTGGGGCCGGCGTCGAGATCCGCGCCGCCGCCCCGGAGGCTGTCGCTCACCGGCTCTCGTTCCGCCAGCGGCTTGGCGCCACCGCCGAACGCGCCCCCCGGGCCTCCTTCGACGGGGGTGTCCTCCGCCTGCCGCCCGAGATCGCCGCCTTCCCCGACCGCAGCATCAACGCCGCGCTCTATCTCTGGCTCGCCGCCGCAGCCGCCCATGCCGGCCCCGGCCGACACCGATCCCGACCCTCTGCGCGCCGACCTCGCCGCCATCGCCGCCGCTGAGGCCATGAGCCGCGCCACGCTCGACGCCGCCCCCGGCCTGCGCGGCCTGCACGAAGGTCTCGCCCACGCCGCGCTCGCCCTGCGCCCCGCGCGCCGACTTCCCCCGCGGGAGGCCGCCATCGAAGCGCTCGTCCGGCACACGCTGGGCGATCCCACCCCTCTCCCCGAAGCCGCCCGCTCCTTGCGCGCCGATCCCGCCGGCCTGACCGCCCCGCGCGACTACCACGCCTTCGAACCCGTGCCGCTCTGGCCGGATCTGCGCGCCGACTTCCACGGCGACGCCGCCACCCACCACGACGAGGATACCGGCGCCTCCGGTCCGCAGGACGGTGCCCAGGGCACCCGCAAGGCAAGACGACGACGCACCGACCAGGCCGAGCGCAAGGACAGCCTGATCCTGCACAAGTTCGAGGCGATCCTCAGCTGGGCCGATTTCGTCAACCTCAATCGCCGCGTCGAGGACGACGATCTCGACTCCGCGAAAAAGGCCACCGACGACGTCGACGAGATCGCGCTGGGCCAGATCACCAAATCCCCCGCGACCCGCCTCAAGCTCCACCTCGATCTCGCCCCCTCGGATGTCGACCGCGAACGCCTCTCCGCCGCGCATCTCTACCCCGAATGGGACCACAAGGTCGGCAGCGTACCTCCCCGACCATTGCCGCGTCCTCGCCGCCCCCGCCGATCCCGCCCCCGACGCGGTCATCCACGATCCAGCCGCGCTCCGCCGTATCCGCGCCGTGCGCCGCCGTTTCGAGGCGCTGCGCCCCCGCCGCGTCGTCCTGCCGCGACAGGTCGACGGCGACGAGCTCGACCTTGACGAGGTGGTGCGCTCCGCCGTCGATCTGCGCGCCGCCGGCGAGGGCTCCGACCGCATCTGGCGGGTGTCGCGCAAGGAGACCCGCGATCTCGCCGTCTCGATCCTGCTCGACGTCTCGCGCTCCACCGAAAGCGCCGTGGGCGACCGCATGGTCATCGACGTCGCGCGCGAGGCGCTCACCGCCTTCGCCTGGGGCCTTCAGGCCTGTGGCGACGACTGCGCCATCGACGCCTTCTCATCGCTCAAACGCGACCGCGTCTACGTCAGCGGCTGCAAACGCTTCGACGAGCCGATGAGCGCGGCCGTCGAGGCGCGCATCTCGGGCCTGCGCCCCGGCTTTTACACCCGCCTCGGCGCCGCCGTTCGCCACGCCTCCAAGGGCCTCGCCACCCGCGCCAGCCAGCGCCGCCTGCTGGTCGTCATCACCGACGGCAAGCCCAACGATCTCGATCACTACGAGGGCCGTCACGGCATCGAGGACAGCCGCATGGCCATCCGCGAGGCCCGCCGCACCGGCCAGTCGGTCTACGGCATCGCCATCGACGCCGAGGCGAAAAGCTGGTTTCCCCGCATCTTCGGCCGCGGCGGCTTCACGGTGATCCCCCACGCCGACCGCCTCACCGAGGCGCTTCCGGGCATCTACCGCCACCTCGTCGGCGCGTGAACGGCAGCGCAGATCGCCACGCGCGGTCCTCCGACGGCGCAACGCACCGTTAACACTTTTCTGTAATTATTTCAGTGTCTTGAATTCAGTCCGCATGCGGACCGCCGCCTGGACCCCGAACTGCCGCCGTTCGGCGGGACCCATGCCCCTCTCTCTCTGTTCCTAGCTGGCGTAGTCGCGCAGCGCCGCCACGTCGGCGATCACCGCGTCGTTGTGGATGATCGTGACGCCCGCCTCGCGCAGCTTGGAAAAGGATCGCGAAAGGCTTTCTGGCTTCATGCCGAGCCGGCCGGCGATCAGGACCTTGTCATAGGGCAGGCGCACCCTGCAGGCGCCGCTCTTGGCCACGCACAACTCCAGCAGGAACTCCGCCACCCGCTGCGCGCCGGTCCGAGCCTTGAGTTGTTCGATCTGCCCGACCAGCGAATGGAAATGCCCGTACATCGACGCCATGATCGACCCGACGATCTCGGGATGCTGCTGCATCAGGTCGAAGAGCACCGCCCCCTTCACCTGCATCAACCGGCAGTCTGTCGCGGCTTCGGCGGCCACCGGGTAGGCTCCGCGCCGAAGCACCACGACCTCTCCGAAACTCTGGCCCTCGGTGAACACGCCCACGACGGCCTCCTCGCCGTGCTGGGAGATGCGGTAGAGCTTGACCCAGCCCTCCAGCACGATGAACAGCGTGCACGCCGGATCGCCCTGAAGGAAGATCGTCTCGCCGCGACCGTAGGAATGCCGCGTGCTGCTCCGGCACACGGTCTCGGCGACCTCCGGCGGAAGGCTCGAGATCAGGTTCGATCTCCGGGCGATGTCCAGATCGTTTCTCAGGGCTCACTCCACCGGAAACAGGGACCTGCGCATTCTTGCTGGCGAAACCGGAGGCTATCGCGCACGTAGAAACCTCGCAAGCAGGCCGCCCCGCACGTTCGCCCGCCGGACTCAATTCAACCGGAGATTTCGGGATTGCTTGGTAGCGGAGGAGGGACTTGAACCCCCGACACGCGGATTATGATTCCGCTGCTCTAACCAGCTGAGCTACTCCGCCACGACGGCGCTAGATAGGCGGGGCGGAGATTTGCGTCAAGCCGGCAAAGCCCCCGGAGCCCAAACCAGACCCCCACGGTTGCAATGCGGGCGGATTGCGGTCACTTTCGCGCAGGATGATCGCGCTGGTTCGCTGCCGGCGCCAGCCCGGAGGATGATCCTCCCGGCGCGGCCCGGACGGCGATCGCCGCAGGGGGAGAACGATCTTGAATGACGCTATTCCGGGTAGCCCGCGCAGGGGCCTCGACACGGATCGTCGCGGTCTTCTTCGCGGCGTAGCAGGCGTCGGCGCTATCACACTCCTTGGTCCGCTGGGATCGAGAGCGGCCATGGCCCAGCCAAAGCCAGGCGGAACGTTCCGACTCGCCATGGGCCACGGCAGCACGTCGGACAGCTACGATCCCGGCGTGTGGGACAACGCCTTCGCTCAGGTGTTCGCCACCGCAAGGCACGGCAATCTCACCGAAGTCGCAGCTGACGGAACGCTCATCGGTGAAGTCGCGGAAAGCTGGGAGGCCTCGCCGGATGCGGCCATCTGGACATTCAAGCTTCGCGACGGCGTCACCTTCCATGGCGGAGGAACGGTGACGGCCGAGGACGTGATCGCCTCGATCAACCATCACCGGGGTGAAGACAGCACCTCGGCAGCCAAGCCGATCGTAGCGCCGATCGTCGACATCGTCGCCGACGGCCCGGGCGTGGTCGTGTTCACGCTCGACGCGGGAAACGCCGACTTCCCGTTTATGATGTCTGATTATCATCTCGCCATCATGCCAGCGATCGAGGGCGGTATCGACACCACCAGCTCCGACGGCTGCGGCGGCTACGTGGTGGAGAGCTATGAACCCGGAGTACGGGCGACGCTCTCTCGCAATCCTGACTACTGGAAGGAGGACCGGGCGCATTTCGACGCGGTCGAGATGCTGGCGATAATCGACCCCGTCGCCCGGCAGAACGCGCTGATTACCGGCGAGGTCGATTGCATCGACCGGGTCGACCTGAAGACCGTGCATCTGCTCGAGCGCGCGCCCAACATCGAGATCCTCGCCCCGACAGGGACACAGCATTACACCTTCGCAATGGACACTCGCGCGGCCCCGTTCGACGACAACAACGTGCGGCTGGCGTTGAAATACGCAATCGATCGCCAGGAGTTGGTCGACAAGGTGCTCAACGGATTCGGCGAACTTGGCAACGACCACCCGATCGGGCGATCGCAGCCGTTCTGGGCCGATCTCGAACAGAGGGAATACGATCCGGACCGGGCGAAGTTCCACCTCAAGGAGGCGGGCCTCGACTTGCTCGACGTCAAGCTCAGCGCCGCGGACGCGGCCTTCGGCGGCGCGGTCGACGCGGCAGTGCTCTACTCCGAAAAGGCCGCCACTGCGGGTATCAACATCGAGGTCGTTCGCGAGCCGAACGACGGCTACTGGTCAGATGTCTGGATGGTCAAGCCGTGGTCGGCGGTCTACTGGGGCGGCCGGCCGACCCCGGACTGGATGTTCTCGACGGCCTACGCGTCAGGCGTCGCTTGGAACGACACTTTCTGGGAGAACGAGCGCTTCAACATGCTGCTGGCCGAGGCGCGTTCCGAGCTCGACGACGACAAACGCGCAGAGATGTATCGAGAGATGCAGGAACTGGTGAGGGACCAGGGCGGCGCCGTTATCCCGATGTTCGCAAGCTACGTCATCGCGCATACCGACGCCGTGGCGCATCCAGAGGTGATCGGGGCCAACTGGACGATGGACGGTTTCCGCGCGATTGAGCGCTGGTGGTTCGCCTGAGCCACAGCGGAGCGTGAACGCATCGCCAGAGAGCGAGCGACACTGAAAGCCAGGCTCGGGAGAAGCGCGTGGGAACCATCTGGACGATGATCCTCAAGCGGCTCTCGCTCGGCCTGCTCACGCTGTTTCTGATCTCGCTGTTCATCTTCGGCGCGGTCGAGCTTCTTCCCGGCGACATCGCCGAAGAGATCCTCGGCCAGTCGGCGACGCCCGAGACCGTCGCCGCGCTGCGCAAGGAGATGGGGCTCGATCAACCCGCCTATGTCCGGTACTTCAGCTGGCTGGGCGGCGTGGTCCGCGGAGATTTCGGCGTGTCGCTGGCCAACGGACGTCCCATAGGCGACCTCATCGGCACGCGCCTGGCCAACACGCTCTTCCTCGCGGCCTACGCGGCGATAATCTCGGTTCCGCTGTCGCTCACGCTGGGCATCCTTGCGGCTCTCTACCGCAATTCCCTCTACGACCGCGCGGTCAACATCTTCACGCTGACATCGATTTCGTTCCCGGAGTTCTTCGTTGCCTACATCCTGATCTACTTCATGGCGCAGTCGGGGCTGTTTCCGTCCATCGCCAACGTCTCCCCCGACATGGCGCTAGGGGAGCGCCTCTATCGGACCTTCCTGCCGGCCCTCACGCTCACCCTTGTTGTGACGGCGCATATGATGCGGATGACCCGGGCGGCGATCATCAACCTGATGGCCTCGCCCTACATCGAGATGGCGCGGCTCAAAGGAGTGGCCCCGTCGAAGATCATCACCCGCCACGCGCTGCCCAACGCGCTTGCGCCGATCATCAACGTGGTCGCGCTCAACCTCGCCTACCTGATCACCGGCGTCGTCGTGGTCGAGGTGGTCTTCGTTTATCCGGGGCTCGGACAGCTGATCGTGGATTCCGTCTCCAAGCGGGACGTGACCGTCGTGCAGGCAGTTGCGCTCATCTTCGCCGCGGCCTACGTGATGCTGAACCTGACTGCGGACGTGCTCTCGACGCTGTCGAACCCTCGCCTCGTGCACAAGCGCTGACGTGGAGCGCCCGTGAACTGGCAGGCGATCATGAAGGCGCTCCGAAAGGCGCCGCCGACCGCCTGGTTCGGGATCGTGGTCATCATGATCTACATCGTCGTGGCGGTGTTCGCCCCGGTGCTCGCACCGTTCGGGGAGCGCGAGGTCGTCGGAAGCCAGTATCAGCCGTGGAGCGCCGCGAATCCGCTCGGAACGGACAACCTCGGCCGCGACATGCTCAGCCGGCTGATCTATGGCGCACGCAACACAGTTGGCATCGCGCTGGTGACGACCTTGCTCGCCTTCTTGATGGGCTCGATCTTTGGCCTCCTTGCAGCCACGATCGGCGGATGGCTCGACCAACTGCTCAGCCGCTTTGTCGATTTCCTGATGGCGATCCCGGCGCTGATCTTCGCGCTGCTGCTGCTCACCATTCTCGGAACCTCGGTGGTCAACATGATCATCGTCATCGCGATCATCGATTCCACCCGGGTCTTCCGGCTCGCCAGGGCGGTGGCGGCGAACATCGTCGTCATGGATTACATCGAGGCCGCACGGCTGCGCGGCGAGGGTCTGTGGTACCTCATCCAGCGGGAGATCCTGCCCAACGCCGCGGCCCCGCTGGTCGCCGAGTTCGGGCTCAGGTTCTGTTTCGTGTTCCTTGCGATCTCGGCGCTTAGCTTTCTCGGTCTCGGCATCCAGCCGCCCACCGCCGACTGGGGATCGATGGTGCGTGACAACGCGACGCTGATCACCTTCGGCGACATAACGCCGCTCCTGCCCGCGGGAGCGATCGCGCTCCTGACTGTGGCGGTCAACTTCGTGGTGGACTGGATGCTGCACCGCGCCAGCGGACTGAAGGAATGAGCGCGTGAGCGACACCCCTCCCCTCCTGACGATGCGCGGCCTTCACATCGAGGGACGATCGGACGACATCTGGTCGCCGATCGTGAAGGGGATCGACCTGACGCTCCGGCGCGGCGAGGTTCTCGGGCTCATCGGCGAGTCGGGCGCGGGCAAGTCTACGCTTGGCCTTGCGGCGATGGGCTACGCCCGCGACGGCTGCCGCATTTCCGCGGGCTCGGTGGAATTCGACCGGGTCGACATGCTGGCGCGCGGCGGGGTCCGGCGCAGGCTGCGCGGGCAGCGTATCGCCTATGTCGCCCAGTCGGCTGCGGCGAGCTTCAATCCCGCGCACAAGATCATCGATCAGTGCACGGAGGTTCCGCTCGACCGCGGCCTCGCCGGCCGGCGCGAAGCCCAGGCCGATGCGATCGGCCTGTTCACCCAGATGAAGCTGCCGGATCCCGAGGTGATCGGCTTCCGCTACCCCCACCAGGTTTCCGGCGGCCAGCTCCAGCGGGCGATGACCGCGATGGCGATGATCTGCCGCCCCGACCTCATCATCTTCGACGAGCCGACGACGGCGCTCGACGTGACCACCCAGATTGGCGTGCTGACGGCGATCCGCGACATCGTCGCCGAAAGCGGCACCGCCGCCATATACATCACCCACGACCTCGCGGTCGTGGCGCAGATGGCCGACCGGATCATGGTGCTTCGCTATGGCGAGGTCGTGGAAACCGCCGACACGCGCACGATGCTCGATGCGCCCAAACAGGACTACACGAAGTCGCTCTGGGCGGTCCGAAGCTTCCGGGCGGAGGCCAAGCCCGCGCCCACCCGCGGCTCGACGCCGGCGATCGCCATCGACGGCGTCACCGCGGCCTATGGCGACATCAAGGTGCTCTTTGACGTCAGCTTTGACGTGCACCGAGGGCGCACGGTCGCCGTCGTCGGTAAATCCGGGTCGGGCAAGTCGACGACCGCGCGCGTGCTCACCGGCCTCCTGCCGCCGCTCGAGGGCGAGGTGCGTTTCGATGGCGCCCCCCTGCCTCCATCGTTCCGCCAGCGCAGCAAGGATCAACTGCGACAGACCCAGATGATCTATCAGATGGCTGACACTGCGCTGAACCCGAAACTGCGTATCCGCGAGATCATCGGCCGTCCGGCCAGTTTCTACCTCGGCCTGCGCGGGCGGGCGCTCGAAACACGCGTGCGCGAATTGCTGGCGCTGATCGAACTCGATCCCGACGAGTTCATCGACCGGCTGCCGTCAGAGCTCTCCGGCGGCCAGAAGCAGCGCATCGGCATCGCACGCGCTCTGGCCGCCGAGCCCAGCGTGATCATCTGCGACGAAGTCACCAGCGCGCTCGACCAGCTGGTTGCCGAAGGCATCCTGCGGCTGCTGGATCGGCTTCAGGTCGAACTCGGCCTAGCCTACATGTTCATCACCCACGACATCGCGACCGTGCGCGCCATCGCTGACGAGGTGGTTGTGATGAAGCAGGGCCGCGTGGTCGAGAAGGGCGAGAAGACGGAGATCTTCACTCCGCCGCACGATCCCTACACCGAACTGCTGCTGCGCTCAGTGCCGGAGATGGATCCCGACTGGCTCGACGAGCTTCTGGCCGGCGGCGGCGTGGAGTTGCCCGTAGAGGGCGATTGAGGCTGCAGCCCCCCGATGGAGGACCAACCGATGACACCAAGCACCCCGCCGCGACGCGCGTCACTGGGTTCGAAAGTCGCCCTCGCCGCGCTTTCCGTTGAAGCCTTCGTCGCTCTCGCCGTCACTGCGCAGGCGGCAGTGCCCGCCGCCACGCTCGCCCAGATGGAGGCGCGCTATCCGTCGATGAGCGACGTCCACATCAGCAAGTGCGAGAAGGACGGCGACGGGCTATATACGGGTGCCGAACAGGCGTGTGTGCGCAGCATCTACCTCGCCACGCGCAATCGCTGAAGCTCAGGCACGGCGGCGGCGGCGCCCGCCCTCCCCGCCGGTGTTGAACGACAGATCCGGCAAGGTCACCGCCGCCCGAAGCAGCGGGAACGGATCAATTGCGTGGGGCATCGCGTTGGCGGCGACGAAGTGTTCCTGGAACCGCGGCTCGATCGCCGTCTCGATCTTGTGGATCCGCGTCACCAGGGATTTCGACCTCGCGCCGGGCCGCCGAGTTGAGAAGCGCGATCCGCGCGCCGGTTCCGGCCGCATTGCCGGCCGAAGAGACCCGGGTGAGGTCGCAGTCGGGGATCATGCCCAGGACCATCGCGTGCTTGGGCGAGATATGCGCGCCGAAGGCGCCGGCCAGCACGATCCGGTCGACGGTGTCGACCTCCAGCTGGTCCATCAGCAGCCTCGCCCCCGCATAGAGCGCCGACTTGGCGAGCTGGATCGCGCGCACGTCGCCCTGGGTGACCAGAATGCGCGGCCCTCCCGTCGCGGACCCGTCGTGGAGCAGGTAGGCGTGCGTGCGACCGTCCGGCATGCAGCGCGTCGTGCCCGTCTGTGCGGCCGACCCGATGAGGCCGCTGGCGTCGACGAGACCCGCCATGCGCATCTCCGCGATCGCCTCGATGATCCCCGAACCGCAGACGCCGGTGATCCCGGTGACCGCCGTCGCTTCCGAGAAGCCAGGCTGATCGGACCAGAGCTCGCAGCCGATCACCCGGAACCGCGGCTCCTTGCTGACGCGATCGATCTCGACCCGCTCGATCGCGCCCGGCGCCGCCCGCTGTCCGCTCGAGATCTGCGCGCCCTCGAAGGCTGGGCCGGTCGGCGAGGAACACGCGAGTACGGTCTTGCGGTTGCCAAGCAGGATCTCGGCGTTGGTGCCGACGTCCACGACGAGCATCAGCTCCTCGGACTGGTTGGGCGCCTCGCTCAGCGCCACCGCCGCCGCGTCCGCGCCAACATGCCCGGCGATGCAGGGCAAGACGTAGATGCGCGCGTCGGGGTGCATGTCGAGGTCGATCTCGGTGGCCCAGAGCGTCTGCGCCGAGGCGGTGGCGAGCGCAAACGGCGCCTGGCCGAGTTCAACGGGATCGATGCCCAGCAGCAGGTGGTGCATCACCGGGTTAGCCACGATCGTCGCCTCGAAGATAAGCTCCGGGGCGATGCGCGCCTCCGCGGCCACCTGTCCGACGAGCGTGTTCATCGCGCCGCGGACGGCGGCGGTCATCTCCGCCGCGCCGCCGGGATTCATCATCGCGTAGCTGACCCGGCTCATCAGATCTTCGCCGAAGCGGATCTGGGGGTTCATCAGCCCCGATGACGCGAGAACCTCGCCGGTCTGCAGATCGCACAGATGGCCGGCGATCGTCGTGGAGCCCAGATCTATCGCCATGCCGAAGACGCCGCCCTCGTAGAAGCCCGGCCAGACGTGCATGATGCGCGCCTCGCCAAGTCCCTCGCCGTGGTAGACGGCGCAGGTGACCTGCCAGCCGCCCTTGCGCAGTGCCGGCTGGAGCATCTGCAGGGTCCGCAGGTCACCCCTGACATGCGCGAGGCCCCATTGCTCTGACAGCGCCCGTTCGAGCCGCTCCAGGTCGCCTGACGGCTCGTGCATGTCCGGTTCCTCCACCTCGACAAGGTAGAGGCGGGTGGCCGGGTCCATGACGATCTGCCGGGCTTCGGCGCGCTTGCGCACCACCTGCTTGTGGACCTGGCTCTCGGGCGGAACGTCAATGACGACGTCGCCCTCGATGCAGGCCTGGCAGCCCAGCCGGCGCCCCTCGGCGAGACCGCGCTTGCTCTTGTAGCGCTCCTCGACCGCGTTCCAGACAGACAGGGCCGACGACGACACGGTCAAGCCGTGTTTCGGGAACTCCCCGAACGACGGCGTCACCTGGCAGCGAGAACAGATGCCGCGGCCGCCGCAGACCGAATCGAGATCGACGCCAAGCTGTCGAGCGGCGGTGAGCACCGGCGTACCAACCGGAAAGCGCCCACGCTTGCCCGAGGGGGTGAAGATCACGATTGGGTCGGTCATGTCGGGTCTCCCGTCTGACGCGGACCTAGGCCGGATGGGCGGCCGAGGAAAGAGGCATCGGGAACCGCGCCGACCTCCGGTTGAACGTCACGCGTCCAAGTCAGACGGGCGCGCCCTCCATGGTACGACCTGCGAGCATTTCGACGACGTCCCTCGTGGCAGCCAGACGGCCCGGCGAGGCGTCGCTCATCCTCTGCGGCGGCGTCCCTCCCGGCGGCCGCGCGCGCCAGGCTCGACCTCGCCCTCGGCGAGCGGCGCCTTGTTCGCCCGGATCCAAGCGGCGCCGTTCGGGTCGTTGTTCATCAAGAGGTTGGCCGCGCGGATCGCGTCCATCTCCGCCGGGCGGACCGGGTTCATGATCGCGCTGGTCATGCCCGAGGCGATCGCCATCGGCAGGAAAGCCGCGTTGATGCCGTGCCGGTTGGGCAGGCCGAACGACACGTTCGAGGCCCCGCACGTGGTGTTCACGCCCAGTTCCTCGCGCAGGCGGCGGACCAGCGCGAACACCTGAAGACCCGCGGTCGCCATGGCCCCGATAGGCATCACCAGCGGGTCCACGACGATGTCGTGGGCCGGAATGCCGAAGTCCGCCGCGCGTTCCACGATCTTCTTGGCTACGGCGAAGCGCACGTCGGGATCCTCCGAGATCCCGGTGTCGTCGTTGGAGATGGCCACGACGGGAACATTGTACTTCTTGACCAACGGCAGCACCACTTCGAGCCGTTCTTCCTCGCCGGTCACCGAATTGAGCAGCGGCCGCCCCTCACAGACGCCGAGCCCCGCCTCGAGCGCGCCCGGGACGCTCGAATCGATGGACAGCGGAACGTCGACCAACTCCTGAACCAGCTCGATCATCCTGCGCATCAGCGGCGGCTCGGTCTCGTTGGGATTGGGGTTTGAGTTGTAGACGACGCCCGCGTTCACATCGAGCATGGTCGCGCCGCAGGCGACCTGTTCCAGCGCGTCCTTCTCGACCGTCGAGAAGTTCCCGGCTTCCAGTTCCGCTGCGAGGACCTTCCGGCCGGTCGGGTTGATCCGTTCCCCGATCACACAGAACGGCTGATCGAAACCGATGATGGCGGTCCGGGTCCGGGATTCGACGATTGTGCGGGTCATTTCTGGCCTCGGTGCTGGATCTGCGCGGAGCGGGAGCGATTGCCCAGCCGCGATAGCCGCGCTGCGGCCCGATAACAAGCCCCGGTCCGGAACAGCGACCCGCGCCGCCGCCCGCGCCGCACCGAAAGTGTCAGGCGTGGGCCCGTTTCGGCGCGCGCGCGGCGACGGCGGCGGCGAAGTCGGTCGTAGCAGTGATGCCGCCGAGCGGAAAGAAATGCACGCGCTGAACGGCGAAGTCAGGATTCGCCGCCTTGTGCCGGGCGAGTTCGGTCAGAATCTCGGTCGGCTCAAACGGCGTCATCATCCGGCTGAGATCGGCGGCGCGGCGCTGGAGAACCCGAAGCGAAGGACCGACGCCGCAGGCCATGGCGAACTTGATCATGGTGTGCAGCTTGGCGGGGCCTGCGACTTCGATGTGCACCGGCAGCGTCACGCCGGCGGCGCGGATGCGATCGGCCCAGTCGATGATCGGCTGCGTCTCGAAGGCGAACTGCGTCACGATCGCCATGCGCGCATCAGTGCGACTCTGGAAGTCGCTCTTCCACTTGAGCGCCGCCATCACCGCGCGCTCCCCGCCGTCAGGATCGATATCTCGGTTGCCCTCCGGGTGCCCGGCGACATGGACATGCGTGAACCCGTGGACGTCAAAGAGGCCAGTCTCGAGAAGCTGCATTGAATCTGCCAGCGCGCCGCGCGGGCGCGCGACGCCGCCGGCCAGCGCCAGCGCCTGACACACGCCAACGTCGGAATAGGCCGCTATCATGCGCTCGAGTTCGCCGCGATCCGCGATGCTGCGCGCCGGGAAATGCGGCATGACAGCGAACCCCTGGTCGACCAGACGGCCAGCGGTACGGAGCATGTCGGCGAAGTCGGTGCCGTCGATATGAGCTATGTAGATCCGCGACCCGGTCGGCAGGATCGCCCGGAAGTCCTCGATGCGATCCGCCGTACGCGGCATTACCTCGATGGAGAAGCCTTCTAGAAGGTCCTCGATCGGACCGGCCACGGGTGTCGGGTCGGCTTGAGATGGCTTGCGGGAAAAGGAGAGAATCTTGGCCATGACGTCGCTCCAGCGCATCGGTTTCGCTACCTGGACCACCCACCGTTCTCGATCAGGTCCCGCAACACGTCGGCGTTAAACTCTCGATCGAAACGGTCGGCTTCGCTGGATGCGACATCCGCGGCCTCGCCTTCGACATCGTAGGGCGCGCCGCGTCGCCATTCGGCGAGATAGGCGTCGGAATCGCGCGCGCCGACCCGCATCGCGCAGCGATCGATGGCCTGCTCGAAACGCTCCGGCAATTGTATCTTGCTCGCGCCGCGGCCGGCGCCGACGATCACCTGCGCCGGAATGTCGCGCCAGTAGACGACCGTCACCTTAACCATGCCCACCGTTCCCATGCTCGCCAACCCGGACAAAGCACTTAGTCGTTGCTTCCGGACGCCGCCAGAGGTACATTCTCCTCGCAAACTTCATTGTCGGTATGGACCGGTGCACATGACCAGAACCTCCGGGACCCCAGCGGGTCTCTCGTTTGAGTTTTTTCCCCCGAACTCCCCAGAAGCAAGCGCCCGGCTGTGGCGGTCCGTCGAGCGGCTCGCGCCGCTCAGCCCTGACTTCGTCTCGGTCACCTACGGGGCCGGCGGCGCGACCCGAGACCGTACACGCGCGGCCATCCAGACAATTCTGGAGCGCGCCCGCCTTGACGTCGCCGGGCATCTCACCTGCGTGGGCGCGAGCCGCGACGAAACGCTCGACGTCGCCCGCGCCTATCGGCGCATGGGCGTGCGTCGCATCGTCGCGCTGCGGGGCGATCCGCCGCGTGGCGAGGGCCGGTTCACCGCCCACCCCGAAGGATTCGCTGGGGCGGCGGATCTGGTGGCGGGTCTTCGCGCCGCTGGCGATTTCCGCGTGTCTGTGGCGGCCTACCCAGAGAAGCACCCCGAGGCCGGCAGCCTTGCGGCCGACATCGACAACCTCAAGCGCAAGCTGGATGCCGGAGCTGACAGCGCCATCACCCAGTTCTTCTTCGAGGCCGACACATTCCTGCGGTTCCGCGACGAATGCGCGCGGTCGGGGATCTCCGCGCCGATCATTCCGGGAATCCTTCCGGTAGAGAACTTTTCAAAGATGGTCGCCTTCGCGGGACGCTGCAGCGCGAACGTGCCCGACTGGATGCACAGCGCCTATGCGCGCGCCGACGACGACCAGGCGGCCCACTTGCTTTCCGTTGCGATCGCCTGCGACCTCTGCGACGAGCTGCGCGCGGAGGGCGTGGAACACCTGCATTTCTACACCCTCAACAACCCCGACCTGACCTACGACGTCTGCAAGGCGCTCGGCTTCGACGCGCATGCGGGCCTCTCCCTCGCCGGAAGCGGCGCGGCCTGAGGACTGCGTGCAGCCAATCTTGCCTTGAGAGCCATCGTCATGTAGCCTTCACACAAGCTTGCGGCATTCCCCGCAACTCGTGATTTGGCTTCTACGACTAATGGCGCATGACTCCTTCGCAGGGTCGGCGCAGGAGAGAGAATACCTTGCGCCAACTGGAGGCGCGCTCGGGCCTGCGCGGGCTGATCTGGAACTGTTCGCGGCGCTCGATCTGGGCACCAACAGCTGCAGGATGCTGATTGCGACGCCCGACGGTGGGCATTTCCGGGTTGTCGACGCATTCGCCAAGTCGGTGCGGCTCGGAGCCGGTCTCGAACGAACCGGGCATCTCTCACGAAATTCGATCACGCGGACGCTCTCGGCGCTGGAAGTCTGCGCCCAGAGGATTCGCTCCTTCAACGTCGAGAACTTCCGTCTGGTCGCCACCGAGGCCTGCCGGCGCGCCCGCAACGGCAACCATTTCCTGGCGCAGGTCAAGCGCGAGACCGGCCTGCGCCTCGAGATCATCTCGCCGGAGGAGGAGGCCCGTCTGGCGGTGATCTCCTGTGCGCCGCTCGTCGCGCCGGAATCCCGCCAGCTCCTCGTCTTCGACATCGGAGGCGGCTCGACCGAACTCGTCTGGATCGATCTGGAGGATGTCGAGCCGTCCCAGCGCGTCAACGCCATCGCCAATCTGCCGTTCGCCCGGCGCCAGCCCGGCGTCGGCGGCGCGCGCATCGTTGATTTCATTTCCGTGCCGCTGGGCGTGGCGACCCTCCACGACCTCTACGCGGACGTGCACGACGACGGGGCGCGGTTCGCACTCATGTCGTGGTTCTTCGAGGAGAAGATCGCGGAGTTCCTGCCCTATCGCGAGCCGCCGGCGCCAATGGAGGCCGGCGCCTTCCAGATGATCGGAACCTCGGGAACCGTGACCACTGTCGGAGCGGCCCATCTTGGCCTGAAACGCTACGATCGCCGGAAGGTCGATGGCATGCGGCTCAGCGCCAGGGCCATCGACGACGTCATCACGCGGTTCCTGCGGCTCGGGCCGACGGGCCGGCGCAACGACATCAGTCTCGGGCGCGACCGCTCGGAACTGATCATGTCTGGCGCGGCGATCCTGCAGACCCTGCTGCGAATATGGCCAACCGATTCGATGCGCGTCGCCGACCGCGGGCTGCGCGAAGGCATCCTCTTCTCTCTGATGAACGCCAAGGGCGCGTTCGCCGCGTCGTCGGCGCGCTGATCGTGGCCACCAAGGGAGGCTCGGGGCGCGGATCGCGCGAACTGCGCGTCAGGGTCAAGACCGCAAAGGGCCGGAGGTCGTCCTCGACCCGGTGGCTGGAGCGGCAGTTGAACGATCCCTATGTCCGAGCGGCCCGCGCCGAGGGCTACCGCGGGCGCGCAGCCTTCAAGCTCATCGAGATCGACGACCGTTTCCGCCTCCTGCGCCCCGGTCTGCGTGTACTCGATCTGGGCAGCGCGCCCGGAGGCTGGAGCCAGGTGGCCGCCGAGCGCGTGAACGCCGCAGGCCAGCGGGCAGGCTCGGCGCGGGGTCGGGTCATCGGCATCGATCTGCAAACCGTCGAACCGGTCGCAGGGGTCGAACTTCACGTCGCCGACTTTCTCGAGGAAGGCGCCGACGTTCGCCTGCGGGAAATCCTTGCGGGTCCCGCCGACGTGGTCCTATCGGACATGGCGCCGGCTGCGTCCGGGCATCGGGGGACCGATTACCTGCGCATCGCCGCGCTCTGTGAAGCTGCGGCGGCGCTGGCCACGGAGGTTCTCGAACCCGGGGGGGCCTTTGTGGCCAAGGTGCTCGGCGGCGGCGGCGATCCGGCGCTCGTGGCCGATCTGAAGCTGCGGTTTGCTCGGGTGGATCACTTCAAGCCGCCGGCTAGCCGAGCGGACTCCTCGGAAAAGTACCTGGTGGCCACCGGCTTTCGACCGGCCTGAGCCGCGCAGCCGCCCCTTTCCATCAAAGCGCAGGCGTGGAATAGCACGGCGCGGCGGAGACGCCGCACGCCACCGAGGAGATTGACGATGGAACTGCGAGAAGCGCTCACCTTCGACGATGTCCTGCTGGTGCCCGGACCCTCGGAGATCCTCCCCGCCACCGCCGACACCACAACCCGGCTGACGACGAAGATCACGCTCAACATACCGCTTCTGTCTGCGGCTATGGACACCGTGACCGAGGCCCGCATGGCCATCGCCATGGCGCAGTCGGGCGGGCTCGGGGTCATCCACCGCAACTTCGAGCCCGAGGACCAGGCCGCAGAGGTCCAGCGGGTCAAGCGTTTCGTCTCGGGCGTCGTCTACGCGCCGGTCACGCTCGATCCCGGTCAGACGCTCGCCGACGCCAAGCGGCTCCAGGAGCGTTTCCGCATCACCGGCTTTCCTGTGGTCGACGCCGACGGCGTCGTGCTCGGCATCGTCACCAACCGCGACATGCGTTTCGCGAGCGACGACGCCACGCCGGTCCGCGCGATGATGACTTCCGACAATCTCGCGATGCTGCGCGAGCCTGCGAACCTCGTCCGAAGCCAAGAGCCTGATGGAGGCGCGGCGCATCGAGAAGCTGCTGGTGGTCGACTCGGGCGGCAAGCTGACAGGACTTCTGACCATCAAGGACATCGAGCAGGCGGTGCTCAACCCCTTCGCATGCAAGGATCCGCTCGGCCGCCTGCGCGTCGCCGGGGCGTCGACGGTGGGCGACGCGGGCTTCGAGCGCTCGCGGCTTCTCATCGACGCCGGGGCCGACGCCGTGGTGATCGACACCGCACACGGGCATTCGGCGAGCGTCGCCGAGGCCGTGACCCGGCTCAAGACGCATGCGCCGGAGATCGACGTGATCGCCGGCAACGTCGCCACCGCGCAGGCGACCCGGGCGCTGATCGACGCCGGAGCGGACGCGGTCAAGGTCGGCATCGGGCCGGGCTCGATCTGCACGACCCGCATCGTGGCGGGCGTGGGCGTGCCGCAGATGACGGCGATCGTCGAGTGCGCCGCCGAAGCCCGGCGATCCGGGCACGCGATCATCGCCGACGGCGGCATCAAGTACTCCGGGGACTTCGCCAAGGCGATCGGCGCGGGCGCCGCCTGCGCCATGGTCGGCTCGATGCTTGCGGGCACCGACGAGGCCCCGGGCGAGGTCGTCCTCTATCAGGGACGCAGCTTCAAGTCCTACCGCGGCATGGGCAGCCTCGGCGCAATGGCGCGGGGCTCGGCCGACCGCTACTTCCAGAAGGAGGCGAGCGCCGAGAAGCTCGTGCCCGAAGGGATCGAGGGCCAGGTCGCCTACAAGGGCCCGGTCTCCGGCGTGCTTCACCAGATGGTCGGCGGCCTGCGCGCGGCGATGGGCTACACCGGCAACCCCAGCATCGACCGGATGAACGAGAACTGCAGCTTCGTGCGCATCACCGGCGCCGGGTTGCGCGAGAGCCACGTGCACGACGTGCAGATCACCCGCGAGAAGTCCTAACTACCGGGCGGGCTGACGAGGCTAAGGCCTGACCTGAACCAGTTGGCGCGCGCTGACGTCGATGACGCGCTCCGCGCCCAGCACGTCGAGCAGGACCCGAACCCGCTCGCCATCGCTCAGCCCCACAAGCTTCCCGACCACCTCGGCGAACGGGCCGGTCAGGAAGCGCACGTCGTCGCCGACCTTGAGTCGGTCCGGTTCGGCGAGGATCGAGCCGGCAAGCTCGGCCCGCTTGAGTTGCGCGACCAGTCCCGCCGGCGCCTGCCTCGGCCGGTCGCCGTCCAGCAGCATTGTCGTCACGCCATAGGTGCCGAGGATAGACCGCCAGCGATCCTTCGACAGGTCGAGCGCGACGAATATGTAGCGGGGAAACAGCGGCTTGCGGACCCGACGCACCGTCCGCGCGTGCCGTACCACCCCCTCGAAGGTCGGAGAGTAGTTTTCGTAGCCCTGCCGACTGAGGTTTTGGGAGGCGAAACTCTCGCGCCTCGGCTGAGAATACGCAACATACCAGCGTTGCGTCTCTACAAGGCGTCCGTAGGTATCGTCGGCCGAATGCGCGTCTAACGCCATACTCGCAGCTCACTCAACTTAACCGCTCCCGGGCCATTCGCGCCCCGCCCGCGGCACCATCTGTGCCCGTCGACACGGAAACGATCTCCTAACATCACCTCAGAAAGCAACGGTCCTTTCCGCTAGTGGGCGCCGAACCCGGTCCAGAGCACTGCGAACGTACGTCTCAGGATCATCCATTCCAGGCGCCAGCCAGCTCGCCGGACATAGATCATGTCGAGTCGGGCTTTCCGAGCCGTGAGCGCGAGACCCTCGGCATAGCCCATGCGTACCTGAGCGAGTCCCGAAAGCCCCGGGCGCACCTGATGCCTGTCATTGTAGCGCGGCACAAGTTCCACGTAGGCCTGCGCGTGCTCCAGAAGATCCGGCCGTGGCCCGATGAGGCTCATATCGCCCTTCAGCACGTTCCACAATTGCGGCAGTTCGTCGATGCGAGTACGGCGAAGCCAGCGGCCCAGCGGGGTGATCCGATGCCGTTCGAGCGGATCGTCTGGCCCCCGGGCGACGTCGGGGGCGGCGCGCATGGTGCGGAACTTCCAAACCCTGAAGACACGCCCGTCCCGGCCCATCCGCTTCTGGATGTAAAACAGCCGACCAGGATTTCCCCAAGGATTGATCAGGATCAGCCACAACGCAATCCCCGCGACGATCGGCAGGCCAATCAGGGAGACAACGACGTCAAATACGCGCTTTGATGACCAGAAAAATGCAGAGCCGCGCGGATCGCCCGTGTTCTCATCAAGGCCGCGTCTCGAGAGATTGGAACCTGCCGAGAGTCCGGGCCGGTAGATCCGCTGCGCAACTGTTACCACAACTCTGCACTTCCACGCATAATATTTACTCGCCAAGCGAGCAGTTTCGATACGAAGGAATCAGAAACACCCTATCCCAATATCAGTCTGGCCGATTTCGGCCAGCATTGGAAGCCGTTACTCTGCGCTCGACCGGGAAATCGGTCGATGGCGGGGGCTGGATCGAACTCTGTTCGGTCGGAACGGAGGGCGGACGTCCGCCCTCCCGTCGGTCCACTGACGCGGCCCCGACGCAAGCGCCGGCATGGTGCCTGCGCGCCGCGCGTCTTGGCCGGCAACTCCAGCCTTCAGACGTACCCGCGCGAGCGGATCATCTGCACCTTCAGGATCGCCGCGACGATCGAGAGCGGCGGCGAGGCGGCGCGTCCGATCCCGATCACCTCCTCGTCGTCGCGTGCGCCGCTCCGGCGCAGCGTGCAGGTCCAGCGCCCGCCGTGCTCGAGCGCGGCGCCCTCGAGCGTCACCGCCCAGCCCGGAAGCATCGCGATCACGAGCGACAGCGCCCTGTCGGTCGCATCCACCACGGACGGACCGACGTCGTGCGTCTTGTCCACCATCTCGCTCAACGCCCTGAGCGAGGCGATCGCGAGATCGATGTCGACCGCCGGGGCCCGCTCGATGCGATCCAGCAGCGCCTTGGCTTCGTCCTTGTTCATTGCCGCTCCGTCCTCGATGGCCTGCGCATGTCTCCGTCGCGCACCATGCGCGAAGGTGGCGCGCGACGAATTGACAGAGATCAATGCGCCGGTCGCGCCCCGCCCTACCACAGAGGCGCAAGCTCGGGGAGGCGAAGGTCGATGACGCAGCGTACGGAAACACCACTCGTGATGTGGTTCGAGGACCTCAGGCGCGAGGATGTGGCTCTCGTCGGCGGCAAGAACTCGTCGCTCGGCGAGATGGTCCGCGAACTCGGCCCGGCGGGCATCCGGGTGCCGCCGGGCTTCGCGACCACTTCGGACGCTTTCCGCACCTACATAAGCCAGAACCGTCTGGGCGATCTCATCGCCGACACCATGGCCCGCAAGGAGGCCGGCAAGATCACGCTGCAGGACGCCGGACGCGCCATCCGCGAGGCGATCCGCCACGGCGATTGGCCCGACGCCCTGCGCGACGCGATCCTCGAGGCCTATCGGGTCCTCGGCCAAAGGGCCGGGATCGGAGCGCCCTCGGTGGCCGTCCGCTCCAGCGCCACCGCCGAGGACCTGCCCGACGCGAGCTTCGCCGGCCAGCAGGAGACGTTTCTCAACGTCTGCGGCGAGGATGCGCTGCTGACCGCCTGCCGCGACTGTTACGCCTCGCTCTTCACCGACCGCGCGATCGCCTATCGCGCCCTCAAGGGCTTCGACCACGAGGAGGTGGCGCTCTCGGTCGGTGTGCAGCTGATGGTGCGCTCCGACATCGGCGGGGCGGGCGTGATGTTCTCCATCGACACCGAGAGCGGCTTCGACCGGATCGTGCTCATCAACGCCGCCTGGGGCCTTGGCGAGAACGTGGTGCAGGGCTCGGTCACGCCCGACGAGTACGAGGTCTTCAAGCCGCTGCTCGACGAGCCGGGGCTGTCGCCGATCGTCTCCAAGCGGCGCGGCGCCAAGGAGAAGAAGCTCATCTACGCCGGCCAGAAGGGTGGCGAGACACGCAACGTGCCGACCTCCAAGGCCGAGCGCGCCGCCTTCGTTCTTTCGGACGAAGAAATCCTCACGCTCGCCCGCAACGCCGTCGTCATCGAGCGCCACTACGGGCGCGCGATGGACATGGAATGGGCCAAGGACGGCGCGGACGGACCCATCTACATCGTGCAGGCGCGGCCCGAGACGGTGCAGTCGAGCGTCGACGCCGGCGCGATACGCTCCTACCGCGTGACCCGATCGGGTCGCCGGCTCACCGCCGGGGTCGCCGTCGGCGAGGCCGTGGTGTCCGGGCGCGTGTGCCTGATCGAGAGCGCCGCCGACATCGGCCGCTTCGTGGACGGCGCGGTGCTGGTCACCTCCATCACCGATCCCGACTGGGTTCCGATCATGAAGCGCGCAGCCGCGATCGTGACCGACCACGGCGGCCGGACCAGCCACGCGGCGATCGTCAGCCGCGAGCTCGGCCTGCCCGCGATCGTGGGCACCGGCGACGCCACCCATGTGCTCCACGACGAACAGGAAGTGACCGTCTCCTGCGCCGAGGGCGACGACGGCTACGTGACCGAGGGCGTCGCCGAGTTCGAGGTCTCCGAAACCCGCCTCGACAGCGTTCCCGACACCCGCACGGACATCATGCTCAACATCGCCAACCCCGCCGCGGCGTTCCGCTGGTGGCGGCTGCCGGTGGCCGGCGTTGGCCTCGCGCGGATGGAGTTCGTGGTCTCGAACGCGGTGCGCGCCCACCCGATGGCGCTGATCCGCTTCGACCAGCTGAAGGACGAGGCGGCGCGGGCCGAGATCGAGATCCTGACCGCGGGCTATGCGGACAAGGCCGACTACTTCGTCGACAGCCTCGCGCTCGGGCTCTCGCGCATCGCCGCGCTCTGCCACCCCAAGCCCGTCATCATCCGGATGAGCGACTTCAAGACCAACGAATACGCCGAGCTTATCGGCGGGCGACAGTTCGAGCCCGACGAGGAGAACCCGATGATCGGGTTCCGCGGCGCGTCGCGCTACTACTCGGACGCCTACCGCGAGGGTTTCGCGTTGGAATGCCGGGCTATCCACCGCCTGCGCGAGCGGCTGGGCTTTCGGAACGTGATCATGATGATCCCGTTCTGCCGCACGGTCGCCGAGGCCGACCGCGTGCTCGAGGTCATGGCCGAGAACGGGCTGCGCCGCGGCGATAACGGCCTGCAGGTCTATGTCATGTGCGAGATCCCCGCGAACGTCATCCTTGCCGAGGACTTCGCCAAGCGTTTCGATGGCTTTTCGATCGGGTCGAACGACCTCACCCAGCTCACGCTGGGCGTCGATCGAGATTCGGGCGAGCTTGCGGCGGTCTTCGACGAGCGCGATCCCGCGGTGCTCTGGATGATCAACCAGGCGATCGAGCGGGCACACGCCGCCGGCGTCAAGGTCGGCTTCTGCGGTCAGGCCCCGAGCAACGATCCGGCCTATGCGCGACTCCTCGTGGAGGCGGGGGTGGATTCGATATCCGTCTCGCCCGACACCTTCCTGCGCGTCAAGCAGCTGGTGGCCGAGGCGGAGGGCTGACGCCGCCGGCATGGCGCCGCCCGCCACCCCTTGCATTGTCGCCCTAGATCTGCCAGACGGCCGCGTCCCTCCAGAAAGAGCATCGCGTCGCCTCTCGTACGGACCCGGAGGGAATTGGGATTCGTTTTGAAGCGCGCCAGTGAGAAGGTTGGCAATGGCTCTCTACGAGCATGTGTTCATTTCGCGCCAGGACCTCTCGAATGCGCAGGCCGAGGGCCTGGTTGAGCATTTCGGCGGAATCCTGACTGAAAACGGCGGCTCGCTAATCGACAGCGAGTACTGGGGCCTCAAGACGATGGCCTACAAGATCAAGAAGAACCGCAAGGGACATTACGCGTTCCTGCGGTCGGACGCGCCCGCGCCGGCGGTCCAGGAGATGGAGCGGCTCATGCGGCTTCATGACGACGTTCTGCGCATCCTCACCGTGAAGGTGAAGGCGCACGAGGAAGGACCCTCTGTCGTCGTCCAGTCCCGGAACCAGCGCGACGAGCGCGGCGGCGGCCGCCGCCGGCGTGACGATTGAGCGAGGAGCGCAGATCATGGCCACAAGACCCTTCTTCCGTCGGCGCAAGTCCTGCCCCTTCTCCGGCAAGGACGCCCCGAAGATCGACTACAAGGACGTCAAGCTCCTGCAGCGCTACATCTCCGAGCGCGGCAAGATCGTGCCGTCGCGCATCACCGCCGTTTCGTCCAAGAAGCAGCGCGAACTGTCGCAGGCCATCAAGCGCGCGCGCTATGTGGCGCTGCTGCCTTACGCGGTGAAGTGAGGAGCCTGAGCAATGGAAATCGTACTTCTCGAACGCGTAGCCAAGCTGGGTCAGATGGGCGACGTCGTGAAGGTCAAGCAGGGCTACGCGCGCAACTTCCTCCTGCCCCAGGGCAAGGCGCTGCGGGCGACTCCGGGGAACCTAGCGCGGTTCGAGACCGACCGCTCCCAGCTCGAGGCCCGCAACCTTGAGCTCAAGAAGGAGGCCGAGGCCGTCGCCGCGAAGCTTGACGGCCAGCAGTTCGTGGTCATCCGCTCTGCATCCGAGGGCGGCGCGCTCTACGGCTCGGTCACCACCCGGGACGCGGCCGACGCCGCAACCGCGGACGGGTTCAGCCTCGACCGCCGCCAGGTGGTCCTGAACCATCCCATCAAGGAGCTGGGCCTGCACGTCATCGAGGTGCGTCTGCATCCCGAAGTGACCGCCAACATCACGGTCAACGTGGCGCGCAGCCCCGAGGAGGCCGAGATGCAGGCCGCCGGCAAGACCATCCAGGAACTGCAGGCCGAGGCCGACGCCGAGGCGGAGTTCGACATCGCCGAACTCTTC
This sequence comes from uncultured Alphaproteobacteria bacterium, assembly GCA_963700835.1. Lineage (GTDB taxonomy): Bacteria > Pseudomonadota > Alphaproteobacteria > Rhodobacterales > Rhodobacteraceae > Amaricoccus. Next base: position 23,834 of record CAVOZD010000005.1, read on the forward strand.
GACGACATCGGCTCGGCGGCGCTCGACGTCGTCGACGAAACGGACACGCCCCGTTCTGCCGGCGACGGATCGCTCGACGACCCCCGAGACGCCCGCGACGACCGGGACGCCTAGCCGCCTCCCGGCAGACGGCAGCGCCGGTCGCCTTCACGGGCGACCGGCCGCGCCCAGCGTGACGAGCCACCCGCTCCACGGGCTTTGTTCGCGCTTGAGTTGGGTCGCACTTATCCCCGTTACGCCCGCAGTTAACAATGGCGCCGTCGCCGCGCGACCCGCTATATGCTCCGACGCCTGGAAACGGAGATCATGGCCGACGGATCCGCAGCCCCCGAGGAAGACCGGATCACTGGTCTTCCCAGCAACATCGAGGCCGAACAGGCGCTGCTCGGCGCCGTTCTGGTCAACAACGACGTCTACGACCGCATCTCGGCGATCGTCGGACCCGAGCACTTCTTCGATCCCGTGCACGCCCGCATCTTCGAGGTCGCAGCGGACCGCATCCGCAGGAACGCGCTCGCCACGCCGGTGACGCTCAAAGCGTTCTTCGAGGATGACGCCGGCCTGGCCGAACTCGGCGGCGCCGCCTATCTCGCGCGTCTGGCCGGGGCGGCGATCACGCTGTCGGCGGCGCGCGACTACGCCCAGCTCGTCTACGATCTGGCCATCCGCCGCGAGCTTATCGTCATCGGTCAGGACATCGCCGACCGGGCCGCGCGGGCGGAGCTGGAAAGCGGCCCGCGCGAACAGATCGTCGATGCGGAGCAGGCGCTCTACAAGCTCGCCGAGAAGGGCAAGGGCGACAAGGGTTTCCAGACCTTCCGCCGCGCCGCGACCGACGCGGTGAACGTCGCGAACGCCGCCTATCTCCGGGACGGCGGGCTTGCGGGGCTGTCGACCGGGCTCATCGACCTCGACAAGTGGCTTGGCGGCCTGCACCCTTCCGACCTTCTGATCCTCGCCGGCCGGCCCTCGATGGGCAAGACATCGCTGGCCACCAACATCGCCTACAACATCGCTAAGCACTATGTGCGAGGAAAGCGTCCCGACGGCACCGAAGGCGCGGTTCAGGGCGGCGTAGTCGGCTTCTTTTCGCTTGAGATGTCCGCCGAGCAGCTCGCCGCTCGCATTCTGTCGGAGGTCTCGGAGGTGCCTTCGCATCTGATCCGCAAGGGCGACCTCACCGAGGACCAGATGCGCGGCTTCATCGAGGCCGCCCAGTCGCTCGAGCAGTGCCCGCTCTATATCGACGACACGCCCGCGCTGCCGATCTCGACCATCGCCGCCCGGGCCCGGCGGCTCAAGCGCCAACACGGGCTCGACGTGATCTTCGTCGACTACCTCCAACTCGCCCGGCCCGCTTCGTCGCGGTCCGAGGGCCGCGTTCAGGAAGTCTCCGAGATCACGCAAGGTCTCAAGGCGATCGCCAAGGAGCTCAACGTCCCCGTGGTTGCGCTGAGCCAGCTCTCGCGACAGGTCGAGGCCCGCGAGGACAAGCGGCCCCAGCTCGCCGACCTGCGCGAATTGGGCTCCATCGAGCAGGACGCCGACGTGGTGATGTTCGTCTTCCGCGAGGAATACTACCACGAGCGCCTCAAGCCCGCCGAGAACGATCCCAAGTTCCCCGAATGGCAGGCGCGCATGGGCGAGTTGCACGGCCTCGCCGAGGTGGTCATCAGCAAGCAGCGCCACGGTCCGATCGGCAACGTCAAGCTGGCCTTCCATGGCGAACTCACCCGCTTTTCGAACCTAGCCCGATCCTTCCAGCAGTCCGGCGATGGCCGCGACTTCGGGTGACGCCCCGCCTCAAAGGAGGATCGCGCCCGCGAGACCCAGAAACGCGAAGAAACCGAAGACGTCGGTGATCGTGGTGACGAAGGTGCCGGAGGCGAGCGCAGGATCCGCGCCGGCCTTCTCGAGCCCGATGGGCACCAGGACCCCGGCCAGCGCCGCGACGATCATGTTGCCGATCATCGCTACGGCGATCACCAGCGCGAGCGCCGGGTCGCGGTAGTAGGCCCAGCAGAGCCCGCCGATCATCAGGGCGAAACCGACTCCGTTCAGCAACCCCACCACGCCCTCACGCCAGACGATGCGCCGGACGTTTGCGGTGGTCAGATCCCGGGTGGCCAGCGCACGCACCGCCACGGTCAGAGTTCTGGGTGCCGGCGTTGCCGCCCATCGAGGCGACGATCGGCATCAGCACCGCGAGCGCGACCACCGCCTCGATCGTGTCGGTGAACATCGCGATCACCGCCGAAGCGAGGATCGCAGTGACGAGGTTGACCGTCAGCCATCCGAACCGCGCCTTCGCGATCTCGCGCACGCCGTCCGACAGCTCCTCGTCGCCGACGCCCGCGAGCAGGCGCATGTCCTCTTCGGCCTCGTCCTCGAGCACCTCCATGGCGTCGTCGATGGTGATCACGCCCGCAAGCCGACCATCGGCGTCCACCACGGGGGCCGAAATGAGGTGGTACTTGTTGAACGCGAGCGCCACGTCCTCCTGAGAGACGTCCACGGCGAAGGTGCGGAAGTCCTCGGTCATCAGCGACATCAGCGAGGTCGCGCGCGCCGCCGCCATCAGCCGCCCGAGCGAGACCATGCCAACGGGATGCATCTGCGGATCGACGATGATCAGGTCGTAGAAGCTGTCGGGCAGATCCTCGGCGCTGCGCATGAAGTCGATGGCGTCGCCCACGGCCCAGTGCTCGGGCGCCACGACCACCTCGCGCTGCATGAGGCGACCGGCGGAATAGTCCTCGTACTGCAGCGAGCGTTCGACGGCGACACGGTCGGGCTCGTCCAGCGCCTCGAGCAGCCGCTCCTGCTGCGGCTCGTCGAGGTCCTCCGCCAGATAGACGACATCGTCGGTGTCGAGGTCCTGCACCGCCGCCGCGAGCACGTCGTCCGACAGCGCCTCGAGCACGTCGTCGCGCACGCCCTCGTCGAGTTCCGACAGCACCGCCCCGTCCAGCCGCTCGCCCCAGAGCACCACCAGCGCCCGCCGTTCGGCACGTCCGATCTGCTCGAGCAGGTCCGCGATGTCGGCCTCGTGCAGCGGCTCGAGCAGCGCCGCAAGCCGGTCGTGGTCCTGCGCCTCGACCGACTCCAGTATCTCGTCGATCTTCCCCTGATCGAGCACGTCTGGAGCGGTCGCGGCCGTGTCGGCGTCTTCCTCAACCTCGGTCATGGAGCGCTCCTTCGGGCGGCACGCGGGCCGGTTCAGCCGATGAGCGTCCGACGCTTAAGGCCTGCCCGTCAGGTGTCAATCGCCACTTGACGGCCCGCGCCGGCACGGGGCTCCTTGTACGACCCCACACGGAGCAAATACCGTTGGCGCGCGCGCGACTGACCATCGACCTCGACGCGATCGCGGCCAACTGGTCGCGGCTCGACGCGTTGTCGGCCCCAGGGGTCGAGACCGCCGCCGTGGTCAAGGCCGACGCCTACGGCCTCGGGGCGGCGCGCGTCGGCCCGCGGCTTGCACTAGCTGGGGTCCGTAGCTTCTTCGTGGCGCTCACCGAGGAGGGCGCGGCGCTGCGCGCGGCGCTCGGACCGGAGCCGCGCATCTTCGTCTTCGCCGGCTGCATGGAGGGCGACTTGGGGATCCTGGCTGACAGCGACCTAACCCCGTGCCTCAATTCATCCGCCCAGGCCGCCGCGTTTTCCTCCATCCACCCTGGCCGCGCCTTCGCCTACCAGCTCGACACCGGCATGAACCGGCTGGGCATGGAGGCCGCGGAGTTTGCAGGCGTCCTCGACGCCGGCGGTCCCGCTCCGGTCCTTCTGCTTTCCCATCTCGCCTGCTCCGACGACCCCGACCACCCCATGAACGCGGCCCAGGCCATGGCCTTCGAGGACATGGTACGCCGACTTCCCGACGTCCCGCGCAGCCTCGCAGCCACCGGCGGGGTCCTGCTCGGCCCCCGGTTCCATCACCAGATGACCCGTCCCGGCGTCGGCCTTTACGGCGGGAGACCCTTCGCGGCGGCGCGCCCCGTGGTGACCCTGTCGCTGCCGGTGATCCAGACCCGCGCGGTCGCGCCCGGCGAGACGGTGGGCTACGGCGCCGCCTGGACCGCCCTTCGGCCGACACGGGTGGCGACGGTGGCGGCGGGCTACGCCGACGGGCTGCTGCGCCATCTCGGCGCGGGCCGCACCCGGCTCTTCGCCGGCGACCGGCCCTGCCCGGTGATCGGTCGGATCTCGATGGACCTTATCACGGTCGACGTCAGCGACCTCGAAACGGTCCCACAATTCCTCGAAATCCTCAATGAAACCCAGACCATCGACGACCTCGCCGGCGAGGCGGGCACCATCGGCTACGAGATGCTCACCGCCCTTGGCGATCGCTACGAGCGTGTCTACAAGGGCTGACCTCGGTTCCGGGTCCTCGATGCAAGCCTTCGGTCTTCTCACCGGCTTTCTCGCCTCAATCGGGCGCAGCGCGCTCTCGCTGGTCGCGACGACCGGTCGCGTCACGATCTTCACCGCCTCCGCACTCGCCCATCTGGTGCGACCGCCCTACTACCTGACCGAGATCGCGACCCAGTTCGCCCGGATCGGCTACTTCTCCCTCCCGGTCGTCGGGCTGACCGCGCTCTTCACCGGCGCGGCGCTCGCCCTGCAGATCTACGCCGGCGGCTCGCGCTTCAGCGCCGAGACGGTGGTGCCCTCGATCGTGGCCATCGGGATCGTGCGCGAGCTCGGCCCCGTGCTCGGCGGGCTGATGGTCGCGGGCCGGGTCGCGTCCTCCATCGCCGCCGAGATCGGCACCATGCGCGTCACCGAACAGATCGACGCGCTCACCACCCTCTCTACCGAGCCGATGCAGTATCTCGTCGCCCCGCGCCTTCTGGCTGCAACCGTGGCGATGCCGGTCCTGGTGCTCGTGGGCGATATCATCGGCATCCTCGGCGGCTACCTGATCGGCGTGGCGCGCCTCGGCTTCGATCCCGGAACCTACATCCGCAACACGCTCGACTTCCTCGAGCCCGGCGACGTGATCTCCGGCCTGGTGAAGGCGGCGGTCTTCGGCTTCATCCTGGCGTTGATGGGCTGTTACAACGGCTACACGTCAGGTCGCGGCGCCCAGGGCGTCGGCCGCGCGACAACCAATGCCGTCGTCTCGGCCTCGATCCTGATCCTCGCGGCCAACTACGTTCTCACCGAGGCGTTCTTTTGACCGAAGCGCCCCCTCCGCGGATCGAGGTCCGCGACCTCAGCAAGGCCTTCGAGGGCAAGACGGTGCTCGAGAGCGTCGGCCTCTCCGTCCCGCGCGGACAGAGCCTTGTGGTGATCGGCGGCTCGGGCACCGGCAAGTCGGTCCTACTCAAGTGCATTCTGGGGATCCTGCGCCCCGACCACGGCGAGGTGCTCTTCGACGGCGCGCCGCTTGACCGTAGGCGGCGCACGGCCTTCCTGCGCCGCTTCGGCATGCTCTTCCAGGGCGCTGCGCTCTTCGACAGCCTGCCGGTCTGGCGCAACGTCGCCTTCCGCTTCGAGCACGGCGACATGCGGTTGCCGCGGCCCGAGGCCCGCGCCCGCGCGATAGACAAGCTGCGCCGGGTCGGGCTTGGTCCGGAGACCGCCGACCTCTACCCCTCCGAGCTCTCGGGCGGCATGCAGAAGCGCGTCGGGCTCGCCCGCGCCATCGCCACCGACCCGGAGGTGATCTTCTTCGACGAGCCGACAACCGGCCTCGACCCGATCATGTCCGGGGTCATCAACGATCTCATCCGCGAGATCGTCACCGAGATGGGCGCAACCGCGGTCACGATCACCCACGACATGCGCACCGTCGAGACGGTCGCCGACAGCGTGGCGATGCTGCACGATGGCAAGCTGCGCTGGACCGGGCCCGCCTCCGGGATCGCGACTTCCGACAATGCCTATCTGCGCCAGTTCGTCGCCGGAAGCGCCGACGGCCCGATCCGGACGCTGCGATGAGCCCGCGCGCCGCCCAGTTCGTCTGCGCCGACTGCGGGGCGCGTTCGGCCAAGTGGGCCGGACGCTGCGACGTCTGCGGCGCATGGAACGCGATCTCCGAACAGGCGGCGCGTCCCTTCGGCGGACCCGGCGGCGGGCTTCCGGCGTCCGGAGGCGGTCGGGTGATCGCGCTGGCGGGCCTGCGCGGCGCCGACCGCGAGGAGCCGCGGCTCAAGAGCGGCGTCGGCGAATTCGACCGCGTCCTCGGCGGCGGCCTGGTGGCGGGCTCCGCCACCCTCGTCGGCGGCGATCCCGGCATCGGCAAGTCCACACTGCTCCTTCAGGCGGCCGCGGCCTTCGCCGGCCCCCATAGGCAGCCGATCTACATCTCCGGCGAGGAGGCGGTCGCGCAGATCCGGCTGCGCGCAGCCCGGCTGGGACTGGACGCCGCGCCGGTCCGCCTCGCGGCCGAGACCAGTCTTGCCGACATCCTCGCGACCCTCGAAGCCGAGCGCCCGCCGCTGGCGATCGTCGATTCGATCCAGACCGTCTGGTCGGAGGCGAGCGCCGGCGCGCCCGGCTCGGTCGGACAGGTGCGTGGCGCGGCGCAGGAACTCGTCAGCTTCGCCAAGCGCACCGGGGTGCCGGTGTTTCTCGTCGGGCACGTCACCAAGGAGGGCTCGATCGCGGGTCCGCGCGTCATCGAGCACATGGTCGACACCGTGCTCTACTTCGAGGGCGAGCGCGGGCACCAGTTCCGCATCCTGCGAGCGGTCAAGAACCGCTTCGGCTCGGTGGACGAGATCGGCGTTTTCGAGATGACCGGGACGGGACTGCGGGAGGTCGCCGACCCCTCTGCGCACTTCCTTTCCGAGCGTGAGTCTCCCGCTCCGGGATCGGCGGTCTTCGCAGGCATCGAGGGCTCGCGCCCGGTGCTGGTCGAAGTGCAGGCCCTGGTGGCCCCCTCGGCGCTCGGCACGCCGCGGCGCGCGGTCGTTGGCTGGGACGCCGGCCGGATGGCCACGGTGCTCGCCGTGCTCGATGCGCGCTGCGGCCTGAGCTTCGCAGGGCTCGACGTCTATCTCAACATCGCCGGCGGCCTCCGGCTCAGCGAACCCGCGGCCGATCTCGCCGTCGCCGCGGCTCTGGTCTCGGCCCGGGCGGGCCGGCCGGTTCCCGCCGATGCGGTGATCTTCGGCGAGATCAGCCTCTCCGGCGCGCTCCGCCCGATCGCGCAGGCCGACGCCAGGCTCGGCGAGGCCGAGAAGCTCGGCTTCGCCCAGGCCTTCACCCCGCCCCGCGCTGCGACCGCCAAGTCACGACGTATGACCATTCACGAGGTTGCGGACCTGCGCTCATTCATAGACAAGAGCCTTGGCGTGATCGACGGCTAGGAACTGTTGCGCATGGAAGGTTTCACCTGGGTGGACGGCGTGGTGCTCGCCGTCATCGTGATCTCGGCGCTGCTCGCCTATTCCCGGGGCCTCGTGCGCGAGACGCTGTCCATCCTCGGCTGGATCGCGGCAGCCGTCGTGGCGTTCGTGCTGGGCCCGAGTCTCGAGCCGCTGATGCGCGAGGTGCCGGTGCTGCGCGACGTCATCGGGACGAACTGCGAACTCGGCGTGCTGGCGGGCTTCGCGGTGGTCTTCGCCGTCGCGCTCGTCGTGGTCTCGCTCTTCACGCCGCTGTTGTCCTCGGCCGTGCAGCATTCCGCCCTGGGACCCGTGGACCAGGGGCTCGGGCTGCTCTTCGGGGTGGCGCGCGGCGTCCTTCTCGTCGCCATCGCGCTGGCGATCTACAACCGCGCGCTCGGCGCCGGGCCCGATGGCGAGGGCGGAGTCGCGGCCGTCGAGGCGAGCCGCAGCATTGCGGTCTTCGCAGGCGTTGAGTCGCAGCTCGCGGCGCTGCTTCCCGAAAACGTCGACTGGATCACCGAGAGGTGGGACCAGCTCAACGCCAACTGCCAGTGAAGGACGGCGCATCGGCCGTTTTCAACCACGACCCGCGGCCCTATATCTCATGCGGTAGCGCCTAGAAAGGGACTCCGATGGTTCTGGGATCGCACCCCTTCGACGACGACAAACTGCGCGAGGAGTGTGGCGTCTTCGGGGTGATCGGTGTCCAGGACGCGGCCAACTTCGTGACGCTTGGCCTGCATGCGCTCCAGCACCGCGGCCAGGAGGCCGGCGGGATCGTGTCCTACACGCCCGAAAGCGGCTTCTGCCAGGTGCGTCGCTTCGGCTACGTGCGCGACAGCTTCACCAAGGCCAACGTGATGAGCCAGCTCCCTGGCGAGATCGCCATCGGCCACGTGCGCTACTCCACCGCCGGAAGCAAGGGCACCACCGCGATCCGGGACGTCCAGCCTCTCTTCGCCGAGTTCGCCATGGGCGGTTGCGCGATCGCGCACAATGGCAACATCACCAACGCCGAGAACCTGAGGCAGGAGCTGATCGGCCGCGGCTCGATCTTCCAGTCCTCCTCGGACACCGAATGCATCATCCACCTGATGGCGCGCTCGATCCAGAAGAACATCCCCGAGCGCATGAAGGACGCGCTGCGCCGGGTCGAAGGCGCCTTCTCGATCGTCGCGATGACGCGCTCCAAGCTGATCGGCGTGCGCGACGCCCTCGGCGTGCGGCCGCTGATGCTCGGGAGGCTGGGCGATGGCTGGGCGCTGTCCTCGGAGACCTGCGCCTTCGACATCATCGGCGCGGAGTGCGTCCGCGAGGTCGCCCCCGGCGAAATGGTTATCTGCACCGCCAACGGGGTCGAGAGCTTCTTTCCCTTCGACCGCGTAAAGCCACGCTTCTGCATCTTCGAGCACGTCTACTTCTCGCGCCCCGACAGCGTGATCGGCGGCGCCTCGGTCTACGAGACCCGCCGCCGCATCGGCGTGGAACTCGCCCGAGAGGCGCCCGTCGAGGCCGACCTCGTCTGCCCTGTGCCCGACAGCGGCACCCCGGCGGCGATCGGCTACAGCCAGGAAAGCGGCATCCCCTACGCCATGGGGATCATCCGCAACCAGTACATGGGCCGCACCTTCATCGAGCCCACCGAGCAGATCCGCAACATGGGCGTGCGCCTAAAGCTCAACGTCAACCGCGCGGTGATCGCCGGCAAGCGCATCGTGCTCGTCGACGACAGCGTGGTGCGCGGCACCACCAGCCAGAAGATCCGCGAGATGGTGCTTGAGGCCGGCGCGGCGGAGGTGCATTTCCGCATCGCCTCCCCGCCGACCCAGTGGCCGTGTTTCTACGGCGTCGACACTCCCGAGCGCGAGAAGCTCATCGCCGCCACCATGAACGAAGAAGAGATGCGCGCGCTGATCGGCGTCGACAGCCTGCGCTTCGTCAGCCTCGACGGGCTCTACCGGGCCTGCGGCGAGGCCGGAGGCCGGGACGACGCCAGCCCGCAGTTCTGCGACGCCTGCTTCTCGGGGGACTATCCGATCGCGCCGCTGGACCGGATCGAGAAGGGCTTCCGGATCCGGGTCCCCGCGTGAGCGACGCCGCGCGCACTGTCGCGCTGGTCACCGGCGCGAGCCGCGGCCTGGGCTACGCGGTCGCGCGCGCGCTCGGCGCCTCCGGCGCGCAGGTGATCGCGCTCGCGCGCACCGTCGGCGGGCTCGAGGACCTCGCCGAC
>CAVOZD010000006.1:0-16464 GCA_963700835.1 uncultured Alphaproteobacteria bacterium
CGGAGATCGCCTGGCCGAACTGGCGGCGGCTGCGGGCGTGGTCGACGGCGGCCTCGAGCCCGGCCTGGGCGATCCCGACGGCGAGCGCGGCGATCCCCACCCGGCCCTTGTCGAGCACGCTCATCATCATGTGAAAGCCCCGGCACTCCGCGCCCAGGAGCGCCTCGGGTCCGAGGCGCACGTCGGTGAAGGAGAGCGCGCCGACTTGGCTGGCGCGCTGGCCCATCTTGCTCTCCTTGCGGCCGCGCTCGACGCCGGGAGCGGCGAGATCGACGATCAGGATCGACATGCCGCGCCGTCCCGCCGCCGGGTCGGTGCGGGCGAGCACGAAGCCCACGTCGGCGACGGGAGCGTTGTGGATCCAGATCTTGGCGCCGTTCAGGACCCAGCCGTCGCCGTCGCGGACCGCCGTGGTGCGGACGCCGGAGACGTCGGTGCCGGCCTCGGGCTCGGTGATGCAGTAGGCGACGCGACTCGCGCGGGCCGCGACGTCGGCGAGCCAGCGGTCGCGCTGGGCCGCGGTTCCGTGGCGCACCAGAAGCGTGGCGATCAGCTCCACCAGCCCGCACTGGTCGGCGACCGAGGCGTAGCCGCGCGCGAGCTCCTCCATCACCAGCGCATAGGCCAGCGTGTCGAGGCCGGGGCCGCCCATCGCCTCGGGCACGCAGATCCCGAAGAGGCCGAGCGCGCCCATCTGGTCGTAGATCTCCGAGGGGAAGCGTTCCTCGGCGTCGAGCGCGCCCGCGGCGGGACGGATCACCTCCTCGGCGAAGGTCCGCGTCGCGTCGCGGACTTGCAGGTGGGTGTCCATGAGCTGCATGGCGATCCGGGGAATGTAACCAGGTGGTTACTTTAGGAACGGGAATGTCGCGGGTCAAGGGCGATCCCGGCGGGGCGCGATGCCCGAAGGGCTTGAGCAGGATCGAAGCGGTGACGCTCCGCCTCGACCAGGACAGGGCGAAATGGTTCTGGAGGCAGGGGGGCGCGCACATGTGGCGAAGATGTCGAAGATGGCGTGAGGAGTCCGGGATCGTCACTCGGCCCATTGCGGCCATACGTCCACCATGACGCGATTGAAGGCTTCGAGCCCAGTCCGTTGAAGAACTCGGTGGCTGGTCGAAAGAGGCCACTTCAGCGGAACTTTCTCCGGCAGGTGGGCCTCGATCACCAGATGCGAGCTTTTTTGCGCCGACTGTGTCTCGCTACTTGGTCGCCCCAAGCTCACGCAACATGTCCGCAATTTCGACGTATACCCCCCCGCGCCCGGCAGCCTGGCTGAGGGCTGTCAAACCTGCTGTGTCGGCAGCATCAGGATCGACTCCAAGTTCCACAAAATATCTCATCAATGAGACACCACCAACATGGGCTACGGATTCCGTGCTCGCAGAAAGCATTAACGGCGTTTGACCATTTGCAGTCGTTAGTTGCGGGTCCGCGCCTGCCTCTATTAACCGACGGACTATTGCCTCTTGACCACTCAGTGACGCAATGTGCAGTGGAGTGAAGCCCTCGGTAGGCTCCGTTTGGTCGATAATCGCCGAGTTCTCGATGAGAACATCTACCAAATTTTCATAACCCAAACGGACAGCGATGTGGAGGGCCGTTTCACCTTCGACAGCTGATCTCGAATTCACGTCGGCACCAGAGCTGATGAGAAAGCGAAGAGTGTTCGCATCGCCGGTGTTGATGGCAAGATGGATCGGGCGCATCCCAAGCAACTCACTCGGCGCCTCGATCTCCGATCCTGCCGAGATAAGCAGTTCCATCAACTCGATGTCGCCAGCGTTCACGGCGAGATGTAGTGGGGTGCCGAGTATGAAATCGGATTCCTCAAGGTCAGCGGTTTCTACAAGTGCCTCGGCAGTACGCAAGTCACCGTCCCGAACCGCGTCGTGCAACGGACCTGCTAAAATCGGCACCGGAAACGCGGTCATCAGAAGCAAGAAGTGCAAAAAGCCTACTCGGATAGTCATTATTGAACTCACCTTCAAGCTGACTGCACAATCAACCGGAAGCCAATCGGAATGCTCGACCAAGTGATCGTGGAATACCGTAGAATGATGCTACAGCGAGAGCACCATATTGCGCTAGATACTCGTACCAGAATTATCCTCGGCTGTACAGTTGATCGTGTGCAAAGCGAGCGTTTTTTGGCTGAGATTGGTGCGTCAGGCGGCGAGTGGCCGCTCACCGCCCGAATTGACGCTGACTTGGCTCGGAACGCGCCGCCATGCCTACACTCCGCCGGCAGGTTGAGCGGCTGTCTCTTCTCCACCATGTGCATCGCGATCAGCCGGATCGGCGTGTCGCGGAATTGGCGATGTGGCTTGGACGACGCCTCGCTCGAAGTACGGAACCATGCCGGGGGCGAACGCGGCGGCGGGATCCGTCCGGACGCGGGACGCGGCCGCCTTCGAGGGCCGTATGAGCGCGGCGCTGCGGGCGTACATGCTGGCGAAGTTTTGGAAGACGATCGGCTGAGGCGGGGCCACGGTCGAATCGGACGGCCCCGCCTCGCTCTACGACGGTTTCGGCGCCGCGGCGGCTACTCCTCCTGCGGCGGCGGCGATACCTGGTGTTGGACCAGCAGCCAGCCGTCGCCGTCCCGTTCGAAGATCCGACCGGTGCGCAGCGTCACCTCGACCACGTCGCCGGACGCCAGGGTTCCCTTGAAGTCTTCAAGACCGCTCACCCAGGCGACGTCGCCGACGACCCTGACGTGCGGCTCGGGCATCGCCGCGGACATCTCGGGGAACAGCTCGTAAAGCGCCGCGAAACCCTCGCGCACCGCGCCCCATCCCTCGTCGATCGGGCGGAACGGATGGATGGCGCGCACGTAGTCCTCCTGTCGCCACAGTTCCGCCATCGCGTCGATGTCCCGGGTGCCCGCCATCGCGAGGAACGCGGCGTTGGCCTGCCGCACGGCCTCCATGTCGGCCGCTTCGTCGGCCTGCGCCGTCTGGATGGTGAAAGCGCCTGCCATCGCCGATACGGCGATCAGGTCTCGAATGGATCGCATGACATCCTCCTTCGGGCGCGCGACCGTGAACCGGTCGTTCCGGTCTTCACGCGCCGCCAATGTGGCGAGCATACCACATCGGGCGGTGGGATGGCAGGCGCGGCCCCGGCGCGCCTCGGGGCATGCGCACCGGCGGGTCCGTTCGGCCCGGTGCGCGAGGCTCAGGCTTCGGTCAGGGCGCGAGGCCGATCGGCTCGGGGCGGAACAGCCGCGCGTCCATCTCGCGCAGGTCCGGCGCGACGATCAGCGGCGTGTCGGCGCGGGCGAGCACGTCGCGCTCGAGCTCGATCCCCGGCGCGATCTCGGTCACCACGAGGCCCTCGGCGGTCAGCCGGATCACCGCGCGCTCGGTCACGTAGGTCGCCTGCTGGCCGGTGGCGATGGCGCGGCGGCCCGAGAAGCTGACCTGGTCGACCTTCGGCACGATCTTGGCGATCGCGCCCTCCTTGTCGATGACGAGACGCCCGTCGACGATGCGCGTCTTTGCGCCGGCGTTGAAGGTGCCGGAGAAGAAGATGCGCTTCGCCCGCGCGGTGATGTCCACGAAGCCGCCGGCGCCGGCGGTGCGGTGCGGGGTGGCGGCGAGGCGGGAGACGTTGACCGAGCCCTCCGCGTCGATCTCGAGGAACGACAGCATCGAGGCGTCGAAGCCGCCGGCCTGGAAGTAGCAGAACTGCTGCGGCGAGGGCACGAAGGCCTCGGCGTTCGACGCGCAGCCGAACTTGAAGCCGAGCAGCGGCACGCCGCCGACCGCGCCCTGCTCGATCACCCAGGTGACCGATCCGTGGCGGCCCTCCTCGAGGAAGATGCGCGGCACGTTGGCCGAGACGCCGAAGCCGACGTTCACCGCCCAGCCCTCGCGCAGCTCCTGGGCGACGCGGCGCGCGATCGCCTTGCCGACGCCGAACTCGGGGATCTCGAAGCTGTCGAGCGGCCGGATCAGCTCGCCCGAGATCGCCGGGTCGTAGGGCGTCGCGGTGGTCTGGAGCATGTCGGGCGCCTCGACGACGAGATCGACCAGCACGCCGGGCACATGCACCGCGTGGGGGCGGAGCGTGCCGTTGGCGGCGACGCGGCGCACCTGGGCGATGACCAGCCCGCCGGTGTTGTGGGCGGCGAGCGCCATCTCGAGCGCGCCGAGATAGGCGCCCTCCTGCTCGAAGCTGAGATTGCCGCGCTCGTCGGCGGTGCTGGCGCGGATGATCGCCACGTCGGGCCGGATCGCCGGGAAGTAGAGCCAGTCCTCGCCGTCGAAATGCTCGCGCCGCACGATCGGCGCGGCGCGCGCCGTCGCGTTCATCGCGCAGCCCTCCTGCGCGGGATCGACGAAGGTGTCCATGCCGACCTTGGTGAGCACGCCGGGCCGGTGGGCGGCGGCCTCGCGCAGCATGTCGAAGACGATGCCCGAGGGCACGTTGTAGGCCGCCACCTCCTCGGCGCCGATCATGCGCCAGATCAGCGGCGGCTCGATGTTGGTCGGCCCCGAGGGATAGGAGCCGCCGATGATGCGCGCGAGACATCCCTTGCGGGCGATGTGGTCGACGCCCCTGGTGCCGAAGCAGTCGCCGGCGGCGATGGGATGGAGCGTGGTCAGGTCGCGCGGCGCGCCCTCGGCCTCGAAGCGCGCGCCGAGGGCGGCGAGCACCGCGTCGGGGCATCCCAGCCCGCTCGACGAACTGACCGCGACGACCGCGCCGTCCGCGATCCGCGCCACCGCCGCGGCGGCGGTGACCTGCTTGGAGCGAGACGCCATGATCCGCCACCTCAAGTAACCGATTGGTTATCAGGACTATGCCCCGTTCGGCGGATCCGATCAAGCGCCGACCGGGACGGACGGGCCGCACCGCGCCGGGCGAATTGTTTCGTTATACATCAATAGGTTGCCGTTCGGTCCGGCGCGGCGCCCCGGTCAGCGGCCGGCGCGGATCAGGTCGCTGGCCTTCTCGGCGATCATGATCGTCGGCGCGTTGGTGTTCGAGCCGATCAGGCTCGGCATGATCGAGCTGTCGGCGATGCGGAGTCCTTCGACGCCGCGCACCCGCAGGGTCGGGGTCACGACCGCACCGTCGTCGGCGCCCATCCGGCAGGCCCCGACCGGATGGTAGGAGGTGCGACCCATCGCGCGCACATAGGCTTCGAGATCGGCGCGACTCATCGCGCCCGCCGCCGGGTGGCGGATCGCGCGGAAGTGCTTCGCGAGCGCCGGCTGGGCGAAGATCTCGCGGCTGATGCGCAGGCCCTCGACCGAGGTGGCGAGGTCGGCGGGCTCGGCCAGGAAGTTCGGATCGACCGCCGCCGGCGCGCGGGGGTCGGCCGAGCGAAGGCGCACCGTGCCGCGGCTGCGCGGGCGCAGCGTGTAGGAGTTGAGCGTGACGCCGGAGGCGCCGGGCCGCACCGAGGGCACGCCGGACTCCGCGCCGGCGCCGGCGAGGAAGTGGAACTGCAGGTCGGGGACGCCATCGGCCGCATCGTCGGAGCGCCAGAACGCGCCGCCCTCGACCACGTTCGAGGTGATCGGGCCGCTGCGAAAGAGCGCGTATTCGAGCCCTGCCCGCAGCATGCCCAGCGGCCGCGCGTAGCGGTCGAGGCTGAGGTGGTCGGTGAGCTCTGCGACGATGTCGACCCCCAAGTGGTCGGCGAGGTTCTCGCCGACGCCCGGCAGGT
Organism: uncultured Alphaproteobacteria bacterium; assembly: GCA_963700835.1. Classification (GTDB taxonomy): domain Bacteria; phylum Pseudomonadota; class Alphaproteobacteria; order Rhodobacterales; family Rhodobacteraceae; genus Amaricoccus. The sequence goes on from CAVOZD010000006.1 coordinate 5,684, forward strand.
CGAGCGCGACTTCGACGCCCACGGCGCGCAGGTGCGCCGCCGGGCCGAGCCCGGAGAGCAGCATGAGCTTTGGGCTGCCGATGGCGCCGGCGGCGAGGATGACCTCGCGCTCGGCGCGCACGGTGTGGATCTCGCCGCCGCGCAGGTATTCCACGCCCGTGGCGCGCCCGGCCGCCAGGGTCACCCGGCGCGCCTTGCAGCGGGTCTCGACGGTGAGATTGGCGCGCCCCAGCGCCGGGCGCAGGTAGCCCGTCGCCGCCGAACAGCGCCGCCCGTTTCGGGTGGTGGTCTGGTAGACCCCGGCCCCGGCCTGGGCGGGACCGTTGAAGTCGGGCGTATAGGGGATGCCGCGCTGCTGGCAGGCGAGCACGAAGGCCCGGGTCATCGGCTGCGGGGCGGGGATGTCGGAGACCCCGAGCGGCCCGTCGAAGCCGTGCCAGTCGCCGGCCAGCGCGGTGTTGCCTTCCGAGCGCAGGAAATACGGGCGGACCTCGTCGAAGGACCAGCCCGGGCAGCCCTCCTCGCGCGCCCAGCGGTCGTAGTCGCTGGGGTGCCCGCGGGTGAAGACCTCGGCGTTGATCGACGAGCCGCCGCCGAGCACGCGCGCCTGGGCGTAGGGGATGACGCGGTCGTTGGCGTGGCGCTGCGGGACGGTGACGAGGCCCCATGTGAACGGCCCGCCGGTCATCCGCGCAAAGCCCACGGGCATGTGGATCAGCGGATGGCTGTCAGGGCCGCCGGCCTCGAGCAGCAGAACCCGCGCCTGCGCGTCCTCGCTGAGCCGGGCCGCGAGCACGCAGCCCGCCGAGCCGCCGCCGACGATGACATAGTCGTAGCCCGTTCCGGCCATCCTCGAACCCCTGCGCCGCCGCCGGTCGCCTCGCGGACCGGCCGGTCGCGAGTGTATTGCACCGCGCCGCCGACGCCAGCCTCGCGTTGCGGGGGTCGCGCGCCGCGGTCAGAGGTCGACCCGCGCGCCGGTTCGGCCGGCCGCGTCGATGGCGTGGATGACCCGCTCGAAGTCGAGCGCCTCGCGGAAGCCGGGCGAACAGGCCTGGCCGCCGGCGATGGCGCGCAGGAAGAGCGCCGCCTCGATGATCTTCAGGTCCCCGAAGCCGAGCTGGTGCCCCGGCGCCGGCACGAAGGCGGCGAAGGGCGGATGCTCGGGGCCGCTGAGGATGCGGCGGAAGCCCTGGCGCGCCTTCGGCCCCTCGTTCACGTAGAGCTCGAGCTCGTTCATGCGCTCCTGCGCGAAGGCGATCATGCCGCGCGTCCCGTGCACCTCGAAGTCGAGCCTGTTCTTGCGGCCCCAGGCCGAGCGCGAGGCGCAGAGCGTGCCCTGCGCGCCGGAGGCGAAGCGCACGATGGCGCTGGCGGTGTCCTCGTTCTCCACCGCGGCGCGGCCGGAGGCGCCGGCGAGCGGGCGGGTCGCGTGCACGATCTGGGTGTCGGCGATCAGGCTCTCGATCGGGCCGGCGAGCAGCCAGGCGAGCGAGACCAGGTGGCAGCCCAGATCGCCGAGCGCGCCCAGGCCCGCCTCCGACCGCCGCGCCCGCCAGGTCCAGGGCAGGTCGGGGTCGGCCTGGTAGTCCTCGTCGACCCAGCCGCGGAAATGCACGACCGCGCCGATGACGCCGTCGTCGATCAGTGCGCGGGCGTGGCGGACGGCGGGATTGTGCAGGTAATTGTAGCCGACCATCGTCGCGACCCCGGCCCGGTCGGCCGCCGCCGCCATCTCCTCGGCCTGCGCCAGGGTCAGCGCCAGCGGCTTCTCGCAATGCACGTGCTTGCCCGCGGCCAGCGCGCGCAGCGCCATCTCGTGATGCATGCCGTTGGGCGTGGTGATCGAGACCACGTCGATGTCGTCGGCGTCGGTGACCGCGCGCCAGTCGTCGCAGGCCTCCTCGAAGCCGAACTGTCCCGCCAGCGCCGCGGCGCGGTCCATCGGCACATCGCAGAGCCGGCGCAGCGTCACGGGCGGCGTGTCACCCATCACCGCGCCGACGTTTCGATAGGCCAGCGCATGGGTCTTGCCCATGAAGCCGGTTCCGATCAGTCCGTAACGCAGCGGGGTCATGGCGGGTCGCGGCTCCTCGGGTCGGCGCGAGAGATGTTCCCTTTCCTTGCGGCCGGCGCTAGCGTCCCGTCAAGCCGGGGACGCCGGCGCCGAACACGGGGGAGGGACTGTCATGACGGTGGGAATCGGCCTGCTCGGCGCCGGACGCATCGGAAAGGTGCACGCGCTCGCGGTCGCCCGCACGCCGGGCGCGCGGCTGGTCGCGGTGGCGGACGCCATGGCCGGGGCGGCGGAGAGCCTCGCGGCGGAGTACGGGGCCGAGACCCGGACGGTGGCGGCGATCGAGGCGGCGGGCGACGTCGACGCGGTGCTGATCTGCACGCCCACTGACACCCACGCCGACCTGATCGAGCGCTTCGCGCGCGCCGGCAAGGCGGTGTTCTGCGAAAAGCCGATCGACCTGTCGCTGGCCCGGGTGCGGGCCTGCCTCGACGTGGTGACCGAGACCGGCGCCACGCTGATGATCGGCTTCAACCGGCGCTTCGATCCCGACTTCCGGGCGCTGAAGGCCGCCGTCGAGGCCGGGCGGATCGGGTCGGTGGAGATGGTGAGCATCACCTCGCGCGATCCCGGTCCGCCGCCCATCGCCTACATCGAGCGGTCGGGCGGGCTCTTTCGCGACATGATGATCCACGACTTCGACATCGCCCGCTGGCTGCTCGACGAGGCCGTCGAGACCGTCCAGGCCGCCGGATCGGTGCTGGTCGATCCCGCGATCGGCGCGGCCGGCGACATCGACAGCGCCAGCGTCATCCTCGTCACCGCCTCGGGCCGGCAGGCGGCGATCTCGAACTCCCGGCGGGCCACATATGGCTACGACCAGCGCATCGAGGTGCTGGGCTCGAAGGGCGCGGTCTTCGCGGAGAACACCGCCGAGGCCAATGTCGCGGTGGCGACCGCGGACGGCTTCGCCCGGCCGCCGCTCCTGAACTTCTTCATGGACCGCTACACCGCCGCCTACGCCGCCGAGATCGCGGCGTTCCTCGAGGCGATCGCGGGAGGCGGCCCGCCGCCCACCACCGGCGAGGACGGGCTGATGGCCCTGGCGCTCGCCGATGCCGCGGCGACCTCGCTGGCCGAGGGCGGGCGCGCGGTGCGGGTGGCGGATATCCTCGCCCGCGCCTGACCGGCGCCGCGGCGGCTCAGGATTGCTCGGTGATGCGCACGTGCGCGGCGGTGACCGCGATGATCATCAGCCCGAAGAGGATGCGCCGGGCGCCCTCGGGCACCTGCAGCACGGTCAGCAGGGTGGTGAGCACTGTCAGGATCAGCGCCCCGACGATCGCGCCCGAATAGCCGCCCCGCCCGCCGAAGATCGAGGTGCCGCCGATCACCGCCGCGGCCACCGACGGCAGCAGAAGCGGGTTCGCCAGCGACAGCGACGGCGCCTTGATCAGCCCGACGTAGACCAGCCCGCCGATCCCCGCGAGCAGGCCCGAAAGCGCGTAGAGCGCCAGCATCACCCGCCAGGCGCGCACTCCGGAGATGCGCGCCGCCTCGGGGTTGTCGCCGATCGCGTAGAGCAGCCGGCCGAAGCCGGTGCGCGCGAGCATGAACATGATCGCCGCGGCCAGCGGCACGAAGAGGACGAGCGCGTTGGGCAGCCCCCATGTCCGCCCGGTCCCGAGCCAGGCGAGGAACTCGGGGATCTCCGAGCCGGTGGCCAGCACCGTGCGCTGGTAGACCTGAAGCGAGCCAGCGCCCACCAGGCTCATGCCGAGCGTCATGATCAGCGGATGCACCCCGAAGACGCCGACGCCGATCCCGTTGGCGATGCCGATCAGCAGCGCCGGGACCAGGGCCATGGCGATGGCGATGAGGGGATCGTGCATCACCACCTGCGTCGCCATGACGAAGGCGCTGACCGTGGCCACCACCCCGACCGAGAGGTCGATGCCGCCGGTGAGCATGGTCAGCGTCTGGCAGGCCGCGAGGATGGCGAGCGGGATCGCGAACTTGACCGTGTTGGCCAGCCAGCGCTCGTTGACGATGCCCGGCCGCAGCAGCTCGAGCGCCAGCACCAGGGCTGCGAGCAGGATCAGGAGCGGCACGATCGGCCGCTCGCCGAGCCAGCGGCGCAGCCGGACGAGGCCGGAGGGGCGGGCGTCCGCTGCGCTCATGGCCGCCGCGTCCGCATCGCGACCAGCCCGCCGAGGATGACGACGATGACCATGATGGTCCCCTCGATGACGGTGGTGATGTTGGGATCGACCGACAGCAGCGTGAGGTCGGTGCGCACCAGGCGCAGGATGAACACCGCGACGATCGGCCCGATGATGCCGCCGCGCCCGCCGCCGAGCGTGACGCCGCCGAGCACCACGGCCGCGACGCTGGCCAGCAGGTAGGGGCCGGGGATCGGCGCGCCGATGCCGGTGCTCATGGTCAGCACCAGCCCGCCCATCGCCGCGAAGAGCCCCGAGATCGCGTAGGCGGCGATCCGGGTGCGTCCCACCGAGACGCCGCTGCGGAACGCCGCGAGGCTGTCGCTGCCGATGGCGTAGATCGACAGGCCGAGGCGCGAGCGCGCCAGCGGGATCCAGACGAGGCCCACGCCCAGCACCAGCGCCACGAACGCCTTCGGCATCCAGTCGGTGATCGCGGCGGGAACGCCCGGGATCGAGACCGATCCGACGATGGCGGCCTTCAGCCAGTCCGCCGCCCCGCCGCCGGGCGAGCTCAGGATCAGGAGCGCCACGCCCTCCCAGACGAAGAGCATCGCCAGCGTCACCACGATGTCGGGCACCCGGGTCAGCACGATCAGCGCGCCGTTGATCGCGCCCATCGCCACGCCGATCAGCAGCACCAGCGGAACCACCCAGAGCGCCGCGGCTTCGCTGGCGCCGTCCATCAGCACCGCCGCGGTGACGCTGGCCACCGCCATCATCGAGGCGATGGAGAGATCGACGCCGCCGGCGATCACCGCCACGGTCTGCGCGGCGGTGGCGAAGGCGAAGGGCAGGGCGGCGCGGGCCAGCGAGCCGACGCCGGAGGCGCCGTAGTCGGGCTGGATGGCGCGGGTGAAGACCAGCAGCAGCGCAAGGATCGCGACGAGCGCGAGCGTCCAGCCGTTGCGGCGCGCAAAGCCGCTCATGCCGGCGCCGCCGCGGCCGGGTCGGCCCGGGTCATGCCGTAGGCCGCACGCATCAGCGTCGGCTCGTCCGCGCCGGCGGCGGGCAGCACGTCGACGATCCGGCCGCCGAAGATCACGACGACCCGGTCGCAGGCGAGCGCCACCTCGGCGAGCTCGGAGGTGTAGAGCAGCACCGACGCGCCGTTCTCGGCCAGTTCGCGCAGCAGCCCGTAGATCTCGCGCTTGGTGCGCACGTCGATGCCGCGGGTGGGGTCGAAGCAGAGCAGGGTCCGCACGCCCTCGGCGATCCAGCGCGCGATGGTCACCTTCTGCTGGTTGCCGCCCGAGAGCCGCCGCACCTCGCCCTGCGCCCGCGTGTCGATCTGCAGCCGCGCGATCGCGCCGTCGACGCGGTCGCGCTCGGCGGCCATGTCGATCGGTCCCCAGCGCCGGGCCGAGTGGGGCAGGGCGATGTTCTCGCGCACCGACCGCTGCATCAGGAGCGCCTCGGCCCGGTTTCCGGGCACGAAGACGAGGCCCGCAGCGATGGCGTCGGCGGGGTGGCGGAACTCGACGCGCCGGCCCTCGACGCGCAGGGTTCCCGCCGCCGGCCGCCGCAGGCCCGACAGCGCCTCGAAGAGCTCGTCCTGGCCCTGGCCCTCGAGCGCGACGACGCCGAGCACCTCGCCGGGGGCGATCTCGAAGGAGACGTCGCGCAAGCCGCGCGCCGACGCGCAGGCCCTCCACGGCGACCCGCGGCGGCCCCGCGGGCGCAGCGGCGGGCTGCGGGGCCGCCGGGGCGCTGGCGGCGCGCCGGGGCGCGCCGGTCCCGTGCGCCGGGCCGAGCATGAGCTCGACGATGCGCTCCTCGACCCCGGGGGTCACGTCGACCACGCCCACCGTCTCGCCGTCGCGCAGCACCGTCGCCCGGTCGCAGAGGCTGGCGATCTCGAGCATCCGGTGCGAGATGAAGATCACCGCCCGCCCGCTGCGGCTCTGGGCGCGCACCACCTCGAGCACCTTCTTGGCGAGGTCGGCCGGCAGCGCGGCGGTCATCTCGTCGAGAAGCAGCACGTCAGGCTCGATCGCCAGCGCGCGCGCCAGATCGAGCACCCGCTGCACGGCGAGCGGCAGGTCGCGGGCGGGTGCGGCGAGGTCGATGTCCGGGACGCCGAGCCGGCCCAGCCAGTCGAGCACCGGCCCCGGCGGCGGTCCGGGTCAGCGCGCAGGTTCGCGGCCACGTCGAGGTCGGGGATCAGCGCGGGCTCCTGGTAGACCGAGACCAGGCCGCTGGCCCGCGCCTCGGCGGGCGAATGCGCCCGCCGCTCGACGCCGCGGATGCGGATGCGGCCGGCGTCGGGGCGCACCGCGCCGGTGAGGATCTTGACCAGCGTCGACTTGCCCGCGCCGTTCGCGCCCATCAGCGCATGCACCTCGCCGGCGCGCACCGAGAGCGCGGCGTCGCGCAGCGCCGTGACCGCGCCGTAGGTCTTGCGCACGCCCGTCGCCTCGAGGAGCGCGGACCCGCTGGCGGGGGCGTCGGTCACGAACGGCGATCCTCGGCAGGAACGGGCGGGGGCGCGCGCCGGGCGCGGCGGTCGTCCCGCCGCGCCCGGCGTATCCTTCGTGCGGCTATTCGCCCGGCCCCTTGCAGGCGATGATCTGGTCCTTGCTGTAGGTGGTCCAGTCCGGAACGAAGATCGACACCGGCCATTCGGGGTCGAGCGAGGGATCGGCGGCCTCGGCGAGCTGGGCCCGTCCCTCGTCGGTGACGTTTTCCCAGAGCACCGGCTCGACCAGGACGACGCGCTCGGCGGGCGGCTGGCCCTCGAGGATGTTGATCGCCAGCGTCACGCCCGCGCCGCCCACCGAGCCGGGGTTGGAGACCGCCGCGCCCACCAGCCCGTCGACGCTGTTGAGCTGGCCGACGAAGCCCGCGTTGTCGGCGCCGACCACCGGCACCAGCGGCGATTCGCTCTCGACCAGCGCGTCGACGATCACGTTGTCGATGCCGGAGGTCCAGATGCCGTCGAAGGGGATGCCGGTGGCGATGAAGTCGAGGATCTGCTGCTTGCCCTCGTCCTGCTGCCAGCCGGTGTGAGACCTCGTGCACGATGCTGACGTCCGGGTACTCGGCGAGCGCGCGCTTGAAGCCGGCGTCGCGGTCGTTGTCGGCCGACGCGCCGGCCGCGCCGCGCATGTAGACCACGCCGCCCTCGCCGCCCATCTGCTCGAAGAGCCACTTGGCGCCGAGATAGGCGTATTCCTCCTGGTCGTTGGACAGAACGTAACGCCGACTGCTCGGTCACCGCCTGGTCGACGGCGACCACGACGATGCCGGCGTCGGTGGCCTCCTTGATGGCGGAGTTGACGCCCTCGGGGCTCGACGGGTTGACGACGATGGCGTCGACGCCCGCCGCGATCAGGTTGCGGATGTCCTCGAGCTGGCCGGCGGCGTCGGTGTTGCGGTGCGCGATGTTGAGCGAGGCGACGTTGCCCGAGGCCAGCGCCTGCGCCTTGATCGCGCAGATCATCTCCTCGCGCCAGCCGTTGCCCTGCACGGTGTTGGAGACGCCGATCGTGTAGCCGTCCTGGGCCAGCGCGAGGCCAGGCGCCATCATCGGCGGACGGCGCTGGTCGCCGCAGCGAGCATTGCAATGTCTCTTCATTCTTCCTCCTCCCTGGGTTGTCGTCCCCGGCCATCCGCCGGTGGCGTTTCTTCATTTCGACGTACGGCTTGAGCACGTCGCGGGCGAGCGCGAAGCCGCGCTTCACCAACTCGTCCGGCCCTCGAATTTGCGGTCCTCGTGCTCGATGATCACCGGACCGTCGTAGCCGGCCCGGTAGAGCCCGGAGAAGAACACGCTCCAGTCGACGTCGCCGAGACCCGGCATGCGCGGGATCTGCCAGCCGATGCCGACCGACATGATGCCGCGCTCGTAGAGCCCGTCGCGGTCGATCATCACGTCCTTGGCGTGGACGTGGACGAAGTGCGGACCGAATTCGCGGATGAACCGGTCCTGGTCGATCATCTGCCAGACGAGGTGGCGAGGGGTCGAAGTTCATGCCCACCGCGCCGCCCCAGGTCTCGATGATCCGGCGCCAGACATGGGGCGAGTAGGCGATGTTGTGCCCGCCCGGCCATTCGTCGTCGCTGAAGATCATCGGGCAGTTCTCGAAGGCGAGCCGCACGCCGTTGTCGCGGGCGAAGGCGATGGTGTCGGGCCAGAGCTTCTCGCGCCTCCGCCCAGTTGGCGTCGACGGTCTTCGCCGCGTCGCCGCCGCAGAAGGTGTTGACCACGCCCACGCCCATGTGGCCGGCGGTCTCGATGACCTTCCTCAGATGCGCGAGCACCGTCGTCGCGGTGCTCGGGGTCGGGATGCAGCGGGTTCGGGTAGTAGCCGAGCGCCGAGACCGCGATCCCCTTCTCGCGCAGCGCCGCGCACGATCTCGCCGGCCTCGCCCGCGCGGAGGCGGCCACGTCGATGTGGCGTGGTGCCGGCATAGCGCCGGGTCGGCGCCGGAGGCACCGGCCAGCAGGCGATCTCGAGCGCCTCGAAAGCCGCCCCCACCGCCCAGTCGGCGACCTCCATCAGCGGCGTCTGCGGAAATGGCGCGGTCAGAAAGCCGAGCTTCACGTCTCCCTCCCTGTCGCTGCGCGCCGTCTCTGGCGCGGCCCTGTGGGCCGGCGCAGCCTAGTGCGGCGACCGGGCCCGCGCAAGCATTGTCCCATGCGCGTCAGGGGCTTACGCGATTGCGGCGCGCGATCGCGCCCGCCCCTCAGGCGCAGGCCTCGCAAGGCTGCGCACCGCGCCCGGGACCACCGGCCGGCCGCGCCGCGCCGAGGCGATCGCGGCGAAGCAGAGCGCCAGCGAGGCGAGGTTGTCGCGCGCGTCGTTGTCGGGGCGCGCGCCCTCCTCGATCGCACGCAGCAGCTCGCCCATCGCGCCGTGGAAGCCGTCGTCGAACCAGCGGCCGTCGAGCGCGGGCCGCGCCGCCCCCGCCGCGGTGGTGAGCGTGACCGTCTGGTCGTTGAGATCCGGGCCCGACGCTCGAGAGCGTCCCCGCGGCTGCCGGTGACGTAGGTGCGGTCCTGGGGGCCGAACTGGCGTCGCGCCGTCGAAGACCAGCGAGGCCTGCCCGCCGTCGTACTCGACGAGCGCCTGGGCCAGCAGCGGCGGCGCGACCGGCTGGCTCGCGGCTGCGCGCGGTCGAGGCGTAGACCTCGGCCGCCGATCGCCCGGCGAGCAGGTCGACGATGTCGAACCAGTGGATGGCGAAGTCGTAGAGGATCAGGTGCGTGATCGTTCTCGAACGGCGTGCCCTGCGATCCAGCTGTGGTCCCAGTGGACGGCGACGTGGCAGCCGAGTGCAGCGTCGCCGATCAGCCCGGCCCGATCGCCTGCGCGCATGTAGCTGAAGTGCGGCGCCCAGCGGCCGTTCTGGTTGACGGCCAGCTTGACGCCCCGCGCGTCGGCCAGGTCGACCATCCGCCGGCCGAAGTCGAGGTCGAGCACGAACGGCTTCTGGCTGAGCACGTGCTTGCCGGCCTCGAGCGCCGCCTCGATCATCGGGCCAGGCGCTCGGCGGATGGGGCGTGAGGTCGACCACCTCGATGTCGGGGCGGGCCAGCATCGCGGCGATGTCGTCGGTGGCCTCGGCCTGCGGGATAGAACTCGTCGCGCCGCGCCATCGCCCGGGCCAGCGTTCGGTTGCGCGATCACCGCCACGTCGAAGCCCGCCGTGCGGTAGGCGTCGAGATGCGCCCCCGCGATGCCGCCCGCGCCAATGAGGCGCGATGCGCGGCCGCTAGCTCCGCGGGACCGGCGGGCGGTAGGGAAGGTCGGGCGCGGCGATCTCGGCCGCGGCGGCGCTCCTGAGCGCGTAGGTATCGACGTCGGTCTCGCTCACGGGACCAGCTGCCACGGTCCGCTTCTGGGCGGCCGACGAGCACCGCGGCGTCCACGATCCGCTGGCGCGGTCAGGCAGATCGCCGGGGTCGAGCGGGCCGTGACCGGCGCCCCGTCGGCGATGCAGCGCAGCATGTATTCGATCGCGTTACGGCGGCCCTCGGGCAGCGTGTCGACGGGCACCTCGAATCGCCTCCGGCCGGTCGCGGGTCTGGACCGCACGTCGGCTCGTAGTCGTAGCTGCTGATGGTCCCGTCGGTCCCCCCACCACGAAGCCGCACTTGGGCTGGGTCTGGTGGTCCACGGATCGGTGAAGGTGCCCCAGCGGGTTTCGAACTTCGACAGCTCCGCGCGCGTAGCGCCAGGACGCGATGCAGTGTTCGTCGACCTCGAGCCCGGTGGTTCGTCGACCATCGCGGTCACCTCGAGCGGCGTCTCGCCGTCCATGAACCAGGTCCCCAGCGTCACTCCGTAGCCAAGGTAGTCGGAGGCGCCACCGCCGGCCGCGCCCCTGTACCACCAAGCTCCGGTTTCTGCGCGCCACTCCGCTCGAGCTCGATCTTGTCGGCCAGGTGATAGAGCGGCCCGCGGTTGCCGTCGTGGTGGTGGACCTCCACCAGCGCGCCGATCTCACCGGCGTTGAGCAGGCGCTTGGCGGTGACATGGGGCGGATACCAGGCGAGCGGCCAGTTGATCGCCAGCCGCCCCGCCGCGCCGTCCATC
>CAVOZD010000007.1:0-64107 GCA_963700835.1 uncultured Alphaproteobacteria bacterium
GATGCGCGAGCAACTCGACCTGTCGTCGACGTTCGCGAGGCGCTGGCCGAGTCAAGGTCTCGATGGTGGCCTGCCGCCCGGACGCCTGCGTCAAGTATCTCTCCGAGCTCTCGGGGGGCATGCGCAAGCGGTAGGCCTCGCGCGCGCGCTCGCCCTTGACCCCGAGATCGTCTTCCTCGACGAGCCCACCGCCGGTCTGACCCGATCGGGGCGGCCGCCTTCGACGATCTGATCCGCGAGCTGCAGAAGAGCCTCGGTCTGACCGTGTTCATGGTGACACACGACCTCGACAGTTTGCACGCCATCTGCGATCGGATAGCCGTCCTGTCCCAAAAAAAGGTACTGGTGACAGGGACTATCGCGGACATGCTCAAGGTGGACGACCCGTGGGTCCACGAATACTTCCATGGGCCGCGGGCGCGGGCCGCGTTCGGAACCCAGTGAGGAACGGCAGGACGAGATGGAAACCCGCGCCAACTATGTTCTGATCGGGCTCTTCGCCCTGCTCGGGATCCTGGCGTCGCTGGGGTTCTTCATCTGGCTCGCCAAGATCCAGATCGACCGGCAGTACGACTACTACGACGTGCTCTTCAACGGCGTCTCGGGTCTCTCGACCGCCGGCGAGGTGCGGTTCAACGGCATTAACGTGGGCCAGGTCACCCAGATCTCGCTCTACGACGCGGACCCCAGCAAGGTGCGGGTGCGCATCGAGGTGGCGGCCAACACCCCGATCAAGGCCGACACCACAGCGCAGCTCCAGTCCGAGGGCGTCACCGGCGTCTCCTTCGTGGCGCTCTCGGGGGGCGATCCGGACGCGGCCGACCTCGCCGACACCGCGCCCGGCACCGTGCCGATCATCCAGGGCCGGCGCTCGGTGGTCCAGCAACTCACCGACGACGCGCCCAACATTCTCTCCGATACGTTGTCGCTTCTGAAGAACCTCGAGGGCCTCACCGGCGCGCAGAACCAGGGCTACGTCGCCAGCATCCTGCAGAACGTCGACAGCGCCTCTGGCGAGCTGCAGACCGCGCTCAACGACTTCGCCTCGGTCACAGAGACGATCAAGACCGCGACCGCCCAGATCACCACCTTCACCGAAAAGCTGACGCCGCTGGCCACCACGGTCGACTCCGCGCTCAAGACCGCCGACGAGACGATGACGGCGGCGAAATCGGCGCTCGCGCAGGCGGAGACCACGCTCTCGACCGCGGACGGCGCGATCTCGAGCGTCCAGACCACCTTCGACAGCGCCAACACCCTGATCGTGGACCGGGCGCCGGCGCTGATCGACGAGGTCGAGGCGACGGTGGCGTCGCTGGGAACCACGATCGACACGCTCGAGGCTGAGGCCAGCGCCGCGCTCGCCGAGATCGGCGGCGCCTCCACCGAGGCCAGGACCCGGCTTGCGGAACTCGAGGCGACGGTCGCCTCGGCCAACCGGGCGCTCGACGGCGCCAGCACCGCGCTCGCCTCGATCGACGCCGCCTCGCGCAGCTTCGACACCCTGGTTTCGGGCGACGGAACCCAGCTGGTGTCGGAGACCCGCGCGACGCTGGCGGCCATCGATCAGTCCGTCGCCGAGATCAACCGCGTGGTCACCACCGAGGTGCCCGCGATCGTCTCTGACGTGCGCAGCGCCGTGGAGACCGCCAACCGGGTGATCGACCAGGTCGGCGGCGACGTGACGCGCTTCACCGCCAGCCTCGACCCGCTGACCGCCGATGCCGAGGCGGCGCTCCAGGGGGCGACCGCGACCTTCGCGCGGGCCAACACCTCGCTCGAGCGTCTCGACGTGGCGATGGGAACCGCCGAGCGCACGCTTGTCGCGGCCCAGACCACCTTCGAGGACGCCACGCGGATCATCGACACCGAGGTCGGACCGACCGCCGCCGACATCCGCGCCGCCGCCGAGGACATCCGCACGGGCGTGGAGAAGGTGACCGCCGACCTGCCCGCCATCACCGCCGAGATCCGCGCCATCACCGAACGCGCCGACCAGGTGCTGGGCGGCGTCGAGGCGGTCACTTCCGCCAGCGGCCCGCCGATTCAGCGCTTCGCCGCCACCGGCCTGCCCGAGTTCACCCGCTTCGCCGAGGAGGCGCGCGCCCTCGTCATCCGCCTCGACCGGCTGACCGCGCGCATCGAGCGCGACCCGGCGCGGTTTTTCATCGGCAACCAGCCCCCCGAGTTCAGGAGATGATCCCGACATGACGCTCAAGCGCTGGACCCTCGCGCTCCTTCTCGCAGCGGTGCTTCCCGGCTGCGCCGCGCTCTCGTCGATCTCCGGCGCATCGCGGATCCTGCCGACCTACGAGCTGCTGCCGGCGCCGCCGCCCGCCCAGGCGCCCGCCCGTCTCGACCGCAGCGTCATCGTCTCGCCGCCCACCGCCTCGGCGGCGATCGACATCGAGCGGGTGCTGGTCAAGCCGAGCGCGCTGCAGGTCGAGTACCTGCCCGACGCGCGCTGGGTCGACGCTCCTGCCGACGCATTTCCAGAACCTGCTGGTGCGCTCGATCTCGAACACCGGCGGGGTCGCCTTCGTGACCGGCGACGTCACCGCGCCGCTGCCCGATTTCGTGGTGATGACCGAGATCCTCGACTTCCAGGCCGAACTGGCGCCCGAGCCCGCGCCGACGGCGCAGGTGCGGGTCCGCGTCAAGCTCACGCTGGTGCGCGATTCCGACCGGCGCATCCTCACCACGCGCACCTTCGAGGCCGTGCAGGCCGCGGCGAGCACCGAAACCGCGACGCCGAATCCTCGCCTTCGACACCGCCACGCGCGCCGTGCTCGCCGAGGCAGCGCTCTGGACCGTGAACACCGCCGCCGGCCGCACCTCCTCATCCGGCCCGCCCGGCCAAATGTGTGTGTCACGTGCGGATTGATCTTGTTTAACACCTTTTAATTCAAATACTTGACCGGAATTGCGCGCGTGTTACGCGCCCGTAACACACCCCGTGCGCACCGGCCCGCCGCGGCGCCGGGCGCCGTTGCCCGGCCCGCACCGCCGTCCTAGGGTCGCGCCATGCGCCCGGCCGACCTGCTCCAGCCCCGCCCCGAGGGCCTCTACTGCCCGCCCGGCGACTTCTACATCGATCCGGTCCGCCCGGTGGCGCGCGCGCTGATCACCCACGCCCATGCCGACCACGCCCGCCCCGGCCACGCCGCCGTTCTCGCCACCCGGGAGACCCTCGACATCATGGCGATCCGGATGGGCGAGGGCCTTCCCGCGGCCACCCAGGCCGCCGAACCCGGCGCGCGCCTCGAGGTTGGCGGCGTCGGCGTCACCTTCCGCCCCGCCGGCCACGTGCTGGGCTCGGCCCAGATCACCGTCGAGGCGAAGGGCCTGCGCATCACCGCCGCCGGCGACTACGCCCGCGCCCCGAACCCGACCTGCGCCGGCTTCGAGCCCGCCCCCTGCGACGTCTTCATCACCGAGGCGACCTTCGGGCTGCCGGTGTTCCGCCATCCCGACCCGGCGGGCGAGATCACCCGGCTGCTGACCTCGCTCGCCCAGTTCCCCGAGCGCACCCATCTCGTCGGCGTCTACGCGCTCGGCAAGGCCCAGCGGGTGATCCGCCTCTTGCGCGACGCCGGCTACGACGCGCCGATCTACATCCACGGCGCGCTGCGGCGGCTCTGCGACTACTACGCCGAGCAGGGGATCGACCTCGGCGAGTTGGACGCCGCGCACGCTCGAGCGCGGCCGCCTCAGCGACTTCGCCGGCGCGGTGGTGCTCGGACCGCCCTCGGCCTTCGCCGCCGCCTGGGCGCGGCGGTTCTCCGACCCGCTGGTGGCCTTCGCCTCGGGCTGGATGCAGGTGCGCGCCCGCCAGCGCCAGCGCGGGGTCGAGTTGCCGCTGGTGCTGTCCGATCACTGCGACTGGGACGACCTGACGCGCACCATCTCCGAGCTCGCGCCCGGCGAGGTCTGGATCACCCACGGCCGCGAGGAGGCGCTGGCGCGCTGGTGCGCGCTCAACGGCGTGGCCGCCCGGCCGCTGAACCTCGTCGGCTACGAGGACGAGCCCGACTGATGCGCCGCTTCGCCGCCCTGCTCGACCGGCTGACGCTGACGCCCGCGCGCGGCGGCAAGCTGCGCCTCCTGCGCGACTATCTCGCCGACGCGCCTGACCCGGACCGGGGCTGGGGACTGGCGGCGATGACCCGCGACCTGAAGCTCGACACCGTCAAGCCCGCCGCCCTGCGCGCCATGGTGGCCGAGCGGGTCGACGCGGAGCTCTTCGCGCTCTCCTACGACTTCGTCGGCGATCTCGCCGAGACCATCGCGCTGATCTGGCCCGAACCGCCGCGCGAGGGCAATGAGGTCGCGCTCGGCGCGGTCATCGACCGGCTGCGCGCAGCCTCCCGCCGCGAGGCGCCGCGCGTGGTCGAGACGCTGATGGGCGAACTCGGTCAGTCCGAGCGCTACGCGCTGATGAAGCTGGTCACCGGCGGCCTGCGGGTCGGGGTCTCGGCGCGGCTCGCCAAGACAGCGCTGGCGGAGTTCGGCGGCCGCGACGTGGCCGAGATCGAGGAGATCTGGCACGGGCTGACGCCGCCCTACGGCGATCTCTTCGCCTGGTTCGCCGGTGGGCCGCGGCCGAAGGCCAGCGCCGCCACCGCCTTCCGGCCGGTGATGCTCGCCCAGCCCATCGACGCGGAGGGGCTGGCGGCGCTCGACCCCGGCGATTTCGTCGCGGAATGGAAGTGGGACGGCGTGCGGGTGCAGGCGGTGGCCGGCGACGGCACGCTTCGGCTCTATTCGCGCACCGGCGACGACATCTCGGCGGCGTTCCCCGACCTGACCGAGGCGATGGCCTTCGAAGGCGCGCTCGACGGCGAGCTTCTGGTGACCCGGCCGGGCGGGATCCCGGCCGGGGTCGCGCCCTTCGCCGATCTCCAGCAGCGGCTGAACCGCAAGACCGTGACGGCCCGGCAACGCGCCGCCCATCCCGCCTTCCTGCGCGCCTACGACCTGCTGCACGACGGGCGCCGCGATCTGCGGCCGCTGCCCTTCGCCGAGCGGCGCGCCCGGCTCGAGACCTTTGCGGCGCGGCTCGACCCGGCGCGCTTCGATCTCAGCCCCGCGGTGGCCTTCGCGAGCTGGGAGGACCTCGCCGCCGCGCGCGCCGCCCCGCCCGACCCGGTGATCGAGGGAGTAATGCTGAAGCGCCGCGACAGCCCCTACCTCGCGGGCCGGCCGAAGGGGCCGTGGTTCAAGTGGAAGCGCGATCCGCATGTCATCGACGCGGTGCTGATGTACGCCCAGCGCGGGCACGGCAAGCGGTCCGGCTACTACTCGGACTACACCTTCGGGGTCTGGGCCGAGGACGGGACGCTGGTGCCGGTCGGCAAGGCCTATTTCGGCTTCACCGACGCGGAGCTGACCGAGATCGACCGCTTCGTGCGCGCCAACACAACCGACCGGTTCGGGCCGGTGCGCGCGGTGCGGGCGGAGGCCGGGCACGGGCTGGTCTTCGAGGTGGCCTTCGAGGGGCTGAACCCCTCGACCCGACACAAATCGGGGCTGGCGATGCGGTTCCCCCGGATCAGCCGCCTGCGCTGGGACAAGCCCCCCGCCGAGGCCGACCGGATCGAGACCCTGCGGGCGCTGCTGGCCGGGTGAGGGGCGTGTGATTCACGCCTGGTTGCACGCGTGCAAGATTGGCCATCTCGTTGAAACGGAATGGCTTTCAGAAACGCGTTAAGGCCATTTCAACAGGTGTTAACGCGTTGGCGCACTTGCCAATGCGCAATCGCAGCCTCAGTCTCGCTTCGTCCTTGACGTGACTTTCGGAGGATGATCCTCGTGACCGGCGACGCTCCAGAGTCTCACTACGATCGACCGGTTCTGGTCGTTGATCCGGGCATGCATACCGCACAGATTACCTGTGCCGACGTCGATGAATCGGGTCAGGTCGCCGTTACGGGTTCTCATGATGGCACCGTGCGGCTCTGGTCGCTCCGAGACGGTTCGCCCAAGAAAACCATTCGATTGCCGATCGGGCCAGGCCTAGTCGGTCGGATCTACGGGGTAGCGCTGAGTCCAGACGCGGAGATCGTCGCCGCCGCAGGATATACGTTCTTGAAACACGGAGTTGCAGATTGGTGCATCTATATCGTTGACGCGAGGACAGGTCGGCTGGAGCACACGATTTCGGGTTTGCCAGCCAGTATTCCGAGTTTGGCGTTCTCGAAGGACGGAACGCGCCTGGCCGCAACGATCGCCGGGGGATCCGGTGTCCGTGTCTATTGCCGGGAGCCCGGGTGGCCGTTGGCGTTCCAGGACTCTTTTACCATGGACACGCTTCGGCCTGTGCCTTCGCGCCAGATGGACGACTTGCAACATGCGACCATGGTAGTCGCGTAAGGCTCTATTCGACCGCTGGAGAGCGTTACGCTGTTCGAGTTGTTCCACCATCACTAGAATCGCAATTCCCAACTAGTCTCGCATTTGACGACAGCGGAGAGCTTCTTGCGATTGGGTGGAGAAATTCAACCAATGTGAGGATTCTAGATGGGCACGATCTTCATTCGAAACGATCGCCGCGAAGTGATGGACTGACCAACGGCTCTCTTTTCAGAGTTGCTTGGGGCCGCGATGATTCCGGTTCTCCCGTCTTGTTGGCAGGCGGAAGCTTCGACATCGGCGGTCGCTGCCCGGTCACAATCTGGTCAGGTAGCGATCTGACGGAGAGGACTGCGGTAGATTGTTCTCCCAGCACGATCTGCGCAATTTTCTTCCTGCAAGAGTCTCGCATATTTGTTGTCTGTCAGGAGTCCTGGTTAGGGGTCATGAACATCCAAGGTCGGATTATCTGGGAACGCGGCCCGGCGAAGATAACGGCCCGCGGATTGGCGCGCCGTCTCGCGATTTCCAACGACGCCACCAAGGTCTCTTTTGCGTTCGATGAGGGGTCTCGGGAGAGGACTTACTTTGACGTCGCCCGGTTAGAGTTCGAAGATACACAACGTGCGAACGTTTCCCTTTTAGAACCACTTCAGGACAAAATCGAACCGAAATTCTGGGAAAATACCGAGTATATAAAATTCAAAAAATGGCTTGTATATCTCGGCAGACCAGATCTAGGAAATCATGAAATAAGTCGAAGTTTTTGCGAACTATCTAAAAGAAGGCTTTTTGTTTTTGGAGGCGAGTATTATATTCACGTGTTTGATGAAGACATGAATCTTATAAATAAGCGTGCGGGATCAGGCGTAATTTGGGCAGTAAATGCGTCATTAGATGGTTCATACATTGTTTCGGCTCATGGTGATGGCACCATACGCTGGCATCGCTCAGAGGATTTGGTAGAGGTACTGGCGTTGTTCCCTCTGGCAGACGGGCGCAACTGGGTCGTCTGGACGCCAGAGGGCATCTATGCCGCGACGCCCGGCGCGCGGAGCATCCTGCGCTGGCATGTCAACCGCGGCCGGGACCGCGCGGCCGAGGCGATCCCCGTGTCCGAGATCCCCGAAACCCATCGGCCCGAGGTGATCAGGCACGTGCTGCCGCAGATGGGCACGGCGGGCGCACTGGCGGTGGCGGAGTTGGCGAAGATCCGGGGCGCGGTGCAGCGCGCCACCGGATCGGACGTGACGCCGGGCGCGCGGCTTCATGTGCTGGCCATCGGGGTCAGCGACTATGGCGACGCGGCCAAGCACCTGAACCTTGCCTATGCCGAGCAGGATGCGCGCGACGTGGCGGCGGCGCTAAGTCGCTCGCAGAGCGGGCTCTACGCCGAGGTGCGCGCCACCGTTCTGGTCGACGGGGAGGCCAGCAAGACGGCGATCTTCGCCGGTCTCCAAGACGTCCGGAAGGGCATGGAAAACGGCGACGGAGCAGACCTGGCGGTGATCCAGTTCTCGGGGCACGGCGACATGGTGGATGGGGCATTCTACCTGCTGCCGCATGGCATCGACGACGGCTCGCCTGCGGCGATCAAGGCCAATGGCCTGCCGGCGGTGCAATTCCACGACGAGATCGCCGCCATCGCCGAGCATGGACGGGTGATCGTGCTGGTCGACGCCTGCCGGGCCGGCGGCGCGACGGCGCTGCCCGACCGGTCGCTGCGGGCGATGATGACCGACGCCAACGTGATGGTGTTCACCTCCTGCGCGGCGAGACAGCGTTGTCGTACGAGGACGTGGCGTGGGAGAACGGCGCCTTCACCGAGGCGTTGCTGGAGGCGCTGGGCGGCGCCGCCGACTACGACCATGACGGGATGGTCGGGCTGAGCGACCTGGCGCGTCGTCTGGGCGAGCGTGTGCCGGCGCTGACCGGCGGGGCGCAGCGCCCGGAGGTCGAGATCCGCGGCGCGGATGCGCGGATCTTCGCGGTGGGCGGGTGATCCCGCGCGGCGCGGCGCGGGCGGCGGCTCAGTCGGCCACCTCGACCATCACCTCGTTGCGGCGCAGGAAGAACGGCGTGAAGGGATCGTTGTAGTAGGCGTATTCGACCGGCCCGCGCGCAACGAGGCCCGCCGCCGCGACCCGGGCCATCAGCCGCTCGGCGGCGCGCGCGAAGTTGGCGTCGGACCAGCGCCCCGAGAAGCGCAGGGCGGCCACGCGGCGGGGCGGGATCTCCTCAAGGCGGACGTCGCCGGCCGGGGCGGGCAGGTCCGCCAGGCTGCGGCCCTGGGGCATGATGAAGGCGATCGTCCAGCCGCCGCCCCTGGCCGGGCCCTGAGTCACCGGCGCGGTCATGGCGATCTTCTCCGGCGTCTGGGTCACCGGCGCTGTCATGGCGATCTTCTCGCCGCCGCGGTCGCGCGCGAAGATGTAGCGGGCGAGCGGGCCGAAGCCGGCGCGCACCGCCGCGCCGCGGTCGCCCGACATGCGGACGGTGGCCACCGCAAGCGCGGGGTAGCGGCGCAACTCGAAGTCGCCGTCGGAGACCTCGACCGCATAGGCGGGCGTCTCGACCGCTGCGCCGGCGCGGGCGACGCTCAGCGCAACCCCGCCGGCCACGACGACCGCCGCCACGCCTGCGATCCACCAGACTGCGCTCATGCGGAACCCTCCGAAATTAACGCACTAAAAATAGCGCGATTTCGGGCCGCTGCGAGCCCCGGACACGGGTCGCGGGCCGCGTCAGGCCGGCATCGGGATCGGGCCGACGTCGCGCGGCGTCTGGTAACCGCGCCGGACCGCCGGGCGCTCGGCGAGTCGTTCGTACCAGGCGCGCACGGCCGGGAAGCCCGCGAGATCGGCGCGGTGCCACTCGAAGCGCGAGACCCAGGGCCAGATCGCCATGTCGGCGACCGAGTACTCGCCGCGGCCCGCGCCGGCGACAAAGTCACGGCCTTCGAGGCGGGCGTCGAGCACCCGGTAGAGACGCTGCACCTCCCCGGCGAAGCGCGTCTCGGCGTAGGGCGCCTTGCCGGGATTGTTGCGCAGGAAGTGATGCGCCTGTCCGGCGATCGGGCCGATGCCGCCCATCTGCCACATCAGCCACTCGATCGCGCGCCAGCGTTCGCGGCCCTCGGGCAGGAAGCCGCCCGTGCTTCTCCGCCAGATAGAGCAGGATCGCGCCCGATTCCATCAGCGCGAAATCGCCGGCGTCGCGGTCGACGATGGCGGGGATGCGGTTGTTGGGCGAGATGGCGAGGAAGGCCGGCGCGTGCTGCTCGCCGACGTCGATGTTCACGGGATGGACGCGGTAGGGGACGCCGAGCTCCTCGAGCAGGATCGACACCTTGCGGCCGTTCGGCGTCGTCCAGGTGTAGAGGTCGATCATGGCGGGGCGGGTCAGCCGAGCGCGATCAGCACGCGGCCGTCCTCGACGCGCACCGGATAGGTGGCGAGGTTGACGCAGACCGGCGCGCGGCGGGCCTCGCCGGTGGTGTAGTCGAACTGGCCGTTGTGCTTGGGACATTCGACGAGGTGGTCCATCACCAGCCCGTCGGCCAGGTGGACCTGCTCGTGGGTGCACAGCCCGTCGGTGGCGAAGAACTCGTCCTCGGGGCTGCGGTAGATGGCGTAGGTCCGGCCGCCGTGGTCGAAGCGGATGACGTCCTCGAGATCCACGTCGTCGCGGGCGCAGGCGTCCACCCAGTCTGCCATCGCGCGTCCTTCCTTTGCCACCGTCGCGTCGGGCGGGAGGAAAGAGGATCGACCGGGCGGGGTCAATGCCGGCCGCGGCGAAAACCGGGCGTGGCGTTCGCGCGCGGCGGCGGGTAATTGACGAGGCGACGGCACGGAGAAACCGGCGGGAGGGACCATGGAGACGCGCGGACACGAAGAGACGGCGGCGCTGGTGATCGGCGGCAGCCAGGGGCTCGGCCTCGCCATCGCGCAACAACTCGTCGCGGAGGGCTGCCGGCGCGTCGTGATCGCCGGGCGCGATGCGCAGAAGGGCGCGCGCGCGGCGGCGACGCTGGCCGAGGCGGGCGCGGACGCGGCCTTCCTCGCGGTCGACATGGCCGACGCCCGGGCGGCGATCGCGCTGGTGGACGCGGCGGCGGCGCGCATGGGCCGGGTGGACGCGCTGGTCAACGCCGCGGCCGACACCGGGCGTGGCTCGGTGCTGGAGACGACGCCCGAGGACTGGGACCGGTTCATGAACGTCAACGCCAAGGGCCCATACTTCGCGCTGCAGCGCACCGCGCAGCTGGCCGTCGACGCCGGGCGGCCGGCGAGCATCGTCAACATCCTCAGCGTGACGATCTACTGCGGACAGTCGTTCCTGTCGGGATACTCCGCGAGCAAGGCGGCGCTGGCCAACGTCACCAAGAACGCCGCCAACGCCCTCGCCCGCCACCGGATCCGCGTCAACGGCATCGCCTGCGGCTGGATGAACACGCCCGGCGAGGACATCATCCAGCGCAAGTGGCACGGCGCCGGCGACGACTGGCTGGAGAAGGCGGCGGCGGCGCAGCCCTTCGGCCAGCTCGTGGAACCGGAGGAGGTGGCGGGGCTGGCGGCCTACATGGCCGGGCCGAGGGCGGGCGTGATGACCGGCGCGATCGTGGACTTCGACCAGAACGTGATCGGCACCTACCAGGAGTAGGGCCGCGCCGAGGCTCGCTCCGACCGAGGGCGGGACCCGGATTCCCCGGCCGTTCCGTGCTACTCTCCCCTGGGCGGCGTTCCGGGGGGATGATGAGCTACTACGACATCGACGTCCATTCGCGGGCCGTCTCGACGCGGTCGGCGGAGGCGCAACGCTGGTTCGATCGCGGCCTGGTCTGGTGCTACGCCTTCTTTCACGACGAATCGGTCGCCTGTTTCGAGCGCGCGCTCAAGGCGGATCCGGCCTGCGCCCTCGCGCACTGGGGCGTCGCCTACGCCGCCGGGCCGAACTACAACCTGCCCTGGGAGCTGCGCGACGAGGCCATGCGGCGCGATTCGCTGGCCAAGGCCTACGACGCGACGCAGGCGGCGCTGGCGCTTGCGGACGGCGCGAGCCCGGCGGAGCGCGCGCTGATCACCGCTCTCGCCGCGCGCTTCCCGCAACGCGCGCCTGCGGACCTCAAGTCGATGGCCGGCTGGAACGACGCCTTCGCCGACGCGATGCGCACGGCGCACGCGGCGTTCGGCGACGATCTCGACGTGAAGGCCATCTTCGTCGAGGCGATCATGAACCGGACGCCCTGGTGCATGTGGGACCAGACCACCGGCGCGCCTGCGGCGGGCGCGGGCACGCTGGAAGCCCGCGAGGTTCTCGAGGCGGCCTTCGCGCGCGACCCGCGCGCGATGAGCCACCCGGGGCTCTTGCACCTCTACGTACATCTGATGGAGATGTCGCCGGTCCCCGAGGCGGCGCTCAAGGCCGGCGACGCGCTGCGCGACCTCGTGCCGGACGCCGGGCACCTCATCCACATGGCGACCCACATCGACATCCAGTGCGGGCACTACGCCGATGTGGTCTTCTGGAACCTCAGGGCCACTCGGGTCGACCGCAAGGCGCTCGACCGCGCCGGGGTCTTCACGCTCTACACCGGCTATCGCATCCACAACTACCACTTCGCCGTCTACGGGGCGATGTTCCTCGGCCAGTTCGAGCCGGCCTGGCAGGCCGCGCGCGAGCTGGTGGAGATCACGCCGGAGGAGTTCCTGCGCGTGCCGTCGCCGCCCTTCGCCGACTACTTCGAGAGCTACATGGCGATCTGGGCGCATGTGCTCATCCGCTTCGGCCGCTGGGCGCAGATCATCGCCGAACCGTTGCCTGGGGACACCGAACTCTACGCCAATCTCACCGCGACGCTGCACTACGCCAGGGGCGTCGCGCACGCCGCCCGCGGGGAGGTCGCCGAGGCCGAGGCCGAGCGGACGCGCTTCCTGGCGGCGCGCGCCCGCGTGCCCGAGACGCGACGGATGCACAACGTGCTCTGCCTCGATCAGCTCGCCGTGGCCGAGGCGATGCTGGACGGCGAGATCGCCTATCGCAAGGCCGACTACGACATGGCCTTCCGGCGCCTGCGCGAAGCCGTCGCGCGCGAGGACTCCCTGCCCTATGACGAGCCCTGGGGCTGGATGCAGCCGACGCGGCACGCGCTGGGCGCGCTGCTCCTCGAGCAGGGCCATGTCGAGGAGGCCGAGGCGGTCTACCGCGCCGATCTCGGGTTGGGCGGCCAGCTCTGCCGGGCGCAAGTCCACCCCGACAATGTCTGGAGCCTGCGGGGCCTCAACGATTGCCTGGCCGCACGCGGGGAGGCCGCGACGCCGGAGGGCCTGCTGGTCGCGCAGCGGCTGGCGCTGGCGGAAGCCCGGGCCGATCGCGCCGTCGGGGCGTCGTGCTTCTGCGCGCGGGGCGCGGGATGACCTCGATGCGGCGAGGGCGCGTCATCGCCGGGCGACGCGAGGTTCAGGCGCGCAGGAAATCCAGCGTGGCGTTCAGAAAGCTGTGCCAGCCCGGCTGTCCCGGCAACGGAATGTGGTTTCCCGAACTCCAGCACCAGAAGCTCGGCGCGTTGAATGCCGGCGGCCATCTTGCGGGCTTCCGACAGCGGATGGACCCGGTCGTGGCGGGCGTGGATGACGAGGACCGGGCAGGTGATCCGCGCAAGGCAGTCGCCGACCGAAGCCAGACCGATCATGTCGCGGAAGGCGAGGATGTTCTCCTTCGAGGTGTTGGACTGGAAATAGGCGGCGAGCTCGCGGGCGAAGTGATCGGGCGCCTCGGGAAAATGCGCGGTGGCGAAGGCGGTCATGAACACGCTCTGCGGATCGCGCCAGCCCTCCTCGATCAGGCCGCGGATCGGGTCGCTGGCCGGGTCGGTCCTGCCGGCGCGCCGCACGCGCCCGTCCACATAGCCGCTCGTCACCACCAGCCGGGTCACGCGCTCGGGGTAGCGGGCCGCGAAGGTCAGGGCGGTCAGCGCGCCGCTCGACAGGGCGAAGACGGCGGCCCGATCGAGCCCGGCCGCATCGAGGACCGCCCGCATGTCCTCGGCGCTGGCGCCGATATCGAAATCCGTGAGCGGCCCGCGCGACAGGCCGGCGCCGCGCTGGTCGAAGCGTAGCAGGCTGTTCCGGCGCCGCACCGCGTCGTAGAGTTCGCGCAGGCCGGCGACGCGCATCTCCTTTTCGATGTCGGTCATGAAGTTGCCGACCGCGACCACGGGCGGTCCCGAGCCGCCGAACGCGAAGGCCAGCGTCGCGCCGTCGTCGGCGGTTGCATAGCGAACCGGGATCGAGCTTGGCGCGCGAGCGGGGGGCGGCGCAGCGCCGGACGCGACCGGCGCCGCCATCTTCAGCCCGCGCCGCTGCACGGTGCGGATCACCGCCTGTCGCCGGCCGTCGTCGCCAACCGCCTTTCGCGCCGAGGCGATGCGCGACGAGATGGCGCTCTCGGACACGATCCGCCCGCCCCAGACCGCCTCGACGAGGTGAGCCCGGGTGACAAGTCGATCGGCGTTCTCTGCAACGAGCTGGATCAGATCGAAGACCTGCGGCTCCACCGCGACCGGCTCTCCACCACGGCTCAGGCTCCGGCGGTCGGTGTCGAGGGTGCAGTCGGCGAACCGCAGGATCATGGAAACAAGAGTGCCGAATTGACCATTTGGCGCAAGTCTCGATGAAAAATGGCTGTGTCCAGGGAGTTTCTAGGGGTGTCCTCCAAGCGGGCGGGCAAGAAACGTGGCAGAGTGGGCGCAGCAGAGGAAGAGACCCGATGACGCCCACATTCGACGCCACGCTGCGCTATGCGCCTGGCCCCATGGGAGCCAGACAATGACCTTCGTAGCGGTACTCCGAACGTCTGCATCTCAGGCCGGTGGCCCCACCCGATTGGCCCGTGTTCCGCGAGTACACGCTTTCGGAGCGCGCCGGTTACTCGATGGGCGCCGATACGCTGGGCAAGGCCTGGGGGAACTTCGCCCATCTGATCGGGCATCAGCACATCCGGGGCTTCGCACCGCTCGCCATCGTTCTGCGGTGCGGCGAGGACCGCGCCATCGGCGTGGCCGGACCCTATTTTCCGCCCGACTGGCCCGAACCGGAGCTTGGATGGCAGATCTGGGACGCGAGTTTCGAAGGCAAGGGATACGCGTTCGAGGCCGTGCTGACGGCCAGGAAATGGTGTGCGGACTCGTATGGCTGGCGGCGCATGGCTTCCTACATCAGGGAGGGAAACGTCCGGTCCATTCGCCTCGCCGAGCGGCTGGGCTGCACCCTTGACGAGGCCGCACGACGCCGCCCGGACGGGTCGCCCGTCTGGCGTCACCCCGAATAGCGGGCGCGATCCGGATCCGCCTTCCACCCCGGCGCGATCCTCTGCGCTCCCGCGTCTCCGCCAAGCGGCCGCATCCCGACCTTCAGAAAGAATTCAGGCGCATTTCATGACTCGCGCCGCGCTTCGTGGTACCGTGAAGGCTCCGATGACTGGCGCTTAATTTTCTTGCGCGAAGTCGGATCGGAATAATGGGGACCTAAAAATGTTCAATTCTATCAACAGATCAAGCGCTGTCCTTGCGATGCTTCTGGCTTCGGTCGCCGTTCCGTCGTCGAGCGCCGCCCACGGGGTGGACCTGCAGACGACGTGCGCCCCGGCGGCAGACGCCGCTGTCGACGAAGGTCTGACCCTGCTGCACAACATGATGTACATCCAGGCCGAAGCCGCCTTCAACCGCGCGGCCGAAGCCGATCCCGACTGCGCGATGGCCCAGTGGGGCGTTGCAATGTCGAACTTCCATCCGCTCTGGCCGGGCGGCCCGACCGAGGACGAAACCGCGCGCGGCGCCGCCGCCGCCGCGCTTCTGGCGGACAAGGCGACGGGCAACACGCTCGAAGAGGCCTTCGCCGCGGCGGCGGCCGCGTTCTATGCCCCCGAGCATGCCGATTACGGCGCGCGCATCGCCGCCTGGGCCGCGGCTCAGGACGCCGCCTACGCGCAGAACCCCGACAGCATCGACGCGGCGGCCTTCGCGGCGCTCGCCCGGCTCGCAACCGCCCCGCGCGGCCCCGGGCGGGTCGAGGCGAACGCCGCCGTGGGCGATCTGCTCGACGGCCTGCACGAGACGGCGCCGGACCATCCCGGCGTCATCCACTACGCGATCCATGCCTACGACAATCCTGCGCTCAAGGAGCGGGGAAGGCCCTATGCGGCGATCTACGACAAGGCCGCTCCCAGCGCCGCGCATGCGCTGCACATGCCCGCGCACATCTTCACGCGGACAGGCGACTGGGACGCTTCGATAGACCTCAACCGTCGTTCCGCGGACGCCGCAATGCAGGAGCCGGGCGACATCCTGCAGAGTCGACTACGCCCACGCCGTCGACTACATGGTCTACGGCTATCTTCAGTTGGGTCAGCCCGACACGGCGGCCAGCCTGGTCGGGGAGATGCTGGCGCATCGACAATCACCAGGCCGATTTCGCAGCCGCCTATGCGCTGTCGGCCTCGCCGGTTCGACTGCTTCTGGAACAGGACGACTGGGCCGAAGCGGCGGCGCTTTCGCCGGACATGCCCGCCGGGATCCCGTGGGAGAAGTTCCCGCAGACCGTCGCGATGCGCTGGTTCGCCAAGGGTCTTGGAGCCGCCCGGCTCGGCGAGGTCGGATACAGCGCGTGCGGCCGTCGAGGAACTGAAGGCTCTGCGCGAAACCATGCTGGAGAGCGGCGAGGACTACTGGGCGACGCTGACCGAAGGCCAGATCCTCAGCGTCGAGGCGTGGATCGAACTGGCGGAGGGGAACGACGACCTCGCCGTCTCGCTTCGAGACGAAGGCGGCGGACCTCGAGGACGGGATCGGGAAAAGCCCGGTGACCCCCGGACACGTCCTGCCTGCGCGCGAGCTTCTGGGGGACCTCCTGCTTGCGGTGGGCCAGCCCGATCAGGCGGCGGACGCCTACCGCGCGACGCTCGCCCATTCGCCCAATCGCGCCCGCAGCCTCGCCGCGTTGAACTGAGCACTCGACCGCCCGGAACGCCGCGGGCGCTCAAGCGCCTGCGGCAGCGCGACCCCGGCGGTCCGGGCCGGGCATGGTGGCCGCTGCGGAAGTCGAACCCGCACGCCCGGTGGGCAACCGATTTTAAGTCGGGTCTGTCTACCAGTTCCAGCAAGCGGCCTTGCCGGCCTGAATACGCGCCGGGCGTCCGTCCCTCAAGGGCGGCGCGGCGGTCAGGCGCGGGCCCGGCCGGTGCGCAGCCGGCGCAGGAGCCGGCGCAGGCGGCCGAGCTCGTCGGCCTCCGCCTCCAGCGCCGCGAGCAGGCTCTCGTCGGGCTCGACCTGGAGCATCTCGTCGAGCTGGAGGCCGATAGTGGCCACCCGGCCATGGTCGAGACGGCGCACCAACATCCGGCCGCCGGGGATGGCGACCCTCGCATCGAGCGCCGGCGTCCCGCCGAGCGCTGCCGCCGCCCAGTCGGCGACCGGCGTCGACGGCTCGGCCCCGCCGAAGTCGAGGCCGTAGAAGCGCGACAGGTCGCCAAGGGTCGTCGCGCCCCGGATCGGCAGCTCGCCGAAGAGCAGCCCGAGCCGCCGCGCCACGTCGGGGCTCTCGCGGAACAGGCTGTCGAGGCGGGCGAGCCGGTCGCGCGGCACCAGAAAATAGCTGTAGTCGCCGGGCTCGAGGTCGCCGGCGGCGGCGGGCTCCAGGATCTCGCCGTCGCGCACCACCATCAGGATGCGCGCCCAGCCGGGAAGCTGGTTGAGGCCCAGGATGATGCTCTCCTCGGCCACCGGATAGCCGACGATCTCCTGCTCGACCTGGCCGGGGATGTCGATCTCGATGCGGCTGACGTTGGGCGTGGTGCGCTTGAGCGCCACCTTGAGCCGGCGCGCGGCGGTGGTCAGCGTCGAGCCCTGCACCGTGAGCGAGAGCAGCACCACGAAGAAGGCGACGTTGAAGAACGCCTCCGAATGGGGAACGCCGGCGAGGGTGGGAATGGCCGCCAGGAAGATCGAGACCGCGCCGCGCAGGCCCACCCAGGACACGAAGAGCTTTTCCGCGCGCCCGTAGCCGAAGGGCGACAGGCAGAGCCAGACCGCGAGCGGACGCGCCACGAAGGTCAGCGCCAGCGCCACGACCAGGCCCGGCACCGCGTAGTCCCAGAGCGTCGTCGGCGTCACCAGCAGGCCGAGCACGAGGAACATCACGATCTGGCAGAGCCAGGTGACCGCGTCGTGGAAGCCGACGATGGACGGGTAGGCGCGCGTCGGACGGTTCGCCATGACGAGGCCCGCGATGTAGACCGCGAGCAGCCCGCTGCCGCCGAGGCTCGAGGTCAGCGCCGCGATCATCACCGCGGAGGCCACGACGAAGAGCGGATGCAGGCCGCCCGGCATGGCGATGTGGTTGAGCACCCACACCAGCCCGAAGCCGCCGACGAGCCCGGCCACCGCGCCGATCAGTCCCTGTTCGGCGAGCTGGAACGCGAGTTCTCCGCCCGTGACCGCGCCGGCGGCCAGGATGTACTCGGTGAGCACGATCACCAGGAACACCGCGATCGGATCGTTTGTGCCCGATTCGATCTCCAGCGTCGAGCCGACCCGGGTCTGCAGCCGCAGCCCGCCGGTGCGCAACAGGAAGAACACCGCCGCCGCGTCGGTCGAGGCGACGATGGAGCCCAGAAGCAGCCCCTCGACCGGCGTCAGGTCGAGCATGGCCCAGGCGGCGAGCCCGGCCACCGAGGCGGTGATCACCACGCCCAGCGTCGCCAGCAGGAGCGACGGCGCGAGCACGCCGCGAAACACCGAGAGCCGGGTCCGGAGCCCGCCGTCAAAGAGGATGACCGCCAGCGCGATCGAGCCCACCAGATAGGTCGTGCGGTAGTCGTTGAAGACGATGCCCCCGACGCCGTCCTGGCCCGCGAGCATGCCGAGCACCAGGAAGACGAGCAGGAGCGGCGCGCCGAACCGCGTCGCCACCAGGCTCGAGAAGATCCCGATCAGCACCAGCGCGGCGCCGATGAAGATCGCGGCGTTGACGATGTCGAGCCCCTGCATGGCGGCGGCGCGGTCTCCCCTGTCGGTGCGGGCGTGGTCGGTCGCGGGGCAGTATCGAGTCCCGCCGATCCGGGAGCAACGGCAAAGCCTTGGATCAGGCGGTTTCCCGCAGACCCTCCACCATCGCGCGCAGTGCCTCGGCCACGACCGCGAGCGCCTCGGGATCGATGCTGCGGGCCACGAGGTTTGCGCCCACCGAGCCGCCGACGTTGTAGGGATAGCAGCCGATGCCCACCTGCGGGTGCGCCGCGGCGATCTCGCCCAGGGGTCCGGCCAGCACGCCCTCGGGGAAGGGCGCGCGCAGCGTCTCGCTCAGGAGCGGCGGCCCGCCGGTGATGGTGGGCAGCAGGCTCGCCACCATCGCCCGGAACACGCTCGGCACGCCGGCCATGACATGCACGTTGCCGAGGCTGAAGCCCGGCGCCTTGGAGACCGGATTGTCGATCAGCGTCGCGCCGTCGGGGATGCGCGCCATGCGCAGGCGCGCCGGGTTCAGGTCCACCTCGGGGTTGGCGTAGTGGGTGGCGAGGATCGCGCGGGCGTCCTCGCGCACGTCGATGCCGACCCCGAAGGCCGCGGCGATCGCGTCGGCGGTGATGTCGTCGTGGGTCGGCCCGATCCCGCCGGAGGTGAAGACGTGGTCGTAGCGCGCCCGCAGCGCGTTGACCGCGGCGACGATCTCCTCCGCGACGTCGGGCACCACGCGGGCCTCGCGCAGCGCCACGCCCTTCTCGGCCAGCGCGGCGGCGAGGTGGGGCATGTTGGCGTCGCGGGTGCGGCCGGCGAGGATCTCGTCGCCGATGGTGAGCATCGCGGCGGTGGGGCTGCCCATGCGCTTGTCCTCGTCCCTCTGGCGGTTCAGGGTCGCGCGATGCAATTCGCGCGACCCCTCGTCCGCGGCGTTCTCGTCCGCAGATATAAGCGTTTCCTCGCCGACGTCATGCTCGAAGACGGCCGCGAGGTCACGGCCCATTGCGCCAACCCCGGCGCGATGCTGGGCCTGAACGCGCCGGGCCAGACGGTCTGGCTCGAACCCAACGACGACCCGCGACGCAAACTCCGCTTCGCCTGGCGGCTGGTGGAGCTCGGCGGCGGGCATTTCGCCGGGATCGACACCGCCGCGCCGAACCGCATCGTCGCCGAGGCGCTGGCGGCGGGCGCGGTGCCGGCGCTGGCGGCCTACCGCGCCATCCGGCCCGAGGTGCGCTACGGGACGGCGAGCCGCGTCGATTTCCTCGCCGACCGGCCCGGGCCTGCCCGACGCCTTCGTCGAGGTCAAGAACGTGCATCTGCGCCGGGCGGGCGACTGGGCGGAGTTCCCCGACTGCGTGACCGCACGCGGCGCGAAGCATCTTCGCGAGCTTGCGGCCGTGGCCCAGGCGGGCGCCCGGGCGGTGATGCTCTATGTGGTGCAGCGGACCGACTGCGGGCGGGTGCGGCTGGCGGAGGATCTCGATCCGGCCTATGCGGCGGCGTTCCGGGCGGCGCGGGCGGCGGGCGTCGAGGCGATCGCCCACGCAACGCGGATCGACCTCCGCGGGCTCCGGCTCGACCGCGCGCTGCCGTTCGAGGGTCCGGGCGGCTGAGGGCGGCGCGGAGGTTTGCATCGCCAGGGCGATGAAGCTAGAGGAAGTCGGATGCCGACCGGAGCGAGCGCATTGGACGACCAGCCTGAGGCCCGACTGAACCGGGACGGGATCCGCATCCACGACCCGGCGGATTTCGAGGGGATGCGCGCGGCCGGGGCGCTCGTCGCCGACATCCTCGACCGGATCGCGGCCCATGTCGCGCCGGGCGTGCGCACGATCGAGCTCGACGAGGCGATCCACGACATGATCCGCGCGGCCGGCGCGACCTCGGCGACGGTGGGCTACAAGGGCTACCAGCACGCCTCGTGCATCTCGATCAACCATGTGGTCTGTCACGGCATCCCGTCGGAGAAGGCGCTCAAGGACGGCGACATCCTCAACATCGACGTGACGGTCATCGTCGACGGCTGGTACGGCGATTCGAGCCGGATGTACGTGGCCGGCGCCCCGAGCCGCAAGGCCGAGCGGCTCATCGACATCACCCACGACGCGCTCCTGAAGGGCATCGAGCAGGTCCGCCCGGGCAACACCTTCGGCGACATCGGCGCGGCGATCCAGCGCTTCGCCGAGGCGCACCGCTGCTCGGTGGTGCGCGACTTCTGCGGCCACGGGCTCGGACGCGTGTTCCACGCCGCCCCGAACGTGCTGCACTACGGGCGCTGGGGCTCGGGGCCGGTGCTCGAGCCGGGCATGTTCTTCACCATCGAGCCGATGATCAACCTCGGCCGGCCCGAGACCAAGGTGCTCGACGACGACTGGACCGCGGTGACCCGCGACCGCTCGCTCTCGGCGCAGTTCGAGCACTCGGTCGGCGTCACCGAGACCGGCTGCGAGATCTTCACCCTCTCGCCCGCCGGGCGCTTCCATCCAACCTGGGACCGCACCGGCTGACATCCGCCGGGTGGACCGTCGCCATTTCGGGCGACAGCCGCCACGGCCTGTCGGTGAGACGTCCGGGCTGACCTCGGCGCCCTGACGCGATCGAAGGTCGCGGGCGGCAATTGTTCCGCAAGCCCACGAGTTCTCCACCATTCGGATGATGCGCGGCACGATCATGGCTTCCAGGATGGGGGCGGCTCGGGGTGGGATCGTGGGACCGGGAGGGCGCGGCGTCGAACCGAAGTTCGACCGTCGTGTCTCGCGGCTTGAATTGCCGAGGCGATCCCTGAGAAGGAGGTGCGCGCCGTGACGCTGTCGGTCGCCTATGCGGTCCTGGTCGGATCCGTGGCCTTCGAGGTGCTCGGAACCTCGGCGCTGCTCGCCTCGCAGCATTTCTCCCGGCCGCTGCCAAGCTGCCTCGTCGTCGTCTGCTACGCCGCCGCGCTGTTCGGGATCTCGTTCACCTTCCGGTTCATCCCGATGGGGATCGTCTATGCGATCTGGTCAGGCATGGGCATCGTAATGATCGCCACGGTCGGATGGATCTGTTTCGGGCAGAGTATCGATCTGCCCGGCGCGGTCGGGCTCGCGCTGATCGTCGCAGGGGTGATGGTGATCAACGTCTGGTCAACGGCACTGACGCACTGAACCTGCCGCGACGCGGCAGCTGCGCGCCGTCGCCCGCCGTGGGCCGACAGGCGACGAAGCCGCGTTGACATCGCAGGGGCGTCGTCGCTATGCATCCACAACGTTATAAAAATTCAAAGGGAGCCCTCAACCGATGATAAAGTTACCCAAGACGCTCGGAAGCGGCGCGGTCGCGGCGCTGGTCGCCGCCTCGCTCGCAGCGCCGGTCGCCGCGCAGGAGCGCGTCCGCTGGCAGGTGCCGATGTCCTTCGCCTCGACGCTGACCGCGCTGGGCGACACCGCGCCCTGGGTCGCCGACCAGCTGCGCGCCATGTCGGACGGCAACATCGACCTGCAGATCGCCGAGCCGGGCACGGTCGTGCCGGCGCTGTCGATCTTCGAGAACGTCTCGACCGGCTCGATCGACGCGGGCTATTCCTGGATGGGCTACGAGATCGGCCAGGTGCCGGCCTCGGCGCTGTTCGGCGCGACGCCGTTCGGGCTCGAAATCGACCGACTTCATGGCCTGGATGAACTTCCACGGCGGGCGGGACCTGCTCAACGAGGTCTTCGCGCCCTTCAACGTCTACCCGGTTCCCTGCGGCACGATCAGCCCCGAGGCCGCCGGCTGGTTCAAGGAGCCGGTGGAGACCGTCGACGACCTGCAGGGCCTGAAGTTCCGCGCCGCCGGCGTCGGCGGCGACATCATGGGCGAGTTCGGCATGTCGGTGACGCTGCTGCCGGGCGGCGAGCTCTACCAGGCGCTGGAGACCGGCGTGCTCGACGCCACCGAGTTCTCGCTGCCCACCGTCGATCAGCAGCTCGGCTTCTTCCAGGTGGCCAAGAACTACTACCTGCCCGGCTGGCACCAGCCCTCGACCAACCAGTTCCTCTACGTCAACCTCGACGTCTGGAACGGGCTGGAGGAGCCGACCAAGGCGATGATCGAGACCGCCTGCATGGCCGGGATGTCCTACTCCATCGCGCGGGCCGAGGCGCTCCAGGGCGCGGTGCTCGCCGAGTTCGAGGAGGCCGGCGTTTCGGTGCAGACCTACTCCGACGAGCAGCTCAGCGCGTTCTACGACGCCACCAAGCGGGTGATGGAGCGCAAGTCCGGCGAGGACGAGATGTTCGGCAAGGTCTACGCCTCGATGATGGCCTTCCAGGAGGAGCTCGCTCCCTGGAAGGAGCTGGGCTACCTGCCGCGCGACTGGATGCGCGAGAACGTCTACGACGCCGAATAGGGCCGGCGGGCGCCGAAGGCGCCCGGCGGACGAGACTGCGGGCCGGTCCGGATTGCGGACCGGCCCTCCCATCCGGTGGGGAGGGCGGGGATGCCTGAATTCAAGATCGACTTGACCAAGGTCGACGCCAGCGTCGCCCACGGCGACGCCCTCGATTTCCCGCACACGCGCCTGTCGGCGTCCATCGACCGGTTCATCGTCGGGGTGGCCTCGATCCTGAACTGGATCTGGGTCCTCCTGGTGATCCTGATCGTGATCAACGTGGCGCTGCGCTACATCCTGGGGACCAACTTCATCGCGATGGAGGAGGCGCAATGGCACCTCTTCGCGGTGGGCTTCATGCTCGGGATCGGCTTCACGCTCCAGCAGGACGGCCACGTTCGGGTGGACGTGCTGGCCGAGCACTACCCGCGCCGGCGGCGGGCCTGGATCGAGTTCCTGGGCCTCCTGCTGATCGTGATGCCGCTGTGCGTCATCATCCTCTGGCAGGCCTGGCCCTTCGTGACCCGCGCCTACGAGCTCAACGAGATCTCCGCGGCGCCGGGCGGCCTGCCCTACCGCTGGGCGATCAAGGCGGTGATCCTGGTGGCCTTCGCCTATCTGTTCCTTGCCGCGTTCTCCCGGTTCCTCCGGGTCTGCTCCTTCCTGTTCGGCGTCCCAGCGCCGAAGGCCGGCTGAACCCCTCCTCCCCCGCCCGTCAGAGAGGACGCGACCCATGTTCGAGACCTACGAGTACCTCGTCATCGCGATGCTGCTCACGTTCATCGGACTGCTGTTCACGGGCTTCCCCGTAGCCTGGGTGCTCGCGGGCGTGTCGATCCTCTTCTCGATCGTCGGCGTCTACGGCTCGGAATGGTTCGGCTGGGACACCTACTTCCTCACCGATTTCCGGATCTGGGGCATCTTCGTGCAGCGCATCTACGCGCAGATGTCCAACTGGATCCTCGTCGCGCTGCCGATGTTCATCTTCATGGGGCTGATGCTCGAGCGATCGGGCGTCACCGAGAAGCTGATGACCAACTTCGTGCAGCTGTTCGGCCGGTTCCGCGGCGGGCTGGCGCTGGCGGTGGTGATGATCGGCATCCTGCTGGCCGCCTCCACCGGCATCGTCGGCGCCTCGGTGGTGCTCCTGGCGATGCTCTCGATGCCGATCATGCTGGAGCAGCGCTACAACAAGGGCTTCGCGAGCGGCGTCATCGCCTCGGCCGGCACGCTGGGTATCCTGATCCCGCCGTCGATCATGCTCATCATCATGGCCGACCAGCTGTCGATGTCGGTGGGCGAGCTGTTCTTCGGCGCGCTGATCCCCGGGCTGATGCTCGGGCTGCATCTACATCGCCTACATCCTGCTCAGCGCGCTGCTGCGCCCGAAGCTGGCGCCGGCGCCGCGCGACCTGCCCCCGGTCACCGGGCGGCTGGTGTTTGACACGCTGCTCGCGGTGCTGCCGCCGCTCCTGCTGATCCTCGCGGTGCTGGGATCGATCTTCTTCGGCATCGCCACGCCCACCGAGGCCTCGGGGCTCGGCGCCTTCGGGGCGACGCTTCTGGCCGCGGCGAACGGCCGGCTGAGCTGGAAGACGATGCGCGAGACGGTGTGGAAGACCACGCTGACCACGTCGTTCATCTTCGGCATCTTCCTCGGCGCCACCATGTTCGCGGTGGTGCTGCGCCAACTCGGCGGCGACGAGTTCATCGCCCACAGCCTGCGCTCCATCCCGTTCGGGCCCAACGGCATCGTGCTCGTCATCCTCGGCATCGCCTTCGTCGCCGGCTTCTTCCTCGACTGGCTCGAGATCTCGCTGATCATCCTGCCGCTGGTGGCGCCGGTGATCATCGAGCTCGGCTTCAGCGAGGTGTGGTTCGTGGTGCTGTTCGCGGTGACGCTGCAGACCTCGTTCCTGACGCCGCCGGTGGGCTTCTCGCTTTTCTACCTCAAGGGCGTGGCGCCGCCCGGAGGTCACCACCATGGACATATACCGCGGGGTGCTGCCCTTCGTGGCCTGCCAGGTGCTGGCGGTTGCGCTGGTCTTCGAGTTCCCGCAGCTCGTGCTCTGGCTGCCCGGGGCGATGTTCGGCAACTGAGCCGTCCGGCGGGCGCGTCCGCGCGCGCCGGGCCGGAGGGAGGCCTCCCCATGACCGACATGCCCGTGCTGGAGAAGCGGCGCGTCCAGGCCGAGGTGATCGGCCCGATCTATCGCGAAATGGCCGCCGAGATCGGCGCGGAGCGGGCGCAGGCGATCCTCGGCGCCGCGATCCGCAAGGCCGCCGTCGCGGAGGCCGCGCGCTTCCGCGCCGGCGTCGCCGCGGACGCGGACGTGATGGAGAGCTTCGTGGCGCTCTACGATCTCTGGATGCGCGGCGGGGCGCTCGAGGTGGAGGTGCTCGCCCGGACGCCCGAGCGTTTCGACTTCGACGTGACCCGCTGCCGCTACGCCGAGATGTACCGCGAGATGGGTCTGGAAGACATCGGCCACCTGCTGTCGTGCGCGCGCGACGGGGCCTTCGCGGAAGGCTTCGACCCCGACCTCGCGCTCGACCGGGCGCAGACCATCATGGGCGGCGCGCCCTGCTGCACGTTCCGCTACGCGCGCGGCCGCAGCAGCTCGGGCGGGGACAGCAGGTCGGCGAGCCCGTAGGACAGCATCGTCGCGCCGCCCCAGCCGAGCAGGTAGATGCCCAGCGCGACCAGAGCGTCGATCGGCCCGCCGATGTCGCCGATCGAGGAATGGGTGACGCCCCACATGAAGAAGAGCGCCGCCAGCCCCCCGGCCAGCCCCGCCGCCTGCGACAGCACGAGCCGGCGCGCGTCGAGCCCGCCGAGGCGCAGCAGCGCGCGCACGAAGAGCGCGGTCGCGATCACCGCGACCGCGACGATGGCGTAGAGCCAGGCCCCGAGCATCTCCTGGAGCACCGTCCAGAAGACCAGCGGATCGAGTTCCTTCATCGCGTCCTCCTCAGGCTTCGCCGCGCAGCATGGCGATGTAGGTGGGCTTGAGCGCCGTCTCCTTCATCAGCCAGGACACCCAGAGCTCCTCGAGCGGGGCGATCACGCCGGGGAAGGACGGGGTCAGGTTGTTGTTGTAGTCGAACTCGATGAGCATCGCGCGGCCGATCCGGGTGATCAGCGGACAGGACGTGTAGCCGTCGTAGCGTGCGTCGCTCTCGCCCCCGGCGATCTCGGCGACGAGGTGGTCGACGGCCACCGGCGCCTGCCACTTGACCGACGCCGCGGTCTTGCCCTTGGGCACGCCGGCGACGTCGCCCACCGCGAAGACGTCCGCGTAGCGGGCGTGGCGCAGCGTGTGGCGGTCGACCTCGACCCAGCCGTCGGCGGCGAAGGGCCCCTCTGCCCAGGCCAGCGCGCTGTTGCGGACGGGCTCGGGCGCGCGCATGGGCGGGACCACGTGGATGAAGTCGTAGCCTTCCTCCACCGGCCCGTCCGGCGTCGCGTAGACCGCGACGCGCCGGCCCGGATCGATCGCGGAGAGTACATGGCCGTACCTGACCGCGATCCCGCGGTCCGCGAACAGCATCCGCACCTTCTCCGAGACGATCGGCACCCCGAAGAGCGCGTCGTTGTGCGCGAAGTAGGTGAGCTCCGCCCCGGCGCGGTTGCCGCGCCGCGCCAGCGTGTCCTCGGTCAGGAACGCATATTTCAGCGGCGCGCCGGCGCATTTCATCTCGGTGGCGGGCCGGCCGAAATGCGCCGCGCCGCCGGCGTCGGCGAAGGCCGACATCGCCGCCCAGGTCGCCGCGGCGGCCTCGGGGCCGGCGTAGACCGACCCGATCCCGTCGCGGCCGATGAGGTCGGGCGACATGCCCTCGATCGCGCCGTAGTCCAGCGCGAGCCCCGTGGCGACGAAGAGGTAGTCATACGCGACCCGCCGCCCCGTGGTCGTGACCACGACGCGCGCGTCGGGATCGAACTCCGCGACCGCTTCGGGGATCAGGGCGACGCCCGCGGGGATGTAGTCGGCGGTCCGCGACACCGGGTAGCCCTGCGGCTTCAGGCCCGCGCCCACGAGCGTGAAGCCGGGCTGGTAATAGTGCGCCTCGCGGCCGTCGATCAGGATGATCTCGGCGCCGTCCAGCCTTGCGGCGAGGCGGTTGGCCAGCGTGAGCCCGGCCGCGCCGGCGCCGGCGATGACGATGCGCGCCGAGGTGGCGGCGCGCGGCTCCGCCGCGCCCCCGGGGCGCGGGACACCCGCCGCCGCGGCGGCGGCGGCAAGCAGGGCCAGGGCTTCGCGGCGGCCGAGGCCGCGGGTTCGGGCGAGGGTCGACGGCATCGCGGGCTCCGGACTGGATCATGCGCAATTCGACCTATGGCGGAGTTATTACATTCGCGCATTGACATACATCAATCCGGGGGTCGACTGGCGGCGAGATCGAGCACCGCGCCGCCCGCGGCGGCGGCGTCGTCGGGGTCGTGGGTGACGAGCACCACCGGCAGCCGCTCCGCCCGCGCATGGGCGAAGACGAAGGCCCGCACCTGGTCGCGCAGCGCCGCGTCGAGCCGCGAGAACGGCTCGTCGAGCAACAGCGCGCGCGGCCGCGACAGAAGCACCCGCATCAGCGCCGCGCGCGCCCGCTGGCCGCCCGAGAGCGTGGCCGGATCGCGGTCGGCCAGCCCGTCGAGATCGGCCGCCGCCAGCGCCGCCGCGACCGCACGCCGCCGCGCCTCCCGGCCGCGCACCTCCCCCGGCAGCCCGAAGGCGAGGTTGCCGCCCACCGAGAGATGAGGAAAGAGCACGTCGTCCTGAAAGAGGATGCCGATCCGCCGGTCCTGGGGCGGCAGGCGCGTGATGTCGCGCCCGTCGAGCAGGATCCGCCCCGA
Source organism: uncultured Alphaproteobacteria bacterium (assembly GCA_963700835.1). Lineage (GTDB taxonomy): Bacteria > Pseudomonadota > Alphaproteobacteria > Rhodobacterales > Rhodobacteraceae > Amaricoccus. Next base: position 27,568 of record CAVOZD010000007.1, read on the forward strand.
GGTCTCGAAGACCGGGTCTATCACGCCGATCGCGAGCGCCAGCAGCGTCGACTTGCCCGAGCCCGACGGTCCCATCACCGTCAGCGTCGCGCCGGGCTCGACCCTGGCCGACAGCGCGACCAGCACGGCGCCGCGTCGCCGGATGACGACATCCTCGAAGACGAGCGCGCCGTCGCTCACGCCCCGCCCCGCAGCGCCCGGCGGTTGCGAAAGACCAGCGCCGGGATCGCCAGCGCCAGCGCGAAACCCGCCGCCGGGGCGAGGGTCTGCAACAGCCCGAAGACCCCGATCAGCCGACGGTCGCCGCCGGCGGCCAGCGACACCGCCTCGGTGGTCAGCGTCGCCACCCGCCCGCCGCCGATCAGCAGCGTCGGCAGGTAGAGCCCGATCGAGACCGCGAAGCCCACCGCCGCCGCGGTCAGCGCCGGCGCGAGCAGGAGCGGCAGCCGCACGGTCCAGAACACCCGGTTCTCGCCGGCCCCGAGCGCCGCGGCCGTCGCCCCATAGCGCGGATCGAGCCGGTCAAAGGGCTCGGCCAGCGACAAGAACACGTAGGGCAGCACGAAGACCAGATGCGCCGCCATCACCCCCGGAAGCGACCCGTCGGCGCCGACGGCCACCGCCAGCCCCTGCAGGCCGAAGAGGAACGCCACCTGCGGGACCAGCAGCGGCAGGTAGAGCAGCCAGAGCAGCGCGCCCGCGCGGCGCCGCCGCCGTCCGTCCTCGAGGGTCGCCAGCGTGAGCGCCAGCGCCAGCGCCACGCTGCCCGCCCCGAGCGCGAGGCTCGCGCCCAGCGTTTCCGCGAGCGTCGGCGCGGCCTGGCCCCAGACCCGGAGCGTGAGGCTATCGGGCAGGGCCGCGGGAAACGGCCAGAGCCCCGCCACCGACCAGACCGCAAGGCTGGCGAGGCCCAGGAGCACCGGCGCGGTCGCCAGCACCGCGGCCATCCCCGCCAGCAGCCGCCAGAGGCCGTCGCGGCCGCCACGGCCGCCGGCCTCGGCCCAGCGCCTGCCGCCCCGGGCGCAGGCGACCTCGCCCGCCCGCCAGAGGCCCAGCGCGACGAGCGCGACGGCCAGCATCAGCATCGCCCCGGCCGCGGCCCGGAACCAGACGTCGAGGTCGGGATCGCGCATCCAGGCGGTGAGCCGCACCGCCAGCGGCGCCGGGGTGGTCGGCCCCAGGATGATCGCCACCTCGACCGCGCCCACCGAATAGGCCAGCACCGCATAGACCGGCAGCCGGATCTGGGCGTAGATCCGCGGCAGCGCCGCCTTGGCGAAGGCGGCGACGCGGCCGTAGCCCAGGCTGAGCGCCACCACCCGGGCGCGGTCGGCCTCGGGCTGGCGCAGCGCCGCCAGCGTCATCAGCATCAGGAACGGCGCCTCCTTGGCGACGAGCCCGGCGATCAGGCTGAGCCCGTAGGGGTCGCCGACGATCAGCGCGTCCGGCGGCGTCTCCCAGCCGGTCGCCCACGGCGAGAGACCGCGCGCGATCCATCCCGACGGCGCGACAAGAAACGCCAGCCCGAACGCCGCTGCCGCGTGCGGCACCGCCAGCAAGGGCGAGAGCAGGCGCTGCACCAGGCGAAAGAAGCGCCCGCCCTGAAAGACGGCGGTGATCAGCACCACGATTCCCAGAGCCAGCGCCGTCGACGCAAGTCCGGTCCAGAGGCTGAGGGTCGCCGAGCGCCAGAGCCCGGGCGTGGCGAGAAGCTCCCGCCAGGGATCGAGGCTGAAGCCCGCCCCGCCGAGCGCCGGCAGGTAGCCGAAGGCCGGCAGCGCCGTGCCGGCGAGCCCGAAGACCACCGGCCCGGCCAGGAGCAGGATGGCGAGCGCCGGCGCTGCGCGCAGGAGCGGCATGCGCGCCGCCTACTGGCTGACCCCGAAGCGGGAGATCCAGTCGCGCGAGAGCCGCTCCATCCAGCTCGGGTGCGGCTCGGGCAGCGCCGGCCCGAGCGCCTCGGGCCCCAGAGTGGCGACCCCGAGGTCGAGCGCCTCGAAGGCGGCCCGGTCCGCCGCCTCCAGAAGGTCGAGATCGAGCACGGTGAAGCTGCCGAGCACCGCCGGGTCCTGGGCGCGCAGCTGCGCCTCGGGCGACATCAGGAAGTCCGCAACGACCATCGCCCCGGCCGCGGAAGCGGCGTTGTAGGGGATGGCCACGAAGTTGGCGTTGCCGATGGTGCCGCCCTCCAGCACGAAGGAGCGCACCGTGTCGGGCAATTCGGCGTTGGCGATCGCCGCGCTCGCCTCGGACTGGTTGAACGAGAAGGCGATGTCGATCTCGCCGTCCGCCATGAGCTGCTTGAGATGGCCGGTGTTGGCCGGATAGGCTCGCCCGCCGCGCCAGAGGTTCGGCGTCAGCCGGTCGAGCCAGGCCCAGAGCGGCGCGGTCGCCTCGGCGTAGAGCGCGTCCGACGCCGGCGCCTGGAGCAGCGCGGGATCGGGCGTGAGCGCATGCAGCGCCTGCTTGAGGAAGGTCAGCCCCAGGAAGTCCGGCGGCTGGGGATAGGAGAAGCGCCCGGGGTTCGCCGCCGCCCAGTCGGCGAGCGCCGCAATCGAGCGCGGCGGCTCGGGCAGGCGCGCGGCGTCATGGTAGAACACGATCTGGGCCATGCCCCAGGGCGCCTCGAAGCCCTCTGTCGGCACGGTGAAGTCATTGACCACGGTCGGCTTGCCCGCGACGTCCACGAAGCGCCAGTTCGGCAGCGCCTCCGCGAACGGCCCGAACAGCAGGCCCTGCGCCTTCATCGAGGCGAAGTTCGGGCCGTTGATCCAGATCAGGTCGACCGCGCCGCCCGCATCGCGGCCGGCCGCGCGCTCGGCGACGACGCGCGACACCGCCTCGGCGGTGTCCGAAAGCTTGACGTGGACGAGCTCGATCCCGTGGTCCTCGGCGACGCGCCCGCCCACCCAGGCGATGAAGGCGTTGCGCCGCGGATCGCCGCCCCAGGCGTGGAAATGGACGGTCTGCCCCTCGGCCTCCGCGCGCACCGCCTCCCAGTCGGCGGGATCGGGATCGGGCGCCGCCGCGGCGGCGGCTCCCACGAGCATGGCGACGAGAAGGGCGAGGTAGGTTCGGGGCATCGCATGGTCCGTTCGGTGGCGGTCTTCGGCAGGATATGGGTCAGTTCGGCGGTCGCGGCGGGATGTTTCACATCGCCCAAGCCCGGCCGCGGACACAAGCCCCGCCGGCGCCCGCGTCCCTCGACCGTCTTGCCTTTTGCGGCCGGGGCGCGCAGATCAGGTGCACCGCGCCGGCGCCACGCGCCGGGCGGGGCCGCAAGCGGAGGCGCGACCCGGTTGAGCGAACCCACGGACGGCTTCCGACGACCGCTTTCGCGCCGGCTGGTGCGCGCCGCGCGCAACCCGGAATTGAGCGCCGACATGACCATCGGCGAGCTGATCGCCAGCCTCGGCGACCGCTCGTTCGGCTGGTGCATCGTGGTCTTCGCGCTGCTCAACCTGCTGCCGCTGCCGCTGGGGTTCAACCTGCTGACCTCGATCCCGCTGATCTTCGTGACCGGCCAGATGGCGCTCGGCTTGGAGCAGGTCCGCCTGCCGGACGTCATTCTGCGCCGCACCATCAGCCGCCGCGCCTTCCAGAAGCTGGTGCTGCGGCTGCGCCCGGTCTTCCGGCCGATCGAACGGCTGACGCGACCGCGCAACCCGGGCGTGTTCACGCCGGGGGCGGAGCGTCTGCTCGGCGCGCTGCTGTTCGTCGCATCGGTGGCGCTCTTCTTCCCGATCCCGCTCAACACCTGGCTCCTGGCGCTGGCGCTGCTGGTGTCGGGCGTCGGCATGGTCGAGCGCGACGGCGTGGTGACCATGCTGGGCGCGATGCTGTCGGTGGCGGCGATCGGGGTGACCGTCAGCCTCGGGATGATCGTCGTCGAGGGCGCCGAACGGCTGGCGCACTGACCGCGTCAGTTGCGCCCCTTGATCCTCGCGCGATTGATCGGCGATGATGCGGCCACGACGCGGACCACGGAGGCCCGAATGCAAATCGCCCTGTTCCTGCTCGCCGGCCTTGTCCTGGCGCTCGGCGGCTGCGCTGCGCGCGAGGGATCGACCTGCGACGACGGCGGCTCGGGCGGCGTGGTGATCGACGGCGTCTGCCTCTGAGGCCTCCCGAACTCTGGGCTTGCGCGCCCCGTGACCGCTGGCTAGCGTTCCGCGGCTGCGGCGTCCGGCGCGCCGGAAAGCCCAGAGGGGGGACCGCCGCGATGCAGGCAAGACTGACGCTCGAGGATCTTTCGGAGGCCGTCGCGGCGGGAACCATCGACACCGTCGTCGTGGCGCAGGTGGACATGCAGGGCCGCCTGATGGGCAAGCGCTTCCAGGCCGAGCATTTCCTCAAGTCCGCCCACCGCGAGACCCACGCCTGCAACTACCTGCTCGCCACCGACTACGAGATGAACACTGTGCCGGGCTACCGCGCGACGAGCTGGGAGGCGGGCTACGGCGACTACGTGATGCGGCCCGACCTCTCGACGCTGCGCCGGCTGCCCTGGCTCGAGGGCACCGCCTTCGCGCTCGCCGACGTGGAGGACCACCACGACCACGCGCCGGTCCCGCACGCCCCGCGCGCCATGCTGCGCGGCCAGATCGCCCGGCTGGCGGCGATGGGGCTCGAGGCGACGATGGCCTCCGAGCTCGAATTCTTCCTCTTCCGCGAGAGCTTCGAGGAGCTGCACGGGGCCGGCTATCGCGGCATGACGCCGATCAGTCCCTACAACGAGGACTACCACGTCTTCCAGACCACCAAGGAAGAGGACGTGATGCGGGCGATCCGCACCGGGCTCAACGGCGCAGGCGTTCCGGTCGAATGCACCAAGGGCGAGGCCTTCGCCGGCCAGGAGGAGATCAACGTCGGCTACGCCGGGGCGCTTGAGGCCGCCGACACCCATGCGCTGGTCAAGAACGCGGTCAAGGAGATCGCCTGGGCGCGCGGCCGCGCGGTGACCTTCATGGCCAAGTACGACACCGACGCGGCCGGCTCGTCGAGCCACATCCACCAGTCGCTGCGCGGGCGCGACGGCGCGCCGGTCTTCTTCGACCCCGCCGCCGAGCACGGCATGTCGCAGACCATGCGCCACTGGCTCGCGGGGCTGCTCGCCCACGCCAGCGAGATCACCTATTTCCTCGCCCCCAACATCAACAGCTACAAGCGCTTCGCGGCGGGCACCTTCGCGCCCACCCGGGCGATCTGGTCGCTCGACAACCGCACGGCGGGCTACCGGATCGTCGGCGCGGACACCGCCTCGGTGCGCGTCGAGTGCCGGGTCGGCGGCGCCGACCTCAATCCCCACCTCGCCTACGCGGCGCTGATCGCCGCCGGGATCGCCGGGGTGGAGAACGCGCTCCCGCTCGAGGCGGCCTTCACGGGAGACGCCTACGCGGCGCGCCGGGCCCGCGAGATCCCCAAGACCCTGCGCGACGCCGCCGAGGCGCTGCGCAGGTCCAAGATGATGCGCGCGGCCTTCGGGGACGCGGTCGTCGACCACTACGTGCACGCCGCGCGCTGGGAGCAGGCGGAGTGCGACCGGGTGGTCGGCGACTGGGAGATCGCCCGGGGCTTCGAACGCGCCTGACCCCGAGGAGACATCCATGACCGAGATCACCACCATCTCGCCGATCGACGGCAGCGTCTATGCGCGCTACCCCGCCGAGAGCCTCGAGACCGCGCGCGCCGCGGTCGACCGCGCCCGCGCCGCCCGCACGCCCTGGGCCGCGACGACGCTCGAGGACCGCATCGCCGCGGTGAAGGCGGCGGTTGCGCGGCTCGACGCGCTCAACGAGGTGATCGTGCCCGAACTCGCCTGGCAGATGGGCCGCCCCGTGCGCTATGGCGGCGAGATGGGCGGCGTGCGCGAGCGCACCGACTACATGGCCTCGATCGCCGCGGACGCCCTGGCGCCGATGGTGGCGGAGAACTCCAACGCCTTCCGGCGCTACATCGCCCGCGAGCCTCTCGGCGTCGTCTTCGTCATCGCGCCCTGGAACTACCCGCTGCTGACCGCGATCAACACCATCGTGCCGGCCCTGATCGCTGGCAACACCGTCGTCCTCAAGCACGCGAGCCAGACCGCCAAGATCGGCGCGCGGCTGGCGGAGGCCTTCGGGGAGCTGCCCGAAGGCGTCTTCACCAACCTCTTTCTCGACCACGCCACCGCCTCGGCGCTCATCGCCGAGCGCGCCTTCGACTTCATCAACTTCACCGGCTCGGTGCGGGGCGGCCAGGAGATCGAGCGCGCCGCCGCCGGCACCTTCGTCGGGATCGGGCTCGAGCTTGGCGGCAAGGACCCGGCCTACGTGCGCGCCGACGCCGATCTCGACGCGGCCGCCGCAACGCTGGTGGACGGGGCGATGTACAACACCGGCCAGTGCTGCTGCGGCATCGAGCGCATCTACGTGCACGAGAGCCTCTACGACGCCTTCGTGGAGAAGGCCGCGACGCTGGTGCGCGACTACCGGCTGGGCGACCCGCTCGACGAGGCCACCACGCTCGGGCCGATGGCGCACAAGCGGTTCGCCGACACCGTGCGCGACCAGATCGCCAGGGCGGTGGCCGCCGGCGCCACGCCGCTGATAGATCCCAAGCTCTTTCCCGCCGACACCGGCGACAGCGCCTATCTCGCGCCCCAGGTGCTCACCGGGGTCGATCACTCGATGGAGGTGATGATCGAGGAAAGCTTCGGACCGGTGGTGGGCGTCATGAAGGTCGCCGGCGACGAGGAGGCGATCGCGCTGATGAACGACTGCAAGTACGGGCTGACCGCCTCGATCTGGACCGCCGACCCCGACCGCGCGGCGGCCATCGGCGCGCGGCTGGAGACCGGCACGGTGTTCATGAACCGCTGCGACTACCTCGATCCGGCGCTGTGCTGGACCGGCTGCAAGGAGACCGGGCGCGGCACGACGCTCTCCGTGCTCGGCTTCCAGAGCCTGACCAGGCCGAAATCCTACCACCTGCGGCTGGCCTGATCATGGCCCTGCGCGCGAACTGGAGTTTTCCCACCTCGGTCCGCTTCGGCGCGGGCCGGATCGCCGAGCTCGGCGCGGCCTGCCGGGCGGCGGGAATCGAGCGCCCTCTCCTGGTGACCGACCCCGGCGTGGCGCCGCTCGAGATCACCGCGCGGGCGCGGGCGGCGATCGAGGACGCCGGACTGCCGGTCGGCGTCTTCTCCAACATCCAGGCCAACCCCACCGACGCCAACGTCGAACTCGGCCTCGGGGTCTACCGCGAGGACCGGCACGACGGCGTGGTGGCCTTCGGGGGCGGCTCGGCGCTCGACGCGGGCAAGGTGATCGCCTTCATGGCCGGCCAGACCCGGCCGATGTGGGACTTCGAGGACATCGACGACTGGTGGACCCGCGCAGACGCCGACGCCATCGCCCCGGTGGTCGCGGTTCCCACCACCGCGGGCACCGGCTCGGAGGTCGGGCGGGCCGGCGTCATCACCAACCTCGCCAGCCACACCAAGAAGGTGATCTTCCACCCCGGGATGCTGCCGCGCGAGGTGATCTGCGATCCCGAACTGACCATCGGCCTGCCCGCGTCGATCACCGCGGGCACCGGCATGGACGCGCTGGCCCACTGCCTCGAGGCCTACTGCGCGCCGTCCTATCACCCGATGGCCGAGGGGATCGCCGTGGAGGGCATCCGGCTGGTGCGGACCTACCTGCCCGACGCCTGCGCGGACGGGACCGACATCGAGGCGCGCGCCAACATGATGGCGGCGGCGGCGATGGGCGCGGTGGCGTTCCAGAAGGGGCTCGGCGCCATCCACGCCCTGAGCCACCCGATCGGCGCGCTCTACGGGGCCCACCACGGGCTGACCAACGGGGTGTTCATGCCCTACGTGCTCGACTTCAACCGCGACCGGGTCGAGGAGAAGATCGACCGCCTCGCCGGCTGGCTGGGGATCGAGGGCGGCTTTGCGGGGTTCCTCGACTTCGTGCTGCGGCTGCGCCGCGACGTCGGCATCCCGCACACGCTCGACAAGATCGGCGTGGACGGCGCGCGCTTCGAGGAGATGGCCGCGATGGCCATCGTCGACCCGACGGCGGGCGGCAATCCGCGCAAGCTGACCGAGGCCGCGGCCTTCGAGCTCTACGACCGCGCGCTCGAGGGACGGCTCGGCTGACCCGACCCGCGGTCCGACCGGAGCCGTGACGCCCGTCACGGCGGCGCCGGCGCAAGGCCCCTAGCCTTCCTCCCCAACGCCCCCGGCGCGCCCTGCGCCCAAGTGGGGCGCGCCGCGGGGAGGATGCGCCATGACAGATCACGCTGCGGGACCGGCGCCGTCCGCCCTCGCCCTCCTCGTCGCGCTCTTCGGCGTCGCCTGCATCGCCGGCGGGGCGGTGCTCGCCGCCGCCAGCGAGGTTCCCGCCATCGCCACCGCGTTCTGGCGCATGGCGCTGGCCGCGCCGATCTGCCTCGTCCTCGCCTTCGCGGCGGAGGGACCCGCGCTCTGGCGGGGCCTCGCGCGGCTGCTGGGCCGGCGCGGGGTCTGGATCGCCGGGGCCGCCTTCGCGCTGACGCTGATGTTCTGGTACGCCGGCCAGCGGCTGTCCTCGGTGGCCAGCACCTCGGCGCTGCACAATCTCGCCCCGGTGCTCCTGGTCACGGTCGGATGGCTGTTTCACGGCCGCAAGCCCTGCGTCACCACCGCGCTCGGCGTCGCCGCCGCCACCTCGGGCGCGATCCTGGTGGCGCTGCACGGCGGCTCGATCAGCGAACGCACCCTGCAGGGCGATGCGCTCGCCTGCTTCGCCGCCGCGGCGCTGGCGGTCTACTATGCGCAGGTCAGCCGCCTCGGCGCAGCCGCCGGGGCCTGGACGATCATGGCCGCGGTCTCGCTGATCGCCGCGCCGCTCCTCGCGGCGGCGACCCTCGTCCTCGAGACCCGGGCGATCCCCGTCACCGCGATCGGCTGGGTCAAGCTCGCGGCGCTCGCCGTGCTGGCGCAGGCGATGGGCCAGGCCTGCCTCGCGCGCGCCGCCCGGAGTCTCGGGCCGGTGGGGATCTCGGCGGCCGCGCTCGCCGAACCGGGGTTCGCCGCGGCGCTCGCGATCGGCGTTCTGGCCGCGCCGGCCTACGGCGCGCAGCTCCTCGGCGTCGCGCTGATCTCCGCGGGGATCTGGTTCAGCCAGAACCCGCGCCGGCGCGCCGCCTGATCGCGCCGGCCCGCAAATCCGCCGCGCCGCCGGCGCGCGGACCGGTTTGACTTGCGCAACAGGGGTCCATAAAAGCCTCTGGCGGGTTCGCGCAGGGTCCGCCCGCTTCAGCAAAAGAACCGTTCGAAGACCACGCCGGGGGACACTGACGTTGATCATCGGGGCGCCGAAGGAAATCATCGAGGGCGAGAAGCGCGTGGCGCTGACGCCGCAATCGGCGCAGGCGCTGGGCAAGCTCGGCTATTCCTGCGTGGTGGAATCGGGCGCGGGCGCGGCGGCGCGCTTCTCCGACGAGGCCTACGCCGAGGCCGGGGTCGAGGTGGTCCCCGCCGCGGCGGATGTCTGGGCGAAGGCCGACGTCGTCCTCAAGGTGCGTCCGCCGGAGCCCGCCGAGGTCGAGTTGACACGGTCGGGCCAGATCCTGATCGGCTTTCTCTATCCCGCCCAGAGCGCCGAGCTTCTCGAGACGCTCAAGGCGCGCGGCGTCACAGCCATCGCCATGGACATGGTGCCGCGCATCAGCCGCGCCCAGAAGATGGACGCGCTGAGCTCGATGGCCAACATCGCCGGCTACCGCGCGGTGATGGAGGCCGGCAACAACTTCGGCCGCTTCTTCACCGGCCAGGTGACCGCGGCGGGCAAGGTGCCCCCGGCGAAGGTGCTGGTGATCGGCGCCGGCGTCGCGGGGCTCGCCGCCATCGGCGCGGCGACATCGCTCGGCGCGATCACCTACGCCTTCGACGTGCGCCCCGAGGTGGCCGAACAGATCGAGAGCATGGGCGCGGAGTTCGTGTTCCTCGACTTCGAGGACGCGACCCAGGACGGCGCCGCGACGGGTGGCTACGCCGCGCCCTCGAGCCCGGAGTTCCGCGAGAAGCAGCTCGAGAAGTTCCGCGAGCTCGCGCCGGAGATGGACATCGTCATCACCACCGCGCTGATCCCCGGCCGCGACGCGCCGGTGCTCTGGACCCGCGACATGGTCGCGGCGATGAAGCCCGGCTCGGTGATCGTCGACCTCGCCGCCGAGCGCGGCGGCAACTGCGAGCTCACGGTCAAGGACGACAGGATCGTCACCGACAACGGCGTGACCATCGTCGGCTACACCGATTTCCCCAGCCGCATGGCGGCCCAGAGCTCGACGCTCTACGGCAACAACCTGCGCCACATGCTCGACGACCTCACCCCCGGCAAGGACGGGACGCCGGTCGTGGACATGGAGGACGACGTCATCCGCGGCGCCACGGCGACGAAGGACGGCGAGATCACCTTCCCGCCGCCGCCACCCAAGGTGCAGGCGATCGCGGCCCGCAAGAAGGACAAGCCGAAGGAGCTCACACCCGAGGAGAAGCGCGCGGCCGAGATCGCCGCGTTCCGGTCGCAGACCAGGTTCCAGGTCGGGCTGCTGGCGGTGGGCGGCGCGCTGCTGCTGCTGGCCGGGCTCTTCACGCCCGCGAGCTTCATGCAGCACTTCATCGTCTTCATGCTGGCCTGCTTCGTCGGCTTCCAGGTGATCTGGGGCGTCGCGCACTCGCTGCACACGCCGCTGATGGCGGTCACCAACGCCATCTCCTCGATCATCATCCTGGGCGCGCTGGTGCAGATCGGATCGGGCTCCATGCTGGTGACGGTGCTGGCGGCGCTCGCGGTCTTCATGGCGGGCATCAACATCTTCGGCGGGTTCCTCGTCACGCGGCGCATGCTCGCCATGTTCCAGAAATCCTGAGGCGGACGGTCCCATGGAACTCGGATTCACCAACGCGGCCTATGTGGTCGCCGGCGTCCTCTTCATCCTCTCTCTCGGGGGGCTGAGTAGCCAGGAGAGCGCCAAGCGCGCCATCTGGTACGGCATCGTCGGCATGGCGATCGCGGTCGCAGCCACGATCGTCGGACCGGGCGCCGGGCTCTGGCCGCTGTCGATCATCCTGATCGGACTGGGCGGCGCGATCGGCTACCAGCTGGCGACGCGGGTCCAGATGACCCAGATGCCGGAACTGGTCGCCGCGATGCACTCGCTCGTCGGCCTCGCCGCCGTCTTCGTCGGCCTCAACGCCCATATCGAGATCGGCCGGGTGCAGGGCCTGCTGGCGGGCGCCGTGGACGGCCGCTGCGAGGCGGGCCTGAGCTACCTCGCCTGCGCCACCGCTGCCGGCAGCGATGCGCTCGACGGCCTGCCGGGCTTCGCCGCGCTGATCGCCAAGAAGATCCCCGTCGAGATCACCATCCTGCAGATCGAGCTCTTCCTCGGCATCTTCATCGGCGCCGTCACCTTCACCGGCTCGGTCATCGCCTACGGCAAGCTCGCGGGCAAGGTCGACACCTCCGCCAAGAAGCTGCCGGGCGGCCACATGCTCAACGCCGGCGCCGCGGCGCTCAGCCTGCTGATGCTGATCGTCTACGTGAACTCGGGCAGCACGCTCGCGCTTCTGGTGATGACGCTGGCCGCCCTCTTCATCGGCTATCACCTGATCATGGGGATCGGCGGCGCGGACATGCCCGTCGTCGTCTCGATGCTCAACAGCTATTCCGGCTGGGCGGCGGCGGCGATCGGCTTTTCCCTGGGCAACGACCTTCTCATCGTCGTCGGCGCGCTGGTGGGATCGTCGGGCGCGATCCTCTCCTACATCATGTGCAAGGCAATGAACCGGTCCTTCGTATCGGTCATCCTCGGCGGCTTCGGCGGCCCGGCGGGCGAGCAGATGGCGGTCGAGGGCGAGATGATCGCCATCGACGCCGACGGCGTCGCCGCCGCCCTCGAGGACGCGGATTCCGTCATCATCGTGCCCGGCTACGGCATGGCCGTAGCCCAGGCGCAGCAGAACGTCGCCGAACTGACCCGTCGCCTGCGCGCCCGCGGCAAGGAGGTGCGCTTCGGCATCCACCCGGTCGCCGGCCGTCTTCCGGGCCACATGAACGTGCTCCTGGCCGAGGCCAAGGTGCCTTACGACATCGTTCTGGAGATGGACGAGATCAACGACGACTTCCCCTCCACCGACGTGTCGATCATCATCGGCTCGAACGACATCGTGAACCCCGCCGCCCAGGACGACCCGAACTCGCCCATCGCCGGCATGCCGGTGCTCGAGGTCTGGAAGGCCAAGCAGACCTTCGTGATGAAGCGCGGCCAGGGCACCGGCTACTCGGGCATAGAGAACCCGCTCTTCTACAAGGACAACACGCGCATGTTCTACGGCGACGCGAAGACGAGCCTCGACGCGCTCCTGCAGCGTCTGAGCTGACGCGGCGGACACGGCCGATGCTTGCACGCTGGGCGCAGGACCTCCGCAACCGCTTCGCCCGCGGCCCGGTGGACCGCCCGGCGCTCCTGCGACGGCTGAAGCCGCTCTACCCGGACTTCGGCTTCGGGCGCGGCTGGCCGATCGACCGGCACTACATCGACGGCTTCCTCGAGGCCCATGCGGCCGACATCCGCGGCGAGGTGCTCGAGGCCGGCTCCGATCCCGACTACACGCGCCGCTTCGGCGGCGACCGGGTCACGCGCGGCCACTACCTCTTCCCGATCCCCGACCAGTCCGGCGGCACGATCGTAGGCGACCTCGCGTCCGGCGCGGGCATCCCCGTGGACGCCTTCGACTGCGCGCTGCTCACCCAGGTCTACCAGTTCATCTACGACATGCCCGCGGCGGTGCGCACGACCCACGCGGCCCTCCGCGACGGCGGCGTGCTTCTGGCCACCATGACCGGCATCGGTCAGATCTCGGTCGACGACACCCCGCTCTGGGACGAGTACTGGCGCGCCACGCCCAGCGCCGCCCGCCGCATGTTCGGCGACGTGTTCGGGCCGCAGAACGTGACCGTGCACGCCTACGGCAACGTGCTCGCCGCGGTCTGCGGGCTGCACGGGCTCGTCACCTCGGATCTGGAGCAACGCGAGCTCGACTTCCACGACCCCGAGTATCCGATGGTCGTCGCGGTCCGCGCGGTCAAGGCCGCCTGACCGGCACGGCCGCCTGCGCGGCAGCGCGGGGCTAGGCCACCGCGCCGCCCCCTCGCAGGTTGCGTTTCCGCGCGCGCCCGATCTGCGCTACCCTGCGGCGCATTGACCGAAAGCGATCGCCCCGCATGGACCCCCAGACTCAACGCCAGATCGCCCGCATAAACGAGCTCTCCGCCCTCGCCCGCGCCTCGTGGATCGGCCTGCTCGCCTATCTCGCCTTCGTCTTCGTCACCCTGCTTGGCGTCGAGGACGCCGACTTCTTCGTCCCCTCCCGCCAGACCCAGCTGCCGCTGGTCAACGTCTCCATCCCCACGGCGAGCTTCTTCGTCTTCGCGCCGATCCTCGCCGCCGCCCTCTACGTCTACCTCCACCTCTTCCTGATAAAGCTCTGGGACGCCTTCGCCGACCCACCCGCGCAAATCCGCACCGATCCCGCCCGCCCCGAATGGGCGCCGCTCGGGGATTTCGTCCATCCCTGGCTCGCCAACGACATCGCCCTCGGCCTGAAGGGCGACGATGCGCGCCGCGACCACCCGCTCCAGCCCTTGAGCCGCTTCGTGACCCGCCTGCTCGTCTGGATCGCCGGTCCTTTCGTCCTACTGCTGTTCTGGTGGCGGTCGATGCCTGCACATGATGAATGGCTGACGCTGCTGGCGGCTGGATGCTTCCTGATCGCCACCCTCGCCGGAATTGCAAGCTGGGGCCACGCCCGGGCGCGCATTCCTGCCGATGAAACAAAGCGCAGACCACCACCAAAGCTGAAGCGAGACGCAATATTCATCGGAACTTTATTGATCGCGATCAGTTGGCTCCGCACAGAAGACGGCATCGACGATCTGGTCCCCGCCCTCGATCTGGAGGCGCTCCCGCCGGTGATGGAATGGGCTGCGGGCTTTGCAACCCTCGCCCCGACCGATCTAGCCGGAGTGGAGCTTGTCCCGCTGCCGGAGGATTGGCGCAGCCCCGAGACGGCACGCAAGGCGTTTCGCAGGGACTGGTGCGCCCGCGAAGCGCTCGACATGGCCGTCTGTGACCACCGCCCCGAGGCCGACCGGGCGCAACCGCCGCATGTGGCCGGCGCACGTTCAGCCTATTGCGAAGCGAGTGGAATTGCGGCCGGAGCACCCTGCGACTCGCATTTCGCGGCCCTCGACGAGCGCTTCGACATCGCCTGGGCCGAGGAGCGCTCTAGCCACCGGGCGAACCTGCCCACCCTCGACCTCTCCGGCCGCGATCTGCGCCGCGCTGATCTCTCTGGCGCAGCGCTGGTCGGAGCGAACCTCCGAGAGGCGCGGATGGAGGGGGCGGACCTCAGCGAGGCGCGGCTGGAGGGGGCGGACCTCAGCGAGGCGCGGCTGGAGGGGGCGGACCTCAGGGAGGCGCGGCTGGAGGGGGCGGACCTCTGGGGGGCGCGGCTGGAGGGGACGGACCTCAGGGAGGCGCGGCTGGAGGGGGCGGACCTCTGGGGGGCGCGGCTGGAGGGGGCGGACCTCAGGGAGGCGCGGCTGGAGGGGGCGATCCTCAGCGAGGCGCGGCTGGAGGGGGCGGACCTCAGGGAGGCGCGGCTGGAGGGGGCGATCCTCAGCGAGGCGCGGCTGGAGGGGGCGATCCTCAGCGGGGCGCGGCTGGAGGGGGCGGACCTCAGCGGGGCGCGGCTGGAGGGGGCGGACCTCATCGGGGCGCGGCTGGAGGGGGCGGACCTCACGCGGGCGCGGCTGGAGGGGGCGGACCTCATCGGGGCGCGGCTGGAGGTGGCGGACCTCACGCGGGCGCGGCTGGAGGGGGCGGACCTCAGCGAGGGCGCGGCTGGAGGGGGCGGACCTCACGCGGGCGCGGCTGGAGGGGGCGGACCTCACGCGGGCGCGGCTGGAGGGGGCGGACCTCACGCGGGCGCGGCTGGAGGGGGCGGACCTCAGCGAGGCGCGGCTGGAGGGGGCGATCCTCAGCGGGGCGCGGCTGGAGCGGGCGGACCTCATCGGGGCGCGGCTGGAGGGGGCGGACCTCACGCGGGCGCGGCTGGAGGGGGCGGACCTCAGGGAGGCCGATCTCAGATCTACAGAATGGGCGAGCGGTGAAACAGGCGCGCTCGCCCATTCTATAGATCTTCGCGGCGCCAAAGGCCTGACGCAAGCCCATCTCGATCAAATGATCGGCAATGCGAACACATTGCTGCCAGAGCGTCCGGCCCCGTACACCGGCGAACCCTACGCCATTCCCTCCTGTTGGGAGGGGAAGCCGTCATTCTGGCGCTCTATGATCGACGCCTGGATAGAGCGCGGCTGGATCGAACCGGCCGACGAAGCGCCAATTAGCGCCGACTGGCTCTGCCAGCGTCACGGTCCCGCCCGAACCGGCACGCCGCTTTCGCTCGACGCCCCCTACCCCGAAGGCCACCCGCTCGCCGGCCGCACTGACTGAGGATCCCCATGCGCCGCCTGATGCTGCTCGCCTGCCTGCTCGCCGCCCCCGCCGCCGCCGATCCCGCCGGCGACATCCTCGCCGCAGCCGAGGCCGCCTGCGCCGGGTTCAAGAACGGCGTCTTCGATCCCCGCGACGCCGTCACCGCGATCGACCTGACCGGCGACGGCGCTCCCGATGCGCTGATCGACGAGAGCGCCTTCGCCTGCTCCACGGCCGCGTCGCTTTACTGCGGCTCCGGCGGCTGCATGCTGCACGCCATCGTCGGCGACAGCGTGACCAGCCTCCAGGCGACCGGCTGGCGCACGCTAGACTGGGGTCCCGCGCGCATCCTGCTCGTCGGCCGCGACGGCGGCTGGTGCGGCGGCGCGGGGTCGCAAGTGTGCTTCGAGGCGCTGACCTGGTCCGACGGCCGCTTCCTGACCGTCGGGCCCGCGGGCGAATAGCCGCCGCGCGCGCGTTAACCCTTTTTCCTTTTGAGATCATCGTGTTGAAAACGGTCCGCACGCGGACCGCCTCGATCCGCCTCCGGTCTCAGGCGCTTTCCTTGATGAAATCGCCCCGCTGCAGCTCCCGCATCGCCGTCATCAGCTCCTCGCGGGTGTTCATCACGATCGGCCCGTGCCAGGCCACCGGCTCCTTGAGCGGCCGCCCCGAGACCAGCAGGAAGCGCACCCCCTCCGGCCCGGCCTGCACGGTGATCTCGTCGCCGGTGTCGAAGCGGACCAGGGTCCGGTTCCCCGACATGTCGCGGATGTTCAGCTCCTCGCCGCGGAACTCCTTCTCGACCCGCACGCCCACCGGCCGCGACGCATCCCGGAACGAGCCCGCCCCGGCGAAGACATAGGCGAAGGCGTTGGCGTAGGCGTCCACCGGCAGGGTCTTGCGGACCCCCGGCGGCACGCTGACGTCCACGAACATCGGCTCGGCCGCCACCCCGTCGACGGGCCCCTTGCGGCCCCAGAAGCTGCCCACGATCACCCGAACCCGCGTGCCGTCGTCATCGACGATCTCCTCGATCTCGCGCCCCTGGATGTCCTGGTAGCGCGGCGAGGTCATCTTCATCGAGGCGGGCAGGTTCGCCCAGAGCTGGAAGCCGTGCATCTGCCCCGCCGCGTTGCCGCGCGGCATCTCCTGGTGCAGGATGCCCGAGCCGGCGGTCATCCACTGCACCGAGCCCGGCCCGAGCAGCCCGCGGTTGCCGAGGCTGTCGGAATGCTCCACCTCGCCGTCGAGCACGTAGGTGATCGTCTCGATCCCCCGGTGCGGATGCCACGGAAACCCCGCCTTGTATTTCGCCGGGTCGTCGTTGCGGAAGTCGTCGAGCAGGAGGAACGGATCGCTCTCGCCCGGATCGCCGAACCCGAACACCCGGTGCAGGTGGACGCCCGCCCCCTCCATGGTCGGTTGGGCGCGGCTCTCGGACTTCACGGCGCGAAAGGACATCTCGATCACCTCCTCATTGCTGGCCTTCTTCACATGCGCAGCCGCGCGCGCCAAGCAACCGCAGCTCCCGCGACGCACTGCTTCCGCATCGTCAACAATCCACGCCGGCGCGCAATCAGGCTTTGAACCGGCCCGGCTGATCCGTCATAAGCGCCCCGCCAGCTAGCCCGGAGCCACGGCCGATGCACGACATTCGCATGATCCGCGAGACCCCGCACGCCTTCGACGAAGGGCTCAGCCGGCGCGGGATGGCGCCGCAGGCCGAGCTGATCCTCGAGCTGGACGAGACCCGCCGCGCCCGCATCAAGGCCGCCGAGGACGCGCTGGCCGAGCGCAACGCCGCGAGCCGCGAGGTCGGCGCCGCCAAAGCCCGCGCCGACGAGGCCGCGTTCGAACGCCTGCGTGGGCTGGTCGCGGACAAGAAGGACGAGATCGCCCGGCTCGAGGCGGAGGCGGCCGAGGCCGACCGCGCCCTGCAGGACCTGCTGATGGGCCTGCCGAACCTGCCGCTCGACGACGTGCCGGTCGGCGCCGACGAGACCGGCAACGTCGAGCTGCGCCGCAGGGGAACCCCGCGCGCCTTCGACTTCGCCCCGCGCGAGCACTTCGAGATCCCCGCTGCGGCGGCGGGCCTCGACTTCGAGACCGCGGCGAGCCTTTCGGGCAGCCGCTTCGTGGTGATGACCGGAGCGGTGGCCCGCCTGCACCGGGCGCTGGCGCAGTTCATGCTCGACCTGCACGTCACCGAGCACGGGCTCACCGAGACCTGGACCCCGGTTCTGGTGCGCGACGAGGCGATGCTCGGCACCGGGCAGCTGCCGAAGTTCGCCGGCGACAGCTACCGCACCGAGAACGGCTGGTGGCTGATCCCCACCTCGGAAGTCACGCTCACCAACACCGTCGCCGGCCGCATCCTCGATGCGGACGCGCTTCCGGTCCGCCTGACCGCCCACACCCAGTGCTTCCGCTCCGAGGCCGGCAGCGCCGGCAAGGACACCGCCGGCATGCTTCGCCAGCACCAGTTCGAGAAGGTCGAGATGGTCTCGATCACCAGGCCGGAAGACAGCCTCGACGAGCACGCCCGCATGACCCGCTGCGCCGAGACGGTGCTCGAACGGCTCGACCTGCCCTACCGCACCATCGTGCTTTGCACCGGCGACATGGGCTTCGGCGCGCGCCGCACCCATGACATCGAGGTCTGGCTGCCCGGGCAGAACGCCTATCGCGAGATCTCGTCCTGCTCGGTCTGCGGCGACTTCCAGGCCCGGCGCATGAACGCCCGCTTCCGCCGCGGCGAGGGCGAGAAGCCCGAGTTCGTGCACACGCTCAACGGCTCCGGCCTCGCCGTGGGCCGCGCGCTGATCGCGGTGCTCGAGAACGGCCAGCAGGCGGACGGCGCGGTCGAGATCCCCGCCGCGCTCCACCCCTACCTGGGCGGCGCCACGCACATCGGCCCCGACGGCGCGCTGGGCTGACCCGCCGCGCCGCGGGTCCGTTCTCGCGCCGACCGCGGCGTCACTCGGCGGGCGTCCAGGCCTGCTCCGCGGTGATCTTATAGGACCACGGCAGACCGGCGTTCTTCCAGCCGTCGATGGTGCGGTGATCGGTCTCGGGATCGACGCCGCCTTCGACGCCCTCGTAAAGCGCCCAGACATTCGAGTAGCCCGCCTCCGCGAGCGCGTCGACGGCCCGGGCGGTCATCACCCCGCCGCGGCAGGTGATGAAGATCGGATCGTCGGTTTCTCCACCCTCGCGCGCCACGATCTTCGCGACATCCTCCACGAACGACGGGTTCGGCGCGTAGGTGTAGACGCCCTTCTCGGGGTTGAATTCGTGGGTGATCGTCTGCAGCGGCACGATGGCGTCGATCGGGTCCGGATGGCCGACCAGCGTCGCCTCGACGGGATCGCGCACGTCAATGAAGACGATCGACGGATCGGCTTCCAGCGCCGCCGCAGCGTCCTCCATCGACAGATAGAGGCCGATCGTCGTTTGCTTGCGCTCCGGCACATCGGCCTCGGCGACGCTTGAGGCGAGATCCAGCGCGGCGGCCGGACCCGCGATCGCAAGAGTTGCGCACGCGGCGAGCAGACCCTGGTTGCCCATTACATCCTCCTATTTCAGTGTGTGAATGTCTCGAAACTGGCGGCGCGACGGCGACCGCGCCTTGATCTGGATCATGGCGGCCCGAGACCCTTGGGTCCCAGACGCGGATTCAGGGAAAATTATTGAAGATTAACGCCTTTGAAATCAAATACTTAGCTAGAATTGCACGCGTGTTACGCGCTCATAACACACCCCCGCCGCTCAGGCCGCGGTCGGATAGAGCGCCTCGTAGATCGGCTCGAGCGTCGCCCCGTCGAAGAGCGAGGACACGCTGGTTCCGTTGGCGATGTTGAGGATCGCCTGGCCGAGCAGCGGCGCGACCGGGATGATCCGGATGTTCTTTGCCGCCATCACCTGCGGCGTCGGCTCGATCGAATCCGTCACCACCAGGCTCTTCATCGAGGACGTCTCGATCCGCTCCACCGCCGGGCCAGACAGCACGCCATGGGTGATGTAGGCGTGCACTTCCTTCGCCCCTTCGCTCTTGAGGAGCTCCGCCGCCTTCACCAGCGTGCCCGCTGTGTCGCAGATGTCGTCCACGATCAGGCAGACCCGGTCCTTCACCTCGCCGATCACCGTCATCGAGGCGATCTCGCCGGGGCCCGAGCGGCGCTTGTCGACGATCGCGAGGTCGGCGTTGATCCGCTCGGCCAGCTCGCGCGCCCGCGAGACCCCGCCGACGTCCGGCGAGACCACGGTGAGCTCCTTGGGGCTCTTGAAGCTGTGCATGATGTCGAGCGCGAAGACCGGCGCGGCGTAGAGGTTGTCCACCGGAATGTCGAAGAACCCCTGGATCTGGGCTGCGTGCAGGTCGAGCGTCAGCACCCGCTCGATCCCCGCCTCGGTCAGCAGGTTGGCCACCAGCTTGGCGCTGATCGGCGTGCGCGCCTTGGAGCGCCGGTCCTGCCGGGCGTAGCCGAAGTAGGGCACCACCGCGGTGATCCGCGCCGCCGACGACCGCCGCAGCGCGTCCGCCATGATCATCAGCTCCATCAGGTTGTCGTTCGCCGGGTTCGACGTCGACTGGATGATGAACATGTCCTCGCCGCGGACGTTCTCGTAGACCTCTACGAAGATCTCCTGGTCGTTGAAGCGCTCGACCCGCGTCTCCACCAGGTTCACCTTCTCGCCGCGATGGATCGAGATGCGCCGGGCGATCGCCTTGGCCAGCGGCAGGTTCGAGTTGCCCGCGATCAGCTTCGGCTTGAAGAGGGGATTCATGGCGGTCGCCTTTCACGCTCGGGGACGCGCGATCCGGTTATCATCGCCGCCAGGTCTTGCAAACCCCCGTGTTCGCGACATGCTGGTCATCCATCCAGGCCGCCCGGGGGAACGAGATGACACGGATCGACTACTACTATTTCCCGATATCGCCGTTCACCTACCTCGCCGGCACGCGGCTCGAGCAGATCGCCGCCGAGCACGGCGCCGAGATCCTCTACAAGCCGGTCCAGTTGATGCGCATCTTCGCCGAGACCGGGACGCCGCCGCCCAAGGAACGCCACGCCTCGCGCCAGTCCTACCGGCTCGCCGACATCGCGCGCGTGGCGCGCGCCAACGGGATGGCGATCAACCTCCAGCCCGCCCACTGGCCCACCAACCCGGTGCCCGCCTCCTCGGCGCTGATCGCAGCGCAGGACGCCGGCGGCGGCGATCTCGGCGGGCTGGCGCACGCCTTCTGCCGCGCCTGCTGGGCCGAGGATCGCGACATCGCCGACGACGCGGTCATCCGCGATCTCCTGTCAGCCTGCGACTTCGATCCGGGACTGGCCGACCGTGGATTGCTGTCGGGCTCCGAGACGATCGAGCGCAACACCGAGGAGGCGCTTCGCGCCATGGTGTTCGGCGCGCCCAGCTACGTCGTCGACGGCGAGGTGTTCTGGGGGCAAGACCGGCTCGCCCACCTCGCTGCGAAGCTGGCCGCGTAGACCGAGGCTCAGACCGCCCCGAGCGCCGAGAGCAGCGCGGCGATCTCCGCGTCACCGGTCGCCCAGTTGCAGGCCAGCCGCACCACGACCTCCGAGCCGTCGGCGCCATTGCGTCCCTCGTCTCCAAAGTCCCAGCGGCTGTAGGACGCGCCGGCGGCGATCGCGGCTCGGTGGCGGGCCGCCGGCAGCGCCGCGAAGACCATGTTCGCCTCGACCGGGTGCAGGATACGAATGTCGGCAAAGCGCCCCAGCCCGGCCGCGAGCCGCGCCGCCGCGGCGTTGGCCCGCGCGGCGAGTTCGAGCCAGAGCCCGTCCTGGAGATAGGCCTGCATCTGCGCGGCGAGGTAGCGGTGCTTCGAGAAGAGATGTCCGCCCCGCTTGCGACGCAGTTCGACCTCGCGGGCCTTCGACGGGTCGAAGAACACGATCGCCTCGACGCCCAGCAGGCCGTTCTTGGTGCCGCCGAAGCTGAGCGCGTCCACGCCGGCGCGCCAGCTCAGATCGGCCGGAGACGCGTCGAGCGCAGCGACGGCGTTCGCAAAGCGCGCGCCGTCGAGGTGGACCGGGACGCCGGCGGCGCCCGCCATCCCGCCGAGGCGCGCGAGCGCGTCGGAGTCGTAGAGCGTGCCGGCTTCGGTGGCGTTGGTGAGCGTCAGCGCGCCCTTCTGGACCTGATGCACAGAGGCGGCGTCGGCGAGGGTGAGCGCGGCGGCGAGGCTTTCGGGCGCGACGCGTCCGTGCGGTCCATCGAGCAGCGTGAGCTTCGCCCCGGCGCTGTAGAACTCCGGCGCGCCACATTCGTCGAC
Organism: uncultured Alphaproteobacteria bacterium; assembly: GCA_963700835.1. Classification (GTDB taxonomy): domain Bacteria; phylum Pseudomonadota; class Alphaproteobacteria; order Rhodobacterales; family Rhodobacteraceae; genus Amaricoccus. The sequence goes on from CAVOZD010000007.1 coordinate 49,406, forward strand.
CTCGACGTGGGCGTCGCGGTGAGCGTAGATCGCGCCCCAAGGCGGGCAGAGGGTGGCGAGCGCGATGGCGTTGGCGGCGGTGCCGGTGGCGACGAGATGGACGGCGGCATCGGGCGCCTCGAGGATCTCGCGGATCCGGGCGACGACCCCTGCGCTGATCGGATCGGCCCCGTAGGACGCGGCGTAGCCGTCGTTGGCGCGGGCGAGCGCGTCGAGGACGGACGGATGCGCGGGCCCGGCGTTGTCGGAGGCGAAGTTCAGGACAGCGCCTCCCCGAGAACGTGGTCGGACCAGTCGTCGTCGTCGACCTCGTATTCGGGAACCATCCTGCCGCGCAGCGAAACGCCGGTGGCGTGGACGGTTCCGGGATCGCCGGAGATCAGCGGATGCCAGTCTGCGAGGTCGCGGCCCTCGTGGAGCAGCCGGTAGGCGCAGGTCCGGGGCATCCAAGCCGCGGTTTCGGCGAGGTTGGCGGGGGTCAGCGTCACGCAGCCGGGGACGAGACGGCGGCGCAGGGGATAGTTTCCGCAGCGACAGGTGTCGCGGTCGAGCAGACGGCAGGCGATGTCGGTGTAGGCGATCTCGCCGGTGTCCTCGTCCTCGAGCTTGATCAGGCAGCACTTGGCGCAGCCGTCGCAGAGGGCCTCCCACTCGGGGCCGGTGAGGCGGTCGAGGGGGAAGCGCCGCCAGAATTCAGGGCGCAGGCCGTCGAGATCGATGGAGCGGTTCTTCATCGGCGCAAATTGACCGGAATCGCACCGCCGGAAAGCCGGATTCGGGCCGATTCAGGGTGCACGGAACATACTTCAAGCACATGTTTGGTGCGCTGGCGATGGACAAGTATCGCAGCAAACTGGTGCTGGAGGCGGCGGGACTGCCGACGCCCAAGTGGATGATGCTCGATTCGTTGGCACAGCTGGACGAGGTGGTGGACAGGCTCGGTCTGCCCGTCGTCGTGAAGCCGGCATGCGAAGGCTCGAGTGTCGGCATGAGCAAAGTCGAGCAGGCGGCGGATCTCGAGGCGGCGTGGCAGGCGGCGCGGCGCCACGATCACAACGTGCTGGCCGAGCGCTGGATTAGCGGCGGCGAGTACACCGCGGCTATTCTGCAGGGGCAGGTACTGCCAATGATCCGGATCGAGACCCCGCGCAGCTTCTACGACTACGAAGCCAAGTACTTCTCCGATTCGACGCAGTACTTTTGCCCGAGCGGTCTTGCGCCCGAGCGGGAGGCGGAATTTGCCGACATGTGTGCTGCGGCGTTTTCGGCGCTCGGCTGCAAGGGCTGGGGCAGGGTCGATTTCCTGCTCGATCAGTATGGCAAGCCCTACATCCTCGAGCTCAACACGGTACCGGGCATGACCGATCACAGCCTCGTGCCAATGGCAGCGCGCCAGGCGGGAATCGATTTCGAAGAGCTGGTCTGGCGCATTCTCGAAACCAGCGCCGCGACCATAAGGCCAGTTCCAATCGGTCAATATCTTGTCGTCTCGCCGCGGCCTTACGCGCTCCTCGCGGGCCCGGAATAACTTCTCCCGCGCCGCCTCGAGGCGCGCCCGGAAGTCGTCCTCCGCGGCGCCGCGTTCGGCCGCGATTTCGGCGAGGGGCCGGTCCACGTAGAGTACGTTGGCGCCGTCCGGGCCGGCCGCGGCCGCCTCGGCGAAATTATGCTCGGCCTCGACGTTGAAAACGTCGATTATTAAACCCGCCTCCTCATCGGTTAAAACTCCCGTTATCTCGCGCTCGGTCCAGAGGTAGAACTTGCCCTCCTCGCCCTCGCTGTCGGCGTCCTCGGCGGAGTAGAAGCCGCCCTCGGGCGACGGTCATGTCGCGCAGGACGTAGTCGAGGATCTCGCGCGGCCGTCTCGGCGGTACTCCGGTCTGCCCGTGGCCTGGTACGCCTCGAGGTAGGCCATCGGCGAGCAGCGCCTGGTCGTAGAGCATCTTCTCGAAGTGGGGGACGAGCCACGCGCGCGTCGGTGGAGTAGCGGTGGAAGCCGAAGCCGACGTGGTCGTAGATGCCGCCCCGCGCGCATCGCCGCGAGGGTCGTCTCCACCATCTCGAGCGCGCGCTGCGTCGCCGGCGCGCCGCCGGTAGCGCAGCAGGAAGAGCAGGTTGTGGGGCGTGGGGAACTTGGGCGCGCCGCCGAAGCCGCCGTGCGCGTCGTCGAAGCGGCCGGCGAGCTGCGTCGAAGGCCGCGCGTCGAGCGTCGGCCTCGTCCGAGCTCGGCCGCGCCGGCATCGTCCGGCATGCGCGCGAGCGCCGTCGCGCGACCTCGCTCCGCCGTGCTCCAGCGAGCTCCTCGCGCGCTCGTCGCGTCCAGGCCTCGGCGACGCGCGGGACGAGCTCGCAGCATGCCCGGGCGGCCGAAGCGCGCCTCGTCTTGGGGAAGTAGGTGCCGGCGAAGAAGGGCCTGCCGGTCGGGCGTCAGGAAGATCGGTCAGCGGCCAGCCGCCGCTGCCGGTCATCAGCCTGGCACGACGGTCATGTAGATGTCGTCGACGTCGGGCCGCTCCTCGCGGTCGACCTTGATGCAGACGAAGTGCTCGTTCAGCAGCGCGGCGACCTCGTCGTCCTCGAAGGACTCGCGCTCCATCACGTGGCACCAGTGGCAGGTGGAGTAGCCGATGGAGAGGAAGATCGGCTTGTCCTCGCTCGCCGCGCCCTCGCGAAGCGCCTCCTCGCCCCAGGGGTACCAGTCCACCGGGTTGTGCGGCGTGCTGGAGCAGGTAGGGGCTCTTCTCGTCCGCCAGGCGGTTCGGGAGGCCGCGCGCCCCGGGGGGCGTCGGCGGCCGGGTTTATTAATCCGAGCACCATAACGGTATAAACGACGGCGTTCGCCGCGCGCATACGGCGTCTACGATTCGTCGGCGGGATAACGGTTAAGGAACGCGATGTCTTCGAGCGGCAGCCGCTCGGGCCGTTCCGTCTCGGCCGCGGCCTGCTCCTCCGACAGCACCGGGCTAACGGCGTCGGCGTGCCGGCCCACGTTCACCAGCGTCACGACGTCCATTTCCTCCGGAATGCCCAGGACCTCGCGCGTCTTGCGGGGGCTGTAGCCGGCGATGGGGTGCGCGACCAGACCCAGCTCCGTGGCGCGCAATATCATAAACGCCGTCGCCATGCCGACGTCGAAGAGGTAGTACTCCCGCTCCCGTATCACGCAATCGTACTCCCGCTTGCTGAGGACGACGACGATCATGGAAGCGTCGAAGGTCCACTCGTTGCCCCGGGACATTACCTCCCGCATACGCTCCAGCACGGCGGCCTCGTAGACGAAGACGAACCGCCACGGCTGGTTATTGAAGCACGAGGCCGAAAGGGAGGCGCACTCCGCCAAATCGCGAATGAGCTCTTCCGTTATCTCGACCGGCGCCAGCGAGCGGTACGCCCGTCGCGTCTTTATCGCTTCTTGGACGTCCATGACGGTCCTCCGTAAGCCTACGTCTTCGAATCCGCGCCCGCCGCAACACCCGTTCGTTAAATCGAAAAGCCGCGGCGTCCGCGCGCTTGTGCACGCGCGTCGCCCCGGCCGCCGACTTCCCTATCTTCCCCCGTCAAATCGGGCAACTCCCGCGGTTACTACCAATTTTCACATAACAGCTCGTAGTGGGCCCGGGGATGGTCGCACGCCGGGCAGGGGTCGGGCGCCTCCGCGCCTTCGTACAAGTACCCGCAGTTCCGGCAGCGCCATACCACCGGCTTATCCTTCTTGAAAACGGTGCCGGCCTTGACGTTGGCGAGTAGGCCCCGGTAACGCTTCTCGTGTTCCTTCTCGGCCACCGCTATGGCCTCGAAGATGTCCGCTATCTCGTCGAACCCTTCCTCGCGCGCCACCTTCGCGAAGGAGGGGTACATCTCGTTCCACTCGTAATACTCGCCGCCCGCCGCGGCGTCCAGGTTCTCGGCCGTGGCGCCGATTACGCCCGCCGGGTATGCCGCCTGGATTTCGACCTCGCCGCCCTCCAACAGTTTGAAGAGGCGCTTGGCGTGTTCCTTCTCCTGGTTGGCGGTCTCCTCGAAGACGGCGGCCATTTGCTCGAAGCCGTCCTTGCGAGCCCGGCCGGCGAAATACGTGTAGCGGTTCCGCGCCTGCGATTCCCCCGCGAAAGCCGTGAGCAAATTCTTTTCGGTCCGAGTCCCTTTCAATCCGGCCACGTCTAACCTCCTGCTTCCGATACGCCGTTTTATAGCCGTATTACGTAGTCCTTATTAGAGACGTTGCACCCGGCGGGGCCGTACCGCCGCCCGAAAGGCCGCTACTGCCGGCAGCTCGGGCACAGGCCGAAGAACCCGAGGCGGTAGCCCTGGACGTCGTAGTCGGATGCGCGCCGCACTTCCTCCAGGAAACCGTCCACCGCCCGCAACGACACGTCGTCGACGCGGCCGCACTGCTCGCACACAACGTGGTAATGGTCGGCCAGTTCGCCGTCATACCGCCGGGGCGCGCTGACCTCCCACATCCGCCGGATCAAGCCGTGCTCGGCCAGCGTCTCGAGGTTGCGGTACACGGTGGCCATGCTTATGTCGGGGAGGCGCCGCCGCACCGCCAGGTACAACTCGTCCGCCGACGGGTGGGTCTTGACCTTCTTGATTTCCTCAAGTATGACCCGCCGCTGGACCGTCATCTTCAATTTATCGGGTTTTTCCAATCCTTGCTCCTATATGTTAATGATAACTATTACTAAATAGTAATAAATTTAGCCGAGCAAGTCAAGGCGATATTACGATTTAATACGAGGCCGGTGATAAAAAAACCCGGCCTCTTCGGCCAGGTCTCTTTAATAATTCGTCGTTATTCCGGAACCGGGCCCCCGCCCGAGGCTTGGGCCGCTTCTTGCGCTTTTTCCGCGGCCTGGCGGGCCTCCTCCTTCTTGGCCTTCCTGGCATCCTCCTCGGCCTTGCGCCGGTCGTAGTACAGCTTGGTTTTCTTAACCAGCTCGACGAGAGCCATGGGGGCGCCGTCGCCGTGGCGGGTATCGGTCCTGACGATTCGAACGAAGCCGCCCCCGTCGCCCTCGGCGATGGGCGCTATTTCGTGGAATAGCTTCCAAATCAGGCTGCGGTCACGCACGACGGGCGCCACCAGCCGGCGGGCGTGGACGGTATCGTCGCGGGCGCGCGCTATAAGCCGGTCGGCCACCCTTTTAATGGCTTTGGCCTTGGTCTCGGTCGTACTTATCCGCTCGTAATGGAACAGCGACCGTACGAGGTTGGACATCATCGCGCGCCGGTGCGACGGCGTTCGGGAGAATTTCCTCTTATATTTTCGGTGGCGCATGATTAATTTTCCTCGATGTCGGAAATATCCATCCCCAACGAGAGGCCCATTCCGGTCAGCACTTCTTTGATTTCGTTCAGCGACTTGCGGCCGAAGTTGCGGTACTTGAGCATCTCGGCGTCGCTTTTGGCGACCAGGTCGCGAATGGTGCGGATGTCCGCCATCTCGAGGCAATTCACCGCCCGCACCGAGAGCTCGAGCTCGTTGACGTTGCGGGAGAGTAGTTCCTTCAGGCGGGCGCGTTCCTCGTCTTCCCGCGCTTTCTCCGGCGGCCGCTTGGTCTCGAAGTCGACGAACAATTCGACGTGCGATTGCAAAACTTTCGCCGCGGCGTCCAGGGCCTCGTTGGCGTTCATGCTGCCGTCGGTCCAGACCTCGACCACCAGGCTGTCGTAGTCGGTCCGTTGGCCACGCGCGTTTCCTCGACGGAGTACTTTACCTTGCGCACCGGCGTATAGACGGCGTCTATCGGGATAACCCCTACGGGGCGGTCTTCGTTGCCTACCCGTTCGACCGGGACGTAGCCGCGGCCCCGGCTCACTTCCATTTCCATCTTGAGGCGACCGCCCTCGGCCAACGTCGCTATCTTCTGGTCGGGGTTGATTATCTTGACGTCCGGGTCGGTGATGATATCGCGGCCGGTGACCTCGCCCTCGCCTTCGACGTCGAGGTAGATGGTCTTGGGTCGCGAGGCGTCGAGGCGCAGCACCAGGCCCCGGAGGTTCATGATAATCTCGGTCGTATCCTCGTAGACGTTCGGGATGGTGGAGTACTCGTGCAGCACGCCGTCTATTTTAACCGACGTGATGGCCGTACCCTCGATAGCCGAGAGCAGTACGCGCCTTATGGCGTTTCCCAACGTCAAGCCGAAACCTTGTTCCAGGGGCTCGACGACGTACTTGCCCCAGGAGCCCTTCGCACCTTCGGGTTCGAACTTGACCCCGCGCGGCATCTTGAAAGCGTCAGCCTTCATGGGCCAACCCCACTCCTTTGCTCGTCACGATTATTGAAAAGTGCCGCTAAACGCGGGAATAGAACTCGACGACCAGGTGCTCGTCGACCGGGACCGGGATCTGCTCGCGCGTCGGCAGCGAGACTATCCGCCCCTCGGCCTTCTTCGGGTCAAACTCCAACCATTCCGGCAATAGCTTCCCGCTGTTATATTCCAAACCGTACTTCACGGGCTCTAGCCGCGAAGCCTTTTCGACGGTGCCAACGACGTCGCCCACCTTGACCAGGTATGACGGGACGTTTACCCGCCGGCCGTTGACGGTGAAGAAACCGTGCCGCACCAGTTGGCGCGCCGTCCCGCGAGCGGTGACGAACCCCAACCGGTACGCGACGTTGTCCAGACGCATCTCCAGCAGCTGCAGGAGGTTTTCGCCCGTCACGCCTTTGCTCCGGACCGCCAGCCGGAAGTACTTGCGGAACTGGTTTTCCAGCAGGCCGTACGTCCGGCGCAGCTTCTGCTTCTCGCGCAGCCGCACGCCGTAATCGGATATCCGGAACCGGCGCCTCAGGCCGTGCTGCCCGGGCGGGTAGTTGCGCGGGTTAACCGGCTTGTCCACCGGGCACTTGCCGCGCGCGAAACAGCGCTCTCCCTTGAGGAAGAGCTTCGCCCCCTCGCGACGGCATATTCGACAACGTGGGCCACGATACTTAGCCATATCCTACGAAACCTCGCAACGCGGCGTCATACCCGACGCCGCTTCCTGGGCCGGCAGCCGTTGTGCGGTATTTTGGTGCGGTCGCGGACGCCGGTTACGCGTAGGCCGGAGGCCTGGATGGCGCGCACCGCCGACTCGCGCCCCGAACCCGGCCCCACCACCTGCACCCCGACCTCTTTCAAGCCCATCGCTATGGCCCGTTTCGCCGCCTGGTCGGCGGAGATCTGGGCCGCGAACGGCGTAGACTTGCGGGACCCTTTGAAACCGACCAATCCGCCCGAAGCCCAGGCGATGACGTTCCCGTCCTTGTCGGTAATAGTAATAAGGGTATTATTGAAAGAGGACTTGATGTAAACGGTGCCTTCCGAAACCGTCCGCTTTACTTTCTTCTTGGTTTTCTTTTTAACTTTGGCCAAAGCTCGTCACCTCATGTAATTAAACCCGGCCCGGGCTACTTCTTCTTCCGCTTCCGCCCGACCGTCTTGCGGGGGCCCTTGCGCGTCCGGGCGTTGGTTTTGGTGCGCTGGCCGTGGGCGGGCAAGCCCTTTTTATGGCGGAGGCCGCGGTAGCTGTTTATAGCTATCAACCGCTTAATGTTGGCCGCCGCTTCGGCGCGGAGCGCGCCCTCGACCTTATACCCCTCTTCGATGACGCCGCGCAGACGCGCCACTTCGGCTTCCGTCAAGTCCTTGACCCTGGTATCGGGGCTTACGTTGGCCTCGGCCAGGATAGCCCGCGCGGACGTGGGGCCGATGCCGAAGATGTACGGCAGCGCGGCCTCGATGCGTTTCGCGCGGTCCAAGTCAACGCCGGCTATACGTGCCATAGGTACACTTCTCCCTTAAAAGGCGCTCGTTAACCCTGGCGCTGTTTGTGCCGGGGGTTTTCGCAGATAACGCGAACGACGCCGCGCCTTTTTATTATCTTGCACTTTTTGCAGATCTTTTTTACTGAAGGTCTTACTTTCATCGTCGCCACCTCGACGGCGACCGCTATTTATATCTCCACGTAATGCGGCCGCGGTTGGGGTCGTAGGGCGTGAGCTCTACTTTGACGCGGTCGCCCGGGAGGATGCGGACGAAATGCATCCGCATGCGCCCGCACACGTGCGCGAGGAGAACGTGGCCGTTGTCCAGCTTCACCCGAAACATCGCGTTCGGAAGAGGCTCGACGACGACCCCCTCTACCTGTATGGTTCGTTCTTTCACCAAAATAGCCGTCGCAGTCCTTTAAACGTAAACGAACTCTTCCCAACCCCGCGTCAACACCCTCGGTTCGTTTTCGGTAATAACCACCGTATGTTCGAAATGCGCCGAAAGGCCTCCGTCCCGCGTAATGACCGTCCACTTGTCCCGACTTACCTTCGTCCGCCAGTCGCCCGTCACTACCATGGGCTCGAGCGCCAGCACCATACCCGCTACCAACCTCGGGCCGCGCCCGGCCGTGCCGTAATTCGGCACCTGGGGTTCCTCGTGCATCTTCGTCCCGATGCCGTGGCCCACGTATTCGCGCACGACGTCGAAGCCGTCCTCCCGAGCCGTCTTCTCGATGACGTGCGAGACGTCGCCCAAGCGTTTCCCGACCCGGCATTGTTTCACGGCTTCGTTCAAACATTGCCGGCCGCAGGCCAACAACTCGGGCGCCCCGTCCCCCAGTGCGACCGTAAACGCCGCGTCAGCGTAATAACCCGCGAGCAACACGCCCGCGTCCACCGAGACCAGGTCCCCCTCCACTAAAATCCTATCGGGCGATGGTATGCCGTGGACGACTTCGGCGTTCAACGAAACGCAGGACGAGGCGGGAAAACCCATGTACCCCAGGAACGCCGGTTTCGCCCCCGCATCCTCGATCGTCTTCCGTACGGCGCGGTCCAACGCCTCGGTACTGCTTCCCGGTTCCGCGCGGCGCCGGGCCTCCCTCAGCGCGTCCACCAATATCGCCGCGGCCCGGGCCGATCAACTCAACTTCAGCGGCGGACTTAACCGTTATCATCGCCGCAGGATTCCAACGGCCCGATCTCCGCTTCCACGCCGAGCCAGGACCTCTTCCCGGCTCCCGATTCCGTCCACCTCGTGCAAGATACCGCGGCCGCGGTAGTATTCGATGACCGGCTCCGTCTCGTGCATGTAAATCTCGTACCGTTTCTTAACCGTATCCGGGCCGGTCGTCCGCCCGGGCGGCCAGGTCGCCGGAGCCGCAATTCCCGCAGGTTTCGCCGTCGTCGGCAACGGCGCCGCACTCCGCGCACACCCGCCGGCCCCGCAACCTCTCGACGGCTTCTTCCCGGGGGATTGCGACGTAAATAACCGCGTCCACGGCCGCCAGGTACGCCAGGAATTCGGCCTGCTCGAGCGTTCGGGGGTAGCCGTCCAGCACGAATCCGTCGAGCTGGCTCAACTTTTCGGCCACGACTCCCCCAGAATCTCCTGCGGGACGAGCTTGCCCGCTTCGACGTACTCTTCGGCTTTCGCCCCCAGCGGCGTCCCCCGGTTTATGGCGTCGCGCAATACGTTGCCCGTCGAGAGGTGAACCAGGCCACGCTCCGCCGCCAATTTATCCGCTATAGTGCCTTTTCCTGCTCCCGGTGGTCCTATGAGGACAAGTCGCATGCGAGACCTAGGTTAAACTCGGCCCCGTATCCGTCCTTTCTTCATGAAGCCGTCGTAGTGGCGCATCAGGAGGTGGGACTCGATCTGGCTGCATGGTATCCAGCGCCACGCCCACGACGATCAGCAGGCCGGTGCCGCCGAAGTAGAAGGGCACCTTCAAGAAGTGATAATCATCACGATCGGCAGGATGGCGATGACCGCCAGGAAGACCGTCCCGGCAGCGTTACGCGCGTCAGGACTCGGTCGATGTATTCGGCGGTCTTCTTGCCCGGGCGCAACCCCGGGATGAAGCCGCCGTTCTTCTTCATGTTGTCCGCCAGGTCCACCGGGTTCAGGACGACCGCGGTATAGAAGTAGGTGAAGAGGATGATCAGGGCCGAGTAGACCAGCACGTAGACCGGGTGCGCCGGCACGAGCATCCCGCCACGTCGTGAAGAACGCGATCGCTCCGGGAAAGTCAGGATGGTGCTGCGGGAACATGATGATCGACTGGCGAAGATGATCGGAATCACGCCGGCGGTGTTGACCTTCAGGGGATATGGGTGTTGGCCCGCCGTAGACCTTGCGCCCGACGATCTTCTTGGCGTACTGGACCGGATCTTCCGCTGCCCCTGCGGTGATGGCGATGACGACCGCCGATCACCACGCATGAAGTCCACGACGATGCTTGACGATGTGCATGTCGCCGTGGCCAGCTTGTTGCTGGTTCAGGATGTCCGCTCGGGCATAACGGGCCACGATCCCGATGAAGATGATCAGCGAAATCCCGTTGCCGATGCCCCGCTCGGTGATCTGTCTCGCCCAGCCACATGATGAAGACCGTGCCGGCGGTCAAGGTGATGCACGTCATCAGCTGGAAGCCCCAGCCCGGGCCGGTACGACGATGCCGCCGGATCAGTCGCTCCAGCCCCGCGGCCATGGCCGAAGCACTGGATCATGCGCCAGCGCCACGGTGCCGTAGCGGGTGTACTGCGTTGATCTTCTTGCGCCCCTCGTCGCCTTCCTTGGCCAGCTTCTCGAAGTACGGCACCACCGCTGCAGGAGCTGGAAGATGATGGAGGCGCTGATGTAGGGCATGATGCCCAGGGCGAAGATGGTGGCGCGTCAGGTTGCCGCCGGAGAACATGTCGTACAGGCCGAAGAGCGTCCCCGTACTGGGCGTCGAAGAAACGAGGCCAGGGCGGGCCGTCGACGCCGGGCATGGAATATGCCTCCCTAGCCGGTACACCAGGATCATGCGCACCGTAATCAGGACCTCCGTCGCTTGAGCTCCGGATATGTGTGAAGATGCTTTGGTAAGTTGGTAAAGAAACCTTTTTATTACGTCGAACAATTTATTCCGCCTCGACCTTGCCGCCGGCGCCCTCTATCTTGGCCCGCGCCTGGGGCGTAAAGTAATGGGCCCGTACGGTGAGAGCGACGTTCAGCTCGCCGCCGCCCAGGACCCTCAGGTAGCGAATCCCCTTCTCCTTCACGGCTTTGCGTTCTTTTAGAAAATTCAAATCTATGGTCGCGCCGTCGCCGAAGCGAGCCAGGTCGCCGACGTTTACGGACGCCGTCGCAGCCTTCCGTTCGTTGTAAACGTTGGTGAACCCCCTCTTGGGCAAGCGACGTTGGAGCGGCATCTGGCCGCCCTCGAAGCCGGGGCGTATGCTCGCGCCGGCGCGGGACTTCTGGCCTTTATCGCCCCGGCCGCCGTCTTGCCGCGGCCTGACCCCGGCCCGCGGCCTACGCGCTTCCGGCCTTTCCTTGAGCCGGACGGCGTTAGTTCGCCCAACTTCATTCTTCCTTAACCTCGTCGCCGGCCTCTGCGGGCAGCGGCGCTTCCTCCGGCGCGTCGCTTTCGGCTTGCGCCTTTTCTTTTCTTTATCCGGGGCCTTGGCGGCTTTTTCTTTTCCGCCGCCTCGGGCGCGTCCGTTTCGGCCCGCACCTCTTCCTTTTCGTCGGCCTGCGCTTTTTCTTTATCCGGGGTTTTGGTGGTCTTTTTTCGCCGGCTCGGGCGCGCCCGCTCCGGCCTTCGTTTCTTCCTTTGCCTCGGCCCCGGCGGCCTCCGCCGCCGCCTCCTCCGGTTCCCCGACCTCGGCGCTCGCCTTCTTCGCGCGGACGCGACGGGCGATGCGGGTCTTTTTAGCCTTCTCCTCCGCTCTCGGCCGCCCCGGCGGCTTCCGTCTTTTTCTTCGCGCCCCTGGGCGACTCGCCGCGCCGGGCCGCCGCTGCTTCCGGGGAGATAAGCGACTTCAACCCCTCGACGGCGGCGCCGAGTACGTTGTGGGGGTTGTTCGAGCCCAATGACTTCGTTAAAACGTTCTGGACGCCGGCCAACTCCATTATGGCGCGGACGGGGCCACCGGCTATAACGCCGGTTCCGGGGGCCGCCGGTTTGAGTAAAACTATGGCCGCTCCCTTTTTAACCAACACCTCGTGCGGAAGCGTGCCCGCTACGATGGGGAACGTGAACAGGTTTTTCTTCGCCAATTCCACGCCTTTACGCACCGCTTCGGCGACCTCGTTGGCCTTGCCGAGCGCTACGCCGACGCGGCCGGCGCCGTCGCCCACGACTACCAGCGCGTTGAAGCCGAACCGCCGGCCTCCCTTGACCACCTTGGCCACGCGGTTGATAGTCACGACGCGGTCCTGGAAGAGTTGTTCTTCTTCGGTCTCTCTTCTTCTGCCTCTGCTTCTGCTTCTATCCATATCGTCTCGGCGTGGCTGACGTTAGAACCGCAGGCCGCCTTTCCGCGCGCCTTCGGCCAGGGCTTTGACGCGGCCGTGGTACTTGTACCCGCCGCGGTCGAAAACTACTTCCGTGATGCCATGGGCGGCCGCTTTCCCGGCCAGCGCCTCGCCGACGGCCGCGGCGCCCTCCGCGTTGCCGCCGTTCACCTTGCCCCGCAATTCGGGGTCCAGGCTGGAGGCCGCCGCCAGCGTCCGGCCCGCCCGGTCGTCGATAACCTGGGCGTAGATGTGCCGAAGGCTGCGGAATATACAAACCCGGGGCCTATCGCCGGTCCCGCTCACCTTGCGGCGGACGCGGCCGTGCCTCCTTATACGCCTCGGTATTTTTTTATCGGGATGCACCATAGTTACGACTCTTACGCGCCGGGGCCTAAGCCGCCTAACGTGCCCTTGCGGACCTTGCGCCGAACGCGTTCTCCTCTATACCTTACGCCTTTGCCCTTGTACGGCTCGGGCGGCCTCATTAACCTTATCTCGGCGGCACATTGGCCGACCTTTTCCTTGTCTATTCCGCGAACCACGACCGCCTGCGGCGACGGGACTTCCAGCGTGACGCCTTCGGGCGGTTGGTACATAATGGCCTGCGAGAAGCCGAGGGAAAGTTTCAACACCTTACCCTGAAGTTCGGCCCGGTAGCCCACGCCGACGATCTCGAGGTCCTTCGCGAAGCCCTGCGAGACGCCCTCCACCATGTTGGCCACCAGCGTGCGCGAAAGGCCCCACAGCTCCCGGCTCTCGCGGCTGTCGTCAACCGGCCTCACCGATACCTGGCCGTCGGCGACGCTGACGGTCACCGCCGGGTGAAGGTCGCGCTCCAGGCCGCCGTTGGGTCCTTTGACGCTGACGGTCCGGCCGTCCACCTTTACTTCCACCTTTTCAGGCAGCGGTATGGGTTTTTTTCCTACGCGAGACATATCAATCGGTAGCGGCTACCACGCCCGCAAGAGCACTTCGCCGCCGATGCCGCGTTTTCGACATTCGCGGTCGGTCAGGACACCGTGAGACGTCGAGATTACGGCCACGCCCAACCCGCTCTTGACGCGGGGGACGTTTTCCTTATCGGCGTAGACCCTACGCCCGGGCCGGGAAACTCTTTCGATGCGCCGCAGCACGCCGGCCTTGTCCGGCCCGTACTTCAAGTATACGCGGAGGGTCGGCGCCGGCTTTTCGTCGATAACGCGGTAGTTCGATACGAACCCCTCGTCCTTGAGGATTTTGACTATCTCCTCTTTTATCTTGGAGTGAGGGGCGTCGGCCTTCTCGTGGCCGGCGCGGAGCCCGTTCCGGATCCGCGTCAACAAGTCCGCTATGGGGTCGGTCATTACCATTTACGAAAACCTTTTAAACGCGCGCCGCACGGCTTTCGCCGGGGCGTCGCCCCTACCAACTGGCCTTGATTACGCCCGGGATCTCGCCCCGCAGCGCCAGCCCGCGGAAACAAATCCGACACATGTCGAATTTGCGGAGATAGGCGCGGGACCGACCGCACAACGGGCAGCGGTTGTACCGTCTGGCCTTGAATTTGGGCTCCCGCTTGGCCTTGGCAATTAAAGACTTCTTAGCCATAACTCTCTTAACGGTGCGCGCGGGGTTGGCCGAAGGGCATCCCGAACGCCGTCAATAAATTACGCGCCTCCTCGTCGCTTCCGGCGGAAGTCGCGATCGTTACGTTCATCCCGGTGATCTTGACCACTTCGTCGTAATCTATTTCCGGGAAAATTATTTGCTCCGTTATGCCCAGCGTATAGTTGCCGTGGCCGTCGAAGCTCTCGGGGTCGAGGCCGCGGAAATCGCGGACCCGCGGCAGCGCGAAGCTTATGAGCCGGTCGAAGAATTCGTACATGCGGTCGCGACGCAACGTAACGCGAACGCTGGACGGCATGCCGGCCCGGACCTTGAAGTTCGCCACCGACCGCCGGGCGCGACTGACCACGGGCCGCTGGCCCGTCACCGCGGCGATCTCTTCGGCCGCGGCGTCGAAAACCTTTATTTCGTCGTGGTACCGGCCGAGGCCCGAATTAACGGCTATCTTCACCAGGTGCGGGACCTGGTAACGGTTGCGGTAGCCGCCCTCGGACATCATCGCCGGGACCACTTCTTCTTCGTACTTCTTCTTTAAACGCGGTTTTATCATGGCCGTTCCGGACGCGAATTAGCGATCCAAGACCTCCCCGCATTTCCGGCAGGTACGGACCTTCGTACCGTCGGCGAGATCGGTGTTGCCGACGCGGGTGGTCTGCCGGCACTTGGGACATACCAGAATAACGTTCGAGACGTGAATGGGGGCCTCGATCTCGTGGATGCCGCCGGCCCGGTCTTCGCGCGTCCGCCGGGCGTGCTTCTTGACGAAATTCACGCCCTCGACGATAAGCCGGCCTCTTGCCGATCACCACAGGTATGCCGGGTCTG
>CAVOZD010000008.1:0-61956 GCA_963700835.1 uncultured Alphaproteobacteria bacterium
CTTCGAGCCGAAGCCGCAGGGCGGCGACATGCGGTCGAGGGGTCTTGAGGAGCGGCGCGCCGAGATCAAGGTGGTGCTTGAGCAAGAGGGCGATCAGACACTGAACAGCTGGACACCCGCATCAACCTGTCGGTTTTCGTCGAGCCATGATTCACTCGTCCGGGGTCGGTTTCCCGGAGGAGGGTTGGATGGATCAGCGGAGTTTTTTCGGATTGTCGGAACATCTGGAGGCGCTGAGCAGGCATGGCGACCCACTGGAGGTTCTCGACGCGACGGTGAATTTCGAGTTCTTCCGCGGCTGGCTGGTCGAGAGGCTGGGCTATGGCGACGGGTCCAGGGGCGGTCGCCCGCCGTTCGACCCGGTCTCGATATTAAAGGCTCTCAGCGACGCGCGGATGGAGTTCATGATCCGCGACCGGCTGTCCTGGATGCGGTTCCTCGGCTTCGATCTGGGGCGCCGACGCCGGACGAAAACACAATCCGGCGTTTCCGCAACCGGCTGACGGAGACGGGGACGCTGAAGCGGGTGATGAAGGCGTTCGACTGGCAGCTCCGGAAGAAAGGCTACATCCCGATGGCGGGCCAGATCGTCGACGCGAGCCTCGTCCCGACGCCGAAGCAGCGCAATACCGAGGACGAGAAGGACGCGATCAAGGCCGGCAAATCCGCCAGCGAGATCTGGCCGGACGCGCCGAACAAGGCGGCCCAGAAGGATACGAACGCGCGCTGGACGCTGAAGGTGGGCGGCAAGGTCCGCTATCGGCCCGACGGGACGCGGCTGCCGATGATCGCGGCACCGGTCTTCGGATACAAATCGCATATCGGCATCGACAGGAGTTCGGGTTCATCCGCGAGAGCGCCGTCACATCGGCCTCGTTCGCGGACGGACGGATGCTGAAGCGCCTCGTGACGACCGGGAACACGTCGAGCGAGGTCTGGGCCGACAGCGCGTACCGGTCGCGGAAGAACGAGAAATGGCTCGACGCGAGAATGCTGACCAGCCGCATCCACCGGCGCAAGCCGGCGGGCAAGCCGATGCCGGAGGCGACGGCCCGAGCTAGAGCGGCTCCCGATCAATCTGGATCATAGCCTGCGGCGGCGAAGTAGTTGACGCATTCCTGGGGCGTGAAGACGTCCACGAGGCGGCCGATCGCGCTCCAGAGGCCGTCAACGGTGCGCTCGGCGGCCTTGCGCAGCAGCGCCTTGAGCTTGGCGAAGGCCATCTCGATCGGGTTGAAGTCGGGGCTGTATGGCGGGAGGAAGTCGAGCTGCGCGCCCCTTGCCTCGATCACCTCCCTGACCGAGGCGCGCTTGTGGCTGGAAAGGTTGTCCATGACCACGATGTCGCCGGTACGAAGGATCGGCGCCAGCACTTGGGCGACATAGGCTTCGAACCAGTCGCCATTGATCGGACCGTCGGGGACCGTGGGGGCGACCATGCCGTCGAGGCGGAGGCCCGCGACGAGCGTCGTGGTCTTGCGGTGGCCGTGCGGGACGCCCATGCGCAGCCGTTCGCCGCGCGCGCTGCGCCCGTGCGTGCGCGCCATGTTCGTCGCGGTCCAGGTCTCGTCGATGAACACGAGCCCCGGGATCGAGTTCGGGCTGCGCTTCGAACCAGGCGCGGCGCTTGCTCACGACGTCCGCACGGTCCTGCTTGACCGCGTGTCCGGTCTTTTTTTCCGCGTCAGGCCGTGCCGTTGGAAGAAGCGCGACAGGGCAGAGCTCGACGCGGCGACGCCGCGCTCGGCCAGGCGGGCCTGCAGCTCCTCGAGGCTCTGGTCGCGCGCCTCCTCGAAGGCGGCCATGACGTCCGCATGCCGCGCCTCGATCCGCCGCGACCGCATGTCGCCGCCCTGCGGCTTCGGCGCGAAGCTCCCAGTCTCGCGCCTCTGCGCATCCCAGCGGATCACCGATGACACCGAAACGCCGAAGCGACCCGCCGCCGCCCGTCGGCTCATCCCGGCGTCGACCGCGGCCAACGCACGCTTGCTCAAGTCCATCGCCAGTGGCTTGCCCATCTCTCTGCCCCGATAACTGCCTCGAGAACAGAGAGTCAGAAACCAGCCGCCTTGGGAATCCCCCCGTCGATTCACAACGAAGGGGCATCGCTCTAATGCGCGGAAGTCCTCGATCCGCGCGGCTGTCGAGCACGTCTTCGCGCACCAGAAGAACCGCTTCGGCGTTCGCCATTGTGCTTGAACCAGTGGCGCATCAATGGCTCACTCAATCGCACCATCGGATTGGCGCGGGTCGAGGCGAAACTGACGCTCGCCAACCTCGCCTACAACATAGACCGTCTGATCTTCCATGAGCGCCGCGCGGCCATGGGATGACTCCGTCCGAAATCGCCCGAAACGAGCCGACACGACGCCAGATCGCTCCGGTCAGGGGGCAAATCCACGCTCAAAGCGCCGGACCCGCTGCCAACCGACGGGTTCCTGCGGGTGTCCAGCTCGGCCGACGCCAGCGCGGCGCAGCCGCAGGCAAGACCCATGAGGCCGATCGGCGTCGGATTGGCGGTCCTCTCGGCGCGTTCTTCCGCCATGGAGCCTCCCCTTCCTCACGGCCGATGCGGCCGGCTCCCTCCAACCGGCGAGCACACGACCACCGGGTGCCAGTGCGCCGATCGCAGAACCGTCCTGCGAGGCCTCAGGCTCTCGCCTTGGCGACCATCTCCTTGATCTCGGCCTTGAGCGTCTCGCCGCGCTTCTCGATCTCGGCGAGCGCGTCCTTGTTGGCTTTCTCGGCGATGGCGGCGATTTCCCGCATTCCCGCAAGCATGCGCTGGAAAGCCTCCTTTGCGGCCTCCGGCGCATGTTCTCCTGCGGCGCGGATCTCCTTCGACGCTGTTTCCGTCTCGTTGACCATCGTCTCGAACAGACTCCACTGGCGTTCGCCGATCGACTTGAACGAAGATGCAACGCGGTCGTTGAGTTCCTTCAGCGCGTCCATGTTCGCCTGGTTGGTCTTGACGACCCCCTCCCAGAAATCCTTGTCGGAATCGGGCGATCCCATCATGTCTTTCCATTCGGGCGTCATGTGACCGAAGCTCTTCCACATTTCCTTGAAGCGTTCCGTGATCTCGTTCGCGTCCGCTACCTTCTTCATCGACTTTCTCCTTCGCCGCCTGCCAATAGGCCGCTCCATGTAGCCGGCGTCTACACCGGCACACCGCCGAGGAAACCGCCGAGGTAACCGGCGTAGAGTGCGGGTTGCTCGAGATTCATCGAGTGACCGATGCCGGGCACGGTCACCAAACGGCAGTTCGGCATGTCCTCGGCCATGCGCTTCACGTCGGCGGCCGGGATCCAGCCGTCGAGCTCACCCCAGACAACGAGATGCTCGTGGGTCAGTTCCGTCATGCGACCCTCCAGCTCACCCGACTCCGCTTCCGCAGTCAGGTTCTTGGCGGTGCCGAGCCAGATCCCCTCGGACACCGCGAAGGTCTGGTCGATGATTCGGTCGAAGAGCCGCTGCGCCTCGCCGACGCCCTCGCGGAATTTCGGCATGTTGCCCGGGGTCAGGCTCTCGGCCAGGAACAACGAGGCCGCCGCCGTGGCCATCCCGGCACGGGTCACCTCCTTGCTCGCCTGCATGGCCTTGAAGACTGCTAGGCCCTGATCGTCGAACTTTAGCCCGAGCGGCGAAACCGGATCGAGCGAGAACACCCGCCCAAAGCGGTCGGGCTGCATGAGCTGCATCCGCGCGGCGATGATCCCGCCGGTGGAATGCGTCGCGATGTGGCAGCGGTCGATCTTGAGTGCGTCGAGCACGGCGATCATGTCCTCGGCGTGCTGCTGCATCGTGTAGTTGGCATAGCCGTCCAACGGCTCGGGCTTGTCGCTGTCACCACAGCCCCGCCAGTCGACCCCGATCACCTTCAGGTCTTCAGGGAACCAGCGGGTCGACAGCTCGATCCAGTCCTTGCTGGCCAGATTGCCATGGACGAAGAGTACGGGCGTGGGGCCGTCGCCCCACGTCCGGTAGGCGAGCTCGACATCACCGGCCTGAACGCGACCGATCATTTGGAGAAACCCGAGGGCTTCTCGGGCGCCGCGCCACCGGCTCCACCACCACCGGCACCGCCGGCCATGCTGCCCGGGATGTTGGTGTCGTCGACGAAGGACTTCACCTGGGCGCTTAGCACGTTGGGTGCCTTGAACACGCCGTAATGCGCGGTCGGGTCCGAAAAGGTCAGGAAGCCGGCGCCTTCGACGGCGGCGGCCGCGTTGCGGGCGTTTTCGACCATCAACCACTTGTCGTTCTCGACATGGACGACCAGCGTCCGGGCGGTGATCGTTTCAAGGCGGTCGTTGATGTTGTAGGTGAAGCCGCCGGCATTGCGATACCAGTAGTCGTTGGGATCCTCGCGCAGGGTGCGGGCGATGAAGGCTGCGGTCTGGTTGCCCTCCGGCTCCCAGTAGAAGACCTCCGTCTCAACCTTGTCCCACGGCTGTGCCGAGCGAAATTCGAATGTGAAGCCGGTGAGCTGGAGTTGCGACCACATGAACTGCAGGCCGCGGAGCGGCTGCTCGGTCTTCGGCAGGTCGTAATACATGCCGCCGGTCTCGCGGTAGACCGGATCACTCTCGATAGCGGCCTGACCGAGGCGGAAGGTCCACTGCCCGACAGGATCGTCGCCATCCGACGCGGTTGCGCCGCCTATCGGCATGATGGCGTCGACGAAGCCATTCCGCGAATACATCGCCCCCCAAACCCAGGTCTGGGTGGCGCCCATAGAGACGCCGGTGGCGAGATGCACGTTGGCTACGTTCAGGTGGTCGCGCAAAAGTTGGTAGTTCGCCTGCACCATGTCGAAGTAGCTGTATTGCGGGAAGTCGCGCCCGAGCCCCTCGGAGGGTTTGGAGGCGCCCCAGAGGCCGAGACTGTCCAGGAACACGACGTAGTACTTGTCGGTGTCGATCACGAGACCGGGTCCGGTCACCGGTCCGCCTGCCAGCGCGTTGCCTGTGCCGGGGAACCAGTAGCCGTACATCGCCGTGGCGTCGCCGGAATAGTAGGGGCTGACGATCACCGCATTGATGATTTCGCCGGCCTCGTTGCGGATCGGGGTTCCGACATCGATATAGGCGGTGCGCAGCGGCCGCGAACCGAGGCTTTCGAGGGTGGTGCCGCCTTCGCCGCCGTTGCGCCATGTCTCGGGATCGGCGTCGAGATCGTAGGTGCCGCCGATCCGGAAGTCCGGGATCTCGTAGTATTTCTTGAGCGAGTCGAGAGCGTCGACGCCGGAGGCCGGTGTCCAGGTGGTGTCCGGACCGGCGGCGGCCGACCGGGACAGCACGTCCGCCGATGCCGAGAGCGGCAGGGCGATGGCGATGGCCAGCCCGAGGGCGTGGCGGCGAATATCGGTCATGGTGGTCATGATATGTCCTCCCCCACGCATCATTTCGAGAAACCGGACGGCTTTTCGGCGGCACCGCCGTCTCCACCGCCGCCGGCTGCGGCGGGCGCCGCCATTCCGTTGACCATCGCGTCGATCACCTGCGGGGTGATCTGGTCGACATGGCCGGTCCGCATGAAGGAGACGGTGTCGGAGGCGAACTGCAGCGGCACGTCGGTGTGGATGAAGTGCCCGACGCCGGGATATATCTTCGCAACGACCGGGTTGCCGGCCGCGGCCATGCTCTCCATGAACGGGGTGATCACCTGATTGGCCATGTCGTCGAGCCCGTTGAGCGAGGTCGACGGGATGAACGGCTCCTGCGCGCCGAAGGCGAGGAAGATCGGCACGTCGATTTCCGGCAGCCGGCTCAGCAGCGGCGTCTCGTTGGTGTCGTCGTTCTCGCTGCAGATGGTCCAGATGTCGTAGATGAACCAGGTCACCCACTGCTCGAACTCCGCCGGGTTGCCGGTGATCATCGCGATGCGCTGATCGGTGTGCAGGCGGGCGTATTCGGTGTCGTTCTTGAAGTAGCCGAAGAAGCTCGGGCTGACCGCGCCGGTGACCGGGTCGCGCTCCTTGAAGTAGAAGAAGTCCCGCACGCTCTGCGCGTCGCGGTTCATCTCCGATTCGAGGGCGCCGGTCGGGCCCCAGGCGGCTTCCCAGGCCTCGAAGTTGTGGGTGATCGCCGGGTCGCAGATGCCGAGCGTCTCGCCGTCAATCTCGACCGTCTTCGGGAAGATTTCGAGGCCGGCCGGAGCTTCGAGGATGAGACCCTTTACGGCCTCGGGATATTTCAGCGCGTAGCCGAGCACGAACTGCCCGCCGAGCGAATGGCCGAGATAGTAGGAGTTCTGGATCCCGAGCTGGTCGACGATGACGCCGTGGAACGCCGAGCGCATGTCCTCGAAGTCGCGGGCCCAGGGCTTACCGAGATTGCCCGGACCGGACAGGCCGGCATGGGGCATGTCGAGGGCGACGACCCGGTAGCCCTGCTCGACGGCGTGCTTGATCAGGAAGCCGTAATGCGAGGCGAAGGCGCCCTTCCCGTGGACGACCACGAGGGTCTCGGGGTTCTCGATGCCCTCGCAGACCACGTCGAGATAGCCGATCTCCCATTCGACGCCGTTCTGGTCGGTCACCATGGTGAACTTCGGCGGGAAGGGATGAACCATGTTGTCGAGCCAGAACGAGGTCTCCGGGTCGGGGTTCATGTTGACGCGCGGCGAGGTGTAGTCGGGCGCGTCGCAGACCTTGCCCGGCGTTTCGATGACGCCGATGTCGTGCAGGAAGCTGTCGACCATCGGGTCGTCCCTCAGGTCGTTGATGGCGCTGAAGGTGGCGTAGTGCGCGATCGGGCTCGTCTCGGTGACGATCTGGGCGCCGGGGATCAGGGCGACGCTTTCGCGGGCCTTGTCCACGGTGAGCCACTGGTCGTTCTCGATATGCATCACCAGCGTGCGCGTCCGGTAGTCGGGCAGGAGCGCGTTGATGTTGTGCGTCTCGCCGACCTCGACCCGGTATTTCAGGTCGACCGCATCGTAGAGTAGCACCGAGCGCAGCGACGGCGTCGCCGAAGCCCTCGTCGTCGACGGGCGGCTCCCAGGCGAAGACGCTGCCCTTGACCGCATCCCAGCCCTGCGAGCCGCGGTAGTTGAGATCATAGCCGGTCAGCGAGAGGATCGACCAGTGATAGGCCGAGCCCTGGCGCGGGTGCTGGTCGAGCGGCAGGTCGTAGTAGTCGCCGCCGGTTTCGACCCAGATCGGGTCGGAGACGAGACCGGCCTTGGCGAGCTGGAAGGTCCAGGCGGCGATCGGTGCGGTGCCGTCAGTGGCGGTCGAGCCGCCGACCGGCATCACCGCGCCGACGAAGTCGGGATGCATCAGGCCCCACATGTAGGACTGGGTGGCGCCCATCGAGACGCCCGTGGCGAGCACGACATGGCCGATATTGAGGTGATCGACGCAGCAGACGATAGTTCGGCCTGCACCATGTCGTAATAGTTGTAGTTCGGGAACTGCTAGGCCGAGCCCGTCAGAGGGCTTGGAGGCGCCCCAGAGGCCAAGGGCATCGACCATGACGACATAGAAACGGTCGGTGTCGAACAGCAGTCCCGGACCGATCAGGGCGCCGCCGGAGAAACTCATTGCCGCCCTGACCCTCGACCCAGTTGAAGTACATCGAGGTCGCAGTCGCCGGAATAGTAGCTCGAGATCAGGATGGCGTTGTTGATCTCTGCCGTCCTCGCCGGTCTGCGGCGTGCCCATCGCGATGTACGAGGTGCGCATCGGAGCGGCGCCGAGGCTCTCGAGAGTGACGCCGTCGGGCGCGCCGTTCTCCCACGACGCCGGGTCAGCGAGATCGTAGGTTCCGCCGATCCGGAACTCCGGGATCTCGACCGTGATCTTGAGACTGTCGAGATCGGCCACGGCCGACCGCGCGGTGATTGGCACCGCCTCCTGCGCCGATGCGGCTAGCGTCATCGCGCACGTCAGCGCCAGCGCGAGTGTCGAGATCAATCTGGACATCTTCCCCCCTCAGTCACCCGGACACCGGATCCCGGACCGGAACATTGCTTCAGTGTTGAACGCCGATGGCTCGGCGCGTGCGCAGGTCAGGAACCGGCTCCGAGTTCTTCCTCCGCGATCGCGTCCGGCGGACGCGACGGGTCTCCGACGATGACGAACTCCCCGTACTGCCCCGAGAACATTCCCGGGCGGACCTGCATCTCGTTGGCCCCCATCTGCGGCGGATCCTCCGGTTCGATCGATGCGCATGCGGCAAGCGCCGCGAGCGCCGCGAGTCCAAGAGCCCGGCGCATCAGAACCGGACCATCGCGCCTGCCTGGAAAGTGGTCATGTCGTTGTAGTCGATGTCGGAATTGTCGAAATTAGTCTGCCAGATGCCTGAGTAGAGCTCGGTTCCGAGCGCATCCAGGTTCTGCGAAAAGCCGACCCCGAACAGCTCCATCGTCTCGTCTTCGACCCGGAAGTCGTCGTAGCGCCCATAGCCCACCGCAAAGGCCGTTCTGCCGACGTCCCAGATGTTGGTTCCGTATCCGATCTTGCCAAAGTAGGTCGTCGGGCTGTTGTCGCGCTCGTCGAATTCTTGAGTCGCGGCGGACACGGTGAAGCTGACGCCGTTCCACCATGAACCTTCGCTGGCGAGCAACATCGATGCGGAGCCCGTGTAGCCATCGTAGCCACTGTCTGACGTGTCGGTCCAGTAGGAGGCCGCCGCGGCGAACTTCGCCCATGACGTCTCGCCCGCATAGCGCAGCGCCACGTCGTAGCGGTCCTCCGTCGCCGCGCTGCCAGACAGCTGGAACCCCGAGAAGACGGGGCTGTTGTAGCGCACGCGCACGAGTCGGCTGAGCCCGTCCAGGTTGTTGCCCAGCGTAAACACGTTCACGAAATTCGAGCTTGCGACAGAGTAGTCTCCGAGAGCCGCCTCGTATTCCTCTTGAGTGTCATAGTCCTCCGGCTGAGGCACCGCGTCTTCACTCCGTGGAACGTAGTCCGTATCGGCCCCGCTCTGGGTCGGCAGCATGCCGCCATAGGCGAAGGTCTGGCCGACCCAGAACGGTGTGGTGATGCCGGAGAGATCGATCTCTGCGGTTCCGTCCGACGCCATCCAGCCTTGGCCTATGAAGACCGAGCCCCAGTCGTTGTTGCTGAACCCGACCTCGAGCAGGCGGAGATTGAAATCCTGGTTTATGTTGCTCGACACGCTCTGGTTGAGCTGGTTCACGTCGAGGGATCCGTTGTAGGGCCATTCGAACTCGAATGCGGTGAGTGCAATGGTGTCGTTCAGCGGCGAAGTGGAGCCCAGGAACCGGAACCGCGAGGAAGCGTTCTCATTGTCGACCTGGTAAAGATCGGTCGCCAAACCGTCGTCGATCACGTTCAGCGCGCGGTTGATCTGTCCCGAGAAGGTAAGCCGCACCCTGTCATTGCCCGTCGCCATGACACCCGTCGTCCGACCCTCGGGCAGCGCGCCATAGAACGGATGACCGGCGACGCCGGGGGATTCGGGCGTCTTCACGAGCTGCGGCAGAAGCGCGACCGGAACGCCCGTCTCTTCGGTCGCGACGACCGCTCCGGCCGGGATCGACCGGGGGGCCGGCGCGGGAGCCGCCGCCTGCTGCGCCTTCAGTTCCTGCACCTGCTGGCTGAGGATCGCGATCTGACGTTCCAGTTCGGCCAGCCGGTCGTCCTGCGCGAACACCGGCCAGGCGGTGAGCGACGCCACGACCGTCGAGGCGAGCAAGCCGGCGCGCACGCGATCATGGCGAGCAAAGCTCGCTGGACAGACTTCGATCATTTCTTTCCCCCCGCTGGACCAGACACGTTCAGGCGCATGCGTGCGCGAAAACGAACGATTCTTTCGTTAACCAAATTGAATATCGCTCACGAATCTGTCAAGCGCTTGGGGCGAGCGCGCCATCGCTATCCGATGGCGCCCGGGTTGGAGGCAAAGGCGATGACGACGGGGGACGCATGGCCGAGGCCGTGATCGATGGACATCGGGTCCGCTTTCAGCTGGAAGGGGAACCGGACGCGCCGGTGCTGGCGTTCGTGAA
This sequence comes from uncultured Alphaproteobacteria bacterium, assembly GCA_963700835.1. GTDB lineage: Bacteria > Pseudomonadota > Alphaproteobacteria > Rhodobacterales > Rhodobacteraceae > Amaricoccus. Next base: position 9,985 of record CAVOZD010000008.1, read on the forward strand.
CGGGCTCACCCAGTACTCGAACCTCTGGGACGCCTATTCGAAGCATTTCAGCGCGCGCGGGATGCGGGTCCTGCGCTTCGACATGCTTGGTCAGGGCGAGTCCGACAAGCCCGTTCTCGGAAGCCGCTTCGAGGACAACTGGCGCACCCTCGACGCCGTCCTCGACCACATCGGCGCCGAGACCGCCTACGTCGCGGGTATCTCCTTCGGCGGCACAGTCGCGGTGCAGTTCGCCGCAGAGCGTCCGGAACGTTGCGACGGCCTGATCGCGATGAGCTGCTTCGCCGAGATGCCGCCGCAGCTCTTCATGATGGGCTGCGGTCTCTATGAGGCCCTCGTGCAGATCGGCCTGCCATCGCTGCAGCGTTGGCTGATGCCGATGAACATGAGCGACGAGTGGCTCACCGCCAACAAGGACGCGCTTCCCGAGATGATGCGGCGCGGCTACGCGATCAACGACCTCTATGCCTTGCAGAACCTGATGGAGGCGGTCAACGAGTTCGAGCCGATCACCAACCGTCTCGGGAGGATCGACTGTCCGACGCTGATCCTCAACGGCGAGTACGATTTCTTCACGCCCCGCAAATGCCACGAAGTGCTGCGCAAGGGCATCCGGAAGTCGCGACTGGTCATCGTACAGCACGCCTATCACGCCTACACGCTCGAGCATCCGGCAGTGACGATGCGGCTGATCGGAGCGTTCCTTGACGCGGCGCAGGCCGGAACATGGCCTGGCGATCAGAGCGTCTGGATCGCTGCCGACGACCCCGAAGCGCCCGAGCCCTGGTTTCCGTGCCGTGGCGATCATCTGAGGGCGGTGCCGCTTCCCGAGGTCGCGTCCCCTGATGAGGCCGCCGCGCCACACCCCCCGACGGAGTCGACGGACGCAGAACCGCAGAAGCGCGCGCCCCGGACGGCGAAACCGAAGCCGGCGTCTCGCCGCACGCAAACGTCGACGAAGCGGGCGGCGCAAGAGCGAACCGCGGAGTCAAAGGCGCCGCCGTCGGTAGAGGCGAAACCGAAGCCTCGCGGGACCCGGACAGGTCCGACCTCCGTCGCCCGGCGCGCAAGGAAGAGCAGCGATGCATCTTGATCAATACGACCGCATCCGGGCAAAGATCGCCACTCACGGCTTCACGCCCGAGATCGAGACCCGGATCGCGATCTTCATGGCGGCGAGCAAGGCTGTGAACCTGCCGTTTTTATCGCTCGCGAGCGCAGCGCCAGGGATGCCATTCGGCTGGGCGGCGCTTGGACCCAGGGCCCCTTCGGCGGAGGTTGGCGCGACCGGGGCCATCGCGTGGCAGGCGCTCAACACCCAGCTCTTCCACGAGAGCGAAGCGCTGACCCTGCTCCTGCGGGTGACGCGCTGGGCGCCCGATCCGCTCGTATACGCCCAGTCCCTGCCGCTGGTCGCGCCACTCTACGCCGAATCCATGCGGGTCGGCTTCAAGGGTTTGCCCCGGCCCGGAGACGCGATCGGGATCGAGGCGCTCGCGCTCGGCCACGCGCTCCTTGCAACAATTCGCCTCACCCCAATCCTCCCGGATGGGCCGACCGGCCAGACGCCTTTTGCGGTGGCGCTTATGCGTATCGAACAGGAGAACGGCCGGCTGGTCCAGACCCAGATCCGCATGCTCAAGGATGGTTATGCAAGCATTCCCGTCGAGGACCGAGAGGCCATCATCGCTCACAAGGCGGCGCTGGTCGAGCACGCCTTCGGCCGCTTCCTCGATGCGCTGGCCGCCTGACGCCCGCGGACGTTGCTCTTTGCACCGCGCCAACGGCGGATCGGCGCCTCGGGAACCGCTCCGCTCTCAAGTCACCGAGGCATCCCCGTCTTCCGGAACCCGGCGATCGCCCTTACCACGCGGGCCTGCGACGCCGCAGCGCCATGGGTTCCGATCTTGATACGAAGCGATGGCGATCGGTGGCGGAAGGGGTGGGATTCGAACCCACGGATGCTTGCACATCGGCGGTTTTCAAGACCGCTGCAATCGACCACTCTGCCACCCTTCCACGATCGGACGTCGTGGCCGCGCGCTCCAGCGCACTGCCCTTCGTCCGACAGGGCTTGTTACAGTAGGCCTCTCGGTGCGTCCATGGAGGGTAATGAGTGCTCGAGGAGTCGCCAGGCCAGACATACGGGAGCGGGGGCGGGCGCAACCAGCGGCTCCGCAGGCTGTGGCGCTTGGGCGCGCACGCTGGCGCGGTCGCCGTTGCAGCCACGACGCTCGTCGGATGCGACGCCGGCGATGTCGGTCCGGAAGGCGCCGCTACGCCGACGATCGACGTCGTTCTCGAGGACGCCGTCGCGCCGGAGGCGTTCCAGGCGGTTGGGGAGGCGCGTCGCGCGGGAGCTAACTCGCCCAGAGGCGCGTGGGTCGCGGCGCCGGGGGTCACACGGCCCGAACGTGTTCTCGTCGAGAACCTGGAGACCGGGGCGACCGCCGTGGCCGCGCTCTTTCGCGCGCCCGACGGCGGATTCCAGGTCTCCGAGGCGGTCGCGGACGCAATCGGCATGCCCGATCGCCCGGCCAGGTTGCGGATCACCGCCATCAGGACCGAAGCGCGGATCGCGGAACGATCGCGATGGTTTTGACTTGATCGCCCTCCTGCCGTATCCCTGCGCCATCATGCTCCAGAAAGGAGATCCCCATGCAGGCAAGGCTCCTGTTCACGGCCGCGCTGGCGGGAGTAGCGATCTGGCCGCTGGGGGGCGCGGCCTTCGAGACACAGGCCAGCCACGCGCTCGTGGTCGATCACGCCACGGGCGCAGCACTGTTCGAGAAGGACGCGGACACGGCCGCGCCCACGGCGTCGATGTCCAAGCTGATGACGCTCTACATGTTGTTCGAAGCGATCGATCAGGGTCGCGTGACGCTCGACACGACCTTCGAGGTGAGCGCTCGGGCGCATGCGATGGGCGGATCGCGCATGTTTCTCGAGATCGGCGAGCAGGTCCGAGTCGATGACCTCATTCGCGGCATCATCGTGCAGTCGGGCAACGACGCCTGCGTGGTGGTCGCGGAGGGTCTCGCGGGCACCGAGGAGACCTTCGCCAAGCAGATGAACGCGAGGGCCGCGGCGCTTGGCCTGACACACACGAACCTGACGAATTCCTCTGGCTGGCCGGAACCGGGTCATGTCATGAGCGCCCGTGACCTCGTCGAGCTGTCGCGGCGGATCATCGACGAATTCCCGGATTTCTACGAGTACTTCAAGGAAACCGAGTTTACCTGGAACGGCATCTCGCAGCCCAACCGGAACCCCCTGCTGACGCTTGGCATCGGCGCGGACGGGCTCAAGACCGGCCATACGGTCGAGGCCGGCTACGGGCTGGTCGGATCGGCGGTCCAGAACGGTCAGCGGATCGTCTTCATGGTCAACGGCCTCGATGGCGTGTCGGAGCGGGCAGCGGAAACGACTTCCCTGGTGAAATGGGCCTACGGGGCCTTCGACACGGTCAGGTTCTTCTCCGAGGGGGACGTGGTCGTCGAGGCCGACGTCTGGCTTGGGGAGGACAGCTCGGTGCCGCTGATCGCTCCGCGCGATCTGCAGATGCTGGTGGAGCGCGAAAGGCGCGAGGGGCTCAAGGCAGAGATCCGCTATGCGGGACCGATCGAGGCGCCGATCGCCGAGGGACAGGCGCTGGGCGAGCTCGTCGTCATGGTCCCGGGCAACGAACCGGTCAGCTTCGATCTTGTCGCCGGTGCCTCTGTCCCGCGCGGGGGGATCATGACCAGGCTCAATGCCGCAACCCGACTTGCGCGGGAACGGGTGACCGATCTGCTGCCGCAGGGACAGTGACGCGCGCGATGGAAGCCGGGCGCTTCATCACCTTCGAGGGCATCGACGGATCAGGAAAATCGACGCAGGTGCGACTGGCCGCGGAGCACCTTCGCCGCAACGGAGCGCACACCGTCGAGACCCGAGAACCCGGGGGATCGCCGGGGGCCGAACTGATCCGCGACCTTCTGGTCCGCGGAGACACCGCGCGCTGGTCGCCTGAGACGGAGATCCTGCTATTCACCGCAGCGCGGCGCGATCATGTGGAGAGGACAATTCGACCAGCGCTCTCGAAATCCCGGACGGTCATCTGCGACCGATATCTGGATTCGACCCGGGTCTACCAGGGCCTTGCGCGCGCCGACCTCGTCGACCTCGTCGACGCCCTGCACGACCTCAGCGTCGGTCTTGACCCCGATCTGACCATTGTCATCGACATCGACGTGGAGGAAGCGGCGGCGCGCTGCGGAAAACGGGCGGCCGGCGAGGACAGGTTCGAGCGTTTTGGAGTCGATTTCCAGCGGAGGCTGCGCGCCGGCTTCCTCGGTATCGCCGCCCGAGACCCCGACCGCTGCCGTGTGGTCTCCGGTGCGGGATCTCCTTCGGACGTGGCGTCACGCGTCGCCAGCGCGCTGGAGCGCTGATGGCCGCCGCCCCCGCGACGTGAGCGGAGCCCATCCGCTGCAGGACCCTCCGCATCCCCGCGAGAGCGTCCACCTGTTCGGGCAGGAGGCCGCGGAACGGGAGTTCCTTGACGTTCTTCGTTCCGGACGTCCGCCCCATGGATGGCTGATCACGGGTCCGCGCGGGGTCGGCAAGGCGACGCTGGCCTGGCGGATCGCGCGCGCGATGATTTCCGGCGAGGACGTCGATACGCTGGAGTTCGGCATCGATCACCCGTCGTTCCGGAAGATCGCGGCGCTTTCCGAGCCAGGCGTGCATTACTGTCGCCCCGGGAGCGACCCCAGGAGCGGCCGCGCCCGGGCCACGATCGGGGTCGACGACGTGCGGTCCGTGAACGGCTTCCTGCAACTCAGCGCGGCGGAGGGCGGCTGGAGGGTCGTGATCGTGGACGCTGCCGACGACATGACCGTGGCCGCGGCGAACGCGCTTCTCAAGATCCTGGAGGAGCCGCCGTCCCGGACGATGCTGCTGCTGATCGCTCACGCGCCCAGCGCGCTGCTGCCGACCCTGCGGTCGCGTTGCCGTACGCTTCGGTGCGGCGCGCTGGCGCCCCGGCACATCGCGCGCGCGCTCGAGGCGCTCGGCGCGTCCGCGGACGCCGCAGCCGCGGTGATCTCGCTCGCAGGAGGATCGGTCGGCGAGGCGCACCGAATCCTTCAGGGCCGCGGGCTGGAGACCTACGCCGAGATCGTCAGCCTCATGGCCGGAATGCCCCGGATGGATCAGGCGCGCGCGTCCAAACTCGCCGAAGCGGCTTCGGAACCTGGAAGCGACATGTTCCGCCGTCTCATTGGCCTCGCGGTGTCGCGCGTGGCCGTCAGTGCGGCCGGAAAGCCAATCGCGGCGGTCTCGGACGCGGAGGCCGCGAACTTCTCCCGGCTCGCGGGGGATTCGCGAAGCGCCGCGAACTGGGCGGAGTGCGCGACCGAGATCGACGAGCGGCTCGCGGCCGGGCGAGCCGTCAATCTTGACCCGCAACTCCTGATCTTCGATACCTTGCTGAGGATCGATCGGGCGGCGTCGCGCGCAGTGGCCTGAGATTGCGCCCACGCCGTAAACCTAGCCCAGGTCAGATGTCAGAGCCCGAACTCGTCGACAGTCATTGTCATCTGGATTTTCCCGATTTCGACGGGGCGCTGGTCGACGTGGTCGCTCGCGCACGGAACGCCGGGGTTGCCCGGATGGTGACGATCTGCACCGACCCGCGCAACGTCGCAGGGGTGCGCGCGATTGCGGAGGCGCACGCAGGCGTCTACTTCGCCGTTGGCATGCACCCGATGAACGTCGGCAAGGCGCCTGCTGTGGATCCCGAGACGTTGGCCGCCCTTGCGGAGCATCCCAGATGCGTCGGCATCGGCGAGACCGGTCTCGACTATCACTACACCGCCGAGACGGCCAAGGCTCAGGGGGAAAGCCTGCGCGTTCATGTCGAGGCGTCCCGACGAACCGGCCTGCCGCTGATCGTCCACGCGCGCGACGCGGACGAAGACGTCGCCAGAATCCTCGGCGAGGAGCATGCGGCCGGTCCGTTCTGCGCAGTGATGCATTGCTTTTCGTCCTCGGAAGGGCTCGCCCGAACCGCGCTCGAACTCGGATTCTACCTGTCGGCGTCGGGTATCCTGACCTTTGCGAAATCCGATGAACTGCGCGCCATCTTCGCCGCCTGCCCTCGCGACCGCCTGTTGGTGGAGACAGACAGCCCGTATCTGGCGCCTGCCCCGCATCGAGGCAGGCGCAACGAACCAGCGTATGTCGCGCACACTGCGAGATCGCTCGCAGGCGTACTCGGGATGGAATTCGCGGAGGTTGCGGATCAGACGACTCGCAACTTCGACCGGTTGTTCCCAAAGGCCGCCCGGGAGGCCGGGCGCTAGTGGCGCGTCTGCGTGTGACCATCCTGGGCTGCGGCTCGTCCGGCGGCGTGCCGCGGCTTGGCGGTCTCTGGGGCGCCTGCGACCCGGAAGATCCGCGCAATCGGCGCAGCCGCTGCTCGATCCTCGTCGAGCGGATTGACGGCGCCCGGGCGACCCGCGTTCTCGTCGACACCGCGCCCGACATGCGCTCCCAGCTGCTTGCGGCGAACGTGGGCTGGCTGGATGGCGTTGTGTTCACCCACGCCCACGCCGACCATATTCATGGCATCGACGATCTGCGGATGATCGTCTTCAATCGCGGCGCTAGGCTTCCGGCTTGGGCCGATCCGGATACGTCGCAGTCGCTGATCAATCGTTTCGCCTACGCCTTCGTGCAACCGGCGGGCAGCCTCTACGCGCCGATCCTCGATCTTCACCGGATCGACGACGGCGATTTCGAGGTCGCAGGCGACGCCGGCGCTCTCGGATTTCGTCCCCTCCGCGTCCGCCACGGTCCGATCGACGCGCTCGGCTTCCGGATCGGCGACGTCGCCTATCTGCCGGACGTGTCCGAGATCCCGGCGCAGGTCTGGAACGACCTCGGCGACCTGGACTGCTGGATCGTAGACGCGCTGCGCCGCAAGCCGCACCCGACCCATGCTCACCTGGAGCGCACGCTGGAATGGATCGCCCGGGCGCGACCCGCGCGGGCGATCCTCACGAACATGCACAACGATCTGGATTTCGCGACCGTCGAGGCGGAGACCCCCGAGCACGTCAGCCCGGCGCATGACGGAATGGTGCTGGAGTTCGCGGCTTGATCCTTCAGATCCTGGAGGTGGTCCTTCCGGTCTTTCTTGTGATCGGATCTGGATTCGCGCTGGCGAAGTCGGGGCTCTTCGCCGGCTCGGCGATCGACGGATTGATGACCTTCACGCAGGGTTTTGCGATTCCCTGCCTTCTCTTTCTGGCCATCGCGGATCTCGACCTCGGCGAGGTGTTCGACTGGCGCCTTCTAGTCTCTTTCTACGCCGGGGCCGCGACCTGCTTCGTCATGGGCATCGCAGGCGCTCGCGCGATCTTCGGGCGACGACCGGGGGAGTCGGTGGCCATCGGTTTCTGTGCGCTGTTCTCGAACTCCGTGTTGCTCGGCCTGCCGATCATGGAGCGCGCTTACGGGGCGGCCGCGCTGGCGCCGAACTTCGCCATCGTATCGGTGCACGTGCCATTCTGCTACCTGCTCGGAATCGGTGCGATGGAGCTTGCGCGAGCAGACGGACGCAGTCTGGCGGAGACGGTCGCCGTGATCGCCAGGGCCCTCGCGCGGAACGCGCTGATGATCGGGCTCGCCGCAGGCTTCGTCGTCAATCTCATCGGCGTCCCGCTTCCGGGAACAGTCCGGGGCGCGCTCGAGATGGTCGCGGCAGCGGCGCTGCCGGCGGCGCTCTTCGGTCTTGGCGGCGTGCTGACGCGGTACGGGATCCGGGCCTCCCTTCCGGAGACCGGGATGATCACGGCGCTCTCGCTGATCGTGCACCCGGCGATCGCCTTCTTTCTCGCCTACGGTCTGTTCGACCTGCCGATGGACTGGGTCCGGGCGGCTGTCCTGACGGCCGCGATGGCGCCAGGTGTGAACACCTATGTCTTTGCGAGCATCTACAACCGCGGCCAAGCCCAGGCGGCGAGCTCGGTGCTAGTCGGGACGGCGCTCTCGGTGCTGACGGCCTCGGCATGGCTGGCATTTCTCGGGACGCTGGCGTAGTCCGAAGGGCTCTCAGAAGTCGGCCAGCGCATTCATGTCCATTCGCTCGAGAAGCGCGGTCTTGACCTCGAGTGGCGCGTCGCCGCTGACCGAGATCAGCACCTTACCGCCCGCAATGCCCTGAAGCTCCCCGTCGGCGTTGGCGAATTCGGTGCGCTGGATGCGCAGCGGCTTGCCGCCCGAAAGCGAGGACATGCCCGTGATCATCGCGCCGAGACCGCTGACCATGGGCGAGTTCGCAACCACCGTGATCGTCACCTCCCGTGAGCCATCTGTGTAGAGGGCCGAGGCGACCGATCCGCCGCCGAATGCCATGGCGAGACCTGCGCCGGCGCCGGCCTCGACCTCTTCGCGGGTCCAGCCGTCAGGGGGCGCAGGCAGCAACTGTGACAGGCTGGCCGCCTTGAGCTCCTGCAAGAGCTTGCTGGCGTAGGACAGCTCCTCGAGCGCGACGCCGATATCGCCGCTCTCGTATGCGCTGCGCGCGCTGTCGAGCACGTCGGTGAACTCGTCGGCATGAGCGGTTCCACCGACAATCCACAAGGCGGTGAATGCTGTCAGCGTGGCAAGGTGCGATTTCATCCGATCATCCCCAGTGCTTCTCGGTCGCCCCCGCGCCGACGCAAGAGGACAACGACCAGCCTGAGTCAATTACCTGCTGCCGGCAGATGACGCAATCGTCGCAGGGCGGCGGTGAGGTCACCGTGCAGGGCGACGCGCTCATCCGGGCTCAGAAATGCTCCGAGTTCGATCTCCCTGCCGTCGCCGCGCAGCGTGAGATACTGCTCGACCTTGCCGTCCTCGATGAGCCGTGTCCTGACCCAGAACGGGTCAGCCCGCCAGGTCAGAATCCTGCCGCCAGCCTCGCGCCGCACGACCGAGATAACGTCCGGCCAGAGCCGAAGCTCTTCGGTAAGGGCGCCGTCGGCGTAGCTTCGCCGGAAGGCGAGATAGAGGCCGCCAAGCACCGCCGCCTCGAAGGGAACGATGCCCCAGATCAGCGCTGTTCCGGCCAGCGGCAGGAGGGGGGCCGCGAGCCCGATCCCGAGCAGGATCAACACGACGCGCGCGCCGCGGCGGGGAAGCGACCGATTGGGCCAGAGCCGCAGGTCGAGGATCGGAGCGTCGGAGCGCGCAGGATGCTCGGCGTACTCCTCCGACGACCTATGGTCGCCGTCGTTCGGGCTCGCTTCCGCCGCCATCCTCGTTCAGTGCGCCTTGTGATGGTCCCACATGTCGGGCGTGGGCAGGGTCTCGAAGGTGTGCTCGGGCGGCGGGTTGGAAAGCGTCCATTCCAGCGTCTGATCCGGCTGCGGACCCCAGTAGGCGGGATTGGTCTCACGCGCGCCGTAGCGCAGGCTCCAGAACACGATCCCGAAGAAGAAGAGGAACGACAGGCCCGACAGGAACGCGCCCAGGGAGGATATGTAGTTCCAGTACGCAAACTGCTCGGGGTAGTCGAGATAGCGCCGCGGCATGCCCTGACGGCCGAGGAAGTGCTGCGGGAAGAACGTGAGGTTCGCGCCGATGAACATCATCCAGAAGTGCAGCTTTCCGGCCCACTCGGGGTACTGGCGGCCGCTCATCTTGGCGAACCAGTAGTAGCAGCCGGCGAAGATGCAGAAGACCGCGCCGAGGCTCATCACATAATGGAAGTGAGCCACCACGTAGTAGGTGTCGTGGTAGGCGCGGTCGATCGCCGCCTGGCTGAGCACGACGCCGGTCACGCCGCCGACGGTGAAGAGAAAGAGGAAACCCAGAGCCCAGAGCATCGGCGTCTTGAACTCGACCGAGCCGCCCCACATCGTCGCGATCCACGAGAAGATCTTGATGCCCGTCGGCACCGCGATCACCATCGTCGCCAGCATGAAATAGGCCTGCTGGGTGGTCGACAGACCCACAGTGTACATGTGGTGCGCCCATACCACGAAGCCCAACGCCCCGATCGCCACCATCGCGTAGACCATCGGCAGGTAGCCGAAGATCGGCTTGCGCGAGAAGGTGGAGATCACGTGGCTGATGATGCCGAAGCCCGGCACAATGATGATGTAGACCTCCGGATGCCCGAAAAACCACAGGATGTGCTGATAGAGCACCGGATCGCCGCCGCCAGCCGGATCGAAGAAGGTCGTGCCGAAGTTGCGGTCGGTCAGCAGCATGGTAATCGCGCCCGCGAGCACCGGCAGCGCAAGCAGGATCATGAAGGCGGTCACGAAGATCGACCACGGGAAGAGCGGCACCTTGTGCAGCGTCATGCCAGGGGCGCGCATGTTCAGGAACGTCGTGATCATGTTGATTGCGCCAAGGATCGACGAGGCGCCCGACAGATGCACCGCGAAGATGGCGAGATCCATCGACATTCCGGCCTCGGTGGTGGAGAGCGGCGCGTAGAGCACCCAGCCGACCCCCGAACCCAGCTGGCCATTGCCGCCGGGAGATAGCAGCGACAGGACGGCAAGCGTCGATCCCGCGACGTAAAGCCAGTAGCTGAGATTGTTCATACGCGGAAAGGCCATGTCCGGCGCGCCGATCATCAGCGGCATGAAGTAGTTGCCGAACCCGCCGAACAGCGCCGGGATGACCACGAAGAACATCATCAGGATGCCGTGGCCAGTGATGAGCACGTTCCACAGATGCCCGTTCGGCTGACCGTCGAGCAGCATGTACTGAACGCCCGGCTCCATGAGCTCGAGACGCATGTACATGGTGAAGGCCACCGACACGAAGCCCAGAGCAGCCGCCGTCACAAGATAGAGGATGCCGATGTCCTTGTGGTTGGTGGACATGAACCAGCGCACGAAGAAGCTCGGCTTGTGGTGCTCCTCGTGGGAGTGGACGACGGCATCGGCCATTCTCGGTCTCCTGAACCCTGCGCGCCCGAGTCCGGGCGTTCTCCTGCTTGCGCCATCTCTAGACCGCCGTTCGTGCAGCCTCAAGACCGCCGGGCGGCGGCAGCGCAAGCGATTTGTCGCGGTTCTTGACGCGCGGACCGCACGAGCGCAAGGAAAACCGGTCATGCGTCAGCCGTTCATCCTCGACGCCCCGGAGGCGACGCCGGGCCAGCGGCTCGCGCGCGGGGCGGCGCGCGGGCTCTCGCGCGAAGGATTCGCGCCGCTTGCGGAGTTCGTGCTGAAATCGGGGCTCAGGGCGGACCTGCTGGCGCTGGGACCTGCCGGGGAGATCTGGATCGTGGAGTGCAAGTCGAGCCGCGCCGATCTCGCCGCCGACCGCAAGTGGCCGGGATACGCGCCGTGGTGCGACTGCTTCTTCTGGGCGGTGGACGACGCCTTCCCGGTCGACATACTGCCCGGCGACGGGGGACTGATCATCGCGGACGACTACGATGCGGAAATACTTCGCCGCCCGGAGCCCCGCAGGCTCGCCCCGGCGCGGCGAAAGGCGCTGACGCTGCGCTTTGCACATGTCGCGGCGGCGCGTCTCGAGCAGAGGACCGGGCCGGCCTGGGCGGGCGGCTAGCGGCCGGGGCGCGCCTTCGACCGCCGCGCGGCCTCGCGGGCCTTGGCGGCGGCGGAACGCAACTCCTCGGCGATCTCCTCGGCCTCCTCGGGTTCGAAATCGAGCGGTATCTCGACGCGCTCGGTCTCGACGAAGATCCGGACCATGCCGTTCGTCGTGGGTCCGATCTGCAGATTGCCGGCGATGCTGCTCTCGCTGTCTATTCCCATGGCCGATCTCCGGATGCGGGCCGCCAATCTGCCGCCCGGCCCATCGACTGGCAAGTGCCGCTTGCATCCCCGGGCTTTCGACGGTAGTGCGTCACCTCGGCGCCGGCGTAGCTCAGTTGGTTAGAGCGCCTGATTGTGGATCAGGAGGTCGTTGGTTCGAGACCAACCGCTGGTACCATGTCTTTACCGATCAGCGCCAGGCCGGGCAGACCATGCAGGCGGAGATCGAGCGGGCACGCGAGGGCCGCCAAGGTTGGCGGCTCGACAAGAGCTTGGAATAAAACAAGAAAAGTGTTAACGTAGAATCTGCTCGCTTCGCCCCGGGCTTGAAGCCACTGCGAGCACCGAGCGGGCGGCGCGAAGGGCCGGGGGCTCGCCGCCACGGCCAAGGGCGCGCATGGTTTCGGTCGCAGCCGCTCGCTGCGCCTCCGCGGCTGCGGGCTCGAAGAGGAGCCCAGCCACCGCCGGAGTGATCGCCTCGGGCGTGCAATCCTCCTGCAGGAACTCCGGCACGGCGCGGGTCCCGCTGACCAGGTTGACCAGCGTCACGGTGTCGATGCGCACCAGGCGCCGCGCCAGCGCCGCGGTCAGCGGGTTGACCCGGTAGGCCACGACCACAGGCGTGCCCTCGGCGGCGAGCTCGAGGCTGACCGTGCCAGATGCCGCGAGCGCCGCGTCTGCAGCGCCAAAGACCGCGCGCTTGAAGGCGGCGTCCTCCGGCGCGCCGGTCGGGGCAAGCACCTTCGGCCAGCCATCCGCGTCGGCGGGGAGGTGCGCGCGAACCGCAGCGACGACACCAGAGGCAGCCGGGACGACCACGGCAAGCTCGGGATGTGCTGCGCGCAGGCGGCGGATCACCTCGGCGAAGACCGGGGCCAGCCGCTCGACCTCGCCGGCGCGCGAGCCCGGCAGCGCCAGCAGAAGCGGCCGGTCCGCGTCCACGCCGAGCGCCCGGCGCGCCGCGGCGGTCTCGGCCAAAGTCGCCGGCGGCGCGGCGGCGACGGGATGTCCGACGAAGTCGCATCCTACCCCCGCCGCCTCCATGTAGGGCGGCTCGAACGGCAGGAGCGCGAGCACGTGGTCGACCCGTCGCGCCAGCTTGGCGGCGCGGCCCGGCCGCCAGGCCCAGACCGACGGGGCGACGTAGTGGACGATCTTCACGCATGGCGCCTTGCGCCGGACCTTCGCGGCCACACGCAGACAGAAATCCGGGCTGTCGATGGTCACGAGCGCGTCCGGCCCCATCTCGCACACGGCCTCGGCAGTCTCGCGGATGCGCCGCAGAAGCAGCGGCACGCGCGGTAGGACCTCAGCGATGCCCATCACCGTGAGATCGCTCATCGGAAAGCGGCTGGCGAGACCCTCGGCCGACATCGCCGGCCCGCCGACCCCCTCGAAGTCGACGCCGCCGTCGCAGAGCTGGACCAGACCTCGCATCAGGGCGGCTCCGAGAAGATCCCCGGACGGCTCGCCGGCGATGAGGAAGAAGCGCCTCACGCCGTCGCCGTCCGTCCCCAGACGAAGACGCCGGCGGAATCGGCGGCCGCGAGCGTCTCGGCGCGGCCCAGCAGCAGCACGCCACCGGCCTGACCGACGACGCCGGCAAGCCCGGCGGCGGCGATGGCGCGGATGGTGTCGGGCCCGATGGCGGGCAGGTCGATGCGCCAGTCCTGACCCGGCTTGGGCCCCTTGAACAGCACGCCGCGCGCGCCCTCCGGATCGGGCCGGGCGGATGCGATCGACCGGGCGACGAAATCGAGCAGCGCGTCTGTGCCCTGGATCGTCTCGAGCCCCATGCAAAGGCCCTGCGCCACCACCGCAGCCTGACCGACGTCCACCGCCCCGAGCGCAGCGACGATCTGGGCGGCGCGGTCGGCGTCGGCGCGGTCCTGTTCGGATGGCCCGCCGCGGGTGAGCACGCCCTCGCCCAGCACGAGACCCTCAAGGAGGTCATGCGGCGCAAGGACACGGAATCCCTCAGCCTCGAAGACGCCGGCCAGCAGCCGCAGCAGCCCGTCGTCGCCGCCCTTGAGCCCCGCCAGCACGCGCGGCGCAAGGCGAAGCATCGTCGCGTCGAAGCGCGCGGGGCTGAGCTTCGGGCGCCGCATGCCTCCCGCGAAGGTCACCGACCGGCAGCCGGCGCCCCGCAGGTCCGAGAAGAGCCGGCCCGGCTTCTCGAAGACGCCGCGGATGCAGGCAAGCCCCCCGGCCCAGTCCGGGGCCGCGTCATCGAAGGTCACGACCACGACCGGCCGGCCCATTGCGACGCGGTCCTCGGCGATCAGCCGGGGAAGCGCCCCGCGACCGGCGAAGACCGCGAGGGTCTCATCCACCACCTGTCAGGCGGCGAATGGCGCATAGGAGCGCGACCCGCCCTCGGCGACGAAGCGGGCGATCTCGGCCACCAGCGGATTGTCGGGAAACGCCGCCGCCGCGGCCGCGACCCGCTCCGCGAAGGCGCCCTCCATCGTCCGCATGGCGTCGAAGGCGGCCCTGAGCCCGTTGATCTGTTCGCGGGGAACGCCGCGTCGCTTGAGGCCGGTGAGGTTCAGGCCAACGAGCTGCGAGCGGTTGCCGATGACGGTGCCGAATGGGATGACGTCGCCCTGAACGCCGGTCATGCCGCCGATCATACTGCCCTCGCCGAGACGCGCGAACTGGTGCACGGCGGACATGCCTCCGATCACGACGTTGTCGGAGATGACGACGTGCCCGCCGATGGTGGCGTTGTTGGCGAAGATCACCCGGTTGCCGACGATGCAATCATGCGCGATGTGCGTCCCGACCATCAGCAGGTTGTCGTCGCCGATCCGGGTGAGCCCGCCGCCGCCTTCGGTGCCGGGGTTCAGCGTCGCGTTCTCGCGAATCCGGTTGCGCCGTCCGATATCAAGCTCGGTGCGCTCGCCGGCGTACTTCAGATCCTGCGGCGCATGGCCGACGGACGCGAAGGGAAAGACGACGGTCTCCTCGCCGACCCGGGTGAGCCCGACGACGACGACATGGCTGTGGAGCACAACCCGCGCGTCGAGCGTGACCTCCGGACCGACGCGGCAATAGGCTCCGATCCGGCACCCTGGCCCGATCGTCGCCCCATCCTCCACGATCGCCGTGGCGTGGATGTCGGCGCTCGGGTCGACGCTCATTCGCTCACTCCTGCGCCCGAACGTCGCCGGGCTCCATGATCATCGCCGTGAATTCCGCTTCGGCGCAGAGCTTGTCGTCCACGCGGCCCTCGCCCCGGAACCGCCAGACCTTGCCGCGATGCCGCGCCACGCGAACATGCAGTTCGAGCACGTCGCCGGGCACGACGGTCTTGCGGAACTTGCTGCTCTCGATGCTCATGAAATAGACGAGCAGGTCGTGATCGATCACGTCCATGGTCCGCACGACGAGCACCGCCGCGGACTGCGCCATCGCCTCTACGATCAGCACGCCCGGCATGACGGGCTGGTTGGGGAAATGCCCGGCGAAATGGGGCTCGTTGAAGGTGACGTTCTTGATCCCGACCGCGGCCTCGCCGACCTCGATGTTGACGACGCGGTCGATCAGCAGGAACGGATACCGATGCGGGATCATGCGCCGGATCTCGTTCACCTCGACCCGGGGGAGATCGGGATTGATCAGCAGTGCCATTCAGGGGGCCCGTCGAGGATCGCCAGCATTGCCGTTCTCACCCTCCGCAATCGACTTGTCGATCTCCGCGATCGCCGCCTCGGTGATGTTCACCTGCTGATCCGCCAGCAGGACGCTGTTCTCGTCGAGAATGGCGAACGCCCCGTACCGGTCCATCAGGCCGACGAGAATCGGCGCGATGGAAGCGTAGAACTGCCGTCGCCGCTGGTCAAACTCGCGCGCGAGCGCCGTTGAGCGCGCGTCCTGCTCGCGCCGCGCCCGCACCACGCGCTCGTCGAAGTCGTCGGACTTCTGGCGGAATTCCTCCCGCGCCAGGTCGGGCCGCTGCGCGGTAAGCGCCCGCTCCTCTGCCTCGAAGGCGGTGTCGATGCTCCGGGCTTCCGTGCGCAGAGCGTCGCGGGCCGCTTCTTCCTCTGCAAGAAGCGCGCGCCCCGCCGCGGAGTCGGTGAGAAGCCGCTCCTGGTTGACGACGAGAAACGACGGGCCCGCGCGCTGCTGGGCCTCCGCCACGCCGGAGAGAAGGATCGCAAGGGCGGCGATGGCGCCGCCGACCGGTCCAACGCCGTGCCAGGTCATCTAGAAGCGGGTCTGAATGGTGAAGCGGAAACGTTCGAGGACATCGGTGTCGACGTACTGGATCGGCCAGGCGTAGTTGAACCGCAGCGGCGCGAAGGGCGTCTCGACGAAGAGGCTCACGCCGATGGAGCTGCGCAACTCGAAATTGTCGTCGACCGGCCCCATGCTGCCCTGGTTGTCGTCCAGGCCCCAGAGCGAACCGATGTCGGAGAACACGCCGCCGTAGATCCCGTATTCATCCGGTATGCCCAGCGGAAAACTGGCGTCGAGGCGCAGAATCGAGAAGATATTGCCACCGACGGCCTCGTCGACGCTGAGGTCCTTCTGGAAATCGGGAACGCATTCTCCCACGCCGCATACGTCCCGGGGACCGATGCCGTTTCTCGCGAAGCCCCGGAAGCTGTCTCCGCCAGCGTTGAACCTGTCGGTGATGCGTGTTCCGTACTGGGAATAGATGTATCCCCCCTCGAGCGTGGCCGACAGGATCAGCGCCTCCTCGAAGAAGCTCGTGAAGCCGCGCAGCGTGCCGCGGGTCTTGGAGTAGCGCGTGTCGCCTCCGAGCCCGGCGAAGTCCTGGTTGAGCGTGAACACGAAGCCGGCGGTCGGATCGACCACTGAGTTCCGGCGGTCGTAGACGTACGTGAAGGCGAGCGCAGAAGTGGTCAGCGCACCCTGCTCGTTGAAGATGATGAGCGACGTGTCATCCTGAACGTCAAAGATGTCGTCGTCGGAAAGCTGATAGCGGATGATGAGGCGGCCGTTCTCGCTCAGGGGAAAGCCGACGCGGGGCTCGAAGCCGACATTGCTGGTCTTGAAGGACTGTTCATCGAAGTTCGTCGAGCGATAGTAGATGTTGAAGCCAGCCAGCAGATCCCGGTCGAACAGAGCGGGCTCGACGAACCCGAAGGTCACGTTCTGGTTTTCGGTGCTGGCGGCGACCGCAGCGGAAAGCGTCTGGCCCCGTCCCAGGAAGTTTCGCTCGACGATGCTGACCTGAGCGGTCAGCCCCTCGCTGGTGGAAAACGCGCCGCCGAGGTTGAGGCTGCCGGTCGACGTCTCTTCCACCTCGACGTCGACGAGCGCGCGTCCGGGCGACGAGCCCTCCTGCACGTCCACGGTCACGGTCTCGAAATAGCCGAGGCCGCGGATCCGGTCCTCGGCGTCGCGAACCTCGCGTGCGTTGAAGGCGTCGCCTTCCACCACGTTGAACTGGCGTCGGATGACCCGGTCGAGCGTGCGGTTGTTGCCGCGAATGTCGATGCGCTCAATGAAGACCCGCTCGCCCTCGACCAGTTCGAAGTTCACGTCGACCGTCAGGGTCGCGGGGTTGCGCGTGATGTTTGGTCTCACCTCGACGAAGGCGTAACCCTGCTGGCCGGCCTGGAACGCCATGCGCTCAATGACACGGTCGACGCGGCGCTGGTTGTAGACGTCACCTGTCCGGGTCTCGGAGAGGAACTGCTGGAAGTCCGCCGCCGCGAGGCCCGGCACCGCTGAGCTTACCGAGATGCGTCCGAAATCGTAACGCGGGCCCTCGCTCAGCGTGAAGGACAGGAAGAAGCCGCTCCGCTCGCGCGAGATCTCGGCGGTCGAGGAGAGCACGCGAAAATCGACGAAACCGCGCTCGAGATAAAACTGGCGCAGCAGTTCACGATCCAGTTCGAGCCGGTCCGCGTCGTACGTCGTGCCGCCGAAGACGAAGCTGAGCCAGTTGGTCTGATTGGACTCGATGACCCGCCGAAGCTGGCGGTCGCGGAACACCTCGTTTCCCACGAAGTTGATGCGCTGGATGCCGGTGACCCGTCCCTCGAAGATCTCGAACACCAGATCCACCCGGTTGTCGGGCTGGCGGATGATGACCGGATTGACCTGTGCGGCATAGCGACCGGCCTGGCGATAGGCCTCGAGGATGCGCTGGGTGTCGGCCTCGGCCGCCGCGACGGAATAAGCGACGCGCGGGCGCAACTCGATCACCGTCGCGAGTTCCTCGTCGTCGACCGACTGGTTTCCCTCGAAGGCGATCTGGTTGATGGTCGGGTTCTCGACGACGGTGATGACCAGTCTGCCGGCCTCCGGCATGACGTCGACGTCCTCGAAGAGCCCCAACTCGAAAAGCCGGCGCACGGCGAGGTTCAGATCCTCGGGAGTGACCGGCACGCCGGGTTCGATCCCGGCGAATACCCGAACGGTGTCAGCCTCGATGCGTTCGTTGCCAGCCACGTCGATGCGCGAGAAAACCGCCGTGCCCTGGGCCACGGTCATCTGCGCCGACGACACCAGGAAGATCAGGAACACCCATGCCAACCGGACCGGGATCGCCCGCGTCCAATGCCGCTGCCCCATGGCGCACCGCCTCTCTGCCCCTGGGCGGTTGGCCGCCCTTGTCTCAGCTCATCAAGCGAATGATGTCATTGTAGGTGGCAAATACCATCAGTAGCAGGATCAAGCCAAGACCAATCGTCATCGCGATCTGCATTGCGCCGGGGCTGAGCGGCTTTCCCCTGATCGCCTCGAACAGGAACGCCATGAAGTGGCCCCCGTCGAGAACAGGGATCGGAAAGAGGTTGAGCAGGCCGATGGCGGTCGAGATGACCCCGATGAGCACGATGAAGTTCATCAGGCCCTGCGACGCGGTCTCGCCGGAGATCTGCGCGATGCCGAGAGGCCCCTGCAGGTTCTCGGCGCTGATCGATCCGGTGATGATGTGCTTGATGCCGTTGAGGGACTGCGTGATCACCTCGAACATCCGCTGCGTTCCCAGCCAGAGCGCGGTCCAGGGAGCGGGCGTCTCGGTGGCCGGCTTGTAGAGCGGCGCGCCTGCGACGCCGATCATGACCCGCCGCTCGAAACCACCCTCTCCGTCTTCGGTGTCCGTCTCCAGCGGCGTGATCTCGAGATCCATCACCGCTCCATCCCGCCATATGGTGATGGGAATGGCTGCGCCCTCCGAGGCCAGAACCGTCGTCCGGAGATCCTCGAAGGAAACCAGTTCCTTGCCGTCGGCGGTGAGGACGAGGTCTCCCTGCCGCAAACCAGCGCGACTCGCCGGCGAGAGCGGAACGACCCCCTGCACCAGCGGCGGGAACGCGAACGGGGCCGCGACCTCGACCTCCGCGCCGTCGCGTTCGACCCGGAACATCATGTCGCCGGGCGGGTCCATCTCCACGGCCGTGCGCACGATGTCGGCGAACTCCGCGACATCCGTGTCGCCGACCCCGAGCACCACGTCGCCGACCTCCAGCGGGTTGTCCGCGCCGGGCATGGCCTCGATCGCTCCGATCGTCGGGCGCTCGGTGGCGACGCCCTGCCAGGTGACGACCCCGGCGAAGATCAGCACCGTCAGCACGAAGTTCGCGAACGGCCCGGCGAGGACCGTGAGCATCCGGCGTCCGACGCTGGCCCCGTGGAAGGAGTGGCTGCGCTCGTCGGCGGACATCCGGTCGAGGGTTTCAGCGTCGGCTCGGCTCGATCCGTCGCTGTCTCCAAGGAACTTCACGTACCCGCCGAGGGGGAGCGCCGCGACCTGCCAGAGCGTGCCGCGCTTGTCCCGCCGCGACCAGATCACGGGCCCGAAGCCGACCGAGAACACCTCCGAGCGGATCCCGCACCATCGCGCGACGATGTAGTGGCCGTATTCGTGGACGAAGACGACGATGCCCAGCACGATCACGAAGGGGAGCACGGTCGACAGGAAGCCGCCGAAGAAGGGAATGCCCGAAACAAACTCCATGGATCACCTGTCTGAGCGGCGCTCGATCCAGGCGGACGCGCGCGCGCGGGCCGTTCGATCTAGCGCAAGGACGTCTTCGATGTCGTAGTCTCCGAGCGCGCCGCCGGTCTCGGAGCGCAGTTCCCACAGCACATGTTCAACCAGTGTCGCCATGTCAAGAAACCCGATCCCACCTTGGATAAAGCCGTCGAGAGCGGATTCCTTGGCGGCGTTGAAGATCGCGCCCGCAAGCCCCCCCGTCTCCATCGTCTCGCGCGCAAGGCGCACCGCAGGAAAGCGCGTCTCGTCCACGGTCTCGAAATCGAGACGCCCGACCGCGGTCAGATCGAGCCGGTCGGTCGCGCGCGGACCCCGCGCCGGCCAGTCGAGCGCAAAGCCGATGGGGCCGCGCATGTCCGACACCCCCAGATGCGCAATGATGGAGCCGTCCCGGAACTCCACCATCGAGTGCACGATCGACTGCGGGTGCACGACCGCGTCGATCTGATGTGGTTCCACGGGAAAGAGTTTATGTGTTTCAATCAGCTCCATGCCCTTGTTGAACATCGTGGCGCTGTCGATCGAGATGCGCTCGCCCATGTCCCAGTTGGGGTGGGCGCGCGCCTGCGCGGGCGTCGCCTGCGCCATGCGCGCCAGCGGCCAGTCCCGGAACGGGCCGCCGGACGCGGTCAGGATGATCCGGTCGATGTCGACCTCGCGTTCGCCGCGCAGCGCCTGGAAGATAGCGCTGTGCTCGCTGTCGACTGGCAGGAGCGTCGTCCCGTGGGCCGCGCAGACCCGCCGCAGCAGTTCGCCCGCACAGACGAGGCTCTCCTTGTTGGCGAGCGCCAGCACGCCGCCGTTGCGGGCCGCGCGGAGGCTGACGGTTAACCCTGCCGCGCCGACGATGGCCGACATCGTCCAGTCCGCGGGCTCGGAGGCGGCGTCGGCGAGCGCCGCAGAGCCGGCCATCGCCGCGACGCCGGACCCCGCAAGCGCCTCGCGCAGCAGCGGCAGCGCCCCCTCGTCGGCAGTGACCGCGATGCGGGCCCCGAGCGCGCGCGCTTGCTCGGCGAGGAGCGCGATGTTTCCCGCGCCGGAGAGCGCGACCACATCGAAGGCGTCCGCGCCGCCGCGTTCCACCAGGAGGTCGGCCGTGTTGCGGCCGACGGAGCCGGTCGAGCCAAATATGCTGACGCTGCGCCGCATGCGATGCCCTGTCAGATCAGCACGCCGAACCCGAACAGGTCGCACAGGACCAGGAAGAGGGTCCCGCCGAGGAGACCGTCGACGCGGTCCATGACGCCGCCGTGCCCGGGAATGAGATCGCTCGAATCCTTCACGCCGAAGCGCCTCTTTACGGAAGACTCCAGCAGATCGCCCAGTTGCGCGGCCACCGCCACGCCGATCCCCAGCGCCAGAGCCGGCAGCGCGCCGATCCCGGCGAGCGGTGCGCAGAGAAGGCTCGCGAGCGTCGCCGCCGAAAGCCCTCCGATCGCGCCGGACCAGGTCTTTCCGGGACTCACCCTGCGCCAGAGCTTTGGCCCGCCGACGATGCGCCCGACGAAATAGGCTCCGACGTCGGTCGCGACCACCACCGCGACCAGCCAGAGCACCAGATAGACGCCATCGGGTTCGGACTGACGCATCAGCAGCAGGAAACACGCCGGAGTGGCGCAATAGGCGAGGCCCGCGGCCATCCAGCCGGTACCCGGCCCCCGGAGCGCGATGCAGATGAAGGCCCCGACCGCGATCGCCACCAGCCCCGGCAGGAAGCCCCAGACCGGCGTCGCGATCAGCGCGAGCGCGCCGAAGCCGATCGCGACCGCAAGCCCGCGCCTCGATCCGACGCTCTGGCCATCCTGGCGGCGGCCGATCATGCGGTCGAGCTCCCAGAGGATGACCGCCAGCATAAGCGCGAGCACGATCACGGCCAGCGCGCCGCCGATCCAGAGCACCACGGCTCCAAGCGCGCCGAGCGCCAGTCCCGATCCAAGACGCGTCGCAAGATCTCCGAATCGCGGCGGCCGCGACGGCGGATCGCTCATCCAGCCACGGCGCCGAAGCGACGTTCTCGCGCTCCGAATCCACGAACCTGCGTGGCGAACATCTCGGCGGTGAAGTCGGGCCAGCGCGCGTCCACGAAGGCGAATTCCGAATAGGCCGACTGCCAGGGCAGAAACCCCGAGACGCGGTATTCGCCGGAGGTGCGCAGGATGAGGTCGGGGTCGGGAAGCCCAGCGGTGTCCAGGTGTTCGCCCACGGTGTCCGGCGTGATCTGATCGGGCGCGAGCTCGCCGGCCTTGACAGCGGCGGCGATGCGTCGCGCCGCCCGAGTGATCTCGTCGCGGCCGCCGTAGTTGATGGCCACGGTTAGAAAGAGACGGTCGTTCCCGCGCGACTGCTCCTCGAGCCCGGCCATCAGCGCCTGCAGGTTGGGGGCGAGCCGCTCCCGGCCGCCGATGAAGCGTACGCAGACGCCTTCGGCGACCAGCTTGGCGCTGTCCTTCTTGATGTAGCGTCCAAACAGGCGCATCAGCCCGTGGACTTCGGCCGGCGGACGGCTCCAGTTTTCCGTGGAGAAGGCGAACAGGGTCAGGTGCGTGATCGAGAGATCCGGACATCTCTCGACAACCTCGCGCACCCGATCGGCGCCGCGCCGGTGCCCCTCGAGGCGGGGAAGGCCTCGGCTCTCGGCCCATCGGCCGTTGCCGTCCATGATGATGGCGACGTGGCGCGGACCCTGGGCCAGAGACGACTCGGCGACCTTGTACATGGCTGAAATCTACCTCGCGCTCCAGATCCGCGTCAGATCTGGAGGATCTCTTCCTGTTTCGCCTCGAGTGCGGCGTCGATCCTGGCGATCGCCGCGTCGGTCAGTTTCTGGATTTCATCCGACCAGAGCTTGTGGTCGTCCTCCGCCATCCCGTCTGACTTCGCCTTCTTGAGCTGGTCCATGCCGTCCCGGCGCACGTTGCGCACGGCGACGCGGGCGTGCTCGGCGTACTGTCCGGCGACCTTGGCGAGGTCCCGGCGGCGCTCCTCATTGAGCTCCGGAATCGGAAGGCGCAGGATCGTGCCGTCCATCTGCGGGTTGATCCCGAGGCCGGAGTTTCGGATGGCCTTGTCCACGGCGTTCACGAGGCTCTTGTCCCAGACGTTGACCACCACGAGACGGGGTTCCGGCACCGTAACCGTGCCAAGCTGGTTGATCGGCGTCGGGCTGCCGTAGGCTTCCACGGTGACCGGTTCGAGCATGGAGGCCGAGGCGCGCCCGGTCCGCAACGACGCAAGCTCGCCCCGCAGCACGCTGATCGCGCCATCCATGCGCTTCTCGAGGTCATCAACATCGATGTCGCCGTCCGACATGTCGCCTCTCCTTCGCCCGGCTTACGTCAGCTGGGTTCAACAATGGTGAATCGCCCGCCGCCCCGCACGACCCCCAAGAGGCCGTCGGGTTCGTCGAGCGAGAAGACGATGATCGGCAAGCGGTTGTCGCGCGCGAGCGCGATCGCGGACGCGTCCATGACCTTGAGGTTCTTCTGGAGAACGACGTCGTAGGTGACGCGATCGAACCGCTTCGCGTTCGGGTTGGTCTTGGGGTCGCTGTCGTAGACGCCGTCGACCTGAGTGCCCTTGAACAGCGCCTCGCATGCCATCTCCGAGGCCCGCAGCGTCGCAGCGGTGTCGGTGGTGAAGTAGGGGTTTCCGGTCCCGGCAGCAAAGATCACCACCCGTCCCTTCTGCAGGTGCCGAACGGCGCGACGGCGGATGTAGGGCTCGCAGATCTGGTCCATGGGAATGGCGGACACGACCCGGGTGTGCACGCCCATCTTCTCGAGCGCCGATTGCATCGCCAGCGCGTTCATCACCGTGGCCAGCATCCCCATGTAGTCGGCGGTCGTGCGCTCCATGCCCTGGGCGCTGCCCTGGAGACCGCGGAAGATGTTTCCACCGCCGATGACGAGGCAGATCTCGACCCCGAAGTCGTGAAGCGCGCGCACGTCATGCGCGATCCGTTCGACGGTCGGGGGGTGGAGGCCGTACTGCTGGGGGCCCATCAGGGCTTCCCCCGAGATCTTCAGAAGGATGCGGTCGTAGGCGGGATCGGTCCGGGTGCGGGGAATGCTCGCCAAACCGTCGCTCATCTGCTGCGTCTCCAAACCGCGTCCGGCACCGCCACCCTGCGGGTAAACCGCCCCCCGACGAATGTCAATTTGGGAGGCGGCGACGACGCGCGAGCGTGGCATTTGGGGCCCATGCAGGCCGGCTCGCGCGCCGTCACGCCATCAGGCGCCGGCGGTCCTGGCGACCTCGGCGGCGAAATCCTCGGTCTTCTTCTCGATGCCCTCGCCCACCGCGAGACGCGCGAACGCTACGATCTCGACCCCGGCGTCCTGCGCGGCCTTCCCGACGGTGATGTCCGGATCGATGACGAACTTCTGCTTGAGGAGCGTGACCTCCTCGAAGAACTTGTTCATGCGTCCCGCGATCATCTTCTCGATGACAGCCTCGGGCTTGCCGCTCTCGCGCGCCTGCTCGGTGAGTATCGACTTCTCGCGTTCCACGAGGGCTGGATCAAGGTCGGTCTCGGAGAGGGAGGCCGGGCTGGTGGCGGCGATGTGCATCGCGACCTGCTTGCCCAGACCCGCGTCCGCGCCCGACAGCGCGACCAGCACGCCGATCCGGCCCATGCCGTCGGCGACGGCGTTGTGAACATACGCGGCCACGGCGTCGCCCTCGACACGGGCCATACGACGGACCCCGAGGTTCTCGCCGATCGTTGAGATCTTGTCGGTGACGACCTCTGCGACGGTCTTGCCCTGCATCTGCGCCGCCTTGAGCGCGTCCACGTCCGCCACGTCGAGCGCGATCTGGGCGATCTCGCGGGCCATCGCCTGGAACTCGGCGTTGCGGGCGACGAAATCGGTCTCCGAATTGACCTCCACCGCGACGCCCACCCCGTCGCGGACCGCGACGCAGACCAGCCCCTCCGCCGCAGTGCGGTCGGACTTCTTGGCAGCCTTCGCCAGCCCCTTGGTGCGCAGCCAGTCGACCGCCGCCTCCAGGTCGCCGCCGGTTTCCGTCAGCGCCTTCTTGGCGTCCATCATGCCTGCGCCAGACAGGTCGCGCAGTTCCTTCACCATCGTCGCCGTGATCGACATCGCCGTTCTCCCGCTCGTGCTTGTTGGGCGCGACGGCGCGACCGGCGTCCCCGGCTGCGCCGCGCGCTCCGGACCTCAGCCCTTGACTTCTTCTTGCTGCGCCTCGGGCGCAGCGGCGGCTTCAGCCTCCGCGGGCGCGGGCGCGGCCTCGTCGGTCTCCGGCGCCTCGTCGATGGCCTCCTCCGGGGTCTCGGACATGGCGCCGATGTCGACGCCCGCCGCACCCATCTGCGCGGTCATGCCGTCGATTGCCGCCCGCGCGATCAGGTCGCAGTAGAGCGCGATCGCGCGCGCCGCGTCGTCGTTTCCGGGGATCGGATAGTCGATGCCGTCCGGCGACGAGTTGCTGTCGAGCACGGCGATGACCGGAATGCCGAGCTTGCGCGCCTCGAGGATCGCAAGATCCTCCTTGTTGGTGTCGATCACGAACAGTATGTCTGGCGTGCCGCCCATCTCGCGGATGCCGCCCAGCGACTGCTGGAGCTTGTTCTGCTCGCGCTCGAGCCCGAGGCGCTCCTTCTTGGTGAGGCCCTCCGCACCGCTCGCGAGCTTCTCGTCGATCTCCTTGAGACGCGCGATCGAGTTCGACACGGTCTTCCAGTTGGTCAGCGTGCCGCCGAGCCAGCGGTGGTTCATGTAATACTGCGCCGACCGCTCGGCCGCGTCGGCGATGGCCTTCTGGGCCTGCCGCTTGGTGCCGACGAAGAGGATGCGCCCCCCCTTGGCGACGGTCTGCTGGACGGCCTGAAGGGCCTGATCGAGCATGGGCACCGTCTGGGTGAGGTCGATGATGTGGATGCCGTTGCGGTCACCGTAGATGTACGGCGCCATGCGCGGGTTCCAGCGGTGGGTCTGGTGGCCGAAGTGAACGCCAGCCTCGAGAAGCTGACGGAGCGTGAACTCTGGAAGAGCCATCGTCGTTTTCCTTTTCCGGTTTCGCCTCGGCGGGACATGAGAACCTTGCGGTCCAACCGGTGGGCTCCCGGGGATGTCTCCCCCGAGGCGCCGCGACCCCGCCTGTGGATTTCGTGCGGCGCGATTAGAACGATTTCGGACGCTTTGCAAGAGCGCGCGGCGGCCCCTGCGACCGCACCGTCCACGCTGCGCTTGCCATGCGGGGCGCGATCGATCACTGGATCGCCCCGAAGAGGGGCAGCGACTGCAATCATGTCGACCAGTGTTTCGGTCAGGGACGAAGGCCATTGGGGCGGCGCGGGCCGGGCGTGGGCGTGCTTCTGCGTCGGCGCAGCGCACTGGGACGTCATCGCGCGGTCCGACCTGGCCTTCGCTGCCGGAGCGGACCTGCCGGGCGTCGTGACCCGGCGCCCGGGAGGGGTCGCGCTGAACGTCGCCCGCGGACTGGCCGCCCTTGGCCTCGACGTCACGCTGGTTGCGGCCATCGGCGACGACGCGGCGGGCGACGATCTCGCGACACGGCTTCGCAGGACGCGGGTGAGCCTCGCAGGCGTTCTCCGCGCCGCGGGTCGCACCGACGCCTACGTGGCGCTGGAGACGGTCGAAGGCGAGTTGCACGCCGCGGTCGCCGATTGCGCGCTGCTGGACTCCAGCGGGCCCGACCTCGTGGGCCGGCTCGCGTCGCTGCTGCCGGGGGCGGCCGGCGGTGGCGCGGAAACGCTGGTGTTTCTCGACGGCAACCTGCCGGAGACGTGCATCAGCGCGAATCCTTGCAGCAACTCCCGCTGGCGCGCGCCTGGCCTTCGCGGCGGCGAGCCCGGCCAAGGCCATGCGGATGCTGCGCCTCGCCGGCGATCCGAGGTGCGCCGTCTATCTCAACCGCTCCGAAGCGGAAGCGGTGTGCGGGCGGTCGCTTCCGGACGCCGCGGCGGCCGCGCAGGCGCTTCAGGCCATGGGACTTCAGGAGGTGATCGTGACCGACGGACGAAACGGGGCGGCATGTTCCGCCGCGGAGGGAACGCTGGCCCGACAGCCGAGACCTGCGCGGGTCGAAGGGGTGACCGGGGCGGGCGACGCGCTCGTGGCCGCGCACATCGCCGCCCGCGCGGGCGGTGTCGACGCCGCGCGCGCGCTGGAACTCGCGCTCGACGCTGCGGCCGCCCACGTATCGGGACAGTTCCAATGAGGGCCCCGCTGGCCGTCTCGGCCGAAGTGGCCAGGGCGCTTGAAGCCGGCCGCCCGGTGGTGGCGCTCGAGTCCACGATCATCACCCACGGCATGCCCTACCCGCGCAACCTCGAGACGGCCCGCGCGGTCGAGGCGGAAGTGCGCGCCGGAGGCGCGACGCCGGCCACCGTCGCGGTGCTTGACGGGCGGATCGTCGTCGGGCTCGACGACGCGCAGCTCGTGCGGCTGGCCGAGGCTCCGGACGTGCGCAAGCTCTCACGCGCCGATCTCGCGGTCGCGCTGGCGATCGGTCAGGCGGGATCGACAACCGTCGCGGCGACGATGATCGCGGCCCGGCTCGCCGGCGTCGAGGTCTTCGCGACCGGGGGCATTGGCGGCGTGCACCGCGGGGCCGAGACCACTTTCGACATCTCCGCCGACATCGAGGAGCTCGCCCGGACGCCGGTGACGGTCGTCGCGAGCGGGGCCAAGGCCATCCTCGATCTTCCCAAGACCCTTGAGCTCCTCGAGACGCGCGGGGTCCCCGTCATCACCATGGGCCAGAACCGGTTCCCGGCCTTCTGGTCGTGCAACTCCGGGCTCGACAGCCCGCTCAGACTCGACGATCCGGCGCTGGTGGCGCAGGCGCACAGGATGCGCGCCGCCCTCGGCCTGCCGGGCGGCCAGCTCGTCGCGGTTCCGATCCCCCGGGACGCCGAAATCCCGGCCTCGGCGCTCGGGCCTCACATCGAGGCCGCGCTTGCGGAGGCCGAGGCGCGGGGGATATCGGGAAAGGCCGTGACGCCGTTCCTTCTGGAGCGCGTCGGAGCAGCGACGGCGGGCAAGGCGCTGGCGGCGAACGTCGCGCTGGTGCGCAACAACGCCGCGATGGCCGCCAGGATCGCGACCGCGCTGTCCGCCGCGCCGCCATGAGCGAAGCGGACACTCCTTGCCGAAGCGCGGGCGACCCCATAGATATCGCGAGGATCAACGAGAGACGTGATGGCCACGAAACCTGTCCGCCGCCGGAAGCGTGCGCCGAGGCCGGGCCTGTTCCAGAGGCTCAGGGGAGATTTCCTCGCCGGGCTGGTTGTCGTGCTGCCGACCTTTCTTACGATCTACCTGATCTGGGCGACCATCGGGTTCATCGACGCCAAGGTCGTGCCGCTGATCCCGTCGCGCTACGATCCGCAGAACGTCTTTGGAAGCAACATCTTCGGCTTCGGCGTTCTGGTCTTCGTGATGTTCACCACGATGATCGGCGCTGTTGCGAAGGGGTTCTTCGGCCGGCAGGTACTGCAATGGGTCGAGGGCGTCGTCGAGCGAATGCCGGTGGTCCGCTCGCTCTACAACGGGCTGAAGCAGATCGTGGAGACCATGCTCAGCCAGTCCGGCACCTCCTTTCAACAGGCGTGCCTGGTCGAGTATCCGCGCAAGGGAATCTGGGCGGTCGGGTTCATCTCCACGGAGACCCGGGGCGAACTGGCCCACAGCACGGCGGAGACTGACCTGCTCAGCGTCTTCCTTCCAACCACGCCCAACCCGACATCCGGTTTTTTGCTCTTCGTGCCGCGGCGCGACGTCATTCCGCTGGAGATGACGATCGAGGAGGCCGCGAAGCTGGTGATTTCGGCGGGGCTCGTCACGCCGCCGGCCGGCCCGGCAGCGGGCGGCGCGCCGGCCGCCGACCAGCGCAAGGTCGCGAAGATCTCCAACCGGGACGCCGCGCCGGTCGCGCGGCCATCTAGCTGAACCCTTCCCACGCCGTCTGGCGCGAGACCTTCAGCGGTTCTGCGATCTACGCCCAGCTCACGCCGCGCGACCTCAACGCGCCCGCCGCCCGTGCAGGATGCCTGCGACAGGACCCCGCAGTCGCATCGAGCGCGCCAAGGGTGGCCAGGAGGCGCTCGGTCGGCCAGTTTTCGGGGTCGAAGCTGGCGGGCGGCTCTACGCTCCCCGCCAAGATGATCATGCCGACGTCAACGCATCGGTTGCAGACGTGCATCCCGCCGGGACGGTCCGGCATAGCGTCGCTCTTGTCAGGACGCGGCTGGGAGCCAAGTGATGCGTGACGCAGCATCCTTCAAGCGCATCTCCGTTTGGGTCGGGTGGTCAATCGGGCGACCGCCACCAGACCTCCGGCAACCAGCCGATCCAGTCGCCATAGACGGGCAGCAACTCGGGATGCTTGAGCAAGGCGTCGTGGGCGATGTAGCTGACATTCGAGAACCAGAACGGGATCACGTAGCGACCCGTGGTCAGGACTCGGTCAAGCGCCTGGGTCGCCGCGACGAACTCCTCACGATCCCGCGTCGCGAGCAGGTGGTCGATCATCGCCTCGGCGGCCGGGCTGTCCATTCCCATGTAGTTTCGCGTTCCTGGCTCCGTCACGCCCGCGCCGCCCCAGTAGAGCCGCTGTTCGTTGCCCGGCGACAGCGACATGCTCCAGGCGTTCACGATCATGTCGTAGTCGTATTCGCTGACACGCGCGTTGTACTGCGCGGAGTCGACGATCTGGACGGTCACCGAGACGCCGAGTTGCCGCAGAGCGTCGACGAAGAGGTTCGTCACCGCTTCATCGCCCGAATCGCCCAGCAGGATCTCGAAGGCGAACGCCTCGCCGGCCGCGTTCCGCAGCACGCCGTCCTGCACGGTCCAGCCGGCCTCCTCGAGCAGCCGCGCTGCCGCGCGCATGTTCGCCCGGTTTCTGGGCGAGCCGTCCGAGACCGGAAGCGCGTAGGCTTCGAGCGCATCGGGCGTCAGGCTGTCGGCGAATGGGGCGAGCAGGTCGCGGACCCTTCCCTCGGCCGCGTCCGCCGGCATGGCGAGCTCGGAATTGGCGAAGTAGCTCGTCCGGCGCGGGAGCTCTCCGCCGTTCAGGGTCTGGTTGACGAATTCGAAGTTGAAGGCGTGCAGCATCGCGTCGCGCACCCGCCAGTCGGCGAAGACCGGCTTGCGCGTGTTGAAGACGAACCCCCGCATGCCTGAGGGTCGACCATGGGGGATCTCCGACAGAACGACGTCGCCCGAACGGACGGCGGGAAAGTCGAAGTCCTCGGCCCAGCGCACCGGATTCGCCTCGCGATAGATCGAGAGCTCGCCTGCCGAGAAGGCCTGGAAGAGCACGCCCGCATCCACGAAGTAGTCGTGACGAACCGTGTCGAAGTTGTGCAAGCCGCGGTTGTAGGGGAGATCGCGGCCCCAGTAGTCGGGGTCGCGCTCAAACCTGATGAAGCGGCCTGGCTCGAAGTCGCCGATCGTGTAGGGGCCCGATCCCACCGGAACACGGAGGGAACTTTCCGCAAAGGCGACGCCCTCCCAATCCTTTTTCTGAAGAATAGGTCGTAACCCTATGATAAGAGGTAATTCCGCATCCGGCTCGCTGAAGGCAACGCGGATCGTGCGCGCGTCGACCGCCTCGACGGACGCCACCTTGGCCCAGGCGTTGGCGTAGCGGGGCAGGCCCTCGCTCGCGAGGGTCTCCATCGACCATATGACGTCCTCGACCGTCACCGGGTCGCCGTTGGAGAACGCCGCGTCGGGGCGCAGGGTGAATTCGACCCAGTCGCGGTCCGGTCCAGTCTCGATCGATTCGGCCAGAAGACCGTAGAGCGCGAACGGTTCGTCCCAGTTCCGCCCCATCAGCGTCTCGAAAACCAGGGTCTGGACGGCCCAGGGGGCCCGACCCTTCAAAATGTATGGATTGAGGGAGTCGAAGCCGCCGACCTCGCCGAAGACGATCTGGCCGCCCTTCGGCGCATCGGGATTGGCGTAGGGCAGCGACACAAAATCCGGTGGGAGCGCTGGCTCCCCGTACATAGCTATGCCATGGCGGGGCTCTGCGGCGGCGAAAGAGGCGGCTGCGAGAACCGCAAGGAGGGTCATGCCGGGGGCATGACTCGAGCGTGTCATATGGGTCACATCCCGTCGTTCGGTTAACCATGGGCAGCCTAAACCATGGCGGGCGCGACCTGCAGCAAGATTTTTGTCTTGGCGGTAGGTGTTTGATTTCGTATAAAGCTTCCACTGCTCGATAGGTTTCTTGCCTGTATGAAACCTGCCTCAACGACTTGGCGCCCTCCTTGTGAGGGCGTCTTTTTTTGGCGCAAGGGTCCCTCCCGGCCTTCCCTTCGCAGTCGCAGCACATAGAATGCGCCGACCCAGTCGGGCATCGACGCTGGAGGGATCATGTCACTTGCAGGGAAATCGGCGGTCATCACGGGTTCCAACTCGGGAATCGGGCTCGGCGCGGCCGAGGAGCTCGCCAGGGCGGGCGCGAACGTCGCGCTCAACTCCTTCACCGACACGCCGGAGGATCACGCGCTCGCGGCGCGAATCGCCGAGGACCACGGCGTCCGGGCGGTCTATGTCCAGGCCGACATGTCGAAACCCGACGCCTGCCGCGACCTGATCGCGAAAGCCGCCGCGGCGCTCGGCTCGGTCGACATCCTGGTCAACAACGCCGGCGTGCAGCACGTGGCCCCGATCCCGGACTTCCCGACCGAGAGCTGGGACCGGGTGATCGCGATCAACCTGTCGTCGAACTTCCACACGACCGCCGCAGCGCTGCCGATCATGCGCAAGGCGGGCTGGGGGCGGATCGTCAACATCGCCTCCGCCCACGGCCTCACCGCCTCCCCGTTCAAGTCGGCCTATGTGGCGGCCAAGCATGGCGTTGTGGGCCTGACCAAGGTGACCGCGCTCGAGACCGCCGAGGAGCCGATCACTTGCAACGCTGTCTGCCCGGGCTACGTCCTAACTCCGCTGGTTGAGGCGCAGATCCCGGACACGATGAAGGAATACGGCATGGATCGCGAGAGGGTGATCCGCGAGGTGATGCTGGCCCGCCAGCCTTCCAAGCAGTTCGCCACTGTCGAACAGATGGGCGGCACGGTGGTCTTCCTCTGCTCCGACGCCGCCGCGCAGATCACCGGCACGACGATCTCGGTTGACGGCGGATGGACCGCGCTGTGAAGCGCCGGGTAAATCTCGCGCTGCAGGGTGGCGGCGCGCACGGGGCCTTCACCTGGGGCGCGCTCGATCGCTTCCTCGAGGAGGACGACTTCGAGATCGAGGCGATCACCGCCACCTCGGCGGGCTCGATGAACGCGGCGGCCCTGAAGCACGGATGGATGACCGGCGGCGCGGACGGCGCGCGCGAGAGGCTCTCGGACTTCTGGCTCCGGATGGCCGGGCTCGACGGGGCGATGGCTGACGCGATGATCGACTGGCTCCGGGCGGTCTCGCCGTCTCCGTCGCTCATCGCCCGGTCGCTGGAGGCGAACCCCGCGATCATGGCGGCGGAGATGGTGACCAGGGTTTTCTCGCCCTACCAGTTCAACCCGTCCAACTATCATCCACTGCGGCAGGTCGTGGACGAGATGCTCGACTACGAGCAGGTCTGTTCAAGCCGGGGCCCCAAACTCTTCATCGCGGCCACCAACGTGCGCACGGGCAAACCTCGGGTGTTCGTCGGCGACGAGATCTGCACCGACGCCATCCTCGCCTCGGCCTGCCTGCCAACGCTCTATCAGGCGATCGAGATCCAAGATCCCGCGACCGGCCGCATCGAGGCCTACTGGGACGGCGGCTACATGGGCAATCCGGCGCTCTACCCGCTGTTCTTTGAGGCCGAGGCCGCGGACGTCATCATCGTGCACATCAACCCGATGCTGCGCGAAGAATTGCCGCGGTCGGCTCAGGAAATCCTCAACCGCGTCAACGAGATCAGCTTCAACGCCTCGCTGCTGCGCGAGTTGCGCAACATCCAGTTCATCAACCAGATGCTCGACACCGGCGTGATCGCTGAGGGGCGGATGAAGCGCACCCACGTGCATTCGGTGAGTGACGACGCGCTCATGACGCAACTGGGGATCGCCACCAAGATGACGCCCAACAAGGGCCTGCTGCTCCAGTTGCGCGACGCGGGCCGAGCGGCCATGGACGCCTTTCTCGCCGCCCACGGCGACGACATCGGCAAGCGGTCAAGCGTCGATCTGGCCTCGATGTTTGACGGTGACTGGCCGGTGATCGATCCGGACCACTGCCCGGTCGAAGCCATGCGCTTTCGCGCGCGCCCGCCGGGTTCCGACCGGGTTCGCGCGCGCGGCGGCTCAAGGGGGTAGGCGGTCGGCCTCGCGGCTCAGGAAGCGTTCCCCGACGCAGCCAGCGCCTTTCCCAGCCGCGGCAGTCCCGCACGCTTCAGCATCGGCCGAAGGCCGGCGGCGTCGCGCCCCAGCGCCGCACGCACCTCGCGCGCGACCTTGAGCAGGTCGCATCCCTTCGCGGCGCAGTCCAGAAGGAAACCATCGGGATCGCGCCTCAGCACGCCGTGACGAGCAAGGGCGCGCGGGGGGAAGTCGCGCCGGTTGAGCGTCAGAAGCGTCTGCGCCCCGGCCGCGATGGCCAGCGCGAGCACGTGACGGTCATCCGGGTCAGGAAGCGCGACCGCCTCGACCGCCTCCTCCGAGACCACGTGTTCGGCCTCGGGCCAGGTCATCCGCAGGCGCGCCGCTTCCGCCCGCGCGATCGCCTCGGCGCCTTCGGGCAGCTTCCGGGCCGCCCGCGCCCATTCCTCGAGAATGCGCGCGGACCACACCGGTTGGAAGGCGCCCCTGCCCGCTGCGCCGATGAGCATCCCCCGCATCGCCGAGGGCACCAGGACGCAGGCGTCGAGGACGACGCGCACCGGTCAGCGGCTCGGCTTCAGGTCCGGATCGGGCGCGAACCGCGGCTTCCCTGCCCAGGCGACCAGCGCGCGGAACAGACGTCTCGTCTCATTGGCGCGCAGGGCGTTGGCGTGCCGGAGCACGGCCTCGATTTCCTCCGGAGAGGGTGACTTGAACTCGTGACTCTTCATTTTCCAGCTCCTTTTGCGCGATTGGTGCGCTGCACAATAGGATAGGAACTCGCGCCGGCCGCGCCACCGACATCGCCGGGTTGCCGTCATGCGCGAGGCGCATGGCGCGTCTCAGGCCCGCGACACCCGCAGATGACGCAGGTATCGGTTCTCAAGCTGGCGGAAGGCGAAGACCAGCACGAAGGTGATGGCCATGTAGAGCGCAGCGGCCGTCAGGAACCCTTCGTAGGCGAGGTAGTACTTCGCGTTGAGCGTGCGCCCCGCCCCGAGGATGTCCTGAAGCGTAATCACGCTCGCCACCACCGAACCGTGCAGCATGAAGACCGCCTCGTTGCCGTACTGCGGCAGCGCCCTGCGCAGGGCGGAAGGCACGAGGACCAGCGCGTCGGACTTGAAGGGCGAGAGACCAAGCGCCTTGGCCGCCTCCAACTCGCCCCGGGGCGTGGTCTCCACGGCGCCCCGGATGATCTCGGTCGCATAGGCTCCTGAGTTCAGAGAGAACGCGATCAGTGCGCACCACCAGGGATCGCGGAGATAGGCCCAGGCCCAGCTGTCCCGGATGAACTCGAACTGCGACAGGCCGTAGTAGATCAGGAAGAGCTGCACCAGCAGCGGCGTGCCGCGGAAAAGATAGACATATCCATTGATCAGCGGCGAGATCACCGGCTTGCGGCGCGCCCTGGCGATTCCCGCGGGCAGCGCGATGCAGAACCCGATCGCCAGGGCGAGGAAGGTCAGCTGCAGGGTCATCCAGACGCCCGAGGCGAAGAGCGTCCAGTTCTCAGCGATCAGGTCAACGCGCATGGGCGGCCGCCTGCCCGGAGCGGCGCTCCATGTGATCGAAGATCGTCGTGGAAACCCATGTGATGGCGAGATAGATCAGGAGCACCGCGAGATAGAACACGAACGGCTCGCGCGCGGTCTTGCCCGCGTCTCCGGCGAGCCCCACGAGGTCCTCAAGGCCGATCACCGAAACGACGGCGGTGGATTTCACCAGCACCTGCCAGACGTTGGCGTAGCCGGGCAACGCAAAGCGGACGAGCTGCGGGATCACCACGGTCCAGAGCAGCGCCGGGCCCCGCAGCCCGAGCGCCTGCGCGGCCTCGCTCTGACCCCGTGGCACCGTCATGTAGGCGCCGCGGAAGGTCTCCGTCAGATAGGCGCCATAGATGAAGCCGATCGAGAACACCCCGGCCCAGAACGGCGACAGCGACGCGCCCTCGGCCCCGAAGATGCCGGCGACGTTATTGAGAAGGCGCTGGCCGCCGAAGTAGATCAGCAGCAGCAGCACGAGGTCCGGAATGCCACGCACGATCGTCGTGTAGGAGAGGACCACCCAGCGCCCGAGCGGACCGCCGCCAATGCGAGCCGCCGCCCCTGCCCCGCCGAGCAGGCTCGCCAGGATCAGCGACAGAACCGCCAGCGAAACCGTGACGAGCGCCCCCTTCAGGAGAAGCGGAGCGTATGCGACCAGGTTCTCCATCGGCGCGCGCCGGCGGTGCGCGGCGCGCCGCGGCCGTCGTCAGGACCCGCCGCCGTAGATGTCGAAGTCGAAGTATCTCGCGGCGATCTCGTCATAGACGCCATTGGCGCGGATGGCCTCGATGGCGGCCGTCAGGCGGTCGCGCAGCTCTGTGTCCTCCTTGCGCACGCCGATGCCGGCGCCTTCGCCGTGGATCTCCGGATCGTAATGCGGCTGACCAAGCACGCTGAAGCCCGCGCCCTGCTCGGTCTTTATGAAGCCGTCAGTGATGGCGATGCTGTCGCCGAGGACAGCGTCGAGCCGTCCCGACATCAGGTCGAGATAGGTCTCGTCCTGGCTGGCGTAGAGCGTCAGCTGGCTGTCGGGATAGTGCTTCTCGGCGTAGGCGTTGTGGGTGGTGCCGCGCTGCACGCCGATAACCTTGCCGGCCAGCCCTTCGGGCGTGTCGTCGAAGTCCGCGTCCGCCGCCGCGGCGAAGAGCGCCGGGGTCTGGTAGTACTTCTTGCTGAAGTCGATGACCTGCTGGCGCTCGGGCGTGATCGACATCGAGGCGACGATGGCGTCGCACTTCCTCTCCAGCAGCGCGGGGATGATGCCGTCCCAGTCGGTCTTGACCAGTTCACACTCCTCGCCCATCTCCGCACACAGCGCATCGGCGATGTCGATATCGAAGCCCACGATGCTTCCGTCCGCGGCGGTCTCCGAGAACGGCGGATAGGCGCCCTCCACACAGATGTCGATCGCCAATGCTGGCGATGCTGCAATTGCGAAAAGCGCGGTGACGGCCGCCTTCATCGGATCTGTCATGCGATGCTCCCCCGAGACTGAGTTGTGTTGGACCGTAAAGCGAATCGCTGGGGCGTCAAGTCGTCGTTGCGGATGCGAAGGCCTGCGGAAACGGTCCCTCGGCGGCGTTCTCGAGCCAGCGCGCGACGAAGTCGGCGACCGAGCGGAAGCAGACAAGGTCGAAGGTGGTCGCTTCGGGCATCCAGAAGGCGCAGGCGACCTGGCCGAGGCGGGTCCGGCGGAAGTCCCCGGGACCAAAGGCGGCGGCCGAGAGATCGACCGGCGCGCCTTTGGCCAGCACGTCGCGGGCGTGCGCGCCGGCGATGCGGAACACCGCGCGGGCGTCGGAGACGTCCACGGCGAGATGATGCGTATCGCCGAACGCCGCATCGAGCTTGGCCGGCCATTGGGGCGCATCGGCCCGGGACCCCATCAGCAGGAGCTCGTCGGGCGACATCCAGGCGGCGGCCGCGCCCGCCTCGCCGAAGACGATGCGGCGCACCTCCGGAACGGCGCATCCCACGCAGTCCCGCACCGCGTCGCGCAGCGCCGCAGAGCCGAGATCGCCGCGCAGCGTGACCATGCCGACGTCGGCGCGGCGGGACACGGCGACCGCAGGGGATGCCTCAGACATTCTGGCGGCTTCCTTCCTTGTCGAAAAACACCGGATCGACGACGGTCGCCCTGATCTCGCGATCCTCGTCGACCGGAAAGCGCAGCGTCTCTCCCATGCGCTCCGAGCCGCGCTCGATCAGCGCCATGGCGATCGAATGGCCCAGCGTGGGCGAGAAGTAGGTCGACGTGACGTGACCGATGGTGCGCGTCGGTCCGGCGAAGGCGACGCGGCCCTCGATCGCGTGCGCGCCCTCCGGCAGCACCTCCGTCGGCTTCTCGGTGCGCAGGCCGACGAGCTGCTTGCGGTCATGCCGGATGAGGTCGGCGCGAGCCTGCGCGCGCTTGCCGATGAAGTCGTCCTTCTTCTTCGAGACGGCCCAGCCGAGATTGAGATCTTGCGGCGTAACCGTGCCGTCGGTCTCGTCGCCGATCATGATGAAGCCCTTCTCGGCGCGCATGACGTGCAGCGCC
Organism: uncultured Alphaproteobacteria bacterium; assembly: GCA_963700835.1. Taxonomy (GTDB): domain Bacteria; phylum Pseudomonadota; class Alphaproteobacteria; order Rhodobacterales; family Rhodobacteraceae; genus Amaricoccus. Next base: position 47,138 of record CAVOZD010000008.1, read on the forward strand.
TCGGTGCCGTAGGGCTGTGCGCCGAGCGGAGCGCCGGCGGCCATCGCCCGATCCCAGAACTCCTGGCCGCGATCGGCGGGCGCTGCGATCTCGTAGCTGAGTTCGCCCGAGAACGAGATGCGGTGAACGCGGGCGGGAATGCCGGCGAGCCGGCCCTCGGCGAAGGCCATGAACGGCAGCGCCTCGGCGGAGAGGTCCATGCCTCCGATCGCCTCGAGCAGGCGGCGGGCCTGCGGTCCGACCACGGCGACCTGGGCGTATTGCTCGGTGAGATTGGCCGTGTAGACCTTGAAGTTCCACCATTCGGTCTGAAGCCATTCCTCCATCCAGGCATGCACCCGATCCGAGCCGCCAGAGGTGGTGTGGCAGAGAAAACTGTCCTCGGAGAGCCGCGCCACCACCCCGTCATCGAAGAGAAAGCCGTTCTCGGTGCACATCAGCCCGTAGCGGCAGCGCCCGACAGGGAGGCTCGACATCATGTTGGTGTAGAGCAGGTCGAGGAAGCGGCCGGCGTCGGGTCCCTTCACCAGGATCTTGCCGAGCGTCGAGGCGTCGAGGAGACCGACGGCGTTGCGGGTGTTGAGGACCTCGCGGGTCACCGCGGCGGCGAGGCTCTCGCCCGGGCGCGGATAGGCGTAGGGCCGCCGCCAGTCGCCGACCGGCTCCCAGCGGGCGCCGCGCGCGTCCGACCAGGCGTCGATCGGGGTCCGTCGCGTGGGCTTGAACAGATCCAGACGGGCCTCGCCCGCCAGCGCCCCGAAGACAACCGGCGCATAGGGCGGCCGGAAGGTGGTGGTGCCCACCTGCGCGATCGGCGCGGCGAGAGCGTCCGCAAGAACGGCCAGGCCATTGATGTTGGAAAGCTTTCCCTGGTCGGTCGCCATGCCGAGCGTCGTGTAGCGCTTGGTGTGCTCGACGCTGACGTAACCCTCCTGCGCGGCGAGGCGCACATCGGAGACCTTCACGTCGTTCTGGAAATCGAGGAAGGCCTTGGCGCGGAGCTTGTCGCGCGCACGCGCCGGCATCGACCAGACTGGGGCGAGCGGGTCTTCGTCGGGCGCGTGCGCGTCCGGCGGTGGCGAGGCCGCGCCGTCGAAGCCGCAGTCGGCGGCGGCGCGCGCCCCGGCGAGGGTGGCGTCGGCAACCACATCACCCGCGTGAAGCACGCCGGAGGCGGCCCCGGCGGCGGCGACGAAACCCGCGCCGTCGCGCCCGGTGGGCGGGCGGTCCGGATCGGGCGCAAAGAACGCCTGCGCCTCGCTCCAGGCGAGCTTTCCGCCGCAATGGGACCACAGATGCACCACCGGCGACCAGCCGCCCGACATCGCGACGGCGTCGCAAGCGATCTCCTCGATGACGTCGCCCTCCCCGTCCTGACGGCAGACGCGCACGCCGGTGACCGCCTTGCCGCCCTTGACCGCGGCGATCCCGCACCCTTCGGCCACGCGCAGGCCCAGCGCGCGGGCCGCGGCGGGAAGCGCGCCCTGCGCCGACGGCCGCGCGTCGAGCACCGCCGGCACCTCGAGACCGGCGTTCCGCAGGGCGATCGCCGTGCGATAGGCGTCGTCGTTGTTGGTCACCAGCACCGTCCGGGCGCCCGGCGCGACGCCCCAGAGCGTCGCGTAGTCCCGTGCGGCGGAGGCGAGCATGACGCCGGGCACGTCGTTACCGGCGAAGGCCAGCGGGCGCTCGATGGCGCCGGTTGCGGTGACGATGCGACGGGCGCGGATGCGCCAGAGCCGCTGGCGTGGACCGCCCGAGCCGTCCTCGCACAGCGACTCGCTGGCCAGCGCATAGCCATGGTCGTAGACGCCGGCCACCATGGCCCGGGTCCTGACGGCGACGTTCGGCATGGCGGCGAGATCCGCAGCGAGCCGCGCGACAAGCGCCGGACCTGCGTCAAGGTCCGTCCGGGCGCGGCCGCCGACATGGGGCGTCTGCTCCATCAGAAGCACCCGCGCGCCGGCGGCGCCGGCGGCGCGGGCCGCGACGAGGCCGGCGAGCCCGCCGCCGGCGATCAGCACGTCGACATGGGCGTAGAAATACTCATAGCGATCCGCGTCGGGATCCTCCGGGGCCGCGCCGAGCCCGGCCGACTGGCGGATCACCGGCTCGAAGACATGCTTCCAGGCGGCGCGCGGATGGATGAAGGTCTTGTAATAGAACCCCGCGGGAAACATCGGCGAAATCAGCGCGTTGAGCGCCCCGATGTCGAATTCGAGGCTCGGCCAGTGATTCTGGCTCCGGGCCGAGAGGCCGTCGCGCAGTTCGGTGGTGGTGGCGCGGGCGTTGGGCTCGAAGCGGGCCCCGGCGCCGAGGTTGACCAGCGCGTTGGGCTCCTCTGCGCCGCTCGCGACGACGCCGCGGGGGCGGTGGTACTTGAAGCTGCGCCCGACCAGCGTGCGGCCGTTGGCGAGCAGCGCCGAAGCGAGCGTGTCGCCGCGAAAGCCCCAAAGCCTGCGCCCGTTCCAGGTGAAGGAGACCGGCACGGACCGGTCGATCAGGAGTCCGCCCTCGGAAAGACGCCCGCTCATGCGGCGTACTCCCATCCTGGCCGACGCAAGCGGATCCGAGCCAGAATCTCCTCCGGCGGTCTTGCGGTTTGCGCGGAATAGCTCCCGAAGACCTCGAGAGTGGCCGTGTCGCGGGCCACGTGGAACCACTTGCCGCAGCCAAACGCGTGGCGCCAACGCTCGAAATGGACGCCGCGCGGGTTGCGGCGTTCGAAGAGGTAGGCGCGGAAGGCGTCGTCGTCGCTGCCCGGACCCATGCGCGTGAGATGCGCCTGGCCGCCGGGGGCGAACTCGGTCTCCTCGCCATCGACGCCGCAACAGGGACAGGTCAGGAGCAGCATGCCTCGCCTCCGATCACCTCGCCGCACGTCTTGCGTCCGCCGCACCGACGGCGCATCCGCAACGTGGCGAGGTCAGGCGTCCGGCCCATCAATGGGCCACCGCCGCGGCGACGCTCTCGTCGATCATGCGGCCCTCGGCGAAGCGGTCGAGGCCGAACGGGCCGGCGACCGGCCCGGGCGCGCCGTTGGCGACCATCTCCGCGGTCGCCACCCCCGAGCCCGGGATCGCCTTGAAGCCGCCGGTGCCCCAGCCGCAGTTGATGAAGATCCCCGGCACCGGCGTGACGCCGATGATCGGCGACCGGTCGCCGGTCATGTCGACGATGCCGCCCCACTGGCGCAGCATCTTCAGCCGCGAGAGCATCGGGAAGGTCTCGATGAGCGCGCGCAGCGTCTCCTCGATGTGCTGGAAGCTGCCGCGCTGGGTGTAGTTGTTGTAGCCGTCCGCGCCGCCGCCGATCACCATCTCCCCCTTGTCGGACTGCGAGATGTAGCCGTGCACGGTGTTGGCCATGATCACGCAGTCGATGGCGGGCTTGATCGGCTCGGAAACCAGCGCCTGCAGAGCAACCGATTCGACCGGCAGCCGGAAGCCCGCCATTTCGGCCAGCACGCCGGAGGACCCCGCGACAACGATGCAGAGTTTCTTGCAGGCGATCGCCCCCCTCGAAGTGCGGACGCCGGTGACGCCGGTCGCGTCCCGGTCTACGCCCTGGACCTCGCAGTTCTGGAGGATGTGCACGCCCATGTCTGAGGCCGCGCGCGCGTAGCCCCACGCCACCGCGTCATGTCGCGCGGTGCCGCCGCGCGGCTGCCAGAGCGCCCCGAGCACCGGGTAGCGCGGACCCGCGAGGTTGATGCAGGGCGCCAGCCGCTTGACCGCGGCGGGCGATATCATCTCCGTGTCGATTCCGGCCAGCCGGTTGGCGTGTGCGGTGCGATGGAGCGCGCGCCGCTCGTGCTCGGTCTGGGCGAGAAGCATCACCCCGCGCGGGGAGAACATGATGTTGAAGTTGAGCTCCTGGCTCAGCGTCTCGTATAGCGAGCGCGAGAGCTCGTAGATCGCCGCCGAGGCGGGCTGGAGATAGTTCGAACGAATGATGGTGGTGTTGCGCCCGGTGTTGCCCCCGCCGAGCCAGCCCTTCTCGAGCACCGCGACGTTGGTCACGCCGTGGCGCTTGGCGAGATAGTAGGCGGTCGCCAGCCCGTGGCCGCCCGCGCCGACGATCACCACGTCGTAGGAGGATCGCGGCTCGGGCGCGGCCCAGGCGCGCCGCCAGCCGCGGTGCTGGCGCAGGGCTTCGCGCGCGATGGCGAAGGCAGAATAGCGGCGCATGGGCGCTGTGCTCCGTCCGGGGCCGGTGACGATCGGACCCTCTTGCCGCAATCCGCGGCGAGCGCCAATCCCGGTTCCGCCGCTTGGCTTTCCGTTCACGACATTGTCGACGCTCTGGCCCGTCCGAACAGCCTCGTGCGTCCCGCGCGACGTTGCGCCCGACCGCCGGCGTGGATAGGGTCTCGGCGGCAGGAGAAAGGGGCGATATGCCTTCCGAAACAGTCTTCTGGGCGATTGCGGCGGGCTTCGGCCTGATGATTCTGGCGCTGGTCTTTGCGCCGCTGATGCGCGGCCGCGCGCGCGCCGGACGGCGGTCGAGCTACGACATGCAGGTCTATCGCGACCAGATACGCGAAATCGACGCGGACCTGGCCCGCGGCGTTCTCGAGGCGCGCGAGGCGGAGGCTTCCCGCGCCGAGGTCGCCCGCCGTCTGCTAGCCGCGGCGGAGGCGGAAGCGGGCGAGACCGACGCCGCGACCGAACCAAGGGCGGCGTCGCGCGTCGTAGGCGCTTTGGCAATCGTCGCGGGGCTGGCAGGCGCCGTGTGGCTCTACGCGACGATCGGCCGACCGGGCTACGGCGACCAGCCGCTCGAGGCGCGGCGGGCCCTGATGGCTGAGGCCTATGCCGGGCGCCCCGATCAGGCGACCGCCGAGGCGATGATCGCGGCCGACGCAGCCGCCCCGCCCGCAGCGCAGGTCGCGCCCGCCGACGCCGCGATGGTCGAGCGGCTGGCGGCCGCGCTCGAGGACCGGCCCGACGACATCGAAGGCTTCCGGCTTCTGGCGCGCAGCATGGCCGCGCTCGGCCGCTGGTCGGAGGCGCATGCGGCCCAGGCGCGCGTGGTCGAATTGCGCGGCGCCGCGGCGACGGCGGGCGAACTGGTCGAATGGGGCGAGTTGATGATCATCGCCGCCAACGGGTACGTCTCCCCCGAGGCCGAAGGCGCGATCCGGCGCGCGCTCGAGATCGACCCGGGCGATCCGCTCGGGCGCTACTACGCCGGCCTGTCGGCGGCGCAGGGCGGCCGGCCGGAGATCGCCTACGACCTCTGGATGGGCCTCTTGCGCGACGGGCCGCCCGATGCGCCCTGGATCGCCGCGGTCTACGGCCAGATCGACGAGATCGCCCGAATGGCGGGCATGCCGCCGCCCGATCCGCCCTCGGGACCGACCCGGGACGAGATGGAGGCGGCCGCGGCGCTCAGCGCGGAGGAGCGCGAGGCGATGATCGCCGGCATGGTGGACCAGCTCGGCGGCCGCCTCGAAACCGAAGGCGGCCCGCCGGAGGACTGGGCGCGCCTCATCCGCTCGCTCGGGGTCATGGGCCGCATCGCCGACGCCGCCGAGGCCTGGGATGCGGCGCGGACGGCCTATGCCGACGACCCTGCAGCGCTGGCGGTGATCGAACAGGCCGCGCGCGACGGCGAAGTGATCCAGTGACCGCAGAGGTCTTCGGAGACGTCGCGGCCTTCGCCGCAGCCTTGCCGGAGCGGGGGGCGCTGATGGGGATCGACTTCGGCGAGAAGACCATCGGCGTCGCGGTCTCGGACGGCTTCCGGCAGGTGGCGACGCCGCTGCAGACGGTGCGGCGTCGGCGATTCGGCCTCGACGCGGCCGAGCTCCTGGCCATCGCGGCCGGCCGGGCGATCTGCGGGATCGTGGTGGGCCTGCCCATCAACATGGACGGCAGCGAGGGGCCGCGCGCCCAGTCGACGCGGGCCTTCGCGCGCAATCTCGCCGGCCTCGACCCGCCGCCGATCGTGTTCTGGGACGAGCGGCTCTCTACGGTGGCCGCCGAACGCGCGCTGCTCGACGCCGACGTCTCGCGCCGCCGCCGCGCCGAGGTCATCGACCACGTCGCCGCAGGCTACATCCTGCAGGGGCTCCTCGACCGGCTCGGCCATCTCGGGGCCGTGGGGCGCTGAGAGCCAGGGCGCGCGGGAGGGGTCGACCCTTTCCCGGCGCGCGGGCTATATGCCGCGTGCTGCGCCGGGACGGCCGGCTGATCGACGGGGAAGGCGCATGAGCGACGAAGTCTGGCGGCGCGAGGAGATCGAGAGCCCCTGCGTGAAGACCTGCGTGATCGATCCGGTCTCGCGGCTGTGCCTGGGCTGCCGGCGCACCATCGACGAGATCGCCGGGTGGAGCCGCATGGGCGCGGCAGCGCGGTCCCGGGTTATGGCGGAACTACCGGGCAGGGAGGCCGCGGCGCGGCCCGTCCGTCGCGGCGGACGCGCGGCGCGGCGCGGCGACACCGGCTGACACTGGCGCTCAGCCGGTCAGCAAGGCCTTGCGCAGCATGTTGAGCGCCATGACGATGATGAAGAACGCGAAGGCCCGCTTGAGCGGCGTGGGGTCCATGGCGTGGGCGAGGCGCGCGCCCAGGGGAGCGGTCAGAAGCGTCATCAGCACGACGATCGCGAAGGCGGGCAGGTTCACGTAGCCCACCGTGAGCGGCGGCTTGTCGGGGACCGACCAGCCCGAGAGCAGGAAGCCCGCCACCGAGGGCGCCGCGATCACCATGCCGAGGCCTGCCGCCGTGGCCACGGCGCGGTGGATCGGCACGCCGAAGAGGCGCATCAGCGGCACTCCGAAGCTGCCGCCGCCGATGCCCATGAGAACCGAGAGAAAGCCGATCGCGGGGCCGGTGACGAGGCGGGAGACGCCTGCGGGCATGGCGTCGCCGAGCCGCCAGCTGTCGCGCCCGAACCCGATGTAGAGCCCCACGAAGGTTCCAAGCACGCCAAAGATCAGCATCAGCTCGGTCGAGCGCATCCCGCCTGCGACGACGACGGCCGCCGCCGCGCCTGCGGCGACGCCCGGGGCCCAGGCCCGCAGGATCCCCCAGTCCACCGCGCCGCGCCGGTCGTGCGCGCGCACCGACCGCCACGAGGTGACGACGATGGTCGCCAGCGAGGTGGCCAGGCACACCTGCATGATGCGGGGCCCGTCGAAGCCGAGGCTGGTGAAAGCGAAGAGGAAGGTCGGCACCAGCACGATGCCGCCGCCCACGCCGAGCAGGCCCGCGATCACCCCGGCAAAGGCGCCGATGGCGAGCAGGAGCACGGAGAGCTGGATCAGGAGCGGAACGTCGACGGCGGTCATCGCCCGCCCCTAGCCTGCGCCGCGGCGCGCTTCAAACGGTTTCCGCTTGGCGCTCGCGGACGAGATCGAGTGCCGCGCGCACGGTCTCGGGCCCTGCCCCCGGGCGGTGAGCGTCCTCCGAGAGCGCCCGCCGCCATGCCCGCGCGCCAGGCCGCCCGGCGAAGGCCCCGAGCATGTGCCGGGTGATCTGGTTGAGCCGCGCGCCCGCGGCGCGCTCGGCCTCGATGTAGGGCAACATGGCCTCGACCGCCGCCTCCGGCGTCGGGTCGGGTCCGGGCGCGCCGAAGATCCTGCGGTCGGCGGCGGCGAGAAGACCCGGATCGTGGTAGGCGGCGCGGCCGATCATCACCCCGTCGAGCCCGCGCCCGAGAAAGCCCAGCGCCTGGTCGAGATCCTGGACGCCGCCGTTGACAGAGATGAAGAGGGAGGGGAACTCCACCTTCATCGCGACGACAAGATCATGGTCGAGCGGCGGGACCTCGCGGTTCTGCTTCGGGCTCAGGCCCTCGAGCCACGCCTTGCGGGCGTGGATGGCGACGCGGCCTACGCCGGCGTCGGCCATGCGCCGAAGGAAGTCGGGCAGCGCCACGCGCGGGTCCTGCTCGTCCACGCCGATCCGGCACTTGACGGTGACCGGCGTCGGCCCCGCCGCGGCGATCATCGCGCGCACGCAGTCCGCGACAAGATCGGGCGTGCGCATCAGCGCCGCGCCGAAACAACCCGACTGCACGCGATCGGACGGACAGCCGACGTTGAGGTTGATCTCGTCGAAGCCGTGATCGACGGCGATGCGCGTCGCCTCGGCGAGTTCCGAGGGCGCCGAGCCGCCAAGCTGGAGCGCGAGCGGCCGCTCCTCGGGATCGAAGCGCAGAAGCCGCGCCCGCGGTCCGCGCGTCACCGCCGCCGCCGTGATCATCTCCGTGTAGAGCAGGGTCCGCCGGGTGAACCGGCGATGGAACATCCGGCAGTGCCGGTCGGTCCAGTCCATCATCGGGGCGACGGAGAGGCGGGCCGCCTCTCTGGCTGGGTCAGCGGGCATGCGCGCACCTCCTCCGATCCGTCCACGGCCGCCGGCTGCCGCCGCAGGCCTCAAGGAAGGGCGGCCGAGGAGCGACCTTGATAACCGCCCCGGCTCGGGAAGCAAATCGGCGACCGCCCCGAGGTCACTCGGAGGGTTGCCCGGGGTTAGTCGGATGTTTGCCCAGGGTCAGGCGGGTCGGCCGCGTCGCGCTCAATGATCCAGGCCACCTCCGGCGCCGGCAGGAAACGCCACTTCCGCAGCGGGCCGGCCATAACGTTGAGATAGTACATCTCGAAGCCGTATGGCGCGCCGCAGGGGTGATGGCCGCGCGGCACCAGCACGACGTCGCCGTCGCGCACCGCCATGGTCTCGTCGAGCGAGCCGTCATCGGTGTAGACGCGCTGGACCCCAAAGCCGTCCTTCGGGTTGATCCGATGGTAGTAGGTCTCCTCGAGATAGGTGACGCGCGGATAGTCGTCCTCGTCGTGGCGGTGGCTGGGATAGGAGGACCAGTGCCCGGCGGGCGTGAACACCTCGGTCACCAGGAGCGAGTCGCAGAAATCCTCGGCCTCCATCGCGATGTTGTTGATGTGGCGGGCGTTGGCGCCCCTGCCGCGCTCGGTCAGGACGATGCCTTCCGGACCGATCCGCCGCGGCGGATGGCCGCCGTGGCCCGGCGCGGAGCAGACCGCGAGCACGCAGTCGGTCTCCGCGGTCGCCGTCCAGTCGGCGCCGCCGGGAAGGTAGAGGCAATGCGGCGGCGTCTTCTCGAAGACGTCCATCCGGTCGCCGAGCATGCCCCAGTCACGCCCCGCCCCGAAGATGCGCGCCTTGCCCTCGACCATCACCAGAATGACCTCGCGTTCGCTGGCGCGCTCGGTCGCGATCTCGCCCGGGTGCAGCCGCCAGAGCGAGAAACCCACATAGCGCCAGCCCGCGGCGGCTGGCGTGATCTCGTGCACCTTGCCGTGGCCGCCGAAGGGGCGTCGAAGAAGGTCGGGCATGAACGGCTCCGTCTCTCAGGTGTGGGTGACCGGTGACCAGGCGACCACGCCCATCAGTCGTAGAACGTCGGCCGGGCCGGCAGCTTGATCGGAATGATGCGCCCGGGGGACGCCTGCGCCGCAAGGCAGGCGTCCGCGGCGACCGCGGCGGCGTAGCCGTCCCAGGCGCTCGGCCCGGTCGCGACCCCTCGGGCGGCCGCAGCCATGAAGTCCCCAAGCTCGGCATCATAGCTTTCGATGAAGCGCTCCTTCCAGTCGGTCAGGATCGGCGTTCGCAGCGCGGCGTCCCGGCGCAGCGAGACCGCCATCGGCTCGGGCAGGCTCGCGGTCCCTTCCTCGCCCACCACCTCGCAGCGGATGTCATAGCCGTAGCGGCAGTTCACGAAAACCTCGACGTCGATGCGAACGCCTCTCACGGTCTCGAGCAGCACGATCTGCGGGTCAATCAGGCCTTCCGGCGCATGGGAGGTCCGGCGCGGCAGGATCACTTGCGCCGAAACGTAATCATCCTCCAGCAGCCAGCGCAGCACGTCGATCTCGTGGATGAGCGTGTCGTGGATCGCCATGGCGCTGACATAGCCTTCGGGCGACGCAAGGTTGCGATGGGCCGCGTGCACCATCAGTGGCCGGCCGATCGCTTCACTGGTCGCCCGCTTCAACATCCGGTACCCGGCGTCGTAACGGCGCATGAAGCCGACCTGCACCAGCCGTCCGCCGCCCGCAATCTCGGCGTCGACGATGCGGCGCGCGCCCGCGGCCGTGGTCGCCAGCGGCTTTTCGCAGAAGCAAGGCTTGCCTGCGGCGATCGCCGCCAGCACGTAGCGTTCGTGGCTCGCGCCGGTCGAGGCCACCAGCACCGAGCCCACGCTCGGGGACGCGATCAGGGCCTCGCCGGTTTCGAACACCTCCGCGTCCGGCGCGATCGCCTCCCGGACGGCCTTCGCGCGCGCGCGGTCGATGTCAAAGAGCGCCGCGACCCGCGCGCCCGGCACGACCTGTTCGACACGTCGGGCATGATCGCGGCCGATCGCGCCAACGCCGATGATCCCGGTAGCCACGCTCATGTCCCCTCGATCCCGCGCGTTCCTTCTCCCCCGTCGCGCTCGGACGCGCAGACGGCCAGGGGGAACCTGCCCAAGAACTCGGGCGACGGCAACACGCGCCTTTCCGCGGCCAGGCCGCCATGCCGGGGGCCCTCGCCGAGAGCCCCGCACACGGGGTCCGCGGCCAAGCGTCGGGGCAACCGGACGGGGCTATTCCGCCGCTTCGATCAGCCTGCGCACCCAGCGCGCCGCAAGCCAGGTGGCCGGAAAGCCGGTCAGCGCGCCAAGCGCCAGCGCCGCCGTCGGTGTCAGCGACGGCAGGCCCGCGGCCTGTCCCATCAGGCCCAGCAGGAACAGGTTGATGGCCATCGCGGCCGCGACAAAGGGATAGAGCAGCGCCGACAGACGCCAGAGCGATCGCGGCGCGCGCGCCCCGCCGTCCGGCGCCGTATCAGTGGCTGGTGCCATCGGAAAACGTCACCTTGTTCCAGACGTTGTATTTTCCCGAGGGCTTCTTCATCGGAAGGCGCTTGACCTCCCGAAGCGTCTTCGCGTCGTAGACGATCACCGCGCCGTCATCCTCCCAGATGCTCACCAGCGCGTGCCGGCCGTCGCGGTCGAACTCCACATGCGCCACCGTCGCGCCCGGCTCGGGGCGCAGCGTCTCGACGATCTCGAGGCTTTCCTTGTCGATGACGTGCATCAGGTCGCGGTTCGGCCCGAAGAACACGTCCGCCCAGACATAGGGCGTGTTCTCGTGGCTGCGCAGGAAGAAGCCCGGCCCCATCGTCTCGATGGTGTCGAAGACGCTGAAATCGTCGATGTCGATCACCGAGAGACGGGCCTCCTTGAGATGCGGCGTCGCCATGACACGGCGCCCGTCGCGCATCCACGAGATGCCGGAGCCCAGATGCGGCATGCCTGGCAGCGGCAATTCGGCGATCTCGCGTCCGACGCGCAGGTTGACCACCACGCCGCGTTCGCCGTCGCGCGCCGCGCCGATCAGGTTGACGTAGTCCGGCGTGAAGAAGAAATCGTCGAGAGGCTCCGAGATCTCGATCCGCCGCCGGGCGAACAACCCTTCCGAGGAGGGAATCGCCTCGACCATGCCCTTCTCGCGGCTGTGCACGAACCCCTCGTAGACCGGCGGCGCGTCCGGGTCGGTGGCGATCTCCCAGATCTCGGGGGCGTCCTTGAGCGCGAGGATGAAGCTGTCGCGGGGCGGGGCCTGATAGACCGCCGAGACCCGGCTCGGCGTGCCGTCCTTGGCGGCGACGTCGAAGATCCGCGCGACCGAGAGGTCCTCCGTCGAGAGGATCGTCAGCGACGCCGGCAGGTAGTTCGCCACCGCCAGCCATCTGCCGTCCTTCGACATCGCGATGTTGCGGCTGTTGAGCCCGGCGCGCACCCGCCCGACCTCCGCAAGCGACCAGAGATCGTATTTCTGCACCCAGCCGTCGCGCGACATCACGAAGACATGCCGCCCGTCCGGCGAGAACTTCGGCCCGCCATGCACCGCGAAAGGCGTCGGGAACCGGTCGATCACCTCGAAGCGATCGCCGTCGAGCACGCTGACATGATGGTCCCCGGTCTCGACCACCACGAAGAGGTTCATCGGATCGGCCTCGAAGAGCGGGGCCGCGGCGGCGACGTAATCGGGGTTCATCTCGCGCGACGCGGCGATGTCCTCAATCCCCCAGGCCGGAACCTCCGCGAGCGGGGTCTCGAGATACGCCGCCAGCGCCGCGATCTCCGACGCGTCCAGCGTCTCGGCGAAGGCGGGCATCTGCGTCGCCGCAACGGCCTTCGGCGATCACCGCCGACAGGTCCGGACCGCGCATGCGCCCCAGCGTCTCCGGGATCAGCGCGGGCCCGATTCCGCCGAGACGGGCCGCGCCGTGACACTCCGCGCAGTGGTCGGCGTAGGTGGCGCGGGGATCGGCGGCGATGGGCGCCGCGAGCAGCAGCAAGAGGCTAGTGGAAATTATGGATCGGATCATGGCTCTTCCCGCGGAACGGCGTGACGTCGAGACGGGCGGCCTCCATGTCGACGCCGATCTCGCCGTCGTCGAGAAAACAGGCCGGATCCTCGGCCCAGGGGTCGCCGGTGACCTGCAGCGCCCGGATCCGGGTGTTGCCGCCGCAGACCGCCTTGTAGGCGCAGGCGCCGCAGCGCCCCTTGAGCGGGCGCGGACGGAGGCGGAGCTGCGCGAGCATCGGATCGTCGCCGGTCCAGAGCTCCGAGAACCGGCGCTCCTTGACGTTGCCGACGGTGTAATCCGACCAGTAGGTGTCAGGATGCACCTTGCCCTGCGGATCGATGTTGGCGACGCCCACTCCGGCCGAATTGCCGCCCCAGGCCTCGAGCACGTCCCGCAGATGCGCGACCCGCTTCGCCGGGAACCGCTCCTGGGCCCAGCGCAGGAACCACACCGCGTCGGCGTCGTTATTGCCGGTCACGATCTCGAATTGCTCGCCGGCCTGCGCCGATTTCCACGCCTTCTCCACCAGAAACGCGATGGCTGAGCGGGCCCGCTCCCGCTCCGCATCCTCGCCGCGATGCTTGTCGCCGCGCCCCGCATAGACCAGATGCGAGAGATAGAACTTGTCGATCCCCTCGTCCTCGCAGAGCCGCACCATGTCCGGCAACTGCTCGGCGTTGTCCCTGGTCATGGTGTAGCGAAGCCCGACCTTCACCCCACGCGCCTTGCAGGCCCGGATGCCGTCGAGCGCCTCGCGGAACGCGCCGTCGCGCCCGCGGAACCAGTCGTTGGTCGCGCCGATCCCGTCGAGGCTGACGCCGACATAGTCGAAGCCGATATCGGCAATCCGATCCGCCACGCCCCCCACGAGCGCCGTGCCGTTCGACGACAGCGCCAGATAGCGGCAGGCCTTGCGCGCTCTGGGCGCCAGATCGAAGAAGTCGAAGCGAGAGAGGGGCTCGCCGCCCGAGAGGATCAATGCGGGAATGCGGAACTGCTCGAGATCGTCCAGCACCGCCATCGCCTGCTCATGGGTCAGTTCGCCGGGAAACGGGATATTGGCCGACGTCGTATAGCAGTGCCGGCACCTCAGGTTGCAGGTCCGCGTGAGGTTCCAGATCACCACCGGCTTCGGGTCGCCGCCGAAGCCGCGGCGCCGGACCGGGGCCATCTCGGGTGCGGCCAGCTCGTTCATGTAGTGCGACAGGCGGAACATCAGGCGGCTCCCCCGGCCAGTCGCAGGCCGGTTTTCTTGAGGATGCGGGTGGAATAGAGCACGTCGCCCGACCGGCAGGCCGGCCCGAGCAGCGCCGCGATCTCGGCCCGCTTCTCCTCGACCTCCGCCCGGTCGGCGCCATGCGCCATCGCGAAGAGATTGTACGGCCAGTCGGGCAGCGCCCTGGGCCGCAGATAGGCGTGGCTCACGAAGTCGAGCGCCCCCACCAGCTTGCCCAGCCGCGAGGCATGGGCGTCGTCCACGTCCCAGACCGTCATGCCGTTGGCCACCATCCCGAGCGCATAATGGTTCGGCGCCGCCGCGATCCGGCGAACGATCCCGCGCGCCTGCATCGATGCGAGCCGGTCGATCACCTCGGCTTCGGTCAGACCGGTCTTCTCCGCCACCACCGCATAAGGCCGCGGATCGAGCGGCAGCCCGCCCTGCGTGGCGGCGATGATGCGGCGGTCGAGGCTGTCGACGCTCATGCCGCCACCCGGAAGCCGATGTAGAATTCCTCGATCTTGGGGAAGAGCAGGACCTCGAGGCCCGTGGCCGCCTCGATCCGACAGGCCGCTGCCGCGATGCCCGCCGGTGTTTCCGTGGCGAGCACGAACCACATGTTCAGGCGGTGCGCGCGTTCGTAGTTGTGCGCGACCTCGGGCAGCGCGTTCACGGCCTCGGCCACGGCGTCGAACCGTGCCGGTGGGACCGCCATCGCACAGAGGCAGAACGCGCCGCCCATCGCCGCCGCATCGAAGAACGGCCCGAAGCGGGTGATCACCCCGCTCTCGCGAAGCCGTGCGATGCGCTCGATCAGCATGTCTGCGGAGATACCAAGCTCCTCCGCCACCACGGCATAGGGCTCCGGCACGAGCGGAAAGCCGTCCTGCAGACGGTTCACGATGGCGCGGTCGAGCGGTTCGACATCGATCACTTCGCGTCTCATGCGGCGTCTCCCTGCGCCAATGCGACGAGCGCGCCCCTCTCTGTTTGAAGCAGCGCAACGAAAACAGGATCTCGCGCGGCAACCCGGCCAGCCCGGCCGCCGCCTCGGTCTGTGCGAGGGTGGCCAGCGCCTCCTCGCGCGAGCGGGCATGGATCATGCAGTAGAGCGTATAGGGCCAGTCGCGTTCCGCCGGCCGGCGCTGATAGCACAGCGTCACGCCCGGCTGCGCCGCAAGCCGCGCCCCGCAGCCTCGATCATCTCCTCGGGAGCCTCCCAGACCACCATCGCGTTCGCGGTCCAGCCCAGC
>CAVOZD010000009.1:0-150660 GCA_963700835.1 uncultured Alphaproteobacteria bacterium
GACGTCCGCGCCTTCGCGGCGGGCGATGTCGCCGATGCTCCGACGCCCGTCGGGATCGAGATAGTCGGCGAGCCGGCGGCGCGCCTCGATCACGGTGCGGACGAGGAGCGGATCGGCAGCGCCGGCGGGGCCGCCGCGCCGCCGAGGATCACGCGCAGCTCCGGGCCGCGCCGTTGCAGCCGCAGCGGCGCGGCGGCGGGCCGAAGGCGGGAAGCTTCGAGCCCGGCCAGATCGGAGAGACCGTTCCTTCGTGGAATTTGAAAACTGCGCGAAGTCGACCTCGCCTTCAGTTCGGCCCCGGAGAGGTCCACGCGGGCGACCAGTTCTCGCAGCGTCTCCCTTCCTGCTTCGGAGGCGGGATTCCCCAGCAGGGCGATCAGCTCCGAGCACCCGTCCATGACGATGGCGGATGCGTCGTCTTTGGACCCGAGCGAACGGAGCAGCTGCGCCTGGAGGTCCGGGTCCCGCAGCTTCGCGGCGATGGTGTGCGCGACGGCGGCCTCGAGTTCTTCCGCCGGGATGCGCCAGCCGCGCGCGCCATGGGCGACGCCGTCCTCGATCAGATCGGCGCTGACGTAGTAGCGATAGCGCCGTCCGTTCTTGCTGGCGTGGCTCGGCCGCATCTTGCGGCCATCGGGATCGAACAGCCGGCCGGCGAGCGGGCTCGGGTTCTGGGCGGCTCGTCCGGTCGATAGCCGTTGGCGCTTGGCGGCAAGACGCTGCTGCACCGCGTCCCACAGGCCCTCGTCGACGATCGCGTCGTGCTGTCCGGGATGCACGGTTCCCTTGTGCCTGATCCTGCCGATGAAGATCGGGTTGGCGAGCATGGCGTAGAGCTTGCCGCGGGAGAAGGCGCATCCGCCGGTGATGCGTCCGCGGCGATGCCGGCGGACCGGTGTCCGGACGCCCTCGGCATGAAGCTTGGCCTTGAGCGCATTCACCGAGCCGAGCGCCAGGTAACGCTCGAAGATCCGCCGCACCAGCGCGGCCTCCTCGGGCTCCGGCAGCAACCGGCGCGCCTCCAGCCGGTAGCCGATCGGGACGATCCCGCCCATCCACATGCCCTTGGCCTTGGAGGCGGCGATCTTGTCGCGGATGCGCTCGGCGGTGACCTCGCGCTCGAACTGGGCGAAGGAGAGCAGCACGTTCAGCGTCAGCCTTCCCATCGAGGTCGTGGTGTTGAAGGCCTGGGTGATCGAGACGAAGGAGACCCCGGCCGCGTCGATGAGAACGGCGGTGGAAAAGTCGGCCACGGGAGCGGCGGGCTGACCTCGCTGCGGGCGGCGCAATAGTCGTCCACCTTTGTCCTTCCTGCAGTTGCTGGGGAGGGCGGGAGGATCATCACCGTGGACATGTATCGCAAGGTTCGTCTGGCCTGCGCGGAGGGCATGAGCCAGCGAGAGGCGGCCCGGCACTTTGGCGTCTCGCGCGACAGCGTGCGTAAGATGCTGGCCTTCTCGGTTCCGCCCGGCTACCGGCGGACGGCCCCGGTGAAGCGGCCGAAGCTGGACGGGTTCACCGGGATCATCGACGGCTGGCTGGAGGGTGATCGCGCGGTTCACCGCAAGCAGCGGCACACCGCGAAGCGGGTGTTCGAGCGGCTTCGCTACGAGCACGGTTTCACCGGCGGCTACACGATCGTGAAGGACTACATGCGTGAGCGCGAGCGGCGCGGCCGCGAGATGTTCGTGCCGCTGGCGCATCCGCCGGGGCATGCCCAAGCCGACTTCGGCGAAGCGGAGGCCATCGTCGGCGGCGTGCTGCAGAAGGCTCATTTCTTCGTCATGGACCTCCCGCACAGCGACGCCTGCTTTGTGCGGGCGTATCCGGCGGCGACTGCCGAAGCGTGGGTGGACGGCCACCTCCACGCCTTCGCCTTCTTCGGCAAGGTCCCGGTCTCGGTGCTCTACGACAACGACAGATGCCTGGTGTCGAAGATCCTGCCCGACGGGACGCGGCGGCGTGCCCTGCTCTTCAACGGGTTCCTGTCGCACTATCTGTGCCGCGACCGCTACGGCCGCCCTGGCAAGGGCAACGACAAGGGCAATGCCGAGGGTCTGGTCGGCTATTCCCGCCGCAACTTCATGGTGCCGATCCCGCGGTTCGCAAGCTGGGACGCGTTCAACGCCCATCTGGAAGCTCAGTGCCGCAGGCGCCAGGCCGATGTCTTGCGGGGCCATGCGGAGACCATCGGGGAGCGGCTGGCGCGGGACCTGGCCGCAATGACTGAGCCGCCGGCGGCGCCGTTCGACGCCTGCGACCAGGCCACGGGGCGGGTCAGCTCCCAGTCGCTGGTGCGCTACAAGACCAACGACTACTCGGTGCCGGTGGCCTACGGCCATCGCGATGTCTGGATCCGCGGCTATGTCGATGCGGTCGTGATCGGCTGCGGCGGCGACATCATCGCGCGGCATCCGCGCTGCTACGACCGCGAGGACATGGTCTTCGATCCGGTCCACTACCTCCCGCTGATCGAGAGGAAGATCAACGCTCTCGACCAGGCGGCCCCGCTGGCGGAATGGGACCTGCCGCCCGAGTTCGCGACCCTGCGCCGGTTGATGGAGGCGCGGATGATCAAGGCCGGACGCCGCGAGTATGTCCAGGTCCTGCGCCTGCTGGAGACCTTTGGCGTCGACGACCTGCATGCCGCCGTGAAGAAGGCGCTGCAGCTGGGCGCTGTCGGCTTCGACGCCGTCAAGCACCTCGTTCTCTGCCATGTCGAGAAACGGCCGCCGAGGCTGGACCTCGACGTCTATCCCTACCTGCCGCGCGCCACCGTCGCGACCACCTCGGCGGCCAGCTACATGTGCCTGATGTCAGGCGACGCGGCATGAGCGACGCGCCGCGGATCCTGCTCGCCAATCACCTGAAGACGCTGAAGCTGCCGACCTTCCTCAGGGAATACGACAAGCTCGCCCGCCAATGCGCGGCCGAGGGGCTGGATCACGTCCAGTTCCTGGCCCGGCTGGTCGAGCTGGAGCTGATCGACCGCGAGCGGCGGATGATCGAGCGCCGCATCAAGGCCGCGAAGTTCCCGGTCGCCAAGAGCCTCGACAGCTTCGACTTCAAGGCGATCCCGAAGCTCAACAAGATGCAGGTGCTGGAGTTGGCCCGCTGCGAATGGATCGAGCGGCGCGAGAATGTCATCGCTCTCGGGCCCAGCGGCACCGGCAAGACGCACGCCGCGCTGGGATTGGGCCTGGCCGCCTGCCAGAAAGGCCTGTCGGTTGCGTTCACCACCGCCGCGGCGCTGGTCAACGAGATGATGGAGGCCCGCGACGAGCGCCGCCTGCTTCGTCTGCAGAAGCAGCTCGCCGGCCAGAAGCTCCTGATCATCGACGAGTTGGGCTTCGTCCCCCTCAGCAAAACCGGCGCAGAGCTGCTGTTCGAGCTGATCTCGCAGCGCTACGAACGCAGCGCCACACTGATCACCAGCAACCTGCCGTTCGACGAATGGACCGAGGTGTTCGGCTCCGAGCGTCTCACCGGCGCCCTGCTCGACCGGCTGACCCACCACGTCAGCATCCTCGAGATGAACGGCGACAGCTACCGTCTCGGTCAGAGCCGCGCCCGGAAAGCCGAAACCTCCGCCTGATCCGCCGAAGCAGGGTTGGCCCTGCGGGCCAAAGCGCCATGGCCCGCGCCAGCTACATTGTGAGCGCGCGCGCCATGGCGCTTGGCGCCCAGCCACTGGCCTGGTTTTGCGCCGCCCCGTGGCCGACTTTTTCGCCGCCGTTGACACCAGGAGAAGTCGAGCACGCGATCCACCCGCGCGAGGACATGATCGTCGGGCACGAGCTGACGCAACGAACCCGTCATGAACAGCTCCAGCTGACCGCGTTCCTTCCGTCCGAGCATGCCGCCTTCCCATGAACCGCCCGGCTCATGGAATCGAGCTCCGGAAGGCTTCTTCAACAGCCCCCGCGTGCATTTCTACCGCAACGTCTTCAGCCTCGTCCCGTCCGGAAAGGTCCGGGACATCGCGAAGATGCTGAAGGCGATCCATGCCCAGGAGAACCGCAAGGCCGCCGCCGAGAAGATGGCCGCTGTCATCGCGGACCTGCGCGCGATGAAGCTGACCAAGGCCGCCGAGCTGCTCGAGGAAAGCGGGCACGAGACCCTGTCCTACTACGGCTTTCCCGATAGCCATTGGATCAAGCTGAGAACAAACAACCCGCTGGAGCGGATCATGCGAGAGATCCGGCGCCGCACCAGCGTAGTCGGCGCGTTTCCGGACGGGAAGTCCTGCCTCAACCTCGCAGCGGCCCGCCTGCGCCACATTGCCGGGACGCAGTGGTCAACCCGGAAGTACATCAACATGACCCCGCTGTTCGCGGATCAAACCCAAGGAGCCATCGTCGCGTGAACGAAAGTGCGAAAGATCTTTGACACTACTTCAGGGGTTAACGGGGGAGTCGTTGAGGCTGGGAACCGGCTGGAAACTGGCTGGAAAACGGCTTGCCACCTTCCTGTCGGGATTGAGGGGTCAAGCTTGTGGTCAGGGGGGTGACCTGAACAATTGCTGTTGCGCGTCACGATCAAGTCTCTCGGGATCGCCGCGCGACCTCGAACCTCATGTGCGCGCAGGTCGGTGCGAGCGCGTTGTCCAGCAGGCCCTCCTTTCTGGCGATCGCGGCGGCCTCTCCGCGCGTCGACGCCTCCAGTTTCGCCAGGATCGCGGAGACGTGGTGATCCACGGTCTTGGGAGAGACGAAGAGCCGGTCGGCGATCCGCGCGTTGGACAGGCCCTCCCCGAGCAGGAACAGGACGTCCATCTGGCGACGGGTGAGGCCTCCGGGATTTTCCGCGGTCGACGCTTGCGGACCGCGCCGCGCGACGGCCATGCCGTTTCGCCTCATCCTGTCGTGGATCCTCTCGATGACCGGTCCGGCGCCCAGACGATCGAGCAGGGCGAGAGCCTCGTTGCAGGCCGTCTCATCGCCTTCGCAGAGGGCGAGCGCCTGTTCGTATGGCGCGTGAACCTCGGCCCAGCTGCTCGCCGCGGCCCTCCAGTCCCCGGTCAGCTGGCGCCGGAACGGGGCCGGCAGAGCCTCGATCCCGTCGAATTCCCGCTCCGGCCGCAGCCGGCGCAGCCAGAGGAGGACATCGGGAACCATGCGGATGTCGGACACCCGCTGCACGCATTCCTCCAGAAGCGCGACGGCCCTGTCTTCCCCTCCAAGGCCCAGCCAGGCGCGCTCGGCCAGGGTCGTGGCGAAGATCCAGAGATGCATCACCGCCTCGGTCCACCGTTCCGCCTGCGACATCTCCTCCTCGATCCTCGGATCCACCCCCTCGCCGGTGCGCGTCATGTGCTGGACGAGGGCGATCGCCGCCGGAAACCGGGCCTGTGACGATGCCGCCGCGATCGTCGGCTTCAGCCCCGCCTCGGCCGCGGCGCGGGCCTCGTCCCATCTGCCCAAGGACAGCAGGTTCCACGCCTTGACGCCGGAAAAGTAACTCGAAGCGCCATCGAGTTCGTGATCCTCGCAGACCGCCATCGCAAGATCGGCCAGCTCGACGCCGCGACCGAATCTGCAGCCTCTTGAACTCGAACTCCGAGAAATCTCCATAGGCCAGGGCCAGGGTGTCCCATTCTCCGACCTGCCGCGCCAGGTCGATGCTGCGGTCCAGAAGCGCGGCGCCCCGGTCGGGATCGGACCAGATCAGGGAAGTTCCGAGGGTGTCGTATGCATGGCACAGGATGTCGGGCCGGTCCTGCGCCGTCGCGAAGTCGATGGCCTTCCCGGCGTAGGCGATCGCGGCGTCGATCTCCCAGCACAGCATCATCAGCTGCGACAGCGTGGCATGGGCCATGGCCAGTTCCGGGCCGGGAAAGTCCGTCAGGATCTCCACGGCCCGCCGGACGCTCCGCTCCGAGTCCGAGCGCGTGGCGTGTCCGATCCACTGGTATCGGGACAGCTTTCTGTAGGCCTCGCCTTCGGCGATCGGATCGTTCGAGACGCTCAGAAGTCCGAGCGCGCGCTCCTGCATCTCGATCGCCAGGGAGAACCGGCCGATCAGAAAGCTGCAGCTGGCGCATCGTTCGAGCAGGGACGCCTGTTCCGCGGCAGGCAGGTTCTCCGACCGGTCGATGGCGACCTTGTAGTATTCCGCCGCCTCTCGGTTGCTCCCCAGCGCTTCGGCCTCGTTGGCCGCATCGAGGGCGAGCGTCGCGACGTCCTTCGCGTCATCTGTCTGGCGCGCGTGGTGGAGCAGGGCTGATCTGGGCGTGTCCGACGCGCGGGAGAGGATCCGCAGGGCTTCGCCGTGCAGGTCCGATCGATCGCTTACGGACAGCGAGTGTTCGATGGCCTGTCGCGCCAGCTCGTGGCGAAACGCCAGAAACCCGCCGTCCTCCTCGAGAATGTCGCGGGAGAGACAGTCTTCCAGAGCCGACCGGAAGCGGTCCCCGAACATCTCCGATATCACCGCCCTACCGGCGCGGCGCGGGAACACGGAGACCGCGTTCAGGAGCCGGCGCGCCGACGGATCAAGCCTTTCGGCGCGGACCAACACCGCGTCCTGCACGCTGCGGGGCACGGCGCCGGTCCGGTCGCTCAGGAGTTCGGCGACGAAGAACGGATTGCCGCCCGTCGTCGCGTGCAGCGCGGCCGGGTCCCGCCCCGAGCCGGCGGCCAGAAGGCCGACCGCCTCAAGGCTCAGCGGATCAAGGGGAATCCGGGTCAGGCGGCCGGAGGGCACGTCCGCGAAGGCGCGTCGCATCTGAGGGCGTCCCTCGGCCTCGCCGTCGCGTGACGTGACGATGAGGAGCAGTTTCCGATCCTCCATCCTGCGGCCCAGATAGCGCAGGAAGTCCAGCGTCGCGTCGTCGGCCCAATGCAGATCCTCGATCACCACGAGCGTCGGCGCTTCCGTCGAGGTCAGCGCCTCGAGGGCCTCGGCGAAAATCGCCCGGTCGACGCGAGTTCCCGCGCCGTCCTCGGCGGTAGACCATCCGGCCTGCAAGCCGATCTCGCGAAGGGGACCCAGAGGCTCCGCGATCGAAAAGTCCTCGCACGCGCCGCGGAACCGGCGGCTGTCGGGAGGGAGCCTCTTTGCGAAGGCGTCGACGAGCATCGTCTTGCCGATGCCCGGCTCGCCCGAAATCACGGCGATGCGTCCGCCGTCCGGCGCGATGGAACGCCACCGATCCTCCAGGATCGAAATCGCCGTTTCCCGCTCCTGCAGATCCATCGAGCCGCTCCCCAGGGAGGAAGATTGATAGGCGGCCGGCGCATGGGGAGCAACGAATTAGGGAGACGCGACATCGAAAATGGGGAGTCTCCCCGAAGCGCGCTTCGACGGATTCTGCGATTCTGTGTGCATCGGATCGGGTTCGATCCTTCATCTCAGGAGCAAAGCAGATGCGCATACTGGCAATCCTGGCGAAAGCCTTTCCCGCGAACGACGCCGAATACCTGCGGCGCTACCTGCGCCGGGAGAACGGGCGCCCGCGCCGGTTCGCTCCCCACGGCCCGCGGGAGTTCAGCCCGGAACTCGAACGGCTGAAATACGAGATATTGAGATCCAGCGTCTGACCCGCCCGAACGGTCCTCGCCTGCACCTGCACGCGCGGCAAACACTTCCTTCCGCAAAGGACCCGGGGCCAGCCTCCGCCCCGGCAGTCGCGAGCGACGGCTTCGGGCCGGCCGCGGACCTCCGGCGGCCTGCCACGGCCCGGCGGTTTCGCGGCTCCGCTCCGGACTTGCGTTCCGCCCGCGCGCGAACCTATCAAGGGGGAAGCCCCCTGGTGAAGGATTGCCGATGGCCGCTCCCGGCGGAACCTGAAGATCGACGGCGCCCGGCTGTGGGACAGTCTGATGGAGATGGCGAAGATCGGGCCCGGGGTGGCGGGGGGCAGCAACCGCCAGACGCTGACCGACGCTGACGGCGAGGGGCGGGCGCTGTTCGCCAGATGGTGCGCGCCCGCCTGATCTGTTCAGGTCTGGCGCGGCCCGCTACTCGACGGGCAGGGTCCGCGCGTACGCAAGAACGTCGGCCGCGTCCTGGAAGGTGAAGGCCCGAAGCGCGATCATCTCGTGTCCGGGATGCCCGTTGCGGATCTTGTGCAGGACCTCCCACGGGTTCGCGTTGGCCTCGGTGCCCACATAGGCGGGTTCGTCGGCCTCGCCCCAGTCCAGCGCCTGCCCGCGATATCCGTGGCAGGAGGCGCAGATGGTCTGGAAAACGGCCTGGCCGTGGGCCAAGTCGCCCGAGACTTCTCCTGTTCCGGGATCGATGACGGCGTTCATGTCTTCCGCGCCGCGCGACACGAAGGCCGCGAGAAACCCGGCCTCGTCGTCGGAAAGCACGTCGGCGGCGTATCCGTGGGTCTGATCGCGCAGGACGGCGACGATCTCCGCCGGATCCCTGCCGGAGGCCCCGAGAATGCCAGGAATTCCGGTCAGATAGGATCCGGAAGCGTACTGTCCGTCAGCGCCGAGATAGTCCCATCCGTGGCAGGACTTGCAGCGGTGCGTCGTGGCGCCGCTCTGGTCGGTGTTCGATGACGGCCAGGCGGGATGCGTCTCCGCCGGCTCGTCCGCCGCCAGCGCCGCGTACCAGTTGTCATAGAGCTTGCCGCCGCGCGCCATGATCCAGGCCTCGCTCGGATCGGCGGGGTTGTGGAATATGTAGTCCGAGTGGTATTCCTCGTCTTCGCGCGGCGCCTCCTGCCCCGCGCCCGGCGGCGCCGCCAGCGAGAGCGCCAAAGGCACTGCCAATATCCCGATAGCCGATCCGATCGATCTCATCGCTGAGTTCCCCCTCATGGAACAAGCACGAAATGCGATGTTCCGGACGGGAAAGAGATCTGTCCTTGCGTTGGATCATGGACAAGCATGCGGAAATCGCGATGTCGGCGCAGGATGTGTTAGCCCCGAGCGTCCATCATGGCCGGAACCGGGCGGCAGGCTTGAGCCGGAGGCGTCGCAAAACGCCGTGGCGGCCGGGGTCGCGGAGCACGCTAGTGCGGCCAGACCCCGCGACGGGCTTGCATTGCCCCGACGCGCGAACCTATCAAGTTCCGGACCCAAGCCGAGGAACAGCCGATGGCCGCACCGGGAGAAAATCTGAAGATCGACGGCGCCCGGCTGTGGGACAGTCTGATGGAGATGGCGAAGATCGGGCCCGGGGTGGCGGGGGGCAACAACCGCCAGACGCTGACCGACGCCGACGGCGAGGGGCGGGCGCTGTTCAAGGCCTGGTGCGACGCGGCCGGGCTGACGACGGGCGTCGACGCCATGGGCACGATGTTCGCGCGGCGCGAGGGCGCCGAGCCCGGCCTGCCGCCGGTCTATGTGGGCAGCCATCTCGACACCCAGCCGACGGGCGGCAAGTACGACGGGGTGCTCGGGGTGCTGGGCGGGCTGGAGATCATCCGGTCGCTGAACGATCTGGGCATCCGGACGCGGCATCCGATCGTGGTGACCAACTGGACCAACGAGGAGGGCACGCGGTTCGCGCCGGCGATGCTGGCCTCCGGCGTGTTCGCGGGCGTGCACGAGCTGGACTGGGCCTACGGGCGCGAGGACGCCGACGGCAAGAGGTTCGGCGACGAGCTGGCGCGGATCGGGTGGAAGGGCGACGAGCCGGTCGGCGGGCGCCCGATGAAGGCGTTCTTCGAGCTGCACATCGAGCAGGGGCCGATCCTCGAGGCGGAGGGCCGCGACATCGGCGTGGTCACGCACGGGCAGGGGCTCTGGTGGCTGCAGGTGACGCTGACCGGCAAGGACGCGCATACCGGCTCGACGCCGATGGACATGCGGGTGAACGCAGGGCTCGGCATGGCGCGGATCATCGAGGCGGTGCACGCCATCGCCATGGACAGCCAGCCGGACGCGGTGGGCGCGGTGGGGCAGGCCAACGTCTATCCCAACTCGCGCAACGTCATTCCGGGGCGGGCGGTCTTCACCATCGACTTCCGCTCGCCGGACCAGGCGAAGCTCGACGGCATGAAGGCGCGGCTCGAGGCGGAGGCGCCGAAGATCGCGGCCGGGCTCGGGCTCGGCATCGAGATCGAGGCGACGGGGCATTTCGATCCGGTGACCTTCGACGAAGGCTGCGTGGCGGCGGTGCGGGCGGCGGCCGAGCGGCTGGGCTATTCGCACCGGGACATCGTCAGCGGGGCGGGGCACGACGCCTGCTGGATCAATCGCGTGGCGCCGACGGCGATGGTGATGTGCCCCTGCGTCGACGGGCTCAGCCACAACGAGGCCGAGGAGATCACGCCCGAGTGGGCCGAGAAGGGCGCGAACGTGCTGTTCCACGCGGTGGTGGAGACGGCGGAGATCGTGGAGTGACGGGCGGTCCGCGTGCGGACCGGCTGCAAGTATCTGTGATGGAACGAAAAAAGGGTTAACGGCCCGCGACGGCTGTTTCGGGGAGGACGCCATGGACGGCGACGGACTGGACGAGACACAACTGCGCATCGATCTCGCGGCGGCGTTCCGGCTGGCGGCGCGCAGCGAATGGAACGAGGGCGTCGCCAACCATTTCTCGGCGGCGGTGAGCCCGGACGGCCGGCGGTTCCTGGTCAATCCTCGCTGGCGGCATTTCTCGATGATCCGCGCCTCGGACCTGCTTCTGGTCGACGCCGACGATCCCGAGACGATGGCGCGCGAGGACGCGCCGGACCCGTCGGCCTGGGCGATCCATTCGGCGATCCACCGCAAGGTGCCGCACGCGCGCGTGGCGCTGCACTTGCATCCGCCCTACGCGACAACGCTGGCGACGCTGGAGGATCCGACGATCCCGCCCATCGACCAGGTGACGGCGCGGTTCTTCCGGCGCATCGGCGTGGACCTCGCCTTCGGCGGCATCGCCTCGGAGGAGGCGGAGGGCGAGCGTATCGCCGCAACCATCGGAAATCACGGCGTGATCATGATGCAGAACCACGGGGTGACCACGGTGGCGGCGACGGTCGCGGAGGCCTTTGACGCGATGTACCACCTCGAGCGGGCGGCGCGGCAGCTGGTGCTCGCCTACCAGACGGGGCGGCCGATCAAGGTGATGGACGACGCGATGGCCGAGGCGGTGGCGCAGGAGTGGGAGCGCTACAAGGGCGCGGAGTTCGCGCATTTCGCCGAGATGAAGCGCATCCTCGACCGCGAGGGGGCGGATTACGCGGCGTAGCGCCGCTCCGCCCCCGATTTCGCCCGGCGCCCCCCCAACAAAGTTCACATGCTGCGGCTAATCCGACTATCGTGAGTCCCGGCCGCGGCGCGGGCCGCTGGTCCTTAGGAACAATCCGGTTCGGGGGAGACAATTCATGACCATCACTTTCATGCCGATGACCACACGCCTGCTGATCGCGGCCATGGCTGGGGGCTGCGCGACGGCGGCGACGGCGCAGGCGCAGGGGATTGCGCCGCTGGAACGCACGTTCGCCAACGGCTCGTCGCTGCGCTTCTACGGCCAGATCAACAAGGGCATCCTCAACTACGACGACGGCCTCGACACGGAGACCTACTACGTGATCGACAACGACAACTCGAACACGCGTTTCGGATTCCTCTACCGTCAGGACTTCAACGACTGGACCTTCGAGAACGTCAACGAGTTCCAGTACGCGCCCTATTCGACCAGCAACGTCAACATCATCGACCAGTCGCCGTCCTCGGAGGCCTACCAGTGGGGCAACGGCAACATCCGCAAGATCGACTTCAGCTTCGCAAACGATCGCTACGGCAAGTTCAGTCTCGGGCAGGGCAGCATGGCCACCGACGGCGTGGCGGAGGTGGACCTGTCGGGCACCGGCGTGATCGCCTATTCCGGGGTGGCGGATTCTGCGTCGGGGCAGATCATCCGCTACAGCGACCCTGCGCTGGATTTCGCGAACAATCCCCGCATCGGCAACGCCTTCCTCAACTATGACGGCGGGCGCCTCGTCCGCGTCCGCTACGACACGCCTAGCCTGGCCAACTTCGGCGTGGCGGTCGCGTTCGGGCGCAATCTGCTGTCCAGCGACAGCGACGCGCGCGAGATCAACCAGTACGACGTGGCGCTCACCTGGGGCGACGCGTTCGAGAGCTTCGAGGTCGCGGCGGCCGTTGGCTACTTCGCCGATGATGACGACGCGTCGGTGTGGGTGGGCTCGGTCTCGGCGCTGCACACGCCGACCGGCCTGAACGGCACCTTCGCCGCGGGCACGCAGGACGAGGGCGACAATTCGGGCAGCTACTGGTACGGCAAGCTCGGGCTGCTCCGCGAGTTCGTCGCCTGGGGCGACAGCGCCGTGTCGATCGACTACTACTCGGGCAGCGACATCTTCCAGACCGGGGACGTGCTGCTCTTCGACGGTGACGGCAACGCCGTGACCGGCGATGACGGCGAGCAGATCTCCGGGGACATCACCAGTTCGGACAGCACGTCCTGGGGCCTCTCGGTGGTGCAGGACGCGCCGGCCTGGAACACCCAGTTCTGGCTGACCTTCCGCAGCTACGACTACTCCGACAACTTCGCGAGCTACGAGGACGGCCAGGCGATCTTCGGCGGGGCCCGCTTCCGGTTCTGAGCGCGCGGAGGCGGTCGTCCGGCGCCCTGGGCGCGGCTTGAGCCTGGCCGTGGCTCCGGGCGCTCGGCCCGTCGCGCGCGCCGTCCTCCCGCCCGCCACCATGCCCCCGTTCAGGGGCTGAGGGGCTGATTGACGGGTGCGCGATTCGGGCTATGACATCGGTGTCATTCGGGCGCGGGCCGTCCGACAGGCTAAGCGGACGCGGCCACGCAAGCCGCGCCGGAGGGGAGGAACCTTGGCGACCATCTACGATGTCGCGCGCGCGGCGGGCGTGTCGCCCAAGACCGTCAGCCGGGTGATCAACGACGACGCCGCCGTCGTCGAGGACACCCGGGCGGTGGTCCTGAATGCGATCGCGAAGCTCGGCTACGTGCCCTCCTCGGCGGCGCGGGCGATGCGGTCCAACCGGTCCGGCCTGATCGGGCTGATCACCGGCGGCATCAGCCAGTCGCCCACGGGCGGCGAGGCGGGCGGGCTGCCCGACCTGCTGATCGTCCAGGGCGTGCTCAAGGCGCTCGAGGCCAGCGGCAAGACGCTGCTCATCTCCGACACCCAGGGCCGCGCCGACCGCGTGCCCGACCTGATCCGCACCTTCGCACAGCACCGGGTGGAGGGGCTGATCTACGTGGCGAGCTATCACCGGCGCGTGGCGCTGCCGCCGACGGTCGGCATGCCCGAACTGGTGCTCGCCAACTGCTACGACGACCATGGCGCGACCTCGGTCCTGCCCGACGACTACCGCGGCCAGAAGGCGCTGGTGGCCGGGCTGATCGCCCGGGGCCACCGACGCATCGCGTATCTCACGCTGAGCGCCGATCTCGACGCCACGCGGCTGCGCACCCAGGGTTACGCGGACGCGCTCGCCGAGGCGGGCCTCGGCCTTGATCCGGCGCTGGTGCTGCCCGCGGATCTCAGCTCGCCCGACCCCGCGGCGGAGGCGCAGCTGCTGTGGGACGCCATCGACCGGGTGCTCGGGCTCGCCGAGCCGCCGACGGCGCTGTGCTTCGGCAACGACCGCATGGCGGTGCGCGCCTACGGCGTGCTGCGCTCGCGCGGGATGACCCTGCCCGGGGACATCTCGCTGGCGGGCTACGACAACTACCGCACGATCACCGAGACGCTGCTGCCGCCGCTGACCTCGGTCGAGCTGCCCTATCTGGCGATGGGCATCCGGGCCGGGGACCTGCTGATGGCGCGGATCCGCGGCGAGGAGATCGCGACGGGCAACCCGCATCTGGTCGGCGGACCGGTGGTGTGGCGCGAGTCCGTCACGCCGGGACCGGCGCAGGTCGTCAACATCAGTTCACTTGGGAGGAGAGAAAAATGAAGAGAACATCCGTCTTCGCCGGGTCGCTCGTGGCCGCCTCGGCGCTCGCCGGGGCCGCGGCGGCGCAGACCGAGCTCAGTCTGTGGTATCACGGCGGCGGCAACGAGGTCGAAAGCGCGATCATCAACCAGATCGTCGCCGACTTCAACGCGAGCCAGTCGGACTGGACCGTCACCCTGGAGAGCTTCCCGCAGGAGAGCTACAACGACAGCGTCGTGGCCGCGGCGCTGGCGGGCAACCTGCCCGACATCCTCGACGTGGACGGGCCGGTGATGCCCAACTGGGCCTGGTCGGGATACCTTCAGCCGCTGGGCGTCGACGAGGCGAAGATCGCCGGATTCCTGCCGACCACGGTCGGGCGCTGGGACGGCGAGATCTATTCGGTCGGACTCTGGGAGGCGGCGGTGGCGATGATCACCCGCGCGTCCACGCTGGAGACGTACGGCATCCGCGTGCCGACGCTCGAGGAGCCCTGGACCCGGGACGAGCTCGACGCGGCGCTGGTCACGCTCAAGGAGTCCGGCGACTTCGAGTATCCGCTCGACGTCGGCATGGCCTGGACCGGCGAGTGGTACCCCTACGCCTTCAGCCCGTTCCTGCAGAGCTTCGGCGGCGACATCGTGGATCGTTCGACCTACCAGACCGCCGAGGGCGCCATCAACGGCGACGCGGCGATCGCGTTCGGCGAATGGTGGCAGTCGCTGTTCGAGCGCGACCTCGTGCCCGGCACCAGCCAGGACCCGGCCGCCCGCGAGACCGGGCTCATAGACGGCAAGTACGCGATCCAGTGGAACGGCAACTGGGCGGCGGCGGGGATCGTCGAGGCGCTCGGCGACGACGTGCTGTTCCTGCCCGCGCCGGACTTCGGGGAGGGCGGCGTGATCGGGGCCGGCAGCTGGCAGTTCGGCGTCTCGGGCACCACCGAGCACCCCGAGGGCGCGCGGGCCTTCATCGAGTTCGCGCTCCAGGACAAGTACCTGACCGCCTTCTCGGACGCGATCGGGCTGGTGCCCTCCACCGAGACGGCCGCGGCGGCGTCGAAGTTCTACGCGCCCGGCGGGCAGATGGCGGTGTTCTACGACCTCAGCGCCGCCCAGGCGCTGGTGCGGCCGGTGACGCCGGGCTACGTGGTGATGGCCAAGGTCTTCGAGAAGGCGATGGCCGACATCGCCAACGGCGCCGACGTGGCCGACACGCTCGACGCGGCCGCCGACGAGATCAACGCCGACATCGAGCGCAACGGCGGCTACGGCCACTGAGCCGATCCAGCCCCGCCCGCGGGCGGGGCCGCACCTCCCAGCGGCGGAGCGACCCGATGGCCTCGAAACTGACCACCTCCAATCGCGCCGGATGGGCGTTCGCGCTTCCGGGCTTTGCGCTGATCGCGATGTTCATCGTCGCGCCCTTCATCTTCGCCTTCGGTCTGTCGCTGACCAACCAGCGGCTGATCTCGCCCAACCCGACCGAGTACGTCGGCTTCGCCAACTACCGAAACCTGCTCGGCGTCGCGATCCTCACCCTCGAGCCGGAACGCGACGACGCCGGGGAGATCCTGCGCGACGCCGACGGGGCGGCGCAGTACCCTTCGGTGCGCTCGCTCACCCGCAACAATCCCGACAACCCCCAGTACCAGGGCATGCGGGAGTGGTTCCAGTGGACGTCCGGCGACACCCTCAAGGTTGTGCTGGCGCGCGACGTGGTCTTCTGGAAGGCGCTGGTCAACACGCTGACGTTCGTGCTGGTGGTGGCGCCGGTGCAGGGCGGTCTGGCGCTGGTCCTTGCGCTGCTGATCAACCAGAAACTGCGCGGGATCAGCGCGTTCCGGGTGATCTACTTCATGCCGGTGGTGGTCTCGATCGTGGTGGTCTCGCTCCTGTGGCGGTTCATCTACTCCGGCGACGACGGGCTTCTGAACAACATGCTCTCGGGCCTGACCTTCGGCGCGTTCGAGGGGCGCGACTGGCTCGGGGATCCCAACACGGCGCTCGGCAGCATCATGGCGATGTCGATCTGGCAGGCGGTCGGATTCCACATGGTGATCTGGCTGGCGGGCCTGCAAACGATCAGCCCGACGCTCTACGAGGCGGCCGAGATCGAGGGGGCGTCGAAGTGGCAGACGTTCCGCTACGTGACCTGGCCCGGCCTGCGCAACACCGCGGTGCTGGTGCTCATCGTGATCACCATGCAGGCCTTCGCGCTGTTTGCGCAGATCGACGTGATGACCAACGGCGGCCCGCTCGACTCGACCCAGACCATCGTCTTCCAGGCTGTGGAGCGCGGCTACGGCAAGCAGGACATCTCGGGCGGCTCGACGATCTCGGTGATCCTGTTCCTTCTGGTGCTGACGATCTCGCTGATCCAGCGCTGGCTGACGCGGGAGAAGTAGCGATGGCCAAGATCGCCTCGGACAATCGCGGCCTTCGCCTCGGGGTGCGCTACGCGGTCCTCGTGCTGATCGCGCTGATCTTCGTGTTCCCGCTGGTGTTCATGGTGATGTCGAGCCTCAAGCCCGACGCGCAGCTTCTGCGCGACACCTCGAGCCTGCGCGCGTTCCTGCCGGTGGGCGACGTGAGCTTCGACAACTATGTCGCGGCCTTCGAGCGCGCGCCGGTCGCGCGGTTCGTGTTCAACTCGGTTCTGGTCACCGGGCTGACGGTGCTGCTGAGCCTGTTCGTCTGCTCGCTGGCGGCGTTCTCGTTCGTGTTTCTCGAATGGAAGGGGCGCGGGGTGATCCTCTCGATCATCCTGGCCACGCTGATCATCCCGTTCGAGACCATCGCCATCCCGCTCCTGCTGATGGTCTCCAAGCTGCCGTGGGTCGGGCTCGACGGTTTCGAGATCGGCTGGCTCAACAGCTTCCGGGTCCAGATCATTCCCTGGATCGCCGACGGGCTGACGATCTTTCTGTTCGTGCAGTACTTCAAGGACCTGCCGGGCGAGCTGATCGAGGCGGCGCGCGTCGAGGGGGCGTCGTGGTGGCAGATCTACCGGCGCGTGGTGATGCCGCTGGCCGGGCCGGTGCTGGCCACCGCGGCGATCCTGAAGTTCCTCGTGATGTACAACCAGTACCTGTGGCCGCTGATCGTGGTGCAGCAGGAGGCCTATCGCCCGGTGATGGTGGGGCTTGGCTACTTCTTCCAGCTCAACCCCGCCTGGGGAGAGATCATGGCCTATCTCACGCTGATCACCGTGCCGGTGCTGGCCTTCTATCTCGTCCTGCAGCGCGCCTTCATCTCCTCGATCGCCTCGACCGGCGTGAAGGGCTGAGCAACCGGAGACACCGATGGTCCTCGCACTCGAGAACGACTGGATCTGGGACAGCTGGTACGCCCATGACGGCGACCGCTGGCACGGGTTCTTCCTCAAGGCGCCGAAATCGCTCGGCGACCCGGAACTGCGCCATTTCAACGTCAGCCAGGGCCATGCGGTCAGCGATGACCTGCGCGCCTGGGAGCACCTGGGCACCTGCTTCGCGCCGGGGCCGGGCGGGGCATGGGACGACTACACGACCTGGACGGGGTCGGTCGTCCGGGACGACGACGGCCTGTGGCATCTGTTCTACACCGGCACCAGCCGGGCCGAGGACGGGATCTACCAGCGCATCGGTCACGCCGAGAGCGCGGACCTGCATCACTGGCGGCGGGTCGGAGACGGGCTCTGCCTCGATCTCGTGGGTCCCGAGGCCGCCGCCTACGAGGCCGACCACGCCACCGGGTTCTGGCACGACCGGGCCATGCGGGATCCCTGGGTGATGCGCGACCCGGACGGGGCGGGATGGCTGATGTACTTCACGGCCCGGGTTCCCGGCGTCGCCGAGCCGAACGCCGGCGGGGCCATCGGGTTCGCCACCTCGCCGGACCTGCGGACCTGGACGCTGCGCCCGCCGGTGTTTGCGGGCGGCTATGGCCAGCTGGAGGTGCCGCAGGTCTTCGAACGCTCCGGGCGCTGGTACTGTCTCTTCTGCACCGATGCGTCGCACTTCTCCAAGGCCGAGGCGGAGGCGATCCCCGGCGGGCCGGTGACCGGCACGCACTACCTGACCGGAGCGGGGCCGCGCGGCCCCTGGCGCATCGCTCCGGGGCGGTTTCTCGACGGCGCGTTGCCGTGCCGCCGCTACGCTGCGCGCATCCTCGAGCACGATGGCGGCTTCGTCATCATGGGCTTCGCCGCGCGTCCCGACGGGGACTTCGTCGGCGAGATCATGGACCCCGAGCCGGTCAGCGTCGGCCCGGACGGCCTCTTGCGCGTCCACCCCATTCATCAGACAGCGGAGTGACCCCGGATGGCGAACGTCAGGCTGCGTGACATCCGCAAGAGCTTCGGCCCGGTCGATGTCATCAAGGGTGTGAACATCGATATCGAGGACGGCGAGTTCGTGGTCTTCGTCGGCCCTTCGGGCTGCGGCAAGTCCACGCTGCTGCGCATGATCGCGGGGCTCGAGGACATCACCTCGGGCGCGCTCGAGATCGACGGCCGGGTGGTCAACGACGTCGAGCCCAAGAACCGCGGCATCGCCATGGTGTTCCAGACCTACGCGATCTTCCCCCACATGACCGTGCGCGAGAACGTGGCCTTTGGGCTGACGATCAACAAGACGCCGAAGGCCGAGAAGGAGGCCAAGGTCGCCGAAGCGGCGCGCATCCTGCAGATGGAGCATCTGCTCGACCGGCGGCCCTCGGAGCTCTCGGGCGGCCAGCGCCAGCGGGTGGCCATCGGGCGGGCGATCGTGCGCGATCCCAAGGTGTTCCTGTTCGACGAGCCACTGTCGAACCTCGACGCGGCGCTGCGCATGGACATGCGCATGGAGATCGGCAAGCTGCACCAGGATCTCGGGGCAACGATGATCTACGTCACCCACGACCAGGTCGAGGCGATGACGCTCGCGGACAAGATCGTGGTGCTCAAGGACGGGCAGGTGATGCAGGTGGGCTCGCCGATGGAGCTCTACCACCACCCGGCCAACCTGTTCGTCGCGGGGTTCCTCGGGGCGCCGTCGATGAATTTCCTGCGCGTCGACGTGCGCGAGACCGACGGGGAGGTCGCGACGGTGACCAACGCCTCCCTCGATCCGATCCCGGTGCCGACCGCCGGCCGGCCGATCAAGCCCGGCGGGACCGCCACGCTGGGGGTGCGACCGCAGTACCTGGCGCCGAGCGATCCCGACAATGGCATGCTGCACGGCACGGTGTCGCTGATCGAGCGGCTGGGCAGCGAGACGGTGATCGACACCACGCTGCGCGACGGCTCGAAGATCATCGCCGCCATCGCGGAGGACAAGGTGATGCAGCCGGGCACCGAGATCGCCTTCGCCTTCGATCCGGCGCAGGCGCACCTGTTTCCCGACGCCTGACGGCCGGCGCGGCGGTCGCCTCCTCAGCCCCGGCGCACGCCGGGCAGGACGCAGAGCATCTCGTAGAGCAGGTTGGCGGCGATCAGCGCGGTGTTGCCCGACGGGTCGTAGGGTGGGGAGACCTCGACGAGGTCGCAGCCCACGAGGTTGAGCCCGGCGCAGCCGCGCACGATCTCGAGCGCCTGCCAGGTGGTCAGCCCGCCGGGCTCGACCGTGCCGGTGCCCGGCGCGAAGGCCGGGTCGAGGCTGTCGATGTCGAAGCTGAGATAGACCGGCGCGTCGCCCAGGGCCTCGCGGACGGTCTCCATCAGCGGCGCGAGCGAGCGGTGCCAGCAGTCCTCGGCCTGCACGACGGTCCAGCCGCGCTCGCGCCCCCAGTCGAAATCCTCCGGCGAATAGCCGGTGCCGCGCAGACCGATCTGGAAGACCTTGTCGTTGCGCAGGCAGCCGTCTTCCCAGGCGCGCCGGAACGGGCAGCCGTGGGCGACGGTCTCGCCGAACATGGTGTCGTTGATGTCGGCGTGGGCGTCGACGTGGATCAGCGCGACCGGGCCGTGGCGGTCGCGGATCGCGCGCAGGATCGGCCAGGTCAGCGTGTGGTCGCCGCCGAGGGTCAGCGGGATCGCGCCGTGGCCGAGGATCTCGCGGTGGTGGGCCTCGATGATCCCGACCGACTTCTTCAGGTCGAAGGTGTTGATCGGCACGTCGCCGACGTCGGCGACCTGCAGGCTGTCGAAGGGCGCGGCCCGCGTGGCCATGTTGTAGGGGCGCAGCATCCGGCTCTCGTCGCGGATCTGGCGCGGCCCCAGCCGGGTTCCCGGCCGGTTGGAGGTGCCGATGTCCATGGGCACGCCGACGAAGCAGGCGTCGAGCCCCTCGGCGGTCGGCCGGGTGGGCAGGCGCATCATCGTCGCCGGGCCGCCGAAGCGCGGCATGTCGTTGCCGCCGAGCGGCTGGTTGAAGTGGGTCATCGCGGCACCTCCGCGGTTGCGATCAGCCGGGCCAGCGGGCGCGTCTGGGCGTCGACTCGCGCGCGCAGTTCGGCGAGCGTCATGGCGTCGTCCTTCACGAACTCGGCGAACATCTGGTTGAGGTTGTTGAACAGAACCTCGCCGAGCGCCCTGGCGTCGAGGTCCGCGCGCAGGTCGCCCCGGGCCTGCAGCGCCGCGATCAGCTCGGTGACCTGGGCGGCGAGGCGCCGGTCGAGATCGCTGTAGCGTTGGCCGTTCGGCGTGCCGGGCGCCTCGATGGAGAGCGCCATGGCGGCGCGCCACATCTCCTTGGTGAGATATTCCAGCGAATGGTCGTAGTAGCCGAAGATGAGCGCGAGCAGCGGCTCCTCCACGCCGGCGGGCGGGTCCGCGACGAGGCGCGCGCCGGCCTCGAGCACCTCCTCGACCTCCATCGCGACGGTGGCCATCAGGATGTCGCCCTTGGTCTGGTAGTAGTTGTACACGGTGCCGACCGAGACCTCGGCCGTCTCGGCCAGATCTTCGATGCGCACCGCGCGGTAGCCCTCCGACCGGAACCGGGTCACCGCGGCGCTGAGGATTCGGTTCTCCCGCTCGGCCTTCTGCCGCTCGCGCAGACCGACCATTCTTGCGCTCCCGTGGTGTCCTGACGCGGCCCCGATTTTTAGGTTGACCGCAAACTTGAATGACTTCAACTTTTTTCTCGGACCCGCGGCGATCCGCGCGGCGGACCGTGGATCAACCGGGAGATACGACATGACGAAAGCGCCCTCGTCCCTGCTCTGCGCCGCCGCCGCGCTGGCCTGCGCCGCCGGCGCCGCCGAGGCCCAGGAGGAGCTCAACGCGCTGGTCTGGTGCGACCACACCGATCCGGCGCTGATCGAGCCGTTCGAGGCGGCGCATGGCGTCAAGGTGAACCTGCGCGAATACGAGGGCACGGGCGCGGCGCTGGCGCTTCTGGAGCAGTCCCGCCCGGGGGACTGGGACGTGCTCGTCATCGACGGCATCGACGTGTTCCGCGCAGTCGAGGCGGGCATTCTGGCGCCGCTCCCCGACAATGCGCTGCCGACGGGAGATTTCTTTCCCGAGGTGGTGATGGCCGAGAACAACACCGTCGACGGGGTGACCTACGCGGTCACCGAGAAGTTCGGCTACAACACCATCTCCTACAACGCCTCCAGGGTCGACGCGGCCGACATGCAGGATCTGGCGACGGTCTGGTCGGAGAAGTACGCCGGGCGGATCTCGATCTATGACTACTACCTGCCGGTGATGGGGCTCGCGGCGATCGCGGAGGGCGTGCCGACGGCCGACATCGGTGCGGAGAACCTCGAGGCGATTGGCGGCGCGCTTTCGACCATGCGCTCGCGCGCGGTCTCGGTCGCTGGCGTCGTCGCGGCGCAGACGGCGCTGGCGACGGGCGAGGTCGACATCGTGGTGGGCGGCGGGGAGTGGTTGACGGCCGTCCTGGCCGAGGAGCAGCCCGACCTGACCTGGACCATCCCGGAGGACGGCGCGGTGCGCTGGGCGCAGTCCATTGGCGTGGTGGCGGGCACGGAGAAGCCCGATCTCGCGCTCGAGTTCGTCAAGTACATCGTCAGCCCCGAGGGGCAGGCGCGGCTGGCCACGTCGTCGTGCTTCTGGGGCATGCCGGCGAACGCCATGGCGGGCGACCTGATGAGCGACGCGCAGAAGGCGATCCTGCGCTGGGACGAGCAGCCGGGTTATCTCGCCCGCACCCAGCTCTACCCCGCGCCGGACGCCGATCTCGACGCCGAGATGCAGGATCTCTGGCTCGAAACGCTGGCGCAGTGACCGCGGCGCGGGCGCGCCTGCAGGGCTGGGGCCTCGTCGCCCCAGCCCTGGTCTGGACGCTCGCGTTCTTCGTCGCGCCCTTCGTGATCATGGGCGCCATGAGCCTTGCGACGCTGGAGGGACGCACGCTGGTCTGGGGCGTCTCGCTGGCCAATTACGCGGAGCTGGCGGAGAAGGCGTATCTTTGGCGCGCGGTGCGCGTGTCGCTGGAGATCACGCTGACCGTCACCGCGGTCTCGGTGCTGCTCGCCTATCCGCTGGCCTGGATCCTGGCGTTTCGGGTGCCGGAGCGGTGGCGGCGGCTGGCGCTGCTGCTGGCGATCCTGCCGTTTTGGACGTCCTACGTGGTGCGCTCCTACGCCTGGTTGCTGGTGCTGTCGCGAGAGGGGGTCGTCAACCAGACGCTGCTCGGCCTCGGGATCGTGGCGGAGCCGATGACGCTGGCCAACACGCGCTTCGCCACGGTCGCGGGCTTCGTGCATTTCTTCGTGATGCTGCTGACGCTGACGATCTACGCCAACCTCGTGCAGCTGTCGCCGAACTACAGGCGCGCGGCGATCGATCTCGGGGCCAGCGGGCTGCAGACCTTTCGTCACGTGATCCTGCCCCTGACCCTGCCGGGGGTGGTGACGGGCGCGTTCCTGACCTTCGTGCTCTGCATCGGCGACTACGTGACGCCGCAGATCCTGGGCGGGAACACCGAACTGACCGCGCCGCAGGTGATCATGGTCCAGCTTGGACGGCGGGCGGATTTCCCGCTGGCCTCGGCGCTGGCGATCGTGCTGATGGCGATCGTCACGCTGGCCTATCTGGGCTGCGCGCGCTGGTTGAGGCTCGAGCGGATCTGATGCGCGCCGCCCTCGCCTGGCTCTACCTGACTGCGGCCTTCGTCTTCATCTACCTGCCGGTGGGCGCGCTCGTGCTCTTCTCGTTCCAGGAGGGGACGTTGCCGGTGCCGCCCTTCAACGGTCCGTCGCTGCGCTGGTACGCCGACGTGCTCGCCGACGCCGACCTGATGACGGCGCTTGGCAATTCGGCGCTGGTCGCGGCCGGCTCCTCGCTCGTTGCGGTGGCGCTCGGGTTCCTTGCGGCGCTCGGTCTGGCGCGGCATGTCCTGCCGGGATCGACGCTCATGCGGGCGCTGCTGATCGCGCCGCTGACGGTGAGCTACCTGATCGTGGGCCTGGGGCTCCTGATCGTGCTGACGCGCGCCGGCCTTCCGCTCTCGCTGTGGACCGTGGGGATCGGCCACGTGGTGATCAACCTGCCGCTGGCCTTCGCGATCCTCTACGCCTCGATGGGCGCGCAGCAGCAGAACGCCGAGCGCGCGGCGCGCGATCTCGGCGCAGACGAGGCGCGGGTCATCGCGCTGGTGACGGTCCCGATGCTTGCGCCGGCGATCGCGGCGGCGTTTTTCCTGTCGGTGACGCTGAGCTGGGACGAATTCATCATCGCCTTTCTTCTGACCCGCTTCGACGTGACGCTGCCGGTGGAGATCTGGTCGATGCTGCGCTCCGGCCTGTCGCCGCGGCTCAACGCCATCGGCAGCCTGGTGTTTCTGGTGTCGGTCGTGCTGGTGCTGGCCATCGAGCTTCTGGTCCTGCGGCGGCGACGCGCATGACCGCGCCGGTGGAGATCGACGCGATCAGTCACTGGTTCGGCCCGTTCCGGGCGCTGAGCGACATCACGCTGCGGATCGAGGCCGGGGAGTACGTCACGCTGCTCGGGCCGTCGGGTTGCGGCAAGACGACGCTCTTGTCGGTGCTGGGCGGCTTCGTCCGCCCGACGCGGGGACGGGTGCTGATCGATGGGCTCGACATGACGCAGGTTCCGCCAGCGCGGCGCCCGACCACGACCATGTTCCAGGACTACGCGCTCTTTCCCCACATGTCGCTGCGCGACAACGTGGCCTTCGGTCCCCGCATGGCCGGGGTCGGACGTCGCGCGCGCCACGCGCAGGCCGAGGCGCTGCTGGCGCTGGTGGGCCTGGAGGGGTCCGCGGGCCGGCGTCCGCACGAGCTGTCGGGCGGCCAGCGCCAGCGCACGGCGCTGGCCCGCGCGCTGGCGGTCGAGCCCGACGTGCTGCTTCTCGACGAGCCGCTGGGCGCGCTCGATCTCAAGCTGCGGCGCGCCATGCAGGACGAACTGAAGGCGATCCAGCGCAAGGTCGGCACCACCTTCGTGCACGTCACCCACGACCAGGAGGAGGCGATGGCGATCGCCGACCGCATCGTGGTGATGAACGCCGGACGGATCGAGGACGAGGGGCCGCCGGCGCGCATCTACCGCGAGCCCGCGACGCTGTTCGTGGCCGACTTCATGGGCGAGATGAACCACGTTCCCGCCCGGGCGCGGGAGGGGTCCGTCGAGACGCCCTTCGGGACGCTGCCGATCCGCTGGGAGGGGCCAGACGGACGGGTGGTGGTCTGCCTGCGGCCCGAGGCGGTCGGCGTCGAGCGGGGCGCGCTGCGGATCGGGCCCGCGCGGGTGCGCGACGCCGCCTTCTTCGGGTTCCATTGCCGCGCGCGCCTGGAGCCGGACGCCGCGCCGGGTCTGGTGCTGGTCGCGCATCTGCCGCCGGGCCGCCTGCCCGCGGAGGGCGAGACGCTGATCCTCTCTGCGGACGCGGGCAGCATCCGGGTCTTTGCGGCGGAGGACTGAGCATGGAGCGTGCGCGGCCCGAGGACTGGTACCGGATCCGCCGGATGGGCGACGACGTGACGCTCATCGACGAGCCGTTCATCCACGCCTTCTATCGCTGCAACGTCTGGCATGTGCGGGGGCGCGACCGCGACATGCTGGTGGACAGCGGCATGGGCGTGGTGTCGCTGCGCGACTGGGTGCCGCTGGTGACCGAGCGGGCGCTGACCGCGGTGGCCAGTCACACTCATTTCGACCACATCGGCTGCCACCACGAATTCGCCGACCGGGCGGTCCACCGGGCGGAGGCCGCGATCCTCGCCGCGCCGACCCGCGCCGCGACCCTGGCCGATCCTTACGTCACCGACGACATCTTCGAGCGGCTTCCGCCGGCGCCCTATGCGTCGCGGAGCTACGCGGTCCGAGGGGCCGGGGCGACGCGGCTGCTGGAGGATGGCGACGTGCTCGATCTCGGCGACCGGCGCTTCGAGGTCATCCATACGCCGGGTCATTCGCCGGGCGGGATCGCGCTCTGGGAGGCGGTTACGGGGATCCTGTTCTCCGGGGACATCGTCTATGACGGGCCGCTGATCGAGGACGCGTACCATTCGGATCCGGCCGACTACCTGCGCTCGATGCGGCGGCTGGAGGGCCTTCCGGTCCGCGTGGTGCACGGCGGCCATTTCCCGAGCTACGACGGCGCGCGCCACGCGGAGATCGTGCGGGCCTGGCTGGAGGCGCGGGAGGGCGGCGGCTGAGCGGGTCCCGGTCCGCCCCCGCAGTTCGGTCAGGTCCGGGCGCGCTCGAAGGCGGTCCAGGCGGCCTCGAAGGCCTGGAAGTCGAAATCGGCGCGGCGCGCGGGCTCGATCACCAGCGCCTCGGTGCGTCGCAACCCCGCGATCGCCGAGGCGAGGCCCGCGATCGCGGCCGCGGGAACCACGACCGCGCCGTGCCGGTCGGCGTGCACAAGGTCACCCGGCGCGATGGCGAGGCCGCAGACGGTCACGGGGACGGCGATCCGGCGGACGTGCACGAAGGCGTGGCTGGGCCCGATCGAGCCCGCCACCACCGGGAAGCCCTCGGGAAGATCTCCCAGATCGCGCATCACCCCGTTGGTGAGCGCGCCCGAGACGCCGAGGCCTCGGTGCACGGTGGTGTTGATCTCGCCCCAGAAGGCGCCGACGCAATCGGGGAAGTCGATGTCCTCGATCGCAACGACCGCCGGGCGCGGGGCCTCGGCCACCATCCGGTAATAGTCCATCCGGCGCGCGCGGACGATCTCGGGGCTCTCGTCCGGCGCGGCGGCGCCGGCGATCTGCGCGGTGCAGGCGTAGCCGACCATCGGCGGCGCCTCGGGCGCGGAGCAATGCATGGTCCCGCGCGTGAAGCCCGAGAAGCCGCGACGGCCCTCGACCACCTCGATCGCGTTGCAGACGGTCGGCGTGTCGACGCTGCGAAGCAGCGCAAGCAGGGTGTCGTCCATCAGTCCTCCAGCCAGCGGCGCAGCGCCGCGTTTGTCGGTTCGGGTTGCTCGAGCGTCGGAAGATGCCCCGCGCCCTCGATCACCACGAGGCGCGAGCCGGGCATCAGCGCGTGCATGAGTTCGTGGCGGTCGCGCGGGCAGAGGCGGTCGTCGGCGCCCATCAGGACCAGCGCCGGGCCGGTCCAGCCGCGCAGCGTCTCCTGCTGGTCGGGGCGGGCGGCGAGCGCGCGGGACTGGCGGGCGAAGACCTCCGGCCCGAGATCGAGCGCCATCGCCATGCACAGATCGAGGATCGCAGTCCTGTCTGGCCCGTCGGCGAGGTAGTGCGGCTTCATCTCGCGGCGCATGACGGTCTCGAGCTCGCCGGCGAGCGCGCGGGCGATCTGGGGGAGGCGGCGGGCGCGGATCTCGTCAGGCTCGGCGCGGGGGTTGGTGTCGAGCAGCGCCAGCCGCTCCACCCGCTCCGGGGCCTGGCGCAGCATTTCCATGGCGACGATGCCGCCCATCGACAGGCCCGCCAGCGCAAAGCGCGGCGGCGCCAGCTCCAGCGCTTCCGCGGCGAGCAATGCCACATCGTCGTGCCCGGTGAGCGTCGGCAGGATGAGGGGACGCCGCGCGGAGAGCGCGGCGATCTGCGGCGCGAAGAGGCGCGCGTCGCACATCATGCCCGGCAGGAGGACGAGGGGGATCACGCCGCGCGGCGCGCGCCCTCGGCGAGCGCGGCGAGCTTGGCCCAGGCGATCTCGGGATCGACGGCGCCGAAGCCCGCGAAGGTGCCGAAGCCGCAGTCGGAGCCCGCGATCACCCGGTCGGCCCCGACGATGTCGACGAAGCGGCCCAGGCGCTGCGCGACGAAGTCGGGATGCTCGACGAAGTTCGTGGTGGTGTCGACCACGCCCGGGACCAGCACCTTGTCGGCGGGGATCTCGGCGCGGCGGTCGCGGAAGACCGTCCATTCGTGGCCGTGGCGCGGGTTGGAGGTCTCGAAGAGCACGTAGCGCGCGCGCACCTTCATCAGCAGGGGGAAGACCTTGTCCATGGGGATGTCGCAGACGTGCGGCCCCTCGTAGTTGCCCCAGCAGATGTGCACGCGCACGCGCTCCTCGGGGATGCCGGCGAGCGCGTGGTTGAGCGCCTCGACATGGCTCTCGGCCACGCGGACGAACTCCTCGTCGGAGAGGTCGGTGAAGAGCATGTGGCGCGACAGCGCGAGATCCGGGCAGTCGAGCTGCAGGTCGAGCCCGGCGGCGACGATGCGGCGGTACTCGTCGCCCATGGCGTCGGACAGCGCCGCGAGGTAGGCCTCGCGGCTCGGGTAGTGGGCGTTGGGCAGGAAGAGCGAGATCACGCCGGGGGAGGCCGCGTTCATGAAACCGCGTTTTACCCCATGGGTTTGCATGGCGTTGCGCAGGTTGGTGATGTCCTTCTCGAGCTCGTGCTGGCCGGTGGGGCGCACGTCGCCGACGCATTGCGGGCGCGCGTACTTCGGCGTGCCGCCGGCGCTGGCGATGCGTTCCAGGAAGGTCGGGAACATCTTGAGGTCGGCGGGCGCGTTGCGCGGGCTGTCGCCGGCGAAGCCTGAATAGCGGTCCTTGACGTAGGTGGCGTAGGAGATCTTCGAGGTCTCGCCGTCGCTCACGATGTCGACGCCGGCCTCGACCTGGCGGCGCACCACCGCATCGACATGCGCGGCCATGCAGGCGTCGAAGGCGGCCTGGTCGCAGGGCTCGCCGCGTTCGCGGGCGAAGAGGAAGTCAGCGACAGCCTTACTGCGGGGCAGGCTGCCGACATGGGTGGTCAGGAGGGGCATGGGACAGGGCCCTTACTTGGGAGCGAGGAGGCATGCGCAGGGCATGCGGAGGGCGCGGATGCGACGGGGCGGGCGGGCGCATGCGGGAGCGGGGCGCTCGCCGTCCCCACGTCCGCGGCGCCGCTCTCGAGGGTTCCGGCCATCATTCGACCCATGTCGGGCCGGCGGGGTCGTCGGTTCCCAAGACGTGGTAGAGCGCGGCCTCGCCGCTCATCGAGGGCACCGTCCCGTGCGGCACGCCGGCCGGGACGAGCGCGGTGTCGCCCGGGGCGAGCACGGTGTCGTCGCCGTCCCAGAAGAGCCGCCAGTGGCCCCGGACCGGCATCAGCACCGAGGGCCGGTCGTGGCTGTGCATGTCCGCTGTGGCCGAGGCGCGGGTGAAGAGGTCCACCTCGAAGCCCGGCCGGTCGCGGATGACGCCGGTCGCGCCGATGACCTTCACGGGGCGCCCCGATCCCGCTAGGGCGACC
Organism: uncultured Alphaproteobacteria bacterium; assembly: GCA_963700835.1. Lineage (GTDB taxonomy): Bacteria > Pseudomonadota > Alphaproteobacteria > Rhodobacterales > Rhodobacteraceae > Amaricoccus. Next base: position 28,384 of record CAVOZD010000009.1, read on the forward strand.
AGGTCGTGATAGCGGCGCACGTAGCCGCCGATGACCTGCGCCGGCGCGGGCTCGGGGATGGCCGCGAGTTCGGCCTCGGTCAGGACCGGCATCGGCTTCACGCCCTCGGGCAGGCTCTGGCCCTTCTTGCTGTCGTAGAGCTTGCCGTTCTCGCCGAGCACGAGCCCATGGTCGCGCGCGTCCTCGATCACCTGCGGCGCCCAGACCACGCCGCCGCCGGCGTCGTCGCCGCCGAGGATCGCCATGATCATGCCGTAGTCGGTGCCGATGTTCTCGAAGCCGCGGAAGATGCCGGTGGGGATGTCGAAGATGTCTCCCTCCTCGAGCGTCACCTCGCCGGCGTCGCCCCAGCGGCCCCAGAAGAAGCGCCAGCGGCCCTTGAGCACGAAGAAGACCTCCGCGGTGCGGTGGACGTGCAGGCTGTTGCGGCACTTCGGCGGCTGACCCGCGGCGCCGATGTTGAAGCCCGGCGTTTCCTTGATGTGGACGTGCTGGTCGGGGCTCTCGGAGACGCCGCCGCCGATGATGGTGAAGTTCTCCTTGCGGTCGGAGCCGGGGGTGTGGGCGTCGATGAAGGCGGTCTTGCAGGGGACGAGTTCGCCGTAGCGCACGATCCGCCGCTCCATGTCGGCGCGGGTGATCTTGGTCCTGGCCAGCTCGGTGGTCGCCATCACAGGTCTCCTGTCTCGAGCAGGATCTGTTTCCAGATCGCGGTTTCGTCGTAGAGTACGTATTCGCGCCGCAGGCCCCAGGGCCCGAACTCGGCGTGGCTGAGGCCGAGGATGAACACCTCCGCCCCGGTCGGAGCGCCGAACGCGCCCCATCCGTCGTGGCGGCCGTGCAGCGTCCAGCGCAACGCGGCGCGTGGCGGGAACAGCGGGTCCTCGCGGCCGATGACGTGGTGGATCCGGAACTCCGCGTCGGGGAAGGCGGCGCGCAGGCCGAGCCAGAACCCGTCGGCCGCCGACCGGCCGTGGCCGGTGACGCCACCCGGGTGCTCAAGGTGGCAGGCGCGATCGTATTCCGTCTCCACCGCCGCAAGCTCGGCGCCCATGATCCGGGTCAGGATGTCGGCGTACTTCTGCCCCCATTCGTTGTCGTTGCCGCACCCGGTGTAAACCGGCGGCGCGTCGGTCCGGGGCGTCATCGGCTGCACGCAGGTCTCCGGCCCGCCCTCGCGGGCGATGAGGTCGCGGGCGTAGTCCTTCGGATCGTGGCCGAGCTGGCGCACGATCGCGCCCTGGTCGCGGACCAACCATTCGTCGTAGATCGCGTCTTCTCGCGCCGCGCAGTCTGCGATGATGCGGTAGGTGAGCCGCTTGCCCGTCGCCTTGCCGTAGACGCCGTCGCGGGCGTGGGTCGCGGTCGACAGGAGTCGGTGCGACGAGAGGAAGCCCGCGTCCTCGTCGCCCGACCAGATCACGTCTTCGCCGAGGAGCGTGCGGTCGGGGAACTCGGCGAGCGTCGCCATGGTGGCGGCGATGACGCCCTTGTTGCCGATCACCACGCTCGCGGGAGACCGGACCGGCATGTCCGGGCCGTAGTAGTGGTGCAGGGTGTGGATGCCGCGATCCTCCCAGATCTCCCGGGTGATGCCGAGGATGAAGTCGGGGAGGTCCTTCCAGCGTGGATCGAAGCCCTTCATGCGGTGTCCCTCGCGCGTGCGGTTGGTCGTGTCGAGCCGCGCAGGACCAGCGGGCCGTCGATGCGGATCTGTCGCGGGGCCCGGTCGTTGTGTTCGATAGGGGCCATCAGCGCGTCGACCGTGGCCGCGACCATGCGCCCGGAGGACTGGCGCAGGGTGGTGAGGTCGTAGGCCGACCAGGCGGCGAGCGGCACGTCGTCGTAGCCGACCACCGCCACGTCTTGCGGCACGCGCAGGCCGAGCTCGAACCGCAGGGTGTCCATCACCGCGAAGGCCATGTGATCGTTACCGACGAAGACCGCGTCGGGGCGGTCGGGCCCGCCGAAGATCGTCCGGGCGGCCTCGGACGCGGCGGCGCGGTCGTAGCGCCCGTCGATGGTGGCGACCGGCTCGAGGTCGTGGGCGGCCAGCCCCGCCCGGAATCCGGCGGCGCGATCGCGTCCGGTGGAGGACTGCGACCAGCCTGCGATGTGGGCGATGCGGGTGTGCCCGCAGGCCACCAGGTGCTCGGCGACCCGCCAGGCGCCGGCGAGGTTGTCGGATGTGACCGAGGAGAGATGCGGCGCGTCCTGGTGGCGGTTGAAGAGCACGACCGGCACGCCGGCCGCGTCGCAGCGCAGCGCCAGACGGTTCGAGATCGAGGTCGAGGCCATGACGATGCCGTCGGCGCGGTAGTCGAGGATCTCCTCGAGCACGGCGTCGACGCGGTCGTCGTCGTTGCCGGCGGTGAAGATCAGCAGGTGGTAGCCGCGGGCCTGGAGCGCGTTCGACAGCCGCTCGATGGCGTCAGGATAGAACTGGTTCTCGAGATAGGCGACGACAAGGCCGATGATCCGCGAGCGCCCGGTGATCAGCGAGCGCGCGATGATGTTGGGCCGGTAGCCGAGCTCCTCGGCGGCCTTGCGGACTCGGGCGGCCATGCTCTCGGAGACCGATGCGCCGGGGGTGAAGACGCGGCTCACGGCGGACTGGGACACGCCGGCGCGGCGGGCGACGTCGGTGGATGTCGGCGCGGAGCGGCTCATCCGGCGGTCCATCCGCCGTCGACCATCAGCGCCGCGCCGGTGACCAGGGCGCTGGCGTCGGATGCGAGAAACAGCACCGCGCCCATGACGTCGTCGGGCTCGCCGACGCGCGGCAGCTTGATCTTCGAGCGGATCCAGGCGAGGCGCTCGGGGTTCTGGAAGGTGCTTTCCGTCAGGGGCGTGCGGATGAAGGTCGGACAGACGGTGTTTACGCGGATGCGGCGCGGTCCCCATTCGATCGCCATGGCCTTCACCATGCCCTCGAGGGCGTGCTTGGAGGCGGCGTAGACCGCGCGGTCGGGTCCGCCGACATGGCCCATCTGGGAGGAGACGTGGATGATCGCGCCGCCGTCGGGCATGGCGCTGGCCACAGTCTGGCTGAGGAAGTAGGCGCCGCGAAGATTGACGGCCATGACCGCGTCGAAGTCCTCGGGTGTCGTCTCGAGCGCCGGGCCGTGGCGGGCGACGCCGGCGGCGTTCACCAGCACGTCGAAGGGCGGACGCGCGTCGAGGGCGGCGCGAGTGGCGGCGATGTCGGCGATGTCGAGGGGCAGGGCCTCTGCCCGGCCGCCGGCGTCGCGGATGGCGTCGGCGACCGCCTCGAGCTCGGCCGCGCCGCGGGCCGAGAGCGTGACCGCGGCTCCGGCCTCGGCCAGGGCGGCGGCGCAGGCGAGGCCGATGCCGCGCGAGGCGCCGGTGACCAGCGCGCGGCGACCGTCGAGGCGGAACGAGGGGGTGCGGGGCAGGGCGATCATTCGGCGACCCCGGTCTCGGGGTCGAAGCCGGGACGGGCCTTGTTGAACTCCCGCAGGCGGGCGAACACGTCGACGCCGAGCTGGTCGTAGACGTCGAGCAGGTCCACGAGTACCCAGTTCTCGCGGATGCGGCCGTTCTCGAGACGCCAGAAGTCGAGGCTGCGCATGGTGATGCGGCGACCGGCGGGCGCGATGCCCATCCAGCCGCCGTGGGTCAGGGTCTGGATCATGTCCGGCCAGCCGGTGACGGCCGCGTAGTCGCCGTCGCCGAAGAAATGGTAGGTGATCTCGGCCACGTAGCGGCCTCGGTCGGGCATGGCGTTCAGGAAGGGGATCTGGTGCCAGTGCCGGAAGCCGCGCACCCCGCGGCCGGTCCCGATGCCGGCGGGGCCATACCAGTTCATGCGGGGATGCCAGTGGCGCTCCATCTCCATGAGTTCGGGGCCGCCTTCGGCGGGGTGACGCTTGAGCGCGGCCAGCATCTCGACGATGCGCCGGCGGCTGTCGGCGCTTCGGGCCGCGTCGTGCGGGCCCGGAACCAGGCCGTCGCCGGTGGCCGGGCCGGGGACGCTGCCATTCGCGCCCGAGGCTCGGGGCCATCGGCCAGGCGCCGGCCTGGAGCATCACCTCCGGGATGTCCCAGAGCGCCTGGATCTCGGCGACGCGGCCGTCCTCGAAGCGGTAGAACTCGTGGAAGCGCATGGCTAGCTGGTGGCCGGTCGCGGGGATGTCGAGCCAAGGAGCGGTCGAAACGCCGGTGTAGAAGCCGCAGCAGCCCACCCAGTGGGCGCCCTCGGGCGTGGGCCCGGCCATGACGATGGCGTCGCGGCGCTCGAGGTCGGGCCATGCGGCAAGGAGCGGTGCGAAGGCGCGGTCGTACAAGGCGTCGGCCCCCACCGTCTCGCCGAAGGGAAAGGCGAGCCGGACCACCGCGTCGGGGGCGAGCAGCGCGCTCAGCGTGTGGCGCACCGCGGGTTCGGTGAAGTCGTACATCGCCGCGCGCAGCGGCGCGAGGAGCGCCTTGTGGCGCGTGTGGGGGTCCATGCCCTGCGCTCTCCGCTACTCCGCCGCCGCGCCGTAGGCGACGTTGCGCCCGCCGTAGCGGCGCACGCGGACGTTGGCCTGCTCGGCGTGGCCGACGAAGCCTTCAAGGAGGCAGAGGCGCGAGCAATAGGCCCCGATCTCGGCCGCGGCGGCGTCGGTGGTTATCTTCTGGTAGCTGTGGGTCTTGAGGAACTTCCCCACCCAGAGGCCGCCGGTGTAGCGGCCGGCCTTCCTGGTGGGCAGGGTGTGGTTGGTGCCGATAACCTTGTCGCCGTTGGCGACGTTGGTGCGCGGCCCGAGGAAGAGCGCGCCGTAGGAATACATGTGCTCCAGATACCAGTCGTCTCGGTCGGTCATCACCTGCACATGCTCGGAGGCGATGTCGTTGGCCACGGCGAGCATCTCGTTGTGGCCGTCGCAGAGGATCACCTCGCCGTAGGCCTCCCAGGATGCGCGCGCGGTCTCGGCGGTCGGAAGGATCGTCAGGATGCGCTCGACCTCCCCGAGCGTGTCCTCGGCGAGCCGGCGCGAGTTGGTGACGAGCACGGCGGGCGAATTGTAGCCGTGCTCTGCCTGGCCCAGGAGATCGGTGGCCACAAGCTCGCCGTCCACGGTGTCGTCGGCGATGACCATGGTCTCGGTCGGGCCGGCGAAGAGGTCGATGCCGACGCGGCCAAAGAGCTGGCGCTTGGCTTCGGCAACGTAGGCGTTGCCGGGACCCACCAGCATGTCGACCGGCCGGATCGTCTTGGTTCCCAGCGCCATTGCGCCGATCGCCTGGATGCCGCCGAGCACGTAGATCTCGTGCGCGCCGCCCAGGTGCATGGCCGCGATCACCGCCGGGTTCGGCTCTCCCCTGAAGGGCGGCGTCGCGGCGGCGATGCGCGGCACGCCGGCGACCGAGGCGGTGGCCACCGACATGTGCGCCGAGGCGACCATGGGGAACTTGCCGGCGGGCACGTAGCAGCCCACCGACTGCACGGGGATGTTTCGATGGCCGAGGATGACGCCCGGGATGGGCTCGACCTCTATGTCGCGCATGGACTCGCGCTGGGCCCGGGCGAAGTTCCGCACCTGGGTCTGGGCGAAGCGGATGTCGTCGAGGTCCCGGGCCGAGACCCGGCGGATCAGCGCCTCGATGTCCGAGGGCGACAGGCGGAAGCTCTCGGGTGCGTAGTCGTCGAACCTGGCGCTGAGCGCGCGCACGGCTGCGTCTCCGCCCGCCGCGATGTCGGCCAGCGTGCTCTCGACCACGGCGCGGACGCGGGCGTCGTCCTCGGCGCGGTCGGCCTGCGGCTTTCCCTCTTTGAGATGCTCGGCCATGTCAGGGCTCCTCGGCTTCGGGGCAGGGCGCTGCGCGCTCGCCGCGGTCGAAGGCCTCCCAGCCCTCGCCGTTGAAGACGTCGACTCCGAGCTGGGCGAGCACATGCGGGAAGTCGACCATCACCCAGTTGTCGACGATCCGGCCGTCGACCACCTTCCAGAAGTCCATGTAGCGGATCTCCACGCGCCGGCCGGTGGGAGCGACGCCCATGAAGGCGCCCGAATGCGTCGCCTCCTGGCGGCCGAAGGCGGCGGCCCATTCGCCCATGAAGAGGCGCGCCTCGTCGATGCAGACCTTGTCTGAGAAGGCGGCCTGGAAGGGCCGTTGCCAGTTGTCCTGGAACTCCCGCAGGCCGCGCTTGGTCCCACAGCCGACGTTGCCGCGCCAGGTGAAGTCCTCGGCGAAGAACGCGCCGATGTCGTCGATGCGGTGGTCGTTGAGGCCATCGACCATGCCCTCGATGACGCGGCGCGTGGCCTCGGTCTGGCCGAGGTCGGTGTCGCGGCTGAGTGCGGCCTGCTCGGGGCGCGATCCCTTCATCGGCAGGTCATCCCTTGACTGCGCCGGCGGTCAGGCCGCTGACGATCTGGCGCTGGAAGACCATCACCAGCACGAACAGGGGCGCGGTGATCGACACCGCGGCGGCGACCGCGCGGACCTGGTCGGTCGTGGTGGTCTCGCGGTTGAAGTACTGGGTGATGGCTGGGACCATGGTCATGTTCTGGCTGTCGAGCAGCAGGGACGTGACCAGGTAGTCGTTGTAGGCGAGCAGGAACGAGAAGAGCCCGGTGGTGATCACGCCCGGCCACATCACCGGCATGATCACCCGGCGGAAGGCGCCGAAATGCGAGCAGCCGTCGACGCGAGCGGCCTCGTCGAGCTCGGCGGGGATGTTCATGAAGAACGAGCGCAGCATCCAGATTGTGAAGGGCTGGTTGATCGCCACCAGCACCGCGATCACGGCGAGGGGCTGGCCGTAGAGCGTCGGCGCGGCGTCGCCGAGGATCGGGCGCAGGATCTCGGCGGAGTTGATGAAGACCGGCAGGTAGCCCGTGACCAGCACCGAATGCGGAAGGGCGCGGAAGACCAGCGCGATGATCAGGATCCAGAAGGCGAGCTGCGAGCGGGTGCGGGCGAGCGCGTAGCCTGCGAGGGTGCCGAAGGTGAGCGAGATGGTGACGACGCCGGCGGTGACCATCAGCGAGTTGAGGAAGTTGCGGTAGAAGGCGTTGCCCCACCAGACCGCCTCGTAGTGCTCGAGCGTCGCGCCGATGATGGGGCGACCGAGCGGGCCGAGCGCGCCGTCGAGCGCCGCAAAGAGAGGCGGGGCCACGAAGAAGAGCGCCGCGAGCACGGCGAGCACGTAGAGGACCGAGGCCGCGATCCAGCCGAGCCAGTCGGCGCTGACGCCGCCGATGGCGCGCGCGAGCCGCCCCACGTGCCGCGCCCCCACATGCCAGACGCCCCAGGCGAGCGCGGCGATCAGCGCGAGATCGAGGAGGGAGAGGCCGTGCCCGGCTTCGAGCGTCGCGGGGCCGAAGATCACCCGCGCCGGGTTTTCGGAGAAGGCGTCGAGCGGCAGCTTGAAGCTCATCACCGCGATCCAGAAGAGCGGGAATGCGGCGATGAGGCACCAGAAGGCCAGAAAGCCGTTGGAGGCGATCTGCAGCGACAGCGGCTGGCGCAGGGCGCGGGGCGTGGACATCGGCTCAGGCGCTCCCTCGATAGTCGCGCCATGTGCGGCGCAGGAGCGGGATCAGCAGCAGCACGATCCCGACCATGGTCAGCATCGAGTTGGCCGAGGCGCGCGCCACCGAGCGGTTGCCCGAATCGTCCGGCGTGAGCAGGTCGTAGGTCAGCCACTGAAGCGAGATGCGGTGCGCCTGGGCGGAGAAGGCGATCACCTCCTCGAACACGCGGTAGCTGTCCATCAGGTGGATGAGCGCGATGAAGACGATCAGCGGCATCAGGTGCGGGATGACGACGTAGCGCAGCCGCTCCCAGCGCGAGGCGCCGTCGACGACCGCGCTCTCAAGCGTGTCCTGGTTGACGCCCTGAAGCCCGGCGTAGAAGACCACGAAGGCGAAGGGCGCCACGTGCCAGACCCGGTAGAAGAGCATGAGCAGCTCGATGGTCCAGCCCTGGGCGAACATGTAGATCTGCTGGCCGGTCAGGTTCTCGAGCCAGGCTGTGACGATGCCGTCGCCGATGAAGAGCCAGCGGATCGACAGCGCGCCGATGATCGGCGTGATGATGAAGGGCAAGAGCGAGATGAAGATCACCGGCCCGCGGATCGCGCGCACGGCGTTGTTTACGACTATGGCGATGGCCAGGCCGAGCCCGATGACCAACGGCAGAGTGACGAAGGTGAAGGTGAGCGTGAAGCGCAGGGCCTTGTAGAAGTCGACGTTCAGGAGGTCGACCAGACGGGCGTCGCCCCAGATCGAGGCGGCGACCCGGTCGGGAGCAAGCATCTCGCGGTAGTTGTCGAGACCGACGAAGCGGGTGACGGTCTGCGGCACGCCGGTCTCGGTCAAGACCGGTCGGTTGCGCAGTTCGGTGACGCAGACCGGGTCGGGGAAGCCCGGCGTGCAACTCTCGGTCTCGACTTGCTCGAAGACCGTGGTTGTTTGCTGGAAGCTGCCCAGAAAGACCGAGGCCAACGGCAGTGCGATGAAGACGAGCATCATCGCCATCGAGGGCAGGATGAACCAGAAGAAGGTGCTGCGTCGCATAGGTTCGTCCCCTTGCCGGCGGCCCGGGCGCGGAGCCCGGGCCGGTCGGTCGGACTACTGCAGGAGGCCGGCCTCGCGCGCGGCCTGTTCGTAGGCCGCCTCGGTGTCGGCCAGCGCCGCCTGGGCGGTCTTGTTGCCCACGAAGTAGTCGCTGATCGTGTTGCCGATGGCGGTGTGCAGGAGGCCCATCTCGGCGGTGGTGGGGTAGGCGGGCGCCTTGCCGATCTGCAGCGTCGCGATGGCGCCTTCGGCGAGGCGGCCGGGCTCGTAGCCGGGCAGGAGCCAGACGGCGGCGCCCGGCGCCCGCTCCACGGTGGCGCCGCTGAGGCCCTCAAGCGCAAGGCGGAATGCGGTTTCGGCCGCCTCGTCGGAGATGTTCTTCGCGACCACGACGCCATCCCACCAGATCATCGTCGAGGGAATGCCGCCCTCGGTTCCGAGTGGGGCGGCGGCGGTGTAGACCTTGCCGACGACCTGGCTCTCGGCGGGGTCGTCGTTTGCCCCGGCGCGGCTCTGCCAGAAGTTCGCCATGGCGATCTCGCCGGTCTGGAACTGCTGCTGGACGTAGGTGGAATCGCTGACAGTCCACTCGGGGTTCATGTATTCGGTCAGCGCCTTCATCTTCTCCAGGGTCGCGACGCCGGCCTCGTTGTTGAGCGTCGCCATCGAGCCGTCAAAGAGCTGGCCGCCGAGGCCGGTGTAGAAGTTGACGAAGTCGAGGGCCTGGTTCCAGCCGGTCATCATCGTAGCGCCGATCGGATGCTCCATGACCCCGGCGGACCGGATCGCCTCTGCGGCGGCGAGCATGTCGTCGAGGGTGGTCGGCGTCTCCAGACCGAGATCGTCGAAGACGTCCTTGCGGTACTGAAGATGGTGCAGGTTCACCATGAAGGCGATCGCCATGGTCTGGCCGTTGACCTGGATCAGCTGGTTGGGCTGGAGGTTCTGGCCGTACTTGGCGATGAGATCGTCGAGCGGGCGGATGGTGCCCTCGGCCAGCAGCGGAGTGATCGTGCCGTTCGACACGCCGCCAAGCTCGTAGAGCGAGGGCTGGGCGGCGAAGGCGGTCGGCTGCTTCTCGCGGAAGTTCTGATCGAGCTCGGCCCGGAAGTTCGGGGCGCAGTCGGACATGGACGCGGCGATCGCCTTCCAGGCCTCGAAGGCGGCGGCGAGGAGCTTGACCTCCTCGTCGGTGGTGAAGTCGCAGGCCAGGGCCCCGGACGCGGTCGAGAGCGTCAGGGTCGCGGCGAGGGCGAGACGGCGGATGGACATGAGGATTCGGTCTCCCTGGTTGATGGCGTGGGCCTCAGTCATTCGGACCGGAGGCGCGCGCCGGAAACGGCGTCGAAGAGGTGGCAGATCTCGGAGGGCACGCGGATCTTGACGGGATCGCCGATCTCGGCGCGGTAGTCTTTGGGCGCCTTGACCGAGACGAGGGCACCCCCCGCGCGCACCGTGACCATGGTGGCGTCGCCGAGGAGCTCGAGCGTGTAGATCGGCGCGGCGATCTCTCCGGCGCCTTCAGACGCAAGCGCCGCATCCTCGGCGCGGTAGCCCAGCGTCGCCGGCCCATCCGGGGCGCGAAGCCCGTCGATGCGCACGTTGGCGGCCGTGAACGCGCCGCCGCGGATCTCGCCTTCCATGAGGTTCATCGCCGGCGTGCCGATGAAGCTCGCGACGAAGGTGTTGGCGGGGTTGTCATAGATGTCGGTGGGCGTGCCGACCTGCTGGACTACGCCCTTGTTCATCACCACCACCCGGTCGGCGAGCGTCATCGCCTCGATCTGGTCGTGGGTGACGTAGATCGTGGTGACCTTCAATTCGTGCTGGAGGTTCTTGATCTGCGCCCGGGTCGAGACCCGCAGCTTGGCGTCGAGGTTGGACAGCGGCTCGTCCATGAGGAAGACTGTGGGCTCGCGCACGATGGCGCGGGCCAGCGCCACGCGCTGGCGCTGGCCGCCGGAAAGCTCCGCCGGCTTGCGGTGCAGGAACGGGTCGAGCTCGACCATGGCCGAGGCCCGGCGGACCCGCGCGTCATGCTCGGCCGCTGGCACCTTGCGGACCTTCAGCGGGAAGCGGATGTTCTCGTAGACGTTCATGTTCGGATAGAGACCGTAGGACTGGAAGACCATAGCCACGTCGCGGTCCTTGGGGTCGAGGTCGTTCACGACCCGGCCGGCGATCCAGATCCTGCCGTCGGTGGCGTCCTCAAGTCCGGCGATCATGCGCATGGTGGTGGTCTTGCCGCATCCCGACGGACCGAGCAGGACGAGGAACTCGCGGTCGGCGATCTCGAGGTTGAAGTCGTCGACGCCGACGAAGCCGCCCCAGCGCTTGCTCACGTTCTCGAGTTGGATCTCGGCCATGCGCACCCACCCGTGCATACGAATGCAATCACCGTAGACAGCAATTCGCGATTTTGGCAAGCTGGTAATTGCATTCGATTGCAAAACAGGGCGGCCGGTCGTGTCGAAGAGCGCGCGTGAGGAAATCTACGATTTTTGCCAGAGACTTGCGGCGACGACAGACCCAGGCGGGTTGCTCGAGAGCCGTTTGACGCCCGGGAGCGACTGGCGGGCGGGCGCGCCGGTGGCGCCGATGTCCGGACCGGCCGAGGTGTTCGAGCGGCTCATTGGGCCGCTGCGTCGCGCGCTGCCCGGCTGCATGCGGCGCGACGAGATCTTCATCGGCGGCCGCACCCGCATGGGACGGGGCGACTGGGTGGCGGCTCTCGGCCACTATGTCGGCAACCTCGAGGCGCCGCTGTTCGGTGCGCCGGCGACGGGCAAGCTCGCGTTCCTGCGCTACGGCGAGTTCTATCGGGTCGAGCAGGGGCGCATCGCCGAGGCGCGCGTCCTGTGGGATCTTCTCGATCTGATGCGCCAGGCCGGACGGATGCCGCTGCCGGATATGCTGGGAACCGAGATGCTGTTCCCGGGGCCTGCGACCCACGACGGGGTGCTGCCGGACCGGCCGGACCGCTCGGACGCTTCGGCGGCGCTCGTCGAGGCGATGCTGGCGGACCTGCGGGCGTTCGATCCCGCGACCTTCGATTCCTCCGGCCAGACCGGGGCGGGTGGATACTGGCATCCGCAGATGCTCTGGTACGGGCCGGCGGGGATCGGCTCGAACTACACCTACGCAGGCTTCCAGCGTGATCATCGCATTCCGTTCCTGATTGCTTTTCCGGACCGGATCGGCGGCAACCACTACTGCCGCTTCGGCGATGGCGACTATGTCTGCTCGTCGGGCTGGCCCTCGATGACCATGACCCATCTCGGTCCCTACCTCGGCGTCGCGCCGACAGGCCGGCCGCTGAGCCTGCGGGTCATGGATTTCTGGCGCTGCGGCGATGGGCAGATCCACGAGAACTGGGTGCTGCTGGATTACGTGGACCTGTTCCGCCAGATGGGGGTCGACCTGCTGGCGCCGGACGCGGCGGGGGGCTGAGGGGTGGTCCTGCCGGTCGCCCGACCTCGGTCTCAGACCGTCGGACTGGAGGGAGACGGATGCGCATCGGCCTGATCGACATCGCCCAGGAAACGAACGACTTCAATCCCCTGCCCACGACGCTCGAGGACTACCGGGCCTTCGGGATCTTCTTGGGCCGGCGGATGTTCGACGAGTTGGCCGGCGTCGGTTCGGTCGGCGGCTATCTCGCCGCGGTCGCCGCAGACGGCGCTTCGGTCGAGAGCGTGCCGATCATCCGCGGCTTCGCGGTCGCCGGCGGGCGGCTGGACCGGGAGAGCTTCATGTTCTTCCAGCAGGGGATCCGCGACGGCCTGGAGGCGGCGGGCGCCCTGGACGGGCTGGTTGTGATGCTTCATGGCGCCTGCGCGGCCGAGGGGGTCGATGATGTCGAGGGCGCGCAGCTCCAACTCTGCCGCCGCCTGCTGGGACCCGACGTGCCGATCGTCCTCGGTCTCGATCACCACGCCAACATCACCTCCCAGATGATCGCAAGCGTCGACGCCGTCGTCGGCCACAGGACCCAGCCGCACGACCCATTCGACACCGGCCGGATCGCGGGCGAACTGATGCTGCGCATCGCGCGGCGCGAGGTGAAGCCGAGGATCGCCTGGCGCAAGATCCCCCTCGTCACCCATCAGGAACAGTTCCTGACCGCGCAGGGCCCGATGAAGGCGTGGTTCGACCGGGCCCGGGCTCTGGAGCGCGACCCGAGGGTTCTGCAGGTGTCGACCTATCCGATGCAGCCCTGGCTGGACGTCAGCGAGGGCGGGTGGGCGAGCGTGGTCGTCACCGACGACGACCCCGCCCTCGCCGAGCTGCTGGCCGACGAGATGGCTCAGATGGTCTGGGAGATGCGAGACGCGTTCCTCGTGCGCGAGGCGTTGACGGTGGACGATGCGCTGCGCCGGGCGGCGGCCGCGCGCCGCGGCGTCTTCGTGGTCAGCGACACCGGCGACACGGTCTTCGGCGGGGCCGCCGGCGACAGCAACGTTATCCTCGAGGCGGTCCTGCGGCTCGGCATCCGCGCGCCCACGCTTATCCCGATGATCTCGCGCTCGGCGGTCCGGCGTCTGAGCGCCGCCGGCGAGGGCGCGACGGTCACGCAGCCGCTGGGCGGCTGCACCGCGCCGGCGTTCTTCGCGCCGCTCGAGGTCACTGGGACCGTGCGCAGGATTGCCGACGGGAGCGCAGTGCGGCTCGACTTCGCCCAACAGAACGTTGTGGACATGGGACGCGTGGTGATCTTCGAGACGGGTCCGGTGACGATGTTGATCACCGAGCTGCGCGGTGTCGCTGGCAACCTTCCCGACGCCTACCGGGCTTTCGGGGTTGAGCCGACCGAGCACAGGATCGCGGTGCTCAAGACGGCGTCCAACTTCCAGTACTTCGCGCCGATCGCATCGGAGATCGTGCGCGCCGACACGCCCGGTCCGGGCCAGTCCGACGTGTTCTCGCTTCCCTGGAGGCGGCTGCCCCGGCCGATCCATCCGCTCGACGAGGTAACGGACTGGAGGGCGGCGCACCCGGTCAACGCGGCGTCCGGACGACGGCCCGCGACCTGAGGGAAGCTGCGCCGCGTCGCTGTCGCGCATCCGCGACAAAAAACACCCGACTACGAAGCATTGTAGTGATTTCGACTTGATATCGGCGCCCCGTTGACGGACCGTGCCGCCTCGGACCGTTCCAGGGTCGGTCGGGGCGCGCGCAAGGCTTGGGCCGAAAACACAAAATCACTGGCGGCCTTGCGGGGAGAAGACATGGCTGAGGTGCAGCTCAAGCGCATCGAGAAGGCCTTCGGGCCTGTGAAGGTCATCAAGGGGATAGATCTCGACATCGATCACGGCGAGTTCGTCGTCTTCGTCGGGCCGTCGGGCTGCGGGAAGTCCACGCTCCTGCGCATGATCGCGGGTCTGGAGGAGATCTCGGGCGGCGAACTCTACATCGACGGGCAGCTCTGCAACGACATCGCCCCGCGCGACCGTGGCATCGCCATGGTGTTCCAGTCCTATGCGCTCTATCCGCACATGACTGTGCGCCAGAATGTCGGGTTCGCGCTACGGTTCGCCGGAACCTCGGCGCCGCGGAGCGCGAAGCGAAGATCCTCGAGGCCGCGCGCATCCTGCAGATGGAGCACCTGCTCGACCGCAAGCCGGCGCAGCTGTCGGGCGGCCAGCGGCAGCGCGTCGCCATCGGCCGCGCCATCGTGCGGCACCCCAAGGTCTTCCTGTTCGACGAGCCGCTGTCCAATCTCGATGCGTCGCTGCGCGTCGACATGCGCATGGAGATCGCCAGGCTGCACCAGGAACTCGGCGCGACGATGGTCTACGTCACCCACGACCAGATCGAGGCGATGACGCTCGCCGACAAGATCGTCGTGCTGGACCATGGCGAGGTGCAGCAGGTGGGCCCGCCGCTCGAACTCTACCGCCGGCCCGCCAATCTCTTCGTCGCGGGCTTCATCGGCTCGCCGAAGATGAACCTCCTGCCGGTGCGGCGGATGGGCGGGCGCAGCGGCGAGATCGAGGTCGGGTCTCAGGACGTGGTGGCGACGGCCTTTCACGTCGATGGCGGCGTTCCGGAGACCGAGAAGCTGATGCTGGGCGTTCGCCCGCAGAGCCTCCGGCTGACCGACCCCGACGGGGCCAGGCTGCCGTGCACCGTCGATCTCGTTGAGAGGCTCGGCGACGAAACGGTCATCAGCGCGAGACTGGCGGGCGGCGGGCTAGTGCTGGCGACCCTGCCGGAGGACGCCGCGATCCGGACCGGAGAGCGGATCGGGCTGACCTTCGATGTCGGCAAGGCGCACCTCTTCGGGAAATCCGGGGCGCGGCTGCACACCGGAGCGCCGGTCTCGGCGTGAGCGCGCCGCCGCGTCTGAGTGGCGCCGCGCCGCGGGGAAGTCGGAGCCAATCGAAGAGGAACGGGAAAGCCAGATGAAGATCACGTCGGTCAAGACCGCTGCGACGGTGGGTCACTGCATGCATCTCTGGGTGAAGGTGGAGACCGACGCCGGCGTGACCGGGATCGGCGAGTGCGTGCACGGAGAGCACGAGGCGATCGCGATCCTGAAGGCGCTGGAGCCGAAGCTCGTCGGGCGCGACCCGTTCGCCATCGACGCGATCTTCGAGGAGACGCGCCGGAAGTTCGTGTTTCAGGGCGGGTTCGCGGGCGCGCTGATCACGGCGCTGACCGGGCTCGAGATCGCGCTCTGGGATCTCAAGGGCAAGGCGCTCGGAGTGCCGGTCTACGAACTGATGGGCGGCAAGTTCCGCGACAGGATCCGCGTCTACGCCGATTGCGAGGTCTCGCCGAGTCTCAACCTCGCGGAGACGAAACGGGTGATCGACGGCATCGTCGCGCGGGGGTTCACCGCGCTAAAGATCGATCTCGACGTCTTCGCCTACGGCCATACAGGCACCGAGACCGAGCACTACGTGAAGGACCGGTTCAACATGACGCCGAACCGCTGGGAGCACGACCGCATGATCAAGCTCGCCGAGATGGTGGTGGAGGCGGCGGGACCGGACGTGGAGGTGGCCTGCGACCTGCACACCCGGCTCGACAAGCACAGCGCGATCCGGCTGGCGCGCGATCTGGAGCACCTCAAGCTGATGTGGCTGGAGGAGCCGATCCCGCCGGAGAACATCGACACTATGCGCGAGATCACGGCGGCGACCTCGACGCCGATCTGCGCGGGCGAGAACCTCTATCTCAGGCACGGCTTCCGCGAGCTGATCGAGAAGCACGCGGTCGACATCATCATGCCAGACATCCCGAAATGTGGTGGCCTAAGCGAATGCCGCAAGATCGCCAACATGGCCGAGATCTATTCGATGCCCTTCGCGCCGCACAACGTGTCGTCGCCGATCGGCACAATGGCCTCGGCGCATGTCTGCGCGACCGTGCCGAACTTCCTCGTGCTGGAGTTCCACTGGACCGAGCGGGACTACTGGTCGACGATCATCAAGGAAAAACGCGACATCATCAGGGATGGCTTCATCGAGATGAGCGACGCGCCGGGCATAGGCGTCGAACTCGACGAGGAGGTGGCGAGGGTGCATCAGTTTCCGGGGACGACATGGTTCCAGTGATCGTCGCCTCGCCTCGGGCCCGAAGCGCCGCGACCCCGTGGCGAGTAAGCCCGCATCTTGGCTGAACGGCCTTCGGGGCGGGATGGCTGGCCGCGGCTGCGCACCGGGCTGAACCCCTACGGACTGGCCTATCATCTGGGCCTTCAGGATCGCGACGGCGACCGAGCCAACCCGGAGGGCGGAGGCCTCGAGGCGTTCATCGGCATCGGGGTCGAACTCGGCGCAAGGGTTCTGGAGATCTACGACCCTTGGCTCGCGGAGCTATCCGACGATGCGCTGCGCGGATTGAGCCGCCGTCTGGCCGAGGCGGGCGTCGAGCCGGTGGTGTCCGGCGGCCTGATCACCGGCGATGTCGACAGCGCCTTCCGCTCGGCGCGGTTGCTCGGGGCGGGCGTGATCCGGTTCGCCCTGACGAACGTGCTCTGCGGGGACCGGGCTGTGCGGGCGGACTGGCCCGAGATGCGCGTCGCCGTGACGCAGGCGGTGACGGCGCAGGGACGGCGCGCCGCCGATCTCGGCCTGGTGATCGCGATCGAGAACCATCAGGACTTCACCTCGGACGAGCTTGTCGAGTTCTGCGAGCTCGGCTCCGGCGTCGGCCTCACCTATGACACCGGCAACTCCTTCCCGGTGGCGGAAGCGCCGCTCGACTTCACGCGGACGGTGGCCGCGCATGTGCGGCACCTGCATCTGAAGGACTACCGCGTCCAGTTCACGCCGCAGGGCTTCCGTCTGGTGCGCTGCGCGATCGGCGACGGCGCGGTGCCCTTCGCGGAGATCTTCGCGCTCCTCGGGGTGCGCCGAGACAGCCTGACCGCGGTGCTCGAGCCCGGCGCGCTTGAGTCCAGGCATGTGCGGCTTTTCACTGCCGACTGGTGGAAGGGCTATCCGGAGCGGAGCGCGCGGGATCTCGCCGCCTGCCTGCGCGCCGCGCAGAGGAACCGGCTGGGGGAGGACGAAGACGTCCGAACGCCCTGGGAGCGCGGTTCTGACGGCGAGGTCGCCGCCTACGAGCTGGCGATGATCCGCAGGAGCGCGGAGAACATGAGATCCCTCGGAGCGATGCAGGAGCACTGACGATGCCCAAACCCCTCGGCGGCCGGACCGCCCTCGTCACAGGCTCCGGCCGCGGCCTCGGGCGGCTGATGGCGGAACGACTGGCGGAGCGCGGCGCGGACGTGGTGATCCACGATCGCGCGTGGGATGCGCCCGCGCAGTACGGGGAGGCGCCCGATCTCGGCGCGGTAGGTGACGCGTTCGCGCGATTCGGCGTGCGGGTGCTGGCCGTAACGGGCGACATCGGCGACGCGGACGCGGTCGCCGCCATGAAGGCGCGGATCGACGACGAGATGGGTCAGGTCGATATCCTGGTGAACTGCGCCGGGGGCGACATAGGCGCGGCCGGCGGCAAGCCGGTTCCCAACAATGCGCTCGACATCCCGCTGGAGGACGTGCGGGCGCTGACCAACAACAACCTCATCGGCACGATCATGGTCTGCAAGGCGTTCATCCCGCCCATGCGCGACCGCGGGCGGGGCGTCGTCGTCAACATCGGCTCGGTCGCCGGCCAGTTCGGGGTGAGCGACGGGGCGATCTACGCAGTGCTCAAGGCGGCGGTGGCGCATTACACCCGCTGTCTGGCCAAGGAATTGCACGAGCACGGGGTCCGTGTGAACTGCGTCGCGCCGGGTCCCGCCAAGACGGCGAGATTCAAGGCGACCCGGACCGTCGACGCGGAGATGATGCGATCGGACAAGCCATCCTTCGCCCGCTACGCCGAACCCGGCGAGATCGCCGACGCGGTCGCCTTCCTGACGTCCGACGAGGCGCGATTCGTGAACGGACAGGTGCTGTGCGTCGACGGCGGGCTGGTGATGTTCCCGAGCTAGGAGAACCGGACGCCGCGCGCCAACAAATGATTGATGTGCGGATAGCCTTCACTTACGCTTTTGCGTGCCAATCGCATGAAGTGCGGGTCAATAACTGCACGAATTGAATATGTAAGGGAGGAAGACGAATGTCAGACCAGATCACCCGCAGGCGCCTGCTTGCGACCACGGCGGCGTCGAGCGCCGGACTGCTCGCAGGCGGGGCGTTCCCCGGCTTCGCGCAGGAGACCAAGGAGGAGGACCTTCCGGTCGGCAGCTCGGGCAAGCTCACCGTCATCCAGCGTCAGGAATACTTCGAGCAGGCCGGCCTCCTCTTCCGCGAGGTCTGTCAGAATTTCGCCGACGCGAACGGCGTGGAGCTCGACATATCCACGACCAACGCCGAGGCCTTCGGCGACTTCCTCGGCAAGATGACGGCGGCGGTCCAGGCTGGCAACCCGCCCGACATCGCCTACACCTCGAACGTCTCGATCTCCCAGATGGCTCTTCTCGGGCTTCTTGAGGACGTCACCGACGTGGTCGAGGAGGCGATTGCGCTTTACGGCAACATCATGCCGGGCCTGAACGCCGAGAAGTTCGGAAAGATCGACGGAAAGTGGATGGCCGTGCCGTTCCTCGGGGCCGTGAGCGCCGGAACGTTTATCCGGGGCGACAAGCTCGCGGAGGCCGGGATCGATCCCGCGACGCTGACGACATTCGACGCGCGGCGCGAGGCGGCGCTCGCGATCTCCGATCCGGACAACGAATTCTGGGGCTGGGGTGTGACGCCCAACCAGTCCGGCGACGGGTACGGTTTCCTCGTCCTGCTGATCCAGGCGTTCGGTGGAAGCTTCACCGACGAGACCGGCCTTAAAGTCGTCTTCAATTCCCCCGAGACCGTCGAGGCCTTCAAGTGGCTCGCCGAGACCTACGACCGCAACGGCAAGTATGCGGACATGCTGCCGCCGGGCATCGAGAGCTGGGGGGACATCTCCAACAACGAGGCCTATCTGGCGGGGAAGATCGGCTATACGCACAATGCCCTGTCGGTCTATGCGCAGGCCAAGCGCGACAACAATCCGGTGTTCCCGAACACGATCCTGATGACTTTGCCGACCGCCAACAACGGCGACAGCCGTGACGGCGGTCAGGTCGGCGGCTGGCTGACGATCTTCAAGGGCGCGCCGAACGTCGACCTGGCCAAGGCGCTCGCGCTCGACATCCTCGACCCGGCCAACTTCAACCGGATGGCGGCGGAGGGCGGCGGCCTTTTCATGCCGGCCTTCGAGAAGATGTGGACGCCCGAGTTGCTTGCGGCCGATCCGAACTTTGAGATCATCAAGCAGCAGGTGAGCGTGCCCGAGCCGTTCCTTGGGTTCTCCTGGCCGGCGAACCCGAATGCGGCAATCGACGCGATCCGGCCGCCGGGGATCCTGGAGCAGGCCGTCGGCAACGTGATCGCAGGCCGGATGATGCCCGAGGAAGCCGTGGCGGACGCCCACAACAAGATCGTCGACATCTTCGAGGAAGGCGGCATCCCGCAGGACGGATGACGCGGCGCGGGCGGCCGGCGCGCCGGCCGCCCTTCCCGGCGCCACGGGACCCGGAGCGCGTCGCGCGGCCGGGGCCGGGCTGGGCGGCGCGGGCTTGATCAAGGAACGACTAGGGAATGGCGGATCAGACGGTGGCGCAGACTCCGGCCGGCCGGCGCGCCAGACCTCAGAACAGGCGGCTGAAGTCAGTCTTCGGGCGGGACTGGAAGGTCGCATTTCCCTTCGTGCTGCCCATGGTCGTGCTGATGGTCGGGCTGATCGCATGGCCGTTCATCGAGGCGATCCGGCTGAGCGGAACCTCGCTGAACTTCCTGACCGGCGAGACCAACTGGGTCGGGTTTCGAAACTACACAAAGCTTCTGACGAACACCGACTATCATCAGGCGATCGCCAACACGTTCAACTTCACGTTCTGGTCGCTGCTGCTGAAGTTCATCACCGGGCTGACCATCGCGCTGGTGCTCAACAGCCGGCTTCCCTACCGCAACGTGCTCTCGGGCGTTATCCTGCTGCCGTGGATCGTGCCGGAGATCGTCACGGCGCTGACGTGGAAGAGTATCTTCGACCCGCTCTTTGGAAGCCTCAATCCGATCCTGATCGGTCTGGGGATCATCGACCGGCCGCTCGGCTGGCTCTCCGATCCACATCTCGCGATGCCCTCGATCATCGCGGTGAACGTCTGGAAGGGCATTCCGTTCTTCGTGCTGCTGCTGCTCGCCGGCCTGAAGGCTGTCGACCGGGCTCAGCTCGAAGCGGCCGAGATCGACGGGGCGAGCATCGTGGCCCGGTTCCGCCACGTGACTCTACCCTCGATGCGCTATGTGATCGTGGTGACGCTGCTCTTGTCGTTCATCTCGACGTTCAACCAGTTCGGCCTGCCGTTCCTGATGACCCAGGGCGGTCCCTCCGGCGCAACCAAGCTCTATTCGATCCTCGCCTACGAGAAGGCGATCGGGTCGCTGCAATACGGACCCGGCACCGCCATCGCCATCAGCGTGGCGCCGCTGATGGCGCTTCTGATCTGGCTGCTCGCCCGGTTCATGCGCCACGACGAACGGCAACAGCAGGAAAAGACGCCGGGCGTCGCCGATCGGGTGATGGAGCGGCTGGGCCGGCTCTTCTCGATCTTTCTTGACGCTCTCTTCTGGCCGTTCGAGATGGTCCTGCGGCTCTTCAACGCCGGCTCGACGGCGCTGGCGCGGGCGTTGGGGCGCGGCGAGGGACAGCCGGCTCTCGGGCGCGAGGGCCGCAACCGGGCGAGCCTTTCGGCGCGTCTCCTGATCCTGTTCCCGTTCATGGCCTTCGTGCTTTTCCCGTTCTACTGGGTGCTGATCACGTCACTGAAGACTACGCCGCAGATCTCCGAGCGGCGCTCGATCTTCTGGCCGGATCCTTTCACGATCGACCAGTACCGGTCGCTGATCTTCGACACGCCGTTCCTGACCTGGCTGTGGAACTCGGTGATCGTTGCTCTGGTCTCGACACTGATCTCGGTGGCCTTCGCGGCGCTCGGGGCCTACGCGCTCTCGAGGCTCAAGTTCCTCGGCGCGGGCTTGCTGACCACCGTCCTTCTGATTACCTATCTGCTTCCCGCGACGCTGCTGTTCATTCCGCTGTACCAGATCCTGTCGACGCTCGGGCTGATCAACACGCATGCGGCGCTGATGCTGACCTATCCGACGTTCTTGCTGCCCTTCGCGACCTGGGTCCTGCTCGGCTACTTCCGCTCGATTCCCGTCGAACTGGAGGAGGCGGCGATGATTGACGGCGCGAGCAGGCTCTACACCTTCGCGGTCATCACCTTGCCGCTGGCCGCCCCGGCGATCCTCTCGGTGACGCTCGTTGCGTTCACCTCGGCCTGGAACGAGTTCCTGTTCGCCTTCGTGTTCGTCACCAGCGAGTCGCTGCGAACCCTGCCGATCGGGCTTCAGTCGATGGTCGTGGGCGACATCCTGCCCTGGGGCGAGTTGATGGCCGCGTCGCTGCTCACGGCGATCCCGGTTGCGGTGCTCTACGTCTATGCGCAACGCTACCTGACCGAGGGGCTCACGGTCGGCGGCGTGAAGGGCTAGAGACCGGTCTCCACTCGCAGGGCCTGACCGCAAGTATGAAGGAACCGCCGCCAATGGACATCCCGCAGATTTCACGACCCTCGAGCGAACTCGTCGAGCGGGTGCGGCAGGTCGGTTCGGCCACAGCGAGCGCGACACTGGCCCACATGGGCGTGCGGCGCTGCAACATCTCCGGGCCGGTAAGCCACAACAGGGGAAAGCGCATCGCGGGCCCTGCGGTGACGCTCCAGATGATGCCCAAGCGCGAGGATCTCTACGACGACGCAGAATACGCCGATCCCGAGACGCAACTGCACCGGCATGTGCTCTACCAGGTGCGCGAAGGCGACGTGGTGGTGGTGGACGCCCGCGCGGACATGGACTCGGGCATCTTCGGCGACATGATGATGACCTATTTCAAGGGTCTCAAGGGGGCTGGGGTTGTCGTCGACGGCTGCATGCGCGACCGTCAGGCGGTGGAAAGGCTCGACATCCCGATCTGGCTGCGGGGCTTCACGCCCAACTACCACGCCCAGACCGGGCTGATGCCCTATGCGGTGAACGTGACAGTTTCCTGCGGCAACGTGACGGTCGTTCCGGGCGACATCATCGTGGCCGATGATGATGGGGCGGTATGCGTGCCGGTGGGGCTGGCGGAGGCCATGGTTGAAAAGGCGCAGAAGGACCACGGTTGGGAGGAATTCTGCCGCGAAAAGCTAATGGCCGGCGCGCCGATGCAACGCTACTACCCGCTGCACAAGGATGCGGTGGGCGAATACGAGGCCTGGCTGGCGGCGCGGGGCCGGTCAAGCTAGCCGGCCCGATCGGCGCCCGTCCGACCTTCGGAGCGCAACACCTGAAGCAGGGCGGCGATATAGCCGTACGCGAACGCGAAGGCGGTTCCCTTCGGATCGGGACCGGCGACGAGGGGCATGTGGTCGGGCATCACCATGTGCTCGTATCCCGACCGGGATAGCCGTCGCAGCAACGCCCACATGTCCATGTCGCCCTCGTCAGGGAATGCCTCGCGAAAGCTGCCGCGCCCGCCGACGATGTTGCGAAAATGGATGTTGTGGATGCGCTTGCGGTCCGCAAACCACTGCAGCGCAGGGCCGATCTCGGACGCGGGATCCTCGAGCATCTCGCCGACCGTCCCGATGCAGAAGTTCAGACCGTGGTTGGGGCTGTCGCTCAGTCCGACGAAGCGTTGCAGCCCCTCGACCGTGCCCAGTACGCGAGTGACCCCCAAGTAGCCGGGCGGGGTCCAGGGATCATGCGGATGGCAGGCCAAGCGCACGCCCGCCGCGTCCGCCGCCGGGATGACCGCGGCCAGGAAATATGCGATCCGCGCCCAGTTCTCCTCCTCCTCGACGACGCCCGCCGGGCCCGGCGGCGCGGTCTGGTCCATGAGGTCCCACCGGAACGCCGAACAGATCGCGCCGCCCCGCCCGGGTTCATCGGCGCTGCGCGGGATCCCGATCAGGTTGAGGTTGTACTTGACCGCCGGGATCCCGACCTCTCCCAGCCGGGCGATCAGCGCGCAGATGCTCTCGATCTGCGCGTCGCGGTCGGGGCCGGCGCGCATGATGTCGGGCGACTGGGACTGGGCGATCGGCCGCGACGACAGCGGCAGTTGCACCATGTCGAGGGTCAGTCCGAAGCCGGCCAGCCGGTCGCGGAAACGTGCGATGTCCTCGACGCTCCAGTGGTGCGGGTTTCCCGGCGGATCGAGGCAGACATGGGTCACGCCGCACTGCGCCATAACGCGGAGATCGTCGTCGTCGCGTGGCTCGAGCTGCGTGCCGAGTTTCATTCCGGAGTTCCCGCCTGGTTCGCCTGCGCCAGGATCGGGCGCTCCCATTGCGCCGCAACCCCGCGAAGTATCCCCGAGCGGAGCGCGCGCTGTAAAGCCTGAACGGCGCAGGCGCCCGGCCGCCGATCGCGTCGACGCAAGGCGGAGCCTTCGAAGAAGCGCGGTCAGCGTTCTTCGGTGTTCGCCCCACTCTCGACGGCCGGACGGGCGGGCGTGGCCACGGCCGCTACGGCCCGATCTGGCTTGCGGCTCGCCCAGTTGATGCGCATGGCGAGCGTGATCGCTTCGCCGGCACCAAGGACCTTCAGGCCCGGAAAGCTGTCCTGGTTGATCGCATCGACCGCGTGGCTGACCGGCTCGAAGCAGAAGAAGTCCGCGGCGCGGCCAGGGGAATAGACAATGGCCACATCGAGCGTCGGCGAGGATATCTCGACGGCGATGCCCAGTTCCGGTTGCTGAACGCATGCGCGGCGGGTCCAGCCGGTGAAGGCCGTGTTGATCCAGCCGTCGGGCAGGGGTCGGGTCATGGAGAAATCCATCTCCGGGCTTTCGCGCACACTCAGATGCGCGCGCGGTAGGTGTCGGTCGTCCTCGGTCCAGAAACCGGTCGCCGGGAACGACAGGGCGGTGCCTGGCCGGCGCGGCAGCCACGGATGGAAGCCGCCGCCGAAGGGCAGCCGGGGTCCGCGATTGGTGAGGGTCAGCTCGGAGATCAGAGCCCCGTCCTCAAGGCGATAGTCGAGCGTTGCGGCGTAGCGGAACGGTCCGATGCCCCCGGTGTCGAGGCGCAGACGCAGTTCGGTCGCGCTGGCGGCCCCGACCTCCCATGGCCGCTGGAAGCCGTCGCCATGGATCGGAAAATCCTGTCCGTCGAGGTTGCGTGGCACCGGATGGAAGGCTCCCTCGAACGTGAACCCGCCTCCCGATATCCGGTTCGAAAACGGCGTCAGCACGTTGCAGGCCAGCGAGAAGGGCTCTGGCGCGCCGTCCCATGCGCGCAGGACCGGCGTGGGACCACCGGGCAGCAGGGCGTCGAAGGCGGCGATGGCGCCGCCCAGTTCCGGCGCGAGGCTCACCCTGCTGCGCGCGTCACGCAGTTCCGGGAGCCTTGCCACCCATCCATCCCCCGTCGATCCCAATGTTCTGTCCGGTGATCATGCCCGCCTCCGGCGAGACGAGGAACGCTACCAGCGCCGCAACGTCTTCGGGCTGGATGCGGGTCTTGAGGCATTGCTGCTCGAGCACCCAGTCGCTGTACTCCAGGGCCTTGTCTGCAAAGACCCTCGCTTCCGCCTCGCTCACAACGGCCCCGGGGGCCACCGCGTTCACGGTGACGCCGAAGGGCCCGAGTTCGCGGGCGAGGCTGACGGTCAGGCCGAGCATGGCGCCCTTCGACGCAATGTAAGGCACATAGCCGTCGATCATGCCCTTGAGCGTTACGGAGGTGAAGTTGATCACCCGGCCCCAGCCCCGAGCCTTCATCGCCTCGGCGCAGACGGATGTCAGGGCGAAGGCGGCCGAGGAATTGACCCGGATCTGGTCCTCGTACTCGGTCAGGCTGAAGGCAGAATAGGGTCGGTTGATGATCAGCGCCGCATTGTTAATCAGGATGTCATAGCCGCCCGTCCGCGTCGCGGCCTCCCGCACGATCTTCTGCGCCGATGCGAGGTCGTTGAGATCGCATGGCAGGAAGCTCGCGCTGAGGTCCCGCGCACGCGCCGGGCCGTCCTCGATCCCCGGGTGTTCGAGGATGGTGACGGCGGCGCCTTCCGCCGCGAGCGCGGCCACCTGCGCGCGCCCCAACGAGCCCAGGCCGCCGGTCAGGAGCGCAACCTTGCCGTCCAGTCGTCCCATTGTCGCCTCCACTCACAGAACGCTGTGGATCTCGTCCATCGAGGTGTCGCCCATCCGCCGGTCAAGCACGATCTCACCGCGCGCCATGGCGACGATCCGGTCGCAGCATTCGAAGACGTGGTGGATGTTGTGGCTGATGAACACCCCGGTGATCCCGATGTCCTTGAGACCGCGCACGAACCCGATGACCTTCTGGGTCTCCTTGACCGCGAGGTGGTTGGTCGGCTCGTCGAGGATCATGACCTTCGACTTGAAATGCATCGCCCGCGCGATCGCGACGCCCTGCCGCTGGCCGCCGGACAACTCGCCCACCAGCGCGTCCGGCGAGCGCAGATGCAGGTCGACGTCGGCGATCGCCCGGACGCTCTCTTCGGCCATGCGCTTCTGGTCCATCGCCCCGATGCCGAACAGCGACCATTTTAGCGGCTCGCGGCCGATGAACATGTTGCGCGCGATGCTCATGGTCGGGACCATCGAGTTGTACTGGTAGATCGTCTCGATACCCGCCTCCATCGCATCGCGCGGCCCTCTGAAGCGCACGGTCCTGCCTTCCATGCGGATCTCGCCACCGGAGGGTGCCTGCGTGCCAGACAGGATGTTGATGAGCGTCGACTTGCCCGCGCCGTTGTCGCCCACCAGCCCCAGCGTCTCGTCGCGGTGGATGTCGAGACTGACGCCCTTGAGCGCATGCACGCCCGAATACCACTTGTGCAGGTCGCGCACTTCGATGATGGAGTCGCTCATCGATCGGTCTCCACCTTGATCTCCTTGGCCTTCTTGCGCAGCCAAGAGTTCATGATCACGGCGAACACCGTGAGCGCGCCGAGCGCCATCTTAAACCAGTTGGCGTCGACCTGGCTCAGCACCAGCCCGTTGTCGATCACCCGGATCAGCGTCGCGCCGATGATCCCGCCCAGGATCGTGCCGATTCCGCCTGTCAGGGCGGTGCCGCCGATCACGGCGGCCGCGACCGCCTGCAACTCCATGCCCTCGCCGATCGAGGGAAGGGGGGCTCCGAGCCGCATCACTTGGATCATGCCGGCGAACCCAGCAAGAAGCGAGCAGATCATGAAGCAGGCGATCTTGACCCGCCGCGTGGGAATGCCCATCGATTCCGCGGCCGGAAGGAAGCCGCCGGTGGCACGCACCCAGTTGCCGAAATTGGTGCGCGACAGCAGCAGGGTGGCGAGGATCGCCACGATCACGAACCAGATAAACGACATGCGCACCATGTTGCCGGGGCCGACGAAATCGGTGAACAGCCACCTGGGCAGAGCGCCGGTTGGCAGGAGCGGGGGAAACCCGCCCGAGATCACCACCGTTACCGAGCGCGCGACAAAGAGCATGCCCAGCGTGGTGATGAAGCTGGGAATGCTGAACCGGATGGTCAGAAAGCCGTTGATGAAACCGATGAGCAGCGCCACTCCAAGGCCGGCGGGGAAAGCCAACGCAAAGGGCGCGCCGCCTTCCAGCAAGACGGCCATCGTCATGGGCGCGAGCGCGAAGACCGAGCCGACAGAGAGATCGAATTCCCCGCAGATCATCAGGAGCGTCACGCCGATGGCCACGAGGCCCATTTCGGGCAGCAGTCCGAGCATGCCCTGCAGGTTCTGGGCGTTGAGAAACACGCCGCCCGAACGGATCTGGAAAACGATGGCGAGGATCACAAGGAAGGCCAGTCCCGCGAGTTCCGGTTTCTCCATGTAGATCTTGAGCAGTCGCTTCATGGGGCACGTCACCGGATCCGGGGTGAGGAAACGGTCCGCCGGGATTGCCCCGCGGACCGGAGAAGAGCTGAGCGTGGCGCTCAGCGCACGCCCTGTTTGGCGAGGTCCCAGAGGCCCGCGACATCTTCCTGCAGGACAAGCCCCTGGCCGGTGTCGATGTCGGCCGGGGACAGGCCCACGGTCTTGGACAGGTAGGCCTGCATCACCGGCATGAAGCCCTGCATGTAGGGCTGCTGGTCGACCTGGACCTGGATGTAGCCCGCGTCCATCTGCTGCAGTACCTCGGCGACGATGTCGAAGCCGCCCATCAGCACTTGGCCCGGGGGTACGCCCTGATCGGCCAGAACCTGCGCCACGTAGGCGTGCCAGAGGCCGGTGTCGAAATAGACCGTCGTGTCTGGATTCGCGTTGATGTAGGCGCCGACACGCTCGGCCACGACCGCGCCGTCGGTGCCGGTGTCGAGCCGCACGATCTCGACCTCGCGGTCCGGATTGGCCGCCTTGAATTCCTCGAGATACTGAATGACGCCGGCGCCGCGCTGCTCGGACCAGTTCTGGCCCGGAGCGGAGATGCCGACCACCGCCTTGATCGGGCCCTCCTCGGGAAAGAACTCGGCCATCTTCTTGCCCAGCGAATAGCCCGCCGGAATGAAGCCCTGTCCGATGAAGGCTTGGCGGGCGTTGCCGTCGGCGCCCTCGGTGTCGTCCACGTTCGAGGCAATGACGATCACGCCGTTGTCCACCGCCTGCTGCAGGATCTGGTCGAAGGCGTTGTTGTCGACGATCGAGGTGATCAGCGCATCCGGGTTTCCAGCGAGCGCCGCAATCATGTTGGCGGTCTGCTGGTCGATGGCCCCCTCGGTCTGGGTGAAGATCATCTGGCAATTCGCCTCGATCTTGGCGCAGGCGTCGTCGAAGCCCTTCTTGACGGCCTGCCAGAACGGGTTCGACGCGGACGAATGGTGCGTGAACACGATGTTCAGGGGCTGCGCATGCGCGATGGCCGTGCCTGCCAGCAGCGCCGCGGCGATTGCCGCTGTCTTGACGAGTGTCTTCATGGGGTCCTCCTCCAGTGTGGTTGGCCGAGCAATTCAGATGTCGGCGGCGGTTGTTCTTCTGCGCAGCACGCTGAAGGCGCGCTCCAGTTCGGGGTTCAGTTCCATTCCCAGGCCCGGCCCCGGAGGGACGGTGATCATGCCGTTCTTCACTTCCGGCAGCGCCGTCACCAGATCGCGGTACCAGGTCCTGTAGAAGGCGCGCACGCTCTCCTGGACGAGTGCGTTGGGGGCGTTGAGCGAAAGATGCGTGCTCGCCCCGAGCACCACGGGGCCGGTGCAGTCATGCGGGGCGACAGGCAGGTGCCAGGCCTCGGCCATCGAGGCGATCTTGCGCGCCTCGCTCAAGCCTCCGCACCAGGAGATGTCGAGCATGATGACTCCCGCGGCTCCGGTTTCGAGAAGGTCGCGAAATGCCCAACGGCTCCCCAGCGTCTCGGAGGCGGAGATCGGGGCGCGGCTGGCTTCGGCGTAGCGCCTGAGGCTGCCGAGGCTGTCCATCTTGATCGGGTCTTCGTGCCAGAAGGTGTTGAACTGCGCCAGTTCGCGGGCGATCTCCATGGCGGGCAGGAGCTGCCACATCGAGTGGAACTCCACCATGATGTCCATGTCGCGGCCTACAGCTTTGCGGATCTTCTCGAAGGGCTCCACCGCGCGGGCCAAGTCGCCGGCGCTGATGTACTGGCCTCGGGTCCTTTCCGCCGCCAGATCGAAGGGCCAGATCTTCATGGCGGTGACGCCGTCCTCGAGCAGCGATTGGGCCAGCTCGTCGGCGCGGTGAAGGAAGCCGTTGAGATCGTCATAGTCGCTTGCGGCCTCCAGTCCGAAGTTGTCCGATTGCTGGCCGGTCGCCTTCTTGATGTACTCGACCCCTGCGCAAGTGTTGTAGGTCCGGATCTCCTGGCGCGAAAAGCCGCCAAGCAGTTGCGCGATGGGCTGGCCGGTGACCTTGCCGAAGAGGTCCCAGAGCGCGATGTCGAAGGCCGAGTTGCCGCGAACCTCGGCTCCCGTCGAGCGGAATCCCAGATAACCCGTCAGATCGGCCGCGAGCAGGTCGATCTGCATCGGGTCGCGGTTGATCACCCGCGGCGCGATGTACTCGTGCACGTAGGTCTCGACCGTCTGGGCGATAAAAAACGTTTCTCCGAGGCCGACGAGCCCCTCATCGGTGTGAACCTTGACCCAGAGCAGGTTCGGCCGCTCCTCGATCCGGACGGTCTCCAGCGCGGTGATCCTCATGACGCGACCCTCACGCGATGCCGGCTGCGACCAGCGCGCGCACGGACTCGTCGAAATGCCGGGCCATCAGGTCGGAGGCGAGGGCGGGATCTCCGTCGGCGATGGCCTCCGCAAGACCCGTATGCAGGTCCAGCATGAACATCCGCTGGGCCTCGGTGGTGCGCGACCGCCAGCCGATCGGCCAGGTCTGTCGCGTCACTCCGTCAAAGGCCCCGACGATGAGGCCGAACACCGGGTTGCACGCGGCCTTCGCGATCTCGACGTGGAGGGCGATGTCGTGCTCCATCAACTCTCCGGGCGCATCGATCGCGGCGCGCATCGCGCGGGCGTGATCAACGATGCGCGCGCCCTGATCGTCGGAGCGGCGCAGCGCCGCGAGCGTCGCGGTCCGGGTTTCGATTGTGCGCCGCACGTCATAGATCTGCTGCACGGTGATTTGTTCGGTATGGACGCCGTGCTCTATCATCGGCGACATCGCGCCGTAGTCGAACTTGGCCACGACCGCGCGTCTCCCTGGGCTCAGCTCGATCAGCCGCATCGCCGCGAGCGAGCGGAAAGCTTCGCGAACAACGGTGCGGGATACGTTGAGATCCTTGGAGAAATGCGACTCGCTGGGCAACCTGTCCCCGGGGAATAGGTCATGGTCTCGGATGTGCCGGGTGATTTCGGTCACCGTGGTCCCAACCAGCCCGTCCGCACTCCCGCTTCCCGGTGCATCCGCCAACGCCATCGCGACTCCAATTCAAGAGAAACCTGTATGACAGGTTTCTCTTGAACGGTCCATAGTTTTGGGGAAAAATGAATCAGATTGGGGAGGCGTCCGTATGCCAACAGGATCGCTCGTCTGCGACGCCCGCAATATCGTGGGCGAGAGCCTGGTTTGGGACTACCGCAAGGGATGTCTGCGCTGGGTCGACATCATCGGCAAGGCAATCCACCGCTTCGACCCCGAGAGCGGGGAGCATCGGGTTCAGGCGGCACCGGGTCTTGTCACCTCGATCGGGCTGTGCGCGGGGGACGGGGCAATCGTCGGGCTGGAGCGGCATGTGGCGCTGTGGGACTTCGACGCTGGCTTCTCGCCCCTTGCCGAGGTCGAGCCGGACCTGCCGGACAACCGGCTCAACGAGGGCGTCGTCGGCCCGGACGGAGCGTTCTGGGTCGGCACGATGCAGAACAACATCGATCCCGACGGCGGGCCGAAGGAGATCACCGCCGACACAGGGGCGCTCTACAGGGTGACGGGCGACGGGAACGTGCGTCGGATCTGCAATGACCGGTTCGGGATCGCCAACACGCTGGTCTGGCCCGGCGGGGATCGCCTGATCACCGCTGACACCACCAAGAACGCGCTCTACGTCTACTTCATCGACCCTGGGACCGGCATGCTGTCCGATCGGCGGACGATCGTCGAGGGCTTCGCGCGGGGTCTGCCGGACGGGTCGTGCATCGACGCGGAGGGCTTTTTCTGGAACTGCCGCGTGGTCGGCGGAAGCTGTGTGGCGCGGTTCACGCCGGATGGCGGGCTCGACCGCATCGTCGAGCTGCCCTGTTCGTGGCCGACGAGCTGCGCCTTCGGCGGGGCCGACCTCGCGACCCTGTTCGTGACCTCGGCCCGGTTCACGATGTCGGCCGACTATCTCGCCGCCCATCCGCAGGAAGGCGGGCTCTTTGCGGTCGATGCGGGCGTCGCCGGCGTCCTTCCCAACTGCTTCGTGGATCTTCGCTGACCGCAGCGATCTGGCCGGAGGGGGGTGCGTTATGGGGGCGTAACACGCGTGCAATGCCGGCTAAAACATTGAAAAACAACACGTTAATCTTCACTAATTTCGGGCGACCCGTAAGCTTCCCAGCAAGACCGTGGCGTAAGCGCCGTCCTTGAGCGCCCCCGGTTCAGGTCGCCAGATCGTCGAGCACGCGACCAGCCACGGCGGCGGCGGCGTCCCAGCCGGGCAACGCCGCACCCGCCTGCTCCGCGCCCGCAGACATCCCTCGCAGAAGCTCCCGGTCCGTCAGCAGCCGCCGCAGCGCCGCCGCGAAGGCGTCCGGATCGTCGGGCGGCGTCAGGATCCCCGCGGTGGGAGGAACCGTATCGCGCACCGCGCCGACTGCGCAGCCGACGATCGGCAGCCCGTGGCGCATGGCCTCGCCGTAGGCCATGCCGTAGCCCTCGTAGCGGGTGGCGAGCGCGAAGACCGACGCGGCCCGATAGAGGTGCTCAAGCGCCGCCTCGGAGATCTCGCCAGCGAAGACGACCCGCTGCTCGAGACCGAGGGCGCGCCGCCGACGCTCCAGCGCAGCCGCGACCGCGCGATCATGGGTCCCGCCGACGATCCGCGCCGTCCAGTCGATGTCGGCGATCGCCGCGAGCGCGTCGAGCAGGGTGTCGTGACCCTTGCGGGCCGCGAGCAGTCCCACCGACAGGATCAGCGGCGGCGCCTGGCGCGGCCGTGGCGCGTCCATGGACGCCGGCGCGTCGAAGCCGGGCGGGGCGATGGCGATGCGGGCCGGGTCGACGCCCAACTCCGCGCGCAGGATCCGCGCCGTGTGAGGACTTGGCACCAGCACGCGGGCCGCGCGCGCGAGGTTCTCGGCCTCGCGGCGCAGCAGCGCCCGCGCCCGGGAGGGCGGAAGGCCGGTCTCGAGCCCGAGCGGATGGTGGATCATCGCGACGATCGGGGCGCGCATCGCGTCGAGCACGTCGGTCTCGATCGCGCCGTAGACGAGGCCGTCGATTATCGTCGGCGTCCCGGCGGGCAGGGCGGTCAGCGCCGCGCGCGCCGCAGCCGTCTCGTCGGGCGCAGGATCGGGAAACCCGGCGGGCAGCGCGACATGGCGGACCGGGCGGCCGGCGGCGCGCAGCGCCATCAGGAGCCTGCGCTCATAGATGAAGCCGCCGGTCCTTCGGTTCATGTCGCCCGGGATCGCGAAGGCGGCGGGCGCAGGTCTCGGGCGCGAATCGGGGGCCATGGATGCGGTCACGCCTTGAGCTGTTCGCTGGCGTAGACGCGCAGCACCATGCGTTCAAGCGCCTCGACGCCGGCGTAGGCGAGGCTGGCGGCGACCGAGAGCAGCGCGATCGCGCTCCAGAGCATGCCGTAGGCCGACGTCGAGGCGGTCAACGCCATGAGCCCGCCGACGCCGCCCCCGGTTGCGAGCCATTCGGCGGTCGTCGCGGCGAGAAACGCCGCCGGCACGGCCATGCGGGCGGACGCGAAGAACGCCGGAAGCATTGCGGGGAGCTGCGCGAAGGAGAGCCGTCGCCACCGGCCGGCGCCGTAGCTGTCGAAAATGTCGAGCACCTGTCCCGGCGTCTGGCGCAGCCCCTGCAGGCAGGCCACGAGCGTGGGAAAGAAGATCATCACCGCGACGATCGTGATCGGTCCGGCCGGGCCGCGGCCGAGCGCCAGCACGATCAGCGGCGCGGTGGTGATGATCGGCACCGATCGCAACGCCACCGCGACCGGGAGCGCCGTGGCGCCAACGGTCGGGGAAAGCACCACGGCGGCGGCGAGCGATGCGCCGAGCAGGAGACCGCCGACATAGCCCGGCAGGACGCTGGCCAGCGTCCCGCCGAGTGCGGTGAAGAGCGTTGCGCGGTTGTTCGACGCTCCCGGCGCGGTGACGAGGAACTCCCAGACGTCGCCGGGGCGTTTCGCGAAGAAGCGCTCGAGGTCGAACGTCTCCATCGCGCCCCACCAGAGCGCGAGCGCGAGCCCGACAATGAGCAGCGCCCGGGCGACGTTGCGCAGGATGTGGGTCCCGCCGGCGTCCGCAGTCGCGGGGCGGGGCGGGGCGAGCAGCAGCGGTGCCCCGCCGATCCGCCGGCCGATCAGCCCGAGGGCCCAGTACGCCAGCATCGCCACCGCCGAGGCGACGGTCGCCACCGCCCAGGTCCCGGCGACGTCGAGGCTGCGCATCGACTGGATCGCCAGCACCCCGAGCCCGCGGTCAGCCCCGGTGAACTCGCCGACCATCGCGCCGAGCACCGCCGCCGGCGCCGCGATCTGCAGGCCCGCCACGAGATAGGGCAGCGCCGCGACCGCGCGCACGTGGTGGAGCTCAGTGACGCGGCCGCCGCCGTAGCTGCGCACCAGATCGAACCAGCTCGCCGGCGCGGCGCGCAGGCCGACCATCAGGGCAAGATAGGTGGTGTAGTAAACGGCGAGGGCGGCCAGCGCGATCTGCGGCCAGATGCCGGGTCCGAAGATCACCCGCAGGATCGGACCGGTCGCGACGAACGGCAGGCAAAAGACCAGCAGCGCCAGAGCCGAGATCACCCGTTCCGCCCGGGGCGCGAGGGTCGCCGCGAGCGCGAGGCCGATGGCCGCGAGATTGCCCATGACGAAGCCGGCGGCGGCGGCTTGCACGGTGACGCCGAGCGCGCGCGCGAAGAGGCCCGCATGGGTCCGCAGATGGACGGCCACATCTGTGGGGCCCGCGATGACGAAGCTGCCCGCCGTGGCGCGCGCCGCGATCTCCCAGGCCGCCAGCAGCGCGATGACCGCGAGCACCTGTCGGGCGGCGGGCGGCCTCCAGGCCGGCGCGCGCCCGCCCAGGACGGCGCCTGCGGTCATTCTGCGGCCAGGATGTCCGGGCGACCCCGGGAGCCCCGCCAGAGCGCCGCGGAGACCTGCTCGACGGTGGCCGCGAATTCCGGGAGCCGCATCGTCTCGCGGGGATCCTGCGCCCGCGCGAAGGGGATGGGGATGTCGGCCGCCACCTCGGCCGGCCGGGGCGAGAAGACGATGACGCGGTCCGAGAGCAGCACCGCCTCGTTCACGGAATGGGTCACCAGCAGCGTGGTGGCCCCCCGGTTCTCCCAGAGCGGCGGCAGATCGAAGTTGAGGCGCATGCGGGTGAATTCGTCGACCGACCCGAAGGGCTCGTCGAGGAGCAGCAGTTCAGGCTCAGAGACGAGGCAGCGCGCGATCGCGACCCGCTGGCGCATCCCGCCCGAGAGCTCGCCCGGACGGCGGTCCTCGAACCCCTCGAGCCCGACCAGGGAGATGAGCCGGTCCACCTCGTCGGGGTCGGCGGGGCGTCGGGCGAGCGTCAGCGCCAGCGCGATGTTGCCGCGCACCGTTCGCCAGGGAAGCAGCGAGGCGTCCTGAAACGCCATCGCGAGGCCGGCGTGGCTGCGGATCTCGGCCGGGGTGCGGCCGCCGATCAGAACGGTGCCGGCGGTCGGCTCCTCAAGGCCCGCGACCAGACGCAGGAGAGTCGACTTGCCGCAGCCCGACGGTCCCACCAGCGCCGTCGTCCCGCCGCCAGCCAGGACCAGGTCGACCGGGCGCAGCGCCTCCACCCGGGCGCCGGCCGCGCCGAAGGACTTCGCCAGGCCGACGCAGCGGATCTCCGGCGCGGTCCGTGCGTGGGTTTCAGCCGGCATGCGCTTCTTCGAGCAGCGACCGGTCCCAGAGGTCGGGCGTCACGTCGCGGCCGAGCAGCGCGAGCGTCTCGATATTGGAGGCCACGGTCTCGTCGGTGAACCAGCCGAACCCGTGCTTCTCCGTGAGGTCGGAGAACATCAGCGGCACCTGGCGCTCGGCCTGCAGCTCCTGGGTCGCCAGGTCGAGACCGGCGTCGGGGAACATCTCGACCGCGAGCGCGGCGGCCGCCTTCGGATCGGCTAGGTAGTCGTTCCAGCCCATCACCTCGCCCCGGAGCAGCGCGACGATGTCGGCGCGCTGGTTCGCGATGCTGTCGTCGGTCGCGATGTAGGTCTGCGAGTGGATCGAGTAGCCATGGTCGGCCATCAGCATGGTCAGGTTGTCGACGCCCTGGATGGTCATCGCCACCGGCAGGTCGGTCTCCCAGCAGAGCAGGCAGTCGACCTGTCCCGAGACGAGCGGCGCGGCGTCGTACTGCGTGGGGACGATCTCGATGGCGGCGATGTCGACGTCGTTCATCGTGCAAAGCGCCTCGAGCACCGGCGTGTTGGCCAGCGCCATGCCAATGCGCTTTCCGGGTAGATCTGCGGGTTCGCGCACCGGATTGGCGGGCAGCGAGGCGATGGCGAAGGGGTTCTTCTGCATCGCGACGGCGATGATGCGGAAGGGGGCGCCTTCCGCCACGGAGGCCGCAGCGTAGTCCGCGGCCGAGATGCCCACCAGCGCCCGGCCGGAGACCACCTGCGGGTCCACCGGCGCGTTCGGACCGCCGGGATTGAGCGCGACCTCGAGGCCGAGATCGCGCCAGTAGCCCATGGACTGCGCGATGTAGCTGCCGCCGAACTGCACCGAATGCAACCACGAGAGCTGGAGCGCCACGTCGGTGGAGGCGCGCGCGATCCGCGGTCCCAGACCGAGGCCGGCGGCGGCGAGCGCGCCCGCGGACCCGGTCAGGAAGCGGCGTCTTGATGGAAAGGCGTCAGTCATGAAGATCCCCCTTCTTTCTGCGAACTACCCTAGGGCCATCACCGCGCAGGGCAAACGGCGAAGTCAGGCCTCGTTGCCTATCCGCGGCGGCCGCGCCAGCCAGAACACGCCCGGCAGCGCCGCGAGCAGGATCACGATTCCGAAACACACGCTCGCGGCGAGGCCGGCGTCCGGCAGGGCGCCTGCGATCGGAAAGAGCGCGGCCGCGGCGCCCTCGCGCCATCCCCAGCCCGCGATCGACGCGGGCAGCACCATCGCGGTCAGGACGAGCGGTACGACCGTGAGCACGGCCTCGAGCGACAGCGCGGTTCCGGTCGCGCGGGCGCAGAACGCGAAGGTCGCTAGGTTGCACGCCACGATAGCGAGGCCAAGAGCGACCTGCCGCGGCCAGACGGCGGGCGCCGTCAGCCCGCGCCGGGCGGCGCGGGCGAGGCCCGCGACCGCCGGCCATCGCGAGACGAGCCCGCGCAGCCGGCGCCGCGCCATGAAGAGCCCGAGGCCGACCACGGCCGCCGCGGCGAGAGCCGCCCCGACCGCGCCCGCCGGCCAGTCGAGCCCGCCCGGGAGCGCGAGGGCGACCGCAAGAGCCGCGAGCGTCACGGCGACGAGCGCGAGCTGGCCCGCCAGGCGCTCGAGGACCACCGATTGCGCCGAGCGCGCGAGGCCGGCCTGCGACCGGAGCCGCGCGGCCCGCGCCGCGTCGCCGATCACGCCGCCGGGAACGGTCTGGTTGATCCATTGCGCGAGGTAATACTCTCCCGCGGCGGTGGAGGCCCCGATCCGAAGCCCCAGCGCTGCCGCCGTGACGCGCCAGCGCCAGGCGGACAGAATGATCTGCATGTTCGCCGCTGCGAGGGCGAGTAGGATCCAGCGGGGATCCGCCGCCCGGAGCCGCGCGAGCGCGCCAGCGCCGTCCGCCGCCCACCAGACGAAAGCGAGCAGCGCCATCGGGGTCGCGACCCTCAGGGCGATCGGCGCCCTGCGCCGGGCCGCTGCGCCCAGCGCGGAACGCGTTTCGGGCGACAGAGGCGTCATGAATCGCCACCCGGCGTCACGGCGGAGAAGGCCCCGGTGAAACGGTCGCGGAAATCCTGCATCGGCCAGACTGGGGCCGTTGGTCCCGGGGCGAGGCCGGGCGTCCATTCCCAATCCTCGACCAGGGCGAGTACCTCCGGAGGGCCGATGAGGTGCACCGGCACGTCGCGGCTGTCGATCTGCGCGACGAATCCCGCCGGCTGGTGATCGCCCAGGATGATCATCAGGGGCGCGTCCGCGCCCTGGCGCGCCGCGAAGTCCATGACCGTCGCCAGCGCGTAGTCGATCGAGAGCCGGTACTGGTCGCGGATCCTGTCCCGATCGCGCCAGACGACCTCCGGCGGATCGCCGAGGTCCGCCCAGCGATCGAAGACCGCGCCATCGCCGATGGTCTCCCAGGCGACCGGCACCGGAACCGGCACCCAGGGCGCATGCGACGAGATTAGCGCGATCATCCCGAAGAGCGGCCGGCCGTCCCGGGGAAGCCGCGTCCCAAAGGCCGACAGCGTGTATTGGTCTGGCATGGTCACCCAGTTGAACGGCCGACCGGCGTAGCCGAGATCGGCTGCGGCGAGGATGGTCTCGAACCCCAGCCGGGGCCCCTCGGGCCAGGCCAGGGTGATCGCGGGCATGATCGCGGCGGTCCGGTATCCTGCGTCCCGCGCCATGTGAAAGAGCGTGCGCCGCCGGCTCTGCAGCATCGCCGCATAGCGCGTCTGGCTGTCTGTCTCGAGCCCCGAAGCCAGCGTCGCGTGGGCAAGCCAGCTCTGCCCGCCGGCCACCGGCGAGGTGGCCCACCCCGACCTCATGGCCAGCCCGGCGACGTCCAGCCGCGCCTCTGCGCGCGCAAGCGTGGCCAGGTGGGTCGGGGCGTAGGTCGGGTTCTCGAAGCTCGACCGGCCGTAGCTCTCCACGAAGATGATCAGGACGTCCCTGCCGTCGAGGCGGTTGAAGAGACCCTCGGCGGATCCGAACGGATCGGTCCGCGCCAGTTCGCCGAACGCCGCGAGATCGGCGACGGTCTCACGGTAGAGTTCCACCCGCTCCGCGGCCACCCGGGCGGTGAAGGCGGCCCCGGGCGGGTCGAACGACATGCGCCACTTGCCCATCGCGGCGCCGGCGTCCGCGACGACGAGCGCCGCGGCCAGCGCCGCCCCGGCGCCGCAGGCCGCCCGCGTCCGCCGGCCGGCGGCCAGCCCCGACCACCGCCCGAGCGCCCACCACAGCGCCGCCGCCAGCGCGAGCACCGCGCCGAGGGCGGCCATGGCGCCGATGAGGCTGAGGCCCGGGCCGACCGCGTCCGAGGCGAGGCTCCACCCCGAGCGCAGGAGGTGCAAATCCGTGATCGGGTTGAAGCCGCGGCTCAGCGCGCTGAACATGCCGAAATCGGCGATCTTGAGGATCACCAGCGCCACGAGGGCCCCGACCAGCGCGACGCGGCCGGTTCGGGACAAAATCCCGGCGGCGGGCAGGGCTGCGAGCGCGAGCAGGATCGCGGGCAGCTCGAGTGGAAAGAGCAGGAGCGCGCCCGGGGTCATCGCGTCGGGGTGGTTAGGCTGGACCAGCGTCAGATGCAGGAGCAGCGCCGCCGCCGCCAGCGCCAGCACGCGTCCGGGCGAGACGGTCATGCGCGCGCCCGCTTGAGCCAGACGATGTCGACCACGAACGACCAGGCCAGCAGGCCGGTGGCCAGCGCCGCGAGCGCCTGGGACGCCGGCGGCGCGATCACCGGCGCGAGGAGCGCGATCAGCACGCCGATCTGCGCCACGCAGACCGCCTTGCGCCGCCAACGCTCCGGAAGCGGTCCCCGCAGCCAGGGCCAGGTGAAGCTCGCAGCGACGAAGCCATAGCGCATGAAACCCAGCGCGAGGATCCAGACGCCGGCCTTGCCGCTCTGAAACACGAGCAGCGCCAGGAACGCGGCGAACAGCGCGTCCACCTCCATGTCGAAACGCGCGCCGAATTCGGAGGCCATGCCGGCGCGCCGGGCGAGGCGGCCGTCGACGCCATCGAGCGCAAAGCCGGCGGCGGCGATGCCGAGGACGGCCCAAGTCCTGCCCTCGTCGGAGAAAGGCGCGAGCAGCGGAACGATCAGTGTCGTCGCGAGCGCCAGCCGCAGCAGGGTGACGACGTTGCAGAGCCCGAGGGTCGGGTGGGGGTAGGCGCGCGCGAAGGCCGCGCCGGCCAGAAGCGCCGCCAGCGCGAAGACCACAGCCGCGGCGAGCACGGGAGCAATCGCCTGCTGCGGCGCGATCCACGCCGACACGCCGGCGACCAGCGCGAGGTTCGCGACGGCGGCCACCGCGAAGTCCTTCGACGCTGATCTGCGCCGGCGGTCGCCTCGCGCGGCCTTTGGCTCATGCCGTGTAGTCCGGAAATCCGTGGTCGCCATCCTCAGACGAAGTAGAACTCGTCACGCGACTGTCAAGAAACTGTTGAAAGCTGGCGATCCGGACGCACCTTCTAAGAGTGATCGAAGCCGCCGAACGTCGGAGACCACCGTGAACGATCCAAGCTCCGTGTACCGCCCGACTGCGAGAACTCCTGCACTGGACCGTGGCCTTGCTGGTCATCGCCACCATCCCGGCGGGGCAGATCATGATCCAGGAGGGGCTTGCGCGCAGCACGCAGAACGCCCTGTTCGTCTTCCACAAGAACGTCGGCGTGATCATCCTGCTGCTGGTGCTGGCGCGAATCGCCTACCGCGCCGCCTATCCGCCGCCGCCGCTGCCCGTCAGCATCCCCGGCTGGCAGCGGGCGGTCGCGCACGCAACCCACGCTCTGCTATACCTGCTGTTGCTGGTAATGGCGGTGTCGGGCTACGTGCGGGTCGTGGCGGGCGGCTTTCCGCTCGAGCTCTTGGATGCGCTCGGCGCGCCGCGGCTCGCGCCGCGCTCCGACCCGCTGGCCGAAACCGCCAAGGCGGTGCACTACTACGCGCGGTTCGCGCTCGTCGCGCTGATCTTGGCCCACATCGGGGCGGCGCTGCATCACGGGCTCTTCAAGCGGGACGGCGTGTTCTCGCGGATGTGGCCGGCCGGGGCCCGCCGGTCCGCGCCCTAGTGGCCCGGCGCTCGGCGCGTCGCGCGGGTCGGCGATGCTCCGCCGAGCGGATCAGGCGGGCGGGGCGTCGAGGCTTTCGAGGGTCTTGCCGCGGTTGCGCGGTGGTCGATATTTGCGCGGGGTGCGGCGTTCGGGTTGTCTTGCATGAGTGATCGGGGCCAGTCAGGGATATCGTCGCGGCTTGATCGCCGCGCCGCCATAGCCGGGCTTTCTGCCGCCGTCATTTCGACTGGCCTCGTCGGGGTCGGCCCGGGCCGGGCGCAGGACGGGTCGGCGCTGCCTGCGCGTCGGTTCTCCTTCGATCTGCTGACCGAGGAGATGCGCGACCTCGCCGGCCGCCCGCCGGCGGCCGCGGCGCCCCTGGCGGGGATCCTTGGCGACCTGACCTATGCGGACTACCGGCGCATCCGCTTTCGGCCCGATCGCGCGCGCTGGAGCGATTCCGGCTCGGAGTTTCACGTGCACGCCTTCCACACGGGATGGCTCTTCGGGGAGCCGGTGCGTCTCTTCGAGGTTTCGGACGGCGAGGCGCGCGAAATGCGCTTCACCGCGCGCGACTTCGTCTATCCCGACGCGATCGCGCGGCGGCTTCCGGACGACTTCGCGATGCCCGGCGTGGCGGGTTTCCGGCTGCACTGCCAGCTGAACCGCCCGGACGTCTTCGACGAGCTCGTCGCCTTCCTCGGCGCGAGCTACTTCCGCGGCCTTGGCCGCGGCAGCGCCTACGGGCTGAGCGCGCGGGGCCTTGCGCTCGACACCGGCTCCGACCGTCCCGAGGAGTTTCCGCGATTCACCCAGTTCTACCTCGAGCGTCCGGCCCCCGGGGCCGCGGAGATCGTCGTCTGGGGGGCACTGGAGAGCCCGAGCGTCACTGGCGCCTATCGCTTCGCGATCCGTCCGGGCGGGACCACCGAGATGGACGTGACCGCGCGGCTGTTCTTCCGCGCGGCGGTCGCGCAGCTCGGCGTGGCGCCGTTGACCTCGATGTACTTCTTTAGCAGCGCCAACCGCGCGACGGTCGACGACTATCGCCCGGCCGTGCATGACAGCGACGGGCTGCGCATCGAGCGCGGCGACGGCGATCGCCTCTGGCGGCCGCTCAACAACCCGCCGCAAGTCTCCAACTCCTCCTTCGCGGAGGTCTCGCCGCGCGCCTTCGGGCTCCACCAGAGCCGCCGCGACTTCGAGAGCTTCGAGGATCCCGGCGCGCACTACGAGCGGCGCCCGTCGCTGAGGGTCGAGCCGCTGGAGGACTGGGGCAGGGGCCAGGTCCGGCTCGTCGAGATCCCGACGGACATCGAGGCGAACGACAACATCGTCGCCTTCTGGACGCCGGAGGGCGGCGTGCGCGGCGGCGATGAGCGCGCCTACAGCTACCGGCTGCACTGGGGGGACCTGCCGCATCAGCCCGGCGAGCCGCTCGCCTGGGTGGACGCGACGCGGACCGGCGGCGGCGGCGTCTCGGGCGTTCCCGTCGCGCCGGGAACGCGCAAGTTCGTCGTGGACTTCCGGGGCGGGATGCTGGCGTCCTTGCCGACGGATGCGGATGTCGCCGCCGTAACGACGGTCTCGGGCGGCGAGATCGTTACCAGCACGCTCGACCGGCTCAACGCAAACGGGCTCTGGAGGCTTGCGATCGATGTCGCCGCTCCGCAGGGCGGGATCGTGGAGCTTGGCGCGCATCTTGCGGGCTACGACCGGAAGCTGAGCGAGACCTGGCTCTGCCAGTGGATCGCGCCCTGATGCTCGATCTCGCCTTCGCCAGGGATTTCACGCCTTTCTCGCCGGCGGACCCGGCCGAGATGCCGCCCGACGCGCCGCTCGAGATGCCCAAGCAGCGCTTCGACGCGACGCCGACGACGCTTCGGGTTCCGGCGCGACACGATGCGCGATCGATCGCGGGAACCCTGGCCGCGCGGACCTTCGCGGTGACGGTCAGCCTCGCGGCCGCTGCAGCCGCGCTGGTCCTGTCGCTGCGGTTCTCCGACGGCGACGGAGTCGGGGGACTGGACCTCCTGCGCGGTGTCCTGATCTTCGGGTCGACCTGGTGGCTGGCCTGGGGCGCGGCGCTGGTCCTGCTGGGTCTGGCGAGCCGGGCCCTCGAGCCGCGGAGACCGGGTCCGGCAACCATGCCCGCCTCGGACGGCTACGGCCGGATCGCGGTGCTCGTGCCGATCTGCCGGGAGGATCCCGCCGAGACGTTCTCGCGCGTCGCGGCCATCGAGGCGTCGCTCGCGGCGACCGGGGCGTCCCATCGCTTCGACATCGCGATCCTGTCGGACACGCGCGATGAGGACGCGGCGGAACGCGAGCGCCTGTGGTTTCCCAGGCTGATGCGCGAACGCATGGGCGAGGGCGGTATGCACTACCGCCGGCGCAGCGAAAACGCCGGCCGGAAGGCGGGCAACATCGAGGACTTCATCCGGCGGTCCGGGGCGGTCTACGAGTTCGCGCTCGTGCTCGACGCGGACAGCCTGATGGAGGGGGCGACCGTCCTCGAGATGGTGCGCCGGATGGAGGCCGAGCCCGATCTCGCGCTCCTGCAGACAGTGCCGCGCATCGTTGCGTCCACCAGCCGCTTCGGGCGGGCCATGCAGTTCGCCGCATCGCTGCACGCGCCCGTCTTCACGCGTGGCCTCGCCATGATCCAGGGCGCGACCGGACCCTACTGGGGCCACAATGCGCTCCTGCGGGTGGCGGCCTGGGCGCAATGCTGTGGGCTTCCCGAGTTGCGCGGCAACCCGCCGTCCGGCGGCCCGGTCCTCAGCCACGACTACGTCGAGGCGGCATTGCTCGCCCGCGCCGGATGGCGCGTGCGCCTCGACCCCGATCTCGGCGGCTCCTACGAGGAGGGGACCGAGACGATCGTCGATCACGCCCGCCGGGACAGGCGCTGGTGCCAGGGCAACCTGCAGCACCTGCGCGTGCTGGGCGCCCGCGCCCTGCGGCCCTGGAGCCGGTTCGTGTTCGTCCAGGGGGTCGCCACCTACATCGCGCCGGTGTTCTGGCTCGGCTTTCTCGCCGCCTGCATCGCGCACGCCGTCGGCGTGCGCGGCGGAGCCGCGCTGGCGGGGATCTCCGCGCCCGCAGGCCTCGCCGACAATCAGGCGCAGGCCGTGGCGCTCGCGATCGGCGTGTTCGGTCTGCTCTTCGCGCCTAAGCTCCTCATCACCCTGCGCGCCGCTCTCGCGGGCGAGGCGCGGGCGCACGGAGGCGCGCTGCGCCTGTTGCGCTCGTCGCTGGCCGAGATCGCCTTCTCGATCGCCGTGGCCCCGCTGCTCCTGATCTATCAGGCGCGGGCGGCCTGCGAGGTGCTGACCGGCGGCGACGGCGGCTGGCCGGCGCGACCGCGCCCGGCGTCGAGCATCGGCCTCGGCGAGGCGTGGCGGGAGAGTCGCTGGATCGTCGTCGTCGGGGTCGCGGCGAGCCTCCTGGTGCTGGCGACCGCGCCGGGGGCGCTCCTGTGGATCCTGCCGGCCGCGCTTCCGATGATGCTTGCGCCGTTCCTGATCGCCTGGTCGTCGCGGGCGGGGCCGGGGGGCGTGTTCTCGACGCCAGAGGAGCTCTCGCCCCCGCAGGTCATCGCAGCGCGCCAGCGCGTGCTCGCCCGATGGACGCGCGCCGCGGGACAATGAAGTCGGGGATGCGGCCACCCTCATGCGCGCATCACCGATGTCGCGCGCCGACGGAGGATGACGGAGCGACGGAGAACGGGAACGACGACCCGCGATGCCCCGGGGAGGTGTTAACGGCCTGAATGCGGAGGGGCTGATCAGGCTGCGCTTGCGGGGGAAAAGGCGGTGGCCGAACATCTTTGACCATCGAAGCCGACGAAGCGGGAGGCAACCGCGCGGCGTCGCCGGGGCATCGCCAATCTGCCTCATGTGGGGGCGGAAGCCGCTTCTCTAGCCGAGAGCCGCGATCACCGCGTCGGTCGATGCGACAAGCGCCACGTTCTGCATCGCGTAGTCTATCGAGGCCCTGTGCCAGTCGGCGTTCATCGTCGAGCAGCCGTCCTCGGGGATGACAATCACATAGCCCTTGTCCGCGCCGGTGCGCGCGGTGTGCTCGATCGACATGTTGGTCCAGGCGCCGGTCTCGATGATCATGTCGCGGCCAGTGGCCTTCAAGATGGTCTCGAGCTGCGTACCCTCCCAGGCGCTCATGCGGTTCTTCTCAACCACGAAGTCGCCCTCCTGCG
Organism: uncultured Alphaproteobacteria bacterium; assembly: GCA_963700835.1. Classification (GTDB taxonomy): domain Bacteria; phylum Pseudomonadota; class Alphaproteobacteria; order Rhodobacterales; family Rhodobacteraceae; genus Amaricoccus. The sequence goes on from CAVOZD010000009.1 coordinate 72,310, forward strand.
GCTCCAGTCCGGGCACCGGCGCGCCGCCCCAGGTGCCGCGCACCAATGCGTTGCCGTCGAGGACGCCCTCAAAGAGCGGGGCGTTGAGGGTCAGGCCGCGCGCCCCCGGCGGCACGAGGAAATGCACATGGATCACCGGGACGCCCAGCGCGCGGCAGCGCTCGGCGAGGCGCGCGACGTTGGCGATGGCATTCTGCGCGCGGCAGTGGTCCGGCGCGCCGCTGTCGGCGAAGGCGCCGCCGTCCATCACCACGTCGTTCTGCATGTCCTGGATGATCAGCGCGCAGCGGCCGGCGTCCAGACGCAGCGGCTCGCCACCCTCGGGCCTGGGCGTCGCGGCGCGGGACGTCGCCGATGCGTGGGCGCGCATGAAGGGCTCGTTGCGCGGGCCGACCTTGACCTCCACTGCGTAGACGCTGGTCGAGGCGCAGACATAGAGGGTGCGCCAGTCCGCGCCGCCCCAATGCAGGTTCGCGGCCAGTTCTGGGATCGAGACCTTTCCGATCAGCCGTCCATTCGGGTTGTAGACCCAGAGCCCGCCGGGCGCGGTGCACCAGACGTTGCCCTCGGCGTCGCACTTCATCCCGTCGGGAACGCCCGCCAGCAGGCTGTCCTTGATACCGCTGGCGAAGAGCCGGCCGTTCTTCAGCCCGCCGCTGGAGACATCGTAGACCCGGATGTTCGTCTGTTCGGTGTCGTTGACGTACATCAGCGTCTCGTCGGGCGAGAAGCACAGGCCGTTGGGCATCGAGAAGGTGTAGCGGTCGACGACGAGTTGCGGTTCGGCTCCCGGCGCGTGGCCGGGAGGAAGTCGAAACACGCCCTGCCAGCCCAGTTGGCGCGGGCGCTCCACGCCGTAGACCGGCATCCGTCCGTACCAGGGATCGGTGAACCAGATCGAGCCGTCGGAATGCACGCAGATGTCGTTGGGTGAATTGAGCTCGCGCCCCTCGAAGTGCGACGCCAGCACCTCGCGCCGGCCGTCGGGACGGAAGCGCGTGACGCTGGAGGTCGCGTGTTCGCAGACCAGGAGGTTGAGGTCCGCGTCGTAGGTCATGCCGTTGCCCTTGTGCGACGGCGTCATCACCGGGCGAACGCCGGCGCGGTCGAGCCGGCGTCGGACGTCGGCGGGCATGTCCGAGAACAGCAGATAGTGCTCCACCGGGTGCCAGATCGGTCCTTCGGTGAAGGTGAAGCCCGAGCCTGCCTGGCGCACCGGCGCGTGCTCGTCGATCAGGCGGCGGAAGGACGGGTCGAGGGCTGCGTGCGCCATCGCCGCGGCCCCCGCTACGCCGGGAACCAGTCGCGCCGCGGCGTCGACTGGCTGACCGGGCCGGGGACGGCCATGTCGAGCCGGCCGACGACGCGGCCGTTCTCGATCTTCGCGGGCTTGTCGTGCACGGGCAGCAGGAACTTCGCCTGGCTGTACATCAGCTTGCGGATCGCGCCCTTCTCGCCGCGCTTGGAGCCGCCGTGGTTGCCGGTGACCTGGTATTCCTCGGGACCGAAGCTGCGCAGCGGCTCGACGATCTGGTCGTTGAAGTCGTAGATCACGTCACCGCAGAGCGTGGCGAGGCCCTCGGCGGTTTGGACATGCACGTTCATCGAGCCCTCGGTGTGGGCGCCAGCCGCCTCGAGGAAGACGCCCGGGATCAGCTCGACCGGCCCGGAGATCTCGAGATCCTCGAGCCGCAGCGCGCCCGGATGGTGCAGGCGCTCGACCAGGTGGATGATGTCGGGCTTGGGGTATTGCGGGTGCATCAGGCCCGACACCGAGTATTCGAGCTCGCGGCGGTTGATGACCACGGTAGTGTTCATCGGGAAGCAGTCGTCCTTGCCGGCATGGTCGATGTGCAGATGCGTGTGCAGGATGTAGCGCACGTCGCCGGGCTTGACGCCGTGATTGGCCAGCTGCCTCTCGATCATGTTCTCGTGGAACTGGAGCCCGCGCATGCCCAGCGTCTCCATGATCGCGTTGTCGCGATAGCCGGTGTCGACCACGATCGGATAAGCGCCGCCGAGGATCAGGAAGCCGTAGACCGGCACCCGGCGCGTGCGCCCGCAGTCGCGGCCCAGCACGAGAAAGCTCGATTCCAGCTCGATGTCGCCGTAGTCCAGGATCTTGATCTCAAGTGCCATCGTCTGTTCTCCCTTATTGCAGCCGGTAGACCCTGCTTGCGGTGTCGTGAAAGATCGCCTCGCGCTCGCTCTCGCTCAGCCCGCCGGCCGCCTGGCGATGTGCCTCGAAGAGCGCGGCGTAGTCGGTCCAGAGCTTCTCGATCGGAAAGTTCGAGCCCCAGAGGCAGCGATCGGCCCCGAAGAGCGCAACGGTCCGGCTGGTGAGCCAGGCGACGTGGTCCGGATCGCAGCGGTGGATGAAGGTGCCAAAGCCCGACAGCTTTGCGACCACGTTGGGCCGCCGCGCCAGTTCGGCCATCCCATCCGCCCAGACGGCCCGGCCCGCCTCAGAGACGTCCTCCAGCATGCCGGCGTGCTGGAGGACGAGCGTCACGTCGGGGCAGGCGTCGGCCAGCTCGCAGGCGCCAGCCATCTGGTCCGCGAAGACCTGGAGGTCGAAGGCCCAGCCGTAGTCGGCGAGACGCGCGACATTGCGCTGGAGCGCAGGGCTGCGGCAGAGATCGGGGTCCGTCGCGAAGCGGAACACCGGGTTCCGGTGCCAGTGGAGTTGCTGGCGTACGCCGCGCATCCGCGGATAGCGCGCCAGCCGATCGAGGACGTGGCGTGCGTCCGCCCCGGTCATGTCGGCGTAGCCGACAATGCCGTGCGGCCAGCCGGTGTCCGCGGCGAGCCCGCTGACCCACGCGACCTCGTCCTCCGCGCGGTCGGGCGGCCAGTTGGCCTGGACATAGACGGCCTTCGTCACCCCGGCCGCGCTGGCATCGGCGCGGTATTCCACCATCGGGTAGTCGCGGCGGATCGCGGCGTAGGGGCCGAAGATCCGCGGCTGCTCGGGCCGTTCAGCCACGGCAGGTCGGCCTGCCGCCAGACGTGGAAATGGGCGTCGACCACGTTCATGCCCGCGCGCCCTTGGAGAAGGCGAGCAGCTCGCGGGCGATCGCTTCGGGCGTGCTGCCGTCCCCGAGCCGGTCGAGGCGGGGCAGGATCGCGCGCATGGCGCCGGTCTCGGGGCGGTAGGCCGGATCGGCGGCGAGCGGAGAGAGCCATAGCACCGACCAGGCCAGCCCGCTGAGCCGGGCCATCGCGGTTTCCAGCGCGTCGGAGCCGCCGCGCTCGAGCCCGTCGGAGACAACGATCACCAGCGCGCCGCGCGCGTGGGCGGCGAAGCGCGGCACCGAGAGAAACACCGCCATCGCCTCGCCGAGCCGGGTGCCGCCGTCCCAGTCCGCCACCAGGCCGGAGGCCCGGACGAGCGCCTATTCGCGGTTGCGGTGGCGCAGGGCCCGGGTGACCCGGGTGAGGCGAGTGCCAAGGGTGAAGACCTCGACCCGTTCGCCGGCCTGCGACAGCGCATGCGCCAGCCGCAGCACGCCATCGGTGCCGGTCTTCATCGAACCCGACACGTCGATCAGCATAAGCACCCGCCGCTGGCGGGTCTTGCGCCGGCGCGCGGGCAGACGGCCCAGTTCCCCGTCGCGGCGCAGCATGTCGCGGAAGGCCCGGCGCGGATCAGGGAGCGCGCCCCTGCCGGGCGTGGTGCGCCGCGAGCGGCGCCGGGGAAGCGCCGCGGGAAGGGCGCGGGCGAAGGCGCGCAGGATCGTGTCTTCGCCGGGGCCGAAGTCGCGACGAAAAAGGCGTTCGGCTGCGGTGGCGTCGGCGCCGGACGGGTCCTCCTCGTCCGCCTCGGGCATCAGATCAGGGCCACCTGATTCGAAAGCCTCGGGCAGGTCCTCAGGGGTTTCCTCCGCCGGGGCGGCGAGGCTTCGCCCGAGAAACACGCTGTGGAAGATCGCATCGAACTCGGCGCGGCGGTCCGGCGCCGGTCCGTACATCGCCCGCGCGGCGCGGCGCACGTCTGCAAACGATCGCGGCCCGAGCAGCCGCACCGCGGCGAGGAAGCCTTCGGTCTGTTCGGGCACCGCTGTGAAGCCGACTGCCCGAAGGGCCGGGGCAAGCGCGAGGAAAGGCGCGAGCGCGCGCGGCGGCGCGGCCTGGTCCGGCGCGGTCATGCGACGCTCTCGAGAAGCGCGTCGAGGCCCGGCGCCACATAGGCGAGGTCGTCCTGATCCTTCAGCACCACGCCGATCGACCGGGCGAAGGCGCGCGGCCAGGGCGCGCCCTGGCCGTGCAGCAACGTGGCGGCCTCTGCCCATTCCACCGTCTCGGCCACGCCCGGCGGCTTGGCGAGCGGCTCGGCGCGGAGCCGTCCCACCGCCGCCACGACCCGGACCGCGGTGTCGCGGGCGACGGACGAGGCGCGCATCATCACGATCTGCGCCTCAAGCGCGGGGTCGGGATAGTCGATCCAGTGATAGACGCAGCGGCGGCGCAGCGCCTCGTGGAGCTCGCGGGTGCGGTTGGAGGTCAGCACGACCACCGGCGGCTCGGCCGCGCGGATCGTGCCGCGTTCGGGGATCGAGATGGTGAAGTCGGAGAGGAACTCGAGCAGGAAAGCCTCGAATTCGTGGTCGGCGCGGTCGATCTCGTCGATCAGCAGCATGCGCTCGCGCGGTCGTTCGAGCGCCAGCAGCATCGGCCGGGCGATCAGGTACTCGTCGGCGTAGAGGTTGACGTAATCCTCGCCCGCCTGCCGGATCGCCAGCATCTGGCGCGGGTAGTTCCATTCGTACATGGCGGCGGCCGCATCGATGCCCTCATAGCATTGCAGCCGCACCAGTTCGCGCCCGAGCATCGAGGCGATCGCCTTGGCGGCCTCGGTCTTGCCGACGCCCGGCGCCCCTTCCAGCAGCAGGGGCTTGCCCAGCGCGAGCGCGAGATAGGCCGCGGTCGCCAGTTCGTCGGCGGCGATGTACTGCGCGTCGCGCAGCGCGCCGGCGAGCGCCTCCGGGCCGTCGAGGCCATGGGGCAGCCGGCGCACGGCCATCAGAGCCGCCGCTTCGGTTGGGCGCCGCCGAGTGCGCGCAGACCGCGCAGCACCTTCTCGGGCGTGATCGGCAGGTCGTCGATGCGCACGCCGACTGCGTCGTAGACCGCGTTGACCACCGCCGGGAGCACCGGGTTGGCGCACATCTCGCCCGGACCCTTGCCGCCGTAGGGACCGTCCTCGGCAGGCCGCTCCAGGACGCTGATGTGGTGGGGCGCGAGGTCGCCGGGACCGGGCATCAGGTAGGTGTTGAAGTCCACCGGGCCGTGGTCGCGCGACGGATAGTACGGCTCGGTCGTCTCCCAGACCGCATGGCTCATGCCCATCCAGGCGCCGCCGCGCAGCTGCTGCTCGACCAGACCGGGATTGAGCGCGCGCCCGACCTCGTAGGCCGACTGCATGTCGGTCACCGCCACCTCGCCGGTCTCGTCGTCGACCTCGACCTCGACGATCAGCGCGGCATGGGCGAAGGAGGAGACCGGGGTCATCTCCCCGGTGTCGGGATCGACGTCCGAGAGCGGGATCAGGAAGATGCCGCGCCCGGCGATGGTGCGGCCCTGGCGGAACTGCGCGGCCTGGGCGGCGGCCATGGTGGTGATGCAGCGCGACGGCGCGCCCTTCACGTGGATGTTGCCCTTGCCGTCGGTGACGAGATCGCCGGGATCGACCTCGAGCTCCTCCGCCGCGGCCTCCAGCATCACCGCGCGCGCCTCGAGGCGGCGCGGATCACCGCATTGCCGATCCGGTGCGTGCCGCGGGAGGCGAAGGAGCCCATGTCGTGGGGGCCGGTGTCGCTGTCGGCGGTGTCGACATAGACGTCCTCGATCGGCACGCCGAGGGTTTCGGCGGCGATCTGGCGGGTGACCGACTTCATGCCCTGGCCGAGATCGATGGCCGACAGCGCGACGGTGAACTTGCCGTCCGGATTGGAGTGCACCAGCGCCTGCGACGGGTCGCCGCCGAGATTCATGCCGATCGGGTAGTTGATCGCCGCAAAGCCGCGGCCGCGATGCAGGGCCATCAGCGCCTCCTGAACCCGGAAATCGACGAGAAGCGGATGGGGCCGGCGCGGCTCGATGCGGGGCTCGGGGGTTGGGGTGTGGGCGGCTCCGGGGGCCTGTCGGCGGCCGGGGGCGGCGCGTCCCGGGCCTGCGCCCGCTGGGCTGACGCGAACGCAGGGGATTGCTGCGCGGGGGGTGTCCGGGGCGGGGTTGGCGTCGCCGGGGCGACGGGCGCGGAGGCCCCGCCCTTGCGCGCATAGCTGCCGGTGTCGAAGCCCTCCACGCGACCGGCGCTATCGGTGGCGGTATGCGCGGGCAGCCGGGCCCGCTCGCCGCCACCGCCGGTGAGCGAGGTCGCCGCCGACGCCGCCGGAGAAAGCGACACCCCGGCCTTCTCGGCCACCACCTGACAGCATTCGATCAGCGCGCAGTTCTTGGCGAGCCGACGATGCGCCTTCATGTCGCCGTCGCGATAGGCGTTGAGGATGCGCAGCTCGATCGGGTTCATGCCGACCGTTTCGGCCACCTTGTCCATGTGCGCCTCGATGGCGAAATCGACGCCCGTGATGCCGAAGCCGCGCATCGCCGTCGCCGGCGTGCGGTTGGTGTAGACGCAGTAGACGTCCGCCGAGACGTTGGGGATCGTGTAGGGACCGGGCAGGTGGCCGACCGCCTTGATGATCGCGTAGCTCGACAGCCGGGTATAGGCACCGGAGTCGAAATAGCCGGTGAACTTGCGCGCGACGATGCGGCCGTCGGCCATCACACCGTCGGCGAGATACCAGCGCTCCGCGCCGCGCGGCGCGCCCACCTGCATCTCCTCCTCGCGGTCCCAGGCGAACTTGCAGGGCCGGCCCGTGAGCATGGCGCCGAGGATCGCCAGCGGTTCGTGGATCGAATCCACCTTGCCGCCGAAGCCGCCGCCCACGGTGCCGCCGATGAAATGCAGCCGAGACGAGGGCTGGTTGAGCACCTTGGCCGCCGTGCCCAGCGAGAAGAACAGCGCCTGGGTCGAGGTGTAGCAGACGAAGCGTCCGTTTTGCTCGGGCGCGGCGATGGCGCCGCAGGTCTCGATCGGCGCCTGCTCGATGGGTGACATCTGATAGCGACCCTCGACCACGTGATCGGCTTTGCGCAAGGCCGCCTCCACGTCGCCGAAGCGCAGCTTCTGGTGGTCGTACTTTCCGTGATAGATGAAGCGGTTTCCGGGGTAGACCTCGCAGACCACCGGCGCGCCGGGCTTGATCGCCTCCTCGACGTCGAGCACATGGGGCAGGGGCTCCCACTCGACGCGCACCGCCAGCGCCGCCTCGCGGGCCTGGGCTCGCTGGCGGCGATCACCGCGGCGACCGGCTCGCCGCGATAGGCGACCTTGGCCTCCGAAAGGATCGGTTCGTCGTCGATGCCGAAGTCGAGCAGGCTCAGCAGGGTGTTGAGGTTGCGCGGCACGTCCTTGCCGGTCAGCACCCGCACCACGCCGGGCATGCGCTCGGCCGCCGAGGTGTCGATGCGCCGGATGCGGGCGTGGTGGTGCGGCGAGCGCGCGCAGCGGACGTGCAGCAGCCCCTCGAAGAGATGGTCGTCGAAGAACGGCGAGCGGCCGGTCACATGCCCCTCGATGTCCTGCCGGCGGGTGCGCTTGCCGATCTCGTTCAGATTGTCGTCGCGTTCGTCGGCGAAGAACTCCTTGCGCAGATCGAAGCCGTTCATGCCCGGGCCCTCCCCTTGGCGGCCGCCAGGATGGCGGCGATGATCGGCTCGTAGCCGGTGCAGCGGCACAGGTTTCCCGAGATCGCCTCGATCACCTCGTCGCGGCTCGGGCGAGGATTGGCGTCGAGCAGGGCGCGGGCGGAGACCAGCATGCCGGGCGTGCAATAGCCGCATTGCGCCGCGAAATGTTCCATGAAGGCTTCCTGCAACGGGTCGAGCCGGGCGCCGTCGGCGAGGCCGGCCGCGGTGCCGACGCTGCGGCCCGCGACGGTTTCCGCCAGTACGAGGCAGGCGAGATGCGGCGCGCCGTCGATGGTCACCGTGCAGGCGCCGCACCCGCCCTGGCCACAGCCGAATTTCGGGCTGAGATCGCCGACGCTGCGACGCAAGAAGTCGAGCAGGTTCTGGCCGGGGTCGGCGAAGGCTGCCGTTTCGGCCCCGTTCAGATTGAAGGATACTGGGATCTTGGCCATTAAGTGCGTTCCATGCTCTCGAGCAGCCGGCGCAGATGCACCCCGGCCACCTCCCTGCGGTACCAGTCCGAGGCGAGCCCGTCGTTCGGCGGCTGTAGCCCTTCGGCGGCCAGCTCGGCGGCCCGGGCGATGGTCGCGGCATTGAGCGTCTGGCCCTCCAGCGCGCGCTCGGCCGCGGCGCCGCGCAGCGGGCCGGCCCCCATCGCGCCCCAGGCGACGCGCACGCCGCGCATCGCCCCGCCGCTGCGCGGGGCGAGCACCGCGACCGACAGCACCGATACGCCCTTGGGCTTGACCCGGGATACCTTGCGAAATCCGAACTGTCCCGGACGCGGCCGCGGGATCTCGAGCGCCGCCACAAGGCCCGGAGGGCGATCGCGGTTGCGCATCAGATCATCGAGGGGGCGCAGCGCGGCGCCGTCGGCCATGACGACCCGCGCGCCGATTGCGAGCAGCGCTACGGCGAAGTCTCCGTAGGGGTGGGGGGCGAAGAGGTTGCCGCCGACCGTGCCCATGTTGCGGATCTGCGGCCCGCCCACCAGCCGGGCGACCGGGTGCAGGAAGTCGAGGTCGCGCGACGCCAGCACCTGCGCCATGGTCACCCCGGCGCCCAGATGCACGGCGTCGCCCTGCGCGCGAATTGCGGTGAGCGCGGGATCTTCGGTGCGCACGATCCGGTCCGGCGCGAAGCCGGCGTTGACCGCGCGCATCACCACTGTGCCGCCGCCCAGATAGACCGCATCGGGTCCCATCGACCGGGCGGCTTCGGCCAGCGTCGGCCATGTCTCGACGACCGTCATGCCGCCTCCAGTCCCATGTGGGCGCGGATCGCGTCGAACCCGCCCTGATAGATGTTCTCGGCCACCATCCGGCTCAGTTCCTCCTCGCGACCCTTCGGCGTGTCGAAGCGGCCTTCCCAGCGCCAGAAGGTCCAGTCGCCGTCGGTGACCGGCGCAAGCCTCACATGGGCGACGTAGTTCAGCAGCGGCACGGGCGTGTCTAGCAGGCAGTAGGAGAACGCCATGTCGGCATCCGAGAGGGTCAGCAACTGTTCGCGCAGTTCGGATCTGTCGGCGAGGTGAAAGCGGCGCACGCAGCCGATCCGGTCGGCAGTCCAGCCGCGCTCGATCTGGCTGTCGGCCACCTGCGGATGCCAGCGGTCGTGGCCGTTGAAGTCGCGCAGGATCTCCCAGACCGCCTCGATGGGCGCCTCCAGAACCGTGCTCTTCACGACCCTGACCACGACCGCATCCGTCTCACTTGAACTTCATGTCTGCAGGATCGAAGGTCGTGACCTGCACATACATCAGCCCATCGCGGGTCACATATGCATCGGCGCCCTTGTAGGGCTCGGCAAGCCAGTCCGCCTCTACCCTCCAGGACACGTTGACGGTCTCGCCAAAGGTCTTGACCTTTTCCGCGATGAAGGTCGCTCCGAGAAAGCCGCCGTCCTCCCGCGGCGTGCAGAACCCTGCGAAGATGTCGCCGATGGCCCGGCGCCCTTCGATCCAGACGCCGTTGGGCAGGATGAAGAGCACCTCCTCGGGGTATTGCGCCATCAGCCTGTCCCAGTCACAGGCATTGAGGGCCTCTATGTGCTCGTACGTGACCAGTTCAGCATTCGGTTGCATGGCCAGTGCCGGCATCGGCCTTGGCTCCTGAGCGATCGCGCCTGTCCCGAGAAGCATCAGCGCTGCGGAAAGGCCTGAAATTGTCCTCATGTCGTCCTCCCAGTTGCTGTGTCTGCCCGACGGATTGGCCGTTGCCGTTTCTTCTTCTCGGTCGCCCTCCGTTCATCAGGCCAGTTGCCGCTTCAGCGCCGTGAAGCCCGCCAGAAACACATCGCCGCCGATCCCGGTCACGAGGCCGTCCGCCTCGCTCTCGTCGCACTCGAACTCGGCCGTCCATTCTGCGAAGGTCCGGTCGCCGTCGGTGACCGGAGTCAGACGGAGCGTTGCGACGTAGTCGGTCACCGGCATCGGGCTCTCAAGGATCGAATAGGTCTGGAACATGTCGTAGTCCGAAAGACCGAGAAGCTTCTCTCGAAACCGGTCGCCATTCTGGAGGTGAAAGTCGCGAATGCAACCGACACGGTCGGACGGCTCGCCGTTCTCGATCCGGCAATCCCGTATACGTGGATGCCAACGTGTCAGCGCGTTGAAGTCGCGGATGCGCTCCCAGACCCGCTCGGCTGGGGCGTCGATCACCGAGGAGATGTAGACGCGCGGCATCTACTTCTTCTCCCCGCCTTCGGGTTTGGGATCATCCCCCTTGCCCTGCTTGCGCGCGACGTCGGAGCGATGCGGTTCATGTCGCTGGCCTCGCGGATCAGCCCGCCCTGCTTGGTGAGGTTGCCGCCCTCTATGCCGATGTCGCTCAGCAGCGAGTCGATCAGCGGCGCCTGAACCCGGTAGCGCAGCGCCGAGTTGATCACCTCGTCGGTGGGCGATCCGTCCCGGGCGCCGCCCCCGCCGCTGACGCCGTCGAGCTGCATGATCCGGATGTCCTGGATCTTCTCCAGCGGCTTGACGCTCGCGGCCACGATGCCCTCCACATGCTCCAGCAGCTTGCGACGGAACAGCGAGGCGCGGGCGGGATCGGTGAGCACGTTCTCGGCCTCGTTGATGAGCTTTTGCGCCTCGGCCTCCACGGCGCTGCGGATCTTCTCGCCCTCGGCCGTCAGGCGGGCCTCCTCGGCGGCCTTCTCGGCCATCAGCACGTCGATCGACTTGCGCCGGTTCGCGGCCTCGGTCTCGCGCACGGTCTTGACCTGCTCCTCGGCCTGGGCGGCGCGGGCGCGGGCGGTGTCGGCCTCGGCGCGCGCCGCGCTTTCCTCGAGCGACTTCTGGTAGAGCGCGATCGCCTTCTCCATCTGCACGGTCTCGACCGCCTTCTCCCGCTCGACCTCGAGCCGTCGGCGCTCGGTTTCGTGGCCGATGCGGATCTCGTCCAGCCCGCGTTCGGAGGCGATGCGCGCGCGTTCGACATCCTCGCGGCTCTCGATCTCGGCCTCGCGCAGCGCCTGCACCCGGGCGATCTCGAGCTGTTCCAGCGCGCGGCGGCGTTCGAGCCGCGCCGCCTCGACGACCTGCTCGCGCGCCACTTCGGCCGAGTCCACGTCCCGCTGTGCGGCGATCTGCGCCTGCTTGACGGTCGCCTCGGCGGCGGCGCGTTCGGCCTTGCGGGCAGCCAGCGCGATCACCCGTGCCTCGTCGCTGTCCTCCACGGCGCGCTTGCGCTCGATGTCGGTGACCTCGCGGGTCTTCTGGGACTCGATGCGGTCCTGCTCCAGCGCGAGCTCGGTGGCCACGCGCTTCTTCTCGACCGCCTCCCGGCGGGCGATTTCGGCGGCCTCGATTTCCTGGTCCTTGGCGATCTCGCGCGCCCGCGTGTCCTGCTCGGCGGCGATGCGTTCGGCCTCCACGGTGCGCTTCTGGGCGATCCGGGCCTGCTCGATCGCCTCGTCGGCGGCGATCCGGGCCGCGTCCACGGCCTGGTTGCGCGCGATCTCGAGACCGCGGGTGGCCTCGTCGGCGGCGATGCGGGTCGCCGCGAGCTGCTTCTCGCGGGCGATGCGCGCGGCTTCCACGGCCTCGTTGGCGGCGATTTCGGCGGCCTCCAGCGCGTGCTGGCGCTCGATCTCGAGCTCCCGGACGCGGCGGTCTTCGGAAATCCGCGCCTCGCTGACTTCGGCGGCATGCAGGATGCGTAGGCGCTCCACGGTCTCGCGGGCGACGATCTCGGCCTCGTCGAGCGCCTTCTGCCGGGCGATCTCGCGCTGGCGGATGTCCTCCTCGCCCTTGATCCGGGTCTGGGCCAGCAGCAGGTCCTGCGACATCCGGCGCTTCTCGTTGGTCTCGTTGGCCTCGATCTCGGCCAGCCGGATCGCCTTCTGTCGCTCGATCTCCAGCCCCTGGGTCTCGCGCTCCTTGGCGATGCGGGCTTCCTCGATGGCCCTTTCCTGGGCGATGCGCGCGCGCTCGGTGGCCTCGCGCGCCGCGATTTCCTCGCCTTCGATGGCGCGCTGGCGGGCGATCTCGCGGGTCTGGGTCTCCTGCTGGTTGGCGATGCGCGCCTCGCTCACGGAACGTTCCTGCAGGATCCGGGCGGTCTCGGTCGCCTGCAGCGCCTCGATCTCCTCGGCCTCGATCTCCCTCTGCCGCGCGATCTCGCGCCCGCGCACCTCGCGCTCGGACGCTATGCGCGCCTCCGCGATCGCCTTCTCGTTGGCGATCCGGGCCTTCTCGATGGCCTCGCGGGCGGAGATCTGCGCGCGCTCGGCCTCGGTTTCGCGCTCCGCGCGTTCACGCACCAGTTCGGCGCGCTGCTGCGCGCGCCGGAACTCGACGTCGCGCTCCTGGGTCAGCCGCGCCTGCTCGCTCTCGCGCTCGATCTCGAGCGCCTGCTTCTCGGCCTCGAGGTTGCGCGCCCGGATGCGGATCATCGAATCCTGCTCGATGTCGTTGCGCAGCTTGCGCCGCTCCTCGATCTCCTTGATCAGGGCCGTCAGGCCCTCGGCGTCGAACCGGTTGGAGGGGTTGAAGAATTCCAGCGCGGTCTGGTCGATGTCGATGATCGCGACCGATTCCAGCTCCAGTCCGTTCTTCTCCAGATCCTCCTGGGCGATCTCCCGCACGCGGGCGACGTAGGCGTTGCGGTTCTCGTGCATCTCGCCCATCGCCATCTCGGCGGCGACGGTGCGCATGGCGCTCTCGAACTTGCCCGACAACAGGCCATGCAGGTTCGCGGCCTCGAGCGTGCGCCGGCCGAGCGTGGCGGCGGCCATCGACACCGCCTCGCGGGTCTGGCGGACCCGCACATAGAACTCGGCCTCGACGTCGACGCGCATCCGGTCCTTGGTGATCAGCGCCTGCTCGCGGGTCCGGCTGACCCCGAGCGGCAGGGTGTTCATGTTGACCGGCGTGATGTCGTGGATGATCGGCCAGACGAAGGCGCCGCCGTCGATCACCACCTTCTCGCCGAGAAAGCCGGTCCGCACGAAGGCGATTTCCTTGGTCGAGCGGCGGTAGAGCCACTGCATCACCCAGTAGATGATCGCGATGACGATCACGGCCACGATGAGCCAAAGGATCAGTTGCCCGATGATCTGTCCGGTCATGGTTCTCTTCCCCTTCTTCGTCCGCGTTTCAGCGGCCGGTGATGCGCTTGAAGGCGCGGGTCTGTTCGGTCAGCGCGACTTCGGTCGGCAGGCGCTCCATCGAGCTCGCGCCGTAGAAGCCATGGCAGGTGGCGGTGTTCTTCAGCACGAAATCCGCGTCCTCCGGCATGGCGACCGGGCCGCCATGCACGAGGACGATCGAGTCCGGCTTGACCTTCAGCGCGGCTTCGGCCCAGGCGTCGACCAGCGCCGGGCAATCCTGCGAGCGTCAGCGCGGTCTCCGCGCCGATGCTGCCGCCGGTGGTCAGGCCGAGATGGCAGACGATGATGTCGGCACCCGCTCCGGCCATGGCGGCGGCGCTTTCCTCGTCGAAGACGTAGGGCGTGGTCAGCATGCCCTTGGCATGGGCCCTCGCGATCATGTCGACCTCGAGGCCCAGTCCCATGCCGGTCTCCTCGAGGTTGGCGCGGAACGTCCCGTCGATCAGACCGACCGTCGGGAAGTTCTGCACGCCCGAAAACCCGATGCGCTTCAGCTCGTCGAGAAACACGTCCATCAGCCGGAACGGGTCGGTGGCGCAGACGCCAGCGAGCACCGGGGTGTGCTTGACCACCGGCAGCACCTCGCCTGCCATGTCGACCACGATGGCGTTGGCGTCGCCGTAGGGCATCAGCCCCGCAAGGCTGCCGCGGCCGGCCATGCGGTAGCGGCCGGAATTGTAGATCACGATCAGGTCGATGCCGCCGGCTTCCTCGCATTTCGCCGAGAGGCCGGTGCCGGCGCCTCCGCCGATGATCGGCTCGCCGTTCGCGATCATGCTCCGGAACTTCTCGAGAATCTGGTCCCGCGGGATCATCGTCGTGCCTCTCTCTTCTTCGCGGGCCGCCCGCCGCCATGCAGGGCGCGAAACGCGGCCACGACGGCGGCGGCGAATTCGGGATCGTTGATGTGGTGGGGCAGGCGGATGAGCTGGCGGGCCGTGGTCCGGCGCACGGTGTCCTCCAGCGCGTCGAAGAGCGACTTGCGCGCCGCCGGGTCGTCGAAGGGCTTGCCCGGCGCGTCGAGCGCCGACACGCCGCCTTCGGGCAGGAAGAAGCGCACCTGTCCCTCCATCTCGTTGAGCCTCTCGCCGATCCAGCGCCCCATGGCGGCGTTTTCCTCGGCCGTGGTGCGCATCAGCGTGATCTGCGGGTTGTGTTCGTAGAAGCTGCGACCCCGGAACTTCTCGGGCACGGTTTCGGGCGCCGCGAAATTGACCATGTCGAGCGCGCCGACCGAGCCGACATAGGGAACGCGGGTGCGGATCACGGCGCCGAAGCGGTCCTCGATCGCTGGAAAGACCCCGCCCACCAGCATGTCGCAGACTTCGGTGGTGGTGATGTCGATGACGCCCTGCGCCTTGCCTGAATCGATCAGCTTCTCCATCGACTGCCCGCCGACGCCGGTGGCGTGGAACACCAGGCAGTCGTAGTCGTCCTCGAGCTGCGCGGTGATCTGCTTCACGCAGGCGGTGGTCACGCCGAACATCGTGAGACCGATGGCCGGCTTGGCGGCGGTCCGCGCCCGTCCGGCGCGACGGGCCGCGACCATGCCCGCCATGGCGTGAGCGGCGTTGCCCAGCACCTCCTCGGTGATGGCGTTTAGCCCCTGCACGTCGGCGACCGAATGCAGCATCATGATGTCGGCGGGTCCGACATACTTGGAGACCTCGCCGCTCGCCACGGTCGAGACGATGATCTTGGGCACCCCGATCGGCAGCGCCCGCATCGCCGGCGCGACCATCGCCGTGCCGCCCGAGCCGCCCGCCGACAGGATGCCGGCGATCCCCTGCTGGCGGGCGATCCAGCGGGAGAACGCGGTGGTCATGCCGGCCACCGAACTGCCGCGATCGCCGGTGAAGACGCCCGAGGCGCCGCGCGGATGATAGGCCGCGATCTCGTGGGCCGGGACCTCGGCCCCCGAGTGCCCGCCGGAGGTGGACAGATCGACCATGCGCACCGGCAGTCCGGCGCCGCGCACGATGTCGCGCATGTAGCGCAGTTCCGCGCCCTTGGTGTCGAGGGTGCCGGCGACCAGAACCACGCTTTCCCCTGGCCCGACGAGCGGGCGGATCTCGATCCTTGCGGCCGCGCCCTCGTCCGCCGTAGCTGCGGAGGTCGTCACCACGCGCGCGAGCCGTTCCAGCTGTCCGACCGGCACCGGCTGACTCCAGCGGGTCGGGAGTTTCGGGTTGGACTGGTAGATCTTCGTGACCTGGGGGCCGGTTGGCTCCGCCCGATCGGCCGTTTCGGCGGCCGGGCGCGATCCTGTCTGGGGCGGCGTGTCGTCGTGGGCATGGCGGCCCACGCCGAGCAGGCGCTGCTGCAGGTCGCGGTCGCCGGCAAGCTCCGCGGCCGGCGAGATCCGGTTGATCCGGCCGTTGACCATGATCGCCACGTTGTCGGCCACTTCACAGGCCACGCCGATGTTCTGCTCGATCACGAGCACCTCGATGTCGCCCTCGCGGCGAGCCGCATCAGCATCTCCTCGACCTGCGCGACGATCACCGGCGCGAGGCCCTCGGTCGGCTCGTCCATCACCAGAAGCTGCGGGTTCATCAGCAGCGCGCGCGAGATCGCCAGCATCTGCTGCTCGCCGCCCGAGAGCTGGCCGCCGCCGTTCGACTTGCGCTCGGCCAGCCGCGGGAAGGTCGAATAGACCCGGTCGACCGTCCACGCCCCCCCTTTTGTGGCCACCATCCTGAGATGCTCGTCCACGGTCAGCGAGCGCCAGAGCCGGCGGCCCTGCGGCACGTAGCCGATGCCCATCCGGGCGATCTCGGTGGACGATCGGCCCACCAGCGGCTGGCCGGCGAAGCTGATCGAGCCCGACGCCACCGGCACCAGCCCCATGATCGCCTTGCACAGCGTGGTCTTGCCCATGCCGTTCCGGCCGACCACCGACAGCACGCCGCCGTCGAGGGTCAGGTCGACCCCCTGCAGCGCGTGCGAGGCCCCGTAGAAGACGTTGAGCCCGCGGATCTCGAGGGCCGGGACGCGGCCGCGCTCAGCCATGGCTGCCTCCCAGATAGAGTTCCTGCACCTCGGCGTCGTTCTCGATCTCCTGCGGCGTACCTTCCTTGAAGACCTTGCCGTTGTGCATCATCGTCACGCTTTCGGCGACGCGAAGCGCCACGTCCATGTCGTGCTCGATGATGATGTAGCCGATATGCTCGGGCAGGCCGTTGAGGATCGCGACCAGTTCGCGCCGCTCGGTGGGCGAGAGGCCCGCAGCGGGCTCGTCGAACAGAATGAACCGCGGGGCGCCGGCGAGGGCGAGGGCGATCTCGAGCTGGCGCTGCTGGCCGTAGGAGAGCTCCGACACCAGCATGTCGGCCGAGGCGGTCAGATGGACCGCGGCGATCAGCTCCTCCGCGCGCAGCAGCAGCGGGTCGCCCCGACGCGCCCGCACCAGCGAGAACCGGCCGCGCGACACGCCCCGGCAGGCGAGATAGACGTTGTCCGACACCGTGAGGCCGCCGAAGAGGAGGCTGATCTGGTAGGTGCGGCGCAGTCCGCGACGGATGCGCTCATGGGCCGGGAAGCGCGTCACGTCCTCGCCGAAGAGCCGGATCGTCCCGGAGGTGGGCAAGAAATCCCCGGTGACGCAGTTGAAGAGCGTGGTCTTGCCCGCACCGTTCGAGCCCAGCACTGCGCGGCGCTCGCCGGACGCCACGGTCAGGGTGACGTCGGAGATCGCCGCCAGCGCGCCGAAGAGCTTGGTGACGCCGCGCAGTTCCAGCGCGTTGCCCGAACTGACCGAGCCGAGGCGCTGACTGTCGCGGACCGCGCCCGCCTCAAATGCCACGTCGGTCATCTTCGCGCCCCCCGCAGGGGGTCGGCGCGTTCGGCCGCGCGCGCCCGCCAGCGCTCCCAGAGGCCGAGCACCCCGTCCGGCGAGAAGAAGACGATCGCAAGAAAGCCAAGCCCGATCAGCAGCTTGAACCGCTCTCCCGACAAGCCGAAGGCGAGCAGGACATCCGGGGAGAAGGTGCGCAGCAGCACATAGATCAGCGCGCCGATGAACGGGCCGATCGGGTCGGCGCATGCCGCCGATCACCGCGATCACGAGGATGTCGATCACGGCGGGTATGCCGGCGGTGCCCGGTGCGATCTGCGCGTTCTGCCAGACCAGAAGGATGCCGCCCATCGCCGCGATCACGCTGGCGAAGGTGTAGGCGGCGATGCGGTGGGCGGTCACGTTGAAGCCGAGCGCCGCCATGCGCCGGGCGTTGTCGCGCACGCCCTGCAGCGCCAGCCCGAAGGGCGACCGCGAGACGTAGAGCACCGCGAGATAGCTCAGCGCCGCGCAGCCGAGCGTGAGGTAGTAGAACGGCGTCGGCTGGCGCCAGTCGACCCCGAAGAGCTGCGGCGGCACCACGAGGTTGAAGCCCGAATAGCCGTTGAAGATCTCGTAGTTCTGCCGGGTGAAGTAGAAGAAGGCGGAGGCGATCGCGAGGGTGATCATGATCGTGTAGATGCCCTCGGTGCGTACCGCCAGCGCGCCCGACCATCGTGCCGAACAGCGCCGCGACAACGATGGCGACGGGGATGTAGACCCACCACGGCAGGCCCATGCTGATCTGCGGTCACGCCGGAGGCGCCGAAGATCGCGACCATGTAGCCGGCCATCGCGGCGACCGACATCTGGATCAGGCTGACCATGCCGCCGTAGCCGGCGAGGAACATCAGGCTGAGCGCGATCATGCCGAGGATGAAGGTCCAGCCCATGACCTGGAACAGGACAGAAGTCGTCGGCGAAGGCCGGCATGACCAGCAGGACCAGAACGACTGGCCACCAGATGACCGGCACCCGCTCGACCCAGGTCGGCTGCGGTTCGCCGCGCTCCGCGCTGATCGGACCGACGACCGCCATCCGCTACCGCGCCTGTCCGAGCAGGCCCTGCGGGCGGAACGCCAGCACGGCCGCCATGATCAGGAAGGTGAAGACCACCGAATAGGTCGGGGCGTAGACGATGCCGAGCTGTTCGCTCAGCCCGATCACCAGCGCGCCGATCGCCGCGCCGGGGATCGAGCCCATGCCGCCCACGATCACCACGACCAGCGAGGCCAGCAGGAAGCGGGTGTCCTCGCCGGGCGACAGCGACTGGAAGGTGCCGCCGACGATGCCGCCCATGCCCGGCGAGTCCCGCGCCGAAGGCGAAGACCGCGAGAAAGACGTACTGGATGCGCACGCCCGAGGCCGCGAGCATCTCGCGATCGTCGACCCCGGCGCGGATCAGCATGCCGAGCCGCGTGCGGTTGAGCACCAGCCACATCGCGACGCCGATCACGATCGCGGCCAGAAGGATCGCCATGCGGACGGCGGGGTAGTTGCAGATAGATCGGCCTCGCCGGTGGACTCGTAGCCCGACGACGATCGGCAGACGCATCGGGCCGCGTCAGGCCAGTCGGGGGCGAGATCGTGTAGCATCTGTCCGCCCCAGATCCACAGCATGATGTCGGCCAGCACGACCGAGAGGCCGATGGTCACCATGGTCTGGCGCAGTTCCTCGCCCTCCATCCGCCGGAAGACCTGGTTCTGCAGCACCAACCCGAGAAGGCCCACCAGGACGAAGACGACCGGGAAGGCCAGGAGCCACGAGCCCGTCGCCTCGGACACCTCGAAGCCGATGTAGCCGCCGAGAAGATAGAGCGAGCCATGGGCCAGATTGACGTTGCGCATCAGCCCGAAGATCAGCGTGAAGCCCGCCGCGACCAGGAAGTAGAGCGCGCCCAGAGTGATGCCGCCGAACACGGCGTTGAGGAAGATGCGCTTGCGCCCGAGGGTTTCCTCCATGGCCTCGGACCACGGCGCGAAGATCAGCCACAGGAACACCGCGGCGACCAGCAAGGATCACGATCGACCAGATCGGGTGCTTTTCGGCGAAGCCCTTCATCGCGCCCCTGCGAAGGTCCAGCTGCGCGAGGTGTCTACCCGCGCGCCCGACAGCCTAGCCCGCGTCCAGCTGGCGCGTCATACCCGACAGTCTGATGGTTTCGCCCCGCGTCGGGAAAAGTGCGGCAACTCTTTCAGTTGAGCGGGGTGCTGACCACCGATCGGCGATACATCGAGGGCGGCACCACGCCGTTGGAGATGAAGAACCGCGAGAAGCTGGCCTGGCTGGAGAAGCCCGAGGTCGAAGCCGATGTCGGCCACCGCCTCCTCGGGTCGCCGCGAGCCGTTCGATCGCCGTCTCCATGCGCAGCGCGTTGAGATAGAGGTTGGGCGTCAGGCCCACCTGGGCGCGGAACAGCTTGTAGAAATGCGGCCGCGACAGGCCCACCTCCCGGGCGACGTCGTCTAGCTCCTGCATTTCGTGCGCGGGATCCTGCATCAGCCGAAGGGCGTTGCGGATGCGGTAGTCGCGTCGAGGCATATCGGGGCCGGTGAAACCACCGCCGCGCGTCGTCCATTGCCAGGACTGGTCGTAGGCCGTCTGGGTCAGGTCGCACAAGCGCTCCTCGATCAGATGATCGTAACCGTCCGGGTCGAGCATGGCCTGGGCGGTGCCAAAGACCAGCCGGCTCAGCGGGTCCGTGACCTCGATCCCCGTGCGGCCGAACTGCAGCGAGGCGCAGGCGCGCCGGGCGGTGTCGAGAAACCAGCCCGGCCGGATGTAGAGCACCAGGGCCAGCGTCGGTTCGGTCGCGCTCACGGGTGCGAAGTAGTGGGCCTGCCACGGACTGATCGCCACCGCCTGACCCGGCGAGAGCGGCCAGACCGCGTCGTTGACGATGACCTGGGCCGGCGGGCCCTGGACGTGGAATATGAGGTGACCCTCACGATGGCCGTGGGGCACCATCCTGCGATCAAG
The DNA here is from genome assembly GCA_963700835.1 of uncultured Alphaproteobacteria bacterium. Taxonomy (GTDB): domain Bacteria; phylum Pseudomonadota; class Alphaproteobacteria; order Rhodobacterales; family Rhodobacteraceae; genus Amaricoccus. The sequence continues at coordinate 92,493 of CAVOZD010000009.1, forward strand.
GGAAAAGAGGCATACACGGCCAAACTGTCCGTGAAACACGGATAAAGAAGTAGACATGATTCCTCCCAGCGCACTCTAACGGTGCATCCATTACTTAGCAGGTTAGCGCGGAAATGTCGCAGTTCCAACCATTCCGTAGCAGGGTCCTCAGAGCGCGCTCTGGAGCAGTCCCAGGTAATCCTCGGCTGTGGCGTGGCGCGGATTGGTGTTGCTGGCGCGCTCGGCGACCGCCGACTCGGCGGTTCGACGCAAGGCGTCTTCGCCCAGCCGGGCACCGCCGAGACGAATCGGCAGGCGGAGCCGGTCGCCGAGGTCGGCCAGCGCGCTGCGCAGATCGGCGCCTGACGGCAGCAGCAGGGCTTCGCGCAGGTGCTCGAAGCGGTCGACCACTGCGGGGGCGTTGAAGGTCATCACCAGCGGCAGCAGCGCCGCGTGATACTCGCCGTGCCGTGCGCCGGGGCCGATCTCGGCCTCCAGCGCGCGCGCCAGCGCCTCCGCGCCGCCAAGCCCCTTTTCCGACGCGAGTCCGCCGCAGAGGGCCGCAGAAAGCATCTCGCGTCGCGCCGCGGGATCGGCGGGATCGGCGACGAGGGCTTCCAGATGCCGCCGCGCCCGGCGCACCCCTTCGAGCGCCATCCCGTCCGCGGGCGGATTGAACGCCGTGCTCAGATAGGCCTCGATGCAATGGGTGAGGGTGTCGAACCCCTCGGTGGCGATCCGGGCCGGCTCGACCGCCGCCGCCAAGGTGGGGTCGCACAGGATCACCGAGGGAAGCGGTCCGGAGCCGCCAGGGCCGCGCAGGTTGCGGCGCCCATCGCCGGGCAGGGCCAGCGGTCCGAGCCCTATGTTGCCGATGGTGGTTGGCACGGCGATCACGGCAATCCCGCCGGAAGCCTGAAGGACCATCCCGAGGCGGCGGGCAGTGTCGAGGGCCACCGCGCCGCCCAGGGCGATCACCCCGTCGCATCGTTCGGCGCGACACGTCCGCGCCGCGGCGGCGACGGCCGGGGGATCTGCCGCTGAAAGAGGGAAATCGACCGTTTCGCAATCCGCTGGCAGGGCCAGGATCAGCCGGTCGGTCAGGTCGGCCGCCAGACCGGCCTCGTCGCGGAGCAGCAGAGGCCGCTTCAGCGCCGCGCGCGCGGCTTCCTCGGGCAGGGCGTCCTCGAGGACGTGCGCGGCGAAGTGGACACGGGTCAGGTAGGTGATGAGCGCCATCGACGGCACCTTCTGGCAAGCCTGACGTGACCCGTGCGCCGGATCCGGGGGCCGGACGCGCTCTGCGCCGGCCCCCGGACTGTCTGGATCTCGCGCGTCAGCCGCCGCTGGCGGCGAGCGCGGCGCAGTCGGGCGTGTCGCGCGACGGAAGGCCCATGGCCCGGAACTCGTCCGGGGTCATGCCGAGCGTCTGGGTGACGCCCTCGACCTTGGCGCGGAACTCGTTCTTGAGTTCGCCGTCATCCCCCTCGACCACTTCAGTGATGAACACCGCGCCGGAAGCCTGACGGTTCTCGTTGAGTTCGACCACGCCCAGCGGGGTCTCCAGCGGCATCGTGGAAAGCGCCTCGTGGAGCTTGGCCTGGCCGTCCGAGAGGTCGCCCTCAACGGCGTTGACGGCCTGGATCGCGGCCAGAGTCGCCACGTAGTAGCCGACGCCGAACAGCGACGGCGTCGGGAAGCGATCGGCCTCCGGGAACGCCGCCTGGTACGCCGCAACATATTCCTGCCAAGCCGGGCTGGGATCGTCGCTGGCGAGCGGTCCGGAGGTCGGCGTGCCGATGAGCGCCTCCTTGGCCCGGCCGCGCGATGTCAGCACGGTCTGGTCGGCCATGATGGTGCCGCCGATCAGGTTGGTCTCAGACCCGGCCTGCTCGTACTGGTTGAGGAAGTTGATGGCGTCCGTGCCGCCGACGCCCAGATAGATGGCGTCCACGTCGTCGGGCAGCGAGGCGATCACGCCGCCGAAGTCGGATGATCCGAGCGGCACCCAGAACCGCTCGACGATCTCGCCGCCCGCGCGGCAGAAATCGACCGCGAAGCCGAGGAAGTTGGTGTAGCCGAAGGAATAGTCTGCGGCGACAGTGGCGACGCGCTTCCAGCCCTTTTCGTTGACCACGTAGGTTCCGAGTCCCGCGCCCCATTGCGCGCCGTCGAGGTTGAAGCGGAAGAAGTTCTCCGCGGGATCGACCCAGGTCGTCTCCAGCGCGCCGGAGATCCCGTTGATGACCGTCTTGTCCGGAATGGTCTTGGCGTAGTCGCGCATTGCGATGCCTTCGGAGCCGGAAAGCGGTCCGATGATGATGTCCACGCCGTCCTGCTCGATCAGCTTGCGCGCCTGCCGCACGGCCGTGTCCGGGGTCGTGTCCGAGGGCGCCACGATGATCTCGATCGGCTTTCCGCCGGCCATGCCGCCAGCCTGCTGCACTGCGAGTTCGACGTTGCGCACGCCGTCTGCGCCGCCCGCCGCGAAAGCGCCTTCGAGGGCGACGAGAACCCCGAGCTTGATGGTATCCTGCGCCGAGGCGGCCCCGGGCAGCACGAGCGCCGTGGCCGCGACCGTGGCGATGAGTGCCTTCTTCATTGGTCTCCTCCCAAGTGAACGCAGACCGAATTGTTGTCGTGTCGCCGAACGGGGCCTGCGCAGCGATCTGTCTGGCAACCAAGCCCGAGGGTAGGTCGGGTGCGGCCCGCTCCGCGATGACCGGCGGTTGGCCGCCATACCCCTCAGTCTTTTTTTTGGACCAGTCGCCGGGCGCACCCGCGTGTTGGCCCCCGGCGGCGATCGTCTTCACGGGGATTCCGGCGCACGCTGCTGTCGCCGGAGATCGTTGAGTGTATCCTCTCGGGATGGATTCTTGCGCGGGGCGAACTCGAGGAGCATTTCTTTCATGAGTTTGCGATGGAGCGGGAGGGAGAATGCCGTGACGATGCGCCTCTTCGGCACCCAGCTTCCGATGGCCCTGGCGAGGATTGCAAGGCCGCCGATGACCCGTCCTCTTGCCTTGGGGGCCATGATTGCCGGCGTCGCGTTTTGGCAGTCCACGATGCCGGCGGTCGCCTCGAACGCAGTTCCCGACAAAGTGTTCGTGCAGTGCGCGGTGCTGCAAGGCAATGGCTTCAACTGGGCGGCGACCCTCGGCTGGCTTGCCGGCCAGGTGGAGATCGCGGCCGTCCGGGCCCAGGACTTCGAAGCGCGCAACCCCGGTCGATCCGCGGGGATCGACCTCTCATGCGTCACCGGTTCGTCCTCGGGTGGCTTCGCCGCAGCCGTGTTCGACCGGCTGCTACACAATCCGTATCTTGTCGGTCGGAACCCGATTGCCGGCGGGCTGGTTTCCCCGGCGATGGCGCGGGAGCTCTCCAGAGCCCTGTTGTTTCTTGCGCTCTCGACCGACTTTCGCGGCGAAGGCGTTGGCCTCTTTATCACCGGCATCGGCGCACGGGCCGGCTGGCTCGATCGGGCGAGCAATCCCGAGGGTTTGAGGGCGTGGCAAGCGACGTCGACGCCCGACCGTATTTCGGCAACCTTCGACCAGTGGGTTCTGGCCGCCAGCCTGTACAGGCCGCAATGGTTCGACGCGCTGACCGATGACGGCGCGACGCCGATCCCGATCTATGGAATGCGCTCCGCCGCGCTTGGTCATGACGCGACCCATCCCTCCGAGAGGCAGATGAAGATCCTTTCGGACAGAGCCCGCAGGATCGTGTCGAAGGAGATCGCCGGTCGGATCCTCCCGGACCGACCACCCAGCGACGGCTTCTGCGCCACCGCGCTGGCTGCGCCGATCGCCGACCGGACCCCGCCGTTCGACTTCGACCAGATCCGGCTCGTTGTTGGCTGCAACGGCACCACTATGGCGGCGCTCGCGCAGAGCCCGAGCCTCCTGCGCTGGCTCGCCCAGGGGCCCCGGATGGCGGATCGCCTGGTGCTGGCGCGGTTCGGATCCTGGTCGGACTTGCTCGACATGACGGTCCGGGAACCGGACCTCGTCACCCCGCTGACCGGCGGCCCGGATGCGCCTGCGCTCGGGACAAGAGTGGTGGCCGGGTTCGACGGCGCGAGGTTCGCGCCGCGCCGGATCACAACGCCATTCGTGGTTCTGGGCGGCTACGCGGGCCCGCGGTTGCAGGCATGGCCGGCGACAGCCTTGCTCGCGGACAGGCTCGCCCGTTTGCGCGCCGCGGGGATCAATGTAGAGGGACGCCTTGCGCTCTTCGGACGGACCGAGCGTCGAAGCGATCCGGGCTTCAGTTTCGCGCAGCGCGCCATCCGCGACTATTTCGCGCTGGATGGGGATCGCCTGGCCGCGCTCCGCGCCTACTACGCCTGGCAGGATGAGTATTGCGTCGTGGCTGATGGGCTGGCGGCCGAGGCGTCCGTGGACTTCTACCGGATGGATTGGAACCTCTCGCGCCGGCCGGCGGCGCTGACCCGGAAAAGCCGAATACTTGCGGCGAAGGGGTACAATCTCGGGAAGGTTCAGACGCCCCGCGATCGCATTCGGGACTCCGGGTCCGCGTTCTTCGGGGCCTTCCTGTTCGATCCCGTCGACGCGGAGGTCTTTGTTCCCACGCCGCCCACGGCTGGCATGAGATGCCGCCTGCAGGAGCGCGATCTCTGACGCCGAGATGCTCGGGGGGCGTGCGCCGGATCACGGTCGCATCGGCGCAAGCGTGGCATCCATGGCGACATGAGCTATCGGCGGCCTGCGCCGCGGAGCGAGTCCGGAGGGAGCCGACAGGATGCGACGCGACCGATGTCTTCCCCGAGAGGCGGCGCTCGCCGCGCGTGTCGCTCGCCCCGGACAGTTCCGCTGGACGCCGGCGGCGGCGCATCCGGGCCGGAACGTGTGTCAAGGGCAGCGGCGCTTCGGCCCGGGTTGGTGAGGCGGTGGGTTGTAACGAGTTGTTCACCAAGCGATCCGAAACTCGACGGATATGGCGCGGTTGGCGCGCCGGAAGACGAGGAGAGACGGGCATGAACACGAAGGCGCCGCGGCCGGGTCCGGATCGGCGGAGCGGCGGCGACGGCCTGGCGGCGCCGTCGGAGTTCCGCGCCATGCGGTTGCACTATCGCAGGATGAGCGCCCTTGCGATGTTCCTCAAGCGCCGGGCGCTCGGGTCCGAGCGGCGACCGGCGCGGTAGCGGGATGCGCTCGGGCGCCAGTCCTCAGGACAGCCGGCCCCAGAGGTCGTAGTCGGACGCCTCGTCGACGACGACGGTCACGATGTCGCCCGGCGCCAGCGCCGCGAAGCCCTCGTCGATGAAGAGATTGCCGTCGATCTCCGGCGCGTCGGCCATCGTGCGGCAGGTCGCGCCGTCTGCGTCGACGCTGTCGACGATGACCTGAAGGCGGCGGCCGACCTTGGCCGCGAGCCGTGACGCGCTGATCGCCTGCGCCCTTTCCATGAACCGGTCCCAGCGCTCCTGCTTGAGCGGCTCGGGGACGTGGTCGGGCAGGGCGTTGGCGCGGGCGCCGGCGACGTTTTCGTACTTGAAGGCGCCGACGCGGTCGAGTTGCGCCTCCTCCAGCCAGTCGAGCAGATGGGCGAATTCGGCCTCCGTCTCGCCGGGATAGCCGACGATGAAGGTCGACCGCAGTGTGATCTCGGGGCAGAGCGCCCGCCAGCGGGCGATCTCGGCCAGCGTGTCGGCGCTCTTGGCCGGACGGGCCATGCGCCGGAGCACGTCCGGGTGGCTGTGCTGAAACGGCACGTCGAGGTAGGGCAGCACGAGGCCGCGCGCCATCAGTGGGATGAGGTCGCGGACATGGGAATAGGGATAGACGTAGTGCAGGCGGACCCAGGCGCCGAGGCCGCCAAGCTCGCGGGCGAGATCGGTGATGTGGCTGCGAACCTCGCGCCCCTTCCAGGGGTGCGCGTCGTGGCGGCGGTCGAGCCCGTAAGCGGATGTGTCCTGGGAGATGACCAGGAGTTCGCGGACGCCCGCCTCCACCAGCCGCTCGGCCTCGCGAAGCACGGCGTGCGCCGGCCGCGAGACCAGTCGGCCCCGCATGTCAGGTATGATGCAGAACTTGCACTTATGGTTACAACCCTCGGAAATCTTGAGGTAACTGTAGTGACGCGGCGTCAGGCTCACTGCCTGCGCCGGCAGGAGATCGACGAAGGGGTCGGGTGCGGGCGGCACGGCCTTGTGCACCGCGTCGAGCACGGCCTCGTACTGGTGCGGGCCGGTCACCGCGAGCACGGTCGGATGGGCGCCGGTGATGTAGTCGGGCTCGGCGCCGAGGCAGCCGGTGACGATGACGCGGCCGTTTTCGACGAGCGCCTCGCCGATCGCCGCGAGGCTTTCGGCCTTGGCGCTGTCGAGAAAGCCGCAGGTGTTGACGATCACCGCCTCGGCGCCGGCGTAGTCGGGCGAAATGGCGTAGCCCTCGGCGCGCAGGCGGGTGAGGATGCGCTCGCTGTCGACCAGCGCCTTGGGGCAGCCGAGCGAGACCATGCCGATGCGCGGCTGACCCTCGCGCGGGGCGTCGGCGATGCGCGCGCGGGGCGCGATGTCGGGGCGCAGGTCGGGCGGGTTGGCGGTCATCGGGGTGCGCTACAGCGGTGGAGGGCCGGGCGCAAGGGGCGGCAAGGCGATGTCCGCCTGGTCGACCGGCCTGATGTTTGTGACGATCAGTCCTATGAAAGGGTTGGAAAAAATCAGGCTGGAAGCGGGCTGGAAACCGGCTGGAAACCGGCTTGCCGCTTGTTTTCGGACGGTTAACGAACGCCGGGCGGTGACCGGCTGCAGGTCGGCGCGGCGCCGGTTCCCGCATGCCGATTGACCGCCGCGATCGCGCGCATCAAGAATGGCGGGCCAATCGGGGGGGACGCGATGGATCGGCCGACGTTCAGTCTGGGGATCGAGGAAGAGTATCTCGTGGTCGATCGCGAGACCCGCGATCTGGTCAGCGAGCCGGGCGAGGGCTTCTTCGAGGCCTGCCGCGAGGCGATCGGCGATCAGGTGACGCCGGAGTTCCTGCAGTGCCAGGTCGAGGTCGGCACCAAGCCGCACCGCACGGTCGCCGACGCGATCGCGGATCTCGCCTCGCTGCGCAAGGGCGTGTCGCAGGCGGCGGAGGCGCATGGATACGCGATGATCGCGGCCTCCACGCATCCCTTCGCCACCTGGCGGCGGCAGAGCCACACCCGCAAGGAGCGCTACGACGGGCTCTGGTCCGATCTCGGCGCGACGGCCTGGCGGATGCTGATTTGCGGCATGCACATGCACATCGGCATCGAGGACGAGGACCAGCGCATCGACCTGATGAACCAGGCGGCGTATTTCCTGCCGCACCTGCTGGCGCTGAGCGGGTCGTCGCCGTTCTGGGAGGGGCAGGACACCCGGCTCGCCTCCTACCGGCTGACGGTGTTCGACGCGCTGCCGCGCACCGGCCTGCCCGACCAGGTGGCGAGCTATTCGGAGTACCGCCGGCTGGTGAACCATCTGATCGACGCCGGCTGCGTCGAGGACGCGACCAAGATCTGGTGGGACATCCGGCCGTCGGACCGCTATCCGACGCTCGAGCAGCGGGTCACCGACGTCTGCCCGCGCATCGACGACATCGCGGCGCTGGCGGCGGCCTACCAGTCGATCATGGCCTACCTGTTCCGGCTCAGGACCCGCAACCAGCGCTGGCGGATCTATCCCGCGACGCTGGTGCGCGAGAACCGCTGGCGGGCGCAGCGCTACGGGGTCGAGGGCAAGATGGTCGATCACGGCCGCAGCCGGCTGGTGCCGGTGGGCGAACTGGTCGACGAGCTGGTGGAGATCCTCGCGGAGGACGCCGAGGCGCTGGGCTGCCGGCGCGAGCTCGGCGGGCTGCGGCGGATCGTGCAGGAAGGGACGTCGGCGATGCGCCAGCGCCAAGCCTACGCCGAGGCGGTGGAGCGCGGCGAGGACGCGGCCGGCGCGCTCCGGGCGGTGGTCGACCAGCTCATCGGAGAGTTCGTTGGCGACGGAGCCTGAGCGGCCGGCGCGGCGGCGGGTGTCGACCGGGTCGCCCTTCGAGCGCGAGTTCGCCTACAGCCGGGCGGTGGTCGCGGGCGACTGGTGCTTCGTCGCCGGAACGACCGGATACGACTACGCCCGGATGGCGATGCCCGAGAGCGCGGCGGACCAGGCGCGCAACGCGTTGGCGACCATCGCCCGCACGCTTCGGGAGGCGGGCTTCGGCCTTGGCGACGTGGTGCGGGTGCGCAGCTACGTCACCGACGCGGCGCTGCGCCACGAGATCGCGCCGGCCCTACGCGCGGCCTTCGGGGACGTGGCGCCCGCCGGCACGCTGGTCGTCGCGGGGCTGGTCGAGCCCGAGATGAAGGTCGAGATCGAGGTCACCGCGTTTCGCGGCTGAGGGCGCGGAACCGCAGCGCCAGGGCCCCGAGCGAGAAGACGCTGGCCACCATGATCGCCTGGTAGACGCCCGCAAGGCCCTGGCCGGCGGGAAAGGCCAGCGCCCAGGCCGCCGGAACCATCACCAGCCAGTAGCTGCCGAAGTGGAGCGCGGTGGGAAACCAGGTGTCGCCGCGGCCGCGGCAGGCCTGGTTCATCACCGACTGGCCGCCGTCGAAGACCGTGGCCAGCGCCACCCAGACGAGCAGCGGCGTGGCGGCGGCGATCACCTCGGGCGCGTCGGTGAAGAGCCTGACCGAGGCGCCGGGATTGGCGACGAAGACCAGCGTGACCGCGCCGGTGAGCAGGGCGGCGAGGCCGAGCCCGGTCCAGCCGGCGACGCGGACGCCCCGCGGGTCGCCGCGGCCCCAGGCGTTGCCGACGCGCACCTGGGTGGCGCCGGCGACGCCGTAGGCGACCATGAAGGTGAGCGCGAGAAACTGGAAGAGCACGCCGTGGGCCGCGAGCGCCAGCGGGCCGATCAGGCCGACGAAGAGGGTCATCACCGCGAAGGACGAGGCCTCGAAGAAATGGGCCCCGCCCGAGGCGAGGCCCATGCCGACCTGCTCGCGGGCCGGCGGGGCGGGCGCCGCCGGCCCGGTGACGCCGAAGCGCGCGCGGCCGGGCATGGCGAGGCGGACCCAGGCGGCGAGGCCCGCGGCGAGGGCGGCGAAGGTCAGCACGGTGGCCAGCGCGCAGCCAACCGCGCCCATGGCCGGGAGCGGGCCCGCGCCGAAGACCAGCGCGAGGCTGAGCCAGAAATTGGCGAGATTGCCGAGCGTGACCGCGACCAGTCCGACCAGCGGGCGGTGCAGCGCCTCGAGAAACGAGGCCGACACGAAGAAGGCGGCGATGAAGGGCAGGCCGAGGGCGAGCGTGCGGGTCACCGCAGCGGCGCGGGCCGCGAGGTCGGGCGCCTGTCCGAGCAGCAGGAAGAGCGGCTCGGCGGCCTGCAGGGCGAGGGCGAGCGCCGCGCCGATCCCGAGGCCGAAGCCGAGGCCGCGCCGCCAGATGCGGCCCGCGGCGGCGTCGTTGCCGGCGCCGGTCTCGCGGGACACCAGCACCGGCACGCCGATCAGAAGGCCGATGGTCATGGCGATCAGGCTGTCCTGGATGGCCTGTCCGAGCACGTAGTCGGCCAGTTCGGTGGCGCCGGCCCGCCCGAGCACCACGACGTCGACCGCGCCCATCGCGATGATGCCGACGCGGTTCAGGATCATCGGCCAGGCGAGGACCAGCGTCCTGCGCACGTGGCGCGCGATGGTGTTGTCCATTGCGGAGGTCATTGCGGGTCCGGTAGAATGTTCGTGGACGCATAGCGCCCTGCGCGGGGGCGAGGCAATCGCGCCGGGCGGCGCGTCCGTGGCGCGAGATGCGCAACGAGGTCGGGAAGATGTGGTACAATCACGCGACCATCGAGCAAAGGGGACAAGACATGAAGAGATGCATTGCGACGGCGGCCATCCTGGCCGCATTGGCGGGACCGGCGGCGGCCCAGGGCTTCGGCGGCGGCCAGTGGTACGTGAAGGGCTTCGCCGGCGCGACGTGGCCGATGGACGACGATTTCCGGCTCGCGCTGCGGGGGACCGGATTGTCGCGTTCGGCCGATCTGTCCTATGGGACCGGCTACACGCTCGGCGCGTCGGTCGGCCTGATCGTCGATCCCAGCCTGGCGGTGGAGCTGGAATACGCCTACCGCAACGCCGACGCGGACTCCTCGGTGAGCGGCTTCGGCAGCAGCAGCGGCAAGACCGAGGTGAACGCCTTCATGGCGAACGCGCTCTACCGCTTCAACGGCGTCGGCGCGGGCGGGGCGTGGACGCCCTATCTCGGCGGAGGCATCGGCACGGCGGCGCTCAACATCGAGGACTTCGGCAACGCCGGCGGCGATCTCGACAGCGACTACAACTTCGCCTACCAATTCATTGGCGGCGTTGAATATGCAGTGTCCCCAGCCCTGAACCTGCTCGGCGAGGTCCGGTATTTCGGCATGAACGACCAGGAGATCAAGAACGACGACCTGGCGCTGGATACGCGGTATTCCACGTTCGACCTGCTGGTGGGCGTGCGGTACGGGTTCTAAGCGCGGCGGCGGCCTGATCCCTAGCCGATGTCGTAGGGCAGCAGGCCGCGGCGATCGGGATCCACCGAGACGCCGTGCTCCAGCGGCGGGACCGCGCGTTGGGCGCAGTCCCTGCGGGGGCAGATGCGGCAGGCGATGCCGATCGGCTGGTAGGCGGCGTCGTTGCGGACGTCGAGATCGTCGGCGTAGACCAGCCGGCCGGCGTGGGCGATCTCGCAGCCCAGCCCGATGGCGTAGCGGCGCACCGGGGCGCGGAAGCCGCCGCCGGGCTTGGAGACGTCGCGCGCCAGACAGAGATAGCGCACGCCGTCCGGGGTCTCGGCGAGCTGGCGAAGGAATCGGCCGGGGGTCTCGAAGGCCTGGTGCACGTTCCACAGCGGGCAGGCCCCGCCGAAGCGGGCGAACTGGAGCCGGGTGGCGGAGTGGCGCTTGGTGATGGTGCCGGCCTGGTCGACGCGCACGAAGAAGAACGGCACGCCCTTAGCCCCCGGGCGCTGCAGGGTGGAGAGGCGCTGGGCGACCTGCTCGATGGAGGCGTCGAAGCGTAGGGCGAGCGCCTCGAGGTCGTGGCGCATCTCGTCGGCGGCGGCGAGGAACGCGCCGTAGGGCATCAGCGCCGCGCCGGCGAAGTAGTTGGCGAGGCCCACCTTGCAGATCGCGCGCGATTGCTCGGAGCGGAAGCGCGCGAGATCGAGCGTCGCCTCGAGCAGGTCGCCGTGGGCGAGCAGCGCCACCTGGTGCAGCGTCTGGAAGTCGCGGGTGGCCTGGGCGGCGGCGGCCGAGAGGCGGAGCGTGCGGGTGCGCGGATCCCAGGCGCGCAGGGTGGCATCGCCGGAGACGGCGATTCGGGCGCCATGCTCGCGGGCGAGCCAGTCGGCAAGGGCCGGCCGGCGTTCGCCGGGGCCGAGGCGCGCGGCGAAGAACTCCGCCGCGCGATCGATGGCGTCGATGTAGTTGTCGCAGTAGTGGAAGAAGTCGCGGACCTCCTCCCAGGGCAGGGGCGCCAGCGCGCCGTCCTCGCGGCCGAGCGCCTCGTTGAGCTGGGCGAGCCGCTCCTGGCTCTGCCGGTGGGCGCGGTGCAGGGTGAGGAAGGCCCGGGCCAGGTTCGGCGCGTTGGAGGCGAGGAGCTGGATGTCGGCCAGCGGCGGCGGGTCCGCGCCGAAGACCGGGTCGGCGAGCGCCTCGCGCATGTCCGCGATCACCCGTTCCGGCGCGCCGTCGGAGAGTTCGGTGACGTCGACCCCGTATTCCTGCACCAACGCCAGCACGACCCGGGCCGAGACCGGCCGGTGGTTGTTCTCCATCTGGTTGAGATAGGAGAGCGAGACCCCGAGACGGGCGGCGTGGTCGGCTTGGGTGAGCCCGAGCCGCATCCGGATCTCGCGCAGTTTCGCGCCGGCGTAGAGCTTGCGGGTCTGGGCCATGACTTCGCAACTTTGCAATTCGCAGAAAGCCATTGCAACGGGGTTTTCAAATCCGCCGATCCCTGCTTGCCCGGCCATCACCGATCTGTCACATCGCGGCGACGGTGGAAGGGGAGACGAACGGTGCAGGCAATCCTCGGACAACTGGAGTCGCGGCGCGACGAGGCGCGCAGCGGCGGCGGCAAGAAGCGCATCGACGCCCAGCACGCCAAGGGCAAGCTCACCGCCCGGGAACGGCTCGAGGCGCTGCTCGACGAGGGCAGCTTCGAGGAGTTCGACATGTTCAAGGCGCATCGCTGCGTTGAGTTCGGCATGGGCGAGGTCTCCTATCCCGGCGACGGGGTGATCACCGGATGGGGCACCATCAACGGCCGGCAGGTCTACGTGTTCAGCCAGGACTTCACCGTCTTCGGCGGATCGCTGTCGGAGACCCACGCCGAGAAGATCTGCAAGATCATGGACATGGCGATGCGCAACGGCGCGCCGATCATCGGAATCAACGATTCCGGCGGCGCCCGTATCCAGGAAGGCGTAGCAAGTCTCGCAGGTTACGCCGATGTCTTTCACCGAAACATCATGGCTTCGGGCGTCGTTCCGCAGATCAGCCTGATCATGGGTCCCTGCGCCGGCGGCGCGGTCTATTCGCCGGCGATGACCGACTTCACCTTCATGGTGCGGGACTCGTCCTACATGTTCGTGACCGGCCCGGACGTGGTCAAGACCGTCACCAACGAGCAGGTGACGGCCGAGGAGCTTGGCGGCGCGCGCACCCATTCGTCGAAGTCCTCGGTCGCTGACGGCGCCTACGAGAACGACATCGTGGCGCTGCTCGAGACCCGGCGGCTCTTCGACTTCCTGCCCATGTCGAATCTGAGCGGGACGCCCGAGCGGCCGTTCTTCGACGCGCCCGACCGGATCGAGGAGAGCCTTGATACGCTCGCGCCCGCCAGCGCCAACACGCCCTACGACATGAAGGAGCTGATCGTGAAGGTCGCCGACGAGGGCGACTTCTTCGAGATCCAGGCGGAGTTCGCCCGCAACATCATCACTGGCTTCATCCGGCTGGAGGGATCGACCGTGGGCGTGGTGGCCAACCAGCCCATGGTGCTGGCGGGTTGCCTCGACATCGACAGCGCGCGCAAGGCCGCGCGCTTCGTGCGGTTCTGCGACGCCTTCGAGATCCCGCTGCTGACTTTCGTCGACGTGCCGGGCTTCCTGCCGGGAACGAGCCAGGAGCACGGCGGCATCATCAAGCACGGCGCGAAGCTGCTGTTCGCCTACGGCGAGGCGACGGTGCCGAAGGTGACGGTGATCACCCGCAAGGCCTACGGCGGCGCCTATGTGGTGATGAGCTCCAAGCACCTGCGCGGCGACATCAACTACGCCTGGCCGACCGCGGAGATCGCGGTGATGGGCGCCAAGGGCGCCGTCGAGATCCTCCACCGGTCCGAGGCGGGCGACGCGGAGAAGATCGCCGCGCGCACCGCGGAATACGAGCGCCGCTTCGCCAATCCCTTCGTCGCCGCCGAGAAGGGCTTCATCGACGAGGTGATCATGCCGCATTCGACCCGTCGCCGGGTGGCGCGGGCCTTTGCAAGCCTGCGCAACAAACGGCTGAGCAACCCCTGGAAGAAGCACGACAACATTCCACTGTGAGGGGATGAGGGATATCATGGACAGGACGATCCTCATCACCGGGGCCTCGAGCGGGATAGGCGCGGCCACCGCGCGGGCGGCGGCCGCGAAGGGCTGGCGGGTCGGGCTGATGGCGCGGTCGCGCGACGCGCTTGAGGCGCTCGAAGCGGAGATCGGCGCGGACCGGGCGATGGCGCTTCCCGCCGACGTGACATCGGTTGCGGAGCAGGAGGCGGGCCTCGCGGCGTTTCTGGAGCGCTTCGGCCGGCTCGACGCCGCCTTCGCCAACGCAGGCCTCGGCCTCGGCGGTCCGGGCGGGGCGGAGAAGGCGCAGCTCGACAACTGGCGCACCATGGTCGAGGTCAACATCTGGGGGCTCCTGGTCACCACGCGCCTGGCGCTGCCGGAGCTTCGCAAGACCGGCGGGCACATGATCCTGACCGGGTCGCGCGCCGCGCGCACCGAGATCGCGGGATCGGTCTACGGCGCGACCAAGCACTTCGTGCACGGCTTCGGCGCCAACCTGCTCGCCGAGATGCGCGAATGGGGCGGGCGCTGCACGGTGATCGCGCCGGGCATGGTCGACACGCCGTTCTTCGACGAGGCGAAACCGAAGATGCTTCAGGCCGAGGACGTCGCAGGCGCGGTGATCTACGCGCTGGAGCAGCCGCCGCGGGCGGCGGTCGGCGAGGTCTATCTGATGCCGGTGCCGAACGCATGAGCCGGCCCGCGACCATCGGCGCGGTTGGACAGGGCGGCGGCGGCGCGCTAGGTTCCAAGTTGCGTCGCCATTCACCGGTCCGAAATGATCCGCCGAACCTGGCTTTCCCTTCCCAAGCTGATCCGCTTCATGCTGATCCACTCCGCCAACGGCATGGTCATCGGTTGCTGCTTCCTGTTCGGGCTGATCTGGTTCGACGTGCTGGGCATCGGGGCGCTGCTGGAGAAGGACGACAGCGGGCTTGCGACGGCGGTGCTGTTCTTCCAGACCGCGCTGACCTTCGGGGCGGTGTCGATGGGCGTGGCGGTGATGAACCTCGGCGAGGAGTGATCGCGGCCGGATCGCGGAGGCGAGTCCGGTGCTGAAACATCGCGGGTTCCCCAGCCGACTCTCCGGCTCCGACCTTCAGTTCACGATCCGAAGAGAGGCCAAGGGCGGCGTGACGCCCCTGCGCGCCCGCGAGCGGTACCGAGACCGGCGGCCGATCGATCGCGCCGCGGACGCGGCGTTCATCGCGGCGCTCTGGGAGCAGTTCGGGGCCGACCCCTTCGCGCGCGGCAACCTCGACGCCGGCCGGCTGTCCTGGCTCCTCGGCCGCGAGGTGATCCCCGCCGAGGAGCCCTTCGATCCGGCGAGCTACGAGGCGCTGCTGCGCGTGGACGAGGCCGCGGCGCGGGCGGCGTTTCCGGAGGTGTTCGAGGATGGCTGATGTGGCGCAGGCCCACGCGCCGGGGTATGGTCGCGGGACGAGAACAACAGGAGAGGCTGCATGGATATCAGATCGACCCTCGCGGCGCTCGGGGCGCTGCTCGTGCTCGCGGCTTGCGGCGGCGGGATGGAGATCGGCGGGCCCGGGCTTTCGGCCTCCGAGCAGGAGCTCGTCGGCGACGATCCGCTCGATGACGGCACGATCAACGAGGGCGTCGGCTCGGTCATTCCCTGATCGCGCGCCGGGCGGCGACAGCGCCGTCCGCCCTGCTTCCGCCGCGCGCCCAGTCCTCGTTTCACGCCGGGAGGGCGCATGTTCGAGAAGATCCTGATCGCCAATCGCGGCGAGATCGCCTGTCGCGTCATCAAGACCGCCCGCAGGATGGGCATAGGGACCGTCGCGGTTCATTCCGACGCGGACGCCGGCGCGCTGCATGTGGCGATGGCCGACGAGGCGGTGCGCATCGGCCCGGCCCCGGTCAGCCAGTCCTACATCGTGATCGACCGGATCATGGAGGCGATCGCCAGGACCGGGGCGCAGGCGGTGCATCCGGGCTACGGGTTCCTCAGCGAGCGCGCCGAGTTCGCGCAGGCGCTGGCGGCGGCGAACGTGGCGTTCATCGGACCGCCCGTGGGCGCGATCGAGGCGATGGGCGACAAGATCACGTCGAAGAAGCTGGCGGCCGAGGCCGGGGTCTCGACGGTGCCGGGATACATGGGCCTGATCGACGACGCCGGGCACGCGGCCAAGATCGCCGCGCAGATCGGCTATCCGGTGATGATCAAGGCGAGCGCCGGCGGCGGCGGCAAGGGCATGCGCATCGCCTGGGATGACGCCGAGGCGCGCGAGGGTTTCGAGCGATCGAAGTCGGAGGCCGCAAGCAGCTTCGGCGACGACCGCATCTTCATCGAGAAGTTCGTCACCCAGCCGCGGCATATCGAGATCCAGGTGCTCGGCGACACGCACGGAAACTGCATCTACCTTGGCGAGCGGGAATGCTCGATCCAGCGGCGCAACCAGAAGGTCATCGAGGAGGCGCCGTCGCCGTTTCTAGACGAGGGCACCCGCCGGGCGATGGGCGAGCAGGCCGTCGCGCTGGCCCGCGCGGTGGACTACTGCTCGGCCGGGACGGTGGAGTTCATCGTCGACGGGGAGCGGAACTTCTACTTCCTGGAGATGAACACCCGCCTGCAGGTGGAGCATCCCGTCACCGAGCTGATCACCGGGATCGACATCGTCGAGCAGATGATCCGGGTGGCGGCGGGCGAGCGGCTCGCGATCACCCAGGACGACGTGAGCCTCAACGGCTGGGCGATGGAAAGCCGGCTCTACGCCGAGGATCCCTACCGCAACTTCCTGCCCTCGATCGGGCGGCTCACGCGCTACCGGCCGCCGGCGGAGACGGCGGGGCCGGAGTTGGCGGTCCGCAACGACACCGGCGTCTTCGAGGGCGGCGAGATCTCGATGTACTACGACCCGATGATCGCCAAGCTCTGCACCTGGGCGCCCGACAGGGCCGGGGCGATCGCGGCGATGCGCAGCGCGCTCGACGCTTTCGAGGTCGAGGGGATCGGGCACAACCTGCCGTTCCTCTCGGCGGTGATGGACCATCCGCGCTTCGTGTCCGGCGAGATCACCACAGCCTTCATCGCCGAGGAGTATCCCGAGGGCTTCGCGGGGGCCGATCTGCCCGAGGAGACGCTGCGCCGGCTGGCGGCGCTGGCGGCGCACCTGCATGCGGTCCGCGAGGACAGGGCGGCGAGCATCTCGGGCGGGATGCGCAACCATCGCCGCCGGATCGGGGAGGACTGGGTGGTGGAGATCGATCGCGTCCAGCGGCCGCTGACGCTAGCCCGGCACGAGAACTGGTCGGAGGCGCGTTTCGCCGATGGCGCTTCGGTCTTGGTGGCCTGCGACTGGACGCCGGGACAGACCCTGGCGCGCGCGGTGGTCGACGGCGGCGCGCTCATCGTCAAGGTCACCCCGACGCCGGGCGGCCTGCGGCTGCGTCACCGGGGGGCCGACCTGCAGGTGGCGGTGCTGTCGCCGCGCCACGCCGCGCTCGCGGCACAGATGCCGTGCAAGGAGGCGGCGGACACCTCGCGGCTTCTGCTCTGCCCGATGCCCGGGCTCGTCGTCGACATCCACGTCGCCGTCGGCGACGAGGTCTACGAGGGGCAGGCGCTTTGCATGGTCGAGGCGATGAAGATGGAGAACGTGCTGCGCGCCGAACGCCGGGGCGTGGTGCGCGTCATCCATGCGTCCCCGGGGTCGAGCATGGGCGTCGACGACGTGATCATGGAGTTCGAGTAGATGGGGACTGCTCGCGCGCATCACGGCGCAGGGACAATGGACGCAGCAGGTCGGGCCGCGCGTCCCGGCGCGGTCACTGGCGGCGGGAGCCGGTCTCCTGGCGACGCGAGGGTAGCCGGTCGATGAGATTGATCAGCTCGCGAGAGGTGGTTGGCGCCGGGCGGCGCTGGACGACCGACCCGTCGGTGTCGACCAGCACGAGGCCGAACCCGCGCGGACGCAGGGCCGTGCGCAGCGGCCCGCGCGCGTCGGGATCGGTGTCGGTCAGGATCACGACGCCGCGGTCCTCGAGCTCGGGCGCGCGTTCCTCAAGCATGCGCATCTGCTGGATGAAGCGCGGATCGTTGGGGCTGTCTGCGAAGACGACCACGGGGCGGGCCACCCAGAGCAGATCCTCGAGGCTGGGCTGTTGCGTTTCGACGGCTTCGGCGGCGGCAGGCGTCGTGGTCGGGCTCTGGGCAAGGGCCGCCAATGGAAAGGCTGCCAGAAACAGACTCAGCAGGTGTACACAAGCACGCATCGTCCCTCCGATCCGTCTGGAACATAAGCACATCGACGCGGGATGCGAGGGAAAATCGGTGCAATTTTCGACGCGCGACCGCTGCGACGCGGCGGCGCCGACCCGCGGAAGGTGGAGGGGCCAATGAGCGCGAGCGACATCGAGGCATGGCGGGCGCAGGCGCAGCGCGAACTCAAGGGCCGCGATCCCGACAGCCTGGCCTGGGAGACGCCAGAGGGCGTCAGGGTCAGGCCGCTCTACACCGGCGACGATCTGAAGGACCTGGAACATCTGGGAGACCTGCCCGGGCTCGCGCCCTTCACCCGCGGGCCGCGGGCGACGATGTACGCGGGGCGTCCCTGGACGATCCGCCAGTACGCGGGTTTCTCGACCGCCGAGGCCTCGAACGCCTTCTACCGCAAGGCGCTCGCCGCCGGCCAGCAGGGCGTGTCGGTCGCCTTCGACCTCGCCACCCATCGCGGCTACGACAGCGACCATCCCCGGGTGGTCGGCGACGTGGGCAAGGCGGGGGTGGCCATCGACAGCGTCGAGGACATGAAGATCCTCTTCGACGGCATTCCGCTGGAGAAGGTCTCGGTCTCCATGACCATGAACGGCGCCGTCATTCCGGTGCTGGCGTCCTTCATCGTGGCGGGCGAGGAGCAGGGGGTGGACCGCGCGGCGCTGTCGGGCACGATCCAGAACGACATCCTCAAGGAGTTCATGGTCCGCAACACCTACATCTACCCGCCCGAGCCCTCGATGCGGATCGTCTCCGACATCATCGGCTACACGGCGGCCGAGATGCCCAAGTTCAACTCGATCTCGATCTCGGGCTACCACATGCAGGAGGCGGGCGCGAACCTCGTGCAGGAGCTGGGTTTCACCCTTGCGGACGGCCGCGAGTACGTGAGGGCGGCGATCGCGGCTGGCATGGACGTGGACGCCTTCGCCGGGCGGCTGTCGTTCTTCTTCGCGATCGGCATGAACTTCTTCATGGAGGCCGCGAAACTGCGGGCGGCGCGGCTCCTGTGGCACCGGATCATGACCGAGTTCGGCGCGAAGAAGCCCCAGAGCCTGATGCTGCGCACCCATTGCCAGACCAGCGGGGTGAGCCTCGCCGAGCAGGATCCCTACAACAACGTAGTGCGCACCGCCTACGAGGCGCTCGCCGCGGTGCTGGGCGGCACCCAGTCGCTACACACGAACTCCTTTGACGAGGCCATTGCGCTGCCGACGGAATTTTCCGCGCGGATCGCCCGCAACACCCAGCTGATCCTGCAGCACGAGACCGGCGTGACGCGGGTGGTCGATCCGCTCGCCGGGTCCTACTACGTCGAGAGCCTAACCGCGGAGCTGGCCGAGAAGGCCTGGGCGCTGATCGAGGAGGTCGAGGCGCTGGGCGGGATGACGAAGGCGGTCGCCTCAGGCATGCCGAAGCTGCGCATCGAGGAGAGCGCCGCGCGCCGCCAGGCGGCGATCGACCGGGGCGACGAGGTGATCGTCGGGGTCAACAGGTATCGGCGCGAGACCGAGGATCCGATCGACATTCTCGACGTGGACAACGTGGCGGTGCGCGAGTCGCAGGTGGCGCGGCTCGAGCGCATCCGCGCCGGGCGCGATGCGGCGGCGTGCGCGGAGGCGTTGGCGGCATTGGAGGCGACGGCGCGCGGCGACGGCAATCTGCTCGCCGCGGCGGTGGAGGCCGCCCGGACCCGGGCGACGGTGGGGGAGATCTCGGACGCGATGGAGAAGGTGTTCGGCCGGCACCGGGCCGAGGTGAAGACGCTCGCAGGCGTCTACGGCGCAGCCTACGAGGGCGACGAGGCCTTCGCGGCGATCCAGCGGGACGTGGAGGCCTTCGCCGAGGAGGAGGGCCGCCGCCCGCGCATGCTGGTGGTCAAGATGGGCCAGGACGGCCACGACCGCGGGGCGAAGGTGATCGCCACGGCCTTCGCCGACATCGGCTTCGACGTGGACGTGGGCCCGCTCTTCCAGACGCCCGAGGAGGCGGCGCAGGACGCCATCGACAACGACGTGCACGTGGTCGGCATCTCGAGCCAGGCCGCCGGGCACAAGACGCTGGCGCCCAAGCTGGTCGAGGCGCTGCGGGCGCAGGGCGCGGGCGACGTGCTGGTGATCTGCGGCGGGGTCATCCCGCAGCAGGACTACGCCTTCCTACGAGATAGCGGCGTCAGCGCCATCTTCGGGCCGGGGACCAACATCCCCGAGGCGGCGCGGGAGATCCTCGGGCTGATCCGGGCCGGCGCCGGAGACCGGCCGGCGGTCGGGTGAGGAAGCGCGGGCTCCCGGCGTCGGGGCGGCGGCTTTCGGTTCGACGCCGTTCGCGGCGGACGGCGCAGGCCGGAGTGGCGCCTGTGTCGGGCCGCGGCCCGTCGATGACCGCGGCAGGCTTCGGCGGGCTGGCAACGCCGCGGCGACTCGGATAAGCCAGCAAGAAAACCGGGGGGAACGCGTGATGGACGACATGGGCAGGGAGGCCGCGCGACAGGCGGCGCTCGACTATCACGAGTTCCCGCGTCCGGGCAAACTCGAGATCCGCGCCACCAAGCCGATGGCCAACCAGCGCGACCTCGCGCGGGCCTATTCGCCCGGCGTCGCGGAGGCCTGTCTGGAGATCAAGGCCGATCCGACCGCGGCGGCGCGCTTCACCTCGCGCGGCAATCTCGTGGCGGTGGTCACGAACGGCACCGCGGTGCTGGGTCTGGGCGACATCGGCGCGCTGGCCTCCAAGCCGGTGATGGAGGGCAAGGCGGTCCTTTTCAAGAAGTTCGCCAACATCGACTGCTTCGACATCGAGGTGAACGAGAGCGACCCCGAGCGGCTGGCCGAAATCGTCACCGCGCTCGAGCCGACCTTCGGGGCGGTCAACCTCGAGGACATCAAGGCGCCGGACTGCTTCGTGGTGGAGCGGCTCTGCCGCGAGCGCATGAACATCCCCGTGTTCCACGACGACCAGCACGGCACCGCGATCGTGGTCGGCGCGGCGGCGACCAACGCGCTCCAGGTCGCGGGCAAGGCCTTCCCCGACATCAAGATCGTCTCCACCGGCGGCGGGGCCGCGGGCATCGCCTGTCTCAACATGCTGCTCAAGCTGGGCGCGCGGCGCGAGAACATCTGGCTCTGCGACATTCACGGGCTCGTCCACGAGGGGCGGGGCGTCGCCATGAACCCCGAGAAGGCGGCCTTCGCGCAGAAGAGCAACCTGCGCGCGCTCGACGAGGTGATCGACGGCGCGGATCTCTTCCTCGGCCTTTCGGGGCCGGGCGTGCTCACCGGGGCCATGGTCGCGCGGATGGCCTCGCCGCCGATCGTCTTCGCTCTCGCGAACCCGACACCGGAAATCGACCCAGAAGAGGCGCGCGCGGCCGATCCCGACGTGATTATCGCCACCGGGCGATCGGACTTTCCCAACCAGGTCAACAACGTCCTGTGCTTTCCGTTCATCTTTCGCGGGGCGCTGGACGTGGGGGCGACCACGATCAACGACGCCATGGAGATCGCCTGCGTCGAAGGCATCGCGGCGCTGGCGCGCGCGTCGTCCTCGGCGGAGGCGGCGGCGGCCTACGAGGGCGAGCGGCTGAGCTTCGGGCGCGACTATCTCATTCCCAAGCCCTTCGATCCGCGGCTGCTTGCGATCGTCGCCGGCGCGGTGGCCAAGGCGGCGATCGAGAGCGGCGTGGCGACCCGGCCGGTCGCCGACATCGCCGACTACAAGGCCAAGCTCAACAGCTCAGTCTATCGCTCGGCGTTCCTGATGCGCCAGGCCTTCGAGGCCGCGCGGGCGTCGGTGCGCCGGCTGGTCTTCGCGGAGGGCGAGGACGAGCGGGTGCTGCGGGCGGTGCTGGCGATGAACGAGGAGGGCGTCGACCGGCCGATCCTGATCGGGCGCCCCGAGGTGATCGGGTTGCGCTGCGAGCGCAACGCGATCCCGCTCGTGGTCGACCGCGACTTCGAGGTGGTGAACCCCGAGGACGATCCGCGGTTTCGCGAATACTGGGAGACCTATCACCAGCTCATGCAGCGCCGCGGGGTGACGCCGGACCTCGCCAAGGCGATCATGCGCACCAACACCACCGCCATCGGCGCGATCATGGTGCACCGGGAGGAGGCCGACAGCCTGATCTGCGGGACCTTCGGGCAATATCTGTGGCATCTCAACTACGTGCGCCAGGTTCTCGCGGGGCCGGCGCTGCGGCCGATCGCGGCCCTGTCGCTGATGATCACCGAGCGCGGCCCGATCTTCGTGGCCGACACCCAGATCCACGCGGTGCCGACCGCGCAGCAGATCGCCGACACCGTGATCGCGGCGGCCCGCCATATCCGCCGCTTCGGGATCGAGCCCAACATCGCTCTCTGCTCGCATTCCCAGTTCGGGAACCTCGACACCGATTCCGGCCTGCGGATGCGCGGGGCGCTGGAGATCCTCGACGGGCTCGATCTCGACTTCGTCTACGAGGGCGAGATGCATTCCGACGCGGCGCTCGACGGCGAACTGCGCGCGCGCATCTTCCCCAATTCGCGGCTGAAGGGGGCGGCGAACGCGCTGGTCTTCTCCAGCACCGACGCCGCCAGCGGCGTGCGCAACATCACCAAGATGCTCGGTGGCGGGCTCGAGGTCGGGCCGATCCTGATGGGAATGGGCAACAAGGCCCACATCGTCACCCCATCGATCACCGCGCGCGGCCTTCTCAACATCGCGGCGCTCGCAGGGGCGCCGGTCGACACCTACGGCTGAATGCGGCCGACTGCATCGAAGGAGCGGAAGAATGGGATATCGCGAGGTCTACGGGCGCTGGCAGGCGGACCCCGAGGGGTTCTGGATGGAGGCGGCGGGCGCCGTCGACTGGTTCCGCGCGCCGACCGCCGCGCTCGACGCGTCGGCTGCGCCGATCTACGGCTGGTTCGCTGACGCTTCGTGCAACATCTGCCACAACGCGCTCGACCGTCACGTCGCGGCGGGCCACGGTGATCGCGATGCGATCATCTACGATTCGCCCGTCACCGGGACCAAGTCGCGGCTTAGCTACGCCGAGCTGCTCGACCAGGTGGCGCGGCTCGCCGGCGCCCTGTCTGCGCGGGGGGTCGGCCGAGGCGACCGGGTAATCATCTACATGCCGATGGCGCCCGAGGCGCTGGTCGCCATGCTGGCCTGCGCCCGGCTCGGGGCCGTTCATTCGGTGGTCTTCGGGGGGTTCGCCGCGCCCGAGCTTGCGGTGCGCATCAACGACGCGGCCCCTAAGGCTCTGATTGCCGCGTCCTGCGGCATCGAGCCGGGGCGCGTGGTCGCCTACAAGCCGATGGTCGACGAAGCGATCGGGCTGGCCGAGCACAAGCCGGAGTTCTGCGTCATCCTGCAGCGCGAACAGGCGCAGGCGGCGATGACGCCCGGCCGGGACCATGACTGGACCGAGGTCGTCGCGGCGGCCGAGCCCGCGCCCTGCGCTGCTGTCGGCGGGATGGACCCGCTCTACGTCCTCTACACCTCCGGAACGACGGGCCAGCCGAAGGGCGTGGTGCGCACCCATGGCGGCTACATGGTCGCGCTCGTCTGGACGATGAGGAACATCTACGACATCGGCGCGGGCGACGTGTTCTGGACCGCCTCCGACGTGGGCTGGGTCGTCGGGCATTCCTACATCTGCTACGGCCCGCTCCTGGTTGGCGCGACCACGGTGGTCTTCGAGGGCAAGCCGGTCGGCACGCCGGACGCGGGCACCTTCTGGCGGGTGATTTCGGACTACGGCGTGAAGAGCTTCTTTACCGCGCCGACGGCGTTCCGCGCCATCAAGCGCGAGGATCCGTCCGGCGCGCTGATCCGGGACTACGACATCTCGAGCCTGAAGTACCTGTTCCTAGCCGGCGAGCGCGCCGATCCCGACACGATCATCTGGGCGCAGGAGCATCTCAAGGTGCCAGTGATCGACCATTGGTGGCAGACCGAAACCGGCTGGGCCATCGCCGCCAATCCGGTGGGAATCGAGCAGCTTCCGGTGAAGCTCGGCTCGCCGACGGTTCCGATGCCGGGATACGCGGTCGAGATCCTCGCCGAAGACGGCCGACCCGCCCCGCACGGGACGCTCGGGGCGGTGGCGGTCCGGCTGCCCTTGCCGCCGGGCACGCTGCCGACGCTCTGGAACGCCGAGCCGCGGTTCCGGAAGTCCTACCTCGAGACCTTCCCGGGCTACTACGAGACCGGGGACGCCGGCGTGATCGACGAGGACGGCTACATTCACATCATGGCGCGCACCGACGACGTGATCAACGTGGCCGGCCACAGGCTGTCGACGGGGGCGATGGAGGAGATCCTCGCGGGCCATCCCGACGTGGCCGAATGCGCGGTCATCGGCGTCGCCGACGAACTGAAGGGGCAGTTGCCCATGGGCTTTCTCTGTCTCAACCGCGGCTGCGAGCGCGACCACGAAGAGATCGTGGCGGAGTGCGTGCGCCTGGTGCGCGAGAAGATCGGTCCGGTGGCGGCGTTCAAGACCGCGGTCGTGGTCGACCGTCTGCCCAAGACCCGGTCTGGCAAGATCCTGCGGGGCATCATGGGGCGCATCGCCGACGGTCAGGACTACCGCCCGCCGGCGACGATCGACGATCCTGCGATCCTCGGCGAGATCACCGAGAGCCTCGCCGTGCTGGGATATCCTCGTCGCTGAGATGCAACGACGGCTGGTCCGGCTTCGATCCTACGCGGTTCTCCGTTTTTTTGCATATCGCAAAGCATCTCGGGTGCGATTCCCGTATTGCGACGCTTGTCTGTCGCAATCTCGCAATGTACTACCTCTGCGAGCAATCAAATGCGGGCTATTCAACTTGGCATGGAATGTGCTTATCGTAATACGACTGAACCTGCGAGGGGTCGCCGTAGGGTCCTGCGGGATCGCAATAGAACGAAGGAGAGTCGCCCGTGGCGCCCCGTAGACAGTCTGTCGCGTCTCGACTGGCGCCGCTGTGCGCGCTGGTCGCTTGCCTGTTGTTCGCATCGCCCGGGCTGGTCGCCGCCGACGCGGCGCTGACGCTCAGCCGCGGCCCGGAAAATGTCGAGACCCTGGAGTTCAGTCTCGAGGAGCTTTCCGCGCTGCCGCAAGTCAGCATCGTCACCGAAAACGAATTCACCGACGGCAAGGTCGAGTATCGCGGCCCGCTGGTGCGCGACGTGCTCGAGCACCTCGCGCTGGACGATTTCGAGATCCTGCGTTTCACGGCCGCCAACGACTATTATGTCGACATTCCGACCAGCGACTTCCGCAAGTACAACGCCATCCTCGCGCTGGAGGCCGACGGAACCCCGCTGTCGCGCCGCGACAAGGGCCCGCTCTGGCTGATGTACCCGATCTCCGATCATCCCGACCTCCAGGATTCGATCTACATCCACCGCCTGATCTGGCAGGTCGTCCGGATCGAATCGCTGTAAGACGATGAAGCCGGTTCCGCGATATCTCGGCATCCTGATGCTGATAGCGATGGCCGCCCTGGCCGCCGCCGGCTATTTCAACATCCGCAAGAACGTCGACACGCTGCGCGTCATCAGCCAGGACAACATCCTGTGGTCGGCGACGCAGATGGAAGTTGAGCTGCTGAAGTTCCAGTTCAGCCTCGCCGTGCTCGCCTCCGAACAGTCCGAGGAAGCGCTCGAGGAAATGCGCGAGCGCTTCGACATCCTCTGGAGCCGGGTGTCCATGAGCGGTTCGGGCCGTGTGGGCGAGGTTCTCGAGCGATATGACGCGGAGTTCGGCGCGATCGACGAGCTCGAGGCCTTCCTGCACGAGATCGATCCCGTGGTCGCGTCGATTGCCGCCGACGATCGCGACAGCGTGCACGAGATCATCGTGGCGGCGAACGCGTTCCAGAAGGCGCTGCGCCTCTACACACTGCGCGTGATGCGCGGCGACAGCGCCATGTCGGCGCAGGTCCGCGACCGGATCGAAACGACGGCGCAGTTCACCGCGGTGATCACGCTCGCGGCGGTGATCCTAAGCGTGCTCTCGCTACTGCTGATCTTCAGGGAAAACCGCCGGCAGACCCAGATCGCGGAGCTCAACCGCCGCAGCGCGGAAGCCGCCGAGCAGTCGAGCCGCGCGAAGTCGCGCTTCCTGAGCATGATGAGCCACGAGCTTCGCAACCCGCTCAACGCGCTGCTCGGTCCGCTGGCGCTGCTCGGCCAAAGTGGATTGTCGGACCGCCAGACGCGGCTTGTCGATCAGGCGTCGCAATCGGGACAGTCGATGCTCAACATGCTCTCGAGCATGCTCGACTACGGCGAGGTGCAGGACGGACAGATCCGCATCAGTGCCGAGCCGTTCCGGCTCGCGGCGCTGTCGGAGGCGGTGCGCGAGGCCCTTGCGCGGCAGGGCGCGCAGGCAATGACGGTGACCGTGCGTCCGGGTTCCCCGAAGGTGATTGAGGGCGACATCGACCGCTTGCGCCAGATCTTCGTCCATCTGGGAGAATTCGCGCTGGAGGCCCGCGACCCGGCGACCGTGGCGCTCGACTTTGACTACGAACAGAACCGGTTGATCGGCGAGATCGGCTTTGCTGACGACGCCGAGGACGTCGGCTGGAAGCTCGATCTGCTGATGGGTGTCGGGGAGATCGCCCCGGATCAGGTGTCCGCCGACGCGTTGCGGCCGCTGATCTCGCGGGGGCTGATCTCCGCGGCGGGCGGTGAGCTCGATGTGGTCGAGCGCCCGGACGGCAGGCGCGTGATCCGCGCCACCATCCCCGCGGCGCCCGTGCCCTTCGAGCAGATCTGCGTGCATCTCGAAACCCGTTCGGCGGCGTTGGCGGCGATTTACAAGGCGGCGCTGCGGTCCGAGCGGGTGGTGTTCACCGGCCCCGAGAGCGGCGCGCCGGTCGACGTGGTGCTCGTCGACGCGACCAGCGTCGGGTCCGACCCGCTGATGCGCGACCTACGCGCGCGTTTTCCCGAGGCGCTCTTCGTCTCGCTGGGTCAGCCTCAGTCGCCGGGATACTTCGATGACATCGTCGAGGCGCCCAACGACATGAACCGGCTACGCAGCAGCGTTCTGGGCAGGCTGGCGTCCTGATCCGATCGTTCGAATGCATTTTGCAATTTCTGCGGGTATGCTGTATCGTACGCTGAATGCGGTCCGGAGTTTTCAACTCTTGGTTTAACGCGGGCAGGTCGCACCAGGGTGCAGGCGTACGGTTTTCGGCAGGGATTCCATGACGGTGATTGAACCAATTCCGGACCCGGGCCGGCGGCCGGAGAGCGTCGCGGCCGGTCAGGCGCGCGCGACCTCGCGGGATTTCGCAATGCTCGCCCACGACATCCGGGGCGCGCTTCAAGGCGTGATCGGCGGCGTCATCGCGCTCGAGCAGCAGGATCCTCCCGACGAGGTCGCCGAACAGGTCGCGCGCATCTCGACGGCGACGCGGTCCCTCGACCACCTGGTCAGTCTCCTGCTCGGCGACGCGGAGGAGACATCCGGCGAGGCGGGGGCAGTGGGCGTCGACCTGCGGACCTTCGCAGCCTATCTGCGGCAACGCTGGACCGGAGAGGCGCATGACGCCGGGTTCGATTTCAGGGTCGACGTCGGCTCCGATGCGCCCGGCCGCGTGCTCGTGCATCGCATGGCGCTCGCCCGGGCCGTCGGTAATCTCGTGCGGAACGCCATCACCCACGGCGGCGGCGGGGTGCAGGTCACGGCGCGAGGCGCCCCGGACGGCGGCCTTCTCCTGGAGGTCAGGGATCACGGCGCGGGGTTGCCCGACGCCGCCCGCATGAGCCTGGCCACGGACGCGCCGCCGGCGACCGCAGGCCCACGGCCGCACGGCCTGGGACTTCGCATCGTGCAGGCCATCTGCGCAGAGACGGGCGCGCGGCTCAGGCTCGACAACCCCGCCGATAGCGGGCTGCGCGCGACGATAGAGCTGCCGCAGGCGCTGGTGGCCTCCTCGGTCGCAGATGCGTCGCCGGCCGTGGCCGTGCGGTCGGAGCCGCCCGCGGAGCGCAACCCGGAGCCGTCCGGGTTGCGCGGCGCGCGCATTCTTCTCGCCGAGGACAATCCCACCAACCAGATGGTCGCGAACCAGATGCTTCGGGCGCTCGACGCCGAGGTGACGATCAGCTCCGACGGTGTGGAGGCGCTCGAGGCCTTCGAGCGCGCCGAATACGATCTCGTCGTCGTCGACATCGAGATGCCGCGCATGTCCGGTCTCGACGTGATCCGGGCGATCCGTGGTCGCACCGACGGGCGCTCCGACGTGCCCATCGTGGCGCTGACCGCATACGCGCTTCGCGAGCACCGGGACCGGATCGCGGAGGCCGGCGCGAACGGGCTCATTTCCAAGCCGATCACCAGCATCGAGGCGCTCGGCCGGGAACTGGCGTCCCACCTGCGCCCGAGGACGGCGCCGTCCGCGCTAGCATCCGCGGGCCCCGGCGAACCCGAGGAGGCCGCGGGTGATCCGGCGGTGGACATGGAGGTCTACCGGGCGCTCTGCGAGGCGATCGGCGCAGATATGATGGCGGAGCTCTTGGAGAAGGTGATCGGGGATCTCGAGGAGGCGCGGCGCGAACTTTCGGCCGCCATCGATCCGCTCGATCCCGGACCGATCCGATCGGTCTCGCACATCCTGATCTCGGTGGCTGGGGCGATCGGGGCCAAGCGTCTGCAGCATGGCGCGCGCGACCTCAACCGCGCCGCGCACGACGAGGCAGACGGGATCGCCGCCGGAGCGCGGGGCGTCCTCGACGAGATCGGCGCCGCGATCGATTTTGCGCGCGTGGAGCGGGCGGCGGCCGGGCGCGAGAAATGACCGAACGGCTGCTTCTCGTCGAGGACACCTCTTCGCTGTCGATGGTGTATCACGGCGTGCTGACGCGCGCCGGCCATGACGTCGCCTGCGCCTACACCCTCGCCGAGGCCCGGGTGAACTTCGACCGCGACCGGCCGCGGCTGGTCCTGCTCGACCTGCAGCTTCCGGACGGGGACGGGATCGACTTCCTCAAGGAGCTTCAGGCCGAATTTCCCGCCACCCGGGTCATCGTGATCACCGCTAACGGTTCGATCAACCGGGCGGTGCAGGCGATGCGCGCCGGCGCCTTCGACTTCCTGGTCAAGCCCTTCGACGAGGGACGGCTTCTCAACGCGGTCCAGAACGCGCTCGGCTCGACGGGGGTGCCGACGCGCGCGCCTGTCGCCGCAGTCGAGGAAGTGGCCGGCGACGAGGGCTTCCAGGGCTTCATCGGCCGATCGACGGCGATGAAGCACATCTACGGCATGATCGATTCCATCGGCCGCTCGACCGCCACCGTCTTCATCACCGGCGAGAGCGGCACCGGCAAGGAGGTCTGCGCGCGGGCCATCCACGCGCTGTCCACACGATCCAGAAAGGCCTTCGTGCCGCTCAACTGCGCCGCCATTCCCCGCGACCTCCTGGAATCCGAGGTCTTCGGCCATCTCAAGGGCGCCTTCACCGGAGCGCTGAGCGACAAGCCCGGCGCGGCGGCGGTCGCCGACGGCGGCACGCTCTTTCTGGACGAAATCTGCGAGATGGACCTGTCGCTGCAAACCAAGCTGCTGCGCTTCCTGCAGACCTCCACGATCCAGCCCGTCGGCGCGCCGAAGCCGCAGTCGGTCGACGTGCGCATCGTTTGCGCCACTAACCGCGATCCGCTCGAGGAAGTGCGCGCCGGGCGTTTCCGCGAGGATCTCTACTACCGCCTGCACGTCGTGCCGATCCGGATGCCGGCCCTGCGGGAGCGCCGCGAGGACATCATGGACATCGCCGAGGCCAACCTGCGCGCGTTCGCCGCCGAGGAAGGCAAGGCCTTCAAGAGCTTCGATCCCGAGGTCGCGCGCATCTTCTGCGAACGGCCCTGGCCCGGCAACGTCCGCCAGCTGCTCAACGTCGTGCGCAACATCGTGGTGCTTCACGACGGGCCGGTGGTGCTGCCGGAGATGCTTCCCGGCGAGGTCGCGCTCGAGCGCCCCGATGCGCCGGCCGCACCCCCGGCGCTCGTGTCGAGGATCGACGCCGCGCCGGCCCCCGGACGGGTCGAGGGACGCCTCGGGGCGCTTGTCGGCATGTCGCTCGCGGAGATCGAGCGCGAGTTCATCGAGGCCACCATCTCGCACTGCGGCGGATCGGTGCCGCGGGCGGCGAAGGTGCTGGAGGTCTCGCCCTCCACCATCTACCGGAAACTCGAGACCTGGGCGGAGGAGAACCGCAAGGCGGGGGCCTGAGCGCGGGCCGCTTGGCGCTTGCCAAGGCGGCGCGGGCGCGACCATAGTCGTCGCGACGCCAGCCGCTCGGGGGAGATCCATGTCCTTGCTGGAGGCCGCGCGCTCCGTGCGCGAGAACGCCTACGCGCCATATTCGGGCTTCAAGGTCGGCGCGGCGGTGCGCAGCGCCGAAGGCGCGGTCTTCGTCGGCTGCAACGTCGAGAACGTCGCCTATCCGCAGGGCACCTGCGCGGAGGCGGGCGCGATCGCGGCGATGGTCGCGGCCGGACACAGGCGCATCGTGGAAGTGGCGGTGGCCGCAGAGAGCCCCGAGCCGGTGACGCCCTGCGGCGGCTGTCGGCAGAAGCTCGCCGAATTCGCCGACCCCGAGACCATCGTTACGATGGCCGGCGTACAGGACGACGGCGTGACCAGCACCATCGGCGCTCTGCTGCCCGGAGCATTCACGCCCGCCCACATGGCCGGAGCGGGCGCGTGAGCGGCCCGCGCGACATGGGCACGGCGGCGCTGCGCGCGCTCGTCTGTCTCGACCTGACCAATCTCGAGGACGATTGCGACGCCGATGCGGTCCGGGATCTCTGCCGTCGCGCCCAGACGCCGGAGGGGTCGACCGCGGCGGTCTGCGTCTGGCCGCGGTTCGCCGAGCTTGCGCGCGACGAACTCGACCGGACCGGGATCAGGGTCGCGACGGTCGTGAACTTCCCCAGCGGCGACGCCACGATCGAGGAGGTCGTGGAGGAGACCC
Organism: uncultured Alphaproteobacteria bacterium; assembly: GCA_963700835.1. Classification (GTDB taxonomy): domain Bacteria; phylum Pseudomonadota; class Alphaproteobacteria; order Rhodobacterales; family Rhodobacteraceae; genus Amaricoccus. The sequence goes on from CAVOZD010000009.1 coordinate 123,259, forward strand.
GCGCCGCTCTCGCGGCGGGCGCCGACGAGATCGACATGGTCGCGCCCTACCGCCTGCTGATGGCCGGCGAGGCGGACGCGGTGACGGAGATGACGCGCGCGGTCAAGGCCGCCTGCAGCGACGCGACGCTCAAGGTGATCCTCGAGACCGGGGTCCTGAAGGACCCGCCCCTGATCGCGGTGGCCTCCGAGCGGGCGCTGGCGGGGGGCGCGGATTTCCTCAAGACCTCCACGGGCAAGGTCGCGGTCAACGCCACGCCCGAAGCGGCGCGGGTCATGCTGGAGGCCATCCGGCGCAGCGGCCGGAGCGCGGGGTTCAAGGCCGCGGGTGGCGTGCGCAGCGTCGAGGACGCGGCGGTCTATCTCGACCTCGCCGACGAGATCATGGGCGCCGGCTGGGCGGGGCCGAAGCACTTCCGCATCGGCGCGTCGTCGCTGCTGGGCGCGCTGCTCGGGTCTCTCGGCGCGGATGGAGACGACGCAGCCGACGACGACTACTGATGCTGCCCCAGGAGATCATCGCCAAGAAGCGCGACGGCGCCGCCCTGACCCGGGACGAGATCGATTTCATGGTGCGCGGCCTCACCGACGACAGCATCTCTGAAGGCCAGATCGCGGCCTTCGCCATGGCCGTGTTCTTTCGCGGCATGGATGCGGCGGAGCGCGTGGCGCTGACCGAAGCGATGCGCGACAGCGGGACGGTGCTCGCCTGGGACCTGCCCGGCCCGGTCGTCGACAAGCATTCCACGGGGGGCGTCGGCGACAACGTCAGCCTGATGCTTGCGCCCGCGCTCGCCGCCTGCGGGGCCTTCGTGCCGATGATCTCGGGCCGGGGTCTCGGCCACACCGGCGGCACGCTCGACAAGTTCGACGCCATCCCGGGCTACGCCACCCAACCCGACACCGAGACCCTGCGCCGGGTCGTGGCCGAGGTCGGCTGCGCGATCATCGGCCAGACCGGCGACGTGGCCCCGGCCGACCGGCGCCTCTACGCCATCCGCGACGTCACGGCTACGGTCGAATCGATCGACCTGATCACCACCTCGATCCTGTCCAAGAAGCTCGCCGCCGGGCTCGACGCGCTGGTGCTCGACGTCAAGACCGGATCGGGGGCCTTCATGGCCAGCAACGAGGACGCGCGAGCGCTGGCGCGCGCGCTGGTCGAGGTCGCCAATGGCGCAGGCTGCCGGACCCGGGCGCTGATCACCGACATGAACGAGCCCCTGGCGAGCGCGGCCGGCAACGCGCTGGAAATGGCCAACGCTGCGCGCTTTCTGCGCGGCGACGAGATCGACGGCCGACTCTGGGATGTCTGCGTGGCGCTCGGGGCCGAGATCCTCGCCACCGCCGGGCTCGCGGAGGACGAGGTTGCAGGGGCTGCGCGGATCGCCGAGGCCTTCCGGTCCGGGGCTGCGGCTGAACGTTTCGACCGGATGGTGGCCGCCCTCGGCGGGCCGTCGGGCTTTCTCGACGATCACGCGCGCCATCTGCGGCGCGCGCCGGTCATGGCGGACGTGGCCTCGGAGGCGGAGGGCTTCGTCGTCGGGATCGACGTGCGGGGCCTCGGCCTGGCGGTGGTGGAGCTCGGCGGCGGACGCAGGCGCGCCTCGGACCCGATCGATCATTCGGTCGGTTTTGAGGGATTGCTCGGCCTTGGCGCGATGGTGGAGCGCGGCGCGCCGCTCGCCCGGGCGCATGCCGCGGACCCGGGCGCGCTTGCAGCCGCGGCGGAGCGCGTGCGGCGGGCGTACACGATCGCGGAGACGCCGCCGGCCGAGGCTCCGCTAATCCTGGAGCGGCTGGGCGCATGACCCGCGCGATCCTGATGGTGATGGATTCGGTCGGGTGCGGCGGCGCGCCGGACGCGGCGGAGTTCGGCGACGCCGGGGCGAACACGCTCGGCCACGTCATCCAGGCGCGCGCCGCGGCCGGAACCCCGCTTCGCGCCCCGACCCTGGAGGGGCTCGGCCTCGGCGCCGCGATCCGCACGGCGAGCGACATCGACCTTCCCGGTTTCGACGCGCCGCCGCACGGGCTCCACGGCGCCGCGACCGAGCGCTCGCGGGGCAAGGACACGCCGACCGGGCACTGGGAGCTCGCAGGCGTGCCGGTGCCATGGGAGTGGACGCTCTTTCCCGACGCCGATCCCGCGATCCCGCCCGCGATCACCGGCGAGATCGTGGCGCGCGCCGGTCTGTCCGGGTCGCTGTGCAACCGGCACGCCTCGGGCATGCCGGTGCTGCGCGACTACGGCCAGGAGCACATCGCCACGGGCAAGCCGATCTTCTACACCTCCGCCGACAGCGTTCTGCAGATCGCCGCGCACGAAGAGCATTTCGGGCTGGAGCGGCTCTACGATCTCTGCGCCGTCGCCGCCGAAATCGTGCATCCTATGCGGGTCGGACGGGTGATCGCCCGGCCGTTCGTGGGAGAGACTGTGGACAGCTTCACCCGCACGTCGCATCGCCGCGACCTGGCCATTCCGCCGCCCGAACCGACGCTGCTCGACCGGGTGATCGCAGCGGGCGGGCGAACGCACGCCATCGGCAAGATCGGCGACATCTTCGCGCACCGCGGGATCAGCACGCTCGCCAAGGGCAAGGACGACATGGCGCTGATCGACGTGACGCTCGCCGCGCTCGATGCGGCCCGGGACGGCGATCTGATCTTCGCCAACTACGTGGACTTCGACACGCTCTACGGGCATCAGCGCGATGTGGCGGGATACGCCGGCGCGCTGGAGCGTTTCGATGCGCGCCTGCCGGAAGTATTCTCGCGCCTGCGAGCGGGCGACCTGCTGATCATCACGGCCGATCACGGAAACGACCCGACCTGGCGCGGCACGGATCATACCCGCGAGCGGGTTCCGGTGCTGGGGACGGGGCCGGGGATCGTGGGGCGCGATCTGGGGCTGATCGGATTCTCGGACGTCGGAGAGACGCTGGCGGCGCATCTCGGCCTCGCCCCGGGCCGGCACGGGGCGAGCGCGCTCTGAAAGGGCCGCGGCGACCCACAGGAAAGGGATTGTTCATGGACCGCCATCTGACCATCGTCGATCACCCGCTGGTGCAGCACAAGCTGACGCTGATGCGCGATCGCGAGACCTCGACGGCGGGCTTCCGCCGGCTCCTGCGCGAGATCAGCCTGCTGCTCGCCTACGAGGTCACCCGAGACCTGCCGCTGGCGCACAAGACCATCGAGACGCCGCTGATGGAGATGGAAGCGCCTGTCCTGAGGGGCAAGAAGCTGGCGCTGATCTCGATCCTGCGCGCCGGCAACGGGTTGCTCGACGGTGTGCTCGAACTCATTCCCTCGGCCCGCGTGGGCTTCGTCGGGCTCTACCGCGACGAGGCGACGCTCAAGCCGGTGCAGTACTACTCCAAGGTTCCCAGCGAGCTTGACGAGCGGGTGGTGATCGCCGTCGACCCGATGCTGGCGACGGGCAACAGTTCGGTGGCGGCGGTCGACCTGCTGAAGGCGGCCGGCGCGCGCGACATCCGCTTTCTCTGCCTGCTCGCCGCGCCGGAGGGGGTCGCGCGCATGAAGGAGGCGCATCCCGACGTGCCGATCGTGACGGCGGCGCTCGATGCGCGCCTCAACGAGAAGGGCTACATCCTGCCTGGTCTGGGTGACGCCGGCGATCGGATGTTCGGCACCAAGTGACAGGCGCGAGGACCGGAACGATGACCAGCGATGACCCGACCCCCGACGACATCCTCGCCTTCTGGTTTCCCGACGGACCGGACCCGGAGCCCGAGGCGCATGTCCGGTTCTGGGAATGGCGCATGCGCGGCGGCGCCCACGCGGCGATCATCGACCGTTTCTCCGGGATCACCGGTCGCGCCGCAGACGGCGATCTCAACCATTGGGCAAGGGACCCGCGCGGCCGGCTTGCGCTGATCATCGTGCTCGATCAGTTCTCCCGCTCGGTCTGGGCCGGGGCGCCGCGGGCCTTCGCCCAGGACCCAAAGGCGCTCGCCCTTTGCCTCGACGGTCTGGACAACGGCCACTACGACGCGCTGGAGAGTGTCTGGATGAAGGCGACCTTCAAGCTGCCGCTGGTCCATTGCGAGGGCCCCCGCCACCTGGCCAATGTCGACCGCAACCTTGTCCTCGCCGCGGCGATCGCCGAGGAGGCGCACGAGCGACTCAAGCCGTTCTATCGCAAGCTCGCCGCGGAACAGGCGACGTCGGTGCGTGACGTCATTGCGGCCTTCGGTCGTCATCCGCACCGCAACGCCGTTCTCGGGCGCGCCTCGACCCCGCAGGAGCAGGCCTATCTCGCCAAGGGCGCGTTCCCGCATCAGAGGACCCTGCGCGAGACGACGCAGGACGGCCCGGGACCAAGCATCTAGACGGTCTTGCCCCGGAACTTCTCCCAGCTCGAATGAAAGTCCGTCGCGCTGTTGACGTTGGGGTAAGGGACGTCCGGAACCGGGACGCCGAGGAACGCGCACAGCGGCTCCCAGCCGTCTCCGATCTTGTGAACAAGCAACCTCTCCGGCGCGACCGTCGCCTTCACCCGCGCGACGTTGGCCTCGTAGACCGCCATGCAGTGCTCGCGGTCGGCGGGCCTGCCGCCGAAGACCCTTAGCGAGACGAGCTGGCTGCCCGGCGCGCTTTCCTCGGTCTCGGTGTCGGCCTGGATCACCTGCAGGATCGTCTTCTCGTAGCTTTGCCACCAGCTCTCGGCGCTGCGCCAGGTCAGGACCACCTTCGCCTCGGGGAAGGCCTCGATGAGCTGCGGCCAGTAGTAGGCCGAGGGCCAGTCGAGGCAGGACCGGTATCCGCCGAGCAGGCGGTCCCAGTCCGCCGCGACCTTGCCTGCGGCCAGGTCGCGCCAGAGCTGCCGCGTTTCGGGGTGTCTGATGACTTCACGCTGGTGATGGCAGGGGCCGAATCCGATGAGCTCGAGCGCCGCGCGCATCGAGTCCGTTCCCGTGCGTCCGAAGGCCGGGCCGATGATTTCGATCGCCATTTCGCTTCCCCGCCGTGTGATTGAACGGAGCGGATCTGATAGGACCGATCGAGGCAGCAATGCAAGGCTTCCCCCTTGCGCCCGGTTCCAGGAACCCCCGCCGTCTCTCCGGTCCCGACCTCAGAACCCCAAGCGCACTGCATCGAGCGCCGTCAGCGCGCCGCTCTCCTCGGCGATGCGCAGGTTCTCCGCCTCGCTCAGGCCCAGCCGCCGATCGCGCTCGCGGCGGCGCCGGTCGAGATCGGTCACGGCGGCGGAGATGATCTTCCGCCGATAGCTTTCGAGCGCGATTTCCGTCGCCAGAAGGCGGTCGCTCAGCGGCATCGCCGCCCTGCGCCGTTCCGCGATCGCGTCGCAGACCCAGAGCATTTCGGTGGCGTAGTGGTCGATTCCCTTTCCGAAGGCGCGGCCACGGAAGAAACGGCAGGGATCTCCCGACGCGGACTCGATGCGGGCTGCCGCGCCGGCGTCGGCGCGGGCAGGGGTGGCGCCCGCGGGCGACAGGCCGATCAGGGCAAGGATTGCAAATGCGAGGCATCGGAAAATCATGGGCCACTCCGTGGTTCCTGCGGCGCCTTCGGAGAGCGATCGGGCTGAGAGTCGGTCGTCCCGCACGGTCGCCGGACCTGTCAAGAAAGTGTCACAAACTGGTTAACGCATTGCAAACCTTTCGCCGCACCTTGCGCCCGAAAACGCACGAGAGCATAGCCTGGGTCACGCTGCGGGAACCTGCCGCGCCCGTCGGTGGCTCCGGGGACCGCGACCGGCCCGTCGTCAGGGGGTTGATTCTTCGCCTGCGGGTCCGGCTTATGGGCGCGACCGCGGAGGTGGCGATGCGCGAACTGCCGGCGACGATCGACGAGACCGGGGACCTGCTCGGCGAGGCGGGATATGTGGCGGGCCGCGGGCTTGCGACGGTGGTCTTCCTGTCGCTGAAGCTTGGCCGTCCACTGTTTCTGGAGGGCGAGGCTGGCGTCGGCAAGACGGAGATCGCCAAGGCCCTGTCGAAGGCCCTCGGGCGGCGGCTCATCCGGTTGCAGTGCTACGAGGGCCTCGATGCGTCGAGCGCCGTCTACGAGTGGAACTTCCCCGCCCAGATGGTCGCGATCCGGACCGCCGAGGCGGAAGGCGGAGCCGACCGCCAGTCCCTGACCGAGGAGCTGTTCTCGGAGCGGTTCCTGATCCGCCGTCCGCTTCTGGAGGCGATGCAGCCCCAGGACGGCGGACCTCCGGTTCTCCTGATAGACGAGCTCGACCGTACCGACGAACCCTTCGAGGCGTTTCTGCTCGAGGCCCTGAGCGACTTTCAGGTGACGATCCCGGAGCTGGGCGTCGTACGCGCGGAAGCGCCGCCGATCGTGGTGCTCACCTCCAACCGGACCCGAGAGGTGCATGACGCTCTCAAGCGGCGCTGCCTCTATCACTGGGTCGACTATCCCGATTTCGATCGGGAGTTGCGCATCCTGCGCGCACGCGCCCCCGAGGCGTCCGAGGCGCTCAGCCGTGCGGTTGTGGCGTTCGTGCAGCGGCTGCGCGACGAGGATCTCTTCAAAAAGCCTGGCGTGGCCGAGACCATCGACTGGGCCAAGTGCCTGGTAGCCCTCGACGCCATCGAGCTCAGTCCCGACGTGATCCGGGACACTCTGGGCGCGCTGCTCAAGTACCAGGACGACATTGCGCGGCTGCAGGGGTCGGAAGCGCAGCGGCTGCTCGACGCCGCGCAGTCGGCCCTCGAACCGGTCTGAGCGCCGCCCGTCGCGATGCGTCCAACCCTCGACGACCTCGCGGTTCCCGCCGACGGAAAGCTCGTGACCAACATCGCCCACTTCGCCCGCGCGCTCCGGCGGGCCGGCGTTCCGGTCGGCGCCGGGCGGCTGGTGGACGCGCTCCGGGCGGTGGAGGCGGTGGGGTTTGGCGACCGGCGCGATTTCTACCACACGCTCGAGGCCTGCTTCGTCAGCCGGCCCGAGCACCGCGCGGTCTTCGCGCAGGTGTTCCGGCTCTACTGGCGAGACCCGGCGTTTCTGGAACGCATGCGCAGCCTGCTGCTTTCCGCCGCAGGCGAGGCGCCGCCCCCACCGCCTCCGGCGGAAGCCGAGCGGCGCGCGGCCGAGGCCCTGCTCGACGTGGCCGATCCGCCGCCGCGAACGGATGCGGCGTCCGAGGAAATCGAGATCGACGCGCGCTTCACCTTCTCCGCCGGCGAGCGGCTGAAGCACCTCGACTTCGAACAGATGTCGGCGGCCGAAGTGGCCGACGCGCGGCGCGCGATTGCGGCGCTCGAACTGCCGGTCCGCCCGATCGCCTCCCGGCGAACCGTCGCCAGCCGGCGTGGGAAACTGCCCGACTGGCGCGCGACGATGCGCGCAGCGACCCGCGCCGGCGGAGATGTGCGGGCGATGTCGCTCCGGGACCGGCGGATCCGCTGGCCCAATCTCGTGACGCTCTGCGACATCTCCGGCTCGATGTCGGGCTACAGCCGGATGATGCTGCACTTCCTGCATGCGGCCGCCAACGCGCGCGGGGCCGGCTGGGCCCAAGCCCACGCCTTCACCTTCGGCACGCGCCTGACCAACATCACCCGGCATCTGCGCCGGCGCGATCCCGACGCCGCGCTCGCCGCCGCCGGGCGCGAGGCCGGCGACTGGGAGGGCGGCACCCGTATTGGCGCGGCGTTGCACGTTTTCAACCGCGACTGGTCGCGCCGGGTGCTGGGCCGGGGCGCGGTGGTGCTGCTGATCACCGATGGGCTTGACCGCGACGATCCCGCTGCGCTCGCCCGCGAGATGCAGCGATTGCAGCTGTCCGCGCGGCGGCTGATCTGGCTCAACCCGCTTCTGCGCTGGGACGGCTTCGCGCCGAAGGCGCGCGGCGTGCGCGCGATGCTGCCCTTCGTCGACAGCTTCCGATCCTGCCACGACCTCGCCTCGCTCGAGGAGCTTTCCCGGACTCTCAGCCGGGCCGAAGATCGGGGCGAGCGGGAGCGGCTGATGGCGTTGATGGAGCGCTGATGCCGCGCCCGTGGCGCCGCGGGCCGGGAGCGCGTATATCGGGGCAAGCATCGCCGCGCGGGAGCCGCTCACATGACGACGCCAGATCACGAGGCCATTCCGGAGCAGGCCCTGCGCTGGCTCGGGGAGGGAAAGGGCGCTGCGCTGGCGACTGTCGTCGACACCTGGGGCTCCGCCCCGAGGCCCCGCGGCTCCCAGCTCGCCATCAGTTCGGAGGCGGAAATCGCCGGCTCCGTCTCCGGCGGCTGCGTGGAAGGAGCGGTGGTCGCGGAGGCGCTGGACGGCCTGCAGACCGGCGTGTGCCGTCTGCTTGAGTTCGGCGTGAGCGACGACGAGGCCTTCGCGGTTGGCCTCGCCTGCGGTGGTCGGATCCGGGTGATCGTCGAGCCGGTCGGCGTCGGGACCGGGCCGGACACCCGGCTCATCGCAGCACTGGCGGCGGCGCGGGCCGAGCGGCGACCGGCCGTCTACGCGGTGCGGCCGGACACCTGGGAGCGGCGGCTGGTCGGGGCGGGCGGCGATCCACTGCGGGCCGCGGCCGACGCGGCGATCCGCGCGGACCGCTCGGGCTTCGAGGCAGAGTGGTTCCTGGGCGTTCACAACCCGCCGCTGCGCATGGCGATCGTCGGGGCGGTCCACATCGCCCAGGCGCTCGCACCGATCGCGCAGCTCGCCGGATACGACGTGATCGTCGTCGATCCGCGCGAAGCCTTCGCGAGCCCGGCGCGCTTTGCGGAGTTCCGACTGTCGCACGACTGGCCCGATGCGGCGCTAGCCGAGTTCGGCCTTGACGCCCGGACGGCGGTCGTCACGCTGACCCATGATCCGAAGCTCGACGATCCCGCCATTACCGCGGCGCTGCGCAGCGACGCATTCTACATTGGCTGCTTGGGATCGACGCGGACCCACGCCAAACGCGTCGAGAGGTTGCGCGCCGCCGGCGTCCCGGACGAGTCGATCGCGCGCATCCATGCGCCGGTGGGCGTCGACATCGGCTCGAGCACGCCCGCCGAGATCGCTGTCTCGATCATCGCGCAGGTCACCGAGCGCCTGCGCCGACCCGATACGGGGCGCTGACGTGCGTTTCGGACCGGTCGCGCCGGCCGCGGCGGAAGGCGCCATACTTGCCCATTCGCTGACGCTGCCGGGCGGGCGGTTGCGCAAGGGTAGCGCCCTGAGCGCCGCCGACATCGCTAAGATCCGTGCGGCCGGCATCGACGAGATCACGGTGGCGCGCCTCGAGCCGGAGGACATCGGCGAGGACGCCGCCGCCGCCCGGCTGGCCGCGGCGATCGCGCCGGATCCGGCGTCGCTCGGTCTTGAGATCTCGGCCCCCTTCACAGGACGGGTCAACGTCTTCACACGTGCAGCCGGCGTGCTGCGCGTCGATGCGGCTTCGGTCGCCGCGTTCAACGCGGTCGATCCAGCCATCACTCTGGCGACGCTGCCCGACTGGACGCGGACGCAGGCCCGGCAGATGGTGGCCACCTGCAAGATCATCCCCTACGCGGCGCCGGGGAAGAGCGTGGGTGCGGCCGAGGGGGCGCTCGGCGCAGGGCCGGCGCTGCGGCTGCACGCATTCGGCGCCCGCGCGGTTGCGATCATCCTCACCCGCACGCCGGGCCTCCCGGACAAGGTGCTTGCTAAGGGGGCGGAGGTCGTCGAGGCGCGGCTCACAGCGCTGGGAATGGCGGCGGCGGGCCCGGTCGCGGTAGTCGCGCACGACCTCCAGGCGATCGGCGCGGCGTTGCGGGCCGCGTCGGGCGACATGACGGTGATCCTCGGCGGCTCGGCGACGTCCGACCTGCAGGACACCTGTCCAAGGGCGTTGGTTGAGGTCGGCGGGCGCATCGAGCGGTTCGGCATGCCGGTGGATCCCGGCAACCTCTTGTTCCTCGGCGATTTCCACGGCCGGCCGGTGGTCGGCCTGCCGGGCTGCGCGCGCTCGCCGGCGCTCAATGGCGCGGACTGGGTGCTCGAGCGCCTCGCGGCAGGCCTAACCGTGACGTCGGCCGACATCGCCGCCATGGGCGTCGGCGGGTTACTCAAGGAGATCCCGCTGCGGCCGCAGCCCCGCGCCGGCCGCGCCACGGCCCGGCCGCAGGGCCGCCCCCGGGTCGCGGCGATCGTGCTGGCGGCCGGCGCGTCACGGCGGATGCGGGGCGCGGACAAGCTTCTCGAGACGGTGGAGGGCGCGCCGGTGCTGCGCCGCGTGGTGCAGGCCGCTCTGTCGAGCGTCGCCGACGAGACGCTGGTGGTCCTGCCACCCGATGCCGGCGCGCGGGCGCAGGCGCTCGATGGGCTGGCGGCGCGCCAGGTGATCGCAGCCGAATGCGCCGAGGGCATGGCCGCGTCGCTGCGCGCAGGTCTCGCCGCGGCGTCCGAGAGGGTCGACGCGGCGGTGGTGATGCTGGCGGACATGCCGGAGGTTACCGCGGGCTCCGTCGACCGGCTGATCGCGGCCTACGACCTGGGCGAGGGCCGCGAGATCTGCCGCGCGGTCTCCGCTGACGGGCGTCCGGGACATCCGGTGCTCTTCGGGCGACGGTTCTTCGAGAACCTTGCGTCCCTGCGCGGTGACCGCGGCGCCCGCGAGGTGCTGGCGGAGGCGGCGGACTTCGTCGTAGACGTACCCACCGAGGGTCTCGCGGCGGTCATTGATCTGGACACGCCCGAAGACTGGGCGGCGTGGCGGGCCGCGGCGGTCTGAGACCCGGGCTTCACCGCGCGTTCGCGGCGGCCAGTTCGATGTTGAAGAGCGTCCGGTCGACCGCGACCCCAGGCTGAAGGTTCTCCAGCGACACCTGGGTGACCTGGCCGGCCTTTGTGCGGATCGCCCAGCGCCGCAACGCCATCGGGTTCTCCGAGAAGCTCATGGTCATGCGCCCTTCCTCGGGCGCGCGCGGATCGACGACGGTGATGTCGGTGATCCCTGCCTCGCGGGTGGCGCCGAGCACGAGGCCCGGCTGGGCGAGGCTCAGGTCGGTTCGCAGAAACAGCGACAAAGGCGTCTTGGATAGCGGGTAGCGCGTCGGGTTGCGGTTCGACTTGGGATCGAACACGCCCACCCAGTTGCCGTCGGCGATCACCATCGCGCCCTTGGGCTGGTCGTACTCGAACCGCATCTGCCCGGGGCGCGAGAGATAGAAGCGTCCGGTCTGGCGCGACCCGTTCGGATTGGTCTGCGAAAAGCGACCGCTCGCGGTGCGCAGGCCCCGCAGGTAGTCGTTGATCGGCGCGACGTTCACGCCCTGGGCACGGGTCGCAGCGGGAGCGATCGCGGCGGCCGCGACCGCGGCGGCCGCGACAAAGATAAGCAGGGTGCGCCGGTTCATGACTCGGAAATAACCGTTTGCATCGCCGCGCGCACGGCGGTCGCGTTCACGGTTTCGCCAACTGCCCTGCGTCCGGCCCGCCCATCGCTCAGAGCGGATTCTGTGCGCCGATGAAGTAGAGAAACTCGCCGCGATCGTCGAGCAGCGGTCGGATGCGCAAGCGGTTCATGAATGGCCGACCTGAACGGTGGTAGTTGACGAGATCGATGGTGAAGGTCGTGCGGGCAAGGAGCGCGTGGCGAATCGCGGCCACCGCGTTGGGGTCGGTCTCAGGTCCCTGCAGGAACCGGCAGTTGCGCCCCAGCGCCTCCTCTGGGGCGTAGCCGGTCTGCCGCTCGAACTCCTCGCTGATATAGATCATCGGATTGTCGGGCAGCGCGGGATTGGTGATGACCACGCTCATCTCGCGCTCGTCCGCCTCGAGCAGCGCAATCAGTCCCGCATCATCTGGAACGCCGTCGACCATCGACTCTTCCTCTCTTTCGCGGACGTCCCCGCGAACCTAGGCGAAGGGGCGGTGCGGGCCAAGTGGCCAGATCGCGCGGCCGGGCGCTCAGCGGCTGAACGGGCTCGGGCCGGCGAGTTCGTCGAGCCGGGCCCGGCATGCCGGCGAGACGGTGCGATAGCGCTCGGTAAAGGCGGCGTTGCGCGTCTCGATCTCCCGTCGCTGGGACGTGCTGAGCGCGCCGGGCTGGGAAGCGTCCGCAAGGATCGCCAGTCCCTCGATCAGGATGTCGGTCTCCTGCGGCGTGCAGGCCGTCCCGAGACTAGCCCGCAGCCCGGCGACCTCCGCCTCGAAGCTCCCGGCGATGCGCTCGGAGGGAAGGGGAGGGCCGCAGGCGGCGAGGAGCCCTAGCACAAGACAGGGTAGCGGCGGGGCGGATCGCATGGCGGCGAGGGTCCTCCTGGGATCGTTCAGGGCGCTGGCCAGCGCGATATAGCCCGCCTCACCGTTCCGGCACCAGCACCTCGCGCTTGCCGACGTGGTTGGCCTGGCTGACCACCCCGTCGTCCTCCATCTGCTCCACCAGGCGCGCGGCCTTGTTGTAGCCGATGGCGAGCTTGCGCTGGATGTAGGAGGTCGAGCACTTGCGGTCCTTCGCGACGATGGCGACCGCCTGGTCGTAGAGCGCGTCGTCGCCGCCGGTATTGCCGCCGAGGCCGAGCACCAGATCGATCTCGGATTCCGCGTCCGCCTCGGGTCCGTCGACAACGCCGGCGTCATAGGCCGGCGCGCCCTGGGCCTTGAGGTGGTTGACGATCACCTCCACCTCCTCGTCCGAGACGAAGGGGCCGTGCACGCGGGTGATCCGGCCGCCGCCGGCCATGTAGAGCATGTCGCCCTGGCCCAGCAGCTGCTCGGCGCCCATCTCCCCCAGAATTGTGCGGCTGTCGATCTTGGAGGTCACCTGGAAGGATATGCGGGTGGGGAAGTTCGCCTTGATCGTGCCGGTGATCACGTCGACCGAGGGTCTCTGGGTGGCCATGATGAGGTGGATGCCGGAGGCCCGCGCCATCTGGGCGAGGCGCTGGATGCAGGCCTCGATCTCCTTGCCCGCGACCATCATCAGGTCAGCCATCTCATCGACGATCACCACGATGAAAGGCATCGTGTCGGGGTGGAACTCCTCGGTCTCGAACATCGGCTCGCCGGTGTCCTCGTCGAACCCGGTCTGCACGGTTCGTGTGAAGGCCTCGCCGCTGGCGAGGGCGTCGCGCACCCGGGCATTGTAGCCATCGATGTTGCGCACGCCGAGCTTGGACATCTTGCGGTAGCGCTCCTCCATCTCGGCCACGACCCATTTCAGCGCCACGACGGCCTTCTTGGGATCGGTGACGACAGGTGAGAGCAGATGCGGGATGCCGTCGTAGACCGAGAGCTCTAGCATCTTGGGGTCGATCATAATCAGCCGGCATTCATCGGGCGAGAGCTTGTAGAGCAGCGACAGGATCATCGTGTTGATCGCCACCGACTTGCCCGAGCCGGTGGTGCCGGCGATCAGCAGATGTGGCATGCGCGCGAGGTTGGCCACCACCGGCTCGCCGCCGATGTCCTTGCCGAGCGCCAGCGGCAGCGCGTGACCGCTGTCGCCGTAGGGTTTGGCCGAGAGGATCTCGCGCAGGAGCACCTTCTCGCGCAGGTCGTTGGGAAGCTCGATGCCGATCACCGAGCGCCCCGGAATGGTCGAGACGCGGCAGGCCAGCGCCGACATCGACCGGGCGATGTCCTCCGACAGGCCGATGACCCGGCTGGCCTTGAGCCCGGCGGCGGGCTCGAGTTCGTACATGGTCACCACCGGCCCGGGGCGGATCGAGACGATCTCGCCGCGCACGCCGTAGTCGTCGAGCACGGTCTCGAGCATGCGCGCGTTCTCCTCCAGCGCATCGCTGGACAGGTGATGGCGCACGATGGTCGAAGGGTTCTGCAGCAGCGACAGCGGCGGAGTGGCGTAGGTCTCGCCGGCCGTGTCCTCGAGCGCCAGTTCGGGCTCCTCTTCTGAACGCGCCCGCGCGCTCAACTGCGTGCGCCGGGCTGCGGGCGGGCGCACGCGCGGCTCCGCGGGCGGTGTGGCGCAGGGTAGCGCCGCATCGTCGTCGTCCTCGATGATCTCCGTCGCCGCCGGCGTCCGGGCGGCCAGGGCGGCGCTCATCGGCGGCGCCTCGGCCCGGAGACTGACGGCCCGGCTCGCGACGGGCGCCGCCTCGCCGCGGGCGCGCACCGCCGCGGTGATGCGGGCCATCAGGCTTTCGTCGCCGCCGCCCTCGGCGGCCGGCCGGAAGCGCGGGATGCCACCCGGCGTGGTTTCCGGCCGCTGGGCGCCGTCAGCGGCGCGGCCGCGCGCCTCGCGCCGAGCCGCCGCCCGGCCCTGCGCCCAGCGCGCGCCGCCCGCGACGCCGCCGATGCTTCGGCCCATCAGCCCGAGCACGGTGGCGTAGAGCATCACCGCGCCATGAGCGAGATAGCGCAGGAAGCCGCGCGTCTCCGCCCAGGTGACCCCGAGCGCGAAGGCCGAGATGGCCATGAAGGCGAAGCCGAGCCCGAGTGTTGCGAGGAACAGCGAGGTCGGCACCTCGAACGGCGAGATCCGCAGCAGCGAGCCGAGGGCTGCGTCGCCGAGCAGGCCGCCGAGCCCGTAGTCGAAGCGCCAGCCGGCGGGCGGCACGTGGGTCGCGGCGAAGGCGGCGGCGGCGAGCAGCGCCACGGGCGTGAAGACGGACCGGCTGACCGCGCGCGTCTCGCCGGCATGCAGCAGCAGCCGCAGGCCCCATGCCGCTAGCGCCACCGGCAGCCCGAAGCCCGCCCAGCCCAGCGCCCTGTGAAGCGGGTCCGAGATCGATGCGCCGACCAAGCCGAGCGCGTTGCGCGGCGCGGCTTCGGTGGCGCTGAAGAGGCTCGGATCGTCGGGCGAATAGGTCCACAGCATCGTCCAGGCCAGCGCGGCGAGCGACACCAGGATCAGCCCGAGCAACTCGGTCCCGCGCCGCCGGAGCGCTTCCTCGGTGTCGCTCTCCACGAGCCGCGTCCGGGTCTTCGCCTTGCTTCGCGCCGCCATGTCAGTGTGCCCTCTCCGTTCCGATGTTCCCTGCGAGCGCCGCGCGCACCGCCTGAAGTCCGCGCCGCACGTCCGCGTCGTCGTCCGCCACCAGCGCCACCCGGATGTAGCGCGCGCCCGGATTGCCGCCGTCCGCCGTGGCCCGGCCGAGATAGGCCCCGGGGAGCACCCGCACGCCCGCCGCTCGCCAGAGCCTGAGCGCCGCCGCTTCGCCGTCGCCAACCTCGAGCCAGAGAAAGAAACCCGCCTGAGGGGCGCGGTAGCCGGGCTGAGCCGCGAGGATCTCTTCGGCCAGCGCGAACTTCGCAGCATACTGGGCACGGTTGGCGATCACATGCGCCTCGTCCTCCCAGAGCGCCGCGGACGCGCGCTGGATCGGCAGCGGGATCGGGGCGCCGCCATAGGCCTTGAGCCGGCGGATCTCGGCGATGCAGCGCGGCCCGCCGGCGACGAAACCTGAGCGCAGTCCCGGCGCGTTCGAGCGCTTCGAGAGTGAATGGAAGACGAGCACGCGCTCAGGATCGGTCCCTGCGGCCCGCGCGACGGCAAGCGCGCCCGGCGGCGGAGCGACCCGATAGATCTCCCCGTAGCACTCGTCGGCGATCACCCGGAAGTCGTGCCGCTCGGCTAGCCGGAAGAGCGCAGTCCACCACGTCTCGTCCGCCACCGCGCCCTGGGGGTTGGACGGCGAACAGACGAAGGCGAGCGTGACGCGGTCAAGCAGGCGTGCGGGAAGCGCGGCGTAGTCGGGGAGAAAGCCGGTCTCGGCGACGGCGGGGACCGCGACCAGCTCGGCACCCGCCGCCAGCGCTCCGGCACCGTAGGCCTGGTAGAAGGGATTGGGCGTCAGCACCACCGGCTTGTCGCCGGCCTTGGTCTCGGGCGAAAGCGCGAGCGAGACGTTGAAGAGCCCCTCTCGCGTGCCGTTCAGGGGCGCGATCGCGGTCTCGGGATCGACCGTGACGCCGTAGCGGCGGTCGAGCCAGCCGGCGATGCCTGCGCGCAACTCCGGAACGCCCTCGTTGGGTGGATAGCGGCCGAACTCGTTGGCGTGCCGGGCGATCAGGCGGGCGACCAGCGGCGGCATCGGGTGTCGCGGTTCGCCGATGGACATAGAGATCTCCGGCCCGCCGGGTTCGACCCCGTCGAGCAGTTTCCGCAATCGCGGAAAAGCGTATTCCGGCAGCGCGGCGAACCGCTCGGGGACCTGCATCTCATCGCCTCGGCTCCGGGGTCTCGAGCGCCCCGGTGTTAGCCCATCTTACGAAGGATGAGCCTTTGGGTCCAGCATCTTGCGTCCTATCCGTTAAGGACCCGTTCGGCGGCGGCGGCGAGGCGCAGGAGCCGGGCGTCCTCGCCGCCGGCGGCCATGAGCATCAGCCCGCAGGCAGGAGCGCCGGTCGGCAGGCTGAGCGCGCAGAGACCGAACAGGTTGGCGAGTGTGGCGTTGCGCAGCGCGAGCAGGTTCTCGGCGACATAGAAGGCTAGGTCCGAGAGCAGGCGCTCGATGCTCGGCGGCAGGTTGGCGGTGGTTGGCATCAGGACGGCGTCGAAACCTGCGGTCGCCAACGTCCACGCGCGGCGCTGCACATCAAGCGCCCGCAATCCGGCCACATAGTCGACTGCGGCGATCCTGGCGCCGGTTCGGAATCGGTCGCGGATCGGTGCGAACACGACCTCGGGGTCGGCCTCGATCGCCTCGCACCAGACGCCATAGGCCTCGCTACCGCTGATGACCGGGAAGATAGCGAGTGTCGGCGCAATAGCGGCAACGGCGCGGCGGTCGATGTGCGCGCCGGCGGCGATGAGGCGGCTGAACGTAGCCTCGACTGCTGCGGCGGGCGCGTGGCGTGTCGGAAGTGTCGCCGGATCTTCGAGCAGGAGGAATCGGGTGCCGCGGAGACCGACGCCTGCGAGGTCGACGCGCGGGCCGCCGAGCGCCGCTAGGAGCGCCGATGCGTCCTCGACCGATCGGGCGACCACGCCGACAGTGTCGAAGCCCGGTCGGAGCGGCAGCGCGCCGTGAAGCGACAAGAGGCCGTGAGTGGGCTTGAATCCCACAAGGTCGTTCCATGCGGCGGGCACTCGCGCCGAGCCGGCGGTGTCCGAGCCGACCGCCGCCGCCGCCAGTCCGAAAGCTACCGAAGCTGCGGCACCCGAGGACGAGCCGCCAGGGGCGAGCGAGAGGTCGTGGCGGTTCGGCGGTGTGGCGGTGACCGGGTTGACGCCCAGGACCGAAAACGCAAGCTCGCTCAGATGGGTCTTGCCGAGGCATATCAGCCCGGCCCGCGATGCGGCGGCGAGCGCCGCGGCGTCTCGGTCAGCGATGTGGCCGGCGAGAAGACGCGATCCGCCCTCGGTGGCGACGCCGGCGACGTCGAAGAGATCCTTCCACGAGATGGGCACGCCGTCGAGAGGTCCGCGCCGCACGCCTGCACGGGCCCGCGCGGCGGCCGCTGCCGCCTCCGCCCGGGCGCGGTCCGGCGTCGTGCGCGTGTAGATCCGGTCGCGGTGCGGATGGACCTCGATCGCGGCGATGAAGGTCTCCGCCAAGGCGCGCGGGTCGATCGTGCCCGCGTCGATCCCGCGTCCCAGCGCCGCCGCCGACATGCCAAGCCATTCGTCCATGTGCTTCCCGCTGCGGCTATGCGCCCGAGCCTAGCCCCGCGGCCGAGCCGCGACAATAAACCCTTCAGCGGATACGTTACCCATTGGCGCCGGCCTGGTCCGGCGCGCGGCGTGGACAATCCCGATGCGCCGTCCATAATCCCAGACATGGATTATTATTGCGACGTGCTGATCGTCGGCGGCGGCCTGAACGGGCCGATGCTGGCGTTGGCGCTGGCCTCGGGCGGCGTGTCGAGCCTCGTGCTCGACGCAGGCGAAGGAAGCGCGCAGGCGGACGCGGGCTTCGACGGGCGCGCCTATGCGCTGGCGCTGTCCTCGCGCCGGATGCTCGAGGCGCTGGGGCTCTGGGCGTCGCTCGCCTCGCAGGCCGAGGCCATCAACGACATCCGCATCAGCGACGGGCGCGCGGGCGAGGGCGCGAGCCCCTGGTCGCTGCACTTTGATCACCGCGAGATCGACGACGGCCCGATGGGCCACTTCCTCGAGGACCGGTATCTCCGCGCGGGTCTGGCCGCCGCCCTGGCGACGACGTCGCTGGCGAGCCGGCGCGACCGCGCCGAGGTGGTCGCCCAGGAGGCCGGTCCGGGCGGGATCGCGGTGACGCTTGCCGGCGGCGAGGTCCTGCGCGCAAGGTTGCTCGCCGGTTGCGATGGGCGGGCCAGCGGTGTCGCCGCCAGGGCCGGCATCCGGCGGACAGGCTGGGACTACGGCCAGAGCGGCCTCGTCTGCTCGGTCGACCACGAATGGCCGCACCATGGCGTCGCCCACCAGTTCTTCATGCCCGAGGGGCCGCTCGCGATCCTGCCGCTGCCGGGAGACCGGTCCTCGATCGTCTGGACCGAGCGCCGGGATCGCGCCGCGGTCATCGACGGGCTCAAAGACGCGGACTACCTCGCAGTGCTCCGGCCGAGGTTCGGGGACTTTCTCGGCGACATCGCGCTGGCCGGGCGTCGCTACGCCTATCCGCTGGGGCTGTCGCTCGCCAGCCGTCTGGTGGACGCGCGGCTGGCGCTGGTCGGAGACGCCGCCCACGGCATTCATCCGCTGGCCGGGCAGGGGCTCAACCTCGGGCTTCGCGACGTGGCCGCGCTCGCTGAAGTCGCAGTCACCGCCCGCCGGCGCGGCGAGGATATCGGCGCGCCGGATGTGCTCGCGCGCTACCAGCGCTGGCGGCGCTTTGACGCGACGCAACTCGCCGTCGCGACCGACGGGATCAATCGGCTGTTTTCCAACGATAACCCGATCCTACGCCTCGGCCGCGACCTCGGGCTGGGGGCGGTCGGGCGCTGGCCGGCGCTGCGCCGACGCCTGATCCGCGAGGCCGCCGGTCTGACCGGCGACCTGCCGCTGCTGTTGCGCGGCCGACCGATCTGACAGGGGCCGTGGGACGGCGTTTTTCGCTGGACAGCCCCGCGACGCTGGCCTAGTCACCCGACGATCGACCCCATCTTCGGCGCCCGGGTAGCTCAGGGGTAGAGCAGCGGACTGAAAATCCGCGTGTCGGTGGTTCAAATCCGCCCCCGGGCACCACTTTTAGAGAAAATTGCGTTTAAAACCAACAAGATGCAGGCGGAGAGCGGATTCGTATCCCTCTAATTATCCCCCTAGGCCGGGTCGATGCGGCCGAATCTCACCATAAATCCACACTAGGCTCGCGGAGCTGTTTTCCTTCACGGTGACGCCCACACCACACTCCAAACCATCGCCGAGCCTGCGCCGCAACTCGCACAGCGCATCTCCCTCCCGATCTGCTGAAGCCGCAAGAAACCCTGATAGCGGTCGTGAAGTCGATGAGGCGCGATCCGCCACTTCCGGCCGCAGCCCAGACACTCGGCGTCTATGGCGTCGGAAGCTCGCACGTTCTCCAGCCGGACGGAGTAGCGGGGGTCGAGAATGACGCGCTCGTATGGCACACGGGAACATGTCATGAACATTACGGAAGCAGCCACCGTCGCCTCCGTTCCTATCCAGCGGAATTGTCAGAGTCGTCCGGCGGACGGCCATCCCGTAAGATGACCTCAATCACTTCGCGCTCCTTTTCCCGTTCTAGTGGATTGCACATGACGAATGAGTTCCGACTGGGATTCCGTTCAGGCTTGGGTTGTGCAAGTCATGCTGATGCGCACAACCCAAGCCTGAACGGAATCCCAGTCGGGACTCATTCGTCATGTGCAATCCACTACACCGTCACCGCGCTCGAAAAACACGACGAGGTCGAAGCCTACGTCAAAAGCGACCACCTCGGGTTCCAGGTCCACTACATATGGCAAGGCTCCCGCCGCTGATATGTGTCCGATTTCATTATCCGACTCCGGAACGGCACGATGCTCGCACTCGAAATCAAGGGACAGGTTTCCGAGCAGAATCGGTCCAAGCGTCATGCTCTCGCCGAGTGGGTTGAAGCGATCAACACGACCGGCGGCGGATGGTACCGGACTTAGGTAGCAAATGCACCAAACGTTGATATTCGCGCTCAGATAGAACATAGAGCGAACATACGAGATGTTCACGAGGCGAAGATGGCGCAGCATTTCCTGCTTTCGGCGGCGGCGCGGACGTTGTCGCTGAAGTCGATCTTCTCTGAAGGTGAGGAGGCGGCGTATCGACGGTTCTGCCGGTTGCGCTGGACAGAGACCGATGGCGAGCCGGTCTGTCCGGCGTGTGGCTGCCTCGATGTCTATGATCTTTCGACACGCCGCCGCTTCAAGTGCGCCGCCTGTCATCGCCAGTTCAGCGTGACCTCGGGCACGATCTTCGCCTCGCGCAAGCTGTCGTTCGTCGACCTCCTCGGCGCGATCTGCCTCTTCGTGAATGCGTCCAAGGGCCTCTCGGCCGTTCAGCTGTCGCGCGATCTGGACGTGCAGCACAAGACGGCCTTCGTGCTGATGCACAAATTGCGGGAGGCGCTGGCCGCCGAGATCAGGGAGATCCATCTGGAGGGCGAAGTCGAGGTGGATGGTGCCGTATTCGGCGGACATGTCCGGCCCGCCAATCTCCGCGAAGAGCGCATCGACCGCCGGCTTTCGGGCAATCGCAGCGGAAAGCGCCGTGCCGTGGTCGTGCTGCGCCAACGGGGCGGCCGAACGGTGACGCGCCCCTTCCTGAGAGAGGCCCAGGGCGTCGACTTCGCCCGGGAGAGGATTGCTCCGGGCTCCGTCATCTCGGCCGACGAGGTCGCCCATTGGGATCTGCTGGAACCGGACGTTCAACGTGCAACGAATCAATCATTCAGAGGCCTACAGCCTGAACGGAATTCACACCAACGGTCGCCGAGAGCTTCTTCTCGCGGCTGCGCCGAATGATCGTGGGCCAGCATCTCAAGGTCGGGACCGGTATCTCGGCACCTACGCGGCCCATGCCGCGTGGCTTGAGGATCACCGGCAGGAGAGCAACGGCCGCCTCGCCGATCGCCTGATCGGCGAGGCGCTTGCCGCACCGGTCAGCCGGGAGTGGAAGGGCTACTGGCAACGACGCGCAGCGTGATCGCGTCGCCCGCAGCCCAGACGCACATGCCCTTTCGCTTCTCGACCATGCGGACGAGCTTCCGGCGCTTCGCGTGCCGCAACGCCTGAACCACTTTGAACACAACCGAGTTGCGCAGCGCGTTGTCGGAGATTTCGAGATCGCGTTCGACCATCACACGCTCTGCGAACTCCCGCGTCGTCATCTCACCGTCAACATCAAGATGGCGCGCACAGATGTCGGCGATCTCGCCCTTCTTGAAGAACCCGTGGCTGACCATGTAGCGGGCGCGCTGCCGGTCAGGAGCGGCGAACAACTCGATCGTCGCGTTCACATGCGCCAGATCGTGCTTGGCCTGCGCGATCTGCGCCTCATACGCCGTGATCCGACCGAGTATCTCGGCCCGCTTCTCCGTCAGCGTCTGGATCACCAACGGTTCGCCCATGCCACATTCGAACGCCGCCACGCTCGGGCGATAAATCCCAACTTGGTGCATTTGCTACCTAAGTCCGGATGGTACTGCCCCATCCTGTGGTGTAGGTTCTGGCTGAGGTGGTCACCGGCAATGTTCCGGTAGGGTCTGGTTGCTTAGGCCAACCCAAGACCGAGAGGACCACCGATGACCACCGACATGATGAACTTCCGCGACCTCGTGGTGAAGGCCCCCGACGCTGATCTGCTGCGCGATATGATCGGGTTGGTGCTGTGAGGCTTGGTGCGGTGCTGACGGGGGAAGGACATGTAGGCCAGAACGTCGTGCTCGCTCGCGTCCATCAGGTCGGCCAGCTTGGGCCAGCGCGGGCGGATCTGCTCGGCGACCTTGCGCCAGGTCTCGCCGGCATGGGCCCGGTCGGGCTGGTCGAAGGCCTGCCGGATCGCCGCGGCGACGACGGTGTGCTGGCCCCGCGAGACATGCGCCAGCGCGTTCCTGATCCAGTGCACGCGGGGGCTGTTGAAGAAGCCGGCTTTGCGGCAGTCTATCCGGTTGCCGGAGCTGCTCGCCGCATCCCGACTTCCCACAGGCGGAGCCGCGCGACGCTCGATCTCCCCATGCCGCGCATGGGCCGGATCAGGAGCAGAACAGCGATAAGGGCGGCCGCGAGCCGCTTTAGGTTGACCGCCGCCGCCGTGAGGTAGGCCTGGATGCGCATGTTCGGCAGGCCGCGCCTGACGGCGCGGGCGAGGCCGTGCCAGGTCTTCGCCTCGCCGTGGTAGCCCTCCGATCGCCAGCGGTGGCGCTGGTAGAGCCGGCGGTCCTCGTCGCTCCACCGCTCGCGCCGGCGGCGGGCGCGCAGCAGCGCCGGGTAATCGTCACCGATCACGACGGCCTTGTTCACGCGCCCCTTGGAGAGGCAGAGCGCGGCGAGGTCGCAGCCTTTGCAATCGACGGCGCGGGAGTAGAAGAAGCGGCCGTGCTTCACCGGCCGGGTCGGCCGCAGGACCCTGCCGCGCGGGCACTTCAGGATGTCGTGGCGCGCGTCGTAGCGGAAGCGGCGCAGCGGCACGGGGCTGCGGATCGGCTCGGCCTTGGCCGGGATCACCGCCTCGATCTCGCGCCGCTCAAGCCCGCCGTAGACCTTGGCATAGGCGTAACCCGCGTCGGCCGTCACTGTCCGGATCGGCGCGCCGGTGGTTTCGGCGACGGCGTCGATGCGCGCGAGCACGACCTGCCCCTCGTTGACCTCGCCGGTGGTGACCTCGACGTCGAGCACCACCCCGAAGGCGTCGTCGACCACCGCGTGCTGCTTGTAGGCCGGCTCGAGCCGGCGGTTCCGCCCGTTGGTCGCCATCGAGGCGTCGGGGTCGGTGACGCAGACCTTCTTGTGCTTGCCGGTGTTGCGGCTGTCGCGCTCCGCCGTCACGCCGTCGTCGTTCGCCTCCGCGACGGCGTCGACGTGGCGCACGGCCAAGCTCTCCCAGCTCACGTCCGCCCGGATCAGCGAGGCGTCGACATGCACGATCTCGCCCCTGGCGATCTTCGCCGCCACGCAGGCCTGCACCGTCCGCTCGAAGATGCGCCGGAAGCAATCGGCGCCCCAGCGCTGGCGGATGCGGGTCAGCGAGGAATGATCCGGCAGCGCCTCGTGCAGTCCGTAGCCGACGAACCAGCGGATCGCGAGATTGACCTGCGCCTCCCGCAGCAGCCGCCGGTCATGCACGATCCCGAGCAAGAACCCCGCGAGCATCAGCCGGACCGCGACCTCGGGATCGACGCCGGGCCGCCCGTTCGTCTCGCAGTAGTGCTCGGCGACCTCGGCCCGAAGCCAGGAGAAGTCGAGCACGCGATCCACCCGCGCGAGGACATGATCGTCGGGCACGAGCTGACGCAACGACCCCGTCATGAACAGCTCCAGCTGACCGCGTTCCTTCCGTCCGAGCATGCCGCCTTCCCATGAACCGCCCGGCTCATGGAATCAGCTCCGGAAGGCTTCTTCAACAGCCCCCGCGTTCACTGGATGCGAAACGCGCTGGCACACGCCCCGGCCAAGCAGCGCACGGCCGTGGCGGCGATGCTGAAGACGATCTTCGCCCAAGAGACCAAGGCCGACGCCGAAGCTCAGTGGGACACGGTCGCCGACGCATTGCGCGAGAAGATCGAAGAGCTCGGCACCTTCATGGACGCCTCACGCGACGACGTCCTCGCCTACATGGACTTCCCGCGCGAGCACTGGGCGCAAATCTCGTCTACGAACCCACTCGAACGGGTGAACCGCGAGATCAAGCGACGTGCCGACGTCATCGGGATCTTTCCCAACGACGGAGCCATCATCCGGCTCGTCGGCGCTCTGATGCTGGAGACCAACGACGAGTGGACCGTCGCGCGGCGCTACATGAGCCTTGAAACCATCGCCCGCCTTCACCGACAATCCCACCGTCAGGCTGCCCGCCCTGGCAACCTGATCAGGCTCGGACCTCTCCGGAGGTCAGCGATCCTACACCAAGCGTTGGGACACGATCGCGCTGCCAGGTGGCTCCGGACATAGCCGGTGTCGCACTTGGAATGTGAGTCTACGGCGCCCATAGGCGAACGAAGACGGTGTTTCGCCGGCCGATCGTATTCGAGCACCCGTGATAACAGAGATTCTGGCTCACCTCAGGGGGGCTACTAATGGCGGATTCCACAGCGGGAAGGCCCATCGAGCAGAGCGACACCAGGCCACCGCAGCACTTCCAGAGGGGCCTCGCGCCCCTCCGATTTTTTGTGCGGAAGCCGGGTTTTTCCGCGAGCGGACAAATCGTCAGAACTCTTAAATTCATTGAATAAGACGGGTTGAAATTTACCTGTCCGAAAGCATTTCTGAGGGCTGTCCGCACATCAGCTGTTCCCACCGCGAGGCTCGCGGTGGGCCGCGCGTCTGGCGAGTGCCGTGGTCGCGCGAGGCAGCGTGTGGCTCAGTCCGCGAGCGCGGCGTCCATCGTGATCTCGATGCTGGCCAGAGCCTTGGACACAGGGCAGCCCGCCTTGGCCGCCGCGGCCAACTCGGCGAACTTGTCCGCTTCGGCGCCCGGGATCCTGGCGCGAACTTTGAGGTGCACGGAGGCGATCTCGAACCCGACCTCGATCGGGACCAAAGTCACGGTGGCGGTGGTGGAGATCTCGTCGGCGGTCAGGCCGTGCGAGCCCAGCACGCCCGACAGCGCCATGGAGAAACACGCGGCGTGGGCCGCGCCGATCAGTTCCTCGGGGTTCGTGCCGGCGTCGTCGCCGAAGCGCTTGGCGAAGCTGTAGGGCAGGGCTTCAAGCGCGCCGCTTTCGGTCGAGACGACGCCCGAGCCCGTCTTGATCTCGCCGTTCCAGACTGCCGATCCAGTGCGTTTCATCCGATCCTTCCCCCATTTTTGCTGCGCGCGCCAATCCGCGGCGACGACGGAAACCTAGCGGCTTGCGGCCGACATGCGAGCCGAAACGACGCTCAGCGCGAGACTTTCCGCGAAAACGTCATCTTGTTCCCTGCGAGGCTCGCCGGATCGCCCTCCCAGGCCCAGGCCAGAAGCGTGGGTTCGCGGTCGGACACCGTGATCCGGTGCATGTGCCCCGGCGGATTGAAGATCAGCGATCCCGGCCCGTAGACACCCTGATGGTTCTCCGACATCGCTCCCGAGAGGCAGACGTAGCTCTCCGAGATGCCGGCGTGAGCGTGGGCGGGATAGACGCAGCCCGGCGCGAACAGCACGATCCCGAGGATCAGCTCGCGGCATTCGACGGGACCGCTCGGGCCGGCGAACTCGGCGAAGGCGAACTTCGTGGCAAGGCCGCGGGGCACGCGGTCGTATCCGTATTGCCAGCGCAGGCTCTCGGCGACGGCGTCGATGGCCCGCACAAAGGATGCGCCGTGATCGGCCTTGCCGCCATCCAGCGCCCGCCGCAGATGCGCCACCACCGGGAGCCGGTCGGTCGGCAGTCGCAGAACCGCCGGATCGCTGCGCAGCAACTGGGTGATCTTGGCGCGGACCTTGCGCTGGTGGGCGCGGATCGGCTCCGATCCACCCGAAGACTGGGCCCGGTAATGGTCGTGGAATTCCTGGAGGACGTAGCGCCAGTCCGGGCGAGTGGAGAGCGAGTCCACCGCGCCTATCTCCACCGGACTGGCCTCGTTCATCGCCGACTAACCGCCGGTGTGGTTCATGTGCCGCGAGACCTGTCCGGTCGCGGCCTGCCGGGAATAGTCGAAGTCGTGGCCGCGCGGCTTGCGGGCGATGGCAGCGCGGATCGCGGCCACCAGGGGCGCGTCGGCGTCGGGATGGGCGCGCAGCGGCGCGCGCAGGTCTGCGTCGTCCTCCTGTCCGAGGCACGTGTAGAGCTGCCCGATGCAGGTCAGTCGAACCCGGTTGCAACTCTCGCAGAAATTGTGGGTCAGCGGCGTGATGAAGCCTATCCGCCCGCCGGTCTCGGCCACCCGCACATAGCGCGCCGGTCCGCCGGTGCGGTCGGCGGTGTCGGTCAGCGTCCAGCGCGCCTCGAGGTCGCGCCGGAGGGCTTTCAGCGAATAGTACTGGTCGAGGCGGCCCTCGTTGCCAAGATCGCCCATCGGCATGACCTCGATGAAGGTGAGGTCATGCCCGCGATCGCCGCACCACGCGACGAGATCGTGGATCTCGCCGTCGTTGACGCCCCGGAGCGCCACGGCGTTGATCTTCACCTTCAGGCCCGCCTCGACCGCCGCGTCGATGCCGTCGAGAACCTGGTCGAAGCGGCCCCAGCGGGTGATCGCCCGGAACTTCTCGCGGTCGAGCGTGTCGAGCGAGACGTTGACGCGACGCACGCCGCAATCGGCGAGTTCCGCCGCGAACCGCCGCAGCTGGCTGCCGTTAGTCGTCAGCGTCAACTCCGAGAGCCGCCCGCTGGTGAGGTGGCGCGACATCGCCCTGAAAAAGGACATGACGCCGCGCCGGACCAGCGGTTCGCCGCCGGTGATGCGCAGCTTGGCGACGCCGAGGTCCACGAAGGCCGAGCACAGGCGGTCGAGTTCCTCGAGGGTCAGCAGATCGCGCTTGGGCAGGAAGGTCATGTCCTCGGACATGCAGTAGACGCAGCGGAAGTCGCAGCGGTCGGTGACCGAGACGCGCAGATAGCTGATCTTCCGCTGAAACGGATCGACAAGGGGCGCGGGGTCCGACAAGCTTTCCTCCCAACTCTTTGGAGCAGAGTCTATGGATGCGCGCGGCGCACATCAAGGGCGCGAGCCCGACGGAGGTGCCGGCGACGGACGCCGTCGTACAGGGCGAGGGTCACGATGGCGCTGCGACAACCGAGCCTGAGCCTTCTTGGCGCGGCGACGGAATGGACCGCGCTGCGGCGGGAGTTCCGTCGGCCGCGCTGGCGGCGGTTCAACATCGCCGAGGCCTGCTGCGACGGCTGGGCCCGGCGGGAGCCCGACCGCGCCGCGGTGCGCCAGTTGCTGCCTGGCGGCGTGCTTCGAGAGCACACCTACGCGCAGCTCGCCCGGGCCTCGCGGCGCCTGGCCAACGTGCTCGCCGCCCACGGGGTCGGGGCGGGGGATCGCGTCGCCATCCTGCTTCCGCAGACGCCCGAGGTGGCCATCGCGCATCTCGCCGCCCATCGCATGGGCGCGGTGACGGTGCCGCTCTTCACGCTCTTCGGCGAGGACGGCCTCTCCTACCGGCTGCGCGACAGCGGCGCGCGGGCGCTGGTCACCGACGCGGACAACCTGCCCAAGATCGAGGCGATCCGTGGCGATCTGCCCGAGTTGCGCTCGGTCCTTTCCATCGACGGCCCCGCCCGCGGCGCCACGGGGTTCTGGCGAGAGATCGGCGAGGCTTCGGACGTCTTCACCAATCATCCCACCGGGCCGGACGATCCGGCGCTGATCTGCTACACCTCGGGCACGACTGGCCCGCCGAAGGGGGCGCTGCACGCGCACCGGGTGCTGCTGGGGCATCTGCCGGGGGTCGAGCTGTCGCATGAACGCCTGG
>CAVOZD010000010.1:0-177051 GCA_963700835.1 uncultured Alphaproteobacteria bacterium
ATGCCTGTGGTTAATTTTCTCGCATGCCTCGATCTTGAACAAAATATCTCATTTCTGGATAGACACTTGTTAAGGTTTTATTGAATAAAAAACCCCTCATTCAGGGCATTTTTGCCCCATAGGGGTATTTGTCTAATATTTTCACAATGAATACTTGCAGATAATAAGTACAAATATGTTTTTGTCAAGCAATCTTATTTAAAAAGGCATGGTCCTACCATTCGCTGGTGAGCTCTCGTTCTATTTTATCCCACTTTGCATTTAAATTTTCGATCACATCTATTGCAATATCCAAATGGGTCTCCATATGGTTAGAAAAAATATCGTCCTGCATCTTCTTGTCTTTTATGCCTCGTTTTTGCAATGGCATATCTGACACCAGCATCACAGACCCAATGGGAACTTCATAATGATAGGCTACAGAGAATAGGGTCGCCAGTTCCATATCGATGGCAAGTATCCGCTGTTGCCTTAAATGAGTGACGAATTTATCATCGAACTCCCATAGACGCCGGTCTGTGGTATATACAATGCCGCACTTGGGGGCCAGGTTTAATTTTCGAAGGGCTCCGATACAGAAAAGATTCACCGAAGAGGTGGGTATGGCGGGAAACTCCGGCGGGAGGTAGTGCCGGCTGGTTCCCTCCCCACGGATGGCTGCGGAGGGGATGATAAAGTTGCCGATCTTCAAGGGTATCATCTATTCCGCCGCACATCCCAAGCATGACCACAGATTTGAGATTGTCAAGGTAAGCAAGACAGTTTATAACCAGAGCGGCCTGGGGAGAACCGATGCCAAAGTCTATCATCGTACAATTCATGGATTTCACGTTGACAATGCGGAAATTACCTTCGTGATAATCTCCCTGAACCCTTTCATTGAATCGGTTTAAATAGCGTTTAAAATTCGTAATAATTACATGCTCGCAAAAATCTTCAAGCGGACTATTGGTGTATCTTTCCAGAGTCTGCCTGATGTATTCGTGTTCCTTGAGTGCCATTTGCGCTCCTCTGCATACCCAAACCCGGCCAAGCCCCGCAAACGGGACAGGCCGGTTGTAGCAAAATTGAAATCCCGATTTATCGGGGAACCAAAAATATTTGCCACCAAGGCACAAAGACACGAAGGATTTTATTATTCGTTCTTAGTGTCTGGTGACTTTGTGACGAGAAGAAAAAAATGCCACAAAATGAAAAAAAACACAATTAAAATACTAACTGAAAGACCTGTATCGATAAATGGTCAAGCCGGTTAAATGGTTTTCCTGTTTGAGAACGTTTTATTCGAGAAAAGCCGGATAAGACCAAACACAAAAAGGACCATCAAAGTTATTGTAAACATGGGGCCCAATTTTAGGGCCAGCCAGCTGATTCCCACAAGGGGTAAAAGGCTCAAACGGACCAATATCTTTACGTTGTCGTGATTCGCAATAAAGTCAGCCATAGGTGGTGAATATTTGTAATACAGGTTTACAAAGCTTTTTCCGATGCTGCTCTTTATAAGAAAGCGATCCCGCATCTCCCGCAATATCCCAACACACGGCGCCGCGTAAGATCCATACGCTGCGGTGGCAATAAAACAGCCGCCGCCACCGCCACCGCCACTGCTGGTAACGGTAATGTTGCTTGTGATAGCACCATTAATATCTAATTTCAGACGTCCATGACCATAAATGTTTGGATCTCCCATATCAATAGCAGTTAAGGTCAGAGATTGCCAGAGGCCCTCCACATTAAAATTCTGGATATCTTATCCAGTATGAGTGCCGCCGCACCGGCAACGTGCGCGCAGGATGCACTGGTGCCGGTAAATCCTGGAACCATAAACATCACTTGAAACATTGTCCGGCCCCATGATATCCGGTTTTGGCCTGCCGTCGTTGGTGGGGCCTTGAGAGCTGTAGGGTTCCTGGGGACCTGTGGTCCAGTTATTATAATTAATGGCGCCCACAGCCATTGCGCCGGCAGCGTCAGCCGGTCCCAGCAGGCTGCTGGATGCTACTGCAGGAGATAAGTTGTGATAGATACTGTATAATTCCAGTCGATGATTTGAGGAGCGCTTTCCTGACGAATTTTAAGATAATATTTCACCGGAACAGAATAATACAATGTTTTCTATTGGTGATTGACGATCCGTTTGCCTGAGATTCAAGCTATTATCAACTCAAGTATTAGAACTGTTATAAAGATAAAGATCATAGTCTTGGTCCGTGGTGGGCCAGGCATCCCATGTCAGATACACATCAATGGTATCGTCGGCATTTGCAGAAATGCTGATGGTCTCATTACTGCCAGAAACATTGTGCCATCCATTACGGTCCGAATCCGTAAAAACAGCCTCGTAATGCCGTTGGGCCTCGTTGCCGGCGGCATTCACCCAGAGGATATTGTTTGCATAAGCATCGTTTGCGGTACAGACAGGGTTGGAGAATCCACTAAGTGACCAGCACTCCCCATCATAAAAGTTCGTATTTGGCACCACCAGAGACATGTTGATGATTCTGATTCCATTGTTTACGGCAAAATTTTTGGCATCCTCGAGGTCCATCCCATCAGTGACCTTGATCAAATAAAGCGTTAGCACCGGGCGCCATATCATAAACAATTTCGGCCACCGCTGTACCATGGGGTTCTGTTTCAGCAGAAAAACTGCTGGATACGCAGCTGCCCCGTGCAGTCAATTTTTACAACATCAGCCGGAAGTTCGTCGGGTATTGCTGATGGCAAGCCGGCAAAACCCACATCGAACACCGCAACTTTGACGTTTGAACCGTCATAACCTGCGTTATGATAGGCGTCAGCCCCAGTCAGGTCAACGCCTTCACTCTCAACAGCCACCGGTATAAGTTTGTCGGGAGCCTTCATAAATGAGATACCATTTACCGTATCGGCAACGGTGGTCAGCATATCAATGGGGACTTCCGCCTTGGTCATCATGGCCGAGCGAGACCGCGAGCATTGTGGCGCCGCCACCCCGAACGATATCCAGAGCCGCCGTCTCGATCTCCGGAAGTGTTTCAAGCGCCTTCCCGGTAAGCTCCCGGAACTCGCCAGCGCTGGGTTTCGCCAGGTGCACTCCCCCCGCCGCCAGGGTCGCGGCCAACGCCGGGCCGGAGGTGTCGACGACCAGACGCGCGCCGCGTGACGCGGCGAGCGGCGCGAGACCAGCCAGAGTTTCGGGCGCAAGACCGCGGGGCAGGCTGCCGCTCACCACCAGCCAGTCGAAGTCGAGCGTCTCAAGCGTCGCCAGGCAGGCGTTCCAATCGGCAGCCCCAACCAGCGGACCCTCGGGAACGAACCTGTACTCGAGCCCGGTCGACCGCTCGAATACCGCGTGGCTGATGCGGGTATGGTCTCTGATCGGCACCGGGCGGGCGTCGAAACCTGCAGCCCGCAGCATCGCGTCGAGAACCGGGCCTGTGGCGCCGCCGCTCAGGTAGACCGGAACCGCTGGGCCGCCGAATTCGGCGATCACGCGCGCGACGTTGATCCCGCCGCCGCCCGGATCGTATCGGTCGCCCCGCGTGCGGACCTTGCGGGTCGGACGCACGATCTCGGCTTCGGCCGAGCCATCGATGCAGGGGTTGAGCGTCAGCGTCACGATTGGCTTCATGGGATGCGTCTCCGGGTGGAAATCTAGGTTGCGCCATCGCGCCGCGCCAGCGTCAAACCGAGGTCACGTTCCTGCTTCATCGAGGCAGACGCAGCACCGCCCTGAGTCCGCCAAGATCGGCGCTCTCCCCTAGGTCAAGCGCGCCGCCATGGTTGCGCGCCACGTCCATCGCGATCGACAGGCCGAGCCCGACGTGGCCGCCTGCGTTCTGGCTGCGCGCGGGGTCGAGCCGGGTGAAGGGCTGGAGCGCACGCTCGCGGTCGGTGGCGGGGATCCCGGGCCCGTCGTCCTCGACGACGAAGTCGACGCGACGCGGCTTGAGCCGGACGGTAACCCGCACCCGCTCTCCGTGCCGCGCCGCGTTGCCCACGAGGTTCTGAAGCGCGCGGGTCACCGAACCTGCCCGAAGCGCGACCCTTGCCGCCCGCGGCGATCCTTCGGTTTCGAGCACAACTTCGTTCCCCGCCCGGCGCGCGTCCTCGACGACGCCGCGGGCCAGCGCGACCGCGTCGGATTCGGTGGTCTCCTCGAGCACGTCGCCGCGCGCAAAGGCGAGGAACTCGCCCAGCATCCGGTCCATCTGGTCGAGATCCTGGGCGAGGTCGCGGGTTTCCTCGCTTTCTTCCATCAGCGCCAGCGTCAGCTTCATGCGGGTCAGCGGCGTCCGGAGGTCATGGCTTACGCCGGAGAGCATCTGGGTGCGCTGCTCGATCTGGCGCTCCAGACGGGACCGCATGGAGAGAAACGCCATGCCTGCGCGTCGCACCTCCTCGGCGCCGGCCGGTCGGAACGCGGTCGACCGGCCCTTTCCGAAGTCCTCCGCCGCCTCGGCGAGCGCCCGGATCGGTCGCACCTGGTTGCGCAGGAAGAGAACCGCGATCGTCGTCAGCAGAATCGCTGCGATCAGCATCAGGACCAGAAGCTGGTGGGGGTTGGTCACGGTCAAAAGGTTGCGAGGAGCCACCGCGTAGAGTGCGCCTTTCGTGGTCTGAATCCCGATTTCGGCGTTTCGCGGGTCGAGCAACAAATCGACGCTGATCGGCCGGTCGAGGGCCTCCTGCAGAGTGGCGATCGCCGTGCCTCCGGTGGCGTCGAGGGTCCGACGTTGCGCCCCCGGGTTCACCTCTGCGCCCGGCTCAAGTCGCAGCCCCAAGTCAAGCGCCGCACCGACG
This sequence comes from uncultured Alphaproteobacteria bacterium, assembly GCA_963700835.1. Taxonomy (GTDB): domain Bacteria; phylum Pseudomonadota; class Alphaproteobacteria; order Rhodobacterales; family Rhodobacteraceae; genus Amaricoccus. Next base: position 4,786 of record CAVOZD010000010.1, read on the forward strand.
CTCGGGAGCATCGCCATGGCCGCGTCCGGACTGGCCGCCGCTTCGATTTCTCCGACCACGTAACTCAACTCCTGCGCGACGCCGCGCGTGAGCTGTTCGGTGACCCGCGTATAGTGACGCTGGAAAAACACCAGCCCGACGACCAGTTGCAGGGCGATGATCGGGACCATAAGAATGAGCAGCGCCCGGCCGAACAGGCTCTTGGGAAGGACCGACTTGAAGCGCACACTGCTCATGGAGCGGCACACCTATGCCCCGACCCGGCCCCACGCAAGCGCGCGCCGCTTGACCGCCACAGGCTCGGGCGCGACCGAGGTTCTCGGTCGGGGGCTTGTGTGCGTCACAGCTCCGAACCCCGGGCCCATGACGTTCAGCGGAACCCGCAGCTATGTGCTGGGCGCCGGCGGACCCGATGCAGCCGTCATCGATCCCGGACCTGACGATCCCAAACATCTTGACGCGCTCGAGGCGGCGCTTGACGGCGCGTCGGTGCGCGCGGTGCTGGTCACCCATGCGCACCTCGATCATTCCTCGGGCGCCCGGAGCTTCGCCGAGAGGGTGGGCGCGCCGGTGCTCGCCCACGGCGATCCAGTCGCAGCGCGCGCCCCGCGAATGACCGATCTCGCCCGGTGCGGCGGCTTCGGGGGTGGAGAAGGGGTCGATGGGCGATTCAGACCTGATCGCCTCCTGCGCGACGGCGACCGGATCGAAGGGCGGGGCTGGATGCTCGAGGTCCTGCACACGCCCGGACACATCGCCGATCACCTCTGTTTCGCTTGGAGCGAAGGTGGAGCGCTCTTCAGCGGAGACATGGTGATGGGTTGGGCGAGCACGATGATCTCGCCGCCAGATGGCGATCTCGGCGCCTTCATGGGCTCGCTTGCCCGGCTAGCCGCGCGCAGCGACGCAGTCTACCATCCCGGTCACGGCGCGCCGGTGACCCGGCCACAGGCGCGCGTCGCCGAACTCGCCGCGCATCGCCGCGCGCGGGAGCGTGAGATTCTCAAGCGACTCTCCACCGGATCGGCGGATGCGGCAAGCCTCGTCAGCGCCATTTACCGAGACGTCGATCCTGCACTTCACCCGGCCGCGAAGCGCAACGTGCTCGCCCATCTCATCGACCTGATCGATCGTGGCGCGGTTGTTGCGGAGGGCCCGCTCTCCGCCGACGCCCGCTTTGCGACGGCCTGACCGATCAGTCCGCGTCGAGAGGCAGAGGGAGCTATGGCTGAAACTGGGTGATGCGAGCTGAGCGGGCGGCGTATCGTGGCGGGTGATCGAGCCTTCCAGAACCTCCAGGCGGAGCGATATGCCATGAAGGACGATACCAGCATCATCCTGTTGCGCCAGCCGGGTTCTGTCGAGGACCCGCTCACGGAGATCGTCGTCCGTGAAGAACGCGTTGCACTTATTCGGCCTGGATGTGGCGCGCAGGTCGCGGCTGCATGATCGCGATGATGGCGCGGAGGATTTCCGCGGCGATGCCTGGCGCGGTGGTGATCAGGCACGCCAATAGGCGCGTGAACCATGCGAGCAGCAGGCGGCAGTTGTGCCCGATGGCGCAGAGGATGGAATTGACGGCGTCACCCTCGGGCCGTGGAGGTGGTTTCGTTCGAGCAGGCCGTCGGTCTTCATGTGGCCGAGCACGGGCTCGATGGCGTTCCGCCTTCGCATCTCGCGGCGGATGGTGGGCGAGAGGATGCCGCGGGTTTGGGAGACCACGACCTGCAGTCCCTCGCGCGCGACGCCGTGGCCGCGGTAGCCGCGATCGACATAGGCGCGCCGGACCGGGCGGCCGGTGAGGCGGGCGACCTGGTCGATCTGGGCCGCGGGGCTGTGGCCGTCATAGGGGTTTCCCGGCAGGGTCTTTGCGCCGAGCACGAACTGGCCGCCGGGCCCGCGGGCGTTGGTGACGGCGACGGAGGTCTTCACGCCGAACTCGTGGCGGGCGCGGGCCTTGCCGCGGGCGATGCATTCGGCCTCTGGCGCGTGGAAGGCGTAGAGCTTGTCGGCGTCGCCCGGGCGCTGGCCATGGATGCGCCGGGCGCGCTCCAGCGTCTCGGCGCAGGCCGCCTCGCGCGCGGGATCGCCCTCGATCTTGCGGGCGATGTCGCGGATCAGCCGACCGAGGAAGGTGCGCAGCTTGCGCAGATGGCGCATGCCCTGCTTGTGGCCGCGGCCATCCTGCCGAAATGGTCCCGCCGATCGAGGAGCCTCGACGCCCTGCTGCCCGATCTCTACTTGCGCGGCGTCTCCACCGGCGATTTCCAGGAGGCGCTCGCGGCGCTTCTTGGCCAGGATGCGCCCAACCTGTCGCCGGGCGTGATTTCGCGGCTGACGGCCGGGTGGCAGACGGAGTACGAACGTTGGCAGCACCGCGACCTCTCGACCCGCCGGCACGTCTGCGTTTGGGCCGACGGCGTCTACCTCCAGGCCCGGATGGAGCCTGAGGCGGAGTGCATCCTCGTCATCATCGGCGCCACCCCTGAGGGCAGGAAGGAGCTGCCCGGCTTCCACGTGGGCACACGGGAGAGCGCTCATAGCTGGCGCGAGCTGCTGGTCGACCTCAAGGCCCGCGGCTTCGCCGTCGCACCCGAGCTCGCCGTCGGGGACGGTGCGCTCGGCTTCTGGAAGGCGCTGGACGAGGTCTTCCCCGGCACGCGTCACCAGAGGTGCTGGATGCACAAGGTCGCCAACGTGCTCGACAAGTTCCCGAAATCCATGGCGCCGACGGTGAGGTCCGACCTGCGCGACGTCTGGCAGGCGGAGACCCGGTCCGCGGCAGAGGCCGCCATGGAAACCTTCGCCGCGAAATACGGCGCCAAGTACGACAAAGCCGTCGCCTGCATGGCCAGGGACCGCGAGGCGCTGCTGGCGTTCTTCGACTTCCCGGCCGAGCACTGGGATCACCTGCGCACCGCCAACCCGATCGAGAGCGTCTTCGCCACCGTTCGGCACCGGACCGTCAGGACCAAGGGCGCACTTTCGCAGAAGACGGCGAAGCTGATGGTCTTCACCCTCGTCCGCGCAGCGTCGAAGAAATGGCGCCGACTGACGGGGGCGAACCAGTCGCCTCTCGCGGTCGAAGGCGTCAAGTTCACCGACGGCGTCGCCATCGACGATGCCGAAACCCGCGCCGCCTGATCAGGCCGCGTCACCCAGATTCAGCCATAGCTCGTGGCAGATGTCCGGGGCGTCCATTGGGACCGGCGAGCAGGCCGAGCGCCCAGCCGAACGACTGGCTACGGCGCAGCGCCGCAACCTTGGTGGCCAGCGGGCCCCAGTCGTCGTCCTTGTCGATCGCCGCCCAGATCGCCTCGACTTCCTCGATCACCATCGTCTGCGGTGGCGCTTCCGCCGCGGGGTGGGTGAGCGCCGCGGCGAGGCCGGGCGCGCGGGGGAGGGTGGACAGCCCCTCGATCGCCGCCGCCCAGGTCGGTCCTGCGAACACATCAACAAGCGGGCTGGCCGCTATACGGGCGGGGGAAATCCCGAGCAGGTCATGGAACACCTGTTGTAAGGGCGGCGATGTCTCCTGCATGGCGTTCCAGAACGCGCGCACGAGCCCGTGGCCGGTCTGCGCGTCGACCGACAGCGTCAGCCCCAGGCGCGCCAGGGTCTGCCGAGCGAGATGGTCATGGAAGCGCTCAGAAAAGCTCTCGAACACGGGCTCGATCGCCGCACGCGACGACACCGGGATCAGGCATTCGCCGAGCCTCGCGAGATTCCAGTTCAGCGCCTCCGGCTGCCGTGCGAAGCTGTAGAGGCCGCCGTGGTCGAAATAGGCGGCGGTGAAGCTTGGATCGAACCGGTCGAGAAAGCGCCAAGGCCCGTAGTCGAAGCTCTCTCCGGTGATGTTGATGTTGTCGGTGTTGAGAACTCCGTGCACGAAGCCCGCGGCGAACCACTCCGCGCCAAGTTGCGCCGTCGCGCCGACGATGGCGTCGTAGAGCCCCGCGACCGGCTCTGGCGCGTTACCGGCGTCAGGCCAGAAGTGCTCGATCGCGTGATCGACCAGCATGCGCATCGAAGCGAACGCCTCGTGGGCAGCAAGCCGCTGGAACGTGCCGATCCGGATGTGGCTGTGGCTCAGCCGCACCAGCACCGCCGACCGTGTGGGGGAGGGTTCGTCGTTGCGGCTCAGCGCCTCGCCGGTCTCGACAAGAGACAAGGTCTTGGACGTGTAGACCCCGAGGGCCTCGAGCATTTCCGTGGCGAGGATCTCGCGAACTCCGCCCTTGAGCGTAAGCCGGCCGTCGCCGAAGCGGGAATAGGGCGTCGTCCCGGACCCCTTGGTGCCGAGATCGAGGAGGCGTCCGTCGGCGAGATCGCGCAACTGCGCGTAGAGAAATCCCCGTCCGTCACCGATATCGGGATTGTAGGCGCGGAACTGATGCCCGTGGTATCGCAGCGCAAGGGGCGCCTCGAAGCTCCCGGCCATCGGCTCGAACCGCGCGAACCGCGCCAGCCATTCCGCGTCGTCGATCTCGCCGAGCCCGACCCGCGCCGCCCAGTCGTCGTTTCGGAACTGCAGGACCGCCTGCGGAAAGGCCGCCGGCGCGACCGGGTCGTAAAATTCAGATCCGAGCCTGGCGTGCGCAACTTCCGGCCGGGGAGCGGTCATGGACCCACCCCGGCCGGGACGTCTTCCGGGCGCCCCGTGTCGCAGCGTCCTCAGGCCGCGTCGATCATCTGGTGGAGGCGAACAACGGTCTGCGGATCCATCCGCATGGCGTTCGCAAGCTTGGCCAGATATTGCTTCTCCGCCTCGCTGTCGATGTCGATGGCCAGGATGGAGGCCGCGTAGACTTCCGCAGCCTGGGCCGGCGACCTCACCTCCCCGGCGATGGCGTCGATGTCCAGCGGCGCGCGCATCTCCTCGATGACGAACTGCTTCTCGGCGTCCGTTACGCCCTCGCCGCCGATCTTGCCGATGATCTTCTCGATCTCGGCCTTGTCGATCTGGCCGTCCGCCTTCGCGGCAGCGATCATCGCGCGCAACAGCAGCTTCTGCGCCGCGGGACCGGTCAACTCCTCGACCTGCTTGGGTTCGATGCGCAGTTCCTTGACGCCGGATCCCGCGCGCGCGTCCGGCGCCGCCTGGCCCGAGGCCTTCGCCGGTCCCCCTTTGAGCGCGCTTATCGCCATCGTGCCGAGAACCGCCATGATGCCACCGCGGGCCGCGCCCCCGACGCCACCCCCCAGCAGCGCGCCGGCAGCCGCGCCGATCCCGCCGATCTGGCCGGTAGTGAGCCCGCCCATTTGCTCCTTGCCGAGGAAGTCCTTGGCCATTTCCGCGAGGCCGCCGAGGCCGGCCTGGGCCTGCGGCCTTCCGGGGTCAGCTCTGCCCTGGAGCTGGCCGAAGATGTCCTCGACGCCGCCCTGCCGGCTGAGATCGTTCAGCGTATTCTGCAACCGTCCGGTCGCTCGATCCTGTCCCGCTGCGCCTTGTTGAAGTATTTGCCCAAGAAGGTCTCCGAAGGCCATGCGTTCGCTCCCAAATACCAAAGCCGCCCCGGCGGTCCCCCCGCAGCGTCGCGCGCTTCCTGTTGACGGCCGGACCGGCCGTTAATGAAAGCAGTATCAGACCGTTACCGCTTGCGCCAAGCCTTTTCGCCGCCCTGACCGACACCGCGATTGCCTCGAGAGGGCGCCATGCTTAGGCTGACATTGGGCGGTCGTGTGCGCCGCCTCCCGATCGAGGGAGCCATGCCGGGCGCAAGATCCACCGGACTGCTGCTGACGATGGCGCTGATTGCTGGGGCGCCGACAGCGCGCGCGCAGGAGTGCTTGATCGGCGAGATCCGCATGTTTGCGGGAACGTTCGCGCCGCGCGGCTGGGCGCTGCTTGATGGCCAGCTCCTGCCGATCTCCCAGAACACCGCGCTGTTCTCCATACTGGGAACAACCTACGGCGGCGACGGCCGCACGACCTTCGCGCTGCCGGATCTGCGCGGTCGCGCGGCCGTTCACGCCGGCGCTGGACCGGGGCTATCGCCCCGTCCGGTCGGCTCGGGATTTGGCACCGAAGTGACGACGCTCACGCCCGACCAGATGCCAGCCCACACTCACGAAGCGCAGACCGAAACGCGGCTGAGCGCAGCGAGCGAGCGTGCGCGGCGTGCGAAGGCCGACGGAGGCGTGCTTGGCAGGGCGAACGGCGCGCGGATCTATTCCAACAAGCCCGCGGACGTCATTATGGCGGACAGCGCTGCGACATCCACCACGACGATAGCTCCGGCGGGCGGAGGTCAGAGCGTGGCGCTGAGCCAGCCCTCGCTGGCGATCAACCACATCATCTGTCTGTTCGGGATCTATCCGTCGCGCAACTGAGGCGCACAACGTGTCTCCGAACCGCCAAAATGAGAGAAGTGGCGCGGTTGACGGGGCTCGAACCCGCGACCTCCGGCGTGACAGGCCGGCACTCTAACCGACTGAGCTACAACCGCGCGATTGGAACAGCTTACGCACCCTTCGGCGGTTGCAAGCTGCGTCACCGAGGCCTTTTAGGTGGGGGCGTCCGAAGCGTCAAGCAGTTTGCGCCGGTCGACGGGACTTGCGCTGGCCGTCTCGCTCGAAGACGCTCGCGCTGACGTCGGGAGGATATGAGATGCGGGACGACCGATTCTGGTCCGGGGCGCTGGCGGAGGCCGAGGCCGCCGACGCCGCCGATCCGCTTGCCTTCGCGCGGTCGCGTTTCCGCCTGCCCGCGGGCGTGATCTATCTCGATGGCAACTCCCTCGGCCCGGCCCCGGAGACGGTCTTCGCGGAGACGACGACGGCGCTCGAGCGGGAGTGGGCGCAGGACCTGATCACGAGCTGGAACAGTGCGGCCTGGTTCGACCTGCCGACACTCTACGGCGACCGCCTCGCTCCCGTCATTGGCGCGGATGCGGGCGAGGTGGTGGTCTGCGACACCACGACGCTCAACATCTACAAGACCATTCATGCGGGGCTGAACCTGCGCCCCGACCGGTCGGTGATCGTCGCCGAGGTCGGCAGCTTTCCCACCGACCTCTACATCGCGGAGGGCGTGCGCCAGACCCGACCGGACGCGGCGATGCGCCTCGAGGGGGTCGACGGGCCGGAGCTTGTCGACCTGATCGACGAGACGACGGCGGTGGTGCTCGTCAACCAGGTCGACTATCGCAGCGGCAGGCTGCGCGATCTCGCCGCGGTGACGCGCCGGGCGCACGCCGCCGGCGCCGTGGTGATCTGGGACCTCTGCCACAGCGCAGGCGTCATCGACGTCGGGTTAAACCGGCACGGGGCGGATCTCGCGGTCGGCTGTACCTACAAGTATCTCAACGGTGGACCGGGCGCACCTGCCTTCGTCTTCGCCGCGCGCCGGCATCTTGCGCAGATCCGCCAGCCGCTGTCGGGCTGGTGGGGGCATGCGCGGCCCTTCGACTTCGACCCCGCCTACGCGCCCGACCCGGGGATCCGGCGCTTTCTCTGTGGCACCCAGCCGATCCTGTCGTTCCGGGCGCTCGCCGCGGCGCTCGACGCGCTGGAGGGCTGCGACGTCGTGGCGCTGCGGGAAAAGAGCGTCGCGCTCACCGAACGCTTCATTGCGCTGGCCGAGGCGGGGGCAAGCGACTATGGCGTCACTCTGGCGAGCCCGCGTGCGGCGGCGGAACGGGGCAGCCAGGTGGCGCTGACGCATCCGGAAGGCTATGCGGTGGTGCAGGCGCTGATCGCGCGAGGCGTGATCGGCGACTTTCGTGCGCCCGACATCATGCGCTTCGGCTTCGCGCCGCTCTATGTCCGCCATTCCGACGTGGTGCGGGCGGCCCGCACGCTCGAGCAGGTGCTGGCTGGAGGGGCCTGGCGCGCGCCCAAATACCGGGCCCGGGCGGCGGTCACGTGAGCGGTCCGCGTGCGGACCGCTCTCAAGGGCTTGTATTTAAAGGGAAAAAGAGTTAACGTGAATCTTTGTCGGTGTCCGGGGCCGGACGATCATCATAGCGATCGGACAGGATCCGGTTGGCGTCGCCCTCGGGATCGTCGAACTGGTTGCTGCGCAACGACCAGAAGAAGGCAGCGAGGCCAAGGCCGCCGAGGATCAGCGTGGCCGGGATGAGGATGAGCAGGATGTTCATCGCGCCCTGCCCAGCCGCATGGCGTTGAGCGCCACGACGATCGAGCTCCCCGACATCGAGACCGCCGCGATCAGCGGAGTCACCAGTCCGGCGAAGGCGATCGGCACGGTCACGATGTTGTAGGCGAAGGCCATGGCGAAGTTCTCCAGGATGCGCCGCCGCGCGACCCGCGCCAGGTCGAGGGCGTCCACAACACGGTCGATGCGGTCGCCGACCACGATCATGTCCGCGGCGTTCCGACTCGCATCCACCGCCGAGGCGGGAGATATCGAGACATAGGCCGCCGTGAGAGCCGCCGCGTCGTTAAGCCCGTCGCCCACCATCAGCGGCCGTCCGCCCCGGGCGCGCATTTCCTCGAGGCGCTCAACCTTCGACGCCGGCGTGGCGCGCGCCGTCCAGTCCTCGATCCCGACCGCTTCGGCGATCGCGCGCGCCGGCGCCTCGGCGTCTCCCGAGAGGAGCGCCACGTGGAGCCCGCGGGCCTTCAGCGCCGCGACGGTCTGCGCAGCCTCCGCGCGCACCTCGTCCGCAAACAGGAGCGCCACCGGCGCCGCATCGCCGACCCGCAGCCAGGCCGCGGTCTGCTCGGTCTCGGCGCCGCCGACCCATTCGGCCCGGCCCAGGCGCGCCTCACGGCCATCGAGCGTCCCGCGCGCGCCGAGCCCGGGCAGTTCCTCGACGTCCGAAACCGCCGCCGGCGCAACGTCCTGCGCCTCGGCTGCGGCGGCGATCGCGCGCGAGAGCGGATGGGCGCTGCCGCGCGCAAGGGCGGAGGCGACCGCGAAATCCGCGCGGGACAGATCGCCTGCGTTCAGCAGCACCGGCCGGCCGGTGGTCAGCGTCCCGGTCTTGTCGAAGACGACCGCGTCGATGCGGGCCAGACGCTCGAAGGCGTCGCCGTCCTTGAGCAGCACGCCCTTGCGGAAGAGTCGCCCGGAGGCCGCGGTCAGCACCGCGGGCACCGCCAGCCCAAGCGCGCAGGGACAGGTGATGATCAGCACCGCGGCGGCGATGTTGATCGCAAGCCGCCAGTCGCCGGCGATTACGCCCCAACTCAACAGAGCCAGTACCGCCAGCACGTTGACCACGTGGCTGTAGACCTGCGAGGCGCGGTCGGCGAGCCCGGCGTACCGCGAGCGGCTCTGCTCGGCCGCCTCCACCAACCGTCCGATCTGGGCGAGCAGCGTGTCCTCGCCTAGCGCGTCGGCGCGGATGAGGAGCGGTCCGGAGATGTTGGTCATTCCCGCCCGCACCGCTCCGGCGGGGCCGACGGCCTCCGGCGTGGTCTCCCCGGTCAGCAGCGCGGGGTCGATCTCGGAGCGCCCCTCGACGACCGATCCGTCCGCTGGGATCCGCTCGCCGGGCGCGACCGCCAGCACGTCGCCGATCCGAAGGGCGTCCACGGGCACGGTCTCGCGCCGGCCATCCGACGTCACCCGTACGGCCCGCCGAACCTCGAGCGCGGCCAGCTCCGCCGCCGCGGACCGGGCGGAGGCGCGGGTGAGATGCGCGAGGTAGCGCCCGATCAGCAGAAAGAAGGTCAGCATCAGCGCCGCGTCGAAGAACGCATGCGCACCGGAATGCAGCGTCTCCCAGAGCGAGACGCCGAGCGCCAGCACTATCGCCGTGGAGATCGGCACGTCCATGTCGAGCCGGCCGCCGCGCAACGCCGAGACGGCGTTGCGCAGGAAGGGATGCGCGCCGAAGGCGACCGCAGGCAATGCGATCGCCGCGGAGATCCAGTGCATCAGGTCGCGGGTCGTGTCGGAGGCGCCCGACCAGACGCTGACCGACAGCAGCATCACGTTCATCAGCGCGAATCCTGTGACCGCAATGCGCGCAAGCAGCGCGCGGCCCTCGGCGTCGACCCGCGTCGCCTCGAGCGTCGCGCTGTCGAGCGGGCGGGCCAGAAAGCCTCGCGCTCCGAGCGCCGCGATCAGCGCATCCTCTGCGCCGGGCGCGTCCTCACCGGTGACGGCGACGCGCCTGAGCGTCAGGTTTACCCGCGCCGCAGCGACGCCAGGCGTCGCCATCAGCGCCCGTTCGACGCCGGCGATGCAGCTTGCGCAGTGGATCTCGGGGAGCGACAGCTCGAAGCGCCGGAGCGCAGCGCCGGTTGCACCGGCGCGCGCCCTCGCCACCTCGGCAGGCGCAGCCGCGCAGCCCGGACAGGCCGCGCCGCCCGGGATCGCCGCGGCGTCGCTCATCCTCCGTCAGCCAGATAGAAGCTGCGCCGCTGCAGGAACTCGGTGCCGTCGGGGGCCGTGGCGGCGATCTCGACGTTCCAGTTGCCCGGCTCGAGCGCCATGGCCGCGGTGTAGCCCTTTGGCCCGTAATCGAGCGCGGCCGTCAGATCCTCGTGGCGCGACGTCGGCCTGCCGACGGTCACCGCGAGCGTCTGCGGGCGCACCACCGCGCCGTCCGGCCCGATGAAGTCGAGCGCCAGCGCGCCGTCCGCATAGGCGATCTCGACGGTCCAGCCTAGCGCCTCCTGCGCCTTGCGGCGTGCGTCGAAGGACTGGCTGGCGACATAGCTGTTGGGCACCACCAGCCCCGAGAAGGTGCCGATCGCCGTGAACATCAGCGTGAGATTCGCAGCCAGGATCACCCCGAAGGCCGACAGAGCGATGATCAGAACCTTGCGGCCGGTCAGCGGCCCGGGACCGGAGCCGCCACTCAATTCTGCCGTCCGCGGAATGCGGCCTCCCCGACTTCGCGATGACCGGTGCCGACGTCCTCGGCCACCAGTTCGACATGCATGAGCGGGTCGTCGGCGGCGGCGCTGTCGGCCGGGGCCGTGAGGTAGACCCGCTGGCGCAGGGTCTCGTCGGCGGGCACGGTCAGCACTTGGCCGGGGACGCCCTCGAGCTCCATCGTCAGCGGCGCCTCTGTGACCACCGAGAGCCGCATCTCGCGGTCCTCGCCCGTCATGTTGCGCAGCCGCACCTCGTAGGCGTTGCGGATGGAGCCGTCCGACAACGTGACGTTGATGGGGTTGCGCACGGGCTCAACGGCGATGGTCATGTCGGTGCGCAGGATGAGCGCCGCCACCAGCCCCACGCCGATAGCGCTCCAGAACGCGGCGTAGACCAGGATCCTAGGCCGGAAGATGCGCTTCCAGACCGGCGTGTGGGCCCCGCCGGCGCGCTCGTGCTCGCCGTCTTCGAGCGTGATGTAGTCGATGAGCCCGCGCGGCTTGTCGATCTTGTCCATCACGTCGTCGCAGGCGTCGATGCAGAGCGCGCAGGTGATGCAGGCGAGCTGCTGGCCGTCGCGGATGTCGATGCCCATCGGGCAGACGTTCACGCATGCGTTGCAGTCGATGCAGTCGCCCAGCGCGTCGGCGCCGGCGGCCTTGCGGTGCTTGCCGCGCGGCTCGCCCCGCCAGTCGCGGTAGGCGACGGTGAGGGTCTGCTCGTCCATCATTGCGCCCTGGATGCGGGGCCAGGGGCACATGTAGATGCAGACCTGCTCGCGCATGAAGCCGCCGAAGGTGAAGGTCGTCGCGGTGAGGATGGCGATGGAGAGATAGGCCACCGGCGGCGCCTGGAAGGTGAAGAGGTTCTTCAGCAGGGTGGGGGCGTCGGCGAAATAGAAGACCCAGGCGCCGCCCGTGGCCACCGCGATCAGCAGCCAGACCGTCCACTTGGTGGCGCGGAGACGGATCTTGTGGCCGTCCCAGGGCGCGTTCCAGAGACGCACGCGGGCGTTGCGGTCGCCCTCGATCCAGCGCTCCACCAGGATGAAGAGGTCGGTCCAGACGGTCTGCGGGCAGGTGTAGCCGCACCAGACGCGCCCGAGCGCCGCAGTGAAGAGGAAGAGTCCGAGCCCCGCCATGATCAGCAGGCCCGCGACGAAGTAGAACTCGTGCGGCCAGATTTCGATGAAGAAGAAGTAGAAGCGGCGGTTGGCCAGATCGACGAGAACCGCCTGGTCCGGCAATTGCGGGCCGCGGTCCCAGCGCAACCATGGCGTGATGTAGTAGACGCCGAGGGTCAGCGCCAGGATCCACCACTTCAGCGTGCGGAACTTGCCCTTGACCCTGCGCGGGAAGATCGGCTCGGCGGCGGCGTAGAGTTTCGGCGGCTCTTCAACGGTGTGGGTCACTCGGATGCCTCGGTTCTGACGGCGTCGAACTTACATTCGCCGACGCGAATGTACCGGACCGTCCCGGTCAGGTTCAACGAGGCAAATTGACCGGATCGCCCCGTCGTGAGCGCGGATGGCCTTCCGGCGACCTGCCGCCGATCGCCCGTCCGTCTATTCGCCGCCGCCAAGCGCGTGCACGTATATGGACACCTTCCGGATATCCTCCTGGCTCAGACGGTTCTGGAAGGCCGGCATAACCCCGTTGCGTGCGTTCGCAATTTGCGAGCGGATTTCCTCGGGCGAGCCGCCGTAGAGCCAGATCGGATCCGCGAGGCTCGGCGCGCCAAGCTCGCGCATTCCCTTGCCGTCCTCGCCGTGGCAGGCGGAACAGTTGTCGAGGAAGGTCTGCTCGGAGGCTTCGGCCATGGCCGCATCGTGGTCGGCGCCCGAGAGGGCCAGCACATACTGGACCAGCCCGTCGATTTCCTCCTCGCTGAGGATGTCGCCGAATGCCGGCATCTCGCTGAAGCGGGTATCGGGGTCGGCCTCGTAGCGGATGCCGTGCAGGAGGGTCTGGTGGATGTCCGCCACCCCGCCGCCCCAGAGCCAGCTGTCGTCGACGAGGCTCGGATAGCCGCCAATGGCGCCCTGGCCACCGGCGCCGTGGCACTGGGAACAGTTGTTGCGGAACACCGCCGCGCCGCCCGCGGTCGCGAAGCGCAGAAGTTCGGGATCCTCAGCGATCGCCTCGAGTTCGGTGTCGAGCAGTCGGCCGTTGAGCGTGGAGTTGGCCTCGCGCTGGGCCTCAAGTTCCTGCGCCACCACCTCCCGGCTCGAATAGCCGAGAATGCCCGCGGTCGCGCCGTTGATCAGCGGCCATGCCGGAAACAGGATGGTGTAGATGATCGCCCAGACTATCGTGGCGTAGAAGGTCCACAGCCACCACCGCGGCATCGGGGTGTCGAGCTCCTTGATGCCGTCCCATTCGTGCCCGGTGGTCTCGGTCTGCGTCTCCTGGTCGACTTCGCGTTCACCGGCCATCGTCGTCATCCTTGGGTTTGTCTTCGTTGCGGAAGATCATGTTCGCGCTTTCCGCGTGGATCTCGGACGAGCCGGGCCGGAACACCCAGATCACCACCATCCCGAAGGCGGCCAGCATTCCAATCACGCCCCAACTGTCGGCGAGTTGCCTCAGGAAACCGTAGGTGTCCAACCCCGCCTCCTATCGGCTCGGGACCGGCTCGAAGGTTGAAAAATCAACCAGCGTGCCGAGCATCTGCAGATAGGCGATCATCGCGTCGAGCTGGGTGATGCCCGGCTGCCCGTCGAAATTGCGCGCCTGCGCCTTGGGATAGCGCGCGAGCAGCGCATCCACGTCGCCCGCGTCGGGATCGGCCTGCGCGATGAAGTCGGCCTTGGCGGCCTCGATCATCTCGTCGGTGTAGGGCACGCCCGCCATCCGCTGGGCGCGCAGGTGCCGCTCGATGTTGTCGGGGCTCACCGGCGTGCGCGCCAGCCACGGATAGGAGGGCATGATCGACTCGGGCACCAGATCGCGCGGGTTGTTGAAGTGCGCGATATGCCAGTCGTCCGAATAGCGCCCGCCAACCCGCGCCAGATCCGGCCCGGTGCGCTTCGATCCCCACTGGAACGGGTGGTCGTACATCAATTCCGCCGCCAGGCTGTAGTGTCCGTAGCGATCGACTTCGTCGCGCAGCGCCCGGATCATCTGGCTGTGGCAGACGTAGCAGCCTTCGGCGATGTAAATGTTGCGCCCCTCGAGTTCGAGCGGCGAATAGGGCCGCATTCCCTCGACTTCCTCGATGGTGTTGTCGAGATAGAAGAGGGGCACGATCTGCACAAGGCCGCCGATCGTCACCACGATGAAGCTGAGCACGAGCAGGAGGAAGGCGTTGCGCTCGATGACGCCGTGCTTGGAGAGGATGTTCATGCCGCGCGCTCCCTATTCGGCCGGAACCGCGGCGGCGCGCACGGGCTGCCCGGCGCCGACGATGGTTTTCCAGAGGTTGTAGAGCATGATCAGCGCCCCTGCGAGATAGAGCACCCCGCCAAGCGCCCGCACCACGTACATCGGGAACTTCGCGGCCACGGTGTCGGCGAACGAGTTCACGAGGAAGCCCTGTGCGTCCACTTCGCGCCACATCAGGCCTTCCATGATGCCTGTCACCCACATCGAAGAGGCATAGAGCACGATCCCGATGGTCGCGAGCCAGAAGTGCCACGACACCAGGCTGAGCGAGTAGAGCCGCTCGCGGTTCCACAGGCGTGGCACGAGGAAGTAGAGCGCCCCGAAGGTGATCATGCCGTTCCAGCCGAGCGCGCCGGAATGCACGTGGCCGATGGTCCAGTCGGTGTAGTGGCTCAGGCTGTTGACCGCCTTGATTGACATCATCGGCCCCTCGAAGGTCGACATGCCGTAGAAGCCCACCGAGATCACCATCATCCGGATCACCGGGTCGGTGCGCAGCTTGTCCCAGGCCCCCTGCAGGGTCATCAGACCGTTGATCATGCCGCCCCAGGACGGCATCCAGAGCACCACCGACATCACCATGCCCAAGGTCTGCGCCCAGTCGGGCAGGGCGGTGTAGTGCAGGTGATGCGGCCCCGCCCAGATGTAGAGGAATATCAGCGCCCAGAAGTGGATGATTGAGAGCCGGTAGGAATAGATCGGACGTTCAGCCTGCTTGGGGATGAAGTAGTACATCATCCCCAGAAAGCCCGCCGTCAGGAAGAAGCCAACGGCGTTGTGACCGTACCACCACTGGACCATCGCGCCCTGCACGCCGGGGAAGATGATCACAGACTGCGACGACCAGATCGAGACCGGCACCGCAAGGTTGTTGACCACGTGCAGCATCGCCACGGTCACAATGAAGCTGAGAAAGAACCAGTTCGCCACGTAGATGTGGGGTTCCTTGCGCTTCACGATCGTGCCGAGGAAGACCAGCAGGTAGGCCACCCAGACGATAGTCAGCCAGAGGTCGACGTACCATTCGGGTTCGGCGTATTCCTTACCCTGCGAGCCGCCGAGCACATAACTGGTCGCTGCGAGCACGATGAAGAGGTTGTAGCCCCAGAACACGAACCACGCCAAGCCGCCCCCCCAGAGCCGCGCAGCGCAGGTGCGCTGAACCACATAGAAGGAGGTCGCGATCAGGGCGTTGCCACCGAACGCGAAGATCACCGCCGAGGTGTGCAGCGGCCGCAGGCGCCCGAAGCTGGTCCAGGGCAGTCCGAGGTTGAGCTGTGGGAAGGCGAGCTGGAAGGCGATGTAGGTCCCTGCGAGGAACCCGACGACGCCCCAGAGCGCGGTCGCGATCACGCCGTAGCGGATCACCCCGTCCATGTATCCCTCGTCAGGAGAGGCGGTGGTAATCCGCCCGGACCCGGCGTGCCGGATCGTCCAGACCATCGCCACGGCCGCGACGGCCGTCATCAGCAGCGCGTGAACCTGGTAGACCTGGTCGAGCCCGTAGTTCGCCGCCATCGCAAAGAAGAGCGTCAGCAGCCCCAGCGCCGTGATCTTGAACGCATTCAGCATGTTCCCAGTCGTCCCTCTTCGGTGGCCGGCTCTCGGTCCGGTTTCTGCGGTGCGGTGACGCCGCTTGTGCGGCGCATTATCGACGCGCACTTTGATTCAGATCAAGTCCGCCGCCCCGTTTTTCGTGCGCCATAAGCACGCAGCGCGGGTTGAGCCTCGCATGCTCAGGCTGCAAGGCGCAACCGCCCGCAGAGCCTCAGGCCGCTGTGCGGGGGTTCAGGAAACCGGGAGGATCAGGACAGGACCGCGCCGTCGGCGTCGTCGCCGGCCGCGTCGAGCAGTCTGGCGAAGTCCGGAATGCGCACCGTCCGGCTGTCCTCGAGCTCGATCAGACCGCCCCGGCGTAGGGACGAGATCTGCCGGCTGACGGTCTCGATGGTCAAACCGAGGTAGTCCGCCATCGCCTCCCGGGTGATGAAGAGCGGAAAGGCGAGCCCGTCGCCCGGGCGGGCGGACGCGTCTTCCACGCTGCGCCGCGCCATGATCGCCAGCAGACTCGCGATCTTCTCCCGCGCGGTCTTGCGGCCGAGCAGGAGCATCCATTCGCGCGCGCTGTCGAGTTCGTCGAGCGTCATCTCAAGGAGACGTTCGCCCACATGCGGGTTTGCCGCGATGATGCGCTCGAACTCGGAGCGCCGGAAGCAGCAGAAGGTAACGTCGGTGGCCGCGACGACGTCGTAGGGCGATGTTTCCCGGCCCGGCCGTCCGACGAAATCGGACGGAAAAAGCAACCCGACCATCTGGCGGCGGCCGTCGGGAAGCGTGCGCGACAGGGTGGCCAGCCCGCGCAACACCGAGCCAACGATGGCCATCGGTTCCCCCGCCCAGGCGATCGATTCCCCAGGGCGGTAGGTGCGGTAGCTCTTGACCCCGTCGAGCAGGGCCAGTTCTCGCGCGTCGCAATGCGCGCAGACGGCCCTGTGGCGGATCGGGCACTCGACGCACCCAAAGCCGACCTTCGCTGGAACCGCTTCCACCCGCACCCGCATCGCCCCGATTACATGCCCATAATCATAGAGCATAGGTAGTCGGTTGATCTCGATCAAGGCGCCGCGGAGGCGCGACGGACAGTCTCGCGACATGATGGCGCGTCCGGCCCCCTGCGATCCCGATCCCTTCGAGCGGAACGCGCCGCGCTTCGTGATCCATCCCTCCCCGGACCGCTTCGACGCAGGCGTCACCCAGGAACGATTCGACGCCTGGGCGGCGAGGCTGCCGGAGGGCGCGGCGATCGATCTCAGGATCCATGTGCCGTTCTGCCGCAAGCTCTGCTGGTTCTGCGCGTTCCGCGCCCAGGGCGTGGGCGGGCCCGAGGCGGTGGAGGCCTACGCCGAGGCGCTGGCCGCGGAGATCGCCCGGACCGGTCGCCTGGCCCGCGGCGCGCGTGTCAGGGCCGTGGGTCTGGCGGGCGGGTCGCCGACAGAGCTCACCGAGGGCGCGCTCGCCCGCGTGCTCGAGGCCGTGCGCGCGGCCTTCCCCACCAGCGGCGCCTTCGATATCGTTTCCGAGGTGGACGCCGCCGCCGTCGGCCGCGCCCGGATCGACGCCTTCCTGCGCGCAGGGCTGACGCGCGGACGCCTCGGCGTGCAGGACTTCGCGCCGGCGGTCCAGGCCCGCATCGGCCGAACCCAGTGCGCCGAGGCGACCGCCCGCGTGATCGGCTGGCTGCGCAAGGGCGGGGCGGCGGTGGATGTCGAGTTGCTCTACGGCCTTCCAGGCCAGACCGAGGAGTCGATCGCGGCCACCTGCGCCCGGCTGATCGGCTTCGAGCCGGACCGGGTCTCGCTGGCGGGATACATCCACGCGCCGCGGCTCGCCAAGCGCCAGAACATGATCCGCGAAGCGGACATACCCCCGGCCGCCGCCCGGCGCGCCCAGCACGACCGCGCCGCTGCGCTTCTGGCCGAGGCCGGATATCGTCCGGTTGGGGTCGACCTGCATGTCCTGCCCGGGGATCCGCTGCTGTCGGCGGCGACCGAGGGAACACTGCGGCGTTGTCAGATCACGGGCTACGCGCCGGCGGCGGCGGCGGCGGTGTTCGGGATCGGCGCCGGAGCGATCTCGCGCTTCGCCAAGGGTCTCGCGCAAAACGACATACGCACCGCCGATTGGGTGGCGGCGGCCCTCTCCGGCCGCGGCGCGGTTAAGCGCGGAGTCGTCCTGGGGCTCGAGGACCAGTTGCGCGCTCGGGCGATCGAGATGATGGTCTGCTCGGGAGCGCTCGACGTCGACGCGCTCCATCGCGAGTTCGGCGATTTTGCGGCGCTGCTTTATCGCGCACCTGCAGCGGCCTCGCTCCGTCGGGGAGGCGCACCTGCGGATCTCGCGCTGCGGGCGGCGATGCTTCTTGACGCCGGAAGGCGGCGCGGTCCGTTCTCGGCCCGCGCGGCGGTCGGGGTCTAGACGCGCAGAGGCCGGCGGCCGCGTTTGCGCCGCAGTTCCAGAAGGCCGAGCCCGGTCCAGCCGATCACCGTCGTCTCCACAGGATCATCCCGCAGCGCCTTGGCGAGGGTGGTCTCGATGAGCCGCCGTTCGGACCGCGCGACAGGCGCAAAGTCGACGACCACCTGACCGCCGAGGCCGCGCAGCCGCAACTCGCGGGGCAGGGCGCGTGCTGCCGCGAGGTTGGCCTTGAGCGCCGCCGCCGGCGAGAAGTCGCCGCCCGTGTTCACGTCAACGGCGACAAGCGCCCGGGTCGCCTCGATGCGCATGTCGCCGGCCCCCAGCGCCACCACCGGGTCGCGCAGATGCGCGACGGCCTCCTCGATGTCGTGTCCAACCCGATCGTCAGCCCTGTCGCGGAGCCGGTCACCGGGGGAGAGCCAGTCCCGCCGGGCGATCGCCGCCGCATCCGGCCCCGGCGCGAGCTCGCGGGGTTCACCCCGCGTCTCCGCCGCCAGAGTGCGAAACCGCTCTGCGAGCGCCTCGACTTCCGCGACGAGCGCCTCCGGGCTCTCGGTCGCCGCCGCAGTCCGCACGATCAGGCCCGCGTCCACGGCCAGATCGCCCAGCCCCGCGGCTCCGGCGACCTTTAGGCGTTTCCCGAGCGTTTCGTCGCCGATGCTGCGCGAAACGTTGACGCCGGGCACCCCGGGCGTCAGCACCGCAAGCCGGCCCTTGATCCGGATCCGCCCGCTGAGCGGCGGGGCCTTTCCCGGTTCGGCCCAGGCCGAGACCTGCACCAGAAGCCGCGCCCCCGGGGCGGGGGCCGAGCGTCCGCGTAGGAATCCGGTCGCGCCGCCGCCCAGACGCACGAATGCGCCGCCGAGCCCCTTTCCTGTCCGGTCGACGCGTCCGAGAAAGATCGCCTCCGGAAACGGAGTCGAATCCTCAGGCGGCGGATCGAGGATCAGATCCTCGATACGTCCGTCCACGAAGAGCGCCGCCGCCCCGCCGCCTTCCGGACCCGGGCCGATCAGGATCTCGCGCCGGCTCATCGCTGGTAGCCGGCCGCTTCCAGCAGCGCCGCGGTCTCCGCGAGCGGCAGGCCAACAACGTTGCTGTAGGAGCCGCGAATCCAGGGAACGAGAGCAGCCGCCGCGCCCTGGATTGCGTAGCCGCCGGCTTTGCCGCGCCACTCCCCGGTGGCGAGATAGGCCTCGGTCTCTCGCGCCGAGAGTCGCTTGAACCGCACGACCGTCTCAACCTGGCGCTTCCAGACCCGCGCGTCCCGGCGCAGCGCTACTCCGGTCACCACCCGGTGCCGCCGCCCCGAGAGCAATTCCAGGAAGCCGCGCGCCACGTGGGCGTCGACCGGTTTGCCCAGGATGCGGCGGCCGACCGCCACGACCGTGTCCGCTGCCAGCGCCAGATCGTCGGGTCCGCACACCGTCGCCTGAACCTTGGCCAGCGCAAGCCTCTCCGCGCATTCCCGCGGCGGTTCGTCCCGGAGAGGCGTCTCGTCGATCGCCGCCGGTTGCACCGCGTCCGGTTGCACGCCGATCTGGGCGAGCAGTTCGAGACGGCGCGGGCTCGCCGATGCGAGGATCAGGCGCACCGCCGCTACTTGTAGCGGTAGTTGATGCGGCCCTTGGTCAGATCGTAGGGAGTCATCTCCACCTGTACCTTGTCGCCCGCCAGCACGCGGATGCGGTTCTTGCGCATCTTGCCGGCGGTATGGGCGATGATGACGTGGCCGTTCTCGAGCTCCACCCGGAATGTCGCGTTGGGCAGCAGCTCGGTCACGACGCCGGGAAATTCAAGAAGCTCTTCCTTGGCCATGGTCTCTCCGATGCGGTTTCGCCATGCGCGGAACCCGAAGGCGCAGCGCGAGTGGTGTATGGCCGCGGCGACGCTTGAATTCAAGCGCGTTGCCGCGATAGTGCGCGATGTTCGTCCGCGCCGCCTCAATCCGCGACGCGCAGCACCGCCACAAGCGTGAAGAGGCGGCGCGCGGTCTGGGCGTCGATCCGGACCTGCGCGGAGAGGTCGGCCGCCAGAATTCGCGCGCCCTCCTCGTGGATCTCGCGTCTGGCCTCGTCAATGGCCTCGATCCGCCCGGGTGACAGGTGGCGCACCGCGTCGAGGTAGTTCTCGCAGACCAGACGATAGTCGCGGACGACCTGAAGATAGGGCGCGGCCGAAAGCCGGAACGCCGCCGCGAGCGCCCCGTCCCGCGTGGTGACCTCGAAGCCGATGCTGTGCGCCTCGGGGCGCAGGGCCAGACGGTAGGGACCCGACGACGGGCCGCTCGCGAGCGCAAAGAGGTTGCCCTCGATCAGGTCGAAGATGGCGACCCGGCGCTCCTGCTCGATCTCGGGGGTCGGGGGCGGCAGGCCAGCCTCGTCCAGCGCGATCTCGAAGAGCCGCTCGGTCGTCCTGTCGCGTTCGGGATCAGCTTGCGGCATCGCCGGCCGCTTGGTTGAGTTGCGCCAGCCTCGCCGACACGCTGAGCCCGTGCGCCTCGAGCCCTTCCGACCGCGCAAGCGTCACCGCCGCCGGGCCGATCGCCGCCAGCGCCCCGGGACTCATCCGCGCGATCGTGGTGCGCTTCATAAAATCGAGCACCGAGAGCCCGCTCGAGAACCGCGCTGTCCCCGAAGTGGGCAGCACGTGGTTCGGACCGCCCACATAGTCGCCGATCGCCTCCGGGGTCAGCGCGCCGATGAAGATTGCGCCGGCGTTGCGTACGGACGCCGCGATTGCCTCCGCTTCGCCGGCGCAGACCTGAAGGTGCTCGGGCGCCATGCGGTCGGCGAGCGCCACGGCCTCCGTCCAGTCGCGCACGACGATCACCGCGCCATGGTCGCGCCAGCTCGCGGCCGCGATCCCGCGCCGGGCGAGCGTGGCCATGCGACGGTCGACGGCCGCGGCGACGCGATCGCCGAAGTCCGCATCGTCGGTCACCAGTATGGACCGGGCCGCGGCGTCGTGCTCCGCCTGCGCCAGCAGATCGAGCGCAAGCCAGTCGGGGTCGGCGCTCGCGTCCGCGATCACAAGCACTTCCGAGGGGCCGGCGATCATGTCGATGCCGACCCGCCCGAAGACCCGCCGCTTGGCGGCGGCCACCCAGGCGTTGCCCGGCCCGGTGATCTTGTCGACCGGCGCAATTGTCCGGGTCCCGTAGGCCATCGCCGCGATCGCCTGGGCCCCGCCGATCCGATAGATCTCGTTCACGCCGGCCAGCCGCGCGGCGCAGAGCACCAGAGGGTTGATCGCGCCGTCCGGGGTCGGCGCGCAGATCACCGTGCGCGCCACGCCCGCCACCTGCGCCGGGATCGCGTTCATCAGCACCGAAGACGGGTAGGAGGCCGTGCCGCCCGGCACGTAGAGGCCTGCCGCGCCCACGGCGGTCCAGCGCCAGCCGAGCTCCGCCCCGTGCGCGTCGGTCCACCGGGCGTCCTCGGGGCGCTGGCGCTCGTGATAGGCCCGGATCCGCTCGGCGGCCAGCTCCAGCGCCGCGCGCTCCTCCGCGGGAACCGCCGTCGCCGCGGCGTCGATCTCGGCCTCCGACACCGCAAGCGTCTGAGGCGTCAGCTCCAGGCGGTCCCAGCGACGGGTCATCTCGATCACCGCTTCGTCGCCGCGCGCGGCGACCGCTTCGAGGATCGCCGCGACCTCGGCGTCGACGTCCGCCGCCTCCGCGCGGCCGGCGCCGAGCAGCTCGGTGAAGGCCGTCTCGAAGGCCGGATCGCGCGTGTCCAGGCGCCGCGCCACCGCCTAGACCGCGTCCGAGTTCGGGATGGGACGGCGCCCGCGCGGACCGCGCCACATGCGGTCGCGCGGCGTCGACCAGCGTCACTTCGAGACACTCGACGTCGATCGCGATCTCGCCGTCACCAGCGAGCGTCAGCCGCACGACGCCGGCGCCGTCCGCTCCGGCCTCGAAGCCCACCGACAGGGGGGAGATCACCAGCCCCGGATCGCCTGGATCCACTCCCCCCGCGCGCACACGCAGCGCGTTCTCCACCGCCAGCAGGGACTGCACCCTTTCAAAAGGCCGGCCCTGCCTGCGCGCGGCGGCGACGTCCTCCCAGCGAAACCTGTTTAGCAGAATGCAGAACCGCCGCCGCCTCGGCATCCAGGCCGCCCGGCCCGTTTCGCCGACGGCGTCCTGCAGGAGCGCGGAGATCACCGCGAGATCCTCCGGACCGATGGCGCGCAGCCGGAGCGGCCGCTCGTCCCCGTCGCGGAACCGGGCGTCTTCGCTCATCCCGCGCCCCCTCGAAGACGCTGGATGCGCGCGCCGCAAGCCGAGAGCTTCGCCTCGACCTCCTCGTAGCCGCGGTCGAGATGATAGACCCGCGAGACGATCGTCTCGCCCTCGGCGGCGAGCCCCGCGAGGATCAGACTGATCGAGGCGCGCAGGTCCGTCGCCATCACCGGCGCGCCGCGCAGCGCCGGAACCCCGGTGACCGTGGCCATGCCGCCGTGCACCTCGATCCGCGCGCCCATGCGGTTCAGTTCCGGCGCATGCATGAAACGGTTCTCGAATATGCGCTCCTCGAGCCGGCTCGTCCCGTCGGCGAGCGAGAGCAGAGCCATCATCTGCGCCTGCAGATCGGTTGGAAAGCCCGGATGCGGCGCTGTCTGCACGTCCACCGGCCGGATCGCGCCGTTGCGTCGCGCCACGCGGAGGCCGTCGGGGGTCTCCGCGATGTCGACGCCGGCCTCCTCGAGCTTGTCGGCGAAGGCCGCGACGAGATCGCGCCGTCCGCCGATCAGTTCGACCTCGCCCCCGGTGATCGCAGGGGCGAGCATGTAGGTGCCGAGCTCGATCCGGTCGGTGACCACCGGATGGGTCGCTCCGCGCAGCCGGTCGACTCCCTCGATCTCCAGCGTGTCGCCGCCCTCGCCGGTAATCTGCGCCCCCATCGCCCGAAGGCAGCGCGCGAGATCGACGATCTCGGGCTCGCGCGCGGCGTTGCGCAGCACGGTGGTCCCCCGCGCCAGCGTCGCCGCCATCAGCACGTTCTCGGTCGCGCCGACGGAGACGGAGGGAAATTCGACGTCCGCGCCGCGCAACCGCCCGCCCGGGCTGGTCGCATGCACGTAGCCGTCGCGCAGTTCGAGTTCGGCGCCGAGCGCCTCGAGCCCACGCAGGTGCAGGTCCACCGGCCGCGCCCCGATCGCGCAACCGCCGGGCAGCGACACCTCCGCCCGGCCGTCCCGGGCGAGGAGCGGTCCGAGCACGAGGATCGAGGCGCGCATCTTGCGCACGATGTCGTAGTCGGCGCGGTGGCTGGCGATCCGCTCGGCCCCGACGACGAGCACCCGGCCGCCCTGCAGCGAAGCCACCTCGCAGCCGAGCGACTCCAGGAGCTGGGTCATGGTGCGGATGTCCGATAGCCGCGGCGCGTTGGTCAGGGTCAAGGGCTCGTCGGTCAGCAGCGCCGCCGGCATCAGCGTCAGGCAGGCGTTCTTGGCGCCCGAGATCGGGATGCGCCCCTCGAGCGGCACGCCGCCCTGGACCCGGATGCTGTCCATCAGGCGCGGCCCGGCGCTTGCGGGTCGCCTTGACCCGCGGCAGCGCCCGCGTCGCGCTGGCGCTTCTGGTCCTTGCGCCGCGCCAGGTTGGCGCGCAAGGCCGCGGCGAGCCGCGCGTCCCGGCCCTGCGCAGGAGGCGTCCGCTTGGGTTTTTCGGGAGGGCGCTTCTCGGACATCAGGCCTGATAGCCCAACCACCCAGGGGCGTCCAGATTGCCCTTGCGCCACGCGCCCGATCGACTAAAACGCCCGTCCATCGCTGCCGTAGCTCAGGGGTAGAGCACTCCCTTGGTAAGGGAGAGGTCGAGAGTTCAAATCTCTCCGGCAGCACCACCTCGCTTTTTGACCCCGAAAGTCCCGCTAAGTACTTGAAAGGGAACGATAATTTGGGCGTTCCATGCACCCCATTTTGCCCGTACTTGAGTGGCTCAGAAAAGACCAATCTGAGCACTGTCTGACGCACTGTGAAGTCTCCCTTTTTTGTATAAATTCCAAGGTCTTGCCAAGAATTTAGCGTGAGTTCAATACAATCCTCCAGCCGTCCCCTTGGCGGCACGGTTGTTTCAACTCGCTCGGCGAGCACGATCTTTTGTCTCTCCAGCTTCTCGATACGCGCTTCATAGGCACTGACTACTGACGCACTCGTTGCATCGACAATCCGATCCAGAAGGCTCTCGATTTGCCGATCAACGTCCTTGAGCTGCTTCTCAAGCTCATCCTTTTCGCCATGCGCCACAGCCAGGCGCATGGCCCACACCAGTCCGGCGGCGATCACTTGTAGCTGAGAATTGCCCATGACCTCGATCGCACTTTGGTTCTGTTAGCGTCCGAGTTCGTGTTGGAATCTCGCGCCGCGTCTCCGGCATCTCCAAGAGCACCGTCTCGAAGCTGTGCAAGGACATCGACGACCGTGTCCGGGAGTTCCTCGACCGGCCGATCGCCGGCGACTGGCCCTACCTCTGGCTCGACGCGACCTACCTCAAGGTGCGCCAGGGCGGGAGGATCGTCTCCGTCGCCGCCATAATCGCCATGGCGGTCGACACCGACGGCCGGCGCGAGATCATCGGCTTGTGCGTCGGTCCGTCGGAGGCGGAGACCTTCTGGACCGAGTTCCTGCGCAGCCTGAAGAGCCGTGGGCTGGAGGGCGTGAAGCTGGTGATCTCCGACGCGCACACCGGCCTCAAGGCCGCGATCGCGCGGGTCTTCGAGGCGACGTGGCAAAGATGCCGCGTTCACTGGATCAGGAACGCGCTCGCCCATGTGCCCAAGGGCCAGCATACCGTCGTCGCCGCCGCGATCCGCCAGGCCTTCAACCAGCCCGACAAGAAGACCGCCGTCGAGACCTGGCGCCATGCCGCCGACCAACTCCGCGCCCGCTGGCCCAAACTCGCCGACCTGATGGATGGGAGCGAGGCCGACGTGCTCGCCTACATGAGCTTCCCGGCGCAGCACCGCACCAAGCTGCACAGCACCAACCCGCTCGAGCGCCTCAACAAGGAGGTCAAGCGCCGCGCCGACGTCGTCGGGATCTTCCCGAACGAGGACTCGATCGTCCGCCTGATCGGCGCGGTCCTGTTCGAGCAGAATGACGAATGGCAGAGCCAGCACCGCTACATGCAGGTCGAGGCCTTCGCCCAGATCGACGCCGCTGAGAGCGACCCGCTTCTCAGCATTACAACGCAGGCAGCCTGACCGATGCTCTCAGTGGGCTACACCGGAAACTCCACCACCTTGACGGACGTGACCTTGGTTCTTCGCCAACGCGTCATAGGATGCGGCTTGGTACCCTCATCACCAGGCGACCAACAGGACCGCATCGCCGCGGTCCTCTCGACTTGTGACGACCTTGTATAGAACAACACGCGCCGCATCGCGGTCATCGAAGAGATGGCACGGCGGGTCTACGAGGAATGGTTCGTCCACTTCCGCTTCCCGTGACATGAGGAGGTGGAGTTCGACGACAGCCTGCCGCAGGGATGGCAGGCGCGCCAGCTAGAGGACGTCGCACTGCTCGCTATGGGGCAGTCTCCCAAGTCGGAGTTCTACAATCGAAGCGGCGACCGATTGAATCGAAGCGGCGACCGATTGCCCTTCCATCAAGGCGTTTCCGACTTCGAACAGTTCTTCCCGAGTGACCGTCTTTTCTGCACGGTTGAGAGCCGGATCGCGTGAGCGAGAGATATCTTGCCCGAGATTGATCTGTCGCCATGGATGCCCGATAAGCGGTTCTGGGCCCAAGCGGGAGCGTGCGATGGCGGCGGATCGGATCTTCGTGGGTGGCGGGGGAGAGAATTACGCCGAGCCGCGAGAGTTGTTGCTGAAGCTCGCCAATCGGCACGGGTTGATCACGGGCGCCACCGGGACGGGCAAGACGGTGACGTTGCAGATCCTCGTCGAGGGGCTGTCGGCGGCCGGAGTGCCGGTGTTCGTGCAGGACGTCAAGGGCGATGTCTCGGGCCTGTCGCGTCCGGGCGATCCAGCGGCCAAGGCCCACGAGGCGCTTCGGAGTCGCGCGGAGCAGATTGGGTTCGCGGATTTTGGCTACCGGGCCTTTCCGACCGTCTTCTGGGATCTCTTTGGCGAGAGCGGGCATCCGGTTCGCACCACCGTGACCGAGATGGGTCCACTGCTGCTGTCGCGAATGATGGAGCTGACAGACGCTCAGGAGGGCGTGCTCAACATCGCCTTCCGCATCGCAGACGAAAAGGGTCTCGCTCTGGTGGATCTGAAGGATCTGCAGGCGATGCTCGTCTGGCTTGGCGACAACGCATCGGACGTGGGAAGGACCTACGGCAATATCGCTCCCGCTTCGCTCGGGGCGATCCAGCGGCAGCTGCTGGTGCTTGAGAACCAGGGCGCAGGGACCTTTCTCGGCGAGCCGCACCTCGAACTCTCCGATCTGATCGGGGTCGACGAGAGCGGCGCTGGCCGCGTGAACGTGCTGATGTCCGACAAACTGATGCAGGCACCGCGAACTCTATGCGATGTTCCTGCTTTGGCTGCTCTCGGAACTGTTCGAGCAGTTGCCCGAGGTCGGCAACCCCGAGAAACCAGTCATGGTGTTCTTCTTCGACGAAGCGCACCTGCTCTTTGGTGGGGCTCCGAAGGCCCTGGTCGACAAGGTCGTGCAGGTTGTCCGGCTGATCCGGTCGAAGGGAGTTGGGGTGTTTTTCATCACCCAGAACCCTGACGACGTTCCGGGCGACGTTTTGGCCCAGTTGGGTAACCGCATCCAACATGCGCTGCGCGCCTTCACGCCGCGCGACCAGAAGGCGCTTCGGGCGGCGGCGCAGACCTTTCGGCCAAATCCCGCGTTCGACACCGAGACCGCCATCCGCGAGGTTGGGACCGGAGAAGCGGTGGTGTCGCTGCTGGAGGACAAGGCCGTGCCGGCGATGGTGAGCCGGACGCTGATCCGACCGCCCAGTTCCCGCATGGGCCCGATTTCGCCGCAAGAGCGATCCGAGACCATGATGCGATCACCCTTGGCCGGAAAGTATGACACCGCAAGCGACCGGGAGAGCGCGTACGAGATGCTTGCTGCCCGCGCGGAAGCGAGCGCCAAGGAGGCAAATCTTGCCGATGAACTGCTGCGCGAGGCTCAGGAAAACAGCGCCGGGCGGTCTGCGGGTCGTCGCTACGAAGCGTCAGAGCGGCAAAGTGGCGCTGCATCCATCGGTGGAGAACTCGCCAAGTCGCTGGTGAAGCAGCTCAACAGCCGTGAAGGTCAGAAGTTGGTGCGCGGCATCCTTGGTGGCCTCTTCAAGGGCCGTTGAACAATTGCACCCCGCAGCGCGCGGTTGAACGACAACGGCAAGATCCGACGGCTGTCAGGTCAGCTTGCGAATTCGGAGCCGCGTTAGCCGGTTGTTGTGTTTTTCGAGAACCTCGAAGCGGAAACCGTGGAAACTGAACACCTGTCCCTCGCTCGGGATAGACTGTGCCTCGTGAATGACGAGGCCTGCGACGGTGTTGGCCTCGTCATCCGGCAGGTTCCAGTCGCATTCGCGGTTTATGTCGCGGATAGTCACGAGGCCCTCGACTTCGACCGATCCGTCGGCCCGCATGTCGATCTCGCCTGAGGTCCGGGTGTCGTGCTCGTCGGTGATGTCGCCGACTATCTCCTCGAGGATGTCCTCCAGCGTGATCAGGCCTTGCAGGGCGCCGTACTCGTCGACCACGAGCGCGAAGTGCGCCCGCCGGCGCAGAAACTCACGCATCTGCTCGTCCAGCGGCGTCGTGTCGGGAACAAAATAGGGCTCCATCGCCACCGTGGAGATGTCGAAGTCGCTCAGGTCGCCCCCGCCATCGCGAACAAGACGGTTCACGGCGCGGGAGAGATCCTTTGCGTGGATGACGCCAACGATGTTCTCCGGGTCGTTCTTGAAGAGCGGAATGCGCGTGTGGGGCGAGTTGATCGCCCGATTGAGGATCTCCTCCGGCGGGGCGTCAGCGTCGATCATCTCTATGTCCCGACGATGCAGCATCACCTCATCGACCTGGCGTTGGCCGAGATCGAGCGCGCCGAGAAGCCGGTCACGCTCCGCCTTCTCCACCGCGCCCTCGTAGTGGTGCAACACAATCGCGCCGGCGATTTCCTCCTGCGCCGCAAGAAAATGCGCCTTGGGATCGGTTTCCACCCCGACGAGTTGCAAAATGAAGCGAACGAAGGCGCGCACCGCGTTCACCACTGGTGACAGGATGGAAACCACGAACGCGATAACGCCAGAAACCCGCACGGCCATGGTTTCCGCGTTCGTGATCGCGTAGGTCTTCGGCATCACTTCGGAGAAGATCAGCACCAGGGCCGTCATAACGATGGTCGCCGCGGCCACTCCGCCATCGCCAAAGAGCCCAGTAAAGACCATTGTGGCGAGCGAGGTGGCGAGTATGTTGACGAGGTTGTTGCCGAGCAGGATCGCGCCGATCAGGCGCTCCTTGTCATCGGTCAGCTTGAGCGCGCGGTCTGCGCCAGCTTCCCCGCGCTCGGACATAGCGTGCAACTTGGCGCGGCTGGCGGTGGTCAGCGCAGTCTCCGACCCCGAGAAGAGCGCCGAACAAACAAGAAGGACGAGGATCGCTCCCGCCGATATGAGGAGCGGAAGGGCCGGAGCGGCCCCTGCTGCGGTGTCCATCGTCTGGCATCCCCCGGTTTGGTGTCTGGCTTTCGATCTAATCCGGCGGCGCCGGCTCCGCCAGAGGGTGGTGTTCGAGCACCAGGTCGCGCAGCCTGGCGTCGAGCACGCGCGTGTAGATTTCGGTGGTGGCGATGCTCGCATGCCCGAGCAAGGTCTGGATAACCCTCAGGTCGGCTCCATTCGCGAGCAGGTGCGTCGCGAAGGCGTGCCGCAGCGTATGCGGCGAGACCTTCCCCGCGTCGAGCCCGGCCTCGCGAGCGATATCCTTGACGAGAAGAAAGAAGGCTTCCCGTGTGACGTGGCCTCGGCGCGCACGTGACGGGAAGAGGAACGGCGACTTCCCGCGCCCGGTTTCATGGGTGCGTTCCTCCTCAGCGTCACGGACCTCAAGCCAGCGCGCGAGCGCGGCGCGGGCAGGATCCGAGAGCGGGGTCAGGCGTTCTCGGCCACCTTTGCCTCTGACCAAGATCATTCGCGGATCGCCACGGACCGAGGCAACAGGCAGTGCCACGAGTTCGCTGACGCGCAGTCCGGTGGCGTAGAGCACCTGCATCAGGCAGTTGGCGCGCGTGCGTTCAAGCACGTCGCGACCGTGCGAGGATGCTGCCGAAAGCAGGGCGTCGACATCGGCTTCGCTGAGTTGGCCGGGCAGCGGGCGCTCCCGTTTGGGCCCGCGGACCAGCGCAGCCGGGTCATCAGGGCGCCAGCCCTCAAGAAAGGCGAAACGGTGAAACTGGCGGATAGCCGACAGACGCCGGGCCCGGGTGGCCCGAGCCATTCCGCGGTCGGCCTGATCCACCAGGAAAGCCTCGATGTCCGAGGTGCTTGCGTCAAGGATCGTACCGCCGCGATCGGTTAGGAAGTTGCGAAAGCCCGCGAGATCGCGCGCATAGGAGGCGACAGTGTTGGCGGTGGCGTCGCGTTCGGCCCGCAGCGCCTCAAGGAACTCACGAATCGGGTCATCTGGTTTCATCCGCGCGTGCCGGGGGCTGCGAGCAGGGACTGGATCGCTATCCGCCGCGCCGCGGTCTCCTGGCCGGCGCGGGCGAGCCCGAAAAGCCCAGCGCCGAATGCGGCCGGATCAGATGGACCGGTGGCGACGAGGTCGAGGGCCGCCAGAAGCGCCTCTCCGTTGCGACCAGCCCCGCTGAGACCAGCGAGCAAGGTCTCCCGCTGTCCGGCCGGCGGGCGATCGGAGAATGCTGTCAGCGCCGTGGCGACAGCTGAGCCATCCTGCAACGGGGGGAGCGCATCGCCGGACGCGAGCGAGATCAGCGCGGCGGCGTGGACGCCGTCGGGCGCGGCGACGCTGGCGACTTCGGGCTGACCTGCAAGCAGAAGCAACTCAAAGGCTGCCGTGCGCGCATGGTCGGGCAGGGCAGTCAACTGCAAGTTGGCCAGGCGATCAGCAATGGCCTCGCCCAAAGCAACACGCAATCCACGGGCCGAGAACGTCGCATCGGCAGCGGACAAGGCGGTAGCGACACTCTCCGGAGCGCCGGACGTCAGCGCGGTGTCAAGGTCCTGCCAAGCGCGCGCTCGGTCCCAAACTCCGCCCGACGCCGCGGGCGCACCGCCCGAGTAGGTTTCGAACAGCCGATCCGAATCGATCGCCCCGGCGAGATGAAGTCGTTCGGCCGCCTCGATGCGCACGCGCATCGGCATGTGCGGGTCGAGATCGCCCCAGACGAACGCCGTTGGCAACGCTCCTGAGGGACGTGGCAGACCCACCGCCTCCCGCAACAGGAAATCCAGTGGGGTCAGTGGATCAACGATCGGCGGATCGGGCTCGCCTTCGAAGAGTTCAGGGTCGAGAAAACGCGCCAACAGCCTCTCCTGCTCTGGCTCGATCGAGCCAACGTTTTCGCCGAGGACGAGGGTGATTTCCGCAGCGCTCCAGTCTCCACCGCGGGCGAGGCAGAACACACGCGCCGGCAGGGTTGGGGAGAGGGCCGGGTTCGCCTCCAGAGCCGCACAGGGTTCCTCAGCCGCATCAATCAGCAGACCAACGTCGAACCAGCGGCGGAAGAGTTCGGGCGAGGACGGCCCGGCGCGTTCGAGTAGCGCCCGCGCTTCCTCAAGCGCACCCAGTGCGAGAAGCCGGTCGACACGCGCAACAAGAACGGCTTCGGCGTCGCCCATCGGCGCATCGGCCTCGGCGAGCATAATGCGATGAAAGAGCGCCACGGCTTCGGGCACACCTGATGGATTGTGCTCGAGCACCAGAGCGCGAACCTCTGACGCCGGCAGCGGCCCCCAGAGATCCCGCGGAAATCCGGTGAGGTCTGGCGGGAGCAACCCGACGGCGCCGGCGCTGACCGAGGCGAGCGGTTTGACTGTGATCTCGCCAGTCGCAGAGGGGGCGGACGGCGCAGCAGCCGGCGGATTGACCGCCGGAGGAGGGGAGGGAGGTGGACGCTCGAGGCTGTCCGATAGCCAGGGAATGGCGCTTCGCGGTGTCTGAGCGCGCGCCAAATCGCCGACGCAGGCGACGGCGGCGAGACCGATTGCCCCGACAACGCCGAACCGGCTCATTGCAATTCTAGGGGGATCACGACCACACGTTGCGGTGTCGGCAACTCGGAGAAGATCGCGAATCCCAGCAGAGCGACCGCACCCAGTAGACATGAAAAGAAGATCAGCTTGAGAAGCGTGCGCATTGCGTCCTGCTCGATGCCTGTCGGCTTGACCGCCGCATCTTGTCCTGTTCAATCACGGTTTCGGCAACCGCGACCCATTTCGCCGAGGATAGCCCGACGGAGCGCGCACAGCAATTGGCATGATCGACGGTGAACAAAACGTTGATGCTCCGCCAAACGGGACGCCAAGGCTGCGCCGCACGCTGGTTCTGGTAGGACTGATGGGTGCGGGCAAGACCAGTGTCGGAAAGCGCCTGGCGACAATTCTTGATGCGCCATTCATCGACTCTGACGCGGAGATCGTCGCAGCAGCAGGCATGACCATCGCAGAAATCTTCGAGAGTTACGGAGAGGCGGAATTTCGAGATGGCGAGCGTCGGGTGATCGGGCGCCTTCTCGAGGGAGAGGCTTGCGTGCTCGCAACTGGCGGGGGCGCTTTTGTTCAACCACAGACGCGGGCCATTATCGGGGCTCACGGAACATCTGTGTGGATCCGGGCCGATCTTGATCTGCTCTGGGACCGGGTCCGCGACCGACCCGGGCGCCCGCTCCTCGAGACACCAAACCCGAAGGGAGCGCTGGCGCAGCTTCTCGCCGAGCGCTCGCCGATATACGCTGAAGCAGACGTCATCGTCGACAGTCGTCGCGGGATCAGCCATGACGCAATGGCGCGCGCGATTGTTGGAGCTGTGAGCAACCGAGATCGCTTGCTTCCGCCTGACGCAAGGACCATCCGGACAGGGACAGGCCGAGGAGCAGTGCATGACCGAGGCTGACTGCGGACCGGAGACCGTGCGCGTTCCGCTGGGTGATCGCGCGTATGAAGTGCGCATTGGCCGCGGCCTGACCGACCGGGTCGGCGCCGAGGTTCGCCCGTTCCTTCGGCGGTCGCGAGTGGCGGTCGTGACCGACGTCACTGTCGCGGCGTTGCATCTCGATCGACTGGTGGCGGGACTGGGGATGGCCGGGTTTTCAGCAGATGTGCTGACCCTCCCCGAAGGGGAAAAGACGAAGAGTTGGAAGGGTCTGGAGCGCGTCGTGGAGTGGCTGATTGAACGTGAGGTGGCCCGAGACGACACGGTCATTGCTTTCGGCGGCGGCGTAATTGGCGACCTCACGGGATTCGCGGCGGCGATCCTGCGGCGCGGCGTCGGTTATGTGCAGCTCCCGACGACCCTGCTCGCACAGGTTGACAGCTCGGTCGGCGGCAAGACGGCGATCAATTCGCCGCTTGGCAAGAACCTGATCGGAGCATTTCACCAACCGAGGCTCGTACTTGCCGACATCGACCTTCTTGCAAGCCTTCCTGAACGCGATTTCCGGGCTGGTTACGGCGAAGTCGCCAAGTATGGCTTGCTCGGCGACGCAGAGTTCTTCGACTGGCTGGAAGCCAACGCGTCTTCGCTCGGCAAGCGGGACGCGGCTGCGCTCACCCGCGCGGTCAAGCGCTCGTGCGAAATGAAGGCCGCAATCGTCGCTGCGGACGAGACCGAACAGGGGGAGCGCGCGCTGCTCAACCTGGGCCACACCTTCTGTCATGCGCTGGAGGCGGCGACGGATTATTCCGACCGCCTGCTTCACGGCGAGGGAGTGGCGGTCGGCTGCTTGCTCGCATTTGAACTCAGCAGCGCGCTTGGGCTCTGCGCTCAGGAGACGCCGAGCCGCGTGGCGGCGCACTTCGACGCAATGGGGCTGCGGAGCCGGATCGTCCAGATCCCCGGAGAGCTGCCCGATGCAAGGGCGCTGATCGCGCTTATGGGCCAGGACAAGAAGGTGCGCGACGGACGCCTCGCCTTCGTTCTTGCGCACGACATCGGCTCGGCTTTCGTGGCGCGCGACGTCAACCTGGCGGTCGTCGAGCGGGTTCTTGAAGCAGCGCTCACGGGTCGATGATCCCTGTGCAGGTCGGCGTGGGTCTGCCGCGGCGCAGCGCCGTCAGAGGTCGCAGCTCTCGACCTAGAAGCAAATATGTCGATAGCGCCCAATCTCATGGGGGAGTCTTTCGAGTTTCCTTGTCATTAAGGCATCGACGCCTAAACTTCCCAATGACAGAACCGAAGGACGACGATTCGGCGTGATTGCGCTTTTGGAGATTGTTATGCCGAGCCGGCCCCTTCGCCCCCTTCGAAACGGCATCTGCATGTTCGTGCTCGTCGTTGCAGCATGTGGGCAGACCGCGTTTGCTCAGGATGCGACCGCGTCCGAAGACGCGACCGGGTTCGGCGTCAACTTCGACGTGTTTGACCAGCGGACCGTTCCAGCGGATACCGCTGGAATCTCGGATGCTGGCCTCCCGCTCCCCGGGTTCTTGGCAGCGGGCGGGGCATGGGATTCACCGACGCCTGACATGGTCATCGCTGTCGGCGGGGGCGTCAGCATCAGCCCTGCATACTTCGGGTCCGACGAATATGAGACCGGCGGCTACGGAATAGGGCGGATAGACTACCTGAGGTTTCCCAACGGGTTCGAATTCGGCTCGGGTCGAGCGGTCGGTTTTCGCGAGGGTCTCGGGCTGCGCGGGTCTGTGCGCTATATATCGCACCGCAATTCCTCGAACTACGAGGACCTTTCCGGTCTGGACAACGTGCCATGGGCATTCGAAGCTGGACTTGGCCTCGGATACGAGCAGAGAAACTATCGCGTGTTTGCAGATGCCCGCTACGGCGTGATCGGAACCAACGCTTGGGTCGGCGACGTCGGCGCTGACGCGATCGCATACCCCATTCAGGGTCTGACGCTCACATTGGGACCCCGGATTGGTTGGGGCTCCAGCAGGTTCGCTGATACGTATTTCGGCGTCAGCGCCAGTGAGGCTGCAGCGTCCACTTCCGGTCTCGAAGAGTTCGACGCGTCGGGTGGACTGCTTTCTGGCGGTGTTCTTCTCGAGGCGCGCTACCTGCTCAACGAGCGGTGGGGCGTAGAAGGGTCAGCTGCTTGGGATCGCCTCCTCAACGACGCGGCAGACTCGCCGATCACCGAACTCGGGTCGGCTGATCAATATGAAGTTCGCTTGGGGCTCACTCGCCGGATCAGCCTTGATTTCTGAGCGGTTCAAGCTTCAGCAAGCGCTTCAAGACGACCGGTTTCGCTCGGCTTTCTGTCGCGCTATGCCGCTGTCCTGATCGGATACGCCGAGCAGGTTGACCACCAGGCGCAGAAACCCGCGTTCCTCGGCGTCGATTCCGTCAGTGGCTGCGACACGCCAGAGCGCCTCGACGACACGACTTCGTTCTTCGTAAGGCACAGCCTCCTTCACGATGCGGGTGAAGCGAACGGTGTCTGGCGCTTCTGCTTCAGCAACTTCGGCGGCGGCGCGCACTGCAGCCGCTCCGGCCATATCCAGCCCGTAGCGGTCGGCCAACAGCCGATCGATCTGTTGTCGTTCGACCTCGCTGTATCGATTGTCCGCCCGGGCGACGCGCACCATCAGGGCGGCAAGCGCAGCGCGGCAATCCTCCAGGCTCGGAGGGGCCTGTGGTTTCGCGGCAGCAAGCCGATTAAGAATGTCTGCAAACATCAGGCCGTCACCCGTCTTAGACCAGCCGCGACTGTTCGAGCGCGGCGCGAACAAAGTCTGCGAAGAGCGGGTGAGGCGCAAACGGTTTAGACTTCAACTCCGGGTGAAACTGCACTCCGACGTACCAGGGATGGTCGGGGATCTCGACGATCTCGGGCAAACGACCGTCCGGCGATAGGCCGGAGAAGCGCAGACCGCAGCTCTCTAGCCGGTCCCGATAGGCGATATCGACTTCATAGCGGTGGCGGTGCCGCTCGGAGATCCTGGTCGAGCCGTAGATCTGCGCTGCGCGCGATCCGTCGGAAACAATGGCGTCATAGGCCCCAAGCCGCATCGTGCCTCCCTTCGCGTCGGAAGCGGTGCGCTGAATTGTTCGGTTTCCTTCAACCCATTCCTTCAAATGGTAGATCACGGGCGTGAAACGCCGTCCACCGGTCTCCTGGTCGAACTCCTCCGAACCAGCGTCCGCGAGTCCTGCCAGGTTTCGTGACGCCTCGATAACGGCCATCTGCATGCCGAGGCAGATGCCCAGATAAGGAACCTTGCGCTCACGGGCGAATCGAGCGGCGCGAATCTTGCCCTCGGTGCCACGTTCGCCGAACCCCCCGGGCACGAGGATGGCGTGAAATCCTTCAAGGAGAGGCGCGATCTGCTTGTCATCGTCAAAGAGTTCGGCGTCGATCCACTCGGCGCGAACCCGAACACGATTTGCGATGCCGCCGTGCGTGAGCGCCTCGGCGATCGATTTGTAGGCGTCCTCAAGCTGCGTGTATTTTCCGACAATGGCGACTCGCACATCGCCCTCAGGGTTGTGGATGCGGTCGACGACATCCACCCATTTTTCGAGATTCGGTTTCGGCGCCGGGGCGATCATGAAGGCGTCGAGCACCGCCTGATCAAGGCCTTCGGCATGGTAGGCGAGGGGGGCTTCATAAATCGACTTCAGATCCTGCGCCGCGATCACCGCTTCCGGGCGCACATTGCAGAAGAGTGCAAGCTTGGCTCGTTCTTTCGCCGGGATCGGCATTTCCGACCGGCAGACCAGCACGTCGGGGGCGATGCCGATTGCGCGCAGCTCCTTGACCGAATGCTGGGTGGGCTTCGTTTTCAGCTCGCCCGACGCCGCGATGTAGGGCAGGAGGGTCAGGTGCATGAAGATGCACTGGCCGCGCCGCTTTTCCTGTCCGAACTGGCGGATCGCCTCGAAGAACGGCAAACCCTCGATGTCGCCCACAGTGCCGCCGATTTCGCAGAGCATGAAGTCGGTCTCGTCCTCGCCGACCCTGAGGAAAGCCTTGATTTCGTCGGTGACGTGCGGGATCACTTGGATCGTCTTTCCCAAGTAGTCGCCCCGGCGCTCCTTCTCCAGAACGTTCGAGTAGATCCTGCCCGAGGACACCGAATCGGTGCGTCGAGCGGCGACCCCCGTGAAACGCTCGTAGTGGCCGAGATCCAGGTCAGTCTCGGCTCCGTCGTCCGTGACGAACACCTCTCCGTGTTCGAACGGCGACATCGTGCCGGGATCTACATTCAGATAGGGATCGAGCTTTCGGAGACGAACCGAATACCCGCGCGCCTGGAGAAGCGCGCCGAGCGCGGCGGACGCAAGGCCCTTGCCGAGCGAGGACACGACGCCGCCCGTTATGAAGACAAATCGCGCCATCGTTTGGAGTTCCCGCGCCTGTGACCGGTACGAACCAAGAGACGTGGTTCTACGGGACTCAATTCATACGAGTGTGCGCCCTCGGCTGCAAGCACAACTCAAACCATATGCTGTAGCCGACCAGATCTCGTCAACGAAAAGTGGCGCAGCCGTCTGCGGGGACGGCCGATCACTCAACCGGGGGTGGAGCCGCAGGTCCTTCACCACCCGGGATCGGCGGAAGGAGATCCTCGCCGAGCTCTGGCGCTTGGGACGGATCGGCCGACCCTGGAGCAGTCGCGTCAAGTCCGTCTATAACCGACGAAACGCCTGTGTCGCGAGCGGCGATGACGGTTAGTGTCAGGCTCGTGATCACGAAAGCGATGCCAAGAGCCCACGTCATCTTGGAGAGTGCTG
The DNA here is from genome assembly GCA_963700835.1 of uncultured Alphaproteobacteria bacterium. GTDB lineage: Bacteria > Pseudomonadota > Alphaproteobacteria > Rhodobacterales > Rhodobacteraceae > Amaricoccus. The sequence goes on from CAVOZD010000010.1 coordinate 41,817, forward strand.
TGGCCGCAGCGCGACCCGACATCACCCCACCGCCGCCGCCACCGCCAATTCCGAGACCACCGCCTTCGGAGCGTTGTAGCAGCACCACCACGATAAGGCCGAGCGCCAGAAGCAGGTGTATCGTGAGTACAACGGTTTCCATGGGCGGATCCACGCGGGTTGACGAGAGCCTGTCTCTCGGGGGTTCAATTATGGATTTTCCAACCGGAATGCACCCCCGAAAATCCATAGGGAAGAGCAGGGCGCATGGTAGGCGTGATCGCGGTCACTCTCAGGCGGGCACACAAGACGCTAGAAGGTCGCCGGGGCAGGCAAGACGTCTGACCGAAAGCTTGAGGAGACGGAGATGCTTGCAACGATGAAGAGGGCGCTCGAAGCGCGAAACGCCCGGTCGCGCGCTGCACGAAATCAACAGGCTCTGCTGCGGGTCAACAGCCGCATCCTGCGCGACATCGGCCTGTAAAGGAGGAAGGTTCGCACGCCGCATGAAGAAGTACGCCGCCGCATGACCGGAGTTGGCTTGCGGGGTTCAGCCGTCGCCCTCATCGGGTTCGCGGCTGTGCTCGATCGCTTCTAAGAGCGCACGCCGGTCGATGAGCACGAGTGCGTCTCCGGTCCGATCGAAGACACCCCTTCGCACGAACCGCGAGATCTCGCGCGACACGGACTCGCGGCGCGCACCGATCATGCGACCAAGCTCGGTCGGGCTGGGCGCCGGGACAACGACCTCGGCCCCGTCGCGCGACCGAAGGCGTCGAAGCAGTTCCTTGGCAACCCGACCGGACAGGTCGAGCGCGGACTTCTCGAAATAGCGCTCGTTCTGGAGGCGAATCCGCCCGGCTATCACGCGCATCATGCGCAGCGCCATTTCCGGGTCGCGCGTGACCATACGGAGGAAGGCCTCCTGAGACATCACCGCATAGCGACATGTTCGCACCACCTCTACCGCCGCCGAGCGCGGCACGTTATCGATGGCGGCGAGATCTCCGAAGACCTCACCTGGCTGGAATTCGGCGAGCCGAACCAGCGCCCCGTCCGGCGAGATCAGCGACACCCGCGCCGCACCGGAGAACAGGAAATAGACCTCCCGACCATCCTCGCTTTCCTGACCGACGATCTCCTGACCGGCGCGGGCCACGCGCACGCGCATCTCACTTCGGATCCGGTCGAGATTTGGCGCTGACAGGCCCGCAAAAAGCGGAAAGAGCTGCAGGGCCGCGGCCTCGGGTATGTCGTGCTGTCGACGATCGACCAAGTCCCTTCCCCCACCGAGATCCGGACGACGATAATGCCACGATCTTGGGGTTCGAATCCAGCGCTGCAAGGAAAGCCTGTACCGCCCTGGCGCAGTCAGTCGTCGAGCCAGGTCCGTTCAAGATGGAGCTCGAAGGTCGGGTGCATCAGCAGGCCGCGCAACTCTCGACGCATGTGTCGGAAGATCGAGCGCCAGTAGGGCTGCACCAGTACTCCGGAACTCTGCAGTATCTTCTCAAGCCGAGCCATCAGTTCCCGCCGCTTGCCGTCGTCGGCAAGAGCGAAGGCGTCGGCGAGCAGCGCGTCGAACTCGGGATCGGAGAAGCCGGTCTCGTTCCACGGCTGGCCGCTCCGGTAGGCGAGGGCATAGACCTGCACCCCGAGCGGACGCATGTTCCATTGGGTCGCCGAAAACGGATATTGCGTCCATTCCCTGCGAAAACTGGCGTCGGGAACGATCACCCGGTTTACCCTTAGCCCGGCGTCGCGCAGTTGCGCGGCCACCGCGTCGCAGGAGTTGCGCGCGAATTCGTCGTCGAGCGAGACGAGGTCGAGTTCCGTCTCGACCGCGCCGGCCTTGCGCATCATCTCGAGCGCCAGCACCGGATCATGCACGACCGGCGGAAGCTCGGCATACTCGGGGTGCATCGGCCCAACGTGGTGGTTCTCGGCGATCTGGCCGTAGCCTTGGTAGCCAAGGGCTAGGACAACCTCGTTGTCGACGGCAAGTTGGACGGCATTTCGAACGCGCTGATCGTTGAAGGGGGGACGCGTGACATTCATGCGTACGCACAGGGTGTTGGCAGTCACCGCTTCGGCTTTCTGGATTCGCAGTGCGTCGTAATCGTTCATGAGACTCGGCGGTGTCTCGTAATTGGCGTCGACCTGGCCGGCGGCGAAAGCATCCAGGATGGCGTAGCCGTCGGGTCCGAAGTCGATGAACTCGACTCCGTCAAGCGGCACGGGCCCAAGAACGGCGTCGCCCCACCATCCCGAGGGATCCTCCCGGCGCGCATAGACAGCTCGGACCCCGATCTCGAATTCCCGCAGGGTCCAGGGCCCGGTTCCCAACGGCGCTTCGGCAAGGGTTGCTACATCGGCATCGAAGTCACGATGGACGATCAAGGCTGGATAGTCGCAGAAGGTCGGGATCAGGGTGATGTCGGGGTAGGCGAGGAAGAGCCGCACGGTGAGGTCGTCCACTCGCTCGATGGCGTCGTCCCGGGCGCCGAAAAGCTCCGCCTCGCGCTCTTGCAGGAGGATTGCACCATCCTCCTGCACGGTCCGCAGGACGATCATGCCGGTCCCCTTGGACTCGGCAATGGCGCCCATCCGGCTCGCCATCGAGTTCCCCGGCTTGTGGCCCTCGCACCAACGACGAAGGTTGAAGATGACGTCGTCCGCCGTGAAGGGGTCACCGTTGCTCCAGACAACTCCCGGCCGAAGCCGCAGCAGGTATTCCGTGGCGTCGTCGTTGATTTCCCAACTCTCGAGCAGCCACGGCTCGAAAGTGAAGTCCGCGGTGTAGCGGACGAGAGATTCGAGAAAGAGCCGCGCCAGATTGCCTTTCTCGGACCAATCGAAAAGCCGCGGATCGTCAATATCCATTACCGCCTGCGCAATGCGCAGAACGCCTCCGGCCTTCGGAGGCTCCTGAGCCGCGGTCCGGGACTCTGGCGCCAGTCCGAGCAAGGCGTAGGCCGTCGCGGTGCTGGCCCCGAGCGCTGTGGCAAGGGCGAGGAACTCTCGACGGGGCAGCTTCCCGGAGCGCGCATCAGAAACCAAGCTTCCAATGCCCGGATGCAGTGCCTTCCTGTCGATGTTGTCCATTGCCGCGTCGCACTCCCGTTGCAGCGTCCGCGCCTGTGCAATAGCAGGACGAAACGTCGGGCAGGTCAAGGGCGAGGAAGGCCCGACGGCGTGAGCGACGGGCAGATGTTCGTTCTGCGGATAATGATGATTATGTTAACTACCGGTCTCGATACCCAGGCAGATCGCCAAACTCGAAGGCCTGTCGTCATCGCGGGTCCAACCGCCAGCGGCAAGTCCGAGCTCGCCCTCGCCCTTGCCGAGCGTGACGCCGGCTGGGTAATCAACGCCGACGCCCTGCAGGTCTACGGATGCTGGAGGGTCTTGACCTCACGTCCGAGCGACAGCGATCTCGCCCGCGCGCCGCATCGTCTCTACGGCCATGTTCCGGCCACGAAACGATATTCTGTCGGCTCATGGCTGCGTGAACTCACCACAGTGCTCGCCGAAGCCGAGGCCGCTGGCGCGCGGCCTATCGTCGTCGGCGGCACCGGTCTCTATCTCAGTGCGGCGATCGCCGGTCTCGCGCATGTCCCACAGGTGCCGCCGGAAGTCTCGGCGCTCTCCGATGAAGCGATCAGGAATGGCCGGCTAGCTGATCTCGTGGCTGAACTCGCCGTCCGCGACCTAGCGACGCTGGACCAGATAGACGTCCGCAACCCCGCGAGGGTCCGGCGCGCCTGGGATGTTCTTCGTGCTACCGGCCGCGGACTTTCCGACTGGCGCGCAGCCACGCTCCGGCTGCCGGTGCTCCCTCAGAGCGCCTTGAGAATTGTTCTCAATCCAGAAACGCCTCGACTGGACAGTGCGATCCGTGAGCGGTTCGACAAAATGCTCGCAAATGGCGCGCTGACGGAGTGCGCCGAATTTCTCGCCGCCGGAAACGATCCAGACGCACCCTCGGCTAAGGCGCTTGGCGCGCCACAGCTCTTTGCGCATCTTCGGGGAGAGATTTCCTTGGACGAGGCTTCAGCCGCCGCCGCACTGGCGACCAGACGTTTTGCAAAGCGCCAGCGGACATGGTTCCGCGGCCGGATGCATGACTGGGTCTGGATCGATCCTCATGCCGAGGATACTAAGTCAAAGATTTCGGAGTCGTGAGGCCTCGATTTCAAAGGCGTTCGTACTGATTGCGCACTTGGTCGGTCCAGCGCACGTCCATGCGATAGCCCATTTCGGTGCGAGTTTCGCCAACCACGACGTTATGGTCGAAGAGCCAGGCGCGTTCGCGGCCCTGAGCGAAACCAAGCTCAATGCATGCCTCTCGCACCGGCTCGGCGGTGGCGTCGTCGATCGCCGCGAGTAGCCCCTGCACCCCCCTCCCCGTGCGCGCCGATATCTCCTGGGCGTTCGACGTACGTGCGACGGCCGCCCGAACAAGATCATGGGCGTCTGCGTCGAGCAGGTCGACCTTGTTGAAGACCACCAGCATTTGCGCGAGACGTTCCTCGCTTACGCCGAGCTTCTCAAGGATCGCGTCGACTTCCTTCGCCTGCGCGACGCTCTGAGGATGGGCTGCGTCGCGGACATGCACGATCAGATCAGCGTCCAGCACCTCTTCAAGCGTAGCGCGAAAAGCTGCGACAAGCTCCGTCGGAAGATCCGAAATGAAACCCACGGTATCTGAGAGGATGATCCGACGACCGCTGGGCAGGTCGACGGCGCGCATTGTGGGATCGAGCGTGGCGAAAGGCATGTCCCTGGACATCACATCTGCGCCCGTCAGACGATTGAACAGCATGGACTTTCCGGCGTTCGTATAACCCACGAGCGCTACGACCGGCAACGGAACGCGGCGGCGCGCGGCGCGGTGCTGCCCGCGGGTTCGCGCCACGCGCCTGAGCGCCTGCCGGATCCGATGGATCCGCTCACCGAGCGCGCGTCGATCGGCCTCGATCTGAGTTTCGCCAGGCCCCCCAAGAAAGCCCACACCACCACGCTGTCGCTCGAGATGGGTCCAACTGCGCACAAGCCGAGACTTTTGGTATTCCAGATGAGCGAGTTCCACCTGCAACGCGCCCTCTCGCGTTCGGGCGCGGTCGCCGAAGATTTCCAGGATCAGACCGGTCCGGTCCAGCACCTTGGTCTTCCACGCGCGTTCGAGGTTGCGCTGCTGCACCGGCGAGAGCGCGCCGTTAACGACCACGAGCCCGATCTCCTGTTCGGCCACGACGTCCGCGAACTCGGCGACCTTTCCCGTACCGAAATACGTGCCAGAGCGAATCCCCGCCAGATCAACCGCGCGCGCCGCGCGCACCTCAAGGTTGAGAGCGCCGGCGAGGTTCGACGCTTCTGCCAAGGAATCCTCCGACGCCGCGCGCGCGGCGGCGCTCGTCACAGGGTGAAGGACAAGCGCTCGGGTCCGAGCGTTGGGATCAGCTTTCTTCAGGTTCGTACAACGTAATCGGCTGCGACGGCATTACCGTCGATATGGCGTGCTTGTATACCAACTGCGATTGGCCGTCGCGGCGCAGCAGCACACAGAAGTTGTCGAACCAGGTGATCACGCCCTGCAATTTGACGCCGTTCATCAGGAAAATCGTGACAGGAACCTTGGACTTTCGGACATTGTTGAGAAATGCGTCCTGCAGGTTTTGCTTGTCGGCAGCCATATTTTCCAGCCTTGAGTTGTGCGGACCCTCTTGCGGACCGCCATATATGTTATTGTCTCTATAATGGTCCGTGCGTCCCGGCAATTCCAGTGGCGAGATGCGTTTTTCGACCCCGGGACGCGCATTTGCGCGCCGCGGGCTGCTGAAACGATCAGATCACTGCCGCCAGAACGCCGGATTGAACAGCGCAAAGATCACCAGCGCCTCCATGCGGCCGACGATCATCGCAACACACAGTATCACACGGACCACGCTGTCTAGGTCGCTGTAGGCGAGCCCTTCTCCGAGGCTCCCGATAGCTGGGCCGGTTGTGGTGAGCGTCGCGATGGCCAACGCCAGGCTCTGGTCGAAACCGACGCCGACGGCCGAGAGGGCGATCATCGTGACCGCAAGGCTGATCAAGAACAGCATCAGGAAGATGAACGCAATCTGCGGTCCGCGCCGGGATATCTGGCGGTCGGAGGCGCCGCGCAACGGGATACTTCGCGGGTGGATGAGCAGATCCATCTCGCGGACGCCGTGGCGGTACAGCGCGAACAGGCGCAGAAGCTTCACCCCACCGGCGGTCGTGGCGATTCCGCCGCCCATCACCGCCAGCCCGAGCAGGATGACGCCTGGGCTGGGCAAGTTCGACCACAACCTCATCGACTGCCAGTCGCCGCTCTCGAAGCCCGTCGTGGTGAGAAACGAGAGATTGGTGAAGAAGCCGCCCCAAAGCGCGCGCGCCGCGGCTCCGATATTGCCCTGACGCTCGACCTCGGCTGCTCCGACAAAACTTCGCAGGAACAGAAGCATCGTGACGCTCAGCACTGCGATCAACATCAATTGAACCTCCGGATCCCGAAATCCCGGCCGCCGGCTTCCCCGGAGGTCGAGACTCATCAGCCGGTGTGACACCGCCAAGAGCAGGAAGAGAGCAATGAACATCTCGCCGAGGCGTCCGGAGGAGCCACCCTCGAGGCCCGCGACCGGTGAAATCCCGCTCGTCGAAAGCGCGGCCATCGCATGGCACACCGCGACAAAGGGACGATCGCCCGCAAAGATCAGGAGCAGAGCGAGGACGGCGGTGAACGTGGCGTAGGCCGGCCCGATCACCCGGCAGGTCGCGAGGATGCGGTGGCTCGCCTCCTCGACCGTGGCTTTCGAGCCACCCTCGCCCCGCGAATCCCAGTCGCCCCTGATCTCGAAGCCTCCAAGATTGAGCGGCGCTAGTATCGCAAAGGCCGTGACAAGGATGAGAAATCCTCCCGCCCAGCCTACAAGTGAGCGCCAGAGCTGAACCAACTCAGGCACCAGCCTCGGCGCATCGATCAGAGTTGCACCCGTCGTCGTCAGGCTGGAGAGCATCTCGAAGTAGGCGCCACCGAGACCCAGTTGTGGGAGCAATGCGGCGACCGGAGCCCCGAGCGCGAGGGGCAGGAGGGCATAGGTTAGCAACAGAGTCATCAGGTGGTAACGCGAAGGCGTAACAATCCGCGCATTCATCGTGGCGAGACCAATTATTACTGCTATAATGACAAAGAAGATCGCATGGTAGAGAAAAACTCTCGACACCGCCCAGTTCTCGAGGGCCGCTGCGTAGAGACAGGGTGCCAGCATAAGAAAAGACGATGCGATCAGAATTATTGTGAAGGCCGGGAACTGCCGCAGAATCCCTGCCATGCTCAGAAGAAGTCCAACCCTACCTGAAAGAGCCGCTCCACCTCACCTACGCAGTCGCGCAGAGCAAAGATCGTCATGACGTCGCCGTCCTCGATTCGGGTGTCGCCTCTTGGCACGATGATCTGGTCGCCCTTTCGAATCAGCCCGATTATCGAATCACGCGGGAGTTCCGCCGCGCGCACGGTCTGTCCCGCGATCGGAGCCGTGTTCAGGACTTGAGCCTCGATGATCTCGGCCTCGCCGTCGCCGATCGAGTAGACGGCGCGGATCCGTCCGTGGCGGACGTAACGCAGGATCGAAGACACCGTCGTCGCCCTTGGGTTGACGTAGGCGTCGATGCCCATCGGTGCGATCAGGCCGATCAGTGACGGATCGTTGACCAGCGCCACCACAAGCTTGGCGCCCTCGGTCTTGCCGCGCACGCAGGCGAGAATGTTGGTCTTGTCGTCGTCGGTCAGGGCAAGAAGGGCGTCTGTGTTCTCGACGTTGGCCTCGCCCAGAAGGTCAAGGTCGAGCCCGTCGCCGTGCAGCACCACAGTGCGCTTCAGCATGTCGGCCGCCTGCTCCGCGCGTTCACGGCTCCGCTCAATGATCTTCGTGCGGATCTTGCGCTTGTCAGTCTCGAGTTGCTGAGCGACGTTGAGACCGATGTTGCCTGCGCCGACGATCAGCGCTCGCTCCACCTTGAGCGCTGTCTTCCCGAAGACCTCCATCACGCGGGGCAGATCGCTGCTCTCACAGAAGATGTAGGTCTGATCGTCGTTGTAGAGTTGGTCGTCGGGGGCGGGGACGAAGAGCTTCTCCCCGCGACGCACGCCAACCACCACTGCCTTCAGCGTCGAGAACAGTTCCGAAAGCTGACGCAGCGGTGTGTTTAGAACTGCGCAGCTCTCATCCAGTGAAATGCCGATGAGTTGACCATTGCCGTCGAGAAAGCTCTCGATGTCAAACGCGGCCGGGGCGGCTATGCGCTGCATGACCGCGTCGGCGACGGCGTACTCCGGCGAGATGACCACGTCGATCGGGAGATGGTCGCGGCGGTAAAGATCGGAATAGATCGCGTCCAGGTAGGCCCGGCTCCGGAGCCGCGCAATTTTTCTCGGCACCGAGAAGATCGAATGCGCCACCTGACAGATGACCATATTGACTTCGTCCGACTGTGTCGCGGCGATGACCATGTCGGCGTCAGGCGCGCCCGCGCGCTCCAGCACGTCGGGGTGCGACGCGAAGCCCGTCACGCCGTTGACGTCGTAGGAATCGGTTATCTGGCGGATGAGCGAGGGGTTGCTGTCGATGACGGTGACGCTGTTGGCGCCTTCCTCGCGGGAGAGATGGCGGGCAATCTGCCCGCCGACCTGTCCGGCACCGCACACGATTATCTTCATCGCCTTGCGTCGTCCATGTTTCGTGCGGTGGGACCGATCAGACCTGTTCCTCGGCGTCTTCCGAGCGCCCGCCTCGGCCGGCGGTGATCACGTTCAGCGACTTCAGCTTGCGATGCAACGCAGATCGCTCCATTCCGACAAAATTCGCCGTGCGCGAAATGTTTCCCCCAAAGCGGTTTATCTGGGCGACGAGATACTCCCGCTCGAACATCTCGCGCGCCTCGCGAAGGGCGAGCCCTGCGAAGGTCGCACCGAGTAGGCCGCCTGGCGCAGCGCCGTTCGAAGGCGTCTCCACGACAAGCTCCTCGGGTTCGATCGGCCCGCTCTCGCCACCGAGAATCAAGGCGCGTTCGAGCGTGTTTCGAAGCTGGCGCACGTTTCCGGGCCAGCGCATGGTCTGGAGTTGCGCCTCGGCCTCGGCGCTTAGCGACCGGGCGGGCAGCCCATGCGCCGCGTTGAGTTCCCCGAGGAAGTGTCGCGCCATCTCCGGGATGTCCTCTCTTCGCGCCTCCAAGCCCGGCACCGTGATGGGCACCACGTTGAGCCTGTGAAAGAGCTCGGTGCGGAACCGCCCGGCTGCGACCTCCTTGCTCAGGTCGCGGGCGGTCGCGGAGATGACGCGCACGTCGACGCGCACCGTGTCCCCGCCGCCAACGCGCTGAAAGGCCTGGTCGACGAGCACGCGAAGGATCTTGGATTGGGTGCCGACCGGCATGTCGGCGACCTCGTCGAAGTACAGGACGCCCCCGTGCGCGCGCTCGAAGTGACCCGGCTCCAGGCCGCGTTCATCGGTTTCGCGCCCGAACAACACCTCCTCCATCTGATCAGCGGCGATCGAGGCTGAGTTGACGATGACGAAGGGTCCGGCGGCGCGGTCGGAATGCTTGTGAATGTACCGCGCGGCCAGTTCCTTGCCGGCTCCCGCCGGTCCGGTCAGCATTACCCGGCTGTTGGAGCGGGCGACCTTGTCGAGCTGGTTCTGCAACTTGCGAAAGGCGACACTGGAGCCGATCATCGACTGCTCGATCACGTCGCGCACCCTCAATGCCGCATTTTCACGGCGCAACTTTGAGGTCTCGAGCGCGCGATCTATCACCACCATGAGCTGGTCGATGTTGAAGGGCTTCTCGATGAAATCATAAGCGCCCTGCTTGATGGCAGCGACGGCGATCTCGATGTTCCCGTGGCCAGAGATGATGACCACGGGAATGTCGGGATTGTCCCGACGCACGCGCTTGAGAATGTCGATCCCATCGAGACGACTCTCCTTCAGCCAGATGTCGAGAATGATCAGGTCGGGTGCGGCCCGGTTGATCTCGAAGAAGGCAGCGTCACTTTCCGCCGCCAGCCGCACCCCGTGACCCTCGTCCTCCAGGATATCCTTGATGAGGGCGCGAATGTCCCGTTCATCGTCAACCACCAGAATATCGGTCATCACATGCTCTCCCTCAGTTTCTTGCTTATTCTGTTCTTCTCGAGCTCCTGGGAGCCGCGCTCGGTCGCGCTTTGGGTGAGTACGATCCGCGCTCGGGCTCCGACCGGCGCGCCAGGAGCGAAGGACGACGCTGCAGTCAGCTCCAGCGCGCCGTCATGGTCCTCGATGATTTTCTTCACGATCGAGAGGCCGAGCCCCGTTCCCTTCTTTCGATGGGTCACATAGGGCTCGAACAGTCGCGCGGGCGTGTCGGGCAAGCCCGCGCCATTGTCCTCGATGACGATCGTTATCGTCTCTCCATCACCGGCGAGAGAGATGCGGATCTCTCCGGGCGGTCCGGGAGCGGCTTCTAGACGCGTTTCGATCGCCTCGGCGGCGTTCTTCAGCAGATTGGTCATTGCCTGGTTCATCATGGTGGCGTCGACCTGGGCGAGCACCGCATGATCGGGCAACTCGAGCCGATAGACGATCTCTGGCCGCGCGGACTCCTGCAGAAGCACCACCTCCTCGATCAGCTTGCCGAAATCGACCGGCTTCCGCTCAGGGGCAGGCATGCGCGCGAACTTCGAAAACTCGTCGACGATGCGACGCAGGTCATTGGTCTGGCGCACGATCACATCCGCGTACTGTTCAAGGGCCGCCCGGTTCTCGCCGACCATCGGCCCGAACTTGCGGCGCAGGCGCTCTGCGGACAGTTGGATGGGCGTGAGCGGATTCTTTACCTCGTGGGCGATGCGTCGGGCGACGTCGCCCCAAGCCGCCATGCGTTGCGCGGCCACGAGATCGGTTATGTCGTCGAAGGTCACGACGAAACCCTCGATCTCGCCGTCGTCGGACTGACGCGCTGCGACCCGGACGAGGAGTTCGCGCTCCCGACCGCTCCGAACGAGCCTTACCTCGGCCTGCGTGACGGCTGAGCGCCCCGCCCCGAGCCAATCCATGAGTTCGGAGAACTCCGGGACGACCTCCTTGAGCGGAACGCCGGTGGTGGCCGCAGGATCGAGATCAAGCAAGCTCGAAGCCGCGGCGTTCTGCATTTCGATCCGCCCCGACTCGTCGAGGCCGACGACGCCCGCCGTCACGCCGCTCAGAACCGAATCGAACAACCGCCTCCGGCGTTCGGTCTTTTCGTTGGCGTCGACCAGCGCATCACGTTGGCCCTTCACCTGGCGAGTTATTTCGTTGAACGTTCGCCCCAGAAGCGCGATCTCGTCGTCACCATCCTCTTCTCGGACCCGGACGTTCAGATCTCCCTGCCCCACGCGTTCCGCCGCCGCTGCGAGCCTTCCAACCGGTCGGGCCAGCCGTTCGGCGAACCAAAGACCCATCCACATCGCCCCAAGGATGACCACCAGCGCAAAGCCCAGATAGATCAGAGCGAACTCGAAGAGCAGCCGTCCCCGGTCCGACTCGAGCTGCTGGTAGAGCGACACGGTCTCCTTTGTTTCGTCGAGCAGGCCCAGGATCTCGCCGTCGACCTCGCGGCTGACGAAGAGGAAACGATCGACAAAGGCGTCGAGCTTCACCAGAGCCCGGAACTCGTTCGCCGCCCAGTCCTGGATGACGACGATCTCTCCGGCTTCGGCCCGCGCTACGTCCTCCTCGCTCGGCGGCTGAAAATCGAAGAGATAGCTGCGCTCGCCGCGGGCTCGAAGCTGCCTGTCCCTGTCGATCACATAGGCGCGCGGCAGCGCCCTCTGCATCTGTAGCTGGCCTCGGGTCAGCAGTTCGCGTAGCTCGCCTCCGGCAAGCAGCGGAAAGCGTTCCTTCTGTTCGTCGAGAAAGTCTGCAAGCGTCCGGGCGTCGGTCTGAAGTGTGACGAGGTGCTCCTCCTCGTAGGCCTGTGCGGCCTCCAACGAGTTGGCGACCACATTTCGCACTCGCTCCGAGAACCATCCCTCGAGGCCGAAGTTCAGGGTGATCGCTGCGAATACCGCCACAAGCACCGTCGGAATGAGCGCTATCGCCGTGAACAGCCGCACAAGCTGCATGTGAAGCTGAGATCCCGCAGAGCGTCGGCGCCGCGCCGCAATCATCTCGGCGATTCTTCGCGCGACGAACCCTGCAACCGCCATCGCGTAGAAGAAATCGAGGAAGAGGATGATGCGCAGCCCGTCGCTGCCGCCAAGCCATTTCCGCTCCCCCAGTGCTACGAAGGTCGCCGCGGCCAGAATGGGCCCGGCCAGAATCATCACCCAGAGCAGAGTGGCGGATCCGCCTTTGAGGTCGCGCAACCGCGTAAAGTGTGTTCCAGCCGGGATAAGGGCGGAGGAGCGCATTCTGAGGTTACGCTTACGCTATGGTTGGCTCGACTGTTGCAGCCTTACATCATCTTCTTGCCACGTGTAACCCGAATGTCGAGATCCCGAATTTTTTTTCGAAGCGTATTGCGGTTGATGCCGAGCAATTCGGCCGCGCGGACCTGGTTCCCTCGCGTCGCAGAAAGCGACAAAGCGATCAGTGGCAGCTCCATCTCGCGAAGGATGCGGTCGTAGAGACCGTCGGGGGGCAGCCCGTCGCCATGCAGGTCGAAGTATCGTCTGAGGTGAGCCTCAATCGCATGGGCCAGCCGCTGTGGCTGGTTCTCGCCGCCGCGGGCGGCCGAGGAGGGCCGAGCCGATATCTCCTGCGTCACGACCTGACCGGAAATCGTCTCGTCTGGACAGAGAACACACAACCTCCGCACCAGGTTCTCAAGCTCGCGCACGTTGCCCGTCCACTCCTGCTTTCGAAGGATTTCAAGCGCTTCCTTTGAGATCGACTTGCGTGGAAGGCCTTCGATCTCGGCCCTGCGAAGGAAGGCGCGCGTGAGATCCGGCACGTCGTCGAGTTGTTCGCGCAATGGGGGCAGTCGGATCGGCACGACGTTCAGCCGATAGAAGAGATCCTCGCGGAAACGACCCTCGTTGATGAGTTCCCGCAGGTCCTGATGGGTGGCTGCGACGATCCGCACATCTGCTGTCTGTGGCTCGCGCCCACCGATACGGGTGAACTCTCCCTCCTGAAGCACGCGCAGCAGACGCGTCTGCGCATCGAGCGGCATGTCGCCCACCTCGTCGAGAAAAAGAGTGCCGCCCTTGGCCTGTTCGAACCGACCGGCCGCAGCACGGTCTGCGCCGGTGAAGGCGCCCTTCTCGTGGCCAAAGAGCTCGGTCTCGATCAGGTCCCGCGGGATGGCCGCCATGTTGATCGCAACGAACGGTCCGTTCTTGCGCAGCCCGAAGTTGTGCAACGCGCGCGCCACAAGCTCCTTGCCGGTCCCGCTTTCGCCGTTGATCATCACGCCAAGGTCGGTGTTCATCAGCCGCGCGAGGATGCGGTAGACCTCCTGCATGGCCGGGCTGCGACCGATAAGCGGCAGGTTGTCCTCGCGCGCCGGCTCCTCCGCGTCGGGATCACGCCGCCGTCGAGCTTTCTGCGATAGGGCCTTGGAGACCTGGCTCAACACTTCCTTCAGATCGAACGGCTTTGGCAGGTAGTCGTAGGCGCCAGCCTCGGCCGCGCGGATCGCCGTCATGACCGTGTTCTGGGCGCTCATCACGATTACAGGGAGATCGGGGCGTTTCTTGCGGATGGCCGGCAGGAGGTCGAGCGCATCGCCGTCAGGCATGATGACGTCGGTGACGATCACGTCGCCCTCGCCTTCCTCGATCCATCGCCAGAGCGTCGAGGTCGTTCCGGTGGCGCGCACCCGGCACCCCGCCCGGGTCAGCGCCTGAGCGAGAACCGTCCGGATCGTGCGGTCGTCGTCAGCGACCAGGACCGTGCCTTCCATACCGTCAAGTCTCCGTGTCGTCGATTTCGCCGCGCCAGACCGGTAGCCGAACCCGAAAGCGCGTGCGACCGGGCCGGCTCTCACATTCGACCACGCCGCCGTGATCCGAGATCAGCTTCGAGACGAGCGAGAGCCCGAGCCCCGTGCCGTTGACCTTCGAACTGACGAAGGGCTCGAAGATGTCGCGCGCGAGGCTCTCGGGCACGCCGGGTCCGTTGTCGGTGATCGTGATGACAAGCGGCAGGCTCTCCGCCCCTCCGCTCGGCCGCATGAGCTTCACCCCGGGCCGGAAGGCGGTGCGCAGCCCGATCACGCCGCCGACCTTCGGCGCGGCTTCGGCGGCGTTCTTCAAAAGGTTCTGGAACACTTGCAGAAGCTGGTCGGGATCGCCAGCGGTCGGCGGCAGAGACGGGTCGTAGTCTTCAGTGAAGCGCGCGTGCGCCGCAAACCCAACCCTGGACGCCCGCACCGCACGGTCGAGAACGTCGTGAATGTTGACCGCCTTTCGTTGCGCCGGGCGCAAGTCTCCAAACTGTTCGACGCGGTCGACGAGATTGCCGATGCGTGCGATTTCCGCACGGATGAGCATCGTCAACTCGCGATCGGCGTCGCCGAGGTTCATTTCCAAAAGCTGCGCTGCGCCGGAGATTCCAGCAAGCGGGTTGCGAATCTCGTGAGCGAGCATCGCCGCCATCCCCGTGACCGACCGCGCGGCCGCGCGATGGCTGAGGCTGCGATCCATCTTCTCCGCCATCCCCTGCGGATGCATCAGCAGCAGCACCCGCCCCTCGGTCTCGTGCATGGGCGCGGCATGAACGTGCTGCGTCTGCGGAGCGTGCTCCGCCCACGAGACCGGGACATCGTATTGCGCGACCGAGATGCCGCTGCGGCGGGCCTGTCCGACCACGTCCACCACGGCACTGCCTTCCCCGACGAAACGAACAAGGGGGCGGTTGACCATCTGCTTCTGGGAAACACCACCAAAGAGCTCCGCAGCCGTGTTCGCGGCCACGATCGTGTCGTCGGAGTCGATCACCAGCGCGGGATAGGGAATCGCGCTCCAGAGCCCCTCGAGGCCGAGGTCGCGGTCATTCATGCAGCGGCCCGGTCGTTTGCGTAGCGCGTCGGTTGAACCAATGCCGCCGCGACGCGCGCAATCGTCCGATCCGGCGAGGTTTCGGTCAGAACCTCCCGGCGCGCTTCCGGGGCGCAGCCAGCCGCATCGAGATACCATCCCAGGTGCTTGCGCGCGACCCTTAGCCCGAGGTTCTGGCCGTAGAACGCCAGTATCGCCTCATAGTGTGTGGAGATGAGCGCAAGGAGTTCCGCGCCCCTTGGCGACTCCGGGCCGCGGGCTCCGGCCAGTTCGGCGCCGGCCTGCGCGATCAACCACGGCCGGCCAAGGGCCCCGCGCCCGATCATCGCGCCAGACGCACCCGACTGCGCCAGCGCCGTGCGCATCGACGCCGCGTCGCGGATGTCGCCGTTCACGATGACGGGTATGCGAACTGCCCGCCGCACGGCGGCGACCGCGCGCCAGTCCGCAGCGCCGTGATAGAACTGGCAGCGTGTGCGGCCGTGCACGGTTACCATCGCCACTCCCGCCAACTCGGCGTCACGTGCGACGCGCGACGCATTGCGACTTGTGTCATCCCATCCGAGGCGCATCTTCACTGTGACCGGAACCGCCACTGCGGCGACCACGGACTCAACGATCCGAAGAGCTGCTGCCGGCGCGCGCATCAGCGCAGACCCCGCAAGCCCGCTTACGACCCGCTTGGCCGGGCAGCCGAAATTGATGTCAATGATCCGAGCGCCCTGATCCTCGCAGAATCTCGCTGCGTCCGCCATGAGTACCGGGTCGCAGCCTGCTATCTGAACCGCGACGGCGTCCTCGTCGAAGCCGAGTTCCGACTTTAGGCGCGCTGCAGGCCTGGCTGTGAGGATCTCGCGGCACGCGACCATTTCGGTCACACAGAGACCCGCGCCGTGCCTGCGGACGGCGGCTCTGAACGGCGCATCGGTGATGCCCGCCATCGGCGCCAGAAAAACTGGCGTATCGGTCATGATGCCGCCGATATTTACAGACACATGCCCAAACCATATGCAAACTCCGTCCTCTCTTAACGCATTCGGTGGCGCGTGGGCAAGCGGCCGCACAGTCTGCAGGCGCCCGGTTGGCACTGTGCCTGCCTGTTCCATCGCGATATAGAACACCGTGAAATGGCACATGCTGAAGCGGGGACCGGATGCGCAGCGCCGGACTGATCGTGGCGGCGGGACGCGGAAACCGGCTCGGCGGACCGACGCCAAAGCAGTATCTCGATCTTGGTGGCGCAAGCGTGCTCGCTCGCACCATGCGGGCGCTGCTTGCGGCGACGGAGCTCGACCATTTGACCGTGGTGATCCATCCCGAGGACTCCACGCTCTACGATGCAGCGATCTCCGGGCTCGACGACGCGCGCGTCACGGCGCCCTGCTTCGGAGGGAAGAGCCGCCGGGCCTCGGTTCTCGCGGGGCTGGAAGCGCTGGAAGAGGCCGCTGTCGAGCAAGTGCTCATTCATGACGCGGCCCGGCCCTTTCCATCACCGTCGCTGATCGCGCGGCTCCTGGAGGCGCTTGTCGGGTACCCCGCGGCGTTCCCTGCCCTTCCTGTTGTCGATGCGCTCTGGAATCTGACGTCCAATGGCGCGTTGTCGGCCACGTCGCGCGACGGCCTCTGGCGCGCGCAGACGCCTCAGGCGTTCCGCTTCGCCGACATCCTTGCGGCGCATCGCGCCAACGACGCCGACATCCCCGATGACATCGCTGCGGCGGTCGCGGCCGGACTGGAAGTCCGCATGGTCGACGGCGAGGAGAACAACTTCAAGATCACTACGGTCGCAGATCTCGAACGGGCGCGGTGGCTGGTTGGGGGAGACATGGACATCAGGGTTGGCAATGGCTTTGACGTTCACGCTTTCGGACCGGGGGAAGCCGTGACCCTCTGCGGGATCGAAATCCCCTTTGGTCGCGGTCTTGCCGGCCATTCCGACGCGGACGTGGCGATGCACGCGATCACCGACGCTCTGCTCGGGGCGCTTGGCGCCGGCGACATCGGCCGCTGGTTCCCGCCGAGCGATCCGCAGTGGCGGGGCGCGGCCTCGCGGATCTTCCTGCACAAGGCTGTGTCGCTCTGCGCGGAGGCGGGATTCGTGCTTGGCAACATCGACTGCACCATCGTCTGCGAGGCGCCGAAGATCGGTCCGCACGCCGAGGCGATGCGCGCCCGTCTCGCAGAGATCACCGGGCTCGTCCCGGACCGGATCAGCGTCAAGGCGACCACCTCCGAGCGGCTCGGCTTCACCGGCCGTGGCGAAGGCATCGCGGCGCTTGCCACGGCGACGCTGGCCCGGAGATGAACCGACTGATCGCCACGTTTGGCTTTGTCGGCCTTGCGCCGGTCGCGCCAGGCACGTTCGGCGCGCTGGCGGCGCTGCCGCTGGCGTGGGCTCTGCACTGGCTTGGCGGCTTCCCGGCGCTGGCGCTGGCGACCGCGGGCCTGTTCGTCGCGGGCTTGCACGCGACCCGGGCGATGACCGCACGCGGCGGCGATCCCGACCCCTCCGAGATTGTCGTGGACGAGGTCGTCGGCCAATGGATCTCGCTCTTTCCGCTTTCCGCCGGCCTGTGGATGGCGGGGGCCGCACCGCATGTCTTTCCCTGGCCGGGCTGGGTGTTGGGTTTTGCGCTCTTCCGGCTCTTCGACATCTGGAAACCTTGGCCGGTTTCCTGGGCGGACCGGCTTCACAGCCCGCTCGGGGTGATGCTCGACGACGTGATCGCCGGAGCGATGGCGGCGGCCTGCGTCGCCGCGGCGGCGGCGGTCGCGCATGGAGGAGGCCAGTGATCGCCGAGGAGCGCGCCCGGGCGCTGATCACGGCGGCTCGGGCGCGAGGCGTCCTTCTCGCGACGGCCGAGAGCTGCACCGGCGGGCTGGTGAGCGCCGCGATCACCGATATCGCCGGATCGTCGGACGTGTTCGAGCGGGGCTTTGTGACCTATTCCTATCCGTCGAAGACCGCGGTGCTGGGCGTCGCGCCCGAACTGCTCGCCGCGCACGGAGCGGTCTCGGAGCCGGTGGCGCGGGCGATGGCGGCGGGCGCGCTCGGGGCCTCGCAGGCCGCGGTGGCGGTTGCGGTCACCGGGGTCGCCGGACCCGGCGGCTCGGAGGCGAAGCCCGAGGGACTGGTCTGGTTCGCCGTCGCGGCTCCAGCCGGGGTCGTCGCCGAGCGGCGCGACTTCGGACCGCTCGGGCGGGCCGTGGTGCGCCAGCGCAGCGTGGAAACCGCGCTGGACCTGATGCTTCAGGCGGTGCTCGGCGCGCCGTAGAGCGCGGCGGCGCGGGTCTCGAAGGCGCCGACGATGCGCCGCATCGCTTCGTGGAACACCACGCCGATGAGCTTCTGCAGGATCGCCGAACGGAACTCGAAGTCGACGAAGAAGTCGACGAGGCAGCTGTCCTCGGTGCGCGGCTCGAACCGCCAGTGGTTGTTGAGATAACGGAACGGGCCGTCGAGGTACTCCACGTCGATGGTGCGCAAGGCCGGGCGGAGCGTCACGCGGCTGCCGAAACGCTCGCGGAACACCTTGAAGGAAATGATGAGGTCGGCCTCGACCACCTCGCCCTCCCCGTCCGGCAGGTCGTAGCGGCGGCGCATGCGCGCAGCGGTGCACCACGGCAGGAACTCGGGATAGCGTTCGATGTCGGCGATGAGCGCGTACATCTGTTCGGCGCTGTAGGGCATCACCCGTTCTTCGGCGTGTGTCGGCATGGGAGCGATTTCGGGAAGGTTGCGGGCGATTGTCGGCGTCGGATGATGACAATAGGGTGACCCCGGCCGGTTGGCCAGTGTCGGTCGGAAGGGAGCGCATCGATGGGCAGGCCGGACTATGTCATCGACGAGCTGATCTCCGCAAAGGCGATCGCGGCGCGGGTCGAGGCGCTGGCGCGCGAGATTTCCGAGCATTTCGCCGGGACGCAGCAGCTGATCGTCATCGGTCTCCTGCGGGGGTCGTTCGTGTTCATCGCTGATCTGGTGCGCGAGATCGACCTGCCGGTGGAGGTGGATTTCCTCGAGGTCTCCTCCTACGGGTCGGGCACGGAGTCCAGCCGGGAGGTGCGCATCCTGAAGGACCTGCGCAGCGAGATTGAGGGACGCGACGTGCTGGTCGTGGAGGACATCGTCGACACCGGCCACACGCTCAAGCACGTGCTGGCGATCCTGGCGACGCGGCGCCCTGCCCGGCTCGAGGTGTGCGCGCTGCTCGACAAGCCGTCGCGGCGCGAGGTCGATGTCAGGGCGCGCTGGATCGGCTTCGAGATCCCCGACAAGTTCGTGGTCGGTTACGGCATCGACTACGCCCAGCGCGACCGGAATCTGCCCCATATCGGGGCGGTGCGGTTCGTGGAGTGACCCGCCGGGCAGGCGCGCCAAGCTTGGCGCGCGCGCAGGTTACTGATTCTTCTGGATAAAAGTGTTAACGCGTTCCACGGCCGAACGCGACGCCCTCAGGCGCGCGCGTCGCCGATCAGCTTCCAGAGCGCCGGCACGACTAGCGCTGCGAGCGCCAGCTTGATCGCGTCGCCGATCAGGAACGGGGTCAGGCCCCAGGCGAGGATCGGCTGGTCCCAGCCGTAGAGCGCGCCGAGCCAGAGCACGCCGGGGATGTAGATGAGCGCCGTGCCAGCAAGCATCGCCAGCGCCATGCCGCCGACGCTGCGGTCGTGCCCGCGCCGCGCCGCCCATCCCAGGGCCAGCGTGGCGAGGACGTAGCCCAGAAGGTAGCCGCCGGTTCCGCCCGCCATGTAGGTCACGCCGTTGAGTTCGGCCGAGGAGCCCGCGAAGACGTCCCAGCCGATCGCGCCGAGACCGAGGTAGGCGAGGATCGTGGCGAGCCCAAGACGCGGTCCGTAGGCCGCGCCGATGGTCAGCACGGCGAAGGTCCCCAGCGTGACCGGCACCGGCGAGGGCCAGACCGGAACGGCGATCTTGGCCGCGAGCGTCAGCGCGAGCACGCCCACCACCACGAGCGCGAGGCGACGCGCCCAGACCTGTCCGGCCTCGGCGGGCCAGACGGCTTCGGTGAGAACGCGGTTGCCGGCAATGTCGCTCATGTCGTCAGATCCCGTAAGGAAGGCTAGTTGCGGAAGTTTCATGCCCCAAACCCGCCCGCCTGTCCAGCCGGGCGAAATGTGGTGAGCGTCACGTAGTCCTTCCGCGGCCCGGTCACCCGCCATTCGGCCCGCCAGACCGGCCAGCGAGCGAAATCGTAGCGCACCCGGTAACGGTCCGGGGGACAGTCGTGGGCCGCGGCCGGGGAGACCTCGTCGGCGTAGAACCGGTGAAAGAGGCGGCCGTCGGCGAAGCGCACCGCGATGCTGCCGTCGCCGCCGTCCGTCCAGCGATAGGCACGTTCGGCCGGGAAGGGACCGCGATCGCCGAGGGTGAGCGCGCCGGTCTCGCGGTAGGCGAGCCCCTCCGGGTCCGCCACGAACCGGGCCTCGCCGCGAAAGGCGCCGCGCTGGCCGGCGCGCACGTCCTCGATCGCGCGGTCGAGGATCCAGCGCCCCTCGAAGGCCGTCAGCCGCATGTCCGCCTCGCTTGTGCGCCGGAGGGGCGCAGTCTATCAGTCGCGCCGTCCACCTCAATCGCGAAAGGCCCCGCCCGATGATCGAGCGCTATTCCCGCCCCGAGATGGTCGCGATCTGGGCGCCGCAGGCGAAGTTCCGCATCTGGTTCGAAATCGAGGCGCACGCCGCCGACGCCCAGGCGGCGCTCGGGGTGATCCCGAAGTCGGCCGCCGAGGCGGTCTGGCGCGCGAAGGACATGGAGTTCGACGTCGCGCGCATCGACGAGATCGAGGCGGTCACCAAGCACGACGTGATCGCGTTCCTCACGCATCTGGCCGAACTGGTCGGCGATGAGGCCCGCTTCGTGCACCAGGGCATGACCTCGTCGGATGTACTCGACACCTGCCTTGCGGTGCAGCTCGCCCGCGCCGCCGACATCCTGATCGCCGACCTCGACGCCGTGCTCGCGGCGCTGAAGCGGCGGGCCTTCGAGCACCGCGACACGCCGACGATCGGGCGCAGCCATGGGGTGCACGCCGAACCCACGACGTTCGGGCTGAAGATGGCGCAGGCCTACGCCGAGATGGACCGCGGGCGCGCGCGCCTCGTCTCGGCCCGGGCAGAGATCGCCACCTGCGCGATCTCGGGCGCTGTCGGCACTTTCGCCAATATCGACCCGGCGGTCGAAGCGCATGTCGCGGCGAAGATGGGCCTGCGCCCCGAGCCGATCTCGACCCAGGTGATCCCGCGCGACCGCCACGCGATGTTCTTCGCCACGCTCGGGGTGATCGCCTCGTCGATGGAGCGCATCGCCGTGGAGATCCGGCACCTGCAGCGCACCGAGGTGCTCGAGGTCGAGGAATACTTCGCGCCGGGCCAGAAGGGCTCGTCGGCGATGCCCCACAAGCGCAACCCTGTGCTGACCGAGAACCTCACCGGCCTGGCGCGGCTGGTGCGCATGGCGGTGACGCCGGCGCTGGAGAACGTCGCGCTCTGGCACGAGCGCGACATCAGCCACTCGAGCGTGGAGCGCATGATCGGGCCCGACGCGACGGTGACGCTCGACTTCGCGCTCGCACGTCTCGCGGGGGTGATCGACCGGCTGGTGGTCTATCCCGAGACCATGGCGCGCAACATCGACCGGTTCCGCGGCCTCGTGCATTCCCAGCGGGTGCTGCTGGCCTTGACCCAGAAGGGCGTCAGCCGCGAGGACGCCTACGCCATCGTGCAGCGCAACGCCATGAAGGTCTGGGAGACGGGCGCCGACTTCGAGGCGGAGCTCTCGGGCGACCCGGAGGTGGCCGCGGCGCTGGACCCAGCGGAAATTGCCGCCTGCTTCGATCTCGCCCACCACGCGCGCCACGTCGACGCCATCTTCGCGCGCGTCTTCGGCGCTGCCTGAGCCCGCGGTCGCCGGGTTGGCGGCCGGGTCGGGCGCGCTATCTGTCGTCCGGACCAGAACGGAGAGGAACGTCATGAACCGCAGGGTCTTCATCGCCGCCGCCGGCGCGGCCGGGATCGCAGGCGCGGCCGGGGCCGGCGCCGGCGCGCCGGACTTCGCCTTCGCCTCCATCGACGGCGGGGAGATCGCGCTGGCCGATCTTCGCGGCGGGCCGGTGCTGGTGGTCAACACCGCCTCCCGGTGCGGCTTCACGCCGCAGTATGACGGGCTGCAGGCGCTCTTTGACGCCTATCGCGACCGCGGCCTGACGGTGATCGGCGTTCCCTCCGACAGCTTCCGGCAGGAACTGGCCAGCGCGGCCGAGGTCAAGGAGTTCTGCGAGGTCAACTTCGCGATCGACTTCCCGATGTCGACGATCACGCCGGTCACCGGCCCGGACGCGCATCCCTTTTACGCATGGGCGCGGACGCAGGGCGCGCAGCCGACTTGGAACTTTCACAAGATCCTACTCGACGGCGAGGGCCAGGTGTCGGCGCAGTTCCCGTCGGTGGTGGGGCCGGACTCGCCCAAGCTCATCGGGGCGATCGAGGCGCTGCTTCCGAACGGCTGAGACGCGTCTGGGCGCGCGCCTCCCCGGCGCAGCGCTTCGAGCAGTAGCGCACCTCTTCCCAGTCCCGCGCCCACTTGCGCCGCCACGAAAACGGTCGGCCACAGCGGGCGCAGGTCTTGTGCGGCAGGTCGGCCTTGCGGCGAATGGCGCTAGCCGGTCTCGGAGAAGAGTTGCTGCTTGGCGGTGGCGAGGCACTCGGCCAGCTTGGCGCGGATCTGCGCGTCAGTGGCGCGGTCGCCGAGATCGGCGACGAGCTTGCGGATGACGTCCTCGTCGCCGGCCTCCTCGAAGTCGGCCTTGACCACCGAGAGCGCGTATTCGTTCGCCGCCTCGTCGGACTTGCCGAGCAGGTCCGCGGCCCACAGGCCGACCAGCCGGTTGCGCCGGGCGACCGCCCTGAACTGCATTTCCGCGTCATGGGCGAACTTGTTCTCGAACCCGCGTTCGCGATCGTCGAATGTGGTCATCCCGTCCTCCTGGCAA
Source organism: uncultured Alphaproteobacteria bacterium (assembly GCA_963700835.1). Classification (GTDB taxonomy): domain Bacteria; phylum Pseudomonadota; class Alphaproteobacteria; order Rhodobacterales; family Rhodobacteraceae; genus Amaricoccus. The sequence goes on from CAVOZD010000010.1 coordinate 64,857, forward strand.
CCGTCTGCGCTTGCTGGGAGATAAGCATCCGCCCCCCCCGCGAACAAGGGCGGCGATGCGGCGCTTGCTCCTTTTGGGGCAAGGGTATAGAGACCGCCGCAACCGCTGCGCGACGGGTTTCCCGGCGCCCGGGAGGGTTTCGGAGAACGGCATGGCCCGACGCAGGCTGGTTTACGAGGGCAAGGCGAAGATCCTCTACGAAGGTCCCGAGCCCGAGACGCTGATCCAGTACTTCAAGGACGACGCCACCGCCTTCAACGCCCAGAAAAAGGCGGTGATCGAGGGCAAGGGCGTGCTCAACAACCGCCTCAGCGAGCATTTCATGACCGGGCTGAACGCGATCGGCGTGCCGACGCATTTCATCCGCCGGCTCAACATGCGCGAGCAGCTGATCCGCATGGTCGAGATGGTGCCGCTGGAGATCGTGGTGCGCAACTATGCCGCGGGCTCGCTGTCCAAGCGGCTCGGCATCCCGGAGGGCCAGCAGCTGCCCCGCCCGATCATCGAGTTCTACTACAAGGACGACGCGCTGGGCGATCCGCTGGTCACCGAGGAGCACGTCATCGCCTTCAACTGGGCCAGCCAGCAGGACATCGACGACATCATCGCGCTGGCGCTCAGGGTCAACGACTTCCTGTCGGGCATGTTCCTCGGGGTCGGAATCCGGCTGGTGGACTTCAAGATCGAGGTGGGCCGGGTCTATGACGGCGACTTCCAGCGGCTGATCCTCGCCGACGAGATATCGCCCGACAGCTGCCGGCTCTGGGACATCGAGAGCGGGCGCAAGCTAGACAAGGACGTGTTCCGCATGGACCTCGGCGATCTCAACGACGCCTACACCGAGGTCGCCAAGCGCCTCGGCGTGATGCCGCGCACCAACGGCCGCGCCACCGGACCGAAGCTGGTGAACTGATGAAGGCGCGCGTGCACGTGACGCTCAAGCCGGGCGTGCTCGATCCCCAGGGCGAGGCGGTGCGCCATGCGCTCGAGGGGCTCGGTTTCGGCGGCGTCGCCGAGGTGCGCGTCGGCAAGGTCATCGAGATGAGCCTTGCGGAGACCGACGCGGAGACCGCCCGGGCGGCGCTCGACGCGATGTGCCGCAGCCTGCTCGCCAACACCGTCATCGAGAACTTCGACATCGAACTGACATGAGCCTGCGCGCCGGAGTGGTGGTCTTCCCAGGGTCCAACTGCGACCGCGACATCGCCGTGGCGCTGCGCGCGGCCGGGGCCGACGTCACCATGGTCTGGCACAAGGACGCCGATCTGCCCCGCGGGCTCGATCTGGTGGCCCTGCCCGGTGGATTCTCATTTGGCGACTACCTGCGTTGCGGCGCGATCGCGGCGCGATCGCCGGTGATGCGCGCCGTCGTGGACTACGCCCGGGGCGGCGGCCATGTGCTCGGCGTCTGCAACGGATTCCAGATCCTGATCGAGAGCGGGCTGCTGCCGGGGGCGCTCATGCGCAACGCGCGGCTTCTCTTCATCTGCGAGACGACCCCGCTGGTGGTCGCCACGACCCACAGCGCCTTCACCGCCGGCTACGCCCCGGGCGAGCGCGTGATGATCCCGATCGCGCATCACGACGGCAACTACGTGATCGACGACGAGACCATGCGCCGGCTCGTGGGCGAGGACAGGATCGCGTTCCGCTACGCCGAGAATCCCAACGGATCGGTGGACGACATCGCCGGCGTGCTCTCGCAGAACCGCCGCGTCCTCGGCATGATGCCCCACCCCGAACGGGCGGTCGATCCGCTGCACGGCGGCGTCGACGGGCGGCGGCTTTTCGCCGGGATTGCGGCGGCCGCGGCGCAGGGGGCGTTGCAGGGCGCTTGAGGCCAGGCCCCGCGCGGCTTAGGATTCCGCCCATGTCAGGGAAGGCTTCTTCGGCCGTGACGGCAATCGGCTCCGGCAAGTTCTGGAAAAGGCTGGCCTTGCCGGTCTCGGTCCTGGTCATGCTCGGCGTGATCTGGGCCAGCCAGGCCTATCTGACGCGCACCTTCACCGAGGCACAGGCGCCGGACGCAAAGCTGCGCGCCACGCTCTACGGCAACGCCATCGTCCGGCTTTCGCGCGAGTTGCGCACGGTGCCGTTCCTGCTGTCGCTCGACCCGATCCTGATCTATGCGCTCAAGAGCGGCGAAGCGGGCTCCGCGCAGGATCGCCTGAGCAACTTCAGCCAGGAGATCGACGACAGCGCCATCTCGCTGCTCGACGCCTCCGGCGTGGTCGTCGCCGCCAGCGATCCCGACCGCATCGGCAGCGCCGAGGGCGACCGCGCCTTCTTCACCCAGGCGGTGGCGGACACGGGCACGGTCTTCTCGATCACCCAGGGCGATCCGGGCGGCGACGGCTTCTACTACGCGCGTAAGGTCGTGGACGGCGACGAGGTGCTGGGCGTCATCGCCGTGGAGGTCGATTTCGACCGTCTTCAGGAAGGCTGGCGGCTCGGGCGCAACAAGGTGCTGGTGACCAATTCCGAAGGCCGGGTGATCCTCGCCTCCGAACCGGAGTGGCGTGACCGGCAGGTCGGCGAGGTGCTCTCGACCGCGCAGGAGGCCGCGCCGCTCGGGCAGGCGGTCCAGTCGGTGCGCGCCCGCATCAATCCCTCGACCTACGTCTACATCGACGGCGTCCCGCACCTGCCGTCGACCGCCGTGGGCTTTCGCGACTGGACGCTGACCTATCTCTCGACGCTCGAGAACGTGCGCGCGCGCGTCAATTCGGTGCTGGCGCTGGCGATCATGTCGCTGGCGATCCTGATCGCGCTGGGCTTCTACATGCTGTCGCGCCGCACCCGGGCGGAAAGCCGGCGCATCAAGACCGAGAGCGCGGAGCTTCGCGCGCTCAATCGCCGCCTTTCGCTCGAGATCAGCGCCCGGCAGAAGGTCGAGCGCACCCTCAAGGACGCCGAGCAGAGTCTCGAGCAGGCCTCCAAGCTCGCCGCCCTCGGCCAGATGTCGGCGGCGGTCAGCCACGAGCTGAACCAGCCGCTCGCGGCGATGAAGACCTATCTGGCCGGCGCGCGGTTGCTGCTCCACCGCAACCGGCCCGACGAGGCGCTGTCCTCGTTCCAGCGCATCAACGACCTGATCGACCGCATGGGCGGCATCACCCGGCAGCTGAAATCTTACGCCCGCAAGGGCGACGTCGAGTTCGACGAGTTCGACCTGCGTGACAGCGTGCGGGCGGCGCTGTCGATGATGGCGCCGCAACTGGGCAAGATCATCGTCAACATGACCGTCACCCTGCCCTCGGAGCCGGTGATCGTGCGCGCCGACCCGCTGCGGATCGAACAAATCGTCGTGAACCTGTTGCGAAACGCGCTCGATGCGGTCAAGGCGCGGGATGATCGACAGATCAAGATCCTTCTCGTCGAAGGCGAGACAGTCCTGCTGTCGGTGGAGGACAACGGCGAGGGCCTGAAGGAGCCGGGCAAGCTGTTCGAGCCCTTCTACACCACCAAGAAACCCGGCGAGGGGCTCGGGCTGGGACTGGCGATCTCTGCAGGCTTCGCGGCCGAGCTCGGCGGTCGTCTGGTGGCGCGCAACGCGCCCGGCGGCGGCGCGGTGTTCGAGCTGATCCTGCCGGGCGGCCACGATCTCGCGAGGGCGGCGGAGTGAAGATGCAAGGCAAGCACGCGGTGGCGATCATCGACGACGAGGCCGACATGCGCGAGTTGGTGTCGCAGTGGCTCCGCCTGTCGGATTTCGAGCCGATGACCTTCGAGGGCGCGGAAAGCGCGCTCAAGCGGCTGGGCCCGGACTACCCGGGCGTGGTCGTCAGCGACATCCGCATGCCCAACATGGACGGCATGGCTCTCTTGCGGCGGCTGCAGTCGGTGGATCCGGGCCTGCCGGTGATCCTGATGACCGGCCACGGCGACGTTCCCATGGCGGTGGAGGCGATGAGGATCGGGGCCTTCGACTTCGTCGAGAAGCCCTTCGATCCCAACCACCTGACCGAGCTCTGCGTGCGGGCGGCCGAGGCCCGCGCGCGCACGCTGGAGACGCGGGCGCTGCGCCGCGAACTGTCGGACCAGACGGTGATGATGCGCCGCTTCATGGGCTCCTCGCCGGCGATCGAGAAGTTGCGCGAGACCATCCTCGACGTGGCACAGGCCGACGGGCACGTGCTGGTGATCGGGGAGACCGGGACCGGCAAGAGCCTGATCGCGGCGGCGCTGCACGCCTGCGGGCCGCGGGCCGGCCGGCCGATGGTGACGATGAACTGCGCCAGCGTCGCAGAGGGGGATTTCGACCGGTTGCTGTTCGGGACGCCCGACTCCATCGAGCGGCCATTGCTTGCCCAGGCCGAGGGCGGCACGCTCTGTCTGGAGGAGATCGACGCCCTTCCCGACGCGGCGCAGGCGCGGCTGCTGGAGCGTCTGAGCGCCGACGAGACCGCCTCCGGCGCCGGCGGCCACAGCTTCCGGGTCATCGCCGTGTCGCGCCAGCTCGGCGCCGCCGGGCCGCCGAAGGATGGGATGCGCGAGGATCTCTACTACCGGCTTGCCGGGCTGGTGATCGAGGCGCCGCCGCTGCGGGCGCGCGGCGAAGACATCCTCGCGCTGTTCTCGCACTTCACCAACGAGTTTGCGGCCGAGTATGGCTGCGAGCCGCCGTCGCTCAACGCCGCGGACGCCGCCAACCTGGTGCAGGCGCCCTGGCCCGGCAACATCCGCCAGCTGATCAACCTCGCCGAGCGTGCGGTGCTCCAAGCCCGGCGCGGCGACAACAACATCTCGGCGCTGCTGATCGACGACGGCTTTCAGGCTCCGGCGATGTCGCTCGACACCGAGAAGCCGCTCAAGGAGCACGTGGACTCCTTCGAGAAGATGCTGATCGACGCGGCGCTGCGGCGGAACTCGGGCTCGGTGTCGGCGGTGATGACCGAACTCGCCCTGCCCCGCCGCACCCTGAACGAGAAGATGGCCAAGTACGGGCTGGTGCGGCAGGACTACATCTGAACCGGCGCGGCTCCCGGCACCTTCAAGGCGCGGGCGAGTACCAGATCGGAGAGGTCCACGCGCGCTCCTGGATCTCGGCCGGAACGTCCGGGAGGAGCGCAAGCCCGTTCCGCACGGCGTCGTAGGTCGTCCAGCGCGGGGTCGGGATCTCGATGACCCGCACATAGTAGAGCGCCGGGCGCTCGGGATCGAACGCGTCGTCGGTCCAGTGCCCGATCAGCTCGGCGGCGCCGATGCTGTTGGTGTAGCGCGCATTGGCCGCATCTACGGTCGAGCCGACCGGGGCGAGCCGTCCATCGGCGTCCTGTTCGCGACCGTCCGACCAGGCGACGTCGACGATGCGCTCCTGCGGCGCGCCATTGGCGTCCACCCAGCCCTTGACGATCTGGATGCGGTCGAGATTGGCGCCGACGGGGTCCTTCATCGCGTGCACGGTGAAGCTCGGCGGGCCGTCGAGCCCGTCCAGCGTTCCGCCCATCGGCACGCCGTTGGCGTAGCCGTCGAGCACCATGCGCCCCGGGTCATCCGTATCCGCGAGGTCGGGGCCGCCGAAGAAGCGCGGCTGGATCCGCGGGCCGGAGGTCACGAAGGTCTCCTTCGCGCGCATCGCGTCGAAGATCGCGCCGCGCGTGTTCTTCGTGGCCCAGACGCCGGCGATCGATCCCGGGTTGGCTTCAGGTCCCTTGACCCAGCCGTCGATCTCGCCCTCGCGGCGCTCTTCCACTGTGCCATCCGCCACGCCGTGGCTGCCGATATAGGTCGCCTCGTTCACGTCGCTGGGCATACCGTTGTGGTTGTCCGTTCCGCCGATGAAGCCGAGCTTCCAAGGGTTCGCCCCCAGTTTCGCCTCGTAGTCGAGCCCCTTGGTCACGGCCCAGCGGACGAAGTTCTCCTTCCGGAACGTCCGGTCGCTGAAGGTGGCGAGGCTGTTGGCGTTCTCGAAATCGGCGAACTCGTCCGCCGGCCAGAGCGAGGCGACGACCTCGGAATTGCCCTTGATCTGCATCATCTCGATCAGCGGCTCCCACTTCGCGCGGGTCTCGGCATACACGCGCGACAGGGGGTTCCCGGCATTGTCGACGGGCTCGAACATCATGCCCTTCGAGCCGTTCGAGTTGTGAGGGATGGCCAGTAGCGTCGAGCCGTTCGCCTCCTGTTCGGCCATCCAGGCCCAGAGCTTCTCCTCGTCCACGGTGTCGAGCGCGCTCAGCGGCTGATCGGGCACGACTGTGTCACGGAAGATGACGTTGCGGTGCATGTTCCCGCCGCCGGGAGCGGAGGTCCATTCGAAGGCGATGAAGGTGGTGAAGGCGCCGGGGTCGTAATGCGCCTCCGCCGCGGCAATGACCACGTCCTTCCAGGCCGAAATTGTCGTCTCCGGGCCGGCGAAGAAAGGCGGATGCTCCGGTTCGCCCGAGCGGTTGTTTTCGACTACGTACTTCAGGAACCAAGCGCGCTGCGTGTCGATGTCATTGAGCCCTCTCAGTTCGACAAGGGCCTCCTGGTAGTGGCCGGGCGCATCGGGATACTGGGTCGAGAACATCTCGCCCAGAAACTCCGCGTGGTCCGAGACGGCGGCGAAGTCGAGTGGCCGCCCGATGTTGTGTTGCACGTTGCTGATCGACACGGATTCGCCCTTGGCGAAGCGGTAGGAGTCGAAGGGGGTCAGCCGCGCCCCGCCGATGTAGGCATCGAGCGAGAAGGAGGTATGGACATGCGTCTCGCCGAAATAGGCGCTCTTGAGCGGGTTTTCGGGAAGGGCGGCCTCGCGCGCGCTCCAGCCCTCCTGTGCGAAGGCCGGAACGGCAAGGAACGCCGCGATGCAGAGCGAGAAACAAGGCCGGGTCATGTCGTTCCTTCAGGTCTCGGGGATGTACCAGATCGGCGAGGTGTAGGCGCGTTCGTCGATCCAGGTGTTCGCGCCATCGGGGATGTCGACGCCGAAGAGCAGCGCGTCGAAGGTCGTCCAGCGCGGTGTGGGGATCTCGATCACGCGCACGTAGTAGAACGCCCTGAGCGCCGGATCAAAGTCGGGATCGATCCAGTGCGCGGCCAGGATCGGCGCCCCGATATCGTTGGTGCAGGTCGCGGTCTCGGCGTCCACCGTGTTGCCCACGGGCGGGACCTTGCCATTGACGTCGGCAACGCGGTCGTCCGACCAGGCGACGTCGTAGACCCTTTCGCCGGTGGTGCTGTCGGCATTCAGCCAGCCCTTGACCATCTGCACCCGATCCAGATTGGCGCCGTCGGGATCGCGCAGCGCGCGGATCAGGAAGCTGGGCGCCTTGCCCTCGGGTGCGGTGGTCCGATCGCCCCCCATCGGGACACCGTTGTCGTAGCCATACCCGGCGAAGTCCGAGCGCGGGAGGTCCTCGGCGACGAAGTCCCAACCTCCGAAAACGCGCACGCGCATCCGCGTGCCCGTCGTCGCGAAGACTTCCTTGCGCGCCAGCGCATCCCAGATCGCCTCGCGGGTGTTCTCGCGGGCCCAGACGGCCGCGAGCCCGCCCGCAGAGGCCATACAGTGGCGCTGCGGCTCCACGTCGCCGAAGCGCCCGGTGATCGGCTCCATGAAGCGGATGGGGTCGGCGGCGGGTTCTACGGCCGCAACCTTGCCGTAGAAGTTGTCCTCGGTGGCGCCACTCAGGCCGGTATGGGCGTCGGTGGAGCCGACCATGCCGAACTTGAACGGGTTCACACCGAGCGCAGCCTCGTAAGCGAGGCCGCGCTTGAGCGCTTCGCGGGCGTATTCGTTGGGAAGCATCTCGGGCGTCTTCGGCTCCGGCCCGAAGCTGCCGTTGTCCCATGTCTCGCAATCGGCGAATTCGTCATCGGGCGAAAGCGCGGGATGCGCCTCTCCGTCGCCCTTGATCTGGGTGACTTCGTAGATCGGCTCCCACTTGGCGCGGCGTTCGGCGTAGTCTGCATCCAGCGGGCGCCTGTCGGTCAGCGTCACGTCGTCGAACATCAGCCCGTTCGACAGGTTGCCGCCATGGGGGATGGCGAGCAGGCGCCCACCGGTCTGCGCCTCGTAGGCCTCCATCCAGTCCCAGAGCCGCTCGGGATCATCGCTGTCGAAGGTCGAGAACGGCACGCGCTGGTCCGCCAGCGCCTTGCCGTCGCGGTAGATCACGTTGCGGTGCATGTTTGCGCCATCCGGCTGGGAGGTCCACTCGAAGCCGATCATGGCCGTGAAGGCGCCGGGATCGTTGTGGCGCTCGGCGGCCTCGGTCGCCTTCTCCCACATGGTCTGCGCGAAGTCGGTGCCGGCAAGCGGATCCTCTCCCGAGAAGACCGACTGCATCCAGAACTCGTAGCCGGCGATCATGCCCTCGATGCCGCCGACCGAAGACTTGTCGATGATCTCCCGACCCCAGGGGATCGCGGTCAGCACCGGGTCGTTCGCGACCATCGCCGTGGGCAGGCCCAGGTTCTCGGCATGGTCGGTCACGACGAGGAAATCGAGCGGGCGGGCCAGACGGGCGCGCAGGCCGGTGTTGGACGTCACCACCTCGCCGCGCGCATAGCGAAAGGCGTCGTCCGGCGTCAGGGTGGCGCCGACCAGCCCCGCATCGGCGGAATAGGTCGTATGCAGATGCGTGTCCCCGAACAGGACCTGATTGGGGAAGTCCTGATCCGGATAGGGCGAATAGGCGACGCCCACGCCGGGTGCGGCGAAGGGCGTGTCCTGCGCTGCGGCGGGCAGTGCGATGCAGCAGAGCGACAGGCGCATGAGGGTTGGCGACCAGGGCTTGGATTGTGTCTCCCTTATCATTCGGGCGTATACCAGATCGGCGAGGAATAGGCGCGCTGCTGCGCCTTCAGCGGGATGTCGTCGGGCAGATCGAGGTCGAATCTCACGGCGTCATAGGCAGTCCAGCGCGGGGTCGGGATCTCGATGACCCGGGCGTAGTAGAACGCCCTGAGCGCGGGATCGAAGTCCGGGTCCCGCCAGACCGCGCCGAGCTCCGACGCGCCGATGGTGTTGGTCCAGGACGGGATCGAGAGATCGACCGTGTCGCCCACGGGGGGCAGCCTGCCATCGGCGTCCGGCGTGCGGGCGTCCGACCAGGCGACGTCATAGATCCGCTCCTGCGGCGCGCCGTCGGCGTCGATCCAGCCCTTGACGATCTGCACGCGGTCGAGATTGGCCCCCATCGGATCGCGCAGGGCGTAGACGAGGAAGGATGGGGCACCCTCGCCGGCGGGCAGGTCGGCGCCCATCGGCACGCCCCTGGTGTAGCCGAGCATGGCCAGGTCGCGGCGGAACGCGTCGCTCTCCTCGAAGTCCCAGCCGCCGAAGAAGCGCAGCCGGATGCGCGTGCCGGTGGTGGCGTAGACCTCGCGGCGCTCCATCGCGTCGAAGAGCGCGCCGCGGGTGTTGCTCTCGGCCCAGACCGCGGTCAGGCCGGAGGGGATGTACTGCCATGAATAGAGCGCCGGGGCGCCGTCATCGACATATGTGCGGCTGGTATGGGTCGCGCGTTCGGGGCTGGGCTCATAGACCGTGAACTTGCCAAAGAAGTTGTCGCTCTCGGGCGTCGACAGTCCGGTATGGGTGTCCGACGCGCCGACCAGACCGAACTTGAACGGGTTGGTCCCGAGTTCACCCTCGAGGATCAGCCCGCGCTGCAGGCCCGAGCGGACGTATTCGCCCGCCAGCATCTCGGTGGTCTTGCGCTCGGAGGCGTCGAGATTGCCGTAATCCCAGGTCTCGAAATCGGCGAACTCGTCCTCGGGGCTGAGGAAGGGATGCGCTTCGCCGTCGCCCTTGATCTGGTTGCTTTCATAGAGCCGCTCCCACTTCTGGCGGGCTTCGGCGTAAGCCGGGCCATAGGGCGCGCCATCGGCGAAGTCGTCCTGCATGGCGAACATCATGCCGTTCGAGAGGTTGCCGTTGTGCGGAATCGCGGTCACGTCGCCACCGGTCATGTCCTCGTAGTTCTGCAGCCATTTCCACAGGTCCTTGGGATCGCGGCTGCCGATCGGCGGTGTGGTGGAATAGGGCACGACCTGGCCGGCGCGTTCGGGCCCGTCGCGGAAGATCACGTTGCGGTGCAGGTTGTTGCCGCTGACCAGCGAGGTCCATTCATAGGCGATGAAAGTGGTGAAGACACCGGGCTCGTTGAACTCCTCCGCCGCCGCCATGATGTCGTCCCAGACCCGCCGGTAGGCCGGGTTGCCGGGCTGGTAGTTGAGTGCATCGGGGATCTCGCCCTGGGCGAACATGTCGGTCAGTTCCTGGGCCGCGCGCAAGGCTGTCTCGCCGCCCGCCGAAAAGCGCTCATGCCAGTCCTTGCCCAGAGGGTCGGCCATGACGTTGGGCGCCGCGTTCTTGATGTCGGTGATCAGGCCCATGCCGTCGGAATGGTCGGTGATCATGTAGAAATCGAACGGGCGCGACAGCTTCACCGGCTGGCCGGTGTTCGAGGTGACCTGCTCTCCGCGCGCGAACCGGTAACTGTCGCGCGGCATCAGGATGGTGCCGCCGCCGCCCGCATCCGCCGAAAGCCCCGTATGGACATGGGTGTCGCCGAAATACACGTTCTCCGGAAACGCTCGGTCCGCATAGGGCGAATACGGTCGGCCCGGAATCAGGTCCGGCAAACCATCGGGGTTGATCGCGTCCTGCGCAAAGGCGGGCATGGCGAGCACGATCGCCAGCGCGGCGCAGCCGGGCATCCATCCGTTTCGCGGCATTTCATTCGTCTCCTTGTCCGGCGCGACCCACGCCCTTCGACCCTAGCCGGCGCTGGCGGGCGTTGGAACGCCCGCCAGCGCCGCCGGTTTCGGGCCATCATCGCTTTCCTCATCCGGCCGGCAGCAGAACCTTGACCGTCAGGCCGAAGGTGTCCTCAGGCCCAAAGCCCTCGTCATGGAAGTTGTGCTCGTAGGAGCCTTGGAACTGCACGGGCGTCCGCCCGAAGCGGACCAGTTTCGAAACCTTGGCCCCGAGCGGCAGCGACGTGAACGCGCCTCTGTCCCAGTCATAGACGAAGGTCATCTCGGACACCCCGACCGACCAGCCCTGGGCCAGCGAGTAGTTGAACAGCGGCTGCAGGGTCGAGATGTTGAGGTCCGGACCCTCGAACTGCTCGGCGACGCCGAAGAGGTTCTGGTTGAAGACGCCCCAGAGCAGGGTCTCGGTGCGCGCGGCGAAGCCCGCCGCCGGCCCGATCGCCCATTTGCCCGTGCCGATCCCGCGTTCGCCGGTGGGAATGAGCCCGACCGCGCCGACCCCGAACCGACCCCAGGGGCGGTTGAACGCGACGAGGTTGAAGATCGTGGTGTCGGAGACGCCGGTAGGACCGGCGGCGTTCTCGGTGACGAACGGCAGGGTCAGGCGGGCGATGTTGTCGTATCCCGCCACGGTGAACGGGACGGCGGCTCGGAACTGCACGATGTTGCTCGCGCCATCCGCGTTGTGGACCGAAGGGCTGTAGAAGTCCTGAAGCTGAAACGACATCAGCGACGCGGTCGGGTCGTTCGCCGCCTGTTCGAGCGACTGTCCGCCCCCCGGGGCCTCCTGCGCCGAAGCGCCGAACGGGCTGCCAAACAACAGGCTGCTCGCGACAAGGGCGATCCAAGCCGTCCGACCAGTCATTCTTCGCACCGGACCCTCCCTGAGCGTGACTTCTCTGTCCCTAGCGCAAGTCAACGCGCTATTCTGCCAACCTGTTGGCAGTCAGGTGAGCGATGATCGACGACGACACGGCGCGAAAGGTTCTCTCCGCGAAGGGCTGGCTGAGCCAGACCCCGCAACGGTTCCGGACGGCCATACTTGAAGCGAGCCGGGTTCGCCGCTTCGAAACCGGATCATCGGTCTACGGATTCGAGGATCCGCCGGGCGGCCTGTGGGGCCTGGCTGAGGGCGCGCTCGCGATCGAGATCAACTCGACGGCCCACGGTCTGCACGTCGCCCATCTGTTCCGGCCGGGCGCATGGACCGGCCACGCCGCAATCGTGACCGGCGCACCACGACGGATCGGTCTCAGCGCAGTCCTTCCGAGCACGCTCGTCTTCGTGGCGATGGTCGAGATCGAGCGGATCGCGGAGACCGAGCCGCATACATGGCGATGGCTGGCGCTGCTTTCGGTGCTTCACGCCGACATCGCGGTCGGCGTCGCCGACGACCTGATGATCCGCGCCGCGCGGGCGCGCGTCGCCGCGGTGCTCTTGCGGCTCAGTGGCTCCCGGGACGACCCCCGCGAGCGCCCCGCCCCGATTGCTCTCAACCAGGAAGACCTCGCCCGGCTCTGCTGCCTCTCGCGCACCGCGCTTGGCCGGCAGCTGGAGCGGCTGTGCGACGAGGGCCTGGTGGAGACGGCCTATCGCCAGGTCGTGGTGCGGGATCCCGACGGGCTGGCGCTGGTCGCGACCGCCGCCGCGGGCCGGTCGACCGGTCTAGCAAAAGAGGGGCCGCGCCGTGACTGAGCCGTCCCCGCGGCGCCGCGTGCGCGTCAGGCCCCTGCAAGCGCCGCCGCGAGGTCGCCGTAGCCGGTGAAGCGGCGCTCATGGGCGAGGCGCAGCCGCGCGGCGCAGCGCCGCGCCTCGGCGTCGAGGGCCGCGTCCTCGGTCTGGGCGAGATGGACGAGGGTCTCGTAGTTGCCGAACAGCATGTCGCGCAGTTCCGGGGCGCGGTCGAGGCCCATCGGCTTCCACACGAAGGCGTCGAACTGCCGCACGAGGAAGTCGGTGAGATAGAAGGCGCGCATCTCGGCGTCGCCCCGGGCGGCGAAGGTCTCGACGCCGTCGAAGAAGGCGTAGCAGTGCGGCCCGGCGATCATCTCGACCCCGAGCGCCGCGCAGCGGGCCTGCAACAGGCCGCCGGTGCCGCAATCGGCGTAGGCGACGAAGATGCGGGCGTAGCGGCCGGCGGCGGCCGCCACCGCGGCCTCGACTGCGTCGGGGATCCTCTCGGGGCGCAGGTGCAGGTTGGCGGGCAGGCACTGCAGGTCGAGGTGGGTCCAGCCGTTGATGCGGCGCAGCGCCACGATCTCGTGGGCGAGCGCGCCACAGGCGATCACCAGCACCTTGTCCCCGCCGGGCCGCGACGGCGGGATCCCGGCCTCGGTCAGCGCCCGGTCGTCGAGGCGCATCTCGCCGGCCCCGCCTCAGCCGGAGGCGCGAAGCTGGTTGTGCTTGCGGGTCATGAAGTCCTTGGCGGTCTCCACCGCCACCGCAGCGTCGCGGCAATAGGCGTCCGCGCCGATGGCCCGGCCGAATTCCTCGTTGAGCGGCGCGCCGCCCACCAGCACGATGTAGTTCTCGCGCAAGCCCTTTTCCTTGAGCGTGTCGATGACGACCTTCATGTAGGGCATGGTGGTGGTCAGCAGCGCCGACATGCCGAGGATGTCGGCCTGCTCGCGCTCGAGCGCGTCGAGGTAGTTCTCGACCGGGTTGTTGATGCCGAGGTCGACGACTTCGAAACCCGCGCCCTCCATCATCATCGACACCAGGTTCTTGCCGATGTCGTGGATGTCGCCCTTCACCGTGCCGATCACCATCTTGCCCATGCGCGGCGCGCCGGTTTCAACGAGGAGCGGCTTGAGCACCGCCATGCCGGCCTTCATCGCGTTCGCCGCCAGCAGGACTTCGGGCACGAAGAGGATGCCGTCGCGGAAATCGTCGCCGACGACCTTCATGCCGGCGACGAGCGCCTTGGTCAGGATGTCGTAGGGCGTCCAGCCGCGTTCGAGCAGGATGTTGACCCCCTCGACGACCTCGTCCTTCATGCCGTCATAGAGGTCGTCGTGCATCTGCGGCACGAGTTCCTCGTCGGGAAGTTCGCCGAGGATCAGTTCGTCTTCTTCTTCGGCCATGAACCCGTCCCGATCACCGCAGCCCGCCTTCCGCCGCGCAATGCGGGGAGATGTAGGCAACTGGCACGATGCCGGCAAGCCCACGCCACAGGAAACGACTGAACGCGCGCCGGCGGCGACAGTCGGGGCCCGCGGGAGACCGCGACGCGGAGCCGCTGGATAATGTTCTATCTATGTTCTAGTCTCGACCGCCATGAGCGACTCCGAGACGACAGTCCCCGCCGACCTCCGGCGCGGCCGCGGCGCCACGAGCAACCGCAGCGGCCGCTTCGAGCGCGAGTCCCGCGCGGCCTTCGACGACGGCTGGGGCTCTCTGGGAGAGGCGCCGCCGCTGCGCACCGAGATCACCGTCGAGACGCCTAGGCGCATCATCACCCGCAACGTCTCCCCGGACGTGCCGTTCGACCGCTCGATCAACCCGTACCGGGGCTGCGAGCACGGCTGCGTCTATTGCTTCGCGCGCCCCACGCACGCCTTTCTCGGGCTGTCGGCAGGGCTCGACTTCGAGACCCGGCTGACCGTCAAGCCCGGTGCGGCGCGTCTGCTGGCGCGCGAGCTCGGGCGTCCTTCCTACCGGGCGGCGCCGATCGCGATCGGCACGAACACCGATCCCTACCAGCCGATCGAGAAGACGCACCGGATCATGCGCGGGATCCTCGAGGTGCTCGCGGAGCACCGGCATCCGGTGACGATCGTCACCAAGGGCGCACTGATCGACCGCGACCTCGACCTGATCGGCGAGATGGGCCGGGCCGGGCTGGCGCAGGTGGGCGTGTCGCTGACCACCCTCGATTCGCGCCTCGCCCGGTCGATGGAGCCGCGCGCCGCCTCCCCCGCCCGGCGCCTCGCCAGCATGGCGCGGCTGGCCCGGGCCGGGGTTCCCGTGCGCGCGATGCTGGCGCCGGTGATCCCGGGGCTGAACGATCACGAGATCGAGGGGCTGCTGGGGGCGGCGCGCGACGCGGGGGCGCAGGCGGCCAGCCTGATCGTCCTGAGGCTGCCGCTGGAAGTGGCGGGGCTGTTCGAGGACTGGCTGGCGGAGGCCCATCCCGGCCGCGCCGCCCGGGTGATGCGCCAGGTGCGCGCGCTCCACGGCGGGCGGACCTACGACCCTGCGTGGGGCAAGAGGATGCGCGGCGAGGGCCTGGCTGCCGAGCTGATCCAGCGGCGCTTCGCCGCGGCGCTGGCCCGGCTGGGCCTGTCGAGGGAGTTGCCGGAGCTGCGCCGCGATCTTTTCCGACCGCCGGCGGAGGAGGCGCCGCGGCAGCTCAGCCTCTTCTAGCCGCGGCGGCGGCGGCGTTCGCGCGGGGCCGGCGCGCCGGCGGGCGCCGCGCCGACGCCGTCGCCGGCGGAGGAAAAGCCGCCGAGGCGCGCGGCGATGGTGTCGAGGTCGGGGGCGGGCCGGGTCGGCGTCGTCTCGAGCGCGGCGCGCATGGCGACGAGATGCTCCGGAGTGGTGCCGCAGCAGCCGCCGATGATCGCGGCGCCGCAATCGCGCGCGAGAACCGCGTAGTCGGCCATGAGCTCGGGCGTGCCATCGTAGTGGATGTGGCCCTCCACGAACTTGGGGATGCCGGCGTTGCCCTTGGCGATCAGCGGCAGCCTGGGGTGGGCGGAGGAAAAGCCCAGCACGGTGCGCAGCAGGTCGGAGGCGCCGACGCCGCAGTTGGCCCCGAAGGCGAGCGGCGCGCGCGGGAGGTCATCCACCAGCGCGACCATGTCCGAGGAGGTCAGGCCCATCATGGTGCGGCCGGCCGTGTCGAAGCTCATCGTGCAGCACCAGTCGGCGGCGACCCGCGAGATGCCGAGCGCCGCAGCGCGCAGCTCCTCGGGCGCGGAGATGGTCTCCACCCAGAGCACGTCGACGCCGCCTTCGAGCAGGCCCCGGGCCTGTTCCTCGAACATCTCGGCCGCCGCCTCAATGCTCAATGGCCCGAGCGGCGCCAGAATCTCGCCGGTCGGCCCCATCGAGCCCGCCACCACCACGTCGCGCCCCGCCCGGTCGGCGACGTCCCGGCCGATCTCGGCGGCGGCGCGGTTGAGTTCGCGCACGCGCTTGTCGGCGTCGTGGAGCTTGAGCCGGCTGGCGTTGCCGCCGAAGCTGTTGGTCAGGAAGAGATCGCTTCCCGCGCCCACCGAGCCCTCGTAGAGCTGCCGGACCTTGCCGGGTTCGGCCTCGTTCCACAACTCGGGCGCCTCTCCGGCCTCGAGCCCGAGGTTGAAGAGGTTCGTGCCGGTCGCGCCGTCGGCGAGCAGCCAGCCGCGCTCGGCCAGCAGGGTGTTCAGATTGGCGGCCATCGTCGTGTGTGTCCCTCTCAGGCTTCCTGGAGCGCGCCCTGCGCCGCCGCACGGATCCGAGCGACCATCGCGCGCAGGCCGTTCGACCGCTGCGAGGACAGGTGCTGATCGAGCCCGAGCCGGCCCAGTTCCACCAACGCGTCGGTGTCGAGCACCGCCCGGGGCGTGAGGCCCGCGTAGAGCGCATGCAGCACCGCGATCAGTCCGCGCACGATCATCGCGTCGGAATCGCCCTCGAAATCGAAGCGGGCCGCTGTCCCGGCCCCTGCGATCCGCGGGGCGATCCAGACCTGGCTCGCGCAGCCGTCGACCCTGGTGGCCGGAGACTTCAGCGCCGGATCGAGCGACGACATGGCCCGGCCGAGCTCGATGACGTAGCGGTACCGGTCCTCCCAGTCCTCCAGGAGGGCGAAGTCATCCACGATGTCCTCGAAACGCTCTGTCGCCATGGCCCTTTCCGATCCTCTAGACTTCGTCATCTATGCTCCCGGCGGCTGCGGGTCCAGAGGCGGTCGCGCCCGCCGCGGCTTTTGCGCTTTTCTTGCGCCGGATCACGGTCTATCCCGGCGACATGAAACGCAACCTGACCCCGGGCGCTCTTGGGACCGCGATCCTCGTCGCGCTCCTGCTCGGGCTTGGCGGCTGCGGCGGGCAGGTCCCGGGCTTTCTCGGGCGCGAGGGCGACGCGGACCCGAGTTTCTCGCTCGACCCGGAGGCGCTCCCGCCGCCCGTCCCGGTGCCGGTGCGCGCGGTGCGCGCCGACCGCGGCGCGCAAGGGATCATCGTGCGCGCCGAAGCCGTTGCGCCCGTGCAGGGCTACCACACCGCGGCGCTGGTCGGGGACGCGCGCGGGCTCGACGCCGCCGGCTATCTCAACTTCCAGTTCGTCGCGATCCCGCCGGAGACCGCCGAGGCGGTCGGCCCGGAGCGCACGCGCATCCTTCACGGCGTGGACTTCATCCCCAACCGGGCGCTGCGCAACGTCAACGGCGTGCGCGTCACCGGAGCGGGCGGCGCATCCGCCTCGGCGCCAATTCCCTAGGCCGCGTCGCCCTTGACCGCGCGGCCTAGGTCGACGACCCGGACCGCGCCGCCCCCCGCCGAGAGCGCGATCTCGCCCCGCTTGAGCCGCAGCGCGTCGGCGCCGAAGACCTCGCGTCGCCAGCCGCGCAGCGCCGGCACGTCCGGGTCGTCCTCGGCGGCGATCTGGTCTAGATCGGCGCTCGAGGCGATCAGCCGCTGGGCGACGCCCTCCGCCTCGGCCCGGGCCTTGAGCAGCACCCGCAACAGGTCGCCAAGCGCCTCCGCGCCGTTACGCCTGGGTCCTGGGTCGGGCGGCGCGGGGATCGCTTCCGGCGGCAGCGCCTCGGCGCGGGCGACCGCAGCGAGGATGCCGTCGGCGATATCGCCGCGGCGGGCCTCGCGCTGGAGCAGGCGCGACTTCGACAGCGCCTCGGCGTCCTTGGGCCGGTTGGCGGCAAGCTCGAGCAGCGCATCGTCCTTGAGGATGCGGTTGCGCGGCACGTTGCGCTCCCTGGCCATCGTCTCGCGAAAGCGCGCAAGCTCCGCGGCCGCGGCGAGAAAGCGCGGCGCGCTCGAGCGCATCTTCAGCCGCTTCCAGGCCTCCGCGGGATCGGTCACGTAGGTCGCCGGATCGGTCAGGATCTCGAGCTCCTCCGCGAGCCAGTCCGCCCGGTCGTTCTTGTCGAGTCGGCGCTGCAGCGTCTCGTAGATCTGGCGCAGATGGGTCACGTCGGCGAGCGCATAGGCCATCTGGGCCTCGCTCAGCGGCCGGCGGCTCCAGTCGGTGAACCGGGAGGACTTGTCGATGCGCGCCTTGGCGACCTGGCGCGCAAGGGTCTCGTAGCCGACCTGATCGCCGTAGCCGCAGACCATGGCCGCGACCTGGGTGTCGAAGAAGGGCGCGGGCAGCACGCCGGCGGTGGTGGCGAAGATCTCGAGGTCCTGGCGGGCGGCGTGAAAGACCTTCACCACGCCGTGGTCGCGAAAGAGTTCGTAGAGAGGCTCCAGCGACAGCGAGTCGGAAAGCGTGTCCACCAGCACCGCGTCGTCCTCGCCCCCGCCGGGATGGGCGAGCTGCACCAGGCAGAGCTGGGCGTAGTAGGTGCGCTCGCGCAGGAACTCGGTGTCGAGGGTCACATACGGGTGACGCGCCGCCTCCCGGCAGAAGGCGGCCAGATCCTCGGTGCGGGTGATCAGCTTCACGAAACGCCTCTCCTCGATACGCCGGCCGTCTCGCAAAAGCCGAACAGAAACAGAACTGTAAAACGCCGTGTTGTCTCGCACATCCGCCGCCGCCCGGCAAGAAGAAGCCGCGCGCGCGACGCGGCGCGGCGGCGGTGGACAGCCGCGGCGAAATCGCCGAGACAAGCCGCGATCCGACCGCAGGGGCCCGGCAGACATGGACAATCCGCTCTATGACGCGCTGTTCGCACGCCACGCCGAGAATGACGCGACCTTCCTGATCCCGCCCGACGGCGGCCGTCTCTCCTACCGCGACTTCGTCGCGCGCGCGGGGCGGTTCGCGAACGCCCTGGCGGCGCTGGGCCTCGGCCCCGGCGACCGCCTGGCGGCGCAGGTCGACAAGTCGGCGGACGCGCTGGCGCTCTACGCCGCCTGCGCGCGGTCGGGCGTCGTGCATCTTCCGCTCAACCCCGCCTACACGGCGTCCGAAGTCGCCTACTTCCTCGACGACGCGGGGCCGCGGGTCTTCGTCTGCGCGCCGGCGCGGCGGGACGACCTCGCGCCGGCGGCGGCCGGGGCCGGGTCGGGACTGGCGACGCTCGGCGCGCAGGGCGACGGCGACCTGGCCGAGGCGGCGGACCGCGCGCAGGAGGCCTTCGAGACCGCCGCGCGCGGCGCGGACGACCTCGCCGCGCTGCTCTACACCTCCGGCACCACAGGTCGGTCGAAGGGCGCGATGCTGACCCAGAACAACCTGCTGTCGAACGCGCGCGCGCTGACCGAGGCGTGGCGGTTCACGTCGGACGACGTGCTTCTGCACGCGCTGCCGATCTTCCACACCCACGGGCTCTTCGTGGCCACCAACGTGGCGCTCCTCGCCGGCGCGGCGATGATCCTGCTGCCGCGCTTCGAGACAGGCGCGGTGCTCGAGTGCCTGCCGCAGGCGACGACCATGATGGGCGTCCCGACCTTCTACACCCGCCTGCTGGAGGACGACCGCCTCGACCGGAACCGGGCGTCGTCGATGCGGCTCTTCGTCTCCGGCAGCGCGCCGCTGCTGGCCGAGACCCACCGGCGTTTCGAGGCGCGGACCGGCCACCGCATCCTCGAACGCTACGGCATGACCGAGACCAACATGATCACGAGCAATCCCCACGACGGCGCGCGCCGGGCCGGCACGGTGGGCATGCCCCTGCCCGGGGTGACAGTGCGCATCGTCGATCCCGAGACGGGCGCGCCCCTTGCGGCCGGCGAGACCGGCGTGATCGAGGTGCGCGGGCCCAACGTGTTTCGCGGCTACTGGAAAATGCCCGAAAAGACCGCGGCCGAGTTCCGGCCGGACGGCTTCTTCATCACCGGCGACCTGGGGCGGTTCGACGCCGAGGGATACCTGCAGATCGTCGGGCGGGCGCGGGATCTGGTCATCACCGGCGGGTTCAACGTTTATCCCAGGGAGATCGAGGCCGTGCTCGACGCGCAGCCCGGAGTCATCGAGAGCGCGGTGATCGGCGTGGCGCACCCCGACCTGGGCGAAGCGGTGGTCGGGGTCCTGGCGATCGGCGACGGTCCGGAGCCCGACCTCGACGCGGTTCTCGAGGCCGCGCGCAGCGACCTGGCGGGCTTCAAGCTGCCCAAGCGTCTCGTCACGGTCGAGGAACTGCCGCGCAACGCCATGGGCAAGGTCCAGAAGGTCGCGCTCCGGGAGCGTTACGCCTCGATCTTCGGCGTCCAGGCGCTCGGGAATCGCGGAGCTCCCTAGCAGTGATTCAGTCCATTTTTTTCAGCAATGGTCTTACGTTGACCCGGACGCTTGACCCCATTTGTCATCGGAAATACGGTTGTATCAGTTGATCGGAGAAGTCCGACAGGGAAGCCGCGAAAGCGGTGAAAGGGGCGCTCGCGGGCGCTCCTTTCGCATCTCGAGAGGGGGCGCGCCGGCAATCTCGTGCGCCACGTTGACACGGCGCGCCGCAAGTGAGACATGCCGGATCGCATAACGACACAGGACGCGATCAGACGATGTCCATGGAACGCACCATAACGATGCTGACGGTCGCCGTGGCGATCGGACTGTCCGGACCGGCTGCTGGCCAGGAAGCAAGCGGCGGCGGACAGGCCGAAGCCGAAGCCGCGACCGAGACGCCGGCCGCCCCGGAGACGCCCGCCGAGGAGGCGGCCCCCGGAGACGCCGCCGCGGAACCCGCGGATGCGGCCGGCGCGGAGACCGCCGCAGGCGACCCCGCCGAGCCCGAGGTGCTGGAGATCGTCAAGGAGGTCTTCGGAGACTGGGAAGTGCGCTGCTCGCCCAACGGCGCGGACTGCTTCATGTACCAGCTTGCGCTTGATCAGCAGAACAATCCGGTCGCGGAAGTGAGCATGATCAAGCTGCCCGACGGCAACGAGGCCGCGGCCGGCGTGACCATGGTGACGCCGCTGGGCACGCTCCTGCCCGCCGGCGTGGTGCTCCAGATCGACGAGGGCGAGATGCGGCAGTATCCGTTCAACTGGTGCAGCCAGGTCGGATGCTTTGCCCGCTTCGGGCTGACCGACCAGTCGGTTAACGCCATGAAGCGCGGGCGGGCGGCCAAGGTCACGCTGGTGTCCTTCGTCGCGCCGGACCGGCCGGTGACGCTCGAGCTGTCGCTGACCGGCTTCACCGACGGCTTCAACTCGCTCGAGCCGACGACGCTCGGCGGCGGGCCGGAGCCGCAGCAGCAGTAGCGGAGAACCGCGCGGCGCGCGGCCTTCAGCGCGCCGCCCGGACGACCAGCACCGCGTTGAGCCCGCCGAACGCGAAGGCGTTGCTCATCGCCACGTCCACCCGCCGTTCGCGGGCCGTGTTCGGAACGACGTCGAGATCGCAATCCGGATCGGGTTCCTCGTAGTTGATCGTCGGCGCGACCACGCCCTCGCGCAACGCCATCAGGCAGGCGAGCAGCTCCACCGCCCCCGTGCCGCCGATCAGATGGCCGTGCATCGACTTGGTCGAGGAGATGGTCAGAGTGTCGGCGTGGGCCCCAAACACCTCGCGCACCGCCGCGCATTCGGTGCGGTCGTTCACGGTGGTGCCGGTGCCATGGGCGTTGATGTAACCGACGGCGTCCGGCGCGAGGCCCGCATCGCGCAGCGCCCCGCGCATCGCCCGCACCGCGCCGTCGCGGTTGGGGTTGACGATGTCAGAGGCGTCCGAGGTCATCGCGAACCCGACCACCTCGGCGAGGATGTCGGCCCCGCGGGCGCGGGCGTGGTCGTGATCCTCGAAGACGAAGATCGCCGCCCCCTCGCCCTGCACCATGCCGTTCCGGTTGCGCGAGAACGGCCGGCAGCCGTCCTTCGACATCACCCGCAGCCCCTCCCAGGCCTTGATTCCGCCAAAGCAGAGCATGCTCTCGCTGCCGCCGGTCAGCACCACGTCGGACTGGCCGGCGCGCACGAGGTTGAAGGCCTGGCCCATCGCGTGGTTCGACGAGGCGCAGGCGGTGGCGACCGTGTAGCTCGGGCCGCGCAGCCGGTGCGCCATGGAGACGTGGCTGGCGGCGGCGTTGTTCATCAGTCGCGGCACCACGAAGGGATGCACGCGGTTCTTGCCCTCCTGGTAGACCAGCCGGTAGTTCTCGTCCTGGGTCTGCAGGCCGCCGCCGGAGGTGCCGAGGACCACGCCGGCGCGCTCCGAGAGAGCGTCGTCGATCTCGAGTCCGGATTGCGCCACGGCCTCACGCGCGGCGAGCAGCGCGAACTGGGTGAACGGGTCGTAGAGCGTGATCTCCTGCCGGGTGAAATGCGCCTCGGGCGCGTAGCTGCGGATCTGGCCGCCGATCGGGATCATCAGCCGTTCGACGTCCTGGAAATCCAGCGCGCCGATGCCCGAACGCCCCTCGCGCATCGAGGCCAGTGTCGCGTCCGCGTCGAATCCCAGCGCGCTGATCGCGCCCTGCCCGGTGATGACGACCCTGCGCAGGCCCACTCTAGGCCTTGTCCGCGATCAGCTTCTCCACGCCGCGCGCCATGGCTTCGACCGAGCTGATGTCGAAGTCCGAGGATTGCGGTTCGTTGGCGTTGAAGGGCACCTGGATGTCGAAGGCCTCCTCGATGGAGAAGACGACCTCGACGATCCCGAGCGAGTCGATGCCCAACTCCTCGAGCGTCGCGTCTTCCCGGATGGCTTCCGGTTCGAGAAGCGCCTGCTCCGCCAGGATTGCGATCAGGCGGTCTTTGATGGACACGGTGGCCGTCTCGGTCATGCCCCCTCCGTCGTGCAAACACTGCGGGAGGGTCTAGTCGCTACCCTCGCCGGATGGAACCGCTTTATTGCCGGCGCCGAGCTTGTCAAGGAGACGCGGCAGCCGCCGCAGGGCCTTGTACATCTCGACGTTGCGCTGCATCGGGACCGCCGGATAACCCATCATGATCTGGTTGCTCGGCACATGGCTCGCCACGGCCGAGCGTCCGGTGAGGACCGAATTGGACCCCACCCGCAAGTGATCGGCCACGGAGGCCGCGCCGCCGATCACGACGTTGTCGCCGATCACCGACGAACCGGCGACCCCGGCCTGGCCGCAGATCAGGCACATCCGCCCGATGCGCACGTTGTGTCCGATCTGGACGAGGTTGTCGATCTTGACCCCGTCGCCGATCACGGTGTCGGCCACGGTGCCGCGGTCGACGCAGGAACCCGCGCCGATCTCCACGTCGTCGCCTACGCTCACCGCGCCGAGCGAGTTGATGCGCACGTAGCTCTCGCGCTCCGCGGCGGTGACCGCGCCGGTGGCGCGGGCCTCCTCGACGATGCCCGGTCGGGGCGTCACGAACGAGAAGCCGTCCGCGCCGACGACCGCGTTCGGCTGGGCGATGAAGCGGCGCCCGATGCGCACACGCGCGCAGATGCGCGCGCCCGCGTGCAGAAGCGCGTCGTCCCCGATCTCGGCGTCCTCGCCGATGCTGACGTGGCTGAGGATGCGCGCCCGCGCGCCGATCCGGGCCCGCGCGCCGATCCACACGAAGGCGCCGATGGAGGCGTCGGGACCGATCAGCGCCTCGGGATGCACCGCCGCGGAAGGATGCACGCCCGGCGGCGTCTCGACAGGGCGCTCGAACACCCGCGTCAGGCCCGCCATGGCGTAGCGCCCGCCGGGGGCCAGCACCGCCGCCTCCAGGCCGAGTTCGCGCCAGTCCGTGTCTCGGGGCAGGATCGCCGCGCGGGCGCGCCCGAGGGGAACCGCGGCCACGAACTCCGCCGCGAGCGCCACCGCCACCTGGTCGGGATCCGCGGCGGCCGGCTCCGCCGCGCCGGCGACCTCGATGGCGGTCGCGCCGACGGCCTCGCCCTCGAGCGCGGCCGCAAGATCGGCAATCGAGATCGGCATCCGGTCCTCCGCGCGCGGCCGCAAAGGCGGCGCGCGCCTCAGCCCTGGGCAGTATTCAGCGTTACGCCGGCGTCCTGCAAGGCGCGAAACACCTTCGCGTCGCGGCCGTAGACGTCTTCGCGGTAGCGGATCACGCCCGCTGCGTCGCCGAAGGCGGTGCGGTAGACGATGCTGACCGACGCCGGCCGTGCGAGATCGACCCGCCGTTCGGATCCCGCCGCGACCCAGCCCGAGAACGCCGCCTCGGGATCATCGACCTGGCCCCGCAGCAGCGCGTGGGCGAGGTCGTAGGGCTGCTCCAGGCGCACGCAGCCGTTCGAGAAGGCCCGCCCGTCGCGGGCGAAGAGGTCCCGCGCCGGCGTGTCGTGGAGGTAGATCGCGTGCTGGTTGGGAAACATGAACTTCACAAGCCCCAGCGCGTTGTCGTCGCTCGGCTTCTGCTTGATCAGGAACGGGAAGTTCTCGACCGTGAAGTCGCGGAAATCGACGAGGCGCGGGTTCACTTCCGCGCCGCTGCGGGTGAAGAGCTGCATGCCCTGGCGGTGGAAGAGG
The DNA here is from genome assembly GCA_963700835.1 of uncultured Alphaproteobacteria bacterium. GTDB lineage: Bacteria > Pseudomonadota > Alphaproteobacteria > Rhodobacterales > Rhodobacteraceae > Amaricoccus. The sequence continues at coordinate 89,068 of CAVOZD010000010.1, forward strand.
CTCGGGTCCTGCTGCAGCTTGGGCAGGTAGACCCGCGTCGAGATGCTGCTGGGCACGTGCCAGGTGGGGTTGACGACCATGTAGGTCATCTCGTCCACGAACTCCGGCGTCCGCGTCTCCTCGGCCTTGCCCACGACCGCCCGGCTTTCCCAGACCACCTCGCCGTTGTCGACGAAGCGCACGGAAAAGTCGGGAATGTTGGCGACGATGCTCCGATCCTGCGCCGCCGCCGCATCGCGCCAGCGCAGGCGCTCGAGGTTGACGAGGACCTGGGCCATGCGGTCCTCGGGCGCGGCGTTGATCCCGGCGAGGGTGCGCCGTCCGGCAACGCCGTCATCGACCAGTCCGGCGTCCCGCTGGAAGGCCATGACCGCGCGCTCCAGCCCGGGGTCGAAATAGTCCGCGCCCCCGGCGGCGGCCTCGGCCGGATGGCCGAGAGCCGCGAGACGCGCCCGCAGCGCCGCCACACGGGGGTCGATGTCGCCGGCGCGCAGCGTGTCGCCCTCGGCGACCCGCTGCCCCCAGCCGCCCGATTGCGCGACCGCCGACAGCCGGGCCAGTTCGTCCATCAGCCGGCGGTAGTCGGGATCCTGCGGCTCGAGTCCGGCGAGCACGGCGCCCGCCGGGCCTGCGTCGAGACGCGTCAGCAGGACGGACGTCGACGGCGGCGTCGGGGACAGATCGATTTCCGCATCAATGTCGCGCGGCGCGACCACCCCCGCGCCGAGGTCCCGTCCCCAGCGAAGATATATCGCCATCGCCGCGATCTCGCGCGAGCCGGCGTCCTGGCCGGATCCGAGGCCCTCGAGGTCGTAGCGTCCGGGGGGCAGCCCGTGCGCGACTGCGCCTGCGACCGCCGCCTGCAGCGCCTCCGCGCGGGCGCCGTCGGCCTCGAACCAGTACGGCGCTCCGGCGCGTCCGGCGTAGAAGTCCGCGACCGCGGCCCGGTCCGCATCCGGCAGCGCGGCGAGCGCCGCAGCGAGATCGACCGTCTCCATCGCCGCAGCGGCGCCCGCCGCAGGTGGCGCGGCGATCGACGGCGCCGTCGCTTGAAGGATCAGGAGTCCGACCGCGCCTGCGAGGCGCAAGGAGTTCGTTCTGCTCATGTCTGGTGCCTCGTTCTTTTTTCAGAAAGGTACCAGCGGACGCGGAATCCCGCAAGCGAGCCGCCGGAACCGACGACAGAGTACCGGCGGCGTCGGCCGATTTCCGCGCGCGAAATACCTCCAATTTTATGCGTATCGCGATTTCACGCTTGGAAATTAACCTTACCTGTGTCATCAAAATCACAAGGGGTGCGTCAACGTCGCCCCGTCGGGCAGTAATTGAGGCAGTGAAACCATGAAAATGGACAATCAAGGCACGTCCAGACGGGCGTTACTCGGCGCGTTTGCGGGTATCTGTGCGGTTGCGGCGGCTCCGGTCTATGCGCGTGTCCCGGGTTTTCTTCGCCGATCGGGCGACTACCGCCGGATACGGATGTACAGTCAGCGAACGGGCGAATCCCTCGACACGATCTACTACGTGGATGGCAAGTACATAAAGGAGGCGATGCGCGAGATCAGCTACTTCATGCGCGACTGGCGGCAGAACGCCGCCGTGGAGTACGACCCGCGCAACATCGACAATCTCGCCGCCGCGGTCCACCTGATGGACACCACCGAGCCCTACCTGCTGATCTCCGGCTACCGCACCAAGAAGACCAACAGCATGCTGCGTGGCGCGGCGTCGAATTCCTACCACCTGCGCGCCATGGCCGCCGACGTGCGCCTGAAGAGCCGGTCGGTCGGCCAGATGTCGGGCGCGGCGATCGCCGCCCAGGGCGGCGGGGTCGGCGCCTACGGGCGGTCGAACTTCGTGCACATGGACAGCGGTCCGGTGCGCACCTGGCGGGGGTGATCCCCCGCTCCCGCTTCAGGGACGGATCGTTCCGTCCCCCTCGACGAGGTACTTGAAGCTCGTCAGCTGCTCGGCACCGACCGGGCCGCGCGCATGCAGTTTTCCCGTCGCGATGCCGATCTCCGCACCCATGCCGAATTCGCCGCCGTCGGCGAACTGCGTGGAGGCGTTGCGCATCAGGATGGCGCTGTCGAGCCGGGCGAAGAACCGCGCCGCGGCCGCGTCGTCCTCGGTGAGGATGGCGTCGGTGTGCTGCGAGCCGAAGGCGCGAATGTGGGCGATCGCCCCGTCGACGCCGTCGACCAGCCGCGCGGCGATGATGCTGTCGAGGTATTCGCGCCCCCAGTCCGCCTCTGTCGCGGCCACGACCCCCGGGATCGCCCGCAAGGACTCGTCGCCGCGCACCTCCACCCCGGCGGCGATCAGGTCCTCCACGAAGGGCGCGCCGTGGGCGTCGAAATACGCCCGGTCGATCAGCAGGCACTCCGCCGCGCCGCAGATCCCCGTGCGCCGGGTCTTGGCGTTCACGATCACCCGGCGGGCCTTCTCCGTGTCCGCGCCGGCGTCGACATAGACGTGCACGATCCCCTCCAGATGGGCGAAGACCGGCACCCGCGCCTCCGCCTGCACGCGCGCGACCAAACTCCTGCCGCCCCGCGGCACGATCACGTCGACGAAGTCGGTCATGGTCAGCAGCGCGCCGACCGCGGCGCGGTCGGTGGTCGGCACGAGCTGGATGGCGGTTTCCGGCAGGCCGGCGGCCCGAAGCCCGGTCGCGAGGGCCGCATGGATCGCCTGCGACGAGCGCCGGCTCTCGGAACCCGCGCGCAGGATCGCGGCGTTGCCGGCCTTCAGGCAGAGCGCCCCGGCGTCGGCGGTCACGTTCGGCCGGCTCTCGAAGATGACGCCGATCACGCCGATGGGCGTGCGTACGCGGCGGATGTGGAGCCCCGAGGGCCTGTCCCATTCCGCAAGCACGGCCCCGACCGGGTCGGGTTGCGCCGCGATGGCGTCGAGCCCTGCGGCCATGGCCTCCACGCGCGCCGCGTCAAGCCTGAGCCGGTCGAGCATCGCGGGCGAGAGCCCCGCCGCTTCCGCAGCCGCCATGTCCGCGGCGTTGGCTTCGAGCAGCGCCGCGCTCTCGGTGCGGATCGCCGCCGCCGCGGCCACGAGCGCCGCGGTCTTGCGGTCCGACGCGGCCACGGCGAGTTCGGCCGCCGCCGCCCTCGCGGCCTTGCCGATCTCGCGCATCAGCGCGCCCACGTCCACGACTGCATCCATCGCCCGCTCCCCTTCCCTCGCGCTCCCGGCGGCGTCCGGGCCGGCCCGCCCGTGGCGGTTTCCTACGCAACCGCGCGGGCGATGTCCACGAAGCCGGCCGCCGCGGAGAGGCGTTGTCCTGCTTCGCCACGCTGCTAGAGCGCCATGTCGTCGCGATGCACCAGCGCGGCCCGGCCCGGATAGCCGAGCAGCGCCGGGATCCTGTCGGAGCGGTGCCCCATGATGAGCCGCGCCTCCGCCGCGTCGTAGCCGGCCAGCGCCTTGGCCACCACCGCGCCGTCGGGACCTGCGATCTCGACCGGGTCGCCGCGGTGGAACGCGCCGGTCACCCCGGTCACGCCGGCGGCGAGCAGCGACTTGCCCCGACCGAGCGCCGCGACCGCGCCGGCGTCGATCGCCAGCCGGCCCTTCGGCTTCATCGCGGTGATCCAGCGCTTGCGCGCTGCCTTCGGATCGCCCTGCGGCTCGAACCAGGTGCAGGGCGCGCCCTCGACGATGGCCCGGAGGGGTCGCGCGACGGCGCCCTTTGCGATGGCCATGGCGCAGCCCGCGCCGGTGGCCACCCGCGCGGCGAGAAGCTTCGTGCGCATACCGCCGCTCGAATGCGCCGTGCCCGCGCCGCCCGCCATCGCCTCGATCTCCGGCGTCAGGCGCGCGACGCTGTCGAGCCGGCGGGCGGTCGGGTCTGCGCGCGGATCGGCGGTGTAGAGCCCGTCCACGTCCGACATCAGCACCAGAATGTCGGCGCCGGCCATGCTGGCCACTTGGGCGGCCAGCCGGTCGTTGTCGCCGTAGCGGATCTCGTCGGTGGCGACCGTGTCGTTCTCGTTCACGATCGGCACGACCCCGAGTTCGAGAAGGGTCTCGAAGGTGCGGCGCGAATTGAGATAGCGCCGGCGGTTCTCGCTGTCCTCGAGCGTGACCAGCACCTGCGCGGTCGTCAGCCCGTGCGGGGCCAGCGCCGTCTCCCAGGCCTGGGCGAGGCGGATCTGGCCCACCGCCGCGGCCGCCTGGCTGCGCTCGAGCGGCAGCGGTCCGTCGGGCAGGCCGAGCGCCCCGCGTCCCAGCGCGATCGAGCCCGACGAGACGATGATCACGCCCTTGCCCGCGCCGCGCAGGTCGGCCACATCCTCGGCGAGCCCGGCCAGCCAGTCTCCGCGCGGGCGGCCGGTCTCGGCGGATACCAGCAACGCCGAGCCGATCTTGACGACCACGCGCTTGGCCGCGCCGATCCTGTCCGCGGCGCTCAGGGCCTCCATGGCTCCGCCCTGCCCACCGGCACCGGCCGCGACGCGGCCCGGGCCTCCGCGATCACGTCGCGCAGCGCGCGCAGGGCCGTCCTGACGCCTGCGCCGGTCGCTCCGGAGACCCGCAGGACTTCGCCGCCGCTCTCCGTCTCGAGCGCGGCCGCAAGCGCGTCGAGCGTCTCGGCCGGCGCGGCGTCAACCTTGCTCAGCGCCAGGATCCGGGGCTTGTCCTCGAGCCCCGCCCCGTAGGCGCGCAGCTCCTCGCACACCACCCGGTAGTCCGCGAGCGCGGTCTCGGAAGTGGCGTCGACCAGATGCAGCAGCGCCGCGCAACGCTCGACATGGCCGAGAAAGCTGTCCCCCAGCCCCTTGCCCTCATGGGCGCCCTCGATCAGGCCGGGGATGTCGGCGAGCACGAATTCGTCGTCATCGACCCGCACCACCCCGAGATTGGGATGCAGCGTCGTGAAGGGATAGTCTCCGATCTTGGGGGTCGCGTTCGAGACGGCGGCCAGAAACGTCGACTTGCCGGCGTTGGGCATGCCCACGAGGCCTGCGTCCGCGATGAGCTTCAACCGAAGCCAGAGCGTCCGCTCGACGCCCTCCTGCCCCGCGTTGGCCGACCGCGGCGCCTGGTTGGTCGAGGACTTGAAGCGCAGGTTGCCCCAGCCGCCGTTGCCCCCGCGCGCCAGCATCACCCGCTGGCCGGGCGCGCTGAGATCGGCCACAAGCGTCTCGCCGTCCTCCTCGAGGATCTCGGTGCCCGCCGGCACCCGCAGGACGATGTCCGCTCCGCTCCGCCCCGAGCGCTGGCGGCCCATGCCGCCCCGGCCGTTCTCGGCGAAGAAATGCTGCTGGTAGCGAAAGTCGATCAGGGTGTTGAGGCCGTCGACCGCCTCCACCCAGACGTCGCCGCCCCGGCCGCCGTCGCCGCCGTCGGGTCCGCCGAACTCGATGAACTTCTCCCGCCGGAAGCTCACGCAGCCCGCGCCGCCCGAACCCGAGCGGATCGTCACCCGCGCCTGGTCGAGGAACTTCACGCCGCGCCCGCCCTGGCGTAGCGGAAGGTCGGGGTGAGCGCGCCGCGGGCGGGCACGTAGGTCTCGCCTGTGCCGAGATAGTCGAAGCCGCTGCGGGTAAGCACCCTGGCGGCGGGCGCGTTGTCCTGTGTCACCTCGGCCACCAGCCGCCGCGCGCCCGAGCGCAGCGCGTGACCGGCGATCGCCTCGACCGCCTCGCTCGCGTAGCCCGTGCCCCAGAACGCCGGCGCGATCCAGTAGCCGATGGCGAATTCGCCGTTCGCGCCGGCGAGCGGGGTCATCTCGATCACGCCGATCAGGCCGTTCTCGCTGTCATCGCCCACGTCGATCGCCCAGACCCGCTCGGGACCGCGCCCCGCGCAGACGCGCTCCACGAAGGCCTCCGCAAGGCCGGGGGGATAGGGATGCGGGATCGACACCGACATGCGGGCGATGCGCGCGTCCCCGGCGTAGAGGCCGATCAGCCCCGCGTCGGCGCGGCGCAACGGGCGCAGCCGAAGGCGCTCGCTGCGGATCTCGGGAAGGGCGAGGGCTGGCTCGGACATCTGATCGAGCGCTCCGGAAAGACGAAGGGCCGGCGCGACGGCCGACCCTGGAGCCGCGTCGCGCCTTGCCAGAGGGCTATTCGGCGGCCTCCGCCGGCGGCGTCACCGAGATGAAGGTGCGGCCCCGAAAGCCGGTGCGGAAGGTCACCTGGCCCTCGCGCGTCGCGAAGATCGTGTGATCCCGCCCAAGGCCTACGCCGGCGCCCGGCCACCACTTGGTGCCGCGCTGGCGGACGATGATGTTGCCGGGGATCACCGCCTCGCCGCCGAACTTCTTGACGCCGAGCCGCCGGCCCGCGCTGTCGCGGCCGTTCCGGGACGAGCCGCCCGCCTTCTTGTGTGCCATGTCCTGCGCTCCTTCAGGTCGCCGCCGGGGCGTCGGCCGGCCGCACGCCGGTCGCGTCGCCGCCCGAGGCGAGAATGTCGGTGATCCGCACCCGGGTCAGGTGCTGGCGATGGCCGCGCTTGCGCTGCGACGAGTGCTTGCGCCGGCGCTTGACGAAGGAGATCACCTTCGGCCCGCGGGTCTGCTCGAGCACCTCCGCCTGAACCGCCGCCCCCGCCACATAGGGAGCGCCAACGGTCACGGCCTCGCCACCGAGCATCAGCACGTTGTTGAACTGGATGGTTTCTCCGGCCTCAGCAACCAGCTTCTCCACCAGGAAAATGTCGTCTTTGGCGACCCTGTATTGCTTGCCGCCCGTCTTGAGCACCGCGAACATGCGCGTGGTTCCTTGTCTTTCGCCGCGTCCTTCGGCCCCGGCATGCGCCGGTGTTGGTGCGGGTCGATCCCGCGCCTGCGGACTGCGCGCTTCAGGTTCAATGCCGAAGGCCCCGCAGCCCCGGGGCGGCGAGAAAGCGGTCTATCGCCAAAGCGCGGCGGGATGTCAAGCCGGATGGCCGTCTCCGGCCGCGGCCGCTCCGCTGTCGGACGGCGTCGCCGTCGAAACGATGCGCACGTCGCGCTGGGGGAACGGAATGACGATCCCCTCCTCCCTGAACCGCTCGACGATCTCGAAGTTCATGGCCGAGCGCGCCGACAGCATGAAGTTCACGTCGCGCAGCCAGCAGCGCGCCTCGAAATTGATCGCGCTGTCGCCGAAGTCCATCAGCAGCACCACCGGGCGCGGATCCTCGAGCACCAGGGGATGGTTCTCGATGATTTCGAGCAGGACGCGCTCGACGTGGCGCGGATCGCTGCCGTAGGCGACGCCGACCGGGATCTGGAGCCGTCCCGACATGCCGCGATGGGTCCGGTTGAGCACGGTGCCGGCCACGAGATCGGAGTTCGGCAGGATCACCACCGCGCGGTCGAACGTCTCGATCGAGGTCGAGCGCACGGAAATGTCGCGCACATAGCCCATGTATCCGCCGACCTCGATCCAGTCGCCCTCCTTGATCGGCCGCTCGATGAGCAGGATGATCCCCGAGACGAAGTTCGACACGATGGTCTGCAGGCCGAAGCCGATGCCGACCGACAGCGCGCCGGCGATGATGGCGATGTTGGAAAGATCGACGCCCGCGCTGGAGATCGCCACGACCGCGGCGAGAAGAAAGCCCAGATAGCCGACCCCGGCGAGCACGGCGTTGCGGCCGCCGGCGTCCATGCGGGTCCGCGGCAGGACGGAGGTCCGCAGAAGCGACTTCAACGCCTGGGTGATCGCGTAGACTGCGCCGAAGACCAGCGCGAAAGTTAAGAGGTTGCCAACCGAGAAGGTGATGCCGCCGACTTCGACGCCTTCCTGCAGCCGGAGCCAGAAGGCCGCGATGTCGGACGGGCGCGCGCCCCAGATCAGCGCCAGCAGCGGCAGGCCGAGCAACAGCAGCGCGCCGGCCAGGATCACCGGCAGGAGCCCGTCGCGGTTTCCGCCTTCCGTCGCCAGAAGCGTGCGGTTGGCCAGATCAAAGAGCACGATCCCCGCCCCGATCAGGCCAAGGCTGAGGATCGTCGCGAAGAGGACGAAGCCCGCCACCACGAAGAAGCCCGCCGCGCCGGCGACCGGAGCCGCGATCGCGGCGGCCGCGACGAGGCGGCTAAGCAGCGCAAGAACCCAGAGCGCCGCGCCACTCCTGGACGCCTGCGGCCCCGCGGCTCGGTCACTCTCCGCCAGCCGCGTTCGCATAGCCTCGAGCAGGCTGGACACGCGCCAGAGCAGCAGGCCGCCAATTACGAGCAGCGGGAATCCCAGCGTCGCGCGCACGGCCGGGGACGCGCCCCAGTGATCGAGGATGGCCTCGAGCCCAAGCCACGCCGCCAGGAGCAGGCCGAGCGCGTTGGTGACCAGAGCGCCAAAACGCGCATCACGGTCGTCCGCCGGCAACAGGCGGTAGGCCGCAAGGTGCGCCGAAAGAGACTCGCCCCGAGCCAGCCAGCGCCGATGATCACCAGCACGAAGTTGGGAAGCTCGAAAAGGCTCAGCCGGTCTTGCCGCCCGACGAGGTTGGTCGGATCGAGCGCGCCGAATAGGAGGCCCGCCCCGACCGCAGGCATGATCAGCCGCGAGAGGTTGCGCACCGCCACAAGCCAGGCGATCCGCCGGTCGCTTTGGGGCAGGCGCAGCGCGGCCTCGACCTCATGGACCAGCGCGCGGCGCAGACTGAAGGTGAGAACGATGCCGAGCGCCACAAGCAGGAGCCGCACCGGCAGCCCGTCGCGGATCGCCTGCTGGTGGACCGGGTTGGTCAGAAAGGCCCGCAGATCCCTCGACGAGTGTGCGACGCCTTCTGCGGCCTGGCTCAGACCCGGCCGCCAGGTCGCCGGCGCCAGCGGGCTCGGGCCGCGCTCCAGAAAGCTCTGCGAGATCCGGCTCCAGAACACCTCGTCGACCGCCTCGAGCAGCTGGTTGATCGTGCGCAGCGCCGCGTCTGCGCGCAGGACCGGCACCTGCGATTCCGCCCACTCGGCCGCGATACGCTCGCGCCGTTCGCGAAGCTCCGCGGGTTCCTCGATCCAGTCCGCGCGGCGGCTCGCCGGCGGCGTCGAGCCGCGCCTTGAGATTGTCGGTGCGCGTCTGGGCGAGGCGCTCGATCTCGAAGACCCGGCTGCGCATCGCCAGGAGCGCTTCGCGCAGGGCCTCGAGATCGGCGCTTTCGGCGCGATATGACCGGATCTCCCGGTCGGCCTCGGCGAAGAACCGGTCGAGTTGGTCAAAGAACTCCGACGAAAGTTGTGGGGCCTCGCCTCCGGTCGCGAGGTCGACGGCGCCGGGCCGGAACCCCTCGACCGAGGAGATCAGCGCATCGGCCATCTGGACTGCGCTCTGGGCCGCGGCGGGCGTCGACGCCGCCTCCTGGGCGGCGGCCTCTCCGGCGATCAGCGCAAGCGTGCAGAACGCCGCGACGCACAGGCGGCGAAAGGATGCGGCCCAGCGGCGGTCGAGGGCCTCAGCCGGCGCGGACATCAGGAATGTCCGATCGCCGCGTCGTCAGCCAGTCCGGCGTGGGCAGGCCCTTGGAGCGGAGGAACTCGGCGTTGAAGATCTTCGACTGGTAGCGCGTCCCGTAGTCGCACAGCACGGTGACGACGGTGTGGCCGGGTCCGAGCGCGCGCGCCATGCGCATGGCGCCGGCCACGTTGACGCCCGTCGAGGGGCCCATGCACAGGCCCTCCTCGCGCAGCAGGTCGAAGACGATCGGCATGGCCTCGGCGTCGGGGATGTTGAAGGCCATGTCGACCGCGAGACCCTCCAGGTTGGCGGTGACTCGACCCTGGCCGATCCCTTCGGTGATCGACCCGCCCTCGGCCTTCAATGCGCCGTGCGTGTAGTAGTTGTAGAGCGCCGAGCCGTCCGGGTCCGCGAGCCCGATGGCGACACCGGGCCTGCGCGCCCGCAGGCCTTCCGCCACGCCGCCGAGCGTGCCGCCGGATCCGACCGCGCAGATGAAGCCGTCGACCGCGCCGCCGGTCTGCTCCCAGATCTCCGGCGCGGTCGTGCGCACGTGCGCGTCGCGGTTGGCGAGGTTGTCGAACTGGTTGGCCCAGACCGCGCCGTTGGGATCGGTGCGGCCGAGTTCTTCGGCCAGGCGCGCGGAGTACTTCACGTAATTGTCCGGGTTGCGATAGGGCACCGCCGGCACCTCGACGAGCTCCGCCCCGGCGATGCGCAGCATCTCCTTCTTCTCGGGGCTCTGGGTCTCGGGGATCACGATGACGGTGCGAAATCCGAGCGCCGCCCCGATGAGCGCGAGCCCGATGCCGGTGTTGCCGGCGGTGCCCTCGACGATCGTCCCGCCGGGGCCGATCGCGCCGCGGCGGACCGCGTCCTCGATGATCGAGAGCGCGGCGCGGTCCTTGACCGACTGGCCGGGGTTCATGAACTCCGCCTTGCCCCAGATCTCGCAGCCGGTCGTCTCGGACGCCTTGCGCAGGCGAATAAGCGGGGTCGCGCCGACCGCGCCGGGGAGATCCTTGGCCGAAATCATGATGCGCTCCCGGAGCCGTTGGCGTCGCTTGCGCCGGCTTAGCCGCTCAACCTGCGCGCATCAAGACGAGGGTCGGCGACGCCTGCAGGGCGCGCGGGTGCGACACCCGGTCGTCCGGGGCGAAAACTTGACCCCGGCGGTGATCCGAATACTTCCTTCGCTCGTACCAATAGCACAACAAAACGGCAGAGATCGAACAACATGGAATTGTCACACGCCACGCCGTCATTGCTCGCGGCCTATGCGGACGGCGCCCTTTCGGAGGGCATGTCGCTGCTGGTCGCGTCGCATCTGACGTTCTGCCCGGCATGTCGGCAGAAAGTGGCCGCCTACGAGGCTCTTGGCGGGGCGCTGCTCGCCAGCGAGCGCGCAGCCGAGGCGCCGGCGCTGGAGGCGGTGCTGTCAAGGCTGGACGCCCCCACGCCGACGGACGGAACATCCGTGGCGTCCGACACGGAGCCGTCCCTGATGCCAACAGCCCTGCGCGAAGCCGCCGGCGCCCACGAGGACGCGATCCGATGGCGGTTCCTGATGCCGGGTCTCTCCGAACATCGCCTGAGCGGCTTTCCCGACGAGGACGTTCGGCTTCTGCGCGCGCGCCCGGGAGTGCGCATCCTCTCCCACACCCACGTCGGTGAGGAGGCGACGCTCGTGCTATCCGGCGCAATGCGCGACGGCGAGCGGATCTTCCGGCGCGGGGACGTGGCGCTCGCCGACCAGAGCGACGATCATCATCCGCAGATCGTCGGCGACGAGGTCTGCCTGTGCCTGATCGTGCTTTCGGGACGGATGCGCTTCACCGGTCCGATCGGACGCGCGCTCAACATCTTCAACGGCTGACCGCTGCTTTCGCGGAACAAGGAGGACACCAATGTCCCTATCGCGACGCACGACCCTGTTCGGCGCGGCCAGCCTCGCGCTGGCGGCGGCTCTTCCCGCGGTGCCGGCCTTCGCCGCGGCTGGCTCGCGGCGCATGGACCTCTACCGCGCCGACGACCGCATCGGCGAGAAGGTGATCACCGTGCGCCGAAACGGCAACGTGGTCGACGTCACCACCCGCACCCGGATCGAGGTGAAGCTGCTTGGTGTGACCGCCTACGCCTACGCGCTCGACGCCAGCGAACGCTGGGTTGATGGGAGGCTCGTCGCGCTCGACGCGCGCAGCAACGACAACGGCGCGGACGCGTTCGCGCGCGCAACGCGCGAGGGAGATGCGCTGCGAGTCGAGGGCTCGCAGTTCTCCGGCCTCGTTCCCGGCAATCCCGCGACCACGAGCTACTGGTCGCCGGCCTTTCTCGAGCGGCGCACCTGGATTTCCACGCAGGACGGCCGGCCGATGAACGTGAGCGCGCAGCGGCAGGGATCGGTGTCCTATCCGTCGGCAGGCGGAGCGGTTCCCGCCGAGCGGTGGACCGTCGGCGGCGATCTTGCCGGCCTCGAGCTCTTCTACGACGGCGCGGGCGAATGGATCGGGACGGCCTTCCCTGCCCGCGGGGAAATCGCGCGGTTCGTCACGGCGGAGCGCGGCGGCGCGCTGACCCCGCTCTGGGTGAATGCGTGAAGCCATTCGACCAGGTCGTCACCCCTTCGGACGGCGCGGCGTGGATCACCGGGGCAAGCGGCGGCATCGGCCGCGCGACGGCGCTTCGCCTCGCGCGCGACGGCTGGACGGTCTATGCGACGGCGCGCGGAGCCGATGATCTCGCGGCGCTGGCCTCCGAGCCAGCGGCGGCGGGACGCATCCGCCCCCTGCCCGGCGACGTCACCGATCCCTTTGCGATGCGCGCGGCCGTAGACACGATCCTTGCGAACGGGCCGCTGGCGCTGGCGATCCTGAACGCGGGCGTCTATTCTAAGGTTCGCGCCCAGGACTTCAGCGCCGAGACCGCCCGGCGCATGTTCGAGGTGAACCTCGGCGGCGTCGCCAACGGACTTGAGCCGGTGCTGCGGACGATGATCGAGCGCGGACGCGGCCATGTCGCGCTGACCGCCTCGGTGGCCGGATACCGCGGCCTGCCCGGCGCGGCCCCCTATTCCGCCACCAAGGCCGGCCTCATCGCCATGGCCGAGAGCCTCGCGATGGATCTCGTCGATCTCGGGGTCCGGATCAGCGTCATCAACCCGGGCTTCGTCGAGACCGAAGCGACGTCGGTCAACGATTTCGAGATGCCGTTCCTGATGACGCCTGACGAGGCGGCGGAGCGCATCGTCGCGGGCCTCAAGAAGCCCGGGTTCGAGATCGCCTTCCCGCGTCGCTTCGCGCTGTTGCTGCGGCTGGTCGGCGCGTTGCCGAACCAGTTCTACATCGCGGCCATGCGCCGCATGACCGGTTGGGGCGCGGCGCGGCGCTGACCGGAAGGCTCACGCGGCCTCGATGCGGGCGCGTAGCCCGGCCTGGGCCGTGGCGTCGATCGGGAAGTTCCACATCAGCGCGATCGCCACGGCCTTGAGCGCGATCGGGGCCAGCGCATAGAGCAGCGTCAGCCCCGTCAGCGCCGCGGCGTCGTTGCCGCCGTCCGCGCTGAACCCGATCCAGCCCAGCGCGATCAGGGCCGCGCCGCCGGCGCCGGCCAGCGCGAATTTCTGGGCCAGGGACCAGAGCGCGAAGAAGGCGCCCGTGCGCTGGCTGCCGCTCTGGGCGGTGTCGAGGTCGACCACGTCCGCCTGGATCGCCGAGGGCAGCGACAGGTCCGCGCCGAGAGCGGCGCCGCTGAGCGCGCAGATCACCGCGAAGGCGACGATGTCGCCCTCCCGCAGGAAGAGCGCGGTGGAGAAGACCATGCCTGCGTAGATCATCGCGACGCACCACACCCGATGCTTCGAATAGCGTCGGATCAGCCGCGGCCAGAGCGGCGCGACCGCGACCGCCGCCCCGAAGTAGAGGATGAGAAGCGGTCCGCCGAGCTCCGGCGCTCCGAGCCGCTGGCCCACGAAGAAGAGAAACAGCCCAGAAGGGAGCGCGTTGGCGGCGCCGTTGATGAAGAAGGCCGCAAGCAGCCGCAGGAACTGGCGCTCGTGGGTCAGCACCCGCAGGAGCGAGCCGAGCGGCGCCACCGCCCGGCTGTAGTCGCGCGGCTCGGGCACGAAGCGCAGGCAGAGCGCCACCGCCGCCGGCAGCGCAAGCACGATCAGGAAGGCGACGAGCCGCATCCCCTCCTCGGAGGTGGATCCGAACGAATAGAGCACCGCCGCGAGGATCGTGCCGACCAGCCCCGTGGTCTCGCGCCAGACCGCCACGCGGCCGCGCTCGGTGTAGTCCCCGGTGAGCTCCGCGCCCCAGGCGAAATACGGCGTCAGCATCACCGTCCAGCCCAGCGTCAGCAGGAAGAGCCAGACCACGAAGCCCGGCAAGCCTGCGTCGGGTCCCGGCGCGAACAGCATCCAGGCCGAGAGCATCACCAGCGGGCACCCGGCCGCCAGCCAGGGCCGCCGCCGGCCCCAGCGCGTGGTGACCCGGTCGCTGAGCACGCCCACCAGCGGATCGCTGACCGCGTCAAAGACGCGGACCAGGATGAACACCGTCCCGATCGCGCCCAGAGCCAGACCGAAGGTCGCCGCGTAGAACTCGGCCAGAAAGACGTAGACGGGGAAATACATCGCCGCGAGCGGCAGCGCCGGCGCGGCGTAAGCGGCCAGGACCCCCCGCGGCAGGAGCGGCGCGTCGCCGCCGCGGGAAGGGATCACGCTCAGGCCGGCCGCTGCATGCTCACCTGCGCCACGTCGGTCGCGCCGGTGCGGAACGCGGCTGCGCAGGACGTCAGGTAGAGCGTCCACATCCGGCGGAACCGTTCGTCGAAGCCAAGGCCCTGGATGTCGTCCCAGGCGTCGTTGAACGCCAGGTGCCAGCGGCGCAGCGTCTGCGAATAGCTCTCCCCGAAGGTGACGCTGCCGAGGCTGCGCAAGCCGGCGCGCTCGATGTGCGCGCCGAGCACCGACGGGCTGGGCAGCATGCCGCCGGGAAAGATGTACTTCTGGATGAAATCGAGGGTCTTGCGGTAGGTCGGCCAGAGGCCCTCCTCCACGGTGATCACCTGGATCGTCGCCCGCGCGTCCGGACGCAGCCGGTCGCGCACGGTCTCGAAATAGACCGGCCAGTACTTCTCGCCGACCGCCTCGAACATCTCGATCGAGGCGACGCCGTCGTACTGGCCTCGTTCCTCGCGGTAGTCGCGCATGACGATGTCCACGCGCTCGGCCAGCCCGGCCTCGAAGACGCGGCGCCGCGCGAACTCATGCTGCTCCCGGCTGATGGTCAGCCCGGTCACGCGCGCGCCCCGCTCGGTCGCGGCGTATTCGGCGAAACCGCCCCAGCCGCAGCCGATCTCGAGGATGTGGCCGTCGGGTCGCGCGCCGATCTTGTCGCAGATGCTGGCGTACTTGCGGGTCTGGGCATCCTCGAGCGCCTCTGCCTCGGAGGCGAACATCGCCGAGGAATAAGTCATCGTCTCGTCGAGCCAGCGGCTGTAGAAGCCGTTTCCGAGGTCGTAGTGGTGGGCGATGTTCTTCTTCGCCTGGGCCGGCGAGTTGCGCCGCATCCAGTGCAACAGGCGCTCGTAGCTGCGCGCTGCGGCCGCCAGGGGATGCATGCGGTTGGTCCAGTTCCGGCTGGTCAGCAGCACGTCGAGGAACGCCTGAAGATCGGGCGTGTCCCACCACCCGTCCATGTACGCCTCGCAGAAGCCGATCTCGCCGTCGCGCGCCACTCGGGCGAAGAGGTCCGGGTTGATCACGTCGAGGCGCACGGTCGGCCCCGGCGCGGCGCCGTCCACCGCGAACACACGGCCGTCCGGCAGCCCGATCTCGATGCGGCCCTCGCCCAGTCCCTTCAGCACCTCGAAGGACGCCGCGAACCAGCGCGGCAGATCCTTCGCCCCCCGTGTGGTGGTGATGACCTGCATGCCTTCCCCCGTCGCCGGCGCTCCGGCGACATTATGCACCGCGTCCACCGGCCCGCAAGCGTTCCGGACCCGCGGGCGTGGCGGGCGCCTGCGCCCCTGCGAGCCGCACGCCCTTGAGATAGAGACGCGCCGCCTGCCAGTGGATCGCGGCGATCACCTTCAGGCTCATCAGGGGATGTCCCGCCACCAGCCGCAGGATCGCCGCCGTCGAGAAGCCCCGGTCCTCGCCGCTCAGCGTCGCGATCAGCGTCTCGCCCTCGGGGCCCGCCTGGCGGATGCGCAGCGACAGGCGCGCGTCGGGGACCCGCACGTCGAAGCGGTAGCGCTGGTCCATGCCTATGAACGGCGAGACGTACATCTCCTTGGCCTGGTGGTGGCGCATCGACCCGCCCGCCGTCGCGCCGGCCGGTCGAACATAGGCGATCTGGTCGCCAAAGGTGTTCTTCACCTCATATATCAGCGCAACAGGTGAACCGTCCGCCGCATAACAGAAATAGACCGACAGCGGATCGAAGACGAAGCCCCACATCCGCGGAAAGCACAAGAGCTCCACCCGCGCCGCCGCGGGCAGGCTCGCCTCGCGCAGTTCGCGGTCGACCCAGGGGCGCAGCGGCGTGCCGTCCCGCGCCCCGTGGTCGCGGTCGTGGAGCGCGATCAGCCCGAAGCGGTTGTGCCGGAAGAGACCCGAGGCGCGCGTCGCCTCGCCGATGCGGTCGATGTCCACCAGCAGGCTGAAGACCCTGTAGCGGAACTGGTGCCGGCGCGGGATGAGCCGCATGTGCATGACATGGCCGGCGTAGAGCCGTGCGGCAGGCGGCAGGCGCCAGTTCACTCGGCAGCCTCGGCGAGCGCCCCGAAGCGCGCCTCCGGCAGGTCGCGCGCCCAGTCCGGCCGCGCCCCGAGCGCCGCCGCGGCGGCGAGTCCGGAGCGCAGCCCGTCCTCGTGGAAGCCGTAGCCGAGCCAGGCGCCGGCGTACCAGACCCCGCCCCGGCCCTGGATCGCCCCGACGTCGCGCTGGGCGGCGAAGGCGCGGGCGTCCATCACCGGATGCGCGTATTCGAGCCGCGCGTGCACGCTTTCCGCAGCCGGCGCGCACACCGGGATTGAGGCTCATGAAGAGCGGCAGGTCGTCGTCGATCCCCTGGAGCCGGTTCATCCAGTAGGTCACCGGGGCCGGGCGCACGCGATCGATCTCCGCCCCGCCCGACAGGAAGTTCCAGCTGGACCAGACCTTGCGCCGCCGCGGCATCAGCGCCGGGTCCGAGTGCAGCACCGCCGCGTTGAGCGACGTGCGGAAGGCGCCCAGCACGGCGCGCTCCTGATGGTCCGCGTCGCCAAGCGCCGCCAGCGCCTGCGGCGCATGGCAGGCGAGAACCACCTGGTCGAACACCGCCTCCGAGCCGTCGGTGAAGCTTCAGCCGCGGCTGGCCGCCGCGCCGGGTGATGCGCCGAACGCCCACGCCGCGCGTCGCGCGCGGCCCGAGCCGCCGGATGATACGGTCGCACATAGTTCCGGCTGCCGCCGTCGACGGTGCGCCAGCGCTGGCGCGCCTCCAGCCCGCCGAGCAGGTCGTGGTTGCGGAAGAACGACAGGAAGCTCTCGGCGGGGAAGTCGAGCATCCCCGCGATCGGGGTCGACCAGATCGCGCCGCCCATCGGCAGGACGTAGCAGTCCCGCAGCCACGCCGAGAAACGCTCCATCTCGAGCCACCGGCCGAGGCTCAGTCCGGCGAGCCCGCCGTCCTCCAGCCGCTCGGCGGCCAGCCGGTTGAAGCGCAGGATGTCGAGCACCCCGCGCACGAAGCCCGGCCGGGCGAGGTTGAGCCGCTGGGCGAAGACCGTGTCCAGCCCGTCCCCGGACCATTCCATCCGACCGCCGTTGAGCGAGAAGCCGAACGACATGTCCGACCATTTCGTCGCGACGCCCAGATGGTCGAACAGCCCGCGGAGATTGGGATAGTTGCGCTCGTTGTAGACGATGAAGCCGGTGTCCACCGCAACGCAGCGCCCGTTGAGCCGCAGATCGAGGGTGTTGGCGTGGCCGCCGAAGCGGGTGTCCTGCTCGAACAGCCGAACGTCGTGGTCCTCGGAGAGCGCCAACGCGGCGCCAAGACCGGCGACGCCGGAGCCTATGACAGCTATTCGCATGTAATGCCGACCGCCCTTTATTTTTCCCCGCCGCGCGAGCTTGCGGAGGAGTGTTTGCTGTACGCGGCCAGTGCGGCCTCACGACCTTTTTTTAGGTCGATGATCGGCTTCGGGTAGGGGTCTTTCGGGTCAATTCCCCATGATCTTGGCGCGGCGTCGAAGAAGGCCAGCGCGTCGGCGTGCGGCGCCTCGGCATCGCGGTCCGCGAGGAAGCGCCGGCGGTATCGCGCGTCGGGGTCGAACTTCTCCGCCTGCGTCGCCGGATTGAAGATGCGGAAGTAGGGCGCGGCGTCCGGCCCCGATCCCGCCACCCACTGCCAGCCCATGGCGTTGGAGGCCGGGTCCCAGTCGATGAGGCACTCCGCGAACCACGCGAGGCCGATCCTCCAGTGCGTCATCAGGTGTTTCGTCAGGTAGCTCGCCGCGATCATGCGGACGCGGTTGTGCATCGTCCCGGTGACGTACATCTCCCGAAGCCCGGCGTCCACCATCGGCTCGCCGGTCATGCCCCGCCGCCAGCGCTCCGCATCCTGATTGTCGTCGCGCCAGGGAAAGGCGTCCCAGTCCGCGCGCCAGTTGCGCGCGTCGATCTGCGGGGAATGCCACATCAGGTGCCAGGCGAACTCGCGCCACACCAGTTCCTTGCGGAAGGTCTCGACGCCCTTCGCCGCCGCCCCCCCGCCTCGGCCCGCGCGACGGCGGCCCAGACCTGTCGCGGCGAGATCTCGCCGTAGGTGAGGTTCTCCGACAGCCGCGAGGTGGCGTCGAGATCGGGTCGGTTGCGGTCCTCCGCGTAGGCGCCGAGCCGGTTCTCCACGAAGGCCGCGAGCCGGTCGCGCGCCGCGGCCTCACCGACGACCGCATGGCGCGCCACCACCTCGGCGCCTCGGCGCATCCGTGCGCCGAGCTTCCAGTCTTCGAGCGCCGCGCCGTCCGGCCAGCGTTCGGGCGCCGGGAGCCGCGCAGGCTCGGCCAGCGGCGGCGGGATCTCCCGGGGGCCGACCGCGTTCCAGAACGGCGTGTAGACGCGGAAGTGCCCGCCCGTCTTGGTCTCCGGTTCCCAGGGTTCGTGCAGGAGATGGCCCGGATGGCTCCGGGCGTCGATCCCGTCCTGGCTCAGGCCGGCCTTGACGGCGCGGTCGCGCGCCACCGTGTCGGGGGCGTAGAGCCGCGACCAGTGCGCCGTCCTGGCCCCGGACTCGGCCGCCAGCGCCCGCAGCGTCTCCAGCGCCGGTCCGCGCCGCAGGACCAGCCGCGAGCCTCGCGCCGCGAGCGCCGCGGCGAGCGACGCGATCGAACGCTCCAGCCGCCAGAGGGGCGCGGCGCCGAGGGCCTCGGTCTCGGGGTCGAGCACGAAGACCGGGATCACCGGCCCGCCGTCCTCGCAGGCGGCGGCGAGCGCCGGGTTGTCGGACAGCCGCAGGTCGCGGCGGAACCACATCAGGACGGGCGGGCGGGCGGACATGGGAGGCCTTCTTGGGGGCGGGCCCTGAAACCTAGCGCCCGCGCCGCCGGATCAAGCCGCGCGCGCCGCCCTCAGCGCTTCTCGTCCATCAGCCCCTTCAGGATCGCCCAGCACATCAGCAGGAGCACGACGGTGAAAGGCAGCCCCGTCGAGATCACCATGGCCTGCAGCGAGGCCAGCCCGCCGCCGACCAGAAGCGCGATCGCCACGGCGCCCTCGAAGCAGCACCAGAACACCCGTTGCGGCATCGGCGCGTCGACCTTTCCGCCGGCGGTGATCGTGTCGATCACGAGGCTGCCGGAATCCGAGGAAGTCACGAAGAACACCACCACCAACACGATGCCGACGAAGGAGGTGATCGACGCCAGCGGCAGCTCCTTGAGCATCTCGAAGAGCTTGAGCTCCAGCGGCGCCTCGCTGACGGCGGTGACGCCGTCCTGCACGAACTGGGTGATCGCCGTGCCGCCGAACACCGCCATCCACAGCACGCAGACGAAGCTCGGGATCAGGAGCACGCAGACCAGGAACTCGCGCACCGTCCGGCCGCGGCTGACCCGGGCGATGAACATGCCCACGAACGGCGACCAGCTGATCCACCAGGCCCAGTAGAACGCCGTCCAGCCCTCGACGTAGTTGCTGTCCTCGCGTCCGAAGGGCATCGAAAGCGGAAGCAGGTCGGCGCCATAGGCGACGATGCTGTCCCAGAAGATCGCGAGGATCGCGGCGGTCGGACCGGCGATCAGCACGAAGAGCAGCAGCGCGAACGCCAGCCCCATGTTGATCTCCGACAGGACCTTCACGCCGCCGTCCAGGCCGCGCACGACCGAGACGAGCGCCACCGCGGTGATGGCGGTGATCAGCACCACCTCGGTCGTCGTCCCGACGGGCACCCCGAAGAGCAGGTTCAACCCGGCGTTCGCCTGCGTCGCGCCGAAGCCGAGCGAAGTCGCGAGTCCGAAGAGGGTCGCGAAGACCGCGAGCGTGTCGATGACGTGACCCGTCCAGCCCCAGACGCGCTCGCCGAAGATCGGATAGAACGCCGAGCGGATCGTCAGCGGCAGACCCTTGTTGTAGGTGAACAGCGCCAGCGCCAGCGCCACCACCGCGTACATCCCCCAGGGGTGCAGGCCCCAGTGATAGATCGTCGCCGCCATGCCGAGCCGCAGCGCCGCCGCCTCGTCGCCCTCCGCGCCGCCGAGCGGCGCCCAGTCGGTGCGGAGCCCGTCCTCGACGGTCGTGCCGCCGAGCGCGGTGCCGAAGTGGCTCATCGGCTCCGCCACGCCATAGAACATCAGGCCGATGCCCATGCCGGCGGCGAACAGCATCGCGAACCAGCCGACATAGGTGTAGTCCGGCGTCGCCTCCGCGCCGCCGAGCCGCACCGACCCCCAGGGACTGACGATCAGGAACAGGCAGAACAGCACGAACACGTTGCCGGCGGTCAGGAAGAACCAGGCGAAGTTCGAGGTCAGCCACACCCGCAGCGTCCCGAAGATCGCCTCCGCCTGCTCGGGCAGCGCCATCGCGAAGAAGACGAAGAAGATGATGCTCAGCCCCGAGATCAGGAACACCGGGTTGTGGATGTCGAGCCCGAAGGGCCCGAACTTGGTCTGGATGTTGTCCTGACCGATCTCGTATTGGGTCTCGATGATCTCCGAATGACCCTCTGGGGCCGGTATTCCCTGGTTGACTGTTTCGTCGGCCATCAGCGGCCCCCCTTTGTGTCGCGGCGTCGCCTGCGTCCGGCGCGCGCCGCTGTCAGCCCCGGACCACCATGACCGAGCAATGGGCGTGTTCGGCGATCTTGCCGCCGTTCGACGGCCAGACGTATTCCATCAGCCCCGGCACGTGGCTCGCCATGACGACGAGATCGGCGCCGACGTCGCGCACGGCGTGGAGCAGCGCGTCGTCGACGTCCGCGCGCGGGTCCCCGACCACGACCGCGTGGCCGCGCGCGGCCACGCCGAACTTTTGCGCGTCCTCCGCGGCGAAGGCGTCGAGCTTCTCGCGAAATTCCGCCGGATTGTGCGCCGTCGCGCTCGGCGTCGAGGCGGTGACGCCGACATGAACGATCTCCGCGCCATAGAGCTTGGCGAGGTCTCCGGCGCAGCGGAGCGTTTTGCTCAGCGTCTCCCGATGCGCCATGTCGATCGGAACCATGATGGTCTTGAACATCGTCGTCTCCCTCTTGCGCCCGGCCGTGCGGTCGTGCGTCTTGGGGGGCTTCTTGACCCTCCTCAGCGTCCTCCTTCAGCGAAGGTGCGGTTGTTCGATTTGCGACGCTTGTGGCACAAAAACGACGTCGAGGGCAACTCAGGCGTTGACGTCGACCACAACGCGGCCCTGGACCCCGCCCTTCAGGATCGCCCGCCCGAGCTCGGGAAGCTCGTCGAGGGTTGCGGGCCGGATCATCGCCTCGAGCTTCTCGAGCGGGAGATCGCGCGCCAGCCGATCCCAGGCGCGCACCCTGTTCTCGTAAGGCTGCAGCACGCTGTCGATGCCCAAGAGATTCACTCCGCGCAGGATGAACGGGATCACGCTCGCGGGCAGGTCGGCGCCGCCGGCGAGGCCGACAGCGGCCACCGAGGCGCGGTACTTCATCTGGCCGAGCACGCGGGCGAGCATCGCGCCGCCCACGGCGTCGATGCAGCCCGCCCATGTCTCCGATTCGAGCGGCCGCTTCACCGTCTCGGCGATCTCCTCGCGCGCGACGATCCGGGACGCGCCGAGATCACGCAGGTACGCCTCCGTCTCCGGCCGACCGGTGACCGCGGCCACCTCGTGACCGAGACGCGCCAGGATCGCCACCGCCACCGAGCCCACGCCGCCCGCGGCCCCGGTCACCAGCACCGGGCCGTGGCCCGGCGCGAGCCCGTGGTCCTCCAACGCCATCACCGCCAGCATCGCGGTGAAGCCCGCGGTGCCGATCGCCATGGTCTGGCGCGCGTCGAGCCCATCGGGCATGGGGACCAGCCAGTCGGCCCGCACCCGCGCCCTCTGGGCGTAGCCGCCCCAGTGCGCCTCGCCGACCCGCCAGCCGGTGAGCACCACCGCATCCCCCGGCGCATAGCGCGGATCGGCAGAGGCTTCGACGCGCCCGGCGAAATCGATCCCCGGAACATGGGGATAGCGCCGCACCAGCCCGCCGCCCTTGCCCAGACAGAGCCCGTCCTTGTAGTTGAGCGTGCTGTACTCGACCGCGACCGTGACCTCGCCCTCCGGCAGGTCCGAGAGTTCGAGTTCGCGCACCGCGGCGCTCGTCGCGCCGTCCTCGTCCTTCTCGACGACCATCGCTCTGAAACCCATCCGCGTGTCCCCCCTGTTTGCTTCCGGCGCGCAACGTTTCGCTCCGGCGGCGGATTGTCAAACCCGGCGTGCGCGAACCCGGTTGACCTGTGGTCGTTAAAGGTGCACACAAATTCTGAAAACAACTATAGATTGAATAGGCTCGAGATTGCCGAACCTGATGCTGGCGCCGATGTCCCTGCTCGGCCTGTTCGAAGCCGCCGGCCCCGCCGGGCGCACGGGGACCTGACCGCGTGACCGCTGACACCCTGCGATCGCTTCGGCGGCGGCTCGGCATTCGCGGCGCGCTGGTGACGCCGCTCTTCGTCTATCTGCCTGCGGCGGTGGCGCTGGCGATCATCCTGCTCGCCGGATGGTTCGCCGAACAGCAGAGCCGCGAGCTCGTCCGCCAGAACACCCGCGCCGAGGTTCTCGGACACCTGGGCAATCTGCGCGCCGATCTCGAGCGGGTGATCGGCGACCAGATGGCGTTGTTGACCAGCCTCTCGGGCGCGCTCGCCGCCGCGCCCGGCATGGACGAGGCGCAGTTCCGAGATGTGGTCGCCACGCTCGCCGATTCGGCGCGGCCGATGCTCGCGGTCGGCGCCGATCCCCAGACCGGGTCGCCCATGATCGTCGCCGAGAGCGCCGACGGCGCGGCGCGTCTGCGCGAGATCCTCGCCGACATCCCGGCCGGCGCCCCCGGCGTCCGCACGCTCGCGCGCGGCCAGGTTCCGGCGCTGGCGCTCTGGACGCCGGTGCGCGGCCGCGACTCCGGCGGCGGCGCGACGTCCTGGGGCTCGGTCGCCGGCGTCACCAGCACCGCGCAGCTCTTCCAGGACGCCGCGATCTGGGGCAATGGCCTCGACGTCGCGCTCCTCAGCAGGAGCGACAACGAGACCGGCGGGGCCCGCGCCCTGCACTACGGCAGCGGCGGCGTGCTGGGCGCGGACCCGGTCACCGTCACCGTGGCGCTCGCCGGCGAGCCCTGGGTGCTCGCCGCCGCCCCGCGCGACGGCTGGCCCGACGCGACCAGCGGCTACTGGACGATCCGCGCGCTCACGCTGATGTCGGCGGCGCTCATCGTGGGCCCGATCGCCTACACCCGCCGCCTCGCCCACGACCGCCAGCGCAGCCTCGAGACGCTGCGTGAACGCGAGGGACAGCTCGACCGGATCTCGCGCCGCCTCGGCCTCGCGCTCGAGGCCTCCCATGTCGGGGTCTGGGACTACAACATCGACACCGGCGGTCTGGTCTGGGACAACCGGATGGACGAGCTCTACGGCATGCCGCCCGACGGACGACCCCGGCGCAGGGAGGACTGGAGGGACCGGCTGCATCCCGACGACGCCGAGCGGGCCGAGCGCGACTTCCGTGACGCGATCGAGCGCACCGGCCGCTACGATTCAAGCTTCCGCGTCGTGTTGCCCGACGGCTCCCAGCGCAACATCAAGACCATGGGCGCGGTCTTTGAGAACGGCGACGGCACCCGCAGCATTCTCGGCGTCAACTGGGACGTGACCCTCGACGTGCGCCGCAACGAGGAGCTGGTCGCGCGGCGCAAGGAGGCCGAGGCGGCCTCGGTCGCCAAGTCGCAGTTCCTGGCCACCATGAGCCACGAGATCCGCACCCCCATGAACGGGGTGATCGGCATGCTCGATCTGATGCTGCGCGGAGATCTCGCCGGCGACCAACGCGACCGCGCCCGGATCGCCAAGGACTCCGCCAGCCACCTGCTTCACATCCTCAATGACGTGCTCGACTTCTCCAAGCTCGAGGCCAACCGGATCGAGCTTCAGTCAACCCGCGTGGACGCGCGCGCGCTCGTCGAGGGAACGGTCTCGCTGATGGCCGCCATCGCGCACGAACGCCGCCTAGAGGTCGCGGCGGAGATCTCCCCGGACCTGCCCGTGGCGGTGGTCGCCGACGGGACGCGCCTGCGCCAGGTGCTGATGAACCTCACCGGCAACGCGGTCAAGTTCACCGAAGCCGGCCGTGTCACCGTGCGGGTCGCCTACGACCGCGACGCCGGCGGCGTCCTGATGATCTCCGTCACCGACACCGGCGTCGGCATCCCCGAGGCCGCCCGGGCGCGCCTCTTCCAGCGCTTCAACCAGGTCGACTCCTCGATCACCCGCGTGCGCGGCGGCACCGGCCTGGGCCTCGCGATCTCGCGCCAGCTCGTCGAGCTGATGGGCGGGGAGATCTCGGTCGAGAGCGCGCCGGGACAGGGCAGCACCTTCCGCTTCTGGATCCCGGCCCCCGCCGCATCCGGCCCCGCGGAGGCCGCGCCCGCGGCGTCCGGCGACGGCGGCGGACCCGCGCCCGTCGTCTCCGGGCCGCCCCAGCGCATTCTCGTCGCCGAGGACAACGCCACCAACCGGCTGGTGCTGTCGTCCTACCTCAAGCTCGCCGGCCACCGCGCGACCTTCGTGTGCAACGGCGCGGAGGCAATCGCCCGCCTGCAGCAGCAGGAGTTCGACATGCTGATCCTCGACATCCGCATGCCGGTCATGGACGGCGCCACCGCCGCGGCGATGATCCGCCAGCTCGGCGGGCGGCACGGCGACATTCCGATCATCGCGCTGACCGCCGACGCGATGGGCGCCGATCGCGCGGCCTATCTGGAGGCCGGCATGACCGACTACCTCACCAAGCCCGTCGCGGCAGAGGCGCTCTACGCGGCCATCGACCGCGCCGCGGCCGGCTATTCCTCGACCGGCGTCCAGCCCTCGCCGGGATCGAAGGCGGTGATGGCCGCGGCGGCGTCGAGGGTGTCCTCGCCAAGATCGGCCTCGTAGACCACTCCCGCCTCGCCGACCATGAAGCTCATGACGCCAGTGTCGCCGTAGGCCGCCGGATAGGCGAGCATGGCGTGGCCCGCGACCATGAGGGGGCCGATCTTGTAGTCGAGCTCGCCGCCCGGGGCGTTCGGGCCCTGACGGGTAAGGATCCGGAAGTAGTAGCCCGCATAGGGATCGGGCTCCACGTCCTCGCCGTCGATGCTGTAGCCATCGGCCGAGGCGCGCGCCATGAAGTCGCCGATCGGGCTCTCGGGCGCGCCCGGCGCGTCCTCCCAGTAGAGGCCGTTGCGCCGTCCCGGGTCGCTCAGGACGCTGTCCGCGAAGGTCGGCAGGCCGTCGCCGTCGGGATCGGCGGCCCGGTATTCGGCCTGGGCCCGAACGTAGCCGCGCAGCAGGTCGATCACCTCGAGCTCGTTCTCGCCGATCCGGCGCAGCAACACCTCCTCGCGCGCCGCGGCGGCGTCGAAGACCCATCCGTCGGGGCCCTGGACGAGCGGCGCCGGGAACGGCCAGAGGTCGCGGCCCACATAGAGCGTCTCCACGCCCTCGCCCGACGGGGCGATCCGGTGCAGCGTCCGGTAGTCCTGCAGGAACCCCGTCCAGTCGGCGCGGTCCTCCGCCTCGTCCCCGGAGAAGACCACGTCCTCGTTCTCCGCCCCGAAGACGGCCAGAAGGCCGGCGACGTCCTCGGCCTCGATCGCCGCGACCACCGCTTCGGCCGCCGCCTCGGGACTCTCGAAGACGCGCGCCTCGGCGAAGACGGCGCCTGCGCTCAGCAGCAGCCCCATGACCCCTGCGGCCGAGCCGCGCAAAAGTGAGTTCGACATCGTGTTGGTCCTCATCTGCGCCTCTTCACCTTGCCGTGGCTCTTGCCGCCGCGCGCCTTGGCGGCCTGCGGCCGGCCGCCGCCGGATTTCTTGAACGCCGTCGGCTTGCGGGTCGGCTTGGCCGTTGGCCGCTTGACCGATTTCGGCTTGGACAGCTGCGGACGCTTCGCCGCGGGCTTGGCCTTTGCGCGCTCGACCGTGGCGGCGGCCTTCGGTCGAGGCGGGGCCTTCGCCTTGGCCACGCTCGCCTTGCCGCGGTCCGCGGCCTTCTTGGTCTGCTTGGCCGACGCCGGCTTCGACTTCAGCGCGGTGTCGCGCGTCGCCTTGCCCGCGGCCTTGGTTGGCTTGCGCTCGGCGCTGGCCTTCTCGAGCTTGGCGCGCGCCCCCGACCGGTCCGCAGGACGGTTGGCGTTCGCCGCGCCGGCGCCCGCTCCGGGCCGGTTGTTGGACGCCTGACGGTCGCCGGCACCCGCCTTCAGCTTGTCGCGCTTCTCGCGGGACTTCTGGCCGCCGCCCTTCCGATCGTTGCGGTCGGCGATCTTGTCCTTGGCGTCGTCCCGGCGCTTGTCGTCGGGTTTCCATGCGCCTTCCTTGGGCCGGTCGCGCGGATCGCGATCGCCGATCTTGGCCCTGCGGTCCTCGAGATCGACGCGGTTGCGGTCGCGGTCGATGTCCACGCGGTCCCGGTCGACGTTCACCCGGTCGCGGTCCACGTTCACGCGGTCGCGGTCCACGTTCACGCGGTCGCGATCGATATTGACCCGGTCGCGGTCGATATTCCGGTCCCGGCTGCGATCGATGTTCACGTCGCCGTCGATGTTGACCTCGCGTCTGGGATAGAGCTCGGCGTCGTCCCAGTCGATGCGCGGTCCGCGCCAGTAGTCGTCGTAGTAGTCGTCATCGTCGTCGAAGATCTCGTTGATCAGCAGCGCGCTGCCGAAGGCGATCGCGCCGGTCGTGAGCACGTCGCTGGTCGACACGCCGCCGGTCGTCACCACCGGGGCCGCCGTCATCGGCTGCGCGTAGGTCGCGACCGGATCGTAGGTCGGCACATAGACGACCTGCGGATCGGCCGGCGCGATGGTGATGCTGTCGTCGACGACCTCGACCACCTGGGCCTCGTTGCTCTCCAGGTTGCCCAGCGCGTCCGCCCGCGCGCGCTGGCGCTGCACCGCGTCGAGCACGTCCTCGGTCTGCACGAGCATCGCGTCGCCGAGCAGCTCGAGCCAGCCGATCTCGCCGGCCATGTTGTTCACCAGCGACGGGAATCCGGCGGTCAGCGCCCGGACGCTCTCGTCCCAGTCCTCCTCCGCCGCCAGGTCGGCCAGCGCCGCCTGCTCGAGACCCTCGTTGTCCGCGATCAGGCGATCGGCCTTGACCACGTCGAGCGGATAGGTCGAGGCGATCAGCACCTGGGTCAGCAGCGCGTCGGGATAGAGCGCCACCGGCGCGACCAGCTCGTCGAGCTCCTCGTCCGACAGCAGCCCCTCCTCGGGATCCTCCGCGAGCGCCGCCGAGACCTGCTGCGGCGACGCCTCGTCCTGGGCGGCGGCCGGCCCCGCGGCGAGACCGAAGGCGACCCCTCCGGCGGCCAGCGCGGTCAAGAACTCCTTCATGTCATCTCCCAGTGCCCACAGATATGTACGAAGCCGGTGAAGGCCGAAGTTTGAGGATACCGAACGAAACGACCGGCGCCAAAGAAAAAACGCCGCCGTTTAGGACCGCGGCCCGACCGTCCCGCCGAGTTCGTCCTCGACATGGGCGGCGATGATGGCGTCGAAGGAGGCGTCCGGGACGAAGCCGAGCCCGCGCGCCCGCGCGTCGTCGAACCGCGTCGCCCAGCCCGAGACGATGCGCCGGATGGTCGGGTCGGGCTCGCGCCGGATCAGCGCCACCGCCCCGTCGCCGGCCGCGCGCCGCAGCGCCTCGATCTGCTCGGCCACCGTCGCCGAGAGGCCCGGCATGGTCAGGTTGCGCCGGGCCCCGAGCGGCGCGGTGTCCATCTCCATCGCGTGGCGCAGGAATCCGACCGCGGCCCGCGGGCTCGCGTGCCAGTGGCGCACGTCGTCCTCGACCGGCAGCACCGCCGCCTCGCCCACCAGCGGCTCGCGCAGGATGTTCGAGAAGAAGCCGGAGGCGGCGAGGTTCGGCTTGCCCGGCCGGATGCAGATCGTCGGCAGCCGGATCCCGACCCCGTCGAAGATCCCGCGCCGGGAATAGTCGGCGAGCAGCATCTCGCCCATCACCTTCTGGGCGCCGTAGCTGGTCAGCGGCGTGAGGTGGAAGTCCTCGGGGATCGGATCGGGGAACGGCGTGCCGAAGACCGCGATCGAGGAGGTGAACACCACCCGCGGCGCGTAGTCGGTCTGGGCGCGGATCGCCTCGAAGACGTTGCGGGTGCCGTCGAAGTTGACCGCGTAGCCCTTCTCGAAATTCGCCTCCGCCTCGCCGGAGACCACGGCGGCGAGATGGAAGATCACGTCCGGCCGCCCGCCGATGCGCGCCGCGACCGCCGCCGCGTCGGTGATTTCGAGAAGCCCGGTGGCGGTCTCGATCTCGCCGGCGGGCGCGGTCGGCTCGACAATGTCCACGAGGGTGAGCTTCGCCAGCCCCGTCGGCGGATCGCTCGCCAGCGACTGCGCCAGCTTGGCGCCGACCATGCCCGCCCCGCCGATGATCAGGATGTGCATCGCGTCCTCCCTCGCGTTATCGTTGGCCGCAGCGCTAGCACGCCGTCGCGCCGCGCTTCAATCGCCGCCGTGGTCGGGTCCATGGCCTGCGCGCCGGCCGTTCCGGGCGCGCCGGCCTCGCGCCCTTCCTCGGCCGGCCGCGGCTCAGCGCAGCCGCAGCCCGGTTCCGGGATCGAAGAAGTAGGCCCGCTCCGGCGCGATCGAGATCGACCGCCGCTCCCCGGCCCGGAGCCCGCGCACCTCGCGCGCCTCCGCGATCAGCCGCTTGCCGTCGCCCGCGACCAGATGCACGTAGGAAACGCCCCCAAGGTGTTCGGCGAGGTCGAGCTTCACCGCGTCGCCGTCGACCAGTTCGATGTGCTCTGGGCGGACGCCCACCTGGACGCCGCCCGCCGGAACCCGGACCGCGGTCGGGACGAACACGTCGCCGAGCGCGGGGATGCGCACGCCGCCCTCGGCCGCCACGCCGTCGAGGAAGTTCATGCGCGGGCTGCCGATAAAGCCGGCCACGAAGTGGTTGTCGGGATCGTCGTAGAGGGTCAGCGGCGCGCCGACCTGCTCGATCACCCCGGCCCGCAGCACCACGATCTTGTCGGCCAGCGTCATCGCCTCGATCTGGTCGTGGGTGACGTAGATCATCGTGGCGCCGATCTCGTTGTGCAGCCGTGCGATCTCCACGCGCATGTCGACGCGCAGCTCTGCGTCGAGGTTCGAGAGCGGCTCGTCGAACAGGAACACCTCCGGCCCGCGCACGATGGCGCGGCCGATCGCGACGCGCTGGCGCTGGCCGCCCGACAGCGCCTTGGGCTTGCGGTCGAGATAGGGCTCGAGCTTCAGGATCGCCGCCGCCTCGGCGACCTTGCGCGTGATCTCCGCCTTCGGCGTGCGGTTCATGCGAAGCCCGAAGCCCATGTTCTCCGCGACGGTCATGTGCGGATAGAGCGCGTATGTCTGGAACACCATCGCCACGCCGCGCTCGGACGGATCGAGGCCGGTCACGTCGCGCCCGCCGATCGAGATCCGCCCGCCGGTGGTCTGCTCGAGCCCCGCGATCATGCGCAGCAGCGTGGACTTGCCGCAGCCCGAGGGGCCGACGAAGACGCAGAACTCGCCGTCGTCGATCTCGAGGTCGACCCCGTGGATCACCTCCACGTCGCCGAAGCGCTTGACCACGTCGCTGAGAACAACTCCCGTCATCGTCTCTCCCTCCCTGGAGGCGCGCGCCCATTCAGGCGGTCTTGGGCAGTTCCGGAAACAGCCAGTCCCCCGCGTCGCGCCCGATCGCGTCCGCCGTCCGCCGCAACGCCGGCGTCATGGATTCGAGATCGGCGTAGCCATGCCGCTCCGTCGAGGTCGTCAGCGAGATCGCCCCGACCGCGCGCCCGCTCGGCACCCGGATAGGTGCGGCGACGCAGATGATCCCCGGCTCGTGCTCCTCGCGGTCCCAGGCGACGCCGTCGCGCCGGATCGCCTCGAGCTCGTCCCGCAGGCTCTCGGCGGTGACGTGCGTCGCCGGCGTGAACCGCGCGAAGGCCTGCAGGCGCAGCGCCGCCTCGCGCCCGGCCTCGTCGAGATGGGCGAGCATGGCCTTGCCGACGCCGGTGCAGTAGGCCGGGCCGATGCGTCCGGCCTGGCTGAACATCTCGATCGGCCGCGCCGCGTTGCGCTTGTCCACGTAGAGCACGTGCCCGCCGTCGAGCTGCGCGAGATGCACCGTCGCGCCAAGCTCGCGCGACAGCGCGTCGAGATGCGGCCGCGCGATCGGCGCGAGCGAGGACTGCGCCCAGGCCGCGTGCGCGAGCCGCACCAGCCGCAACCCCGGACGGTAGGCGTGATCGGCGAGATCGAACGACAGCATGCCCTGGTCGGTCAGCGTCTGGAGCAACCGGTAGAGCGTCGCCTTGGGATAGGGGCTGCCCTCGAGCAGTTCGGAAAAACGCACCGGCCGGCCGGCCTCGGCGACGCGGTCGAGCAGGTCGAGCGCCTTGCCGACCGTGCCTCCGCCGCCCTGTGAGTTCGTCATGCGTCCGTGTTCCCGTCCTCGCCTGCGTCGCGTCCGCGCCCTGCACCGCCGCCGCCGTCGCCGCCGCGGCGTCTTGCCGTCGTTCGACACTGTTGACATCCTTAACGGGGTCGAACATACGTTTCAATAAACAAAACCCGGTTTCAATAATTGGAACCGCTTCTGGGGAGACCGTGCATGCAGACCACACCCTTCCGCGCGCTCGCCGCGCTTCTCGCCGGCGTCGCGCTCGTCGGCCCCGCGGCGGCGCAACAGCGCACGCTGAACTACTACGCCGACTTCGATCCCGCCCCGCTCGCCGCCTTCGAGGCCGCGATCGCCGAGTTCGAGGCGGCCAATCCCGACATCGACGTCGTCTTGCAGAACTTCGATCACGAGGGCTACAAGACCGCTATCCGCAACTTCCTGACCGCCGACGCGCCGGACCTCGCCAACTGGTACGCCGGCAACCGTATGAAGCCCTTCGTCGAGGCCGGCCAGTTCCAGGACGTCTCCGACCTCTGGGCCGAGAACGGATTGACCGAGACCCTCGCCTCCGCCCTGCCGTCGATGACCATCGACGGCAAGCAGTGGGGCGTGCCCTACACCTACTATCAGTGGGGCATCTACTACAACAAGGACGTCTACGAGCAGGTCGGCGTGGAAGTGCCCGAGACCTGGGACGAATTCGTCGCCAACTGCGCCAAGTTCGAGGAGGCCGGCATCGACTGCCTGACCACCGGCACCAAGGCGCTCTGGCCCGGCGCGGGCATCTTCGACTACCTCAACCTGCGCACCAACGGCTACGACTTCCACATGGCGCTGACAAACGGCGAGATCCCCTGGACCGACGACCGGGTGAAGGCGACCTTCGCGGAATGGGCCAAGATCGTCGAGCCCGGCTACATCACCGACAACCACGCGGCCATCGACTGGCAGGACGCAGCCGCGCTGCTGACCCAGGGCCAGGCCGCGAACTATGTGATGGGCAACTTCGCCGTGGCGGTGTTGAAGGACGGCGGCATGACCGACGAGACGCTCGGCTTCATGCCCTTCCCGACCATCAACCCCGACGTGCCGCGCGCGGAGGAGGCCCCGACCGACACCGTGCACATCCCCGCCGGCGCCAAGAACGTCGAGGACGCCAAGACCTTCCTCGCCTTTCTCGCCACGCCCGAGGTGCAGTCGGCGCTCAACGCCGCGCTGGGCCAGCTGCCGATCCACAAGGACGCCGAGGTCGCTGACGACCCGTTCATCCAGGCTGGCTTCGAGCTTCTGTCGACTACGCCCGGCGGCATCGCGCAGTTCTTCGACCGCGACGCGCCGGCGGAGATGGCCAAGATCGGCATGGAGGGCTTCCAGCAGTTCATGGTCCAGCCCGACCAGCTCGACGCCATCCTCGACCGGCTCGAGAAGGCCCGCGAACGCGTCTACTGATCCGCGCCGACGCGGGCGCGCCTTCGCGCCCTGGGCGCGTCCGGTTCACCGGTCGCGCCGCCCCCGACATCCCCCGGAAGGCCCTCTCGATGGCCCATGTCTCCGTTCCCCCGACCGCCTCGCCCGCGCCGTCTCGGGGCTGGTGGAGCCGGAACCAGCAATGGCTGACGCCGTGGCTGTTTCTCGCGCCCGGCATGTTCATGTTCGCGGTCTACGTGATCGCGCCGATCTTCCAGTCGTTCTGGCTGTCGTTCTTCGACTGGGACGGGCTCGGCGAGGCGACCTGGCTCGGCTGGGCGAACTACATTGAGCTCTTCGACGACGAGGCCTTCTACACCTCGCTGAAGAACAATGTGCTCTGGCTGGTGCTCTACCTGCTGGCGGTGCCGGCGGGTCTCGGGATCGCGATCTTCCTCAACCAGACCGTCGCCGGCATCCGCGTCTACAAGTCGATGTTCTTCTTTCCCTTCGTGATCTCCCAGGTGGTCGTCGGCCTGATGTTCTCGTGGTTCTACGCGCCGAACTTCGGGCTCTTCTACAAGCTGATCGAATGGGTGACCGGCGACGGCGTCGCCGTCCTCGCCGATCCCGACCTGGTGACCTATGGGATCATCGCCGCCGGTCTCTGGCCGCAGATCGCCTACTGCATGATCCTCTACCTGACGGGCCTCAACAACGTTTCGCCCGACCAGGTCGAGGCGGCGCGGCTCGACGGCGCCAGGGGGCTGCGGATGCTCTGGTACGTCATCCTGCCCCAGCTGCGCCCCGCCACCTTCATCGCCGTCGTGGTCACGGTGATCGGCGCGCTGCGCTCCTTCGACCTCGTGTCGATCATGACCGACGGCGGCCCGTTCGGCTCGTCGCGGGTGTTGTCGTTCTACATGTACGAGCAGGCGCTCAGTGAATACGGCTACCGCATGGGCTACGGCGCGGCGATCGCCGTGATCCTCTTTCTGATCATGATGGTGTTCATCTCGGGCTTCATCTGGAAGATGGTCCGCGACGAGCGCGAGGGCTACTGACATGGCCGCCGGCGCCTCCCCCGCCTTCCGCTCCGCCGTCGCCGCGATCTGCCAGACCCTGCCCGGCGCCGAGGTCTCCGACCCCTGGGGCGGCGGCCACGACGCCTGGAAGGTCGGGGGCAAGATGTTCGCCTGCATCGGCGCGGTGGCCGAAGGCGTGTCGGTCAAGTGCGACGGCGTCGAGACCGCCGACATGCTGAAGGAGGCGGGCGCGGCCCTTCACGCGCCCTACTTCCACCGAAGCTGGGTCCGCGTGCCCGAGGACGCCGACCCCGGCGAACTCGCGCACCGCATCCGCGTCTCCTACGATCTCGTGCGCGCGAGGCTGCCCGTCGCCGTGCGGCGCGAGCTCGCCGCCGCGGAGGGCTGAGCGCATGTTTCCCCGCCCCATCGGCCTCGCGTCGCCGCCCGCCCGCATCGCCTACCAGGTCGCGCTGCCGCTGGCGCTGTTTCTCTGGCTGCTGCCGCTGATCGGCGTGG
Source organism: uncultured Alphaproteobacteria bacterium (assembly GCA_963700835.1). Classification (GTDB taxonomy): domain Bacteria; phylum Pseudomonadota; class Alphaproteobacteria; order Rhodobacterales; family Rhodobacteraceae; genus Amaricoccus. The sequence goes on from CAVOZD010000010.1 coordinate 122,560, forward strand.
CGATCACCTCCGTGCGGCCCTCCTCGGATCTCGCGGCCGGCAACTATTTCGGCTGGCCGTCGCACATCGCCTTCTCCAACTACGCGGAGGTCTTCCAGAACTCGCCGATCGGGCGCTACATCCTGAACTCGTTCAAGGTGACGATCCCGACCGTGATCGGCGCGGTGGCGATCTCCTGCATGACCGGCTTCGCCCTCGGGATCTACAGGTTCCGCTCCAACCTGCTGATTTTCTTTCTCTTCGTGGCCGGCAACTTCGTGCCGTTCCAGATCCTGATGGTTCCGGTGCGCGACCTGACCGTGAACATGGGCCTCTACAACACCACGATGGGGCTGATCCTGTTTCACGTCGCCTTTCAGGCGGGTTTCTGCACGCTCTTCATGCGAAACTTCATCCGGGCCCTGCCCTTCGAGCTCATCGAGGCGGCGCGCGTCGAGGGCGTGGCGGAGTGGCGGATCTTCTGGTTCATCGTGCTGCCGCTGATGAAGCCCGCGATCGCGGCGCTCTCGGTGCTGGTCTTCACCTTCATCTGGAACGACTACTTCTGGGCGACGGTGCTCACCACGTCGTCGTCGACCCAGCCGGTCACCGCGGGGCTCTACTCGCTCAACGGCCAGTGGATCGCCGCCTGGCAGCTCGTCTCCGCCGGCTCGATCGTCGCGGCCATGCCGCCGGTGGTGATGTTCTTCCTGATGCAGAAGCACTTCATCGCCGGGCTGACCCTGGGCGCGGTGAAATGATCCCGGCCGCCCGCCTGCCGACGCGACACACGAAGTTATCGAGAGGGGCCGACAGCAGATGACCCGACACGCCACCTTCCACGACCTCGCGGGCGCCAGCGTGTTCATCACCGGCGGCGGGGCCGGCATCGGCGCGACGCTGACCGAGGGCTTCGTCGAGCAGGGCGCCCGCGTCGCCTTCGTGCAGCGCTCCGACGCCTCCGAGTTCGCCGCCGAGATCGGCGAGAAGCATGACAACACCCCGCTCTACATCCGCTGCGACGTCACCGACATTCCCGCGCTCCAGGCGGCGATGGCGCAGGCGGCCGAGGCGCACGGGCCGATCACCGCGCTGGTCAACAACGCCGCCAACGACGCCCGCCACGCTATCGAGGGCTACACCGTCGAGGAGTGGGACCGCTCCCAGGACGTGAATCTGCGTCCGCACTTCTTCACCGCTCAGGCCGCCTGGCCGGGCATGAAGGCCGCCGGCGGCGGCGCGATCGTCAACTTCTCCTCGATCTCCTACATGATGGGCAACGCCGGCTACACCTCCTACCTGACCGCCAAGGCGGGCATCACCGGCCTGACCCGCGGCCTCGCCCGCGAGCTTGGCCCCGACCGGATCCGCGTCAACGCGCTGATGCCCGGCTGGGTGCTCACCCAGCGCCAGCTCGACCTCTGGGCCACGCCCGAGGACCTCGCCGCCCATCTCGAGCGCCAGTGCCTCAAGGAGCACCTGGTCGAGCGCGACATCGTCGACGCCACGCTCTTTCTCGCCTCCAAGGCCTCGCGCATGATGACCGGCCAGGCGCTGGTGGTCGACGGCGGCGTCGTCGTCACCGGATGAACGCCGCCGCGGCCCAAGCGATCGCCGACTGGGTCGCGGTGGACTGGGGCACCTCCAACCTGCGCGCCTGGGCGATGGGCGAGGCCGGCGCCGTGCGAGCCCGCGCCGTCTCCGAGCAGGGCATGGCGGGCCTCGCCCCGGCCGGTTTCGAGCCGGCGCTGCTGGCGCTGATCGACCCATGGCTGCCCGAGGACGGACGCACCACCGTGGTCGCCTGCGGCATGGTCGGCGCGCGCCAGGGCTGGGCGGACGCGGGCTACGCCAGCGTCCCCTGCCCGCCCGCCGGCGGCCGGCCGGCCACCCGACCCGCGGTGGCCGACCCGCGCCTCGCGGTCCGCATCCTGCCCGGCGTCTGCCAGGCCGCCCCCGCCGACGTCATGCGCGGCGAGGAGACCCAGATCGCCGGCCTGCTCGCCCGCAATCCCCGCTTCGACGGCGTCGTCTGCCTGCCCGGCACCCATTCCAAGTGGGCACACGTGAGCGCCGGCGAGATCGTCAGCTTCGCGAGCTTCATGACCGGCGAGCTCTTCGGCCTCCTCTCGGAGCGTTCGGTGCTCCGCCACGGCCTTGACGGCGCGGGGTTCTCCGACCCCGACTTCGACGACGCCGTCGGCGACGCCCTCGCCCATCCCGAACGCCTCGCCGGCCGGCTGTTCTCGCTGCGCGCCGAGAACCTGCTGGCCGGCCTCGCGCCCGACCGGGCCCGCGCCCGGCTCTCGGGCCTGCTGATCGGGGCGGAACTCGCCGCCGCGCGGCCCTACTGGCTCGGCCGCGACATCGCCCTCGTCGGCGCCCGCGGCCTGGCGGACCGCTACGCCCGCGCGCTGACCGCCCAGGGCGCCGCGCCGACCTCCCACGACGCCGAGGCGCTCACGCTCGCCGGCCTCGCCGCCGCCTACGCCCACCTGCTTGCCGAAGGGGCCGCCCCATGAGCCGTCCGCTGATCGCCATCCTGCGGGGCCTCGCGCCCGACCGCGCCGTCGAGACCGCCGGGGCCATCGTCGCCGCCGGGATCGACCGCATCGAGGTGCCGCTGAACTCGCCCGAGCCGCTGCGCAGCATCGCCGCCATGCAGGCCGCGCTCGGCGATCGCGCCCGCATCGGCGCGGGCACCGTGCTGACGCCCGACGACGTGCGCGCGGTGGCGGCCACCGGCGCGACCTTCGTGGTGTCCCCCAACTGCGACCGCCAGGTCATCGAACGCACCAAGGAGCTGGGCCTCGACTCCTATCCCGGCGTCTTCACGCCCACCGAGGCCTTCGCCGCGCTGGCCGCCGGCGCGGATGCGCTCAAGATCTTTCCCGCCGAACTGATGGGCCTCGCCGGACTGCGGGCGCTGCGCGCCGTGCTGCCGCCCGGAACGCAGGTCTACGCGGTCGGCGGCGCGGGCCCGGCGAACTTCGCCGAGTGGCGCGACGCCGGGGCCGACGGCTTCGGCCTGGGATCGGCGCTCTTCCGCCCCGGCTTCTCCGTGCCGGAGGTCGCCGCCCGCACCCGCGCCGCCGCCGAGGCCTGGGACGCGCTCGACGGGATCGTCCGCGCATGATCCGCCGAAGCCTCGGCGTCTGCTACTATCCCGAGCACTGGCCCGAGGCGCGCTGGCCGGTCGACGCCGCCGCCATGGCCGCGACCGGGCTCACCTGGGTGCGCATCGGCGAATTCGCCTGGTCGCGCCTCGAGCCGAAACCCGGCGACCTGCGCTTCGGCTGGATGGACCGCGCCATCGAGACGCTGGGCGCGGCGGGGCTCAAGGTGGTGCTCGGCACTCCGACCGCGACGCCGCCGCACTGGATGATCGAGCGCCACCTCGACATGCTGCCCCACGACATCGAGGGGCGCGCGCGCAAGTTCGGCTCGCGGCGGCACTACGACTTCAGCCACGAGGGCTACCTGCACGACTGCCGGCGGATCGTGGCGCTGCTGGCCGAGCGCTACGGGCGCAACCCGCACGTCGCCGCCTGGCAGACCGACAATGAGTACGGCTGCCACGACACCACGCTCACCTACAGCTTCGCCGCGCTGCGCGCCTTCCGGCGCTGGCTGCGCGACCGTTACGGCGACATCGGCGCGCTCAACGCCGCCTGGGGCAACGTGTTCTGGTCGATGGAGTACGAGCGCTTCGACACGATCGGCCTGCCCAACCTCACCGTGACCGAGGCCAACCCGGCGCACTGGCTCGACTTCCGCCGCTTCTCCTCCGAGCAGGTGGTCCGCTTCAACCGCGCCCAGGTCGAGGAAATCCGCAAGCGCTCCGACGCCCCGATCCTGCACAACTTCATGGGCAAGATCATCGACTTCGACCACTACGCGCTCGGGGCCGACCTCGACGGCGCCAGCTGGGATTCCTATCCCCTCGGGTTTCTCGAGGACCGCGTCCCGGCCGACGAGGCGCACCGCGCCGCCTACTCCCGCCAGGGCGACCCGGACTTCCAGGCCTTCCACCACGACCTCTACCGCGCCGCGGGGCGGGGCCGCTGGTGGATCATGGAGCAGCAGCCCGGCCCGGTGAACTGGGCCCCCTACAATCCCGCGCCGCTGCCCGGCATGGTCCGGCTCTGGACCTGGGAGGCCTTCGCCCACGGGGCCGAGGCGGTCTGCTACTTCCGCTGGCGCCAGGCCCCCTTCGGCCAGGAGACGATGCACGCGGGCCTGCTCGCCCCCGACGCCGAGGACGCGCCGGGCCGGGCGGAGGCGGCGCAGGTCGCGCGCGAGCTCGGCAACCGCCCCGAGGTCGAGGCCCGCGCCCCCTCCCCCGTGGCGCTGATCTTCGACTACGAGAGCGCCTGGGCCTGGAAGACCCAGCCGCAGGGCCGTGGCTTCGACTACTTCGACCTGGTGTTCGAGGCCTACCGCGGGCTGCGCCGCGCCGGGCTGACGATCGACATCCTGCCACCCGACACCGCTGATCTCGGCGGACGCGCGCTGGTGGTGGTCCCCGGGATCTTCGCCTGGCCCGCGCCTCTGCGCGCCGCGCTCGAGGCCTTCCGCGGGCACGCCGTGATCGGGCCCCGGGCGGGGGCGCGAAGCCGCGACTTCCGGTTTCCCGCCACCATGCCGCCCGACTTCCCCGCGTTCGGGACCCGCGTCGACCGGGTCGAGACCCTGCGCCCGAGCGACCGGCCCAAGCTCTCGGGGGGCGGCGCCTTCCGGCTCTGGCGCGAGTTCACCTCCGGCGCCTCCGAGGTGGTCGAGACCACCGACGACGGCGCGGCCGCGGTGCGCCGCGCGGGCCGCCTGACCTACCTCTGCGGCTGGCCGGACGCCGCGGCCATGGCGCGCCTGATGGCCGCGGCCGCGCGCGACGCGGGGCTGGAGCCGCTCGACCTGCCCGAGGGCCTGCGCCGGGTGGAGACCGCCGGCGAGACCTTCTGGTTCAACTACGCCGCCGGGCCGGTCCCGCTCGCCGCCGCCGCCGGCGACCCGTCCCTGCCCGAGACCCTCGCCGGCGCCGATCTCCACCGCGTCATCCGGACCTGAGGCCGCGACACCGCCGCGCGGAACCCCGCGTCCGGGCGGGGATCATCAACGAAGGTTGCCATGAGGTAAACGCGTTCCGAAAAATCCTTTTCTTTCAGTATTTTGGTCTGATTTTCACGCGTGAAACGCACCGCGTTTCACACGCCGCGCCCGCCCCGGCGCCGCCCGGGCGCGCCTTTACAATCCGCCGCCCTCTGGCATAGGAAGGCCCGCGGACGCGGCGATGGCGTCGCCGCCCGGATCGGCCCCGCGCGGGGTCCGCACCGTCCTGAACGCCGGGAAGCGCCGGGCCGCTTCCTTCGGCCCGATCAGGAGCCCGTCCCATGACCGACCGCCCCGCCTTCTTTAGCTTCCACAACGGCGCCAAGGCGCCCCTGCCCTTCGCGCCTGAGGAGTACGAGGCCCGCCTCGACGGCCTGCGCCAGACCCTCGCCGCCGAGGGTCTGGACGCCGCCGTGCTGACCTCGATGCAGGCCGTGGCCTACTACTCGGGCTTTCTCTACTGCGCGTTCGGCCGTCCCTACGCCTGCGTGGTCACCGCCGACGCGTCGACCGTGGTCGCCGCCAACATAGACGGCGGCCAGCCCTGGCGGCGCTGCCATGGCGAGGCGCTGACCTACACCGACTGGACCCGAGACAACTACTGGCGCGCCGTCGCCGCGCTCACCGGCGCGGGCCGCCGCATCGGGATCGAGGGCGATCACCTGACGCTCCAGGCGCGGGCCCGCCTCGACGCCTTCCTGGCGCCCGCCGCCGTGACCGACATCGGCGTGCGAGGTCATGCGCCAGCGCATGGTCAAGTCCCCGGCCGAGATCGCGCTGATCCGCGAGGGCGCCCGCATCGCCGATCTCGGCGGCGCAGCGATCCGCGACGCCGTCCGCCCCGGCGCACGCGAGATCGACGTCGCCATGGCGGGCCGTGACGCCATGGAGACCGAGATCGCCCGCGCCTTCCCCGACAGCGAGCTGCGCGACACCTGGGTCTGGTTCCAGTCCGGCCCGAACACCGACGGCGCCCACAACCCGGTCACCACGCGGCGGCTCGAACCGGGCGACATCCTGTCGCTCAACACCTTCCCGATGATCTCGGGCTACTACACCGCGCTCGAGCGCACGCTCTTCCTCGGCGAGCCCGACGCCGCCAGCCGCGCGCTCTGGGAGGCCAACGTCGCCGCCCACGAGCTCGGCCTGTCGCTGCTCGTCCCCGGCGCGCGTTGTTCGGCGATCACCGCCGAGATCAACGCCTTCCTCGCCGAGCGCGACCTGCTGCGCTACCGCAGCTTCGGCTATGGCCACTCCTTCGGCATCCTGTCGCACTACTACGGACGCGAGGCCGGGCTGGAGCTGCGCGAGGACATCGACACCGTGCTCGAGCCCGGCATGGTCGTCTCGATGGAGCCGATGCTGACCGTGCCCGAGGGAACCCCCGGCGCCGGCGGCTACCGCGAGCACGACATCGTGGTGATCGACGCGGGCGGCGGCCACAACATTACCGGCTTCCCCTACGGCCCCGACCACAACGTCGTCGCCCTCTGAGGCGCGGCGGGCGGGGCGCGCGGCCCCGCCCGCGTCCGGTCATGCCGTCGGCGGCGTGTAGGCTCCGGTCAGCTTGCCGGCGAGCTTCATCGCCTCCATCGCGTCGTCCATGGTCATCAGCTTGGTGGTCTGGATCAACTCCACCGCGCCGGTTCCCGCCGCGGCCATGACCGCCCCGGCCGCGCTCCGGTCGTCCGGAGCCTCGGCGATCATCACCGTGTCCCAGGCTCCGAACGCGAAGAACATGTGATGCAGCTTGCCGCCCGCCGCCTCCATCAGCTTGCCGACGGCCTTGCTCCGGTCTTGCGGATTGGCCGCCATCGCCTTGACCGCCTCCTTCGAATAGGTGTTCTGGATCATGTAGAATGGCATGGGTCGTCCCCCCTTCTTGTCGCGGGTGAGCGGTTCCTGAGGGCCTGATCGCCCGCACCGTCCCCCCACGACCAATCTGCCCCGGCGCGTCGCGCCGGAGCGCCCCTCCAATGAACGGCGCGTCACGGTAACACGATCACCCCCCGGAGGCGAAGGGGTTTCATATTCGAGACTTGCAATGTTTTCGCCGCGGCGCTATATGTCGCCGCGAACACAGGATCGGAGGCAGTTCCATGAAACCCGACGTCAAGGCCTTCTTCGACGAGGCGACCTTCACCGTCTCCTTCGTCGTCACCGACCCCGAGACCCGCAAGTGCGCCATCGTCGACAGCGTGCTCGACTTCGACTACAGTTCCGGCCGCACCGACACGCGCTCCGCCGACGCGATCGTCGCCTACGTCAAGGAGCAGGGCCTCGAGGTGGAGTGGCTGCTCGAGACCCATGTGCACGCCGACCACCTTTCCGCCGCGCCCTACGTGCAGGAAAAGCTTGGCGGCAAGATCGGCATCGGCGAGAAGATCACCGTCGTTCAGGACACCTTCGGCAAGATCTTCAACGAAGGCACCCGCTTCCAGCGCGACGGCTCGCAGTTCGACAAGCTCTTCACCGAGGGCGACACCTTCACCATCGGCAAGCTCGAGGGCCGGGTCCTGCACACGCCGGGCCATACGCCGGCGTGCCTGACCTACGTGATCGGCGATGCGGCCTTCGTCGGCGACACGCTGTTCATGCCGGACTTCGGCACCGCGCGCGCAGACTTCCCCGGCGGCTCGGCCGAGATGCTCTACGACTCGATCCAGAAGATCCTGGCGCTTCCCGAGGAGACGCGCATCTTCGTCGGCCACGACTACAAGGCGCCGGGCCGCGACCAGTACGCCTGGGAGACCACCGTCAAGGAGCAGAAGGACCTCAACGTCCACGTCGGCGGCGGCGCCACGGCCGAGGACTTCGTGAAGATGCGCAAGGCGCGCGACGCCACCCTCGACATGCCGAAGTTGATCATCCCGTCGATCCAGGTGAACATGCGCGGCGGGCAGATGCCCGAGCCCGACGACAAGGGAAAGCGGTTCCTCAAGGTTCCGGTGAACGAGCTCTGAGATGTGGCAGACGGACTGGACCTACGGACTGATCGGCGGCCTGATGATCGGCCTGGCCGCAGTCGTCCTCCTGGCGGCGAACGGCCGGATCATGGGGGCGAGCGGGCTGATCGGCGGGCTGGTGGACGGCACCGGGCGCGGCGACTGGCGCGAGCGCGCGGCCTTCATCGGCGCGCTCGTCGGCGCCCCGGCGATCGCGGCGATCGTGTTCGGCGCGCCCGCGACCCACGCGACGACCAACGCCGCGATCCTGATCGTGGCGGGGCTCCTCGTCGGCGTCGGCACACGCATCGGCAACGGCTGCACGTCGGGACATGGCGTCTGCGGCATGTCCCGGCTGTCGATGCGCTCGATCGTGGCGACGCTCTTCTATCTCTTCGCCGGCGGCGCGACCATGCTCGTGGCCCGGCACATGCTGGGGATCATCTGAGATGCGCCTGTTCTTCGCCGCCCTGTCCGGGGGGCTCTTCGGCCTCGGGCTGATGGTGTCGGGCATGACCGACACCACCAAGGTCCAGGGCTGGCTCGACCTCTTCGGCGACTGGGACCCGACGCTGGCGTTCGTGCTGGGCGGCGCCATCCTGCCGATGGCGGTCGCCTGGGCCATCCTAACCCCGCGCGGCACGACGCTGCGGGGCGAGCCGCTGCCGGCGCCGCCGAGGCCCGAGGTCGATCGGCCGCTGGTCTGGGGAGCCGCGATCTTCGGGGCCGGATGGGCGCTGGCGGGCTTCTGTCCCGGCCCGGCGATGGCCTCGCTCGGCTTCGGCGGCTGGCAGAGCGCGCTCTTCGTCGCCGCGATGCTCTCCGGCATGGCGCTTGCCCCGGGGCTGCGCGCCCGCGTGCCCCTGCTTCGCGCCGCCTGACGCAGCCGTCCGAAGGGGCGGCGGCGTGCGGTCGCCTCAGTGCGCCATCAGCACCGCGACGTTCGTTTCCTTCATGATGTTGGTCGTCGTGCCGCCGAAGATGCGCTGGCGCAGCCGCGAGTGCCCGAAGCCTCCCATCACCAGGAGATCGGCGTCGAGGTCCGTCGCCGTCCGGCGCAGGATGTCCCCGACCTCCTGGCCCTCCCGCGGCAGGCGATGCACGGTGATGCTCACGCCGTGGCGCGCCAGGTAGGTGGCGAGATCGGCCCCGGGCTCGGGCCCGTGCCCCTCGAAGGACGGGACCGGATCGATCAGCACCGCGTCCACAGCCTCGGCGGCCTTGAGCAGTTCGAGCGAGTCGCGCACCGCCTTTGCGGCCTCCACGCTCGCGTCCCAGCCGATGACCACCCGGCCCACCTCCGGGAAGCGGACCGGCTTCTCGGGCAAGATCAGGATCGGCCGACCCAATTCGAAGAGCGCCCCGTTCATCACCCAGGTCTGCAGGATGTCGGAGCGCTCGTTCTGGGGGGTGATCAGCGTGAGGTCGGCATACCGCGCGAAGCGCGCGGCCAGCGTCGAGACCGTGCCGCGGTCGACATACTGCGCCTCGACGGTGCAGGCGACGCCCGCGGCTCCGATCCGGGCCTCGATCTCGGTGGCGCGGGCCTGCGCGGCCTCCTGGCCCTCGCGGATCTCGCCCGCCCATATGTCGTTGGACACAACCCCATAGGGCGAGGCGGGCGGAGGCGGCGCGACTCCCAGCACCAGCACCGACAGATGGGCGCCCAGCCCGCCCGCGATCGCGATCGCCCGATCGAGCTCCGCGTCGTCCTGACGCGAGCCGGTGGCGATGAAGACGGTTTTGAACGGCATAGGTGTCTCCCTGCAGGCGGTAGGCCGCCAGCATAGCGCCGCCATCGCGCGAGCGCATTGCGATAAATCAATACGGGAGCCCCGTCTGCTGCTAGTATGCGACGCGCCGCCGGCTCGCGGCGGCGAGGATGGGGGAGACGCCATGGCGCTCGAACAGTTCAGGATCCAGGTCGCCATGCTGATGGACGAGATCGCGCAGAACCCCACCGACGCCCACCAGTTCCAGGAACGGCTGCGCGAGACGCTGATGGAAATGCGCGCGATGGGACTGCCGCTGCCCGACGATCTCGTCGAGGTCGAGGAATACCTCGAGGAAAGCCTGGAGGAAGGCGTGCCCCAAGCCGAGGACGACGCTCAGGACTGAGCCCTGAGCCGGGACGCGAGGTTGGCCGAGATCATGATCAGGGTGGCCGCGACCACGATGGAGGGGCCCGCCGGAGTGTCGTAACGCCATGACCCGGCGAGGCCGAGCAGGCTCGCGGCGACGCCCGCGGCGATCGCGCCAGCCGCCATCACCTCCGGCGTCCGCGCGAAGGCCCTCCCCGCGGCTGCCGGGATGATCAGCATGGCGGTGATCAGCAGGACGCCGACCACCTTGATCGAGACGGCGACGAGCAGCGCCAGCGCCACGGTCAGCACCAGCCGCTCGCGGGCCGCAGAGACGCCCGCCGCCGCGGCGAGATCTGTGTCCAGCGTCGCGAGCAGCAGCCGCGACCACCGCCAGACGATCAGCCCCGAGACCGCCGCCGCTCCGGTGAAGATCACCGCGATGTCCCTCCACGAGACCGCGAGGATGTCGCCGAAGAGATAGGCCGAGAGATCGACCCGCACGCCCTCCAGGAACGTCACCGCCACGACGCCGGAGGCCAGCGCCGCGTGCGAGGCGACCCCGAGCAGCGTGTCCATCGCGAAGCTCCGCCCCGTCGCCGCGGAGACCGTCGCGGCCATGGCGAAGGCGCAGAGCGCCACACCGAGCGTCACCGGCAACTCGGCGGCCAGCGCGAGCGTCACCCCGAGCAGCGCCGCATGGGCGGTCGCGTCGCCGAAATAGGCCATCCGACGCCAGACCACGAAGCAGCCGAGCGGGCCCGCGGCCAGCGCCACACCGACGCCCGCCAGGGCCGCGCGCACCAGGAAGGCGTCGAGGCCGGTCATTGCGGCGCGTCCGTGCGCCCGCCGGCGTTCGCGCCGCCATGGCGATGATGCCCGGCATGCCCGTGATCATGGCCGGTGCCGTGGCTGTGATCGTGCTCGTGGCGATAGAGCGCCAGGGTGCCCCCCGTACCGAAGCCGAACAGCGCGCGGTACTCCGGCGCCTCGGAGACCGCCGTCGGCGCGCCCTCGCAGCAGATGTGGCCGTTGAGGCAGACCACGCGGTCCGAGGCGGCCATGACCACGTGCAGGTCGTGGCTGACCATGAGCACCGCGCAGCCGAGAGCCCCGCGAACCTCCTCTATCAGCCGGTAGAAGTCGGCGACGCCGGGCTGGTCCAGCCCCTGCGCCGCCTCGTCGAGCACCAGCAGATCGGGCCGCCGCAGGATCGCCTGCGCCAGCATCGCGCGCTGGAACTGCCCCCCGGAGAGATCAATGAGCTGGCGGTCGCCCAGCCGCTCGACGCCCACGCGCGCCATCGCCGCGCGCCGGTCCGATTCGGACGCGCCCGAGAGAGCCAGGAACCGCGTCAGCGTGATCGGAAGCGTGTGGTCGATGGCCAGCTTCTGCGGCACGTAACCGAAAACAAGTCCCGGCCGGCGGATCACCGCGCCCGCGCTCGGTGCCAGCGCGCCGACGAGCGCGCGCAACAGCGTGCTCTTGCCCGACCCGTTCGGTCCGACGACCGTGACCACTTCGCCCGATCGGATCGCGAAGTTCACGTCGTGAAGCACCCGGGCGCCGCCGAGGACCACGTCGAGGCCGCGCGTCTCGACGAGCGCCTCCATCACGCGCGCCCCGGCTGGCAGGCGCCGCAGACGCCGATCGCCTCGAGCGTCGCGGCCTCGAAGCTGAAGCCGAGCGCCTCGGCATCCCCTTCGAGCACGCTCGAGACGTCCGCCAGGTCGATCTCCGCGACCGAGCGGCAGACGCGGCAGACGACGAAACCCGCGGCGTGATCGGGATCGGCGCACATGCAGGCCACGAAGGCGTTGATCCGCTCCACCCGGTGGGCGAACCCGTTGGCCACCAGGAAGTCGAGCGCCCGGTAGGCCACCGGCGGCTGCGCGCCGAGCCCAGCCGCGCGCAACCGGTCCAGCAGTTCGTAGGCGGTCATCGCCCGGTGCAATTCGAGCAGCGCCTCCAGCGCAAAGGCGCGCGGCGGGGTGAGCCTCAATCCGCGGTCGGCGCAGATCGCGCGGGCTCGCCGCCCCGCCATGGCCCGGCAGCGGCGATGGTCATGCGGGCGGAATGGGTCGGCGGGAAGGCTGTTTGACGTGGTCATATGTTATATTGTAACAGTCATCAGCAGGCGCGGACAGGGCGAAATGCATGCGCGCCGCGTCAACGTCTTTCATGGGGATCAATCAATGAGCAAGCACCTTCTCGGACGCCTCGTCCTGCTGGCGTGGCTCTGCGCGTACCTCCCCGCCGCCGCCGTCGCAGCCCCGCGGGTGCTGGTCGACATCGCTCCCATCGGCGCGATCGCCTCCCGGGTCATGGACGGAGCCGGCGCGCCGGATGCCCTGCTGCCGCCGGGCGCCTCGCCGCACCAGTTCTCGCTCGCACCGTCGGACGCGCGCAGCCTGTCGGAGGCCGATCTGGTATTCTGGGTTGGACCGGGCCTTTCGGCGTGGATGGAAGCGCCGCTCGCTTCGCTGGCGACCGGGTCGGAGATCATCGACCTTTCGGGCCTCCCGGGACTGACGGTGCTTCCGGCGCGGGCGGGCGGCAGGTTTCCGGAGCACGACCATGACGACCACGACCAAGGCGATTACGGGCACGACGATGATGACCACGACCACGATCATGGGGCGGAGGCGGGTTCCGGGGACGCGGGCCATGCGCAGTCCGACGAGGGGACGACGGATCCGCACTACTGGCTTGACCCGCGCAACGCGGCGGTCATGGCCGATGCAATGGCGATCCGCCTCGCCGGACGCGACCCCGCAAACGCCGATCTCTACCGAGACAACGCCGAAGCCTTCGCCTCCGAGATGGCCGCGCTCGAATCAGAGTTGCGCGATGCGCTCGCCGCGGTCCGCGACATGGGCTTTCTCGTCCATCACGACGGCTTCCAGTATTTCGAGAACCGTTTCGGGCTCTCGGCCACCGGTTCCGTCGCCGGTTTCGCCGGCGACGTCGGCGGCGTGCGACGCATGTCGGAGCTCCGCGCCTCCATCGCCGCGGATGCGGTGCGCTGCGCCTTCACCGAACCCCAGCTTCCCACCGAACCGCTGACGTTGCTGGCCGAGGGCGCCGGGCTGAGGATCGCCACGCTCGACCCAATCGGCGTCGCGGGCGATAGCTACGCGACGCTCCTGCGCAACCTCGCGGACCAGGCACTGGACTGCCTCTCGCCCGGCTGATCCCCGCCTCAGGCGGCCAGCGCCCTGCCCACGAAGAAGCCGATGGCCGCGACGGTTCCGGTGAGCAGCGTTCCCCAGGAGACGTCCACCATGACCATCGTCATCGACCAGCCGCGGATGGTCGCCATGTTCGTCGCCTCGTAGGTGCCGTAGGCCAGAAAGCCGAGCAGCGCTCCATTGACAACCGCGCGGCCGAGGCTGTCCTCCGCAAGCGCCGGCGCAACGGCGAAGTAGACCACGCCCGCGACATAGAAAACGTAGAAGCCAAGCGCCACCACGTACTGCACGTCCTCGCGCAGGTATTCCCCGATATGCGTGCTAAACAGAGGATACAGAAAGAACTTCAACGCAATGGCGTCGATGATCAGAAAGGCGATCAGCGTCGCCAGAAATACGCCAAGAAGTGCCATCGTCGCTCCATCGCCCCGTTCGCCGTGGCGGGCAAGCTAGCGCCCGCCATCGGGAAATCCATGCGACCGCCAGACCCCGGGAAACGTGTTTCCTCCGCCCGGGCGTTGATCTAAGCACGGGCGCAGGGGCGCCAGGCCCGATGCAGCGGAGGAAAACCATGCCGGTGATCATCGACGTCGTCGCGAGGGAGATCCTCGACAGCCGCGGCAATCCGACCGTCGAGGTCGACGTGTTTCTGGAGGACGGCGCGCTCGGGCGCGCCGCGGTCCCCTCGGGCGCCTCCACCGGCGCCCACGAGGCTGTCGAACTGCGCGACGGCGACGCCAAGCGCTTCGGCGGCAAGGGCGTGCGCAAGGCCGTCGCCTCGGTGAACGGCACGATCTGCGAGACGCTCACCGGGCTCGACGCCACCGACCAGCTCCTGATCGACCGCACGCTCCTCGTGCTCGACGGCAGCCCCAACAAGGCCAGGCTCGGGGCGAACGCCATCCTCGGCGCGAGCCTCGCCACCGCCAAGGCCGCGGCCCAGAGCCTCGGCACGCCGCTCTACCGCTACGTCGGCGGCGTGGCCGCGCGGGTCATGCCGGTGCCGATGATGAACATCATCAACGGCGGCCAGCACGCGGACAATCCCATCGACATCCAGGAGTTCATGGTCGCCCCGGTCGGCGCGGAAAGCATCTCCGAGGCCGTCCGCATGGGCGCGGAGACCTTCCACGCCCTCAAGAAGCGGCTCTCCCGGGCCGGGCATGTCACCTCGGTTGGCGACGAGGGCGGCTTCGCGCCGGGCCTGAGCTCCGCCGCAGAGGCGCTCGACTTCATCATGCAGAGCATCGAGGCTGTCGGGCTGCGGCCGGGCGAGGACATGTGCCTCGCGCTCGACTGCGCCGCCACCGAATACTTCGCCGATGGCGTCTACGACATGAAGGGCGAGGGCAAGCGGCTCGATTCCGCGCAGAACGCCGCCTATCTCGCGGAGCTCGTCGACAGCTACCCGATCTTCTCCATCGAGGACGGCATGGCCGAGGACGACTGGGAGGGCTGGCGGATCCTCACCGAGACGCTGGGCGATCGCTGCCAGCTCGTCGGGGACGATCTCTTCGTGACCAACACCGAGCGCCTGTCGCGCGGCATCGCCGACGGCGTCGCCAACTCAATCCTCGTCAAGGTCAACCAGATCGGTACGCTGACCGAGACGCTGGAGGCCGTCGAGATGGCCCATCGCGCCGGATACAGCGCGGTCATGTCGCACCGGTCCGGCGAGACCGAAGACGCCACGATCGCCGATCTCGCGGTCGCGACCAACTGCGGCCAGATCAAGACCGGAAGCCTCTCGCGCTCCGACCGGCTGGCCAAGTACAACCAGCTCATCCGCCTAGAGGAGGACCTCGGCCAGGGCGCGGTCTACGCCGGCCGCGGCATCCTGCGGCGCTGACCGGCCGGCATGGCGTCCGCCGAGCCACCGCGGCTCTATCTGGTGACCCCGCCCGCCTTCGCGCTCGCGGACTTCGCCGACGATCTGGCCGGCGTCCTGGACGCCGCCGACATCGCCTGCGTCCGCCTAGCGCTCGCCACGACCGAGGAGCAGCGCATCGTCGACGCGGCCGAGGCGCTGCGCCCGGTCTGCGCGGCCCGCGACGTGGCGCTGGTCCTGGGCGAGCACTACCGCCTCGCCCGGCGGCTGGGCCTCGACGGCGCGCATCTCTCCGACGGGGTCCGGCACGCGCGCGCCGCGCGCGAAACCCTCGGTACCGACGCGATCCTCGGCGTGTTCGCGGGCGTCTCGCGGCACGTCGGGCTGACGGCGGGCGAGATCGGCGCGGACTACGTGAGCTTCGGCCCGCTCACAGCGTCGACCCTGGGCGACGGCGCGCTGGCGCCGCGCGAGCTCTTCGCCTGGTGGTCGGAGATGATCGAGGTTCCCGTCATCGCCGAGGGCGGCCTCACCCTCGACATCGCCGCCGCCATCGCGCCGGTGGTCGACTTCCTGGCGCTCGGCGCGGAACTCTGGTCGGACCCCGAGGGTCCGCGCGCGGCGCTCGCGCGCATGGTCGACGCGATCTCCTAGGCCGCGGCGAGCGCCGTCGCATGGCCGCGCCGCACCGCATCCTCGCAGGCCGCCGCCAGCGCCTTTCGATCGGCGAAGCCGCCCGGGTCGAGCGGCGCGTGGAAGATGATCCGCACCCGCCCGCGCCCCGAAAGCGCCAGCACGGCGCGCAGGTGCGAGGCGAAGTCCATGTCGCCCCACCAGGCGTAGAAGGTCTCCGACAACGGCGCGCAGGCGTCATAGGCGATCGTCACCGGCTGCACGGCGAAGCCCGCGCCGCGCGCGGGGTCGATCAGCGGGCCGAACAGCGTCGACTTGAAGGGCAGGACCCGGCGTCCGTCGCTGCTCGTGCCTTCCGCGAAGAGGCAGAGCCGCTCGCCGGCGCCCAAGCGCTCCGCCAGGGCGTCGCTCTGTTCCCGCGCCCGGGTCGCCCGGCGCTCGATGAAGAGCGTGCCGATCCGCCGTCCGATCAGCCCGACGCCCGGCCAGTCCGCGACCTCGGCCTTGGCGATGAACGACACCCGCGCCGCGCTCTGCAGCGCCACGATGTCGATCCAGCTCGCGTGGTTGGCGACGAAGACGCCCCTGCCCGGCATCGGCGCGCCGGCCACGCTGCGGCGCAGACCCAGCAGCGGCAGCGCCGCCCTGGCCCAGAGCCGCACTACCCCCGGCGCGCTTTCGCGTCTCGGCGCAAGCGTCAGCCGCTCGACGAAGCGGTCCAATAGCTGCAGGACCAGATAGACTCCGAAGAGCCCCGCGGTGAGAACGCCCGCCAGCGCGCCCCGAACGATCATGCGAAGCCGGTCGACCGTTCCGAACGGAGGGATCAGCGGCGGCTCGGTCCCGCTCCAGCCGGCCCTCACGGCCCGGGCGCCATCTGCCGCCGGTAGTAGCGCCGATACCGGTCGGTCATGCGGCCGGTGTCCATCACCACGCAGACGTCGACGGTGTTGAAGGCCCGGTCGACGAAGGCCCCCTCGCCCACGAAGCCGCCCAGCCGCAGGTAGGACTTCAGGAGCGGCGGGATTGCGCGCAACGCCCGGACGCGGTCGATCTCCGCCTCGGGCATGGCGTTCATGTCGACGAAGCCCGCGGGCAGCGCCCGCACCCGCAGGTCCTCCGGCGCCATATGCGCGTGGTGTAGCAGCGCCAGCGCCTCGCGCAGCGGCTCGGGGTCGACGCCCGGAAAGCTCGCCACGCCGAAGAGCACCTCGATGTCGCGGGCCAGCACGTATTCCGCCAGCCCGTTCCACAAGAGGTGCATCGACACGCCGCCCCGGTGCTCCCGGGCGACGCAGGACCGGCCAAGCTCGACCGTGCGCCGGCCGCAATCGAGGATCCTCCTGAGATCGTATTCGGACGCGCAGTAGAAGCCGGGACCCGCCCGCGCGGCCTCGTCGCGCATCAGCCGATAAACGCCGACCACCCGGTCAAGCGGATCGAGGATGCCCGCGGACCGGTCGATCAGGACGAGATGGTCGAAGAAGGGATCGAACGCGTCCCACTCGCGGCGCGCGGCGGCCTGCTCTGGCGAGGCGCTCGCGCCCATTTCCTCCACGAAGACCCGGTAACGCAGCCGCTGGGCGCCGGCGCGCTCCTCGTCGGTCTCGGCGAGCCTGACGACGTATCGGCCGGTGTCGAGCTTCATGGGCTGCCGTTCCGCGCGCGCCGACCTCCGGCGCGGCGACTGCATATCCGCCGGGCGCGTCCTTGGCAAATCCGGGCGGCGAGAGGGTGTGTTTACGATCCCTTAAGGAATCCCTGCCTTCTGTTAAGGCTTCCCGGTCCCGCCGGGATCCGCCTCGAGGAGGACCCGCGATCCATCGATGACGACCTTGCCGGCGTGCTCGAAGTTCACGGTGATCCGGTCGCCGATTACCGACTGGATCTGCCCGACGCCCCAGTCGGCCTGGTCGGGGTGGCGCACGAGGTCGCCGGGTTCTAGAAACTCGTTCATGGTCGCCCGCGCCCGGAAAGGAAAGCCGTCTTGAGTTCACACGATCTGAGCGCCCTGGTCAGCGCGCGCCTCTGCCACGACCTGATAAGTCCGATGGGCGCGATCGGCAACGGCCTGGAGCTTCTGCAGATGAGCCAGGGCGGCGGCGGCGAGGAACTCGCGCTGATCAACGACAGTCTCGCGACCGCCCTCGCCAAGCTCCGCTTCTACCGGGTCGCGTTCGGCCCGGCCGATCCCGAGGCGCGGCAGTCGATGGACGAGGCGGCGCAACTCACCGACGGGATGTTCCACGGGCGCTTCTCCGTCGACTGGCGCCACGACCAGAACAGCGTCGAGCGCCCGCTGGTCAAGCTGATCTACCTCGCGATCCTGTGCATGGAGAAGAGCCTGCCCATGGGCGGCGCCCTGCGCATCTCGACCGCCACGGACGCCATCGAGCTTTCGGTCGAGGGCGTTCGCACCGCGCCCCCCGCGGCGCTGTGGGCGCATGTCGCGGACGGAGCGGCCCTCGACGAGGTTCCCTCCAACAGCGTCCAGTTCCCGCTCCTGCGCCGCGCGCTTCTGGAGACGCAGCGCCGGCTCGAGGCCGATTTCGGCGAGGCCGGGGCGCGGCTGCGCTTCGTCGCCGCCGCCCCTATCCCGGCGTGAGCCCGGCGCGGAACCGGCGCATCTTCTCCCGGTAGCCCTCTGCGCTGCGCGCAAGGCCCGCGACCTCCGCCTCGGTGAGGTCGCGCACGACCTTTCCCGGCCGCCCGATCACCAGGACGCCCGCGGGGATTACCCGGCCCTCGGGGATCAGCGCGCCCGCGCCGATCAGGACGTTCTTCTCGATCCGCGCGCCGTTGAGCACGATCGCGCCCATGCCCACGAGGCTCCCGTCCGCGACCTCGCAGCCGTGCAGGATCGCCATGTGCCCGATGGTGCAGCCCGCGCCGACCCGGACCGGACATCCCGGATCGGTGTGGACCACGCAATTGTCCTGCACGTTGCTGCCCGCCCCGATCTCGATGGGCTCGTTGTCGCCGCGCAGCACGGCGTTGAACCAGACCGACGCACCCGCGGCCAGCGCCACCTGACCCATCACCTGCGCGCCCGGCGCGACCCAGAAGTCGCCGTCCCCGGGGGTCTTCGGCGCGTGATCCTCGAACCTGAACAGCGTCATGGGAGCCTTTCCTCGAACTCTGCATTAAGTCGCTTGACCAGGGCCACCAGCCCCGGCCTGCGATCGCGGCGCAGCCGTTCGGCCGCGATGATCGCGCGCAGCTGCTCCTCGCAGCGCGCCAGGTTCTCGTTGACGAGCACGTAGTCGTACTCCGCCCAGTGGCTGATCTCGTCGCGGCTCTTGGCCATGCGCGACGCCACCACCTCGGCGCTGTCCTGGCCGCGCGCGCGCAGGCGGCTCTCGAGTTCGGCGATGGACGGCGGGAGGATGAAGATCGACACCACCGATTCGCGAAGCGCCGAGTTGCGGATCTGCTGGCCGCCCTGCCAGTCCACGTCGAAGAGCACGTCCCGCCCCTCGCCGACCGCCGCCTCCACCGGCGCGCGCGGCGTGCCGTAGAGGTTGCCGAACACTTCGGCGTATTCGAGCATGCCCTCCGCGGCCACCATCGCCTCGAACTCCCGGCGGCTCTTGAAGAAATAGTCGCGCCCCTCCTGCTCGCCGGGCCGCGGCGGACGGGTCGTGGCCGAAACCGAGAACCGCACCTCCGGGTCGAACTCCAGCAGCCGCCGCGACAGCGTCGACTTGCCCGCCCCCGACGGCGAGGACAGGATGATCAGGAGGCCCGACCGGCCGGGTTCCGCGGAGACGCTCATTCGATGTTCTGCACCTGCTCGCGCATCTGGTCGATGACGTGCTTCATGTCGAGGCCGATCGCGGTCAGCTCCGCGTCGCCCGCCTTCGCGCAGAGCGTGTTCGCCTCGCGATTGAACTCCTGCACCAGGAAGTCGAGCTTGCGGCCCACCGGCCCCGGTCCGGCGACAAGCCCGCGCGCCGCCACCACATGGCCGCCCAGACGGTCGAGCTCCTCGGTGATGTCGGCCTTCACCGCGATCAGCGCCAGCTCCTGGGCGAGCCGCGCGGGGTCCGCCTCCGCCCCGGTCGCCGCCTCCAGCACCGCCGCCACCCGCGTGCGCAGCGTGTCGCCCGTGCGCGCCGCCCGCGCCGCGGCGCCGGCCTTCGCCGCCTCGACCAGCGCCGCCACCCGGTCGATCTGATCGCCGATGAGCCGGGCGAGCGCCGCCCCCTCCTCGGCCCGTGCGGCGGCCAGCGCCGCGAGCAGCGGATCGATGTCGGCCGCCACCGCCTCGAGCAGGCCCGCGTCGTCGCCCGGCTCCGCCGCGGCCTGGCTCAGCACCCCGCGCACCGACAGAAGGTCGGAGATCCGAGCCGGCGCCAGCGCCAGCCCCTGGCCGACTGCCGCCCGCTCGGTCTCAGCGGCGATGCGAATCACCTGATCCAGCGCCGCCGCGTTCAGCGTCAGGCGCACGTCCTCCGCGCTCCGCGCCGTCCTGAGCGCGATGCTCACCGACCCGCGCGCCAACCGCTCAGCCGCCTTGCGCCGCAGCGCCGGATCGAGCGCCTCGAAGCCGTCGGGCAGGCGCAGGCGCAGATCGAGCCCGCGTCCGTTGACGCTGCGCGCCTCCCAGACCCAGGCCAGTCCGGCCGCGGCGCCGCTCCGGGTCGCGAACCCGGTCATGGACTGAACTGTCACCGATCTGCCTCACTCGCCCCTAAGGAGAATCTTCGCGTGATCTTTCGCCGGATTTGCGGCAAATTAACGAGAGCGCCGCAAAGCGCGCGACATCGGGGCAAAGCTGAGTTAGCCTATGAACAAAGCATTTACCAACGCACGTCCGACGGAGCGGACCGAGGTAATCAGGCGAGAACTGTCGGGTCAAGTTTCGAGATGAACGATGTAATGCTCACTTCGCTGAAGTCCTACTGGGACCGTCTCCGGGCCGGCCGAATCGCCCCTTATCGCGCCGAGATCGACCCGCGACAGTTCGAGACGGCGCTTGAGAACATGTTCATCATCGAACGGCTGAGCACCGACAACATGCGCATCCGCCTCGCGGGCATGAAGATCTGCGAGATGATGGGCATGGAGGTGCGCGGCATGCAGCCGCAGTTCCTCATCGACGAGGGCGACCGCACCCGCTTTGAGCGGCTGCTCAACGTGGTGATGAGCGAGCCCTCGGTGGTTGAACTCGGGCTCTCGGCCCCCAACCGGGCCGGCGTCTACCGCGCGACAATGTTGCTGATGCCGCTCCGCAGCGACTTCGGCGAGGTCAACAGGGTGCTCGGCTGCACCTCCGGCGACGGCGACCTCTACGCGCCGCCTCTGGAATTCATGATCGACGAGGTCACCGTCTCGCCCATCGAGCAGAGCCAGGCGGCGGAGCCGCGCACCGCCCTGCCCGGCTTCGCCGAGGACCAGGCCGCCTTCACCCCGCCGCCCGCGCCGCCGAAGCTGCGTAGCATCGACGGCAACCCCGACGCCCCGTCCAAGTCCCGCGACGGCGGCCCGAAGCTGCGGGTCATTGACGGCAAGTAGCGGCGACGGATCTCCGAGGGCAGGCTCCGCAGCGGCGGCAGGCCCGTTGACCGCCCCCGATCCTTCTCCGGGACGCGACGCGGCGAACGGCCGCCGCCGGCCCGCGATCCGCCCCGACCGGCCGCTTCGGGGTTCCTCGTGACCCTCTTCAGGACCGCGATACGGACCGGAACGCGCCACCGGCTGGCCGACCACCTTCGGGCGACGGTCGTGACCGCGCTGGGACCGGCGGCGCTGGCGGCGGCCGCAATCTGGCTCTTTCCGACGGGCTGCGACCTCCGCGGCGACCCGGCGGTCTACCGCTGGACCTGCCTGCTTCCGGGACTGCTGATCTTGGTTCCGGTGGTGGCGGCGCTTGCTCTGCTCGCCGCCCATGTCCTCGCGCGGAAGGTTCCGGCGCGCGTTCCTGACGGCTGGCTGGTCGCCACGCTGACAGTCGGGGTCGCGACGCAGGCGGCGCTGCCGGCGCTATACGCCGCGGCGCTCCCGGGCCATCGCTTCGATGTCGATGTCCTTGGCGAGCTGTTCTCCATCCCCCAGCCCTTCGTCGCCGCAGCGGTCGCGGGCGCGGTCTACTGGACCGCCCTCAACTGGCGCGCGACGCCTGGCGCCGCCGGGCGCGAGGACAGCGAGCCGGCCAGCGACGCATGACCTGGGTCCTCGCGTCGCCCGCCGGCTCGTGCAGCCGCCGGGCGCCCGCCTACTCCCGCCAGTCGCGCTCGGCGATCCCCTGCAGCGCCAGGATTGCGGTCAGGTCAGAATGCTCGAGCCGCGCGTCCGCTGCCTCGGCGAGCGCCGGCTTGGCGTGGTAGGCCACCCCGAGCCCGGCCGCGCATACCATGTCGAGGTCGTTGGCGCCGTCGCCGACCGCCACCGCCGCCTCCGGCGCGAGGCCAAGCTCCGCCGTCAGCGCGTCGAGCGCCGCGCGCTTGGCGGCGCGGCCGAGGATCGGTCGCGCCACCGCCCCGGTCAGCCGTCCGTGCGCCACCTCCAGCCGGTTGGCCTGCTGCCGGGCGAAGCCCGCCGCCGCCGCCACCCGTTCGGTGAAGAAACTGAAGCCGCCGGACACCAGCGCCGTTTCCGCCCCGAGCGCCGCCATGGTGCGCGCCAGCGTGCGCGCGCCGGGATTGAGCCGAACCCGCTCGGCGTAGCAGTCGGAAAGCGCGGTCTCCGGAAGTCCCGCGAGCAGCGCCACGCGCTCGGTGAGCGCGCCCTCGAAATCCAGCTCGCCGCGCATCGCCCGCTCGGTGATCGCCGCCACCTGCGGCCTGACCCCGGCGAAGTCGGCCAGTTCGTCGATGCATTCGACGCCGATGATGGTGCTGTCCATGTCGGCGATCAGCAGCCGCTTGCGGCGGCCCTCCGCAGACACGACGTTGACGTCCATCCCCGCAAGGCGCAGTCCGTCCGGCGCCGGCCCGTCGAAGCCGATCTCGACCGCGCTCGCCGCCAGCCGCACCGGCGGCGCGGCGGAACCGCCAAGCGCCGCCCGCGCCGCCTCGACGGCGGCGTCCGGCACCCCCGCCGACGCGGTCAGGACCAACGCATGCCTCATCGCGCCGACCGGGGCCTTCCCACGGCCTTGACGTCGCCCGGAGGGGCGCAGGGTGTGTTACAAGCGGGATTAACGAAGATTAATCCCTTTGTTTTCAGAACCATGACCGGAATTGCACGCGTGTTACGCCGCGTATCACACGGCCGCCCGCTGCGCCTGCAGGCGCTGGTGCAGCTCGCCGGCCACCAGGAACGCCAGCTCCAGCGACTGCGTCGCGTTCAGCCGCGGATCACAGGCGGTGTGATAGCGGTCGCCCAGCTTCTCCTCGGTCACCGCCCGCACGCCCCCGGTGCATTCGGTGACGTCCTTGCCGGTCATCTCGAAATGCACGCCGCCCGGATAGGTCCCCTCGGCGGCGTGGATGGCGAAGAACTCGCGCACCTCCCGCAGCACCCGATCGAAGGGGCGGGTCTTGTAGCCGGTCGCCGACTTGATGGTGTTGCCGTGCATTGGATCGCAGGACCACACCACGTGCCGCCCCTCGCGCTCCACAATCCGGATCAGACGCGGCAGGTGTTCGCCCACCTTGCCGGCCCCGAAGCGGGCGATGAGCGTGAGCCTGCCCTTCTCGTTGGCCGGGTTGAGCCGGTCGATCAGCCGCAGCAGGTCGTCCTCGGTGATCGAGGGGCCGCACTTCAGCCCGATCGGGTTCTGCACGCCCCGGCAGAACTCCACATGCGCGCCGTCGACTTGGCGGGTGCGGTCGCCGATCCAGATCATGTGCCCCGAACCCGCGATCGGCAACCCGGTGGTCGAGTTGATCCGGCAAAGCGCCTCCTCGTACTCGAGCAGCAGCGCCTCATGGCTGGTGTAGAAGTCCACCCGGTGCAGCGTGTCGGCGGTGCCGGGATTGACGCCCGCCGCCTGCATGAACTCCAGCGAGTTCGAGATCCGGTTGGCGAGCTTGTGGTACTGCTCGTAGCCCGGCTCATCGGAGGTGAAGTCGAGCGTCCAGGAATGCACCCGATTGATGTCGGCGAAGCCGCCCTGGCTGAACGCGCGCAGCAGGTTGAGGCTCGCCGCCGCCTGGGTGTAGGCTTGCAGCATCCGCTCGGGGTCGGGCTCCCGACCGTCGGCGGTGAACTCGAAGTCGTTGATGATGTCGCCGCGGTAGCTCGGAAGCTCGACCCCGTCGACGATCTCGGTCGGCGCCGAGCGTGGCTTGGCGAACTGCCCCGCCATGCGCCCGATCTTCACCACCGGGCACTTCGCCCCGAAGGTGAGAACCACCGCCATCTGCAGCATGACCTTGAACGTGTCCCGGATGCTGTCGGCGGTGAACTCCGCGAAGCTCTCCGCACAGTCTCCACCCTGCAGCAGGAAGGCGCGCCCGTCGACCACCGCGGCGAGTTCGGAGCGCAAGCGACGCGCCTCGCCGGCAAAGACCAGCGGCGGCATACGTCCGAGCCGCGCCTCGACCCGGGCCAGCGCCTCGGGATCGCGATACTCGGGCATTTGTACGCGGGGCTTGCTGCGCCAGTCGGACTTGCTCCACGCTGCGGCCATCGTCTCGCCCCCCTCAAGTGCGTCTCGAAACGCGCCTGTCTATAGGCGACCGACCGACCCTTGACCATACCTGCGGCGGCGGATTGAATCGCACCTGCCCCTCGCGCCGGGTTTGGCCGACCGGGCTGGAGGTTTGGGATCGACATGGCGAGCGTCGTCGAGGCGAGAAGCGAGCAGTTTGTCTTCCTGCTGCTCGATCGGTTCACGATGATCGCCTTCGCCGGTGCCATCGAACCGTTGAGGCTCGCCAACCGCATGGCTGGACGGACCATCTACGAGTGGACGACGCTCTGCGACGGCGGCGGCGAGGTGCGCGCCTCGAACGGCGTCGCGGTCCGCGTTGACGCCGGGCTCATCGAACTGCCGCGCGCTGCGACGATCATCGTCGTCGGGGGTCTCGACGCCCGGGCCGCCACGACCCCCGCGATCCTCGCCTGGCTTCGGCGCGAGAGCCGCAAGGGCCACAAGATCGGCGCGGTCTGCACCGGCGCGCAGACGCTCGCGCAGGCGGGGCTGCTCGACGGACGCAGCTGCACGGTCCACTGGGAAAACCGGGACGGTTTCGAAGAGGAGTTTCCCGAGATCGAACTTCGCCAGAATATCTTCGTCATCGACCAGAATCGGTACACCGCCGCAGGAGGCGCGGCCTCGACGGATCTGATGCTGAAACTGATTGCGCGCAGCCACGGGCCGGACCTCGCCAACGCCGTGGCCGATCAGCTGATCCACACCCAGATCCGCGCCGACAGCGACGAGCAGCGGCTTTCGATTCCCACGCGCATCGGCATCCGCCACCCAAAGCTCTCCAGCGTCATTCACATGATGGAGGAGAGCATCGAGGAGCCGATCTCGCCCGCGACGCTGGCCAAGGACGTCGGCATGTCGACCCGGCAGCTCGAACGGCTGTTCCGGCGCTACCTCAACCGCAGCCCGAAACGCTACTACATGGAAATGCGCCTGAAGAAGGCGCGCAACCTGCTGCTGCAGACCGACATGAGCGTCATCAACGTAGCGCTCGCCTGCGGCTTCACCTCGCCCTCGCATTTCTCGAAGTGCTATCGCGCCCTCTACAAGACCACTCCGTACCGGGAGCGCGGGGCCGCTGAGATGGAGATCGAGGCGGGCTAGCGTTGTCTGAAGCTTGAAGGAGCCCGACCATGCCGGACGCGATCGCGATCGTCTCGGCCGCACGGACGCCGATGGGCGGATTCCTGGGCGACCTATCCTCGCTCTCGGCGGTTGAGCTGGGCGCTGTGGCGATACGTGCGGCGCTGACGCGTGCGGGCGCGGATGCGTCCATCATCGACGAGACGGTGATGGGCTGTGTGCTTCCGGCCGGGCTAGGACAGGCGCCCGCGCGCCAGGCGGCGTTGCTCGGCGGCTTGCCCGAGGCTGCTCCGGCGACCACGATCAACAAAATGTGCGGCTCGGGCATGCGGGCGGTCACCATCGCCTGCGACCAGCTTCGCGCCGGCGCCGGCGTACGCGCGATACTCGCCGGCGGCATGGAGAGCATGTCCAACGCGCCGTACCTCCTGGCGAAGCTGCGACGCGGCGCGCGGCTCGGCCATGCAACGAGCCTAGATCACATGTTCGTCGACGGTCTCGAGGACGCCTACGACCGCGGGAAGCTGATGGGAGTTTTCGCGGAGGACTGCGCCCGCGCCTTCCAGTTCACCCGGGAGGCGCAGGATGCATACGCGCTTGGCTCTCTCGAGCGCGCGCGGGCGTCGCAGCGTGACGGTGCCTTCGCGGACGAGATCGCGTCGGTCGTGATCGAGGGACGCGGCGGAACCAAGACCGTCGTCTCCGAGGATGAACAGCCAAGGATCGCCCGGCCGGAGAGGATCCCGGCGCTGCGACCGGCCTTTTGCGAAGACGGAACCGTGACGGCGGCGAATTCCTCGTCGATCTCGGACGGCGCGGCCGCGTTGCTGCTCATGCCCGAGGCCGTTGCGCGCGCCGAAGGACTTCCGCTGCGCGCCAGGATTCTCGGGTATGCGGGTCACGCGCAGGCGCCGAAGGATTTTCCGACCGCGCCGATCCCCGCAGCGGCCAAATTGCTGGAGCAGATCGGCGTTGCAGCGCCAGATGTAGATCTCTGGGAAGTCAACGAGGCCTTCGCGGTCGTGCCGATGGCGTTCATGGCCAGAATCGGTGCGGCGCGCGACCGCATCAACGTCCATGGCGGCGCCTGCGCCCTCGGCCATCCCATCGGCGCCTCGGGCGCGCGCATCCTCGTCACGCTGCTGAACGCGCTTGAGCGCCACGACAAAAGCCTGGGAGTCGCCGCAATCTGCATCGGCGGCGGCGAGGGTACGGCTGTCGCCATCGAGAGGGCTTGACCCGATCTGGCGCGAAGACGCCGGCCATCGATCGCAGGCCCCCGCGGCGCGGCAGAAGTCTCAGCCGCCGACCCCCGGCGTCATTCGATAGGCCGCGCCGTCGCCTTCCGAGAGAAACCAGATCGATCCGTCTGGCGCTTCGGCCACGTCCCGGATTCTTGCGTAGTCGCCCTCGAACAACCGCTCGCGCGCGGCGACGCGGTCTCCCGATCGCTCGAGTCGCTCAATCGTGTCGAAGGTCAGGGATCCCACGAAAAGTTGCCCGCGCCACTGGGGCCAGAGCCGACCCGAGTAGATCATCAGGCTTGAGGGCGCGATTGACGGATCCCAGACATGAAGCGGCTGTTCCATCCCGGGAGCGCTGGCGCCGATCCCGACCTGGCCGCCGCTATACTCGCGACCGAAGCTGATCACGGGCCAGCCGTAGTTGCGCCCCGCGATCGGCCGGTTCACTTCGTCGCCGCCGCGCGGCCCGTGCTCGACCGTCCAGACCGCGCCCGCGCCATCGAGCGCGATGCCCTGCGGGTTGCGATGACCCAGCGACCAGATCTCGGGCATCGCGCCCGTGGCGTCCGCGAATGGATTGTCGCCCGGGACGGCGCCGTCGCGTCGGATGCGCAGAACCTTGCCCTTGTGACTGGAGAGCTCCTGGGCGCGATTTCGGTCTGCGCGGTCGCCGACGGTCAGCAACAGCGCGCCGTCGTCGGTTTCGACCACGCGGCTGCCGAAGTGTCGGCCGGCGTCGGAGGGGTCGACCTGCCGGAAGATCACGTCGAGATCTCGGAGCGCCGCGGAGTTGCGATCGAGCCGCGCCACTGCGAGCGCTGTGCCCGCGCCACCATCGCGCGGCTCGGCGTAGGTCAGGAAGATCTCGCCGGATTGGGCGAAGTCGCGGGCCACAGTCACGTCCAAGAGTCCCCCTTGCCCGCCCGTCCGGACCCGAGGGGATCCGGAGACGGTGCGTGCCGCGCCATCTTCGATCAGGAGCAGCCGGCCGTCGCGCTCGGTGATGAGCGGCGAGCCGTCCGGCAAGAAATCTATCGCCCAAGGCGTGTCGAGACCGCCGACCATCTGGGTCACCGACACCTGTCCGACGGAGGTTTCCCGTGTTTCGGCTATCGCAGCGAGGCTTGTGGCAAGGAACCCGGCCGCCACCAGAAGTCTCTTGAACATGTCCATCTCCCGATTTGGAAATGGAAATAGTGCTGGGCGCGCCGCCTCGACCGCGTCCTCAAGTCAAGTTGAACCGTCCGGTCACGCCACGCCCCGCTCCGCCGCCCGCCGCCCCGCCAGCCGGTCGTCGAGTTGGGCGACCAGAAGCGCCGCGCCGGCGGCGCCGTCGAGCGCAACCCGTGCAGCAGCCACGAGTTGTTCGTCCCCGAGCATTTCGCCGACGGATCCGACGAACTGACCGCAATAGGCGACGGTCTCGTCGTCGCCAGCCGGGAGCGCCTCGGTCAGGAGCGCCCGCGCCCGCCGCAGGTCTTCGTCAAGGGCGGTCATCATGGAGGCCCTCCCGGCAAGCGCGACGTGGCGCTCCTCCGGTTTGCGACGGGTGTCGGAGTCGGGCAGCACGCTGAGAATGCAGTTCTGAAACGAGGCGAGGCCCTCAATGGGCTTCGGCATGCACGCGGAGGCGCCGGCCGCCATTGCCGTGTCCTGCCAGGCGCTGCGCTCGGCGCCGCTCATGGCGATGATGCCGGTGATCGGTGTCGACGCGCGGGCGAGATGACGTATCAGCTCGATCCCATCACCGTCGGGCAGTCCGAGATCGACGATCACCACGCTGGGTCGATAGATCGCCAGATGCCGGTTGGCGGCATGGAGACTGTCGGCGCGGCGGACGCGCGCGCCGCTTTCCGCCGCGAAGAGGCGGATCGCCTCCGACGCGCTTCGGCTGTCTTCAACCAGTAGGATGGTGACGGCGAAGAGGCATTGGCGGCGCAGACCGCCGAGCCCGCGCAGTGCTGGCTCCATCGAGGGGATACTCATCGACCGGATACTCCGTGACGCAATTACTAATTGATCTTGGGCGCGTCAGGACTAACAGGCGATTAATCGTGAGTGGCGTGCCGGATCCATCCGGCGCTTCGGAGCCCTCTAGGTCTCCGTAACTTTCCCTACGTCAGATCAGCCCCAGAGCCCGGAACGAGGCATCCCGTTCGCGACCAATCACCACATGATCATGCAGCGTCACACCAATTGCCTGGCATGCGGTCTCGACCTGTCCGGTCATGTCGATGTCGGCCTCGCTCGGAGTCGGATCGCCGGAGGGGTGATTGTGGACGAGAATCACCGCCGACGCGTTGAGTTCGAGACAGCGCTTTGCGACCTCCCGAGGATAGACCGGCACGTGGTCCACGGTGCCCTTGCCCTGGGCCTCGTCGGCGATCAACACGTTCTTGCGGTCGAGAAACAGGACCCGGAACTGCTCGGTCTCGCGATAGGCCATGACGGTCTTGCAGTAGACCATCAGATCGTCCCAGGAGCCGATCACCGAGCGCTGCATTACCTTGGCGCGCGCCATGCGGTGGGCCACGGCCTCGATCAGACGGAGCTGGAAATGAACGCGTTCGGTCGCGCCCGGCACTTGGAGAAGACGCGTACGGGGGGCGGCGACCACGGCGTTGAGATCACCGAAGGCCGAAAGCAGGCGCTTGGCCAGAGGCTTGACGTCGATCCGTGGGACCGCGTTGAAGAGAACCATCTCAAGCAGCTCGTATTCCGGCATAGCCTCGTGGCCGCCATCGAGGAAGCGGGTCCGCAGGCGCTCACGATGCCCCCAGTAATGCGGTCGGGCGCCACCTTCCGGCGGCGGCGCGGCGGGCTTCGCGCCCGGAGCCCGCGCATAGGTCTCCAGTGGCGGGAGGCGACGCTCTAGCTCGTCAAGCCCGCGGAGCGCCTCCTCCGAAAAGCCCCGGTTGTTGTGCCCGCGCGCCACCCGTTTCTCCGCTGACTTGTGAGCGGATGTTGAAAGAAACTGGTTAACCGTGCGTTAGGGACGCGGTCCTGCTGTTCATGCTTGCTTGCGGACTTGATGATCAACTGCGCGTCACAAGGACGGAGACATGCGCCTTGTGCACGATCCGGTCGGCGTTCGATCCGACCACGAAATCCCGCATTCGCTCGGGCTGATGCGAGGCGATCACGATCAGATCGACGTCGAGCTCGGTCGCGAGCCGCAAGATGTGCTCGGCGATCGCGCCGTGCCCGAGATGCGTGGAGAAGGGAACGTCGTCGGGCACATTGGCCGCGGCAAAGGCGTCGAGATCGGCCTTGGCCTTCTCCAGCGCCTTCGTCTCGAAATCGGCCGGGAAGAAGTCCTGAATCGAGGCCATGCCGAAATCCGGCACCACCGTCATCAGATGCAACTCGCCGCCTGAGCTGCGCGCGAGCGTGCACGCTTCGGGCAGCGCCTTTGACCAGGATTCCGGATGATCGAGGGAGACGGGAAGCAGGATCCTCTTGTACATCTGAGAGCCTCCTCAGGCTGTCGCGCCCTGGCGCGCTTGGGTCGCCGCCGCCCGCCGCCGCTGGGCGAACACGACTAGTCCGAGCAGCAGGAGTGCCGGAATGAACATCAGGTACTTGGTGGGCTGACTGATCGGGCGCAGCACGCGCAGGACCTCCTGATCCCAGTCGAGCCCGGCGGCGGCGGCCGGGCTGTCGAAGGTGACGTCGTCCACGAACACCTTGCCCTCCTCGTCCCGGAGGAAGAGGCCGGCCGCATCGAGCCGCTCCTCGCCCGTTGCGCCCTCAGGCACTTCGAGAAGGGCGACGAACTCGATGGGATCGCCCAGTTCGTTCACGCCCGCGACCCGCAGGCGCAGATTGTCTCCAGGCGGCGTCGCGGCTGCGGCGGCAACGATCTCTGCCGGCGCAACCTCCTCGAACGGCGGAGAGATCATGTCCATCCAGAAACCCGGCCGAAAGAGCGTGAAGGCGATCAGCAGCAGCGCCAGGCTCTCGTAGATCCGGTTGCGCGTCAGGAACCAACCTTGTGTCGCCGCCGCGAAGAGCAGCATTGCGATCGTGGCGATGACGAAGACGAAGACACCCTGCGCCCAGCCCACGCCGATGAGCAGCAGTTCGGTGTTGAAGATGAACAGGAACGGCAGCGCGGCGGTGCGTAGGCTGTAGAAGAACGCGACGACGCCGGTCTTGATCGGATCCCCGCCCGAGACGGCGGCCGCCGCGAAACTCGCCAGTCCCACGGGCGGCGTCACATCGGCCATGATCCCGAAGTAGAAGACGAAGAGATGCACGGCGATCAGAGGCACGATAAGGCCGTTCTGCTGGCCGAGCGTGACGATGACGGGTGCCAGCAGCGCCGAGACGACGATGTAGTTGGCCGTTGTCGGCAGCCCCATTCCGAGGATCAGCGACAGGATCGCGGTCAGGAAGAGGATCGCCATGATGTTGCCGCCCGAGAGAACCTCGACCACGTCCGCCAGCGCCGAACCGACGCCGGTCTGACTGACCGCGCCGACGATGATGCCGGCGGTCGCGGTGGCGATGCCGATGCCGATCATGTTGCGCGCCCCGGCCTCGAGACCGCCGAGCAAGTCCCCGATCCCCTCGGCGATATCGCTGGCGAAGCGGCTATCGCCGCGGAACATTGCCATGAGGGGGCGCTGCGTGAGCAGGATGAAGATCATGAAGGCCGCCGCCCAGAAGGCCGAGAGGCCAGGCGAGAGCCGGTCCACCATGAGCGCCCAGACCAGCACGACCACCGGCAGCAGGAAGTGAAGGCCGGAACGGATGGTCGGCCCGGGCAGAGGCAGCGCGGTCACCGGAGCGTTGGGATCGTCGAGCTTGAGCGGCGCCTCCCGCGATGCGACATAAAGCAGCGCCACGTAGGCGAGGGTCAGGAAGCCGAAAATCATGTAGCCTGCAGAGTCGGGAAACATCGGGCGTATCCAGCCCATCCCGTAGTAGACCGCGAAGCTCAGCGCGCAGATCGCTGCAATCGTGAAGGCGATCCCTATCAGGCGCTGCACGATGGGTTTGGGCGTGTAGGCTCGCGGGAGTCCCTCCATGCCCGCCTTCATGGCCTCAAGGTGAACGATGTAGACCAGCGCGATGTAGGAAATGACCGCAGGCAGGAAGGCGTGCTTGACCACGTCGAAATAGGGGATGCCGACGTACTCGACCATGAGAAAGGCCGCGGCTCCCATCACGGGGGGCATGATCTGGCCGTTCACCGAGGAGGCGACCTCGACGGCACCCGCCTTTTCCGACGAGAAGCCCACCTTTTTCATCAGCGGTATGGTGAAGGTGCCGGTGGTGACCACGTTTGCGATCGAGGAGCCAGAGATCAGCCCGGTCATCGCCGAGGAGACCACTGCGGCCTTGGCGGGGCCGCCGCGCATGTGCCCCATAAGCGAGAAGGCGACTTGGATGAAATAGTTGCCCGCGCCGGCCCGGTCGAGAAGCGAGCCGAAGAGCACGAAGAGGAACACAAACGACGTGGACACGCCAAGCGCGATGCCGAACACGCCCTCTGTGGTGATCCACTGGTGATTGACCACTTCGCTCAGGGAGTTGCCCTTGTGGGCGATGATCCCGGGCATGTACGGGCCAAGAAAGGTGTAGGCCAGAAACACCGACGCCACGATCATCAGCGCCGGACCAAGCGCGCGTCGGGTCGCCTCCAGAAGCAGCAACAGGCCCAGCACCGCCACCACATAGTCCTGCAGGATCGGAGCGCCGACCCGCGACGAGATCGGCCCGTAGAAGACGAAGAGATAAAGCGCTGTCGCTGCGCCGAGAATCGCCATCGCCCATTCCCAGGGCGGGATGCGGTCCTTGGGCGAGCCGAGCAGCACGGCGGCGATGACGCCGGCCCCGATCAGCGGAATCCACCAGGTCGGGACGCTCTGCTTGGCGCCGACCATGAAGAGGATCGTGAGGATCAGCGGCACGGCGATCGCCAGACCTAGCTCGAACGGCGTGCGCGAGGCGGGATAGGCGAGGTAGGCGAGAAAGATCGCGAAGGCGAGATGGATAGACCGCGCCTCGGTATCGTTGAAGACCCCGAAGCCGAACATGAAGGGAAGCGGCGAGGCGAACCACAGCTGGAACAGCGACCAGGCAATCGCCACAATCAGGATGAACTTGGCGATGGGCGCCGAGGGGCTGCGCCCGCCGGTGTCGGCGGAAGCGACCAGTTCATCGAGTTCCGACTGGCTGAGGCCGCCCCGGCCCATCGCCTCGTTCTCGACCCGCGCCGCCATCATCTGGTCTTTGTCGTCATTCGCGGCCATGTCGTCCCCTCGCTCCGCAGCGCTTCGGCTGTCCCTTGTGTGTCGCCCTGCCCCGGTCTTCAGCGGGCGTCGGTCCGAAAGCGCGACGGGCGGAACCAAGCCCGCCCGTCGCTGGATGTGATCAGGAGCCCGGCAGCCAGCCCTGCTCCTTGTAGTAGCGTTCCGCCCCGGGGTGCAGCGGCGCGGAGAGGCCGACGCTGATCATCTCTTCCTGGCTCAGGTTCTCGAAGGCGGGATGCAGCTTCTTGAAGCGGTCGAAGTTGTCGAAGACAGCCTTGACCACTTGGTAGACCGTCTCGTCGTCCACATCCGCGGAAGTCACGAAGGTCGCGCGAACGCCAAACGTCTCCACATCCTCGTCGGTGCCGGGATACATGCCGCCCGGGATCGTCGCCTTGGCGTAGTATGGGTTCTCGGCGATGAGGGCGTCGACTTCGGGCCCTGTCACCGGGATCACCCGGGCATCGACGGTCGAGGCCGCCTCCTGGATGGATCCGTTGGGATGGCCGACCGTGTAGATGATTGCGTCGACTTTGTTGTCGCCCAGCGCCGCGGACTGCTCGGCGGGCTTGAGTTCGGAAGCCAGCGCAAAGTCGTCCATGGTCCAGCCCAGCCGATCCATAAGAACTTCCATGGTCGCGCGTGACCCGGACCCGGGGTTGCCGATGTTCACCCGCTTGCCCTTGAGATCGGCGAACGTCTCGATCCCGCTGTCGGCCCGGGCGACGACCGTGAAGGGCTCGGGATGCACCGAGAACACCGCCCGCTCGTTCTCGAAGGCGGATCCTTCGAAGTCGTTCTTGCCGTTCAGGGCGTTGAACTGCGCGTCCGACTGGGCGACGCCCATGTCCATGTCGCCGGCCTTGATGGCGTTAATGTTGGCGACGGATCCACCGGTCGATGGCGCCGTGCACTTGAGGTTGTGCTCCGCAGTGCCGCGGTTCACCAGCCGGCAGATCGACTGACCGACAACGAAATAGACGCCGGTCTGCCCGCCGGTTCCGATCGTGATGAACTTCTCCTGGGCCTGCGCGAGCGGGGCTATCGCCAGAAAGGCCGCCGCTATCGCTGTGAGTTTGGTGTGCTTCATTGGCTATACTTCCCCGTTTGCTGATTATCTCGCCGCCCAGACGGCGTGGCCTGCCGGCGTAACGGCTGCGGAGGGATGACGCGCTCCACGATCCAGGCGGACGATCGCGTCAGGTATCCAAATCCCCCCACGCCGACGCCGCAGCGACGAACTTGGCGTCTTCGACCGTAGCGTTCAATCGTATCACTATCAAGCGGCGCTGCGATCTGCGCGATCAACCGCAGAAACACTGCGATGAACAAGGACGAAAGACTTGAATTCGCGAGACATGGTGCCGCCGAGAGGATTCGAACCTCCGACCCACGCATTACGAATGCGTTGCTCTACCAGCTGAGCTACGGCGGCCTGTCGGTCTAAGTATCAACCTGCCGCCCGAGCGTCTAGGGCTTCGTTTCTGGGTCCAGAAACCGCGAGACCGCATCAACAAACGCATCCGGCTGCTCGGCGTGGACCCAGTGGCCGGCGCCTGCAACAACCTCGAAACGCGCCTGCGGAAACAGCGCCTCTATCAGGGCGCGGTCATCCGGTCCGACATAGTCCGACTGCGCGCCCGACAAAAAGAGTGCGGGACCCTGGAACGGCTGCTCGATCTCCGGGAATCCCATGATTTCAGGCATCTGAACGGCCAGCGCCTTCAGGTTCAGCTTCCACGAGGCTCCGCCGTCGTTGATCGCAAGGCTCTGGAGCAGGAACGACCGCAGCGCGGCCTCCTCCACCGCGTCGCGCAGCATGGCGTCGGCGTCCGCGCGGCGACGGACGCCGTCGAGGTCCACAGCAAGCATAGCGTCGATGTAGTGCGTGTGGCTATGCTCGTAGTGCTTCGGCGCCATGTCCACGACTACCAGACGACGAAGGCGGTCCGGATGCGTCAGCGCGAGCGTCATCGCGGCCTTCCCGCCCATCGAATGCCCCAGGATGTCGACCGGCGCGTCGCCGAGGCTTTCGATAACCGCCGCAAGATCCGCAGCCATTTCCGGATAGGTATGAGTGTCGCGCTTCGGACTTTCGCCGTGGTTGCGCATGTCGACCGCCACGACAAGACGATCGCTAGCGAGCCGCCGCGCTACGCCTGCCCAGTTCCGGGCCGAGCCGAAGAGACCGTGGGCGATCAGCAGGGTCGGATCCGATGTCGCGGTCCCGTAGGTGACGGCGTTGAGCATATCGGGCCTCCCTCGACTCCGAGCAGCTAACACGGGCGGGCACGGCGCGCCACAGGGGCCACGCACGCGACGCGCGCAGGCCGCCCGCCAGCCTGCGGGCTTGCCGGCTGCGCGCAAACCTCCTAGACGGCTGGCGATCAGGATCCGGAGATCTCCATGACCCCGCCTAAGAAGGTTGTGCTCGCGTATTCGGGCGGCCTCGACACATCGATCATTCTGAAATGGCTTGAGACCGAATACGGCTGCGAGGTCGTGACCTTCACCGCCGATCTCGGGCAGGGCGAGGAGCTTGAACCGGCGCGGGCGAAGGCGGAGCTTCTGGGTGTGCGCCCGGAGAACATCTTCATCGAGGATCTACGCGAGGAGTTCGTGCGTGATTTCGTCTTCCCGATGTTCCGCGCCAATACGGTCTACGAGGGGCAATACCTGCTCGGCACCTCCATCGCGCGGCCGCTGATCGCCAAGCGGCTCGTGGAAATCGCCGCGGCGGTCGGGGCGGACGCTGTGGCCCATGGCGCAACCGGCAAGGGCAACGATCAGGTGCGCTTCGAACTGTCGGCCTACGCGCTGGATCCGGGCATCCGGGTGATCGCCCCCTGGAGGGAATGGGCGCTGACCTCGAGGACCCGGCTTCTGGAGTTTGCCGAGGCGCACCAGATCCCGATCGCCAAGGACAAGCGTGGCGAGGCACCGTTCTCGGTAGACGCCAACCTCCTGCACACGTCGTCGGAGGGAAAGGTCCTCGAGGATCCGGCGCAGGAGGCGCCCAACTACGTCTATCAGCGCACGGTCGATCCTGTGGACGCGCCCGACACGCCGGAGGTCGTCGAGATCGGCTTCGAGCGGGGAGACGCCGTCGCCATCGACGGCGCGGCGCTGTCCCCCGCCACCCTGCTATCCCGACTCAACGAGCTTGGCGGCAGTCACGGCGTCGGGAGGCTCGATCTCGTGGAGAACCGCTTCGTCGGCATGAAGTCGCGCGGCGTCTACGAAACACCGGGCGGCACCATCCTGCTCGCCGCACATCGAGGCATCGAGCAGATCACGCTCGACCGCGGGGCCGGCCATCTCAAGGACGAACTGATGCCGCGCTACGCCGAACTGATCTACAACGGCTTCTGGTTCTCGCCCGAGCGCGAGATGCTCCAGGCCGCGATCGACCGAAGCCAGGATCGCGTCACCGGCAGCGTGCGACTGAAACTCTACAAGGGTGGGGTCTCGGTAGTCGGGCGGAGTTCGTCGCACTCGCTCTATTCGGAGGCGCATGTGACCTTCGAGGACGACGCAGGCGCCTACGACCAGAAGGACGCGGCGGGCTTCATCAAGATCAACGCCCTGCGCCTGCGGCTGCTGGCAGCGCGCAACAGGCGGTGAGAGCCTCGAGCGCGCGGTACGCATGCGAAACAGGTTCAAGCCATTGTTTTCAAAACAACAATGGAATCCTGCTTCTTCGTTAGCGCCCGCGGAGTGACGCTCAGAGCCGCGCGCGCGTGCTGCGCGGCGTGGCTAGCAGAAGATTGGTCTCGCTGGCGGCCACGCCCGGCAGCTCCCGGATCCGGCGCAGCACCGCATCGAGCTCGGTGAGGCTGGCGGCGCCGAGTTCGACCACCAAATCCCAGCGGCCGTTGGTGGTGTGCACCGCAGAGACCTCGGGATAACCGCCGAGGGCGCGCACAACGCGGTCGGCCGCCTGCCCGGCGATGTGGATCAGCATGATGCCGCGCACCGGCAGATCGACCGCGTCGGAGCGCAGGATCACCGTGTAGCCGAGGATGTCGCCGCCGCGCTCGAGCCGCTCCATTCGGGCGCGCACCGTGGCGCGGGAGGCACCGAGCTCCGCCGCTAGGTCCGAGATGGAGCGCCGCGCGTTGTGGCGCAGCAGGGTCACCAGCCGTTCGTCGAGCGCGTCCATGTTCCGCCAGTCTGGTCAGTATGACTAGCCATAACGATAAATCGAGCCGCGCATCCTGCCAATATCCGGGCTTTGGATCGCCAGCGCGGCGTGTTCCAAGGGATGGAACCCAAAACAGAAGGATCAGAGGCATGCGTTGCAATCTCGTCGGCGCGCCCGTTCAGGACGGGGCTGGGCGGCTCGGGTGCGAGATGGGGCCGAGCGCGTTGCGCACGGCCGGGCTCGCCGCGGCGCTGACCGGGCTCGGACACGAGGTGCGCGACCTCGGCAATGTGGCTCCAGGCCCCGTCCGGCTTCTCGCGCATTCGAACGCGGCGCTCAAGGCGCTCCCCGAGGTGGCCGCTTGGACCGCGGCGCTGGCCGAGGCGGCCTTCGCCGCCGGCGATGGGTCGATGGCGATCTTTCTCGGCGGCGATCACTGCCTGTCGGCGGGAACGCTCGCGGGCGTCGCCCGGCGGGCCGCGGCCGGTGGCCGACCGCTCTTCGTGCTCTGGCTCGACGCGCACGCCGACTTCCACACGCTCGACAGCACGACAAGCGGAAACCTGCACGGGTCGCCGGTGGCCTACGCCGTCGGGCAGCCGGGGTTTGCGGGTTACTACCCGGACCTTTCCGCTCGTGTTGAAGCGGCCAACATCTGCATGCTCGGGCTGCGCAGCGTCGATCCGGCGGAACGGCTGGCGCTGGCCGGGGCCGGGGTCATGAACGCCCACGACATGCGGGCGATCGACGAGCACGGGATCCCGAAGCTGCTGGGGCCGTTTCTCGACCGGGTGGCGGCGGCGGACGGGCTCCTGCACGTGAGCCTCGACGTTGATTTCCTCGATCCCGGCATCGCGCCGGCGGTTGGCACCACCGTTCCGGGCGGCGCCACCTTCCGCGAGGCGCATCTGGCGATGGAGATGCTCCACGACAGCGGTCGGGTGACGAGTTTCGATCTGGCCGAGCTCAACCCCTTCCTCGACGAGCGTGGGCGGACCGCAACGCTGATGGTCGATCTGACCGCGAGCCTGATGGGGCGGCGGATCATGGACCGGCCGACCCGGAGTTTCGGAGCATGAACGGGAAGCTCAACGTGGTTCCGTTCGTGAGCGTCGAGAACATGATGAAGCTGGTGCACCACGTCGGGGTCGAGCGGTTCCTCACCGATCTCGCCGCCTACATCGAGCACGACTTCACGCGCTGGGAGAGCTTCGACAAGACCCCGCGTGTGGCGAGCCACAGCCGCGAGGGCGTCATCGAACTCATGCCCACTAGCGACGGGCACATCTACGGCTTCAAGTACGTCAACGGCCACCCGAAGAACACGCGCGACGGCCGTCAGACGGTCACGGCGTTCGGGGTGCTCGCCGACGTCGCGAACGGCTATCCCGTGCTCCTGTCGGAGATGACGATCCTGACCGCCTTGCGGACCGCCGCAACCTCGGCGGTCGCCGCAAAGCATCTCGCCCCGCGCGGTGCCGATGTGATGGCGCTGATCGGCAACGGTGCGCAGGCGGAGTTCCAGGCGCTGGCCTTCCGGGCGCTGCTGGGGGTTCGGCGGCTGCGCCTCTACGACATCGATCCTGCGGCGACGCAAAAGGTTGCGCGCAACCTCGGCCCCCTGGATTTTGAGATCACCGCCTGCGCGAGCCCGGAGGCGGCGGTCGAGGGCGCGCGGATCATCACCACGGCCACGGCCGACAAGGCCTACGCCACGATCCTGACCGACAACCTCGTTGGCACGGGCGTGCACATCAACGCCGTCGGCGGCGACTGTCCGGGCAAGACCGAGCTGCATCGCGACATCCTGCTGCGCTCCCAGATCTTCGTGGAATACCCGCCCCAGACCCGGATCGAAGGCGAGATCCAGGCGCTCGATCCCGATCACCCGGTGACCGAACTGTGGCGCGTGATCACCGGACTTGCGGAGGGGCGGACCGGCGAGGGGCAGATCACGCTCTTCGATTCGGTCGGCTTCGCGACGGAGGATTTCTCCTCGCTGCGTTACGTGCGCGACCTCCTGCCCGGCGCCGGGCTCTACGAGGAGCTCGACCTGCTGGCGGATCCTGACGATCCGCGCGATCTCTTCGGGATGCTTCAGCGCGCGGCGCCGTCCGCGCCGACGCTCGTCTAGCGGGGGCCCGTCGCCGATCCCGCGCCGCAGATCGCCGTTCCCGGCTCGTCCGTGCAGGCGCTTGCCGGGATGAAGCCGCTGGCGGGCGCGAAGCCGGCGGCGGGGTCGAGGCCAGCCGTCGCCGCGGCCTCGGCCATCTCGCGGTGATCGGCGCGGTAGTCCCAGGCCACCTGGGCCTCGCCGTTCCAGACCCCGAACCCCTTGGCGCGGGCGTAATCCTCGGCGGCGGCATGGGCGGTGGAATACCGCCGGTAAGCCCAGGCGAGGCCCTCGGCCACCAGCCGGCCGCCCAGATCGAGACCATTCGCCGAGCAGTCCGCGACGATACGGTCGTATCGGTCGCGCTCACGCGGCGCGCAGGAGACCTCCGAGGTGCCGATGAGTTCCTCGAGCCGGGCAGTGGCCACTGCGCCGCAGGCCCATTCGACCCCGGTCTCGTCCCGACAGATCTGGTCGCGCTCCGGCGCGTCGGCGCCGTTGAGCCGGATCCGGTGCGCGTCGATCTGGAGCGTGTCGCCGTCGAACACCACGGCCCGACCGATGAGCGTGGCGTCAGGTGCCTCTTCCTTGCATCCGGCCAGTGTGGCCAGCCCCGCCGCCGCTGCGCCCCACAGGGCAAGCTTCCTGAACGTCATGTCGCCTCCGGTCGCGTGGCTTCGCGAATTCCGGGGATACTGGCGACCTAAGGTTAATCGGAGGTTTTCGCCTCGTCGGGCATCTTGCGGGCCCATTCGAAGAACTCGGGCGGCTGCGGGCCGATCTCGAAGGTCGCGGCGGTGAAAGCCCGGCCGATCTGGCCGGGGCCGCCGAGTGTGTAGGCGAGCGGAACCCCGTCCGCGGTGACGCAGAAGACCCCGACCAGCGGCCTGTCGTCGCGGACGCCTTCGGCGTGGTGGTCGCGGCATTCAGTCCCGGCGACCGTGCGCGCCTCGCCGGTCCGCCAGCGCACCGACACCTCGCTCATCGCAGCCATGGTCGCCGCTGCGTCGAGGCCGCCGATCGAACCGGGCGTGATCGGCATCCGCAGCACGCTGGCGCCGTCGATGACGGTCGCGGTCCCGGCGGCGGTGTCATAGAGGATCGCCGCCTGTCGCGAGACATTTACCATCTCCTGACGGAAGATCTCGCCGCTGCGACGGACCTCGAGCAGTCGCCCCTCGGGGCCATGCTTGTAGACCACGCGATAGTCGAGCCCGGCGCGCGGCGAAGGTGGCGGCGCGTCCTGGGCAGAGGAAGGGGATCCGGAGACGCAGGTGGCCCCCAGAGCAAGAACGAGAGCGGCGAAGGAGTGGCGCATAAAGGCATTCTAGCGCGCCGCGGGCGGCGGTGCAGCCCCGTTTCTGCCGAGTTGCTGGCGCCGGGGCGCGCGGCGCGTTATCTCTTCGGCGTCGTATTTGCCCTAGGAGCCGACATGCGCCCTGTTCTGCCCGCCCTAGCGCTCGCTTGCGCCTTCGCCGCCGCGTCGGCCGCCTCCGACGATCCCGCCTCGCGGATCGCCGAGGCGGTGGACATCCCCGTCGAGGAATGGCGCGCCCTGGCCCAGGGCCGGACCCTCACCTACCGGATCGACGACGAGTTCTTCGCCCTCGAGCGATACGCCCCGACGGGGGACGGCGTCACGCTGCAACTCGTTGACGGGACCTGCCTCGAAGGAACCTGGGATTATGTGGAACCGATCTACTGCTTCTACTGGCGAGGCGCGGAGACGGCCTGTTTCCGTCACGCCAGGATTGGCGACACCATCCTGATCGTTCAGACCGAGAACGGCGTCGACACGGGCTTCGTCCAGACGATGACCGGCGTTTCGGACGTGCCGCTCGCCTGTGCGCCAGTGGTCGGAAGCTGACCTTGGCCCGCGCGACGACGTCAGTCGTCGCGGTGGACCCGCTCCTTGCGCTCGTGCCGCTCCTGGGCCTCTAGCGACAGGGTCGCGATGGGGCGAGCGTCAAGGCGCTTGAGCGAGATGGGCTCACCGGTGTCCTCGCAGTAGCCATAGGTTCCGGCCTCGATGCGGCGCAACGCCGCGTCGATCTTCGCGACGACCTTGCGCTCGCGGTCTCTGGTGCGCAGTTCCAGCGCGCGGTCGGTCTCCTCGCTGGCGCGGTCGGCGATGTCGGGGATGTTGCGGCTGCCCTCCTGCATGTGCTCGATGGTGCCGCGGCTCTCGGCCAGTATCGACGCCTTCCACGCCAGGAGTTTGCGGCGGAAATACTCGAGCTGGCGGGGGTTCATGAACGGCTCGTCGTCACTTGGCGTGTATTCGACTTCGAACTTTTCAGCCTTCATGCTACGCAACCCCAATTCGACACTTCACCGGCCGTTCCGCCAACACGGCGATACGCCCCTTTCGGCCGCGCCCAGCCGATTTGCGCCCTCCGTTATAAGGATTCGGAAGCCTTGTCACGCCAAAGATATGCGAACTTGCCTAACGACGCCGCGCTGATATCGTCAGTGTGATCCCGCTTCGCAAAGGACCGAAACGCCAATGAAATTCGAAGGCAGCGCCAGCTACGTCGCGACGCCGGACCTGATGGTCGCGGTGAACGCTGCAATCGCGCTGGAGCGCCCGCTACTGGTCAAGGGCGAGCCCGGCACAGGCAAGACCGAACTGGCGAGGCAGATCGCCGCGGCGCTCGATCTGCATCTGATCGAATGGAACGTGAAGTCGACCACCCGTGCGACCCAGGGACTCTACGAGTACGATGCGGTGAGCCGGCTGCGCGACAGCCAAATCGGCGACGCCAGGGTCGAGTACGTCTCCAACTACATCCGCCCCGGCCCGCTCTGGCGCGCCTTCGCCAGCAGACGAGCGGGTGGTTCTGCTGATCGACGAGATCGACAAGGCCGACATCGAGTTTCCCAACGACCTGCTCCAGGAACTCGACCGGATGGAGTTCCATGTGTACGAAACTGGCGAGACGGTGCGCGCCCGGGTGCGTCCGATCGTGATCATCACCTCGAACAACGAGAAGGAGCTTCCCGACGCCTTCCTGCGGCGCTGCTTCTTCCACTACATCCGTTTCCCGGACGCGGAAACGCTGATGCGCATTGTCGACGTGCATTTTCCCGGCATCAAGTCGGCGTTGGTGCGCGCCGCGCTCACGCGGTTCTTCGAGATCCGCGAGGCGCCGGGGCTGCGCAAGAAGCCTTCGACCTCCGAGGTCCTCGACTGGCTGAAACTCCTACTTGCAGAAGATCTCGTCCCGGCGGATCTGCGGCGCGAAAGCCGCGACGCCTTGCCGCCGCTGCACGGCGCATTGCTCAAGAACGAGCAGGACGTGCATCTGTTCGAGCGGCTGGCGTTTCTTTCCCGGAGCCGCTCGTGATCCGCGCTGCTTCTTTTCGGCGTGACAGCGACCGGACGGCATGCTATTGTGCACCGCACCATTCAGGAGGGCCGCAAGGTGAGAGTGTCGCGAAATTCTTTCGGAGCAGGAACGGGTTGGATACGTTTTGCGGTCGCGTACAATCAGATGAGCGTCGCCGCGGCCGAGGTGATTCTGCGCC
This sequence comes from uncultured Alphaproteobacteria bacterium, assembly GCA_963700835.1. Taxonomy (GTDB): domain Bacteria; phylum Pseudomonadota; class Alphaproteobacteria; order Rhodobacterales; family Rhodobacteraceae; genus Amaricoccus. The sequence goes on from CAVOZD010000010.1 coordinate 165,300, forward strand.
GCTCCATGCAGATGTGGCAGGGCGGAATGTCCGGACCGGAAGCGATCGGAATGGTCGCCGAGAAGGCGACGGCCTTCGCAGCCGCCGGCGAACGCGCCACGATCGCGGCGGCCCGCGGCGCAAACCCGGTGGCCATCGCCTCGGCGGCGCTGTCGCCCATCCGCGCCAAGACGCGCTCCAACGTCCGGCGGCTGCGCAAGTAGGCCGTCGTGCGGCGACCGCGCCCGGGCGCGGTCGGCCGTGAGCGCGACACTGGACGTTCGCCCCGTCACGGCGGGCGACGAGGCGGACTGGCGGCGGCTCTGGCGCGGCTATCTCGACTTTTACGGAACGACGCTTCCCGAGACGATCTATACGCGCAACTTCGCGCGGCTGACGGACCCAGACGACCATGCCTATCGGGGCCTGCTTGCCGTCGACCACGGCGCGATTGTGGGGCTCACCCACGTCATCTTCCACTTTCACGGATGGAAAGCCGCCCCGGCCGCCTACCTGCAGGATCTCTACGTCGATCCGGCGGCCCGCGGCCTCGGTGCCGGCCGTGCGCTGATCGAGGCGGTCTATGCTATGGCGGATAGGGCCGGCGCGCCCGACGTCTACTGGCTGACCCAGGACTTCAACACCGCAGCCCGATATCTATACGATCGCATCGCGACAGTCACGCCCTTCATCAAGTACCAGCGCTAGTGTAAGGGAGAGCATGGTGCTTCGCCCCCTCGCCTGTGCGGCGCTGTTGCTGACGGCGGCGTGCGAGACCGCTCCGACCGGTCCGCTCACCAGCATCCGTTTCGCCGACGCGGCTCTTCCGCAGGGCGTGCCCCGCTCAAACCGGGATCTCGCCGAGGATTTCATCGATCTCACTTTCGCGCTCGAGGGCGGCGATTCCGTCGACCGGTTGCTGCGTTACGAGACGCCGGTGCGCGTCCATCTGGCCTCGCCCGAACTCGCGCCCTATCGCCGCGACGTGGAGGCCCTGCTGGCGCGCCTGCGCAGCGAGGCCGGCGTCGACATCACCCTGACCGCCGATCCGGCCGCGGCGCAGATCCAGATCGAGGCGGTGCCCGCGGCCCAGATCGCCCGGGTCTTTCCGACCGCCGCCTGCTTCATCGTTCCCGGCGAGACCAACTGGCGGGATTTCCGACGCCGGCGCAACGACGAGCGGCTGCGCTGGGCCGAGCAGGACAGGCTGCGCGGGGCGGCGATCTTCCTGCCGGTCGACACCGCGCCGCAGGACGTGCGCGACTGTCTCAACGAGGAGATCACCCAGGCGCTCGGCCCCGCCAACGACCTCTACCGGCTTCCAGACACGGTCTGGAACGACGACAACTTCCATGGCCTCGCCACCGCCTTCGACATGCTGATCCTGCGCACGCTCTATCAGCCGGAACTGCGCAGCGGCATGAGCCGGGCGGAGGTGCAGAGGGCGCTGCCGAGCGTGCTGGGCCGCATCAACCCCGCCGGCAGAGGGAAACCCCGCCAGCCGCGTCAGCCGGAGTCGCGGGCCTGGGCCGGCGCGATCGAGGCGGCGATGTCCCAGGATCTCAGCAGCGACGAACGACTGGGCGCCGCCCGCATCGCCACGCAGATCGCGCTGGAGATGCGCCCGATCGACCATCGCTACGGGGTGTCGCTCCTGACCTTGGGGCGCCTCAACATCCGTCGTGATCCGGTGGAGGCCGCCAGAAACTTCGCCCAGGCGTACGAGGCCTTCGAGCGCCTGCTCGGGGTCGATAACATCCGTACCGCGCAAGCCGGCGTGCATCTCGCCGCCCTTGCGCTGGTGACCGGGCGCAACGAGACGGCGATCGCGCTCGCCGAAACCCATGTGCCGACCGCCCAGCGCGCGCAGAACGCCATCCTCATCGCCGGGTTCGAATCGATCCGAGCCGAGGCGCTGGAGGAACTCGGCCGCGAAACCGAGGCGCAGCAGGCCCGGCTCGACTCGCTGCGCTGGGCCCGCTACGGTTTTGGCGACGACGGCGGCGCGCTGGCGCGCGAACAGGCGCGCATCGCCATGCTGCTCGGCCTCGAGGAGGGCTGACCCGGTGCTTCTGGCCATCGCCTTCGCTCTCGGCGCGCTCTATGGATGGCGCGCGGCCGGCCGCCGGGACGGAGACACGCTCGACCGGCTGCAGTGGGCGGCGGTCCACGGCATCGTCTTCGCTCTCGCGACGCTGGCGCTCTCGATCCTCGCGGCGCGCCTCGGCTGGATCTGAGCGGCGGTGTTCACGCGGTTCTTCGCAGATCTGCGCGCGGCCCGGGTGCCGGTGACGCTGCGCGAATACCTCGCATTTCTCGAAGGACTGGACGCTGGGCTGGCGCTCTATGATCCGGAGGCGTTCTACTATCTCGCGCGTACGGCGCTGGTGAAGGACGAACGCCATCTCGACCGCTTCGATCGGGTCTTCGCCGCATCGTTCCGCGGCCTTGAAGGGTCGGGTTCCGCGACGACCCTCGAGAACGCGGAACTCCCCGAGGACTGGCTGCGGCGGCTGGTCGAGAAGCATCTCACCGAGGAGGAAAAGGCCGAAATCGCGGCGCTCGGCGGCTTCGAGAAGCTGATGGAAACCCTGCGCGAGCGCCTGCACGAACAGGCGGGCCGTCATCAGGGCGGATCGAAGTGGATCGGGACCGGCGGCGTCTCGCCGTTCGGGGCCTGGGGCTACAACCCCGAGGGCGTGCTTATCGGACAGGACGGGAGCCGCCACCAGCGGGCCGTCAAGGTCTGGGACCGGCGCGAGTTCCGCAACCTCGACGACACGATCGAACTCGGCACGCGCAACATCAAGATGGCGTTGCGGCGGCTGCGGCGCTGGGCCCGCGAGGGCGCGGCGGAAGAACTCGACCTCGGCGCGACAATCCGCAAGTCCGCCCGGCAGGGCTGGCTCGACGTCGTTACCCGGCCGGAGCGCCACAACGCGGTCAAGGTGCTGCTCTTTCTCGACGTTGGCGGCTCGATGGACGGGCACGTGCGCATCGTGGAGGAACTCTTCTCCGCGGCGCGGGCCGAATTCAAGCATCTCGAGCATTACTATTTCCACAACTGCCTCTACGAAGGCGTCTGGCGCGACAACCGGCGACGCTGGGACGACCAGATTCCGACGGAGGACGTCTTGCGGACCTATCCGGGCGACTATCGCGCGATCTTCGTGGGCGACGCGGCAATGTCGCCCTACGAAATCACCCACGCCGGCGGCGCGAGCGAGCATTGGAACCCGGAGCCGGGCTCGGCCTGGCTCGCGCGCGCCCGCGGCGCCTGGCCCAGGTCGATATGGATCAACCCGCTTCCCGCGCGCGCCTGGAGCCACACGCCATCGGTGGCGATGGTCTCGCGTCTCTTCGAGGGGCGGATGTATCCCATGACGCTCGCCGGGATCGAGGCGGGCGTGCGGGAACTGGCGCGATGACGACGCCGCTGACCCGGCTCTGGCGCGAGAACCGCGTGCTCTTCGCCTGTTTCGCGCTCTCCTGCGCGCTGACGGTGTTCTTCGCCGCGCGGCTGGTGGCGTTCTGGATCTACTGGGCCGACCCCGCGCACCGCGACCAGGCGATCGCCGGCTGGATGACGCCGCGATATGTCGCGCATTCATGGGACGCGCCGCCCGAGATGATCGCGGCCACGCTCGATCTCGAGCGCGGCCGCGCCGGCCGGCCCCCGACGCTCTCCGAGATCGCCGCGGAGCGGGAGAGAGCGTCGACGCTCTGGCCGACAGGCTCGAGGCGGCCATCGCCGCGCATCGCGCGCAGGAGCGATGAGCGACGCGATCCTCGCCCTCGTCGCCGAGTACGGCGTGGCGCTGGTGGCGATCGCCGCCTTCGCCTCCTGCCTCGCGGTTCCAATTCCCACCGGACTGATCATGCTCGCCGCAGGCGCCTTTGCGGCCTCCGGGGATCTGGTGGGCTGGCAGGTGGTCGCCTCGGCCTTCCTCGGCGCGGTGGCGGGCGATCAGGCCGGGTTCGGCATCGGCCGCCTCGGCGGCGCGCGAACTCGGGACGGAAGCCTCGCTCGGGCCGCGACGGGCGGCGCTGCTCGCCCGGTCCCGGCGTATTGTCGATCGCTGGGGCGGCGCCGGCGTCTTCTTCTCGACCTGGCTGCTGGCCCCGCTGGGGCCCTGGGTGAACCTGATCGCAGGGGCGACCGGGCTTGGCTGGCTTCGGTTCACGCTCTGGGACGCGGCAGGCGAGGCCATCTGGGTCGGCTTCTATTTCGGGGCGGGCTATCTCTTCGCCGGCCGAATCATCGAACTCGCGTCGGTGCTAGGCAACTCGGTAGGGCTGCTCGTGGCGAGCCTCGCCTCGGTCGCCCTGGGCTTCATGCTGCTGCGCGAGCGCGAGCGTCTTCGCACCAGCGGCGGTAGCGAGCAGGAGGCCGACGGTTGAACATCCGCCCCGAGGGCCCTGTCAGATCGGCATTGGTCACCCCATATGAGGCCAATGCTGCAGCTGACGCCCATCCTCATCGCAATCGCCGCCGCCGTGGTCATGTATCACTTCAGCGCCTGGCGCACCGCGCGCGAGTTCGACGCCAAGTCGCGGCCGCTGCGCGACCCGGTGCTGCAGCCCGCGCTGGACCGGCTGGCCCGGGCGCTGGATCTGCCATCGCTTGAGGTTCTCATCTACGAGGTCGCGCCAATTAACGGGCTGGCCGCGCCAGACGGGCGGATCTTCCTGACCCGCGGCTTCTACCGCGCCTTCCAGCGCGGAGAGATCGAGGCCGACGAACTCGCGAGCGTGGTGGCGCACGAGATGGGTCATGTGGCGCTCGGCCACTCGCATCGCCGGATGATCGACTTTTCCGGACAGAACGCCATCCGAACCGCGCTCGCCATGGTGCTGGGCCGCATCATCCCGATCGCGGGCGTCCTGCTGGCGAACCTCGCCACCCGGGCGCTCGCGGCCCATCTGTCGCGGCAGGACGAATTCGAGGCGGACGCCTATGCGGCGGCGCTCATGAGCAAGGCCGGCTTCGGGGTCGGCCCCCAGGTGGCTCTCCTCGCCAAACTGGAGCGCATCACGGGCGTCGGCGGCGGTGCGACGGCCTGGCTCGCGAGCCATCCCAGAACGACCGAGCGCATCTCTGCGATCGAACGGCTCGACGCCGGCTGGCGCACAGACCGGGCGTGAGCGGCCAGGTGGCGACGGCGCCCGCGCTCTTCGACGAGGGTCCCTTCGCGCCCTGCCCCTCGCCGTTCAACATGGCCGCCCACACCTTCGCGGCGGGGCGGGCCACCCCCGGCAAGATCGCGCTCGAGACGCTGGCGGCCCCCGGCCGCGTCGAGGGACGCTGGACCCATGGCGCGCTGCGTGCGGCGGTGGCGCGCGCCGCCGGCGGGCTGGCCGCGCGCGGGGTGCGGCGCGGGGACCGCGTGCTGTTGCGGCTCGGACACACGGCGGACTTCCCGATCCTGTTCTTCGCCCTCAACGGCATCGGCGCGATCCCGGTGCCGGTCTCGACGCTGCTGACGCCGGGCGAGACCGCGGCGATCGTCATGGACCTGGCGCCGGCCCTGATCATCGCGGGTGCGGGCGTCGCGCCGCCGCCCGGGGATCTCGCGCCAGTACTGGGACCCTCAGAGATAGCCGCGCTTGACGCGGCGGCCCCACATCCTTTCGTCGAAACCGACCCGGACGATCCGGCGTTCATCGTCTACACCTCGGGCACCACAGGCGGCCCGAAGGGCGTCGTACACGCCCAGCGCGCCGCCTGGGCGCGGCGCATGATGTGGGACGGCTGGTACGGACTGACCGCAGAAGATCGCGTTCTGCACGCCGGGGCCTTCAACTGGACCTTCACGCTCGGGGCGGGGCTGACTGATCCATGGGCGGTCGGGGCCACGGCGCTCATCCATGTGGGCGCACAGCAGCGCGACGTCTGGCCCGCCCTCGCCCGCGCCCACAAGGCCACCATCTTCGCCGCCGCCCCCGGCGTCTACCGTCAGATGCTCGACGCGGGCGAGGCGGCGCTCTCCGAGGGCTTCGCCGGACTCCGCCACGGCCTCAGCGCCGGCGAGGCCCTGGCCGAAGGGGTCCGGCGGCGGTGGTGCGCGGCGACCGGCAAGCCGATCCTCGAGGCCTTGGGAATGTCGGAGGTCTCGACCTACGTCTCCGCCTCGCCGGCGGTGCCCAATTGCATCCGACCCCAGGCCGGGCGGCGCGTGGCGATCCTGGAGAGCGGGACGGCGCGTCCGGCGATGCGCGGGGACGCGGGCGATCTCGCGGTCTCCCGGGGCGATCCGGGGCTGATGCTCGGCTACTGGCGCAGGGACGCGGAGACTCGCGCGGCGATGCGCGAGGACTGGTTCCTGACCGGCGACCGCGCACGCATGGAGGCTGACGGCGCCATCGTGCATCTCGGCAGGTCGGACGACCTGCTCAACGCCGGCGGCTACCGGGTGAGCCCGGCGGAGATCGAGGCGGCGCTGCTCGCGCGCGAGGACATCCTTGACGCGGCAGCCGTCGAGAGCGAGGTGCGGCCGGGCGTGACGGTGATCGCCGCCTTCTACGTGCCGCGCGACGGCGCGATTGCGGAAACCGAGCTCGCCGCCCACTGCGCGCGCCTGCTCGCGCGCTACAAGCAGCCTCGGATTTTCCGGCCCGTCGAGATCCTGCCGCGCAGCGCAAATGGCAAACTGCTGCGCCGAAAGCTGAAGGAGACGGTGGCGTGACCACGCTCGACATTATCTCGGATCCGGTGTGCCCTTGGTGCTACATCGGCGCGACGCATCTGGCGCGCGCGCTCGCGGCGCGGGGCGATCATCCTTTCGCGATCACCTGGCGTCCCTACCAGCTCAACCCGGACCTTCCCCCGGAAGGCATGGACCGTAAGAGCTACCTCGAGACGAAGTTCGATGGACCCGAGGGCGCCAACCGAGTCTACGGCCGCATCGAGGCGGCCGCAGCCGAGAGCGGCGTCACGGTTGATTTCGCGCGCATCGCCCGGGCCCCGAACACGCTCGACGCGCATCGCGTGATCCGCTGGGCGGGGCCGGAAGGCCTGCAGACCCGGCTGGTGGGCGAACTGTTCCGGCGCTATTTTGTGGAGGGCGAGGACATCTCCGATCACGCGACGCTCGCCGCCGCCGCCGCGGAGGCCGGCCTTGATGGCGCGGCTATCGCGCGGCTGCTCGCCGGCGACACGGACCGCGCCGAGGTTCGCACCGAGGCACAGCAGAGCCGCGACATCGGCGTGACGGGCGTTCCGACCTTCATCCTCGGGGGCCGCTATGCGCTGGTCGGAGCCCAGCCGAGGGAGACCTGGGAAAAGGTGCTCGACGAGTTGGCGGCGGCGGCCGGCGCTTGATCTCGCGCAGCAGGCAACTGGGGGACGCAACCGACCGTAGCGTCACGCCGCCCTGTGGAGCAGAAATGCAAGATAGGCGGCGTATCCGCCCAGCAGCGCCCAGCCCTCCCCGCGCGTCACCCGCCAGCCCGAAACCGCGAAGACCACCAGCGCCGCTGTAGCGGCCAGCATGATCCAGATGTCTGACCCGGCGATGTCCGGCGGGAAAGCCAGCGGGCGAGCCAGCCCGGTCACGCCGAGGATGCCGAAGATGTTGAAGATGTTGCTGCCGACAATGTTGCCGAAGGCGACGTCGGCGTGGCCGCGGCGGGCGGCGACCACCGATGTGATCAGCTCCGGCATTGAGGTGCCGACCGCGACGATAGTCAGGCCGATGACGGTCTCCGGCACGCCGAAGCTGCGCGAGACTCCGATCGCTCCGTCGACCAGCAGCCGCGCCGCCACGACCGTGACTACCAGACCGGCCAAGAGCGTGAGCCCGGCCCGAAGGGGCGGCGTCTGGCGCGCAGGGAACTCCGCCGCCTCTTCGATGTAGACCTCTCCCGCCGGCGTGACGCCGCGATATTCGGCGACGAAGACCCAGACCAGAAAGCACACCAGCCCCGCGAGCAGCAGCGCAGCCTCGACCCGGCCGAGCTCGCCGCCGAGCGCGATGACCACCAGCGCCAGCGTGGCGGCGACGAGCACGGAGCCGTCGCGCTGGAAGGCTTCGCGCGGCGCGGCGATCGGCGCAATGACGGCTGAGAGGCCGAGGATCAGCAGGATGTTGGCAATGTTGCTGCCGACGATATTGCCGAGCGCTATGCCCGGCGAGCCGGCAAAAGCCGCCTGAAGGCTGGTCAAGAGTTCCGGCGCGGAGGTCCCAAAGCCGACGAGCGTGAGCCCGATCACGAGAGGCGACACCCCGAGCGCCCTCGCGAGCGCTACCGCGCCACGCACCAGCATCTCCCCGCCCGCCAGAAGCCCCGCCAGTCCGGCAGCGATGAGAACGAGATCCATGATTTCCCGAGTGGCCCGAAGCGATCCTGCGAGCGACCGCGGGCCCCCGGTCGGCTGAGAATCACTTCGGCGTGCGGCCGCACGCTTTCAAGGGTCAGGCCGTCCGCGCCTGCGTCTCGATCGGCGGCTTTTCGCCTTTCGCAAGCACGGCTAGATCCCGGGCGATCGCAAAGGTGCCCCGCAGCCGGGCGCGGTCGTCGCGCCAGTCGCGCCGGATGATGATGCGGTTGTCCTTGACCTTGGCCAGACCGTTCTGTTCGTGCAGGAACGTCACCAGTCCGGCGGGGTTGGCGAACCGGTCGTTGTGGAACGCCACGGTCGCGCCCTTGGGTCCGCCGTCGAGCTTGGCCACGCCGGCCCGCTTGCAGAGTGTCTTGATGCGCACCACCAGCATCAGCGTGTCGACCTCGGCGGGCAGCGGTCCGAACCGGTCGATCAACTCGGCGGCGAAGCCTTCGAGCTCGACCTTCTTCTCCAGCGTCGAGAGCCGGCGGTAGAGCCCGAGCCGCACGTCGAGATCCGGCACGTAGGCCTCCGGGATCAGCACCGGCACGCCGAGATTGATCTGCGGCGACCACTCGCCGTCGTCCTCGAGTGTGATGTCACCCGACTGGAGCCGGGCGATAGCCTCGTTCAGCATCTCCTGGTAGAGTTCGAAGCCGACTTCGCGGATCTGGCCCGACTGCTCCTCGCCGAGCAGGTTGCCGGCCCCGCGGATGTCTAGATCCTGGCTGGCCAGGGTGAAGCCCGCCCCGAGCGCGTCGAGCGCGCCCATCACCCGCAGCCGCTTTTCCGCCTGCGGCGTCAGCTTCTTGCGCGGCTCGGTGGTGAGAAACGCATAGGCCCGCGCCTTCGAGCGCCCGACCCGCCCGCGGATCTGGTAGAGCTGGGCGAGGCCGAACATGTCCGCTCGATCGACGATCAGCGTGTTCGCCGCCGGGATGTCGAGGCCGCTCTCGATGATGGTGGTGGCCAGTAGCACGTCGTACTGACCGTCGTAGAAGGCGTTCATGCGGGCGTCGAGATCACCGGCGGCCATCTGGCCGTGCGCCACGACGTAGCTCACCTCCGGCACCTGCTCGCGCAGGAACGCTTCGATGTCGGGAATGTCGGAGATCCGCGGGACCACATAGAACGCCTGCCCGCCGCGGTAGTGTTCGCGCAGGAGCGCTTCGCGCACGGTAACCGGATCGAATTCGGAGACATACGTCCGGATCGCCAGCCGGTCGACCGGAGGCGTGGCGATGAGCGACAACTCGCGCACGCCGGAGAGGGCCATCTGCAGCGTGCGCGGGATCGGCGTGGCGGTGAGCGTCAGCACGTGGATGTCCGAGCGCAGCGCCTTCAGCCGCTCCTTGTGAGCGACGCCGAAATGCTGCTCCTCGTCGATGACGAGCAGTCCGAGCCGGGCGAACTTCAGGCCCTTGGCCAGGAGCGCATGCGTGCCCACGACGATCTCTATGGTTCCCTCGGCGATCCCCTTGCGCGTCTCCGCAGCCTCCGCCGCCGGCACGAACCGGCTAAGCCTGCCGATCCTGATCGGCAGACCGCGGAAGCGATCGGAGAAGCTCTTGAAGTGCTGGCGCGCCAGGAGCGTCGTCGGTGCGATCACCGCGACCTGCATGCCCGACATCGCCGCCACATAGGCCGCGCGCAACGCCACCTCGGTCTTTCCGAAGCCCACGTCGCCGCAGACCAGCCGATCCATCGGCCGGCCCGATTCCATGTCGCCCAGCACGTCCTCGATGGCGGCGAGCTGGTCGTCGGTCTCGGCGTAGGGAAAGCGCGCGCAGAACTCCTCCCAGTGATGGTGGTCGGGCGGGGTCAGCACCGCGCTCTTGCGGAGCGCCCGTTCGGCGGCTATGCGGATCAGTCGCTCCGCCATGTCGCGGATGCGCGCCTTGAGCCGCGCCTTCTTGGCCTGCCAGGCCCCGCCGCCAAGCCGCTCGAGCAACCCCTCCTCGTGCCCGTATCGGCTCAGGAGCTCGATGTTCTCGACGGGAAGGTAGAGCCGGTCGCCGCCGGCGTACTCGAGGGCCAGGCACTCATGCGGCGCGCCCGCGGCGGTGATCGTCTCAAGGCCCCGGTAGCGGCCAACGCCATGATCGACGTGCACGATCAGATCGCCGGGAGTGAGTCCCGCCGCTTCGGTGAGGAAGTTCTCGGCCCGCTTGCGCCGCCTTGGCGCGCGGATGAGCCGATCCCCGAGCACGTCCTGCTCGGAGATCACCGTCAGACCTGGCGCCTCGAAGCCGTGCTCAAGCTCCCATACCGCGAGAAAGAGCCCTCCGCCGGCGCCACTAACCTCGGACGCACGGGAGATCTCAACCGCGCCGGTGACGCCGTCGTCGGCGAGGAGCCCTGCCAGCCGTTCCCGCGCCCCCGCTGAATAGCTCGCCACCACCACGTCGCTTGTCGTGCGCCGATCGGCAACGTGATGGGCGAGCGCGCCGAAGAGGCTCACCTGCTCGGCCTGCCGCTCCGGCGCGAAATCGCGTCCGATCCGGCCGCCGGCGTCGATCACACCGGGTCCGAGCGGCTGCGGAAGAGCGACCAGCTCGGCGCACCGGCCGGGCGCCGAGCGCCGCCATCCAGGCGGCGTCATCGAGATAGAGCAGCTCCGGCGGACAGGGCTTGTAGATCGTGCCGAGCCGCGACTTCTCCGCCAGGGCCGTCTTGCGGGTCGAATACTGATCCTGGAGCGCCTCGCGCCGAGCGGCGCGCGCGGCGTCGGTCTGATCGTCGAGCGTCACCGGCGCGCCGGGGAGATAGTCGAAGATCGTCTCGAGGCGGTCGTGAAAAAGGGCAGCCAGTGCTCGTAACCCTGGTGCTTGCGCCCGGCGCTGATGGCCTCGTAGAGCGGATCGTCGCTCCCGGCGGCCCCGAAAGCGTGCCGGTCAGGCGGTCCGGAACCGCTGGATCGCCGCCTCGTCGAGGATCACCTCCGAGACCGGGGCGAGTTCGACCCGCGCGATCTTCTCCGTCGTGCGCTGGCTCTCGGGATCGAAGCGCCGGGCGCTGTCGAGCACGTCGCCGAAGAGATCGAGCCGGACAGGGCCTCTGGCGGCCCGGAGGATAGATGTCCACGATCCCGCCGCGCACCGCGAACTCACCCGGTTCGGTGACCGTCGGCGACTGCTGGAAGCCCATGCGCGGCGAGATAGGCGCGCAGCTCGGCCATGTCGATACGCCCGCCGACCGAGGCCGTGAAGCTCGCCGCCCGCAGCACCGCGCGGGCCGGAAGGCGCTGGGTCGCCGCATTGACCGTCGTGAGCAGGACCGCCGGCGTCGCCGCGCCGTCCGCGAGCGCGGCGAGGCTCGCCATGCGCGCCGCGGCGATCTCGGATTGGGCGAGATCCGGTCGTAGGGAAGGCAGGTCCCAGGCGGGGAACTCGCGCACCGCCACACCCGGATCGAAGAAGCGCAGTGCCGCGCGCATCGCGGCCAGCCGGG
>CAVOZD010000011.1:0-18292 GCA_963700835.1 uncultured Alphaproteobacteria bacterium
AAGGTGCGCTGCTCGCGACGGCGCAGGGGGCACTGCGGCTGCGCCCGCCGCTCCTCCCGGTTCGCAGCGCCACGGGAGCGGGCGACAGTTTCCTCGGGGCCATCGTGTTCGCGCTGGCCTCCGGCCGGACCCCGGAAGACGCGTTCCGACTTGGTGTGGCCGCGGGAAGCGCGACTGTCCTGACGCCCGGAACCGGCCTCTGTCTCCGGTCCGACGTGGAGCGCATCTACCACGAGCTTGGCATGCAGTCCTGAAGAACGCGCCGCGCGTCAGCCGCGCCGGGAGGGAGCGGAGAAACCGCGCGACAGAAGTTCGTCCACGAAGGCCGGGACCGTTTCCGCGGCGGGCCCGTAGCGGCGATCGTCAAAGAAGCCCGCATTGTCGGAGGGCTCAAGGTTGATCTCGCAGGTGGCGACGCCGCGAGCTTGGGCTTCCGCGACCAGCCCTGCGGCGGGATAGACCGATCCCGAAGTGCCGATGGCGACGAAGAGATCCGCGCGATCGAGCGCGGCGTCGATGCGGTCGAGACCTCGCGGCGTCTCGCCGAACCAGACCACGTCGGGTCGCATTCCGTCGGCTCGGTTGCAAATGGCGCAGACGGTCGCTGGTTCAAGATCCGCATGCTGCGCGACCGAGGCCCCGCAGTGGCGGCACAAGGCGCTGAGCAGCGCCCCGTGCATGTGGTGAACGGCGCGCGATCCAGCGCGCTCGTGCAGATCGTCGATGTTCTGGGTGCACAGAAACAGATCGCCGCTCCGGGCCGCGAGTTCCGTCTCGAGCCTCGCCAGCGCTAGATGGGCGGCGTTCGGCCGGGCGGCGAGAAGGTCGCGGCGGCGTAGGTTGTAGAACGCGTGTACGCGTTCGGGATCGGCCGAGAAGGCTTCCGGCGTCGCCAGCTTCATCGGATCGAAGCGCGCCCATATCCCGCCCGGATCGCGAAAGGTGCCGAGCCCGCTTTCGGCCGAGACCCCCGCTCCGGTGAGAACGAAGACCCTCATCGGATCACAGCCGCGATCGTCGCGGGGTTCAGCGACGCCAACGCGTCGGGCCGGACGGCGTCCAGCCCCGCGCGCTGCGCCGGCGTAAGGCTTGCGGACCGCACCTTGAAGGTGTGGATCGAGAAGACAATGGCACCCGTTCTCGGCAGCCGCAGCAGCGTCTGGCGCTCGACCCGGACGAAGGCTGCGGGCGCGCGCGGTGCGTCATGAGCCTCGGCCTCGCGGCGCGGCAGGAAGAGCCCTGCCTCGACATTGAGGATCACGTTTGCCCGCGCCAGCGCGACGCCGGGGCGCAGGCCGTCGCAGAGCCGCTGGACCCTCAGCGCGACGTTCGCGTCGTAGCTTTCGACCGGCAGGTGGATCCGCGACAGCGGGCGGCCGAGCTTCTCCGCAAGGGTCCAGTGCGACGGAAAGCAGAGCGCCGCCCCGGTCAGCACGTGCTCGGTCGCGCCATCTGGCCTCTGCAGCAGGCAGAAATCCTCCTGCGCGAGCCGGCCCGCCACCAGGAGCGGCGGCCCGACGAGCGGCACCTGGACGCCATCGGGGCGGCGCAGCGCCGCCCCCCTGCGGGCGTGCCCCGGCGCATCCGTAAGCCGGGCCAGCAGGAAGCCCAGCAACTCCTCCGCCGCAGGCCCTGCCCTCTCAAGGATACCATGCACCCCCTCCGGTCTCTCGGCGATCAGCCGGTCGCGCAGGGCCATCTGGGCGGCGTAGGCGTCGTCGCGGATCAGCCAGTCTTCCAGCGGGACCGGCGCCGTGCCCGGCAGCCGCATGGCGCGGTCGTCGAGCCAGGGCGCCAGCGGCAGGTCGGACTGCAGGACTTCCTTCATCGCCGCGCGACCCCCTTTGCCGGATGGGCGAAACAAGATATAGACAAACCGGAGCAGACCTGCGCCTTCAATGGCGTGAGGGGACAAGAAAAGAGCAGCCGCATGGTGCATGCCCCCGACCTCTTCGGCGAAGACGCCGCATCCGACGCCTATGACGCAAGCTCCATCGAGGTGCTCGAGGGCCTGGAGCCGGTGCGCAAGCGGCCGGGTATGTACATCGGTGGCACAGACGAGCGGGCGCTGCATCATCTGGTCGCCGAGGTCATCGACAACGCAATGGACGAGGCGGTCGCGGGCCACGCAAGCCGGATTGAGGTGGAACTGCACGCCGATTTCTCGATCACGGTGCGCGACAACGGTCGCGGCATTCCGGTCGACCCTCACCCGCGGTTTCCGGAGAAGTCGGCGCTCGAGGTGATCCTGTGCACCCTGCACGCCGGCGGCAAGTTCTCCGGAAAGGCCTACCAGACCTCTGGCGGACTACACGGGGTCGGGATCTCGGTGGTGAACGCGCTCTCGGACATGCTGATCGTCGAGGTGGCGCGCAACCGGAAGCTCTATCGCCAGGAGTTCTCACGGGGAACGCCGCGGGGACCACTGGCGGCGCTTGGCGCGACTCCGAACCGGCGCGGCACCACGGTCACCTTCCATCCCGACGCGGAGATCTTCGGGGCGCAGGCCCGGCTGAAGCCGGCGCGGGTGCTGCGGATGGCCCGGTCCAAGGCCTATCTTCTGTCGGGCGTCGAGATCCGCTGGAAATGCGCCGCGGACTGCATCGGCACGGGCGACGAGACGCCCGAGAACGCGGTCTTCCACTTCCCCGGCGGCCTCGCCGACTATCTGGTCGAACGTCTCGACGGGGCCCATAGCTACGCCGAAGCGCCGTTCGCGGGGCGTGTGGACTTCGCCGAACGGTTCGGCGCCGGCGTCGTCGGCACGGTCGAATGGGCGATCAACTGGACGCCGCAGCGCGATCCGTTCATCTCCTCCTATTGCAACACCATCCCGACGCCGGAAGGTGGCACCCACGAGGCGGGGTTCTGGGCGGCGCTCCTGAAGGGCGTGCGGGCCTACGGCGAGTTGAGCTCGAACCGCAAGGCCGCGCAGATCACCCGCGAGGACGTGATGGCAGGCGCCTGCGCGATGATCTCGGTGTTCATCCGCGAGCCGGAGTTCGTGGGCCAGACCAAGGACCGCCTCGCCACCCAGGAGGCGGCGCGGCTGGTGGAGGGCGCGGTGCGCGACCGCTTCGACAACTGGCTGGCGGCCGACACCCGCTCGGCGGGGGCAATCCTAGACTATCTGGTGCTCAAGGCCGAGGAGCGGCTTCGCCGGCGCGCGGAGAAGGAGACCAGCCGCAAGACGGCGATCAAGAAGCTCCGCCTGCCCGGCAAGCTCGCCGACTGTTCGGCCGCCAGCAAGGACGGCTCGGAGCTCTTCCTTGTGGAGGGCGACAGCGCGGGCGGCTCGGCCAAGCAGGCGCGCGACCGCAAGACCCAGGCGGTGCTGCCGCTGCGGGGCAAGATCCTCAACGTGCTCGGGGCGGCGTCGTCGAAGATGATGGCCAACCAGGAGCTCGCAGACCTCTGCCAGGCGATGGGGGTGCGGCCGGGTTCGGGCTTCGCGCTCGACGACCTGCGATACGAGAAGACCATCATCATGACCGACGCGGACGTGGACGGGGCGCATATCGCGGCGCTGCTGATGACGTTCTTCTTCACCCAGATGCGCCCGCTGATCGACGCGGGCCGGCTCTATCTCGCCGCGCCGCCGCTCTATCGGCTGACCCAGGGCGCGACCTCGGTCTACGCCCAGACCGACGCGGAGAAGGACGCGCTGGTGGCCAGCGGGCTCGGCGGGCGCGGCAAGGTCGAGGTGTCGCGCTTCAAGGGCCTTGGCGAGATGATGCCCGCGCAGCTGAAGGAAACCACCATGAGTCCGGCGTCCCGGACGCTGATCCGGGTGACGATCGCCGAGGACGAGGGCGAGACCGGCGATCTCGTCGAACGGCTGATGGGCAAGCGGCCGGAGTTGCGCTTCCAGTACATCCAGCAGAACGCACGGTTCGTCGAGGATCTCGACGTTTGACTGCATCCAACTGAATACGCGCCGATTTCCGGATGTGCGGCGCATGCACAACGCATGCACGCCCCATATGCACGTTCGTCGGCCGCGCCGCCGGCGCTTCCGCTCTTGTGACGATCAGCAAATGGGATAAGCTGATCCCAGCCGCCCGCCGGGCGCGGGTGGAAAAAGCAGCGGAGGGGGGCCGCGCCGCGCACGTCGCGCACGCCCTTCCGACACAACGGGAGAGACAGACTTGAAAGCCACCCGCATCCTCATGGCCTCCGCCGCGATCGCCGCCTTCGGCGCGGCCGCGCAGGCCCAGACGCTCGTCTACTGCTCGGAGGCCTCGCCGGAGGGCTTCGACGCGGCGCTCTACACCTCGGGCACCACCTTCGACGCCTCGAGCCGAGCCATCTACGACACGCTCGTCTCGTTCGAGCTTGGCACCACCAACATCGAGCCCGGCCTTGCCGAGAGCTGGGAAGTCTCCGAGGACGGGCTTGAATACACCTTCAAACTTCGGCCGGGCGTGAAGTTCCATGCCAACGACATGTTCACCCCGACGCGCGACATGAACGCCGATGACGTGATCTTCAGCTTCGACCGTCAACGACTTGAGGACAATCCCTATTTCACGGTTTCAGGTGGAACCTGGGAGTACTTTTCCGGCATGGACATGCCCGCGCTGATCGCGTCGATCGAGAAGGTCGACGACCTTACGGTGAAATTCGTTCTCACACGCCCCGAATCGCCGATGATCGCCAACCTCGGCATGGACTTCGCCTCGATCGTCTCCAAGGAATACGCCGACGCCATGCTCGAGGCCGGCACCCCGGAGATGCTGAACCAGCAGCCGATCGGCACGGGTCCGTTCCGGTTCGTCGACTACCAGAAGGACGCGGTGATCCGCTACGCGCGGTTCGACGACTACTGGGGCGACCCGGCGAAGATCGAGAACCTGATCTTCGCGATCACGCCCGACGCCTCGGTGCGCTACCAGAAACTCAAGGCGGGCGAATGCCACGTCATGCCCTATCCCAATCCCGCCGACATCGAGGCGATGCGCACCGACCCGGACGTGCAGCTTCTCGAGCAGGAGGGCCTGAACGTCGGCTATCTCGCCTACAACACCACGCAACCGCCCTATGACAACGCCAACGTGCGCAAGGCGCTCAACATGGCGATCGACAAGGACGCGATCATCGACGTGGTGTTCCAGGGCTCGGGCAAGGCGGCCAAGAACCCAATTCCTCCTACCCTGTGGTCCTACAACGACGCGATCGAGGACGATCCCTACGATCCGGAAGCCGCGAAGGCGATGCTCGCCGAGGAAGGCGTCGAGGGTCTGTCGATGAAGGTCTGGGCGATGCCGGTGCAGCGCCCCTACAACCCCAACGCCCGTCGGATGGCCGAACTGATCCAGGCCGACATGGCCGAGATCGGCGTCGACGTGGAGATCGTGTCCTACGAGTGGGGCGAGTACCTCGAGCGCTCCCGCGCGCTGGATCGCGACGGCGCGATCCTGCTCGGCTGGACCGGCGACAACGGCGATCCGGACAACTTCCTGAACGTCCTGCTCGGCTGTTCGGGCGTGGAGAACTCCAACCGGGCGCAGTGGTGCTACGAGCCCTTCGACACGCTGATCCAGCAAGCGAAGGTGACCTCGGACGTCGCCGAGCGCACCCGGCTCTACGAGGAGGCGCAGGTGATCTTCAAGGAACAGGCGCCCTGGGCGACGATCGCGCATTCAGTGGTGTTCATGCCGCTGCGGCCGGAGGTCGAGGGCTACGTGATGGATCCGTTCGGCGGCCATGTGTTCAGCGGCGTAAGCCTCGCCGAGTAAGATCTTGAAAAGACACGCGGGCGGCGGATCGATCTCGCCGCCCGCGTCCGCGCCTCGCCGAGGGAGGGCCGAAGCCAGATGGACGCTCCCGACCGCTACGCCCCGTTCCGCCGGATCGCCCGCGCCACCGGGCTCGACGCGGTGGCGCTGGTCCCTGGCCCGAACTTCCACCGGCTGTTCGGCAAGGACTTCCACACCAACGAGCGTCCACTGGTCGTGGTGATCCCGGTCGACGGGGCGCCCGCCGCGGTGGTGCCCAATCTCGAACTCGGCTCTTTCGCGCCGATCGGATTCGAGGGCGAGGTGTTCGACTGGCGCGACCAGGACGGCCACGCCGCAGCGTTCGCCGCGCTCGCCGCCGCGCGGCCGCTGCGCCGCCTCGGGGTCGAGGGCCAGGTGATGCGGGTCTTCGTCGACCAGGCGCTGCGCGCGGCCAATCCGGGGCTGGAGATCGTGGACGCCGAGGCGTCAATCTCCGGGCTGCGGCTGCGCAAGACGCCCGAGGAGATCGCGGCGCTCGAGCGCGCCATCGCGGTGTCGGAAGCGGCGCTGGCTGAGACCCTGGCGGCGGTGCGCGTCGGCCAGACCGAGACCCAGGTCGAGAACATGCTGTCGCGCAACCTGTTCGGGGCCGGGGCGGAGGACTTCTCCTTCGCGCCGATCGTGGCCGCCGGAGACAACTCGGCCAAACCGCACGCCAAGGCGCGGCCCGACTACGCGCTGCGCGCAGGCGACGCGCTCCTGATCGACTTCGGGGCCCGGCTCGACGGGCTCTGCGCCGACATCACCCGCACCGTCTTCGTGGCGGAGGTTTCCGACGAGGGTCGCGCCGTCTACGAGACGGTGCGCGCGGCCAACGAGATCGGCCACGCCGCGACCCGGCCCGGCGCGACCGCGCACGACGTCGACGACGCGGTGATCTCGGCGCTCGAGGCTTCGCCCTACGCCGACCGCATCCGCACAAAGACCGGCCACGGGCTCGGCCGCGCCGTGCACGAGGCGCCCTACATCATGCGCGGCAACGCCGAGCGGCTGGAGCCGGGCATGGTGTTCACCATCGAGCCGGGGCTCTACCGGCTCGGCGGCTTCGGGGTCCGCATCGAGGACGACGTGCTCGTCACCGAGGCCGGATCGCGGACTCTGACCGCGTTTCCCAGAGACCTGACCGTCGTCGGCTAGAAAGGCAGGCATCCGCCCATGTTCCGCTTCCTGCTCACGCGTCTTGCGACCTTCCTGCCGACGTTCATCGGGGTGACGCTGATCTCGTTCTCGTTCATCCGCCTGCTGCCGGGCGATCCGATCGTGGTGATGGCGGGCGAGCGGGGCCTGAGCGAGGAGCGCTATCAGGAGCTCTACGAGCAGTTCGGTTTCGACAAGCCGTTCCTGGCGCAGTACTGGGACTACCTGACCGGGGTGCTGCATGGCGACCTCGGGCAGAGCTTCGTGACCAAGCGGCCGGTCTGGGACGAGTTCTTCGCGCTGTTTCCCGCCACGCTGGAGCTGTCGATCTGCGCGATGATCTTCGCCGTCGCGCTGGGCCTGCCCGCCGGGGTGATCGCGGCGGTCAACCGGGGCAAGTTCTTCGACCGGGCGCTGATGTCGACGGCGCTGGTGGGCTATTCCATGCCGATCTTCTGGTGGGCGCTCTTGCTGATCATCGTCTTCTCGGGCTGGCTCGCCTGGACGCCGGTGTCGGGGCGGATCTCGCTGCTCTACTTCTTCCCGCAGGTCACCGGGTTCATGCTGATCGACAGCCTGCTGTCAGGGGAGAAGGGCGCGTTCACGTCCGCCGTCAACCACCTGATATTGCCCACGATCGTGCTTGGCACGATCCCGCTGGCGGTGATCGCGCGGCAGACCCGCTCGGCGATGCTCGAGGTGCTGAGCGAGGATTACGTGCGCACGGCGCGCGCCAAGGGCCTGTCGCCGCTGCGCATCAACGGGCTGCACGCGCTGCGCAACGCGCTCATCCCGGTGGTCACGGTGATCGGGCTCTCGGTAGGCACGCTGCTCGCCGGCGCGATCCTGACCGAGACGATCTTCTCCTGGCCCGGCATCGGCAAGTGGATGGTCGATTCGATCTTCCGGCGCGACTATCCGGTGGTCCAGGGGGGCTGTTGCTGATCGCGGTGATGGTGATGCTCGTCAACCTCACCGTCGACGTGCTCTACGGGCTGATCAACCCGCGCATCCGGAAGGCCTGAGCGATGACCGACGCCGCCGCGCCAAAGCCCGCCGAGACGCCCGCCGAGACCATCGCCCGCCCGAGCCGGCTCGCCGAGTTCTGGTCGTACTTCCGCGAGAACCGCGGCGCGGTGTTCGGGCTCTGGGTCTTCGTCGCCTTCGTGCTGGTGGCGATCTTCGCCGACGTGCTGGCGCCCTATCCGCCCAACGAACAGTTCCGCGACCACATCCTGCAGCCGCCGGCCTGGCAGGAGGGCGGATCCTGGGCCTTCCCGCTCGGCACCGATCCGCTGGGGCGCGACATGCTCTCGCGGCTGATCTTCGGGGCGCGGTTCTCGTTCTTCATCGGCATCATCGTCGTGGTGGTGGCCTCCACCGGCGGCGTGCTGATCGGTCTCGTCGCCGGTTTCGCCGGCAAGTGGGTCGACACGATCATCATGCGGATCATGGACGTGATGCTGGCGTTCCCGAGCCTCCTGCTGGCGCTGGTGCTGGTGGCGGTGCTGGGGCCATCGCTCCTCAACGCGATGATCGCCATCGCCATCGTGCTCCAGCCCCATTACGTGCGGCTGACGCGCGCCTCGGTGCTGAGCGAGCTCAGCAAGGATTACGTGACCTCGGCGCGGGTGGTGGGCGCGAGCAAGGCGCGGCTGATGTTCCGAACGGTGCTGCCCAACTGCCTCTCGCCGATCATCGTGCAGGCGGCGCTCAGCTTCTCCACCGCGATCCTTGACGCGGCCGCGCTCGGCTTTCTGGGCATGGGCGCGCAGCCCCCGACCCCGGAATGGGGCACGATGCTGGCGGAGGCGCGCGAGTTCATCCTGCGGGCATGGTGGGTGGTGACCTTCCCGGGCCTCGCCATCCTGATCACGGTCCTGGCGATCAACCTGATGGGCGACGGGCTGCGCGACGCGCTCGATCCCAAGCTGAAGCGGAGCTGAGCCATGGCGCTTCTGGAGATCCGCAACCTCACGGTCGAGTTCCAGACCGCCGGCGGCGCGTTCCGGGCGGTGGACAGCGTCGACCAGTCGGTGGACCGCTCCGAAATCCTCGCCATCGTCGGCGAGAGCGGCTCGGGCAAGTCGGTGTCGATGCTGGCGCTGATGGGGCTCTTGCCGTGGACGGCGAAGATCACCGCCGACAAGCTGGAGTTCGACGGCGTGGACCTGCGCGCCATGGAGCCGCGCGACCGCCGCAAGATCATCGGCAAGGACATCGCCATGATCTTCCAGGAGCCGATGTCCTCGCTCAATCCCTGCTTCACGGTCGGCTTCCAGATCCGCGAGGCCCTGCGCACGCACACCGACCTCGACCGCGCCGAGCGCCAGGCCCGCGCGGTGGAGCTGCTAGACCAGGTGGGGCTGCCCTCGCCCGAGAAGCGGCTCAACGCCTTCCCCCACCAGCTTTCAGGCGGGATGAGCCAGCGGGTGATGATCGCCATGGCGATCGCCTGCAGGCCGCGGCTGCTGATCGCCGACGAGCCCACGACGGCGCTCGACGTGACCATCCAGGCGCAGATCCTCGAGCTCCTGACCGGCCTGCAGAAGGAGACCGGCATGGCGCTCATCCTCATCACCCACGACATGGGAGTGGTGGCGGAAACCGCCGAACGGGTCTCG
This sequence comes from uncultured Alphaproteobacteria bacterium, assembly GCA_963700835.1. Classification (GTDB taxonomy): domain Bacteria; phylum Pseudomonadota; class Alphaproteobacteria; order Rhodobacterales; family Rhodobacteraceae; genus Amaricoccus. Next base: position 9,542 of record CAVOZD010000011.1, read on the forward strand.
GTGCAGTACGCCGGCCAGAAAGTCGAGGAACAGCCGGTGCGCCCGCTGTTCGCGCGGCCGCACCATCCCTACACCGCGGCGCTCCTTGCGGCGCTGCCCGAGCGCGCGACGGGCAAGTACCTGCCCTCGATCCCAGGCGTGGTTCCAGGCGTATTCGATCGCCCGCCGGCCTGCCTATTCGAGCCGCGCTGCACCCATGGCGACAACCGATGCCGCACCGAGGCCCCGGAGGCGGCGGGACCGGCGCTCGGCTTCGCGCGCTGCCACTATCCGCTCAACGCCCGGCTGGAGGTCGTGCGCAATGAGTGAGCCGATCATCGTCGCCGAGGACCTCGCCCGCCACTACGAGCTGCGCTCGGGCCCCTTCACCAAGCCCACGGTCGTGCGCGCGCTCAACGGCGTGAGCTTCACGCTCGAGCCCGGTCGCACGCTGGCGGTGGTGGGCGAGTCGGGCTGCGGCAAGTCGACGCTCGCGCGCCTGGTGACCATGATCGAACCGCCGACCAGCGGCGAGCTCACAATCGACGGGCGCAACGTCACCCATGCGACCCAGGCCGACCGCGACCGGCTGCGCGCGACGGTTCAGATCGTCTTCCAGGATCCGTTCGGCTCGCTCAACCCGCGCCAGAAGATCGGGGCGATCCTCGAGGAACCGCTCTTGATCAACCGCCGCGACATCGACGCCGGGGAGCGGGCCCGCCGCGCCCGCGAGATGCTCGACCTCGTCGGCTTGCGTTCGGAGCACTACGAGCGCTATCCGCACATGTTCTCCGGCGGCCAGCGCCAGCGCATCGCCGTGGCGCGGGCGCTGATGCTGGAGCCGCGGGTGATCGTGCTCGACGAGCCGGTCTCGGCGCTGGACCTGTCGATCCAGAGCCAGATCCTCAACCTGCTGCGCAAGCTCCAGGACGAGTTCAACCTCGCCTATCTCTTCATCTCCCACGACCTGAGCGTGGTGAAGCACGTGGCCGACGAGGTGCTGGTCATGTATCTGGGCCGGCCCGTGGAGATCGCGTCGAAGGCGGAGATCTTCGCCGCGCCGCGCCACCCCTACACCAAGGCGCTCCTGTCGGCGACGCCGGTGGCAGATCCCGAGCTACACAAGGAGCGCATCCGCCTGGCCGGGGAGCTGCCCTCGCCGCTCAACGTGCCGCCGGGCTGCGCCTTCCACCCGCGCTGCTGGCGCGCGGAGTCCGAATGCCGGACGCGCGCGCCCACCCTCGAGGGCGGCGCGCACGCCTACGCCTGCTTCCATCCGATCCCCGAAGACGCGTGACGCGGACTACGGGGACGGAGCGACCTCAGTAGGCGACGATCGATCCGCTTTCCGGCGTGCGCCCGGTCAGGGCGCGCTGGAGCCGGCCGAGCCAGCTCGCGCCGCGGTCGTACTTGGAGCGCACCAGTTCGGGCAGCGCCACGTCCCGGTTGAGCTGCACCCCCCAGACGTCCTCGGTGTAGCGGCCCTCGGCGCGCATGGCGCGCAGCAGATCCTGGCAGGCGGCGTAACTCATGCCGCTCTCGCGCTGGATGATCGACACCAGGCGCTCCTCGACATCCTGCGCCATCTTGGCGTCGCCGCAGATCAGGAAGCGGCAGTCGGGACGCGCCAGCGCCTTCCAGACCCGCGCCCCGTCGGCGTCGAGCGCGTCCTGGACATAGGCCTTGGCCGGGCCCTGGCGCGAGAAGGCGACCGAGAGACGCGACAGGAACCCCTGGGCGCGCCAGTCGACGAGTTCCTCGCGCTGGAGGAACTCCTGCTCGTTTCGGCAGCCGAAGTAGAGCATCGCCGGGTTGGCCGCGTCGGAGCGCATGTTGTGCGCCACCCGGTCCTCGAGGAGGCCGAAGAGCGGCGAGAGGCCGGTGCCCGCGCCCACAAGCAGGAGCGGACCCGAGAAGTCGGTGCAGAGCGGACGCGGCGCGGGCTTGAGTGCAAAGCGCACCACATCCCCGGCGGCGAGGCCGGCGAGGTAATGCGAGCAGAGCCCGCGGCGGACGCGGCCGTCGCGCTGGGGAATGTTGAGCGCCCCGGCCATGATCCGGACCTGGCGCGGGTGAACGACCGGGCTCGAGCCGATCGAGTACATCCGCGGCTTCATCCGCGGCAGAAGCTCGATGAGCATGTCGAGCGCCGGGACCGAATCGGGGAAGGCCTCGAAGAGGTCGAGCACGGTGAGATAGGTCTCGCTGAGCCAGTCGCGCAGTTGGCGGCGCGACGGGTTGCCCTCCTCCAGGTCGAGCACGCCCAGCCAGCGGTCGAGCTGCATCTGGTCGTCGGGATCGGTGCTGACCGCGCGCATCGCCGCCATCAGCTCCTCCGGGGCCTCGGGCATGGCGAGATCGAGATCGCGCGCCAGCAGCCGGTCCAGCGGATAGCCGTCCCGGTAGCGGTCGAGCGCGCCGGTGGAGGCGCCGAGGACGCGGAACCATGCGTCCTCGGGAAGCCCAAGCCGGTGGCACATGCCGAGCACCAGCTCGGGCGGGTTTACCGGGTGAACCGCCACATGATCTCCCGGTCGGTAGCCGGGCGCGCCCTCGGGAAGATCGATGGCGATATGCCGCGTCGAGCGGCTGTCGGGATCGGCGCCGGCGAGCATCTCGCGGTTGAAGGCGATGACGCCCAGCGTGGCGGGATCGTCGGCGGGCGGACGCGCGGCGGGGATCAGCTCCACGATCGCCCGGCGAGCGCGCGTCTCGCCGCCGTCGGCGGCCCAGAGCTTGGCGAACATCTCCAGCCACTGCTTGACGGTGTCCGCCTGCCCGGCGATCTCATCGGCGAGGGTGAGCGCCGAAATGCGGCTCGCCCCCGCCGCCTCGAAGGCCGCGTCGAAGGTCGCCGCGGCGGCGCAGAAGTTGGGATAGATCCGGTTGCCGATGCCGAGCACCGCGAAGGCGAGCCCCTCCAGCGCCCCGGGCCGGGCCTCCTGGAGCCAGTCGAGGAAGGCGCGGCCGTTGTCGGGCACGTCGCCGTCGCGGCAGGTCGAGGTGATGACGAGCGCCAGCGATTCGCGGGACAGCAGGTCCACGTCGACCTCGTCCATGGAGATCACCAGCGGCGACAGGGCGCCGAGCCGGCGCGCCGCCTGCCGGGCGTAGCCCTCCGCGGTGCCGGTCTCGGAGGCGTAGATGATCAGCGGCCGTCGGGTCTTCTGGGGCGTCGGCGTAAGGAACCGCGCCGGCGCGATGTCGCGCTCGATCACCGCCCAGCGGTCGGCGGCGTAGGAATAGGCCGGTCGGAGCTGGAAGTCGCGGGTCTCGTGGTGCCAGACCGGCACCGTCGACCCGCCTGCCGCAGGCGCCAGCCAGGACCACTGGCCGGGACATTCGCGGCCGGCCTTCTTTTCCCGCAGGTCGTGGATCATGAACTGCCGCGAGGCGGTCTGGTGATCGACGAGGGTGATGCGGGCCTGCTGGAAGGAATGCAGGATCGCCGCGTTGAGCTCGAGGAACGCCCGGTCGCGCCAGAGCGTCGTCTCGCTCGAGGTGTCGAGGCCGAGCGCGCGGGCGATGTCCTCGGCGCGGTCGTAGCGCTTCTCCTCCCAGAGGTCGCGGGCGATCTCGGTGCCCATGAACCAGCCGTTGAAGGGGATGCAGCCGTAGTTGATGCCGCCGATCTCGAGACGGAAGTTCGAGATCGCGGGCACCGCGCACCACTTCAGCCCGAGCGCGCCGATGGCGGGTTCGGTGGGATGGGTGATGTCGACCTCGAGGATGTCCTCGGGGTCGAACGCGTAGAGCCGCGGCTCGTGGCCGGGCACGTCGATGACCAGCGGCAGCACGTCGAAGGCGGTCGGCTCCTCGGGCGGGGTCCAGCCGAGCTTGCGGATCGCCGCGGTCAGGTCGAGGTTCGCCCGGTCTCCCAGCACCGATCCGTCGGGCAGCCGGTAGGCGGCGTAGCGGATGAGCTGGCCGTTCCAGATCCTCGGGCCCCAGCGCTCCTGCGGGCGGGTCGGCCGGAACGCGGTCAGCACGATCTCGATGTTGCCGCCGTTGGTGGCGGCGCGCAGGTGCTCCACGCATTCGCGGAACATCTCGTCGGGATCGCTGACGTGGCGACGGTCGCGCACGATCAGGTTCTTCCACGATATCCGACCGATGCATTTCGGCGCGTTTCGCCAGGCGACCTTGGCGCCGAAATCGAGTTCCTCGGCGGTCTGGGTGTAGGTGCCGGTGGCGCGGATCTCGTGGGCGATCTCGGACCAGCGCTTCTCCTTGCGGGTGGCGGGCCAGCCGCATTCGTCGGCGACCTGGTCGATGAACTCGCCCGCCGCGGCCATCAGGCGCTCCTGCTGGGCCATCGGCTCGGAGATGATGCGGATCACCCGCCCGAAGAGCACCGTCCAGCCGGTGCGCATCGCATCGTTGAGCGGCAGGCCCCAGGTCGACAGCGTCTCGAGCAGCGGCCCGGCGAGCTTGGGGTAGTCGTCGGTGGGGATCTGGTTGACCTGGTGGACGGAGGCGAGGTTGCGCAACTCGCCGCGCAGGCTCCGCGGATTGGCCGCCACGCGGCTGAGAAACACCACCGTCTCGATCAGATGGCGCGACAGCGCGTCCATGTCGGCCGTGCGGAAGTGGCGCAGCACCTCGGGAAAGGTCCGGAAGAGGGTCTGGTAGAAGAAGACGCCGGCCTCCTGGGCGTGAGACAGCATCTGCTCCGCCCCGGCCTGCATCTGGGCGATCGCCTCCGGCGACAGCGCGCGCTGCTCGGCGACGGCGGCGTCGATCATCGCCGCCGCGACATGGACCTCGAAGAAACGCGCCAGCGCGGAATCGTCCTTGCGCGAGAGGTCCTCGCGCTCGAAGTCCTCGAGGTAGGGCGCCCTGGCCATCGCCCAGAGGAAGGTCGTCTGCGCCGCGCGCCAGTGGCGCGGCGTCAGCCCGTAGGCCGAGAAGAACGCGCCGCAGTCGGCGATCGTTCGGCTCCGCGCCCGCCGGGCGCCTGGCGCCTCGGCGTAGGCCTCGCGCAGCGTCGCCTCGGTGGCCGGATCCAGGGCGCGCACGGCCAGATCGAAGAGCTTGAGGAACTCCGACGGCGCCTGGTCGAGCGCCGCGCCGAACTGCTCGGCGAGTTCGGGGCAATCGAGCACGAGCCGTTCGAAGAACATGCCGATGAGCATGTCGTCGTAGGCGAGGAACTTGTTCCAGCTGTCCTTGACGATGACGATGTCGACCCGGGAGATCTCGAGGTCTCGTCTAAAATTGTTCGTGTTTTGTTCCGATCCTGGGCAGTCGTCGGTTTCCAAGTAACTCTGTTCGAGAGCGCTGCTTTTTCTCATACCCTGCCCCTTCACACCTGGAAGCCCGATGCACTGCGCACGTTAGGATGTGCTTAACCATTCAAATACTATGCAGACACTCGTTAACTTACCCCAAACGCCGGCCGGAATAACGATCGAGCGACCAAGAACGGCGCGCTCCGGGCAGGCGCGGAAGCGGGAGACAGGTCTTGTACGGCATGATCCACCAGGCGGCCCGCGACATGGCGCTCGCGCACATGAGCCAGGAGGCCTGGGACGCCCTGCTCGCCCGAAACGCGATCTCGAGCCAGCATTTCATCGGTGTCGACTACTACGCCGACACCGAGACCATGGCGCTGGTAAAGCTGATCTCGGACGAACTCAGGCTGCCGATCGACGAGGCGCTCTATCAGTTCGGGCGCTACTGGATCGCCTTCGCGGGCGCCTCCGCCTACGGGCGGGTGCTCAGCATGGCCGGCGATGATCTGGAGGAGTTCGTCGAGAACCTCGACCGCATGCACGCCAGCATCAAGTCGAACATGCCCAGGGCCCAGATGCCGTCCTTTCAGGTGGTCGGCTCTGAACCCGGCCTGCTCACGGTGCTCTACAAGTCCGACCGCGACGGCCTCGCCCCCTTCGTTCAGGGCATTCTCGGCGCGGTCGCCGAGCGGTTCGGCGAGACCGTGACGATCACCTACCACGAGACCGCCGACGGGGTTGCGTTCGAGCTTCGCCGCCCCGGAGCCTGAGGGAATTCATGACGTTCCAGCTTGATGACCGCGAGCTTGCCGAGCTCTTTCCCGCCTACGTCCGCCTGACGCCAGACGGACGGGTCGCCGCGGCGGGACCCTCGCTGATCGCCCATGCGGGCGGCGATCTGGTGGGTTCGGAGTTCTTCGGACGCTTCCAGATCGAACGCCCGACGAGCATCGCCGACATGGCCAGCCTGCGCGGCCGCGGCCGGCCGATGATCGTGCGACTCGAGACCCCGGCCGTGAAGCTGCGGATGCGCGGCATCGCGCTCGACCGCAGCGACGGGGTCTGGCTGATGCTCGGCCACATCCCCGACATCGAGGCCGCCGAAGGGGCGCCGCAGCTGCAGTTCTCCGACTTCTCGCCGACCGACGGCACGCTCGACATGCTGCTCGCCGCCGAGATGCGCTCGGGCCTCTTGGCGGAGGCGCGCCAGCTAGCCGAGGCGCTTCAGGAGCAGACCCAGGCTGCCGAGCGGGCGAACAAGGCCAAGAGCGCGTTTCTGGCGACCATGAGCCACGAGATCCGGACGCCGATGAATGGCGTGCTCGGTCTCGCCTCGATCCTGGCCGACACCGAGCTCAGCCAGGAGCAGCGCGAGATGCTCGGCGTGATGATCGCGTCGGGCAAGTCGCTGATGGACATCCTCAACGACGTGCTCGACCTCTCCAAGATCGAATCCGGCCAGATCGACATCGAGGAGACGGTCTTCGACGTGCCGGAACTGGCGCTGGCGGCGCGCGAACTCTTCGCGCCGGTGGCCGCGGCCAAGGGGCTCCGGCTCGAGATGCAGATCTCCGCGCCCGAGCCCCATTGCCTCGGCGACCCGGTGCGGATCCGGCAGATCCTGGTGAACCTGATCTCGAACGCAATCAAGTTCACCGACGCCGGCCGCATCACCGCGGAGGTCGCGGTGCGAGGCCGCGGCGCGCAGTCCATGCTGGAGATAGCGGTCACAGACACCGGCATCGGCATGTCCTCGGCGGCGATCGAGAAGCTCTTCCAGCCCTTCGTGCAGGCCGACAGCTCGACGACGCGCCGCTTCGGCGGCACCGGCCTCGGGCTCGCCATCGCCAAGCGGCTTTGCGAACAGATGCAGGGCGGCGTCAGCGTGCAGAGCCGGCTCGGCCGCGGCTCGACCTTCCGGGTCGAGATCCCGATCCAGACGACTTCGGCGCCAGCGCGGGCCGAGATCGAGCCCGCCGACGAGCCGCTCGCCGACGAAACCGCGCCGCACGTTCTCGTGGTGGAGGACAACGCCACCAACCAGTACGTGTTCTCACTCTATCTCAAGAAGCTCGGCATGAGCTTCGATATGGTCTCCCAAGGCGCCGACGCGCTGGCCGCCTGGGAGAAGACCGACTACGACGTCATCCTGATGGACATCGAGATGCCGGTGCTCGACGGCTTCGAGGCGACCCGCGAGCTGCGACGCCGCGAACAGGCGCTGGCGCGGGGCTACACCCCGATCATCGCGCTGTCGGCGGACGCGATGGCCGAGAACCGCGACAAGGCGCGCGAGGTTGGCATGGACGAGTTCGTCACCAAGCCGGTGGAGCTCGACCGGCTGCGCAAGCTGATCCGCGCCACGATACGCCGCTCCGTCGCGGAGGCCGAGGCGGCCGAGGCGGCCGCTCCTCTTCAGTCACGAAAGCGGGCCTGAAACGCCGAAAACCGGCGGCGGTCGATAAATCTCCATATAAAAACATATATTTAGACTGTCATAAACGTCTCACAATTCTGAAACACGTCCGTCAAGCCGGCCCGATAGCTCGCGCCTGCTGACGGTGGAGCTGTGCGTCGCGCGCGTCCGCCTTGAAACGTTCCGACATTCCGAGAGGACAAAGCATGAAACCCGCCCTGAAGACCGGCGCCGCGGTGCTGGCGCTCTGCGCAGCCGCCGTCGCCACCACCGCCATCGCCCAGTCCCGCGACCAGATCCGCATCGTTGGCTCGTCGACGGTGTTCCCCTACACACAGGCGGTCGCCGAGCAGTTCGCGGCGATGACCGGCGGCGCGGCCCCGGTGGTGGAATCGACCGGCACCGGCGGCGGCATGCAGATCTTCTGCGGCGGCGTCGGTCCGGACCATCCCGACATCACCGGCGCCTCGCGGGCGATGCAGGAATCCGAGTACGAGGTCTGCACCGCCAACGGCGTCGACAGCATCACCGAGGTGCTGCTCGGTTATGACGGTCTGAGCATCGCCCACTCGATCGACGGCCCGGACCTCGATCTGACCAAAGCGCAGATCTTCCAGGCGCTGGCCTCCGAGGTCGAGGTCGACGGCGAGATCGTCGCCAACCCCTACACAAGCTGGAACGAGATCGACCCGGCCCTGCCCGAAGCGCCGATCCAGGTCTTCGGCCCGCCGCCGACCTCCGGCACCCGCGACGCCTTCGTCGAACTGGTGATGCACGAGGGCTGCGAAGCGTTCGGCGCCATCGCCGCGCTCGAGGACGGCCGCAAGGACGAGGTCTGCGAGCGCATGCGCCAGGACGGCCCGTTCATCGAGGCCGGCGAGAACGACAACCTGATCGTCCAGCGCCTGCAGGCCGATCCCAACGCGCTCGGCATCTTCGGCTACTCGTTCCTCTACGAGAACACCGACACGCTGAAGCCGGTCGCGGTCGACGGCGTCGCCCCGAACGCGGACACGATCGCCTCGGGCGACTATGCCGTGTCGCGCCCGCTGTTCATCTACATCAAGAACGCGCACCGCGGCGTCATCCCCGGCCTCGACGACTTGGTTGCCGAGTATGTGT